>NZ_RHHS01000049.1 GCF_003710935.1 Brevibacillus gelatini
GCGATCATACCTTTTTATCCACAGTCTGGAAACTGGTGATTGCAGGCTCTATTCCCGCCACAGCCCTTACAGAAATATTTGTATCTCCTTCAATCTTCCGACAAGAGCTTTAAGATGTCAAAGTTAAAAAACAGAGAATGAGCGAGAAAACAGGAGAAAACATTACTTTATAGTGGGAGAGATTTGTTTGAAAGATCAACCAAAAGCGATACTGGCAGCTCTGCTGAATGCCCTCATTATCGGCCTGTCTTTTCTTTTTGTCAAAATGGCGCTCACGGCAGCAAGTCCGTTTGATACGGTGGCGCATCGTTTTACCGTGGCGTTTGTCACAGCTTCGATTCCGCTTGTGTTCGGCTGGATTCGCTTGTCGATCAAGCCGCGGGAAATGTTGGCCATTCTGCCGCTTGCCTTGCTCTACCCGGTGCTCTTTTTCGGACTGCAAACGTTCGGGCTGGTCTACACGACATCGTCGGAGGCGGGCATTATTACGGCAACAGTGCCGATCTTTACCATGATAATGGCCGCTTTCTTCCTGAAAGAGACGTCGACCTGGCTGCAAAAGCTGTCCACACTCCTGTCTGTCGCGGGTGTCGTGTTCATTTTCGCGATGAAAGGAGCGGGGGCCTGGACGGGCGACAGCGTCGGGTCGGTTTTGATCCTGCTGTCGGCGCTTTCGATGGCCGGATACGGCGTGCTCGCCAAGAAGATGACAAAAGCCTTCCATTATATAGACGTAACATATATGGTTTCGGTTATCGGTTTTGTATCATTTAATGTGCTGGCTTTGATCCAGCACGGCTCGGAGGGGACGCTGTCCGCCTTTTTCGAGCCATTCACCCAGCCAACGTTCGTCATCGCCATTTTGTACCTGGGAATCCTGTCCTCGCTGGTGACGTCATTCATGACCAATTTTGCCCTCTCGAAAATGGAAGCGTCAAAATTAAGTGTATTCAGCAACCTGTCTACAATCGTGACGATTGCGGCTGGCGCGTTTTTCCTGCAGGAACAGATCGCCTACTACCATTTGCTCGGTGCCCTCATGATTATTCTGGGAGTCATCGGGACCAACTTTTTAGGGAAAAAACAGCGTGCAGCACAGGTTGGGCAACCGCCAAAATCGCTTTCGCGGTAGTAGGCTGCCTGACAGATAACGGAGCAGAGAAGAGTGGTTCTGCTCCGTTTTGTTATTGTCCGGTTTTTTCTGTTGAAACTGTTTACAAAAACCAGCTAACACGATATAGTTACCTAGATTGCTATGAGTTTAATGACATATGGTGAGATGACGGAATGAAAACGATTATTCATCTGGACTCAATTGAAAAAAGCTTTCACGGTTCCATTGTTGTCCCCTCCTTTTCTCTCTCCATTGAAGAAGGGGAGTTTTTGACGTTGCTCGGCCCGAGCGGCTGTGGCAAGACGACGCTTTTGCGAATGATTGCCGGATTTGAGGAGCCGACCTCCGGGGAGATTTTTCTCGACGGAAAGCCACTCACCCATGTGCCGCCTTACCAACGGGACATGAACATGGTGTTCCAGCAGTACGCCTTGTTTCCGCACATGACGGTCGAGCAAAACATTTTATTTGGATTGAAAATGAAAAAGGTCAGTGCAGCCGAGCAGAAGAAGCGGCTGGAGGAAGTGCTGCAGTACGTGCAGTTGACCGAGCTGCGGAAGCGGACGCCAAAGCAGCTTTCTGGCGGACAGCAGCAGCGGGTAGCGATTGCCCGGGCAATTATCAACAATCCGCGCGTCCTGTTGTTGGACGAGCCGCTTGGCGCCTTGGACTACCAGCTGCGCAAAAGCTTGCAGCTTGAACTGAAAAACCTGCAAAAAAATCTCGGGATTACGTTCATCTACGTCACCCATGACCAGGAAGAAGCGATGGCGATGTCCGACCGGATCGCGGTCATGAACAAGGGACTGATCGAGCAGATTGCTTCCCCGGCAGAGATTTACAACCACCCGCAAACGCTGTTTGTCGCAACGTTTATCGGAGAAAACAACATTTTCCGCGAAAACGGCACGAATACGGCGGTCCGTCCGGAAAAGATCAAGCTGTATCAGCCGCAGACGGAGCCTGAGAAGCACAGGAAGCAGGGAACGATTACCGATGCGGTATTCCTTGGCAACCTGCGCAAAGTGTATATTCGCCTGGATGGCCAGGACATGACAGTGATGGCGCATCAGTATGCGGGCGACGGTCTGGACTGGAAGGTGGGAGATCGGGTCGCTCTTGGTTGGGCGCAGACGGACGAGGTGATCCTGACTTGTTGAACAAAAAGCCGGTAAAACTGCTCGCCGTCCCCGCCCTTCTGTGGTTGGGCTTGCTTTTCGTCCTGCCGATGTTGCTGATTGCGCTCTTGTCCTTTTTTAAAAGAGGCACATACGGGCAAGTTGTCTACGAGTTTACGCTGAACAACTACATTCGCATCTGGGACCCGCTGTACGGGCAAATTTTCGGAGACACGCTGGTGGTGGCCATCCTGACGACGCTTTTGTCCATCGTCTGCGGCTATCCGCTCGCGTACTACATCTCCCGCCTGGAAAAGTCTTCGCAGCAAATCTGGCTGCTTCTGGTGATGATTCCGTTCTGGATCAACTTCCTCGTTCGGTCCTACGCCTGGGTTATCATCCTGCGCTCGCAAGGGGTCGTCAATACGATCTTGCAGTCGCTCGGGCTGATTACAGAGCCGTTGCCGCTGCTTTACAATTCCGGCTCGGTGCTGCTCGGCATGGTGTACACGCTGTTGCCGTTCATGGTGCTGCCGATTTACGTGTCGCTGGAGCAGATGGACCGCCGCAAGCTGGAGGCTGCGTACGACCTTGGGGCGACTCCGTGGAAAGCGTTCTGGCACGTGACCTTGCCGATGACCAAAACAGGTGTCGTCACCGGATCGATTCTCGTGTTTGTTTCCTCCATCGGGATGTTCGTCGTCCCGGATGTGATGGGCGGGGCAAAGTCCGCCCTGATCGGAAACGTCATCCAGAACCAGTTCCTTTCGGCGCGTGACTGGCCGTTTGGTTCGGCGCTGTCCATTGTGCTGATGCTTCTGTCGATGCTTCTTATCCTTCTCTACTTCCGCGCGGTCAAAGCGGGCGAAGCGAAGGAGGGAGCAGCATGAAAACATGGCGCAGACATACGCTGACCGGCTACTCCTGGCTGATGCTCGTCTTTTTGTACTTGCCGATCTCGATTCTCATGCTCTACTCGTTCAATGATTCGCGGATCAATGCGACGTGGAGCGGCTTCACCTGGAAGTGGTACGTGTCGCTGTTTGACAACCGACAGGTGATGCAGGCCTTGATGAACAGCCTGTCGATCGGCGTTATCAGCAGCGTGCTGGCGACCGTTCTCGGCACGGCTGCATCGCTTGCCATCAAGCATTATTCCTTGCGCTGGCGCACGATTGTCAACGGGCTGATCTACTTGCCGATCGTCATTCCCGAGATCATGATGGGACTGGCCCTGTTGGTCTTGTTCAGCCAGGCGCACATCGAGCTTGGGAAATGGACCCTGATTATGGCACACGTCACATTTTCCATGCCGTACGTGATGGTCATTATCTCCGGCCGCCTCGCCGATATGGGCAAGGAACTGGAGGAGGCCGCACAGGATTTGGGCGCGACCCCGTGGGGGACGCTGCGCCATGTGACGCTGCCCTTGATTATGCCGGGAATCATCGCCGGATTTTTGATGTCGTTTACGCTATCGCTGGATGATTTCATTATTTCGTTCTTCGTGGCGGGTCCCAATTCGACCACTTTGCCGCTGTACATTTACGGTTTGGTGAAGCGAGGCGTGTCGCCGGAAGTCAATGCGCTTTCGACGCTGTTGATCGTAAGCACAGTGCTTTTGGTCATCATCGCCGAACTGTTCCGCCGCAAGGATTCCAAAAACGGTCAGATTCACTTTTAATCGACCAAAAAACATCAATTACTGATTTGGAGGTTGAGAAGAAAAAATGAAACGTTTCAAGTCCATGATGATCGGCGCCCTGACCGCCGTTCTCGCATTGACAGCAGTCGGCTGTTCATCGTCCGAGCAAGAACAGCAAGTATTGAACATCTACTCCTGGGCCGACAACTTCGACCCCGAGGTCATTAAAGATTTTGAGCAGAAGTACAACGTCAAGGTCAACTACGACATCTACGGCAGCAACGAGGAAATGCTGGCGAAAATCCAGGCGGGCGCATCGGGCTACGACCTGATCCAGCCGTCCGATTACATGGTCGCTACGATGATTCAGCTCGGCCTGTTGGAAGAGCTGAACAAAGAGAACATCCCGAACATGAAAAACATCGTGTCCACGTTCAAGACGCCGCCTTTTGACAAGGAAAACAAATACTCGCTCGTCTACACGTGGGGCATTACCGGGATTGCCTACAACAAGAAATATGTCAAGGAAGCCCCGACAAGCTGGAGCGATCTGTGGAACGAAGAGTACAAAGGCCGCGTCATCCTGCTGAACGACCCGCGTGAAGTCATGGGGATGGCCCTGATTAAAAACGGCTATTCCAACAGCACAACCAACAAGGAAGAGCTGGAAAAATCGTTTGCGGACCTGAAAAAAATGCTGCCGGGCGTCATGGCTTTTGATACGGACAACATCAAGCAAAAAATGATCGCGGAGGAAGCGTGGATCGGTACGGTCTGGTCCGGTGACGCGGCGATCATCAACGGTCAAAACCCGGATGTGGAGTACGTCATTCCAAAAGAGGGCGCGACGATCTGGGCAGACACACTGGCGATTCCAAAAGGAGCCAAGCACAAAGATTTGGCTGAGAAGTTCATCAACTACCTCATGGATCCCGAGGTCAGCGTGAAAAACTACGAATCGATCGGCTACAGCAACCCGAACGAGCAGGCATACTCCCTGCACAGCGAAGAATACCGCTCCAACAAGATGATCTTCCTGGACAAAGCAGACATTGATCGCGCCGAGTGGCTCGTCGATGTCGGCGATACGCTGCAAGAATACGACCGCTACTGGACAGAGATGAAGAGCGGCAGGTAACAAAGAAGACCGAGGCTGGGAGAATCCCGTCTCGGTTTTTTGTTACGAGCGTATGGCTAGCGAATGTTGTGCCTGTGTAAACATTAGCTTTACTAGCAAAATATGGAATAAGATAATGAAGGAAAGGGGGAGTAAAAAATGGGAATTGGACAAGCGGTCGACTCAGGCTTTATCGAAGCGAATGGAACACGGTTTTACTATGAAATGGCAGGCGAAGGTGAGCCGCTTCTGCTGATTCACGGGTTCAATCTGGACTGCAGGATGTGGGACGAGCAAGCAGCGGCTCTCGCGGAATCGTACAAGGTGATTCGTTTTGACCTTCGCGGCTTTGGCAAAACCCCGGCAACAACAGTGCCTTTTACGCTATACGATGATGTCCGTGCCGTATTGGATGGATTGGGCATCGAAAAAGCACATGTGGCAGGTCTTTCCTTTGGGGGAATGGCAGCCCAGGAGTTTGTCCTAGTTTACCCGAAAATGGTGAAGAGTCTGGTTTTGATCTCGTCGGGTTTGGTGGGACATCCAAAGAGTGAGCAGAGGGTGCGGGATGTAGAACAGTTTTCTCAACTACTGGAAGCGAAAAAGATAGAGGAAGCAGTGGAGCAATATACGCGGATGTGGTTTGACGGACCTGGCTGTGCGGCGGATCGCAAGCGGGCAAAAGCGCGTGAGCTGTATAAGACCATGAGTCGCAATGCCTTTTCCTTGCCTGAATACGGAGAAGGACTCGTTGTCCTTACCCCCTCACCACAAGAGCGTCTGGAGGAAATCAAGGCTCCTGCCTTAGTCATTGCAGGAGCGCGAGATTACGTCGACTTTTTGCAAATCGCTGACGAGCTGGCCGAGCGGATCGAGCGTGCGGAGAAGGTCATTTTGCCAGATTCCGCCCATATCCCGCCGATGGACGAGCCAGAGGCGGTAAACGAGCTCATTCTGCGTTTCCTCAAGCAGCATAGCGGCGAGTAACGTAATGAATATCTGTGCCGCAAAAGAAGCGTATCCAAGACACCGCGCGGGAAAAACGACCCGTCGGTGTCTTTTTTGTTCGGATTTTCGGCTGCTTCAAAAATTCGTCACAGCAGATAGCCCGATGTAGCCATACAGATTGACAGACGCATTTGATAGGATTAGTAGCGAAAAGGCGAAGGAAGTAGGTGATTGGCTGATGCACAGCATGAAGCGACTATGGACCGTGCTTTCGCTGGCCTTTTTTCTCGTGCTTGCGATTGGAAATCATTCGGCCTATGCCCATGCAGGCATGATGGGCAGCACTCCGAAAGACGGCGAGGTGCTGCAGGCGAATCCGGGACAAATTTCTGTGCGCTTTACCGAGACGTTGGAGCCGGATCTCGTCATGGTTCGCCTGTTTGACTGGAACGGCAAGGAAATACCGCTGCAGCGTCCGACCTTGCAGCCGGGAGATGCTTCGCAGGTGAATGCGCAGTTGCCGCCAGATTTGGCGGAGGGGACGTATTCCGTGATCGTATCGGTCGTATCGGAGGACGGCCATCCGGTGGAGGAGCGCCTGACTTTTTCCATCGGGCAAAAAAGTGCGTTCGTGGTGCCGCCCGGTGAACAGCAGACGGATACGAAGTATATGATCGTCTATCGTTATCTTGCGCAAGGGATTATTCTTCTCGGCGGCGGGCTGTATCTGATTGCCGCTCGGGGACAGCGCTACGGCTTGCCGACGCTGGAGTCGCTGATCGGGATCGGCAGGCAGATCGGCTGGGCGCTCGCGCTCGTGGGACTTGTTTTTCTCTGGTTTTTGTACGACGAATCGTTGCCGGCTGTATCCTTGACGCAAGCTCTGTGGCAGTTTGACAGCGACTTGCTCTTGCAGTCTCCATTTGCGGTCATGCTGATCGTCTCCTTTTTGCTCCTGCTGTTATTGGCGATTCCGAACATGGTATCGGGCTGGTACGCGGGAGTTTGGGTGCTGCTGATTGGTGCGCAAGCTTTTGGCGGGCATGCCTGGGGGATTGCACCTGTCTGGCTGTCGATCGTGCTGCGGCTGCTGCACGTTCTGACCGTGGCGTTATGGCTCGGTGCGCTCGTCTACCTGCTTTTGGTGGCAAAAGAAACAGAGCGGGGCAATGAGTCGTTCAAAGCGTTCTTTTTGCGTCTGGTTGCTGCGGCGGCCGCGCTTGCCGTCGTGACGGGAGCGCTTATGCTGATCGTGCAGACCGATCTGACGCTTATCTGGCAAAGCTCCTTTGCCTGGAGTTATCTGCTCTACGTCAAAATCGTCAGCGTCTGCATCATGCTCGCGCTCGCCTATCGGCAAACGAAGCGCTGGCGGGCGAACAACAGCCTGCGCATGAACCTGTTGCGCTGGGAAATCATGTTCGGGATCGTCGCTGTGCTGGCAGGGCTATGGATGAGCCAGACCAACTATCCGACTGAGATGAATGACACGACAAACACGCAAGCCGCAACCCAAACGGCGGCTGACTAGGAGGTTTTTTGCATGAAGATGAAAAAATGGCTGAGCAGTGTACTGGTGGCAGGAGCAGTCTTGACGCTCGCAACAGCAGCGCAAGCGCACGTCAATGTCTATCCGAAAGAAACCACTACCGGCTCTTATGAAAAATATACCGTTCGCGTCCCTGTAGAAAAGGACGTCAATACGGTAAAAGTGAAGCTGGAATTTCCGGCGGGCGTGAAAGTGAACACCGTGCAGCCAGTTCCAGGCTGGAGCTACGAGTTTGAAAAAGACAAGGACGGTGTAAACACAGCACTCGTCTGGACCGCGACAGACGGCGGCATCAAGGCGCATGAGTTCATGGAGTTCGCTTTCGTGGGCGCGAACCCGAAAGAGGAAGGCACACTGGCGTGGAAAGCGTACCAGACATACGCGGACGGCGAAGTAGTGGAGTGGACAGGAGACAAGGATTCCAAGACGCCGGCGTCTGTCACCACGGTGAAAGCAGGTGCTGGTGAAGCAGGTCACGATCACGGCCACGATGCTGCTGCGCCAGCGGCAGCACAAGCTCAAGCCCAGGAGCAGGCGGCGGCAAGTGCAGGTGGCAGCAACACGTTGCCACTGGTGCTCTCCGGACTGGCGCTTCTGCTCTCGATTGTAAGCCTGTTCAGAAAAAAAGCGTAAGCACAGCAGAAAAACCGTGCAGCGAATCAGCAAGCTGCACGGTTCTTTATTTTTTCGTCGCAGTCTCTTTATTCAGCCTGTCCCAAAAGGGGAGCCGGATCATGGTATAATGTGAGTGAACACTGTATGGTCTCATACGGACAGAGAGGACGTGGACGCTCATGGATTTTGCTTTTATCTTCATCATTTTACTCGTGATTGCCGTATTTTTCTTTTCGAGCAAGGTCGCAAAAGGCAGAAAATACAGAAAAGTAAGAAAAGACAGACGTTCTCGTTCTCGCTATGCCGCTTCCTCGAATAGCAACTGGTTTTACATGGACAGCAGCGATTATCACGACGACCATCATCACCACCACGACTCGGATGGACATGATTGCAGCCACGACAGTGACAGCGGAGATTGCGGAGGTGATGACTGAAGCTTTTTTCCACGCCCCCTGATATGTTACAATGATGGGGTAAAAAGTTGATTCCCAACCAGGAATGGTGCGGGCTTGAAAAAGGAGAGATGTATTATGGCAAACATCAAATTTGCAGAGATTGTAGGAACGTCCGTCGCAGGAATCCTCCTTTCAAGCGAACAGTAGCACCGTTCAAAAAAATGAGGATTCGACTGCGACTGGTTTTGGCGTAGGGCCAATCAAACAACCATTTGCAGGAGGAATCCGTTTTGAATCACACAACCAATCAAGCAGTTTTGCAATCATTGGGCTGGAATGAGCATTTTGCCAATCTTTTTGTTCCTTATGCCGAGCAAGGCTACAGCGTGGGCAGAATCACGCTGGAACATAAACGCATCTATCGTCTGTTGAGCGAGCACGGCGAGCTTCTGGGCGAAGTCACGGGCAAGCTGCGCTATGAGGCGACAGGCCGCGAGGATTATCCGGCGGTAGGAGACTGGGTCGTCATCACGGCGCGTCCCGAAGAAAGGAAAGCTTCGATCCATGCGGTGTTGCCGCGCAAAAGCAAGTTTTCCCGCAAGGTTGCGGGAGACAGCATCGAAGAGCAGATTGTGGCTGCCAACGTCGATACCGTATTTTTGGTGAATGCTTTAAACAACGATTTTAATATACGCAGGATGGAGCGCTACCTCATCCTCGCCTGGGAAAGCGGAGCCAATCCGGTGATCGTGCTCTCCAAAGCGGACTTGTGCGACAATCTGGAGCAGCGCATCGCGGAGGTGGAAAGCGTCGCGATTGGCGTGCCTGTGCACGTAGTCAGCGCTGAGCGGGGAGAAGGGCTGGAGCAGCTTGCTCCGTACCTGGGGCGCGGCCAGACAGTGGCGCTCATGGGCTCCTCTGGTGTCGGCAAGTCTACCTTAATCAACAAGCTGAGCAAAGAAGAGCGGCAGCGTGTAAGCGGAGTGCGCGAGGGAGACGATCGCGGCCGCCATACGACTACCCACCGCGAGCTGTTTCAGCTTCCGGACGGCGCTCTCATGATTGACACGCCGGGCATGCGCGAACTGCAGCTGTGGGAAGCGGATGAGGGATTCCGCGGAGCTTTTGACGACATCGAGCAGCTGGCAGCAGCATGCCGTTTCAACGATTGCCAGCATGGACGGGAGCCAGGGTGCGCCGTTTTGGCGGCGATTGAAGACGGTTCGCTGGAAAAGGCTCGCTTCGACAGCTATTTGAAGCTTCAGCGCGAACTGGCTCACCTGGCCCGCAAGGAAAATGCGCGGCTGGCAGCAGCAGAGAAGGACAAGTGGAAAAAAATCAACATGCAAATGCGAAGCAAAAAACCGAAGCGATAAAACGCAAGAGCCCTTGGACAACCAAGGGCTCTTTTCATTTGGAGGCAGGCAAGCGTGCACCGCGACTTTCATAAAATTACGCTTGATTCCAGCAAGCCAGTTGTGATAGATTGGGTCAAGACCCGGCAATCGTGCCGGATAAAGTGCATACGGAGTGCTCGTATAATTTTGGGAATAAGGCCCAACAGTTTCTACCAGGTGACCGTAAATCACCTGACTACGAGTGAAATTGCGTTCGATTGACTGCGCTGTCCGCTGTTCCCTGTTTTTCGTGGCAGGAAGCGGATGGTCTGCTCACAAGAACACTGACACGCTTTTTTGGCGTGTGATTCCCAAGGGAGAAAAGCCCCAAGGGACAGTTTCACTTGGCGTTGGTTTTATGACATGAGCCTGCCTGTGATCTGTCCGTTCGGGGCTTTATTTTTTTTCGTCGATGCCATTCATCCCCATGGCTGTCGACAAAAAGAACAACGCAGGCTCGCCAAGCAAATAGACGATGCGAAGTGTTCTCATACGGTTGGACTAGCGTCGTCTTTTGGCAGCGCTAGAGTTGATGGAGGAGGAAGAAACGATGAAAGAATTGCAGGAGCGCATCGTACAGGACGGGAAGGTGCTGTCGGAATCCGTGTTGAAGGTGGATGCGTTTTTGAACCATCAGGTAGACCCGCAATTGACGATGAAGATCGGCGAGCGTTTTGCCCAGCTTTTTGCCGACGAGAAAATTACGAAAGTCTTGACGATCGAGGCGAGCGGCATTCATTTTGCACTGGCGACAGCGGTTGCATTGGGAGTGCCTTTTGTCTACGCGAAAAAGAAAAAGGCAGTGACGCTGTCGGAAGAGGTGTACTCGGCTCCTGTCCACTCTTTTACCCGTCAGGAAACGTATCAGATCAGCGTGTCCAAGCAGTATTTGTCGCCGGATGACCGCGTGCTGATCGTGGACGATTTTCTCGCGACCGGAGCGGCGCTGATCGGATTGACCCAGATTATCAAAGACGCGAATGCGCACCTGGTCGGCATTGGAGCCGTTATTGAGAAAAGCTTCCAGGAAGGCCGTGGACTGCTGGAACAGGCGGGAGTCCGCATTGAGTCGCTGGCCCGCATCGCGTCCATGTCTCCGGAAGGCATTCAGTTTATTCAAGCGGAATCGGTCCGTGTCTAAATACTATGACTAGAGGAGAGTAGAATACTTCATGCTATCCAAACAGAAAATCGTTACGTTAGGTTTGCAGCACGTTCTTGCGATGTATGCGGGTGCTGTCGTCGTGCCGCTTATCATTGGCGGGGCCCTGAACCTGACTCCGGCGCAGATTGCCTACCTGATCGCGGCCGATTTGTTTACGTGCGGGATCGCTACCTTGCTGCAAGTCATCGGGACGCGCTACACAGGGATTCGGCTCCCGGTGGTGCTGGGCTGTACGTTTACGGCTGTAGGTCCGATTATCGCGATTGCTTCTACCAGCAATCTGGCGACGGCCTACGGTGCGATTATCGTCTCCGGTGTGTTTGTCGTATTGGCAGCGCCGTTGTTTGGCAAGCTGCTGCGCTTTTTCCCGACCGTGGTGCAAGGCTCTGTCGTGACCATCATCGGTCTGTCACTCATTCCGGTGGCGATGAACAATGCCGCTGGCGGCCAGGGAATGCCGGACTTCGGTTCGCCGCGCAACCTGCTGCTCGCTCTCGGAACATTGGCGATCATTTTGTTTATCAATCGCTTCTTTAGCGGATTTATTCGCGCGATCTCCGTCTTGCTCGGCCTTGTCGCGGGAACAGTGATCGCCTACATGATGGGGATGGTCAGCTTCGCCAACGTGGCGGAAGCTTCCTGGTTCAGCGTAGTCGAGCCGTTTTACTTCGGCACGCCGCAATTTTCCATCGTGGCCATCGTGACCATGATTTTGGTCAACATCATTAGTATGGCGGAGTCGACTGGCGTTTATTTTGCCCTCGGCAAAGTAACCGAGACAAAAGTAACGGACAAAGATGTGGTCAAAGGCTTGCGCGGCGAAGGCGTTGCGATTGTCCTGGGAGGCATTTTCAATGCGTTCCCGTATACGGCCTTTTCGCAAAACGTAGGGCTGGTTTCCCTGACAGGCATCAAAACCCGCGACGTCATGATCGGCGCTGGCGGTCTGCTGGTTGTCCTTGGCCTTTTGCCCAAGCTGGCGGCGCTGACGACAGTGATTCCCAACGCCGTATTGGGTGGCGCGATGATCGCCATGTTCGGGATGGTTGTCGCATCCGGGATCAACATTTTGTCGCAGGTCGACCTTCGCCAAAATGAAAATCTGTTGATCGCCGCTTGCAGTATCGCCGTTGGCCTTGGCTCTGCGGCTGTGCCCAGCATGTTTGACCAGTTGCCGACCATGGTGAAAATGCTGCTGCAAAACGGCATCGTGACAGGCTCGCTGACAGCGGTCGTTCTGAACATTTTGCTGGTGCATACGAATAAAAAAGTTAACCAGGCTGCCGTTCCAAGCCCGATTTCGGAAGCATCCTGATTGACCTGAAAACCGCCATTCTCTCGCGAAATGCAGAGGGTGGCGGTTTTTTCCTTGCTGATAAAAAAGGCTCGCCCAAGGTTGGCAAGCGTCCAGTGGTCTTGGCCAAGTCGGACATAGGATGCTATGTACGAAATCACTTGGGGAGGACAGATGAGTGTATGGCTACCTTTCAAGAAGCGTTGCGAGCCAAGAATCACCTGGTGAAGCGCTGGAAGCGCATGCCCGGCGTCATGGGAATCGGGGTTGGATATGTAAACGGCAAGAACAACAAAAAAGGGGCCTGTGTCGTATTGTACACGCTGGATGCCAGTGCGGCCGCGAAAAAAGGCTGTCCGAGCTGCGTTGCGTTAAAACGCAAAAAAGGCGGGAAAAATCCCAAAATCACCTCGCGCGTCGCCGTTCCCGTGAGGACGATCACCTCCGGCAGATGCAGCAGCCATCAAAAGCTGCAGTCAGCTGCCAACTATCGCCGGAGAATCCGTCCGGTCGTAGCGGGCGTAAGTGTCGGATACCCCGGGGCTTCGGGGACGGCGGGCCTGATCGTTACAGGAGCGATCCGCCGCGCCCAGCGCTTTTTGTTGAGCAACAACCACGTCCTGAACCGGAACAACTCTGCTGGCTACTCCGAAACGATCCAGCCGGGAGGGGCGGACGGCGGGCGTTCCGGGCGCGATCGGATTGGACAACTATACCGATTCGTCCGGCTGCGAAAAAATGCACTGAATGAGATGGATGCCGCGCTCAGCATTCCTACTTCGAATGATTTGCTCGCTCCGCGCTATGCGAAAATCGGTACCATTCCGGGTTACGTCCGTTCCTACGCGATCGGGAGCAGGATGAAGAAGGTCGGTCGCACGACAGGCTTTGTCACGGGGGTCGTGGAATCGACACACACGGACATCAAGGTAGATTACGGCGACTACGGCGGTCTGGGAACGATCCGCTTCCGCAACCAGACGGTCATCCGCAGCGACACCCCGATTTCGTTGCCGGGCGACTCCGGCTCTGTCTGGCTGACTGCAAACAATTACGCTGCCGCCGTCAATTTTGCAGGCTCCGCCGACGGCAAGCTGTCGATTGCGTTTCCGATCCACCGGGCGATGCGCGCCTTTGGGGTGCGTGTAGCACAGCCGACCGCGTCCCTGTCCAAAAAACGGGGCAAGCGCCGTAGACGGCGAAACGCCAGGAAGTGATCGGCAGCTCGGAAGCGAGGGCGTCCAGACAGGCGAGCACTACCTCCGCTGCGTTCTCAATCGAAAAACGTCATATGTGTTTTCTCTTCCCGGTAGTAAGCCAGGCGATCCTCCAGTGTTCCCGTGTGCAGCTCGAACTTGTGCCCGTCAGGGTCTGTAAAATAGATTGAGCGTTTGTCCCGCTCGTCGCGCTCGCGGCCGGGGAGGATGTGAACGCCGTGCTGCTCCAGATGGCGCTTCCAGTCGTCAAAGTCCTCTTCGGCAACGGAGAAGGCGAGGTGCGTGTAGGACAAGGCGATTTCGTTGCGGGGGATGTCGCGCTCTTCGTTCAAGGCCAGCCAATAGCCGTTCCAGTCGAAGTAGGCCAGCTTTCTGCCGCGAACCAGCGGCTTTGCGCCGAGTACATCCCGGTAAAAACAAAAAGAACGCTCCAGATCGGAAACAGAAAACAGCATGTGATTCAGCCCTTTCAGCGGCTGCATGGCCATTGCCCCTTTCGCTTTTTTCTGGCGTGACGAGATTATTGTACGTCATCGATGCGACCGGTTGCCATGGCAAAACAGACGCAAAAAAAACAGGCATCCCGCAGGAAACGGTTTGCCTGTTTTTTTATGTTCGCCGATCCGTTTCGTATCGTTACGACTGGCCTTGCTGCTGCGATTGCGCCTGTGTTTGCAGTGTGGACTGAACCTGCGACACCATCGTTTGCGCTTGGGCAATTTCCTGCGAAGCCTGCTTCAGCGCTTCTTCGGCGAGCTGCGGGTTGGCAGCCGACTGCTCGATGGCTTGCGTAATCATATTTTTCGCGAGTGTGGTTGCCACTTCGGCTTTTTTCAGCGTATCGGTGTTGATCTGAGTTGGCATATCGTTTTCCTCCTTGCGAAAAAAATTGGTTTGACACACACCGTCATAATTTCTCCCGTTTGACCGCGATTATGCATGCAATGTCATCGGCCCAACCGTTTGTGGCGAGGGCTGCATACTTTTGTAGAGGGGAGGAATGCGTGATGAAGAAAAAGTGGGTAGGGGTCGTCAGGCAGGTAGAGCAGGCGTTCTGGACCATTGTTTTTTCGGCGCGGCGGCGTGTGGGGGAACGGGGAAAAATTTTACCCAGGCGGTTCAATTCAAAAGCGAAAATTCGCCGCTTTTTGACCAGGTTCATGACGCCCTGCCTCGCGAGTCGTGTCATCGGCAACCTCGATCTGAGACGGGTCAACGGGAGGCTGGCTGTTCCGGTAGGAGACGGAATCGGTGCGCCGCCAATCGTCAAGGCGCAAATCCTGAAAAAAAGCGGGAAATGCGTGACGCTCGCTGTCTGGTTTCAATTTGACCGGAGCGATCGCTTTTTTAACGTCTACCAGTTAAAAAAGCTGCCGGATGGACGCTGGATCGTGGCGGGACGGCATCCGTTGGACTATCCGTTCAGTCGGCCTGGACACCTCTTTCGGACCGTGCCCGGCTGTTGCTCGCCCTGTGTGCGGGGCTGCAAGCGGGTGAGCAGGAGAGTCCGGCGCAGGTGAACGTGGGAGCAGGAAAAGAAATTTTGGGAGAGAACTGGTAACATTTTGCGCCTGACTTCGTTTGAATGAAAGGGAGGTGGGGGATGAAGGCACAAGTATGGAGCGAATGGTTCGCCGAATATCAGCAGCCGTTGTACCGCTATTTGTACCGGATGTGCGGTTCGCGCGAAGTGGCCGAGGAGCTGTTGCAGGAGACGTTTTACCGTGCCATGCTCTCCCTCTCGATTCGTGATGCCCGGCAGGCGCGGGCGTGGCTTTACAAAGTGGCGCGGCATTTGTACATCGACTGGCTGCGCAAAAAAACGTCGGAAAAAAGTATGCTGGAAAACATCCGCCGTCTGTTCAGCCCGTCCTCGCGCAGGTATGAACCGGAAACGATTTATCGCCAAAAAGAGGACAAGGAGCGGGCGGAGTGGATTTTGCAGCAACTGCCGGAGCGGATGCGAACGATCCTCTACTTGCGCGAGGTCGAGGAATTTTCCTATCTGGAGCTGGCGGAGACGCTGTCCTTGAGCATCGAACAGGTAAAAGTCACATTGCACCGGGCACGGAAAAAGTTTCGCGAGTGGGAGAAGCGAACGGAAGGAGGAATGGACGATGGAAGATGACAAGTTGCTGGACAGGCTTGACGTGTCCGAGAGTGTCTTGGACGAAAAAAAGGCACGGCGCCTGATCTGGCGGTCGCGGTTTGCTCTGTGGAGAAATATCGCACAAACTTTGCTTGCGATCTGGTTTTTTTACACGCTCTACATGATCGCTATTCAAATCGGCTATGCGAAGCTGAACAAAGAGGACGACCTGGTTCGCTACGCTTCGACCTTGATCGAAACGCATTACGCGGGCTTGAAGGTGGACAAGTTAGGGCATACTCCGGTGTCGCTGTCTCCCTGGCTGACCCAAGAGACGACACTGACGCTGTACAAGCAGCTTGGCAAGTGGGAGGAAATTGTCGGCACGGTAACGGTCAAAAAACCGCTTTGGGGCAAGCTGGAGTACGAAATTCACTACCAGCAAAAGCAGCTCGATGAGCGGAACGGGACTTTTCGCTTTGCCTTGCCTTTGTCGCTGCTCGGCCAAAAGCCGCTTGACGAGCGCAGGGAGCAGGACGAGCTGTGGGAGCAGCTTGCCCATATGGAGGACGGCTACGTAGCGGAGATGGCTTTTTCTACGCTTCAGCCGTATGAGCCGATGCAACTCTACAAACTGTTGGAAAAATACGATCTGTACCTGCTGCAGATGGCGGTGTACGGAGGCGAGCTGAAAACGTTCAAGCCGACGCTGACGCGCAGTGAAAGCACGGTTTACGTCCCGAACCTGGTGCTGAGGCCGGCAGTTCACTATAGCGAAGGCGGAAGCATGAGCTTGGAAAAGGCGATGAGTTTGCCCGAATCGGTAGAGGATGCCAAAAACCAGCTCATCCCTGATTTGGAGTGGATGCAGTCTTACGCGCCTGATGTTTTTGACGCCTATGATGAAAAACGGCTCACCTATTTGCGCGAAAAAGGAATCGTCGTCTATGGCGCCGTAGTCACAGGCCCGGTTCGCGAGCTGGAGAAATTGCGTGCCGAGACTGGGCTTCACGAGTTTCAACTGGGCAGAATCGCAGTGTGGAACTGGTAGCTGATTTTTTGCTAATCCGGTCTTGATTTTGAAGCGACTTGTCTGTATAATATTTAAGTATTGCGGCACCTTGCAGATTTTGTCGAACAAAGTGAAGCAACAGTGTGTGAGCAAATCGGGAAGTAGCTCAGCTTGGTAGAGTACTTGGCTTGGGACCAAGGGGTCGCAGGTTCGAATCCTGTCTTCCCGACCATTTGCACACAAACGGGCCGGTATGGCGGAATTGGCAGACGCGCGCGACTCAAAATCGTGAGGGAAACCGTGGGGGTTCAAGTCCCTCTACCGGCACCAGCAATCCATACATATGGTTTTTGTTTCAAGGTGGGAAACAGCGAGTAAATCCTGTTTCTCACTTTTTTCATTTTCGGGTGCGTCTTGGAGATGCAATTTACTGAAAGTGGAAAAAGGAAAAGTCAACCATGAGAGTTGACTTTAGGAACCAACTATCTTCTATTGAAGCGTCATAACGATCAAAGCGATTGTAATCAGCAGAAAGAGGACAAACAAAACTCCAAACACGATTGAGGTGTTTGCAGCCTTATTAAATCGAGCAAGATCATCCCTCCCTTTTTGATTATAGCAATAGCAAAGCTTTCGGACTAAATTTACCGGAATTTTCTTCCATACCTTCTTCAGAAAAGCGTCGACGCGCAAACAAAAACGGCACGCTCACGGCAAAAAACGGCCAGGCGTGCCTTCCTTGTTTTATGAACTTGGCTTTTTGTTTTTCCAGGGCGGGTCGCCCCACTCGTGGATTTTGTTGCTGACCTTGTAAAACAAAAGCGGGATCAAAAAAGCAAGCAGCGCCCCGATAAAAGTGAGAAACGGCGGCAACGTACCGAAATATCTCATCATGGTGCTCACCTTCCTTCATCCAATTCCGAGCGGTTGATGGAACCGATATTTCGCAAGTACACTTTGGCTTTTACCCGGATCTCGCTCTTTTCGTACAGGCGTTGTCCGTCTTCCCAGTCGTGCTGGATCTTCTTCCAGAGCGGGTAATTTTTCTGGCGGATATTGCTGCCCAATTTGATGACATCGACTTTCATTTCCTTGTGTACTTTCTGGAGCGTATCCTGGCACATTCGCTCGATTTCTTTCGCGAACGCTCGCTCCAGTTTTTTCGTTTCTTCCTTGCTGAGAAAATCCATAAGCGAGTAGGCTTCTGCCAAAATGCCCTCGCACTCGATATGGATCGTGAAAACAAAGCGCTGCTTGTCGCGCAAATCTTGTTTGATGGTATGTTTCGTTCCCTGGATGTTCATGACGACCAAATCGTTTTTGACCTTGGCTTTTAGCAGTCCCCCGCTAATATTCCCCGTCAAAAAATTCAAGCCCTCGGTTTCTTCTTCGCCGAGAAAGCCAACTAATTGGTTGTTATTGGAAAAAACGGCGCTGCCCGCCATTTTGATTTCGTTTTTTTCGGCGCGCACCCTTGGAATGACGAAGCCGAAGGGGCTGAGCAGCTCCTCGTGAACGTCACCCACCCTGACCTGGTGAAGCATGCGCGCGTTTCGATCAATGTGTTCGCCAATCTGATTGATGTAGAGCGCAGGCAGCTTTTCCGTTTTCGGCGTGACCTCGATAATGCTTTTGGCGGGGCCTTTGGAGATCAAGACTTTGCTGCCGCGTCTGGAATCGGGATCGCGCAACAGAAAATCCATGGCGTTGGCAAAGCCGTTCTCGGAACGGGCGACATCTTCCGAGATGACGATAATCTTGAGATGCTGGTAAAACGGAGCGCGACTGGTTCGCGTAGCCAACTCGCGGGAAACTTCAAAAAGCGAATCGCCCTCCGAAGTGAGGTTGAGAAACGCCTCGTTTGCCGTGTTTTGTCCATCGCCTGCCTGGCTGCCTGCGATCAGTCCGCCGGGGATGACAAGTTGGTGGGTGACGAGAAAGCGTTCCTTGACCTTCGGTTTTCCCGGCGACTCCTTTGTTGCCCGCTTTTCCGCCTCGTTGGTGCGGGGGACATCGATGGCGACACCAAGGACAAAGCCGCGTTCTTCAATCTGTACCTGATCCCAGCAGCCTGTGACCAGCGCAGACAGGAGAGCGATCAGGCAGGGCAGAACAAATCGTCTATTCATGGCCTTTCACCCCGCGGATTACAGCGATCACCAACAACAGGATGGGACACAGGTAAACGATAATCATCCCGTAGTACGTCACATAGTCGGCAAAAGTAAAGAAGTCAACCAGATTTTGCGGGAGCATGGCGATGAAGTAAATAATCGGCGACAGAAGCAGGATCCAGACCATTTTTTTTACGTTGCGGAACATCGACGTCAAATTGATGATCGCAATATCGAACCACACCATGCACGTATCGAAAATCGTCATGATCCAGATGGCAAAAAAGATGGATTCGACTCGTTCAAAAAATCCGCCGGGAATTTCCACTTCCTTCGCGAGATCAATTGTCGGGTACGTCAAGTTTTTCACAACCTCCGCAGAAAATACGCCGATGACGAAAATGTAGATGGTCAGGTAGAGGACCACCGGGATGAACAGCCCGAGTGCCATCGCCTTTGTTCCCTCTTTCGGCCTTTTCATCAGCATGGTATAGAAAAGGATGATTTCGAACCCGGAGTAAGAAAGCCCCACCGCTTGCGAGCCGTTCAGCAAGGATTGCCAGTCGGACGAGAAAAAGGGGCGGACGTTTTCGAATTCGATCAATTGCGAGGTGAACAGCAAGACGAGAAACAGCACGACAAGGACGACTGGCGAAAACAGCAAATTAAGCCGCAGCATGGAGATGCGCGATCCTGCCATGGCGTATTGGACAACAAAGAGAAAGCTCAGGGTAATCATTTCGACCGGGGTATTGTAAAACAAATACTGCTTGGCAATGTTGCCGATCGCGCGAATCTCAAAAGAGACGAACAGCATCGAGTACACACAGACAAGAAAGGTAAGGACGTAACCGACCGGCTTGCTGGCGATCTGCGAGGTGTACTCAAAAAAAGTTTGCCGGGGGAAGCGGGCGGCGAGCTTGGCGAGCAGCCAGCCGATCAGAAAGGCGACCAGGCCGCTGAGGACGATGGAAATCCAGCCGTCGATTCCGCCGGTCTCTTTGGCGAGTGCGCGCGGGAAGGTCAGGATACCTACACCGATCATGACAGAGGTGATGTTGATGCCCATATGGTTTGTGCTGAGCATTTTATCCGACAAGGTTCGTGCACTCATTTGGAGTCCCCTGTTCTCATTCGAATTTCATCTTCCGCATGTAACATTTCGGGGCGGTCTTTCAGAAAAGTGACAGGCGCGCGCAAAATCAGATCCTTCCAGTCTTTGGACATGTGCGGGGCAAACGGAGCCAGATACGGATGACCGATGCTGGTCAGATTGGACAGGTGTATCAGGATCGCGATCAGGCTTAACACGACGCCGTACACCCCGAAGATCGCGGCGGCAAACATGGCGAAAAACCGGATCATGCGAAAGGCGATCGCCAGGTGGTACGCTGGAATGGCAAACGACGAAATGGCTGTCAACGCTACCACAATAACCATGACCGGGCTGACGAGTCCGGCTGATACAGCGGCGTCGCCGATCACAAGACCGCCGACGATGCCGACTGTCTGGCCGATCGGTTTGGGGAGCCGCAGTCCCGCTTCCTGCAGCAGCTCCATCGTCGTAATCATCATGATCGATTCCACGAAAGCCGGAAAAGGAACGCCGTCCCGTGTGGCAGCGATGGAGAAAGCGAGATCGGACGGAATCAGGCCAGGGTGAAACGTAACCAGGGCGATGTAGAGCGAAGGTGAAAAGACAGCGAAAAAAGCGGCCAAATAGCGCAAAAGACGTGTCAGGGTGCCGACGATCCAACGCTCGTAGTAGTCCTCGGGAGAATGCATGAGCAGACCGAGCGTGACGGGGAGGATCAACACCATCGGGGTACCGTCCAGCAAGATCGCGACACGTCCCTGAAAGAGGGCGGCACTGACCTTGTCCGGACGCTCGGTATTGTTCGACTGGGGAAAAGGCGAGAGAAAATCGTCCTCGATCCACTGCTCGATAAACCCTGACTCTTCGACCTCGTCAACGTCGATGGTGGCGATTCTGCGCTGGACTTCCTTGACCAGATCGGGATCTGCGATATTCTCGATATAGGCGACGAGCAGCTCGGTTTTGCTGCGCTTTCCTACCACCATGCTCTCAAAGCGCAGGTTCGGGTCTTTGACCCTTCTGCGAATGAGCACAGTGTTGTCCCGAAGGTTCTCGGTAAAGCCGTCGCGGGGACCGCGCACCAGCCCTTCGGAGACAGGTTCCTCGATGGCCCGGGACTTCCAGCCTTTGCTGTCAATGAGAATGATCTGGCTTGTGCCGTCGACAATCAGGGCGGTATCGCCGGACAAAATACAGTCGACGGCAGCTGCAAGCGACGTCTCTTTTTTTATTTCGACAACGGACAAGACCTCGTCAAAAAGCAGGCTGAGGATCTCATCCGGTTCAACAGGAACTGTCTTTTCTGCTATGGAGAGCATAAGCTGGATACGGCCCAGCACTTGTGTATGGAGCATAGCCGAATCGACCAGACCATCAATGGCGATGACGGCGCACAGATGGTTGCTGTTGCCGATGAGAAAGCTGCGAATCAACAAATCGTTCGGATTGCCAAGCAAGGTGCGAAACAGCTCCAGGTTTTCCTTAACACTGCTTGACAGTTCCTGGTCAGGTATTTGTGACTGTTGCATGCGTTGCATGAGGGGAGAGGTTTTCTTTTTGTTTCGGTGGGCGAAAAATTTTCGCATCATGGCATTCCCTCCCATTCCAATGGCAAAAAGCATGTTAGTGCGATTTTTTCCAGAACAAAGGGAATTTATGCGGATGAAAGTTCCACGACAAACTTTCACACAAAGAATTGAACAACCCTATGAGGTATGATACATTCGGCATGGTAGAATAGAGAGTTGAGAGAGTAGGAAAGACGGAGAAGGGTGGAATCGTAGTGCTTGACAGTCAAGTTTTGGTTCGGGAAACAGACTTTTCGAAACTCGCGCATACATGGGAAGAGCTGGCGCAAGCAATGGCAGAGCAGGGAGATACAACAACGCCAGCCAAACTGAAGCAACTGGCTGAAAAAACGCGGAGAGCAGAGCTGAACATCGCTTTCTGCGGACACTTTTCCGCAGGGAAATCCACGATGATAAATACGCTTTTGGGGGTCAGCCTGCTACCCTCCAATCCGATTCCGACCAGTGCCAACGTCGTGAAGATTCGCGGGGGCGAAAAAGCCGCTCGCGTCTATACAATGAATGGCGACGTCGTGACGTTTGATCCGGATACAGAGATGGAGAAGCTCAAGCAGTTTGCCGTTGACGGAGATACCGTGGAGTCGGTTGAGGTGACGTATCCGGGGACGCTTCTTGATGAGCATTCCAGCCTGCTCGACACGCCGGGGATCGACTCGACGGACGCCGCGCACAAAATTGCGACGGAATCGGCGCTGCACCTGGCTGATGTCGTCATTTACATGATGGATTACAACCACGTCCAGGCAGAAGAGAACTTCAACTTTACGAAAACGCTGAAGGATCGCGGCAAGCCGGTCTATCTGGTTGTGAACATGATTGACAAGCACATTGACTTTGAGCTTGATTTTGAGAGCTACAAGGAAAGTGTCGAAGAAGCATTTGCGAACTGGAACATTCATCCGGACGGCATTTTTTACACCTCGCTCGCGGAGCCGGACCATCCGGAAAACCAGTACGCGGAGTTTCGGCAAAAGCTGCTTGAACTGATCGCCGGACGCGAACAGCTGGTAGGCAAAAGCGTGCGCAGCGCAGCGGAGCATTTGATCGAGGAGCACGTCCAGTCGCTCAAGCGAAGCCACGCAGGCAAGCGTCAAGAGCTGGAGAGCAAGCTGGACAGCCTGGAGCTGGCAGAACTGGACAGCCGCGATGCCCAAGCGGTATCCGCAGCGCTTGCACAGGCAGAGGCGCAGATGGAAGCGCTGAAAAGCAGCACAGCACAAGCGCGCGCCCAGATGGAAAAAGATTTGGGCTCTTTGCTCGACAATGCCCGGTTGACCTACTACAGCACGAACGAAGCAGCAGCGAGCTATCTGGAGAGCCGCAAGCCCGGCTTCAAGATGGGCTTTTTGTTCGCGGGGAAAAAGACAGAGGAAGAGCGCAAGCGCCGCGAGGAAGCACTGCTGGCCGAGTTCCGCGAAAAAGTGGCGGGCAATCTCGACTTTCATTTCAAGGAACTGATGAGCAAGCAATTGCAAGCGCATGACATCCGTGACGAGGAGTACCACGCGCGCGTGCATGCGACGCAGATCGAGATTACGGGCGAGTTTCTGGCGAAGCACATCAAGGACGGGGCGGCTTCCCGCGAGTATGTGATGAACTACTGTACAGACGTCGCAAACGCGATCAAGCTGGAGTACAGACGCGCGGGCCTCGCGTTCATCGAGGAGGTCGTCGGACGCCTGGCGAGCCGGATGGAACAGGAGAGCGCAGCGCAGCTTGAACGCATCGGCATCCTGCGCGAGATGGCCTCGCTGCATGAACAGCTCGCAAGCCTCACTGCCAGCGAAGAAAACACGAGAGAACGACTGCAGGCAATTATGCGTGAAGGAGAATAGGGATCATGAATCAGCTTCGAGACAAACTTGTCGCGGCGGCAGAGCGTCTGCGCCGCACAAGCCACGAAATCGTTACCGTACCAGGGATGCAAGCACAGGCGCAGGCGATGCTGGAGCGGGCAGATCGCCTGACCGCCAATCGCTTCACAGTCGCTTTGTTCGGCGCATTCAGTGCGGGGAAATCATCTTTTGCCAATGCGTTGATGGGCGATCTCGTCCTGCCTGTGTCGCCTAACCCGACGACAGCGGCGATCAACAAAATCATGCCGCCAAGCGCAGAACACCCGCACGGTACGGTGCGCGTGGTGCTGAAGGAAAGAGACGCAGTCGAGCAGGATGTGCTGCGCTCGCTGGCTGTATTTGGACTGCATGCCTCCAGTCTGGAAGGCGGGCTGTCCGAACTGAACAAAATTGACGTGGCGCAAATTCCGCCGACTGCCAAGCCGCACTACACATTTTTGAAAGCCGTCACAAAAGGTCTTCCCGAGATGGACACTCACCTGGGCGGAGAACTGATCGTGGACATGCAAGCGTTCAAAAGCTTCGTCGCCAAGGAAGAAAAGGCGTGCTTTGCGGAATACATCGAGCTGTTCTACTCGTGCCCGCTCACCGATCAGGGCATCGTGCTGGTCGACACGCCAGGAGCGGATTCCATCAATGCCCGCCATACGGGTGTGGCATTTGAATACATGAAAAATGCGGACGCTGTCCTGTTCGTCACGTACTACAATCACGCGTTTTCCCAGGCTGACCGCGAGTTTTTGCTGCAGATGGGCCGGGTCAAGGACACGTTCGAGATGGACAAGATGTTTTTCATCGTCAATGCGGCTGACCTCGCTGCTTCGGAGGAGGAACTGCAGGGCGTCATCGCGCATGTGGAGAAAAACCTGCTCTCCTGCGGCATTCGCCTGCCGCGCATTTATCCGGTATCGAGCCAGACAGCGCTTTTGGCACGCATGCACGAAAAAGGCAAGCTGGCTGCTTCCGCAGAAAAAGTATACCGCCAACGCACCCAAACGGCAGAGGGCGCTCCGCTCATGCCGGCAGAGGAAGCGTTCAAGCTGTCGGGTATGGCCGCTTTTGAAACAGCGTTTCTCCGCTTCACCATCGACGAACTGACACAGATTGCAGTGAACGCAGCGATGAGCGAAATTCGCCGTGCGCACGACACGCTGACCGAATTCATGCGTATGGCCCAGTCCGGCGAAGACGAGCGCCTTGCCCGCAAGGAAGCGGCAAGCAAGGCCCAGTCGGACGCGTTGGCTGCGGTGGCGGCACTGTCTACCGCTTCATACGAGCGCGACCTGGCCAAAGAGCGCGAGGAGCTGCTCTACTACGTCAAGCAGCGGCTGTTTTTCCGCTTTGGCGAGTTGTTCAACTTCGCCTTTAACCCGGCGGTTCTCAAGGAAGACGGACGCAGCATGAAGCAGGCGCTCCAGGGCTGCCTGACCGATCTTTTGCGCTCGGTCAGCTACGATCTGGCACAGGAGCTGCGCGCTACCACATTGCGCCTGGAAAAGTTCCTGGGCAAGCAGGGAGCGGCGCTCGTCTCGGCGTGGCAAAAAGATGTGCACGCCTACGCAGCAGGCTTGACGCTGGCTCCGTTCCAGCAGCGTCAGGTGGAGACGCTCGCCTTTGCCGAAGAGCTGCCTGTGTCTGCTGAGGCATTCTACCCGGCGCTTGGACTGTTTAAAAACACGAAGGACTTTTTTGAACAGGACGGCAAGACGAAGCTGCGCGAAGAGCTGGAAAAGCGCATGCAGGAGCCGGTGGCGGCATACGTTGCGGCCGGAAGCGAGCAGCTTGGCGAGCAGTTCAGCACGCTGTTCCACGAACTGGTAGAGACAGAGCGGAACCGGGTCGTCGAGCAGATTAACGAATACTTCACAGGGCTGTTTGCTGCACTCGACATGACGGTGGATCTGGAAGAGCTGGGAGCGAAGGTAAGCCGTGTGGCAGCGGAGCTGGAGTAACAGCTGGTGAAGCGATAGAAAAAACGCCCAGGCATTTGCACGAGAGGCAAAGCCTGGGCGTTCATGTTTTTTCCAGCGTTATTCGGTTACTTTTTTGTACTTGTCAAACTGGTCGGCAACTTCCTTGGAAGGTCCGTTTGTCAATTTGCTGACGATCACAATCGCGAGCAAGCTTGCGGCGAAGCCTGGAACCATTTCGTACAGGAAATCTTTCAGCACATCGAAGCTTGTCCAGATGATAACGGTGGCGGCTCCGGCGATCATACCAGCGAGTGCGCCCCATTTGTTCATCTGCTTCCAGTAGAGGGACAGCAGAATCACTGGACCGAACGAAGCACCAAATCCGGCCCATGCGTATCCGACGAGATCGAGGATCGTATCGTTTTTGTTCAACGCCAGCAAAAAGGCGATGACGGCGACGATCAGAACAGAGAGACGGCCAACGGCGACAAGCTCTTTGTCCGTCGCAGAGCGCTTGAGGAACGTTTTGAAAATGTCTTCTGTCAGTGAGCTGGAGGTCACGAGCAGTTGGGAAGAAATCGTACTCATGATCGCAGCCAGAATCGCGGCGAGCAAGAAGCCAGTGATGATCGGATGGAACAGCACCGTGCCGAGCTGGATAAAGATTGTTTCCGGGTCGGCAATCGTCCAGCCTTGTTTTGCGTACAGCGCAATACCGACCAGTCCGGTAAACATGGCGCCTACTACAGAGAAAATCATCCAGCCCATACCAATTGTACGCGCTTTCTTAATTTCCTTTGTGGAAGTAATCGCCATAAAGCGGACGATAATGTGCGGTTGTCCGAAGTAACCGAGCCCCCAGGCAAACAGGGAGATAATGCCCAACACGCTTGTCCCTTTGAAAATATCGAGCAGGGTTGGATCAACCGAGTGAATGGTCGTAAACGATTCGCCTACACCGCCAACAGTCAGGATGGTGACGAGCGGCACCATAATGAGTGCGATAACCATAATCAAACCTTGTACGGCATCCGTCCAGCTTACGGCGAGGAAGCCGCCAAACAGCGTGTACGCAATCGTAACGAGGCCAACTACCCACAAGCCGGTCTGGTAGTCCAGGTTAAACGTGTTTTCAAACAGGACACCTCCGGATACGAGACCGGACGAGACGTAAAACGTGAAGAAAATCATAATGACGAGTGCAGAGACGAGACGCAGCATCCGGGAGACATCACCGAAGCGGTTTTCCAGATAGGCCGGAATCGTAATGGAGTTGTTCGCTACCTCCGTATACGTGCGCAGACGCGGAGCCACATACAGCCAGTTTGCATACGCACCGAGCGTCAAGCCGATCGCGATCCAGGATGCGCTAAGACCTGTGGCATACATCGCACCTGGCAATCCCATCATCAGCCAGCCGCTCATGTCGGACGCGCCTGCACTCAAGGCCGTTACGGTTGGGCCGAGTGACCTGCCGCCGAGCATGTAGTCAGTCAGATTGGAGGTACGTTTGTAGGCATAATAACCGATGAGCAGCATGCCTACCATGTACACAACAATGGATGCAAGCAGCATGTTCATGAAAAGCACCCCTTCTTTTGTTTCATATTCATAAAATTATTAGTGACGTCTTACACAATATCATGCCCCGAAATGAAAATCTATAATAAAACACAGAAAATTTTGTAGAGAAGCAATAAAAAGTTTTTAATTCGTATGAAAAAACCTGCAATTTTACCTATTGCAGGCCTGTTTTCTAGGTATTGTCTGCGCTTTCTTGTAAAATAATTCCTTTTTACTGTACTTGGATCTGTCCGCTGCTGTCGAGTGTCACCTTGAACTCCTTCACCACGGCAGGTTCTGCCCCCGGGTTGTTCAAATCGTGCTTCAGCACTTGAAAAGTACCGTCGCCCATGAGTTTGCCCGTGTATTCTACTCCGAACAGGTCGGACTTGTAAAAGCTGAAGTTGGCCAGCTCGGTCTTTTGCAACTGGTCGACGAGCAACTGGCCGTCACCGCTGAACATGGCGTTGCGCAGAGGCTCGGAGGATTCATATTTTTGCTGGAGATACGTCTTCAATTGCTGGGCAATCTCGGATTCCGCGAGCTGCTTGCCCGCTTCTACCGCCTGTTTGCCTACCTCGATTGCCTGTTTGCCCGTTTCCACAGCCTGTTGTGCTGTCTGTACGCCTTCGGAAATTTCCGAGCAGGCTGTCAAGAGCAGCGCGCAGCCGAGAATCCATGCTTTTTTCATCATCTGTGTTCCACTCCTTTCTTGCACGCTTGAAATATGCTTTATTTATTTTACTGTATATCCACTTTCGGCGCATCCGCATATGATGAGGTAAGCGTAAGAGCTGCACTGATTACAGGGAGGAAGCGCAATGATTCAAGGGAAAGTAAAATGGTTCAGCAAGGAAAAAGGGTATGGATTTATCGAGCGGGATGGAGGCCCTGACGTGTTCGTGCACTATTCGGCGATCACAGGCACAGGGTACCGGAATTTGGAGGAAGGCGAGTACGTTGAGTTTGAGATTGTGAATGGACAGCGGGGATTGCAAGCGGCAAATGTCGCGCGCAAAATCGTCTAGTTTGGCCTGTAAAAAAAAAAAAAGCAGATGACCGATCCAGTCATCTTTTTGATTCCAGACGCCGTCACACCCAAAAGGGCTGGCGGCGTCTTGTTGTTGGCAGAAATCTCTCCCAGAGGGGGTCTCCCCGTATGGAGTGCAAGTCCTACAGGTTGTAGAGATAGACGCACAGGGCGATGGCGAGCATCAACGTAATACAAGCGTATATGAGCAGCAGGTTGCGCGAACGTTGCTTGAAGCTGCGCTGCTTGGCTTCCACAGGCTTCAGGCCGATGAGAAACGTCCCGATGAACGCACAGACAACGAGAATGATGACGGCCACAATAAAGGGAAAAATAGGCATGACAAACCAATCGTCCTTTCTGTATCACACAGTCATCCTGTGAGGCACACACAAGGATGCAGAGGGTTGGCAGGGCAACTGATTCGATCATATACCGTCCTTTGCAAAAAGTGGCCATCCACTTTGCGGTTTTTTTGCTCATCCACTTGCGAAAAATGCTTCGGCAAAACGTTCGACTGCGGCAGGAATTTGGCTGAGGGCAGCTCTTCCGAACGTAAAGCGCACGTGCCCCGGCGTTGCTCCGAACAAATGGCCAGGCACGAAGACGACACCCCGCTTGACGGATTCGGTCAGGAGCTGCTGCTCGCTCCATGTTCCGGCAAAGCGGCACCAGAGATGGATGCCTCCTTGTGCTCCCGCCATGTCCACCTGCTCGCCGAATGTTTCTTGCAGCGAAAAAAATAGCTGGTCGTGCCGGAGGGCAAGCTTCGTGCGCAGCCGATCAACGTGCCGGGCAAACTCGGCGGAAGCCAAGAAGCGGTCGGCCAGCCATTGCGGGAAAATGCTGTGTCCGAAGTCAAACTGCTGCTTCGCGTCTGCCAGCCGCTCGATGACGGTCTGCGGACCGACAATCCAGCCGATGCGCAGGCCGGACGCGACGATTTTGGTCAGCGAGCTGATGTACAGGACAGTACCGTGCTCGTCCAATGATTTGAGCGTAGGGATCGGTTCTTTGGAAAAAGCGGTCAGGCTGTAAGGATCGTCTTCGATAATCGGAATGCCGTTTTCAGCAGAAAAAGCGAGCAGCTGCTTCCGGCGCTCAAGCGACAGGAGCGTCCCGGTCGGATTTTGAAAGTTCGGGTTGAGAAACACCATCTTGATCCGGTGCTTGCGGTGCAAGTCGGCGAGCTTGTCCGGGTCAATCCCATGCCGCTCGACCGGAAGCGAAAAGATGCGCAAGCCAGCCGAGTGAAACAGCGGCAGGGAATGGCAGTACGAAGGCGTTTCAAGCGCTACGGCGTCGCCCGGTTTGAGCAGGCATTGCACGACGAGGTGCAACGCTTGCTGCGCCCCGGAAGTAATCATGATCGAAGTGGCGGGCGCTTTGATGCCGCGCCATTCTTGCATATGGCGGCCGAGCGTTTCGCGCAGTGACCAGTTGCCTTGCGGATGCTCGTAGCCAAGGTGAGCGGGGAAGTCATCCGGGCTTGTCAACTGTCGCAGCGTGTCATGGGGAACGAGATCAGGGGAAAGCTCGCCGCTCGCCAGGTCGATCAGTTCGTTTTCCTGTGTTTCCCTGCGAATTTTCCGGATGAGCGGCAGATTGGGGCGAAACGATCCGGTTTCGGTTAAATGCCGCCAGTTTGGGACACGCGTGCGTGCCAGGCCCCAAATATCCTGGCTGACGAGCGTTCCGCTTCCTTGCTTGCGCTCCACGATCCCGGCAGCCTGCAACTCGTCGTAGGCAGCGACAATCGTCGAACGGTTGACGCCCAGCTCTTTTGCCAGCGAGCGCTCCGAGGGCAGACTGCTGCCAGGTCCGAATTCGCCGCTGCTGATGCGCTGCTCGATCTGCTCGGCAATCCGCTTGTATAAAGGCTTTGGTTTTGTCCCTGTCGTCTTGTCGTCCATGTCCATCCTGCTTTCTGTACGTGCTCATTTTCCGTGACAAAAGTAAATATCATCCAGTCCATTATACCACGCAAATGCTTTCTTTCCTTTTGGACAAGCTTTGTTTAGTATAGAGGACGGAAGGGAGAGATGGGGATGAAACAATACCTGGAGCTGTGCCGACGCATTTTGGCAGAAGGCGTCACGAAGGAAGACCGGACAGGCACAGGAACGATGAGCGTTTTCGGGCATCAGATGCGTTTTGACTTGAGCGAAGGCTTCCCTCTGCTCACGACGAAAAAGCTGCATATGAAATCGATTATCCACGAGCTTTTGTGGTTTTTGTCTGGGGATACAAACATTCGCTACCTGCAGGAAAACGGGGTGCGAATCTGGAACGAGTGGGCCGATGAGAACGGGGATTTGGGCCCGGTGTACGGCAAGCAGTGGCGTTCTTTCACCGGGCGCGACGGCAAGACCGTAGACCAGATCCAATGGGTAGTAGAGGAAATCAAAAAAAATCCGGACTCCCGCCGGCTGGTTGTGAGCGCGTGGAATCCGGCCGACCTGGACGAGATGGCACTGCCGCCCTGCCATTTGCTGTTCCAGTTTTACGTGGCGGACGGCAAGCTGTCGTGCCAGCTGTACCAGCGCAGTGCCGACACGTTTTTGGGCGTACCGTTCAACATTGCTTCCTACGCACTGTTGACCCATATGGTTGCGCATGTCACGGGGCTTAAGGTCGGCGATTTCGTCCACACACTGGGCGATGCGCACCTGTATCTGAATCACATCGAGCAGGTGAAGCTCCAAATTACCCGCGAGCCAAAGCCGTTGCCCAAGCTGAAGCTCAATCCGGCGGTCACGTCCATTTTTGACTTTACGTATGACGACATTGAAATTGTCGATTACGAGGCGCATCCGCACATCAAGGGCGAGGTGTCCGTATGATTAGTCTGATCGTGGCCTACGCGAAAAATCAGGTGATCGGCAAAGAGGGCAACATGCCGTGGAGCCTGCCTGCCGACTTGAAACACGTCAAGGAAGTGACGACGGGCAAAACGATTGTCATGGGCAGAAAGACGTTCGAGTCAATCGGCAAGCCGCTTCCGAACAGGCGAAACGTCGTGCTGACGCGCAGTCGGGACTTTCACCCGGAGGGCGTCGACGTCGTGCATTCAAAAGAAGAAGTGCTCGCGCTGGGCGACGTCATCATTTTTGGCGGTGCCGAGATTTACCGCCAGTTTCTGGATGTCGTGGATCGGCTGTACATTACGGAAATCGATCTGGAGACGGAAGGCGACACGTTTTTCCCGGTATGGGACCGCGACGCGTTTGTGCTGGTGGACAAGCGCGAAGGCGTAGTGGACGAGAAAAATGTGCATCCGCATACGTTTTACGTGTATGAGCGCAAAAAATAGGTGAAGTACGATCCAGAGAAAAATGCTTCCTGTCAGTCGGGAGGCATTTTTTTCTTGCAGTGCCCAGAGCGTACGGGCACTCATACCGCTCTTTGGGAACGGTTTTTTCCACTAGCTAAAGGAGATGGGATACGTTGATAAAAAAGGAGTTCCTTTTTGATGTTTTAAATGTATGTGCCATCGTAGTCTTGATCGTCTGCTTGTTTGCCAAAAGTGCATCACAGTACAGCTTTGCCGGCTGGCAATAAGAAAAAGCGTTTCTACAGTGCAAAATTATTTGCGACTGGGAAACGCATTATTTGCGCGCTAAACCATGCAATCTGTTCCATCTACCTCAAAAAAGGAACCTCTCCGCTGCAAGCGCATTTTTGCTATGATAAAGACAGACAGAAAAAAGCGCACCCAGTGGGAGGAGAGAAACAGATGTCCTTGCAGGAACAATTGAAATCGCTGCTCAAAGAGATGGAGCCGCAAATCATTTCGTGGCGACGCCATCTTCACCAATATCCGGAGCTTTCCTTTCAGGAGGAAAAGACGCCGGCGATGATTGCGGAAATCTTGCGCAGTCTGAATTTTGACGAAGTGCGGACGGGAGTAGGCGGCCGCGGGGTGATCGGGGTGCTCAAGGGCAGCCGTCCGGGCAAGGTCGTGGCGTTGCGCGCCGATTTTGACGCGTTGCCGATTCAGGATCAAAAAGATGTGCCGTACAAATCAACCGTTCCTGGGGTCATGCACGCCTGCGGTCACGACGCCCATACCTCCCAGTTGCTGGGGCTGGCAAGCGTACTCGCTGCACACCGCGATCAGTTTGCCGGAGAAATTCGCTTTTTGTTCCAGCATGCGGAGGAAGAATCTCCGGGCGGCGCGATTCAAATGACGGAGGACGGGGCAGTTGACGGCGTCGATGCGGTGTTTGGCGTCCATCTCTGGTCCATGCTGCCAGTGGGCAAAGTGTTCATCAGCAGCGGCCCGATCATGGCCAACACGGACGACTTTGTGATCGAGATCAAAGGGCGGGGCGGCCACGGCGCAGTTCCCGAGGAAACGGTCGACTCCATCGTGATCGGTTCGCAAATCGTCGGCCATTTGCAGACAATCGCCAGCCGCAACGTCAGCCCGCTGGAAAGCGTCGTCGTGACGGTCGGCACTTTCCATGGCGGCGACAACAACAACATTATCGCGGACAGTTGCCGCCTGACGGGAACCGTGCGGACGTTTTTGCCTGACGTAAGGGATCGCGCGGAGCAGCGACTCGTCGAAATTGCCGTCGGGACGGCGAAGATGATGGGCGGCGAGGCGAAAGTATCGTACGAGCGCGGCTACCCGGCTGTCATCAATCATGAGCGGGAAACGCAGATCGCCCGCGAGGCGGCAGTGGCGGCGTTTGGTCCCGAGCGCGTAGAGCCGATGAAGCCGCTGATGGGCGGCGAGGACTTTTCTTACTATTTGGAAAAGGTCCCTGGCGCGTACCTGTTTGTCGGGGCGGGCAATCCGGACAAGCTGGCGAAATATCCGCACCACCATCCGCGCTTTGACATCGACGAAGATGCGATGCTCATTGCCGGAGAGCTGTTGGGACGAACAGCCCTGCTCTATCTGGAAAAACATCAGGGATAAACAGGAAGACTTGCAAAGATGCGCTTTTGCCTAGCGGTGGCAAAGGCGCTTTTTAGTGGATGCGGCCATAAACTGATGAAATGAGGCGTCGTACACCACACACGGCATGCGGGTGAACAAAGGAGGGACGGCCTCAGTGAGAAAACGGATCGGCATACTGACCTATCGGGGAGAAACCGGATTTGTCGAACCAGGCTTTTTGCGCCTCCTGGTCAAGGAAGGCAGCAGCATGGGGGCGAATGTCTTCGTATTCGGGCCGCAGGATGTAAAGTTTTCCGAACGCAGGATCAAAGGCTTCGTCCCTGCCGAAAAAGGCTGGAAGAGTGAGTGGTTCGATTGGCCGGACATCGTTATCGACCGCTATCGCTATTATCCGCTGGCGAAGCATAGCCTCTATCTGCCGTTCCGAAAGCAAAACTGGTTTCGCTATGCCAATAACCGTTTCACCAATAAGTTCAATCTGCATCAAATTTTGCAGGCAGATCCGCGTTTGAAAAGGTGGCTGCCGGAAACGTTCGCCTACTCCCGAAACACCCTCGTTTCCATGCTGGGTCGTCATCGGCTGGTCTATCTCAAGCCGACAAACGGCTCAGGCGGGAGGAGCATCCTGCGCGTGGAAAAAACAAAACAGGGCTACTTGCTGCACGGCCGCACCAAGCAACAGGCGAAAAGCAGCGAGAAGCTCTCGTCCATCACCAAAGTATGCGAGCGGCTGGAGGTGTGGATGGATCGCGAGAAAAACGGAAAGGAAGACTTTTTTCTGCAACAAGGACTGCAACTGTCGCTGGTGCCGGGACGAACTGTCGATGCCAGGGTGCTGGTGCAAAAGGACGGGGAAGGCATCTGGCGGCTGACGGGCATGGGCATACGCATCGGTTCGACGCGATCCTCGACCTCGAACCTGCACGGGGGAGGCACGGCGATGGCTGCCATTCCGTTTTTGGCAGGTCGCTTTGGGCAGGAAGAAGCAAGGCGCATCGTGCTGGAATGCAAGGAGCTCGTCCTGCAAACGGTGGCGCGTATCGAGCAGCACTTCGGGCAGATGATGGAGTTTGGCTTCGATCTCGGCATTGATGTGCACGGACGGGTGTGGATTATCGAAATCAATCCGAAGCCGGGCCGGGAAATTTTCAAGCAGTTGGGAGAGCATCGCCGCTACCTTCAGGCGGTGCGCCGCCCGCTGGAATACGCTTTGTACCTGATCGAACAGGATGCGCAGCGAAAAGACCAGTTATTCGGTTGAAAAGACCCTTCCGCCGCTTGAAGGGTCATTTTCATTTCCAGGCACATATGCCCAAAAGAAAAAAAGACCTGGACGCATGCAAGCGTGCCAGTTCTTCCGGATGTTGTGATCTCATTTTCCAGATTTTTTGTTCGCGGTGATTTGATACTGCACAATATATTCGTCCAGACGTTGGCTTAACGCTAAAACTTCACTGTGGGAAATCCCCTTTTCCTGAACCAGTATCACTAATTGGTTTCGCATTTCCTCGATGATTTCTGATATGTTCTCTTTTTTTCGATGATCTTCTGTCATATCAGGAGATGGAATGCCTGTTTTTTTCCCCGTGTCTACCATTATCAGCTCCCTGTTTTTACAATATAAGGGTATCTATAACGATACGGCATTCTGCAAAAAAAAAGCAGTTGGGGAAAATTGCAGAGCGTATGCAGGTAACCGCGAAGCAGGCATCCTGCGCCATTCGGCCCAAGCAGCAACAGGCGAAAAAAGAAAGAGCCCAGGGAAAAGACGCGTACAATGCGCTCTTTGTGGGCTTGCGTTTTTCTGCCGAACCATAAGACAAAAACAGGGAGGTCACTCAAGCCTCCCAGTTTTGCAACTTGCAAAGGAAAAGCTGCGGATTTGCGATTTTATCAGCCGCCTACACCGTGATCGTACTGAATGATGGAAGGTTTTATCGTGATGACTTTCCCAGTTGTGTCATGGATGTTGATCCCGAATCCCAAGCCCATTACCAAGAAGCATAATGAGAATACAAGTCCTTTCATACTTTTCTTCATCGTTCCTCGCTCCTTTCGTCTACTACACGCTGAAAGATCGTTTTCTGTACATCCGATGCGTGTCGAAGATGGGACCAAAACAAGCCAATACAGCTTTTGAAATAATCAAAGTCCTTGGAGGCATTCGTTAAAGCAAGGCAGCGCAAGATTTCATCCAAGCCCTCTGAATATTTCCCTTTTTTAAACAAGTATACCGCTAAATGGTATCGAAAGTGAAGATGATGAGTTTTTTCAATAACCCCCTCATCGTTTCCGAATCCTTCTATATCTTCTGAAAACCGCTCTAATACGGATTCAATTGGAAAATCAAACTCATTTGCAGCTTTGATGATCGTGACCAGACCGGGAAGTATCTCTTTTGGATTTTGGGAAAGGAACGCCAGGTAATTTGGCAGAACCTCTATGTTTCCCATCGCCATGGACAAAGTGTATGAGTTCGCCAAAGCCCATAATCGATATTTCTCCACTTCTGCTTCGCTTTCCGGATCGCGGATTTCAAACCAGCTTAAATCGGCATAGCCATTCGTGTACAATTTTGCTTCTTCATACTTGCCCATGTTTTTCAGGGCTACCGCTTTTAAAAGATACCCCTGTCCATAGTACAGAATCAAAGGGCGCTCCGTTTTTGGCAATTCACTTGGCTTGTTGATTCTTCTTCTGCGAAGCTCATCTTCATAGACAATGGTTGCCAATTCCCTTAACTCATCTGCGTATTTCCCGACATCTTCCCATCTGCGCAGGGTGTAACAAATCTTTGCCAGGTGCAATAGCGCATCGAGCTGATGGTTTTCCGGCAACCGCCTTCTGTATGGTTCAAAGCGGATAACAGCTTTAAATTTTTCTTCAGCGTTCATCCCTTCGGCAGCTCGGAACAGTCGGTACTGGCTCATCACAAAGTGATTGGCATAGCTATCCTTTTCGTTATCGATGACGAGCAGGTAAAAAGGGAGGGATTCTTTCCATTTCCCTTTCTCAAAAAGCTGTTCCGCTACTGAAAACAGGATTTTGATATTTTTCGGATTTTCCAGCAGCCTTGAGGCAGTCTCGCGAATACAATCCTGGCGGTCGAGCTCAGCACAGCGAGTCAGATAGGGGATAACACGCGGACGGGAAAATTTGTCCTCGGTTATACATTCTTCCGGATACAGTTCGTATAACCAGCCTGGCTCGTGCCCAAAGGCAATGGCCAGTTGATCCAGTTGCCGTATCGTCATGGGACGAGGAGGCTTCCCGTTGAAAATCGTGCTGAGCGTCCCTGAATTAATGCCGGTTAATTCGCTGAGCTTACTAATTGTAAACCCTTTCAATTTCATGTTTTTTTCGATCTCTGATCGCAATGACCGCCGGATCATTCCCCCCATAAGTAACACTCCTCAAATACACGAATGGCTGCTTTATTTTGCCAAATTCTTTGCTCGATAGAAAACTTTCTGGCACTTAAACTATTATTATATTAACGCGACAGTCAATGAAAGTAAATGAAAGGTCGTTTTTGGAAAAATTTGCACGCAAAACAAGTCACACCGCTCTCCTGCAAAAAATCCCCCATTTGCCCAACGGATGCGGCATAATAAAAGTGTCTGTCGCCGCAAGCGGCGATCATCACGTAACCGAGGAAGGAGAGCGAGCATGGGACAGGAAGCGTTTGCCATTGATCTGGGAGAAGGTTTGACACTGCGAGGAAACATACATACGGAGGAAGCAGCCGGGTCTTCACAGCCGCTGCTTTTGTTTTGCCACGGCTTCAAAGGCTTCAAGGACTGGGGCAGCTTCCCGTATGTCGCAGATGAGCTGGCGAAGCGAGGGATTGCGACGATTCGCTTCAATTTCAGCTGCAACGGCGTAGGGGAGAGCCTGACCGAGTTTGATGAGCTGGAAAAGTTCGGGATAAACACGTATGCCCGCGAGCTTGCCGATCTGCATGCACTTGTCGAGCGGATCGTGTCTGGTGAGCTTTCTTTGCCCGCCTGCGTGGACAAAACCAAGCTGTACGTGCTCGGACACAGCAAAGGCGGCGGAGATGCCATCCTGTTCGGGGCGAAAAACCCGCATGTGACAGGCATCGTGACGTGGAACGGCATCGGCGACGTCAACCTGTTCGACGCAGCGCTGCGCAAGCAGATCGAGGAAAATGGCGTCGGATACATTGCGAATGCGCGCACTGGACAACATATGCCGATCACGCGGGTCGTCATTGACGATGTGGACCAGAACCGGGACGAATATGACATTTTGGCAAAAGTAGCGGCCATGGAAAAGCCGTTGTGCATCATCAGTGGAACAAACGATTTTGTCCGTCTGGTAGAGGCTGCCAAACGTATCCATCAGACTGCGAAAAACAGTGAGCTGCACTGGATAGAAGGCGGCGATCATACATTTAACACGCGTCATCCGTTTGCGGGCACTTCGGCTCCGCTGGAAGAAGCGATCGAGCGGACAGCCGCTTTTGTCCTCACCCCGCGGACATAGAAAAAGCCGCGATTTTCCTGCGTTTTCAATCCATTTGGGCTATGGTATACTGGGGAACATCTAAAGATTTAAATGATGTGATTATTCAGAAAAATATCAGGAACAGGTGGAGAAGAAACATGAAAAGCAAGGTGTATCTGTACGATACCACCCTGCGAGATGGGACGCAGGGAGAAGGGATCAGCCTGTCGGTGGAAGACAAGATAAAAATTGCACTGCGGCTGGATCAGTTCGGCATTGATTTTATCGAAGGCGGCTGGCCTGGGAGCAATCCGAAGGACATGGCGTTTTTTGAACGCATTCGCGAGATTCCGCTCCAGCATGCCAAGGTGACTGCGTTTGGCAGCACCTGTCGTCCAAATGTGGCGGCTGCCGAGGACGACAACCTGCAGGCTCTCATCGCAAGCGGCGTGCAGGCTGCGGCAATTTTCGGCAAGTCGTGGGACTTGCATGTCACAGACGCGTTGAAAACGACACTGGAAGAAAATGTGCGCATGGTCGCCGATTCGGTGGCTTTTCTGAAACAAAAAGGCTTGACGACGCTCTTTTTGGCGGAGCATTTTTTCGATGGCTACAAGGCAAATGCAAGCTATGCGCTAGAGGTGCTAAAAGCAGCGGAAGAAGCCGGAGCCGACTGGATCGTCCTCTGCGATACGAATGGCGGAAGCTTGCCGCACGAGGTGTACGAGATCGTCAGGGCAACTGTGGGACAACTGCGTACGCCGCTTGGGATTCACCCGCACAACGACAGCGGTGTGGCCGTAGCGAACGCACTCGCGGCAGTACAGGCCGGGGCCAAGCAGGTGCAAGGGACCATCAACGGGATCGGGGAGCGCTGTGGAAACGTCAACCTCGTTTCTGTCGTGCCCAACCTGCAGCTTAAGCTCGGATACGACTGCGTGAGCGGCGAGCAGCTGCAAGGACTGACGCAGCTGTCGCGCTACGTGGCGGAAATCGCCAACATGACACTGCCCAACAACCAGCCGTTTGTCGGGCACAGCGCCTTCGCGCACAAGGGCGGCATCCACGTCAGCGCTGTCCTGCGCGATCCGAAGACGTATGAGCACATCGAGCCGGAAAACATCGGCAACAAGCGCCGCGTACTCGTCTCCGAGCTGGCAGGCCAGAGCAATCTGCTCGCCAAAATGGAGGAGCTGGAAATCGATCTGTCGCTGGATCGGGAAAAGACCCGCGAGATCATCACGCGCATCAAAGAGCGCGAGTTCCAGGGCTATCAGTACGAGGGCGCGGAGGCTTCGCTTACGCTCATGCTGCTTGAGGCGTCCGGCAAGCTGAAAAATTGGTTCACGCTTGATTCCTTCAAAATTTTGATGGAAAAGGCAGCCATTCAGTCGATCACGTCCGAGGCGATGGTCAAGCTGCGCGTAAACAGCGAGAGCGTCCACACGGCAGCAGACGGAAACGGCCCTGTCAACGCGCTGGACAACGCCATGCGCAAAGCGCTGGAGAGCTACTACCCCTGTATCGCCAACATGCACCTCGCCGATTACAAGGTGCGTGTGCTGGATGAAAACGGAGCGACAGCGGCCAAGGTCCGCGTCCTGATCGAATCAGCGAGCAATGGCGAAAAGTGGAGCACAGTCGGCGTTTCTACCAACGTGATCGAAGCGAGCTGGGAGGCACTTGCGGACAGTATTCGCTACTTCTTGTGGAAGGAAGGCTGCGAGGAAGCAGGCCACCTGGCGTCTGCGGAAGCGCGGGTCGGGATCGTCAATCATTGAAGCGGCAAGCGGCAGGCTTGTTGACTGGCGCGTGAGCAGCAGTAGCATGATGCAAGCACATTACCTTATTTCCTCGTAAAAAAAGACCAGCAAAGCTCCTGGGAGCTGCCCTCTTTCTGCATCGGACAGGAGAGGGCGGCTCGGGTGAGAGCGAGCTGGTCTTTTTGTTTGGCTTTTTTCCTGCTCAGTCGTCCTCCGAAGCAGGTCGATCAATCAACTGGCGCAGCTTTGTTTCCGTCGAGGACTGGGGATCCGGCGTGTAGATGCTGCATCGCAGGTCAGCGCTGCCCTGCACTTGCAGGGAGGTCAGATGAAACTGCATTTTCCCGGCCTTGGCATGGCGAAATTCAAGCAGCACTTCGGGGGCGGAGCTGACGTGACTTTGCTCCCAGAGCCGCTGGAAATCGGGGTGCACTTTTTTCATTTCGGTTAAAAAATGCGCGTACCATTCATCCTCGACGTACTGCCCGTAGTACGCCCGGAAAATCGCGAGAAAACCGCTGACGAAATGTTCCCAGTTGACCGCCAGCCGCCGCAGTTCTTTTCGCGTGAACAAGAGCCGGATCAGGTTGCGTTCCTCGAACGGAATTTGCTCGAAGTCGAGAAAGACGTGCGCAGCGGCGTTGTTCCAGCCGACGATGTGCAGCCGTCTGTCGGAGACGATCGTCGGACAGGAGCGCAGCTCGTGCAATATTCTTTCCAGGGCGGGGCTGATCTGGGGCGGTTCTTCTTTTTGCAGGCTCGTGTCCACTCCCGTCCCGCTTTCCAGAGCCAGCGCGTACAAATATTTGCGCTCGTCGACGGTCAGTTGCAGCGCTTTGGAAACGGCGTCCAGCACAGAGGGCGAGACTTTGATGTCTCTGCCTTGCTCCAGCCACGTGTACCAGGTGGGGCTGACTCCTGCCAGTTGCGCGACTTCCTCGCGGCGCAATCCGGGTGTCCGGCGGCGGGTGCCAGGGGCAAGGCCGACGGATTGGGGAAGAATTTTGGCGCGCTGCGCTTTTAAAAACGACGACAGGGCCTGCAATCGTGTCTGGTTGTTCATAGCCGACTCCTTTTCTGGTCTTTTAGCCAAAACTGTTACTTGTTATACTAGGATAAATAATAACTTGTAATAGGATAACACGTGTGACAATATGGTTTCCATAAGGACTTGCAAAGGAGGATAACCATGGAAAAAGTAGTAGTTACAGGTATGGGTGTCATTTCGCCTGTAGGCAGCAACGTACAGCAGTTTTGGAGCAGCTTGACACAAGGAAAATCAGGCATATCGCAAATTGATAGATTCGATACATCCCGCTATAAAACCAAAATTGCCGGACTCGTCCGCGACTTTGATCCGGAGGCTCGCTTCGGACGCAAAGAGGCGCGGCGCATGGACCGCTTTTGCCAGTTTGCCATGGCGGCAGCGGATGAAGCGCTGGAAGATGCGGGACTGCGGCTGGAGGAATGCGACCGCGAGAGAGTAGGCGTCTACGTCGGTTCGGGGATTGGCGGCGTGCAGACGCTTCTGGAGCAGCATGACTTGCTGCGCGCGAGAGGACCGGAGCGGATCAGCCCGACGCTCGTGCCGATGCTGATCGCAAACATCGCGCCAGCCATGATTAGCATCAAGTACGGCATCTACGGCCCGACCCTGTCGCCTGTCACCGCCTGCTCGATCGGCAATACGGCAATCGGCGAAGCGTATCGGCTGATCCGTTCCGGCCGGGCAGACGTCGTCATTGCCGGGGGAACCGAGGCCGCAGTCAACGAGGTGTCGCTGGCGAGCTTCAGCAACGCGATGGCTCTGTCCACGCGAAACGACGATCCGACAGCCGCAAGCCGGCCGTTCGATGCGAAGCGGGATGGATTTGTCATGGCAGAAGGCGCAGGCATCCTGATTCTGGAGTCGCACTCACATGCGCTGAAACGCAACGCCCGCATCTACGCAGAGGTCATCGGCTACGGCGCCAGCTCGGACGCCTACCACATGGTCGCGACCCATCCGGAAGGAATCGGGCCGTACCGGGCGATGAAATGGGCGCTGGAGGAAGCAGGCATCCAGCCGGATGAGGTAGACGTCATCAGCGCCCACGCCACCAGCACCGAAATCGGGGACCGCTCGGAGACGCTGGCGATCAAGCGATTGTTCGGCGAACACGCCAAGCGTATCCCGATCACCGCAAACAAGTCGATGACAGGCCATATGCTCGGAGCGTCAGGCGGTGCAGAAGCCATTGCCCTGGTTAAAAGTCTCCAGGAGGGAATCGTCCCGCCGACGATCAACCAGGAGGAACGCGACCCTGTCTGCGACCTCGACTACGTACCGAATACGGCCCGCCAGCTGCCGCTGAACATCGGGATGTCCAACTCCTTTGGCTTTGGCGGACATAATGCGGTGATTGTTTTGCGGAAGTACGAGGGGTAAGATTTAGTGTTTTGGAACCTTTCCGAATGGTTTGGGAAGGTTCTTTTTTGCATCATCGAACCATTGCCTTGTTTTATGATGAAGGAGTGATTCGTATCGACTTGCGAATAGGCCTCGTGATTGGCATGCGTTGGACAATCACATGTACATCTTTTTACGAGAAATTAGCGGAGGCATTGAGGAAGTAGAGCTTCTTACCAAACTTCAATATGCGCCAAAAGAATTACAGTGGCTGAAAATCGCGAAAGAAGACGGAAAGACCCCGCCCGCCCCATTTATTCTGGAGCAGATGCGGAACTGGATCGCGGCGTTGAAAGCATACAGTAGAGAATAACACCCGTGAAAAATACCAGATGCTGCGATGGATTCTCCCGCAAAAAAAGCTGCGAAACAGACACGCCCAACACAAAAAGCGTCACTTCCCAAACGGGAGGCGACGCTTTTTGCCTTTTTCAACCAATCTCTCTGCTAGGACTGCTTGCGCATTGCACCCAATTCTTCGACGATCGCCGTCATCTCATTGATGCCGAACGACGCTTTTTTCTGCACCATGTTGTACAGGTACAGCAGGTCCTCGTAATGAGCGAGGTCAAAATCTTCCGCACGCATGACGGCGGTGTTTGCCATGTTCAGCTTCGCTTTGATGCCCTCGATCAGCACCGCCAGATTTTCCTTTGTCGCCTCTTTCAAGTCTGCCATCGTTGTTCTCCCCTCCAAAAAGCAGTTATTTGGTCAACTGTCCCCGCGTGACACCAAGCTGATTGGTTGCTTTCAGCGTGCGCCATACGTGTGTGCCGCTCACTTCTCCGCGCAAAGCCTGACGGTACAGGCTGATGACTTCGCGCACGCGCTCCGGTTCTTCCTCCAAAAACTCGATGCGGTAGCTGCCGACGTGAAGGGAGCGGAACTCGTTCAAATACTCCGCGCCCGACTGGTCGATGGCGTTGTACACCGTATTGCGGCAGCCGGTGTCTACCCGCACCGGGTGCGAGAAGCCGACGCGGTCCTTGAGCGAGATGCGAGAGGTTTCGCACGGGGTTCCGCAGTTGGTATGGTCGGTCCCCTCACTCAGGAACGTGCAGTACACGCAATGCTCGGTATGGAACATCGGCAAATGCTGATGGATGACCAGCTCCATTTTGGCGGCGTTGGAGCGGCTGAGCAAGTCGACCATTTGCTGGATGTTCAAGTCGTACGAAGGCGTGACCCGTGTCAGGCCCGCTTCGAGAAACAGCTCGACAGCCTTATGGTTGGCCACATTCAGGGAGAAATCGCCGATCAGCGGAATGTCGATTTCATCCTTGCGGGACAGGTAGTAGTAGAGTGCCCCGGTGTTGCGCACGAGAATCGCGTCCGGCTTGCTTTTGGCGATCAGGGCCAGCACGCCGTTTTCGTCCGGCATGTGAATGCGCATCGTCGCGATCCCGATTTTTTTGCCGTACTTGTGCGCCAGCTTGACGCCTTCCGGGTACTGCTTGACGAATTCGAAGTCCGCGTAAAGGAAATCGACGTCCGTCTGCGCCGCCGCCTCCAGTTGCTCAAGCGAGCGGCACAGCGCGGTCAGCATCGGCTTTTCCACCGGCTCTTTGCGCGGCACGTCCGCGTACACGTTTACGTCGCGATGCTGGTAGACAGGGGGCTTGGAGCGCAAATAGACGAGCTGCTCCACGGCTTCCCGGCGCATCCGGTTCAGCTCGCTGACAGGCACGATCAAGTCTCCGTCCAGCTCGACGCTCAAATCGTGCGTGTCCAGATAATAAATGGTTCCACCCAGACGACTTAACTGGTCGTGCAGCAGCTCATGTGTCAAGGGGCGCTTCAGGGCAGCCTCAAGCGGCCTTTCCGACTGTACGGTCACAGCGTGGTTCGCCTGTTTGTCCACCCAGGTGATGCTGAGCTTATCGCCCGCTTTGCCGCTGACGTGTACGGCGAGCGGGAAGGTGCGGTACGGCTTTTCCGTTTCAAACGTTTTGCGCAGGCGGCGATCCAGCACGGGGTCGCTCGTTTTCCATACGCGGTCGCCCACGTTAATGCGCTTCAGGTTGATGTCGTTGCGGCCCATGACAAGCTCGTACAAGCCTTTTTCGACCTCGCCCTCCACTTTTTTGCCGCGGGAGAGAATATCGTAGACGCGTCCGCCTTCTTCTTTTTGCGTCGGATCGCCCGCGTCGAACACGATGCCGTCACCGCGTTTGACGGGAGCCGTAATCTCGACGAGCACGCTTGTTCCGAGCAGCTTTTTCACTGTGCCCAAAAAGACGCCGCGACTTTTCGGGAACGAACCGTCCACAAGCTTCTTGTTGTTCGTTCCTTCCAAAAATCCATGGGTAAAGCCGCGGGAAAAGCTTTGCTGCAGCTCGCGAATCTCGACTTCGCTCGGCTCCGTGTTCTCTCCGGCAAAGTAGCGCTCGATGGCAGCGTTGTACTTGCTGACTACGTTGGCGACGTACTCCGGCGATTTCAGGCGGCCTTCGATTTTGAACGAAGTCACGCCCGCCTCGATCAGCTCCGGAACGAGGTCGATGGCAGCCAGGTCCTTTGGCGAGAGGAGATACGCGATATTGCCCATCTCCTTTTGCACGCCGTCCACCATCAGATCGTACGGCAGACGGCAAGCCTGTGCGCATTCGCCGCGGTTGGCCGAGCGTCCGCCCCACATTTCCGAAGTCAGGCATTGACCGGAGTAGGAGACACACAGTGCGCCGTGGACGAACACCTCCATCGGCAGCTTCGCTTTTTCCCCGATCTTCTTGATTTCCTTGAGCGAGTTTTCCCGTCCCAGTACGACACGCTCGATGTTGAATGGCTTCGTAAATTCGACCGCTTCCGGCGAAGTGATCGTCATCTGCGTGGAGCCGTGGATCGGGAAGTCCGGAGAAATTTCGCGAATCAGCTTCACCAGACCAAGGTCCTGAACGATAACCGCGTCCACCCCGGCGTGAATACAGGCGTCGATCAGCTCGCGCGCTTCCTCCAGCTCGTTTTCAAAAACAAGAATATTAAAGGTAAGAAACCCTTTTACCCCGTACATATGCAAATAAGCCATAATCTCAGGCAGTTCAGCCATGTGGAAATTCTCCGCCCGCGCGCGTGCGTTGAACTTTTCCACCCCGAAAAAAACGGCGTTGGCCCCATTCGCGACAGCGGCCTTCAAACAGTCCCAGTTGCCGGCAGGAGCCAACAGCTCAATATCTTCACGCTTGATTCCATTTCGCATGTGAATGTCATTACCTCCAAGGTCGTTAAGACAAGCTCTCCTTCATCATAGGGAAATGTCCCTGCTCCCGCAACAAAAACCTCCACTTCTCCAAATTCGAAGGGCTGATCGCATGGTTAATCCGCGACCAGCCCTTCGAATACAATCGAAACCTTCTCTTCCATAATCTCTTCCAAAGCCCATGCTCCTTCGCTGCGCACCCAGTCGTACAGAGCGTTGTAATAAATATTTTCCAGCATGTTTGCTGCCACGAGCGGATTGAACTTCGCCTTCAGTTGCTGCTTTTCCTGTGCTTCCTCAATCAGGTCGGCAAACAGCTGCCGCAGCTCGAAGTACACGTTCTTCTCGTTCTCCAGCACTTTGCGATGCTTCATGGACGATTCCACCACGACTTTGATGAAGTCAAAATTCGTGATCGTTACCTCGTTCATGATCTTGTAAATCCGCAAAACCTTGGCCTTGCAATCGTCCCCGTAATCCCATTCATCGCGGCGCTCTTCAATTTCATGCAGCCGCTCGTATCCCCAGTTGGCGAGGATTGCTTCCTTTGACGTGAAATGCAGAAAAATGGTGCCGCGTGCGACATCTGCTTCTTCCGAGATCATGTCGATGGTCGTGGCTTCAAAGCCGTGCTGCTTGAACAACTTGATCGCGGCATTGAATATTTTTTCGCGGGTTTCCCGCTTTTTTCGCTCCCGTCTCGTCGTCAAAAAGGTGGTACCTCCTCTGCTTCGTTTGCTTGATTATAACATAACCGTTACCTACAAAAGAATTTTCCGTGGATTTCCCGTAAAAAAGCGCAAAAAAAGAGATAGACTTCTTGGAAAGTCGGATGTATATTTATATACTATAATGAATAAATATTTAATCATACCGAGCCGTAAGAGCATAGGGTGGAGGAGTGTAAAATGAGCGTTGCGAAAGCGCTGACAGTACGTCAGGCAACGATGAGAGACGTTGATGCCATGTTGGAGATCATTAATGAATATGCACGACAAGGATTGATGCTGCCGCGTACGAAACTTTCGGTCTGTGAAAATTTGCAGTCATTTATCGTCGCGCATGATGGAGATACAGTAGTGGGAGTTGCCGGATTGCATATTTTGTGGGAGGATTTGGCCGAAATTCGCTCGCTGGCCATTGCGGAAAAAGCAAAGGGGATGGGCGTGGGCAAGCATCTCGTCCTCCATCTGGTAGAGCAGTGTCGCAATCTGGGCATTAAGCGGGTGCTTGCGTTGACCTATCAAAAAGCTTTCTTTGAAAAGTGCGGGTTCTGGATCGTCGCGAAGGAAACGTTGCCGCAGAAGGTGTGGAAAGACTGCATCAACTGTTCCAAACTGCCGATGTGTGACGAAATCGCGATGATTTTTGAAACAGTCTGATACTTTTGATACATTTTGTGTAGCCTACCTTTTTTCGTTTCTGGTACTATATTCTTAATAATATAAAAATATAGAGAATATGGAATCGGAACTAAAGTGTTTAAATTGGGGGGCTTACCATGAAGCTGGGCGCGCGCGTACTGATCGTACTTTTGGTCGCGAGTATCATACCGCTGACGGCGGCAGGAGTGTTTGCTTATCAGGAGACCAAACAGGAATTGCTGGTCGGCAGTGCGGCTAAGCTGGAGGCATTGCGGTTAAGCAAAAAGGAGCAGGTGGAGAACTATTTTCGGGAACGCACGAAAAATGTTGATACACTGGCAGCTTCAGGAACCGTAATCTCTGCTCTTACTGTCTTTCAGCAGATATGGCAGGAAGGCAGGGAATCCGCTGCCTACAAGGATGCAGAGTTTTCCTTTGCCAATGAGTTGAAGATGGAGGTCGCACGCTATGGCTTTTCCAACGCCTATCTGCTCAACAGCGATGGCGTGATCGTGTACGAGACGAATCCGCAGTCCGACTTCGGCACCAACCTGCTGACAGGGCAGTACGCCAACTCCGTGCTGGGCCAAACCGTCCAGCAGGTTTTGAAGGTTCAGAGCGCAGAAGTGTCTGATGTGGGCAGGTATGAACCGTCAGGAAATGAACCGGGCGTCTACATTGCGGCCCCGATTTATGAAAAAGGCTACATGATGGGGCAACTCGCCGTAGAAGTGCCGCTCGATTATGTCTCCCGCCTGCTGAGTCAGCGCGAGGGGCTGGGCGAGACGGGGAAAATTTACCTCGTCGGGTCGGACAAGCTGATGCGCTCGCAACTGGGCAACGGTCAGGAGACGATTTTGCAGCAGACAGTCGACACGCCGGTCATCGAGCGAGTTTTCCAGGCGGAAGGGTTTACGGGGACAGAGCAAAGCGTCGATTTTCGCGGGCAGCCCGTCCTCGTTTCGTTTGACCAGGTAAAAGTCGCGAAGCATACGTGGGCGATCCTGGCAGAGATCGACATGCCGGAGATTCTGGCGGGGCCAAATCGCATTCAAACCGCGATGATCGTCTTTAACGGCGTCGTCCTGATTGTGATCGTGGGAATCTCGCTCTACACGGCGGGGTGGCTGCGCCGCTCCTTCAGCGGGATGCTGCACGTGGCCGAGCGGATTGGCCAGGGCGACTTGACCACGACCGTTCCCGGCAAGCTGCTCAGGCGCAAGGACGAGCTGGGAGAGATGGCTCGTTCGCTGTCCACGATGCAAAAGCAATTGCACGGCATTCTCGTGCAGGTAGAACAGGCTGCGGATTCCGTTGCGCATACGGTGCAGGAAATTCACGGCAATACGAATGAAATCGCTTCGTCCAGCCAGCAAATTGTCCAGGTCGTCGATCAGGTAGCGGCGTCGAGTGAGAGCCAGGTGGAAAAAATGGGCCAGACGGTCAATCTGGCTGTTGATCTGACAAACGATGTCGATGGCGTTACCGAGAATGTGCGGCAGGTCAACCTGTCCTCAGCCGAGATGAAGCAGCATGCGGAGGAAGGCAGGGAGGCAGTGACGGCGGTCATTCGCAGCATGGAGGAAATCAATCGCTCCGTAGCGGCGGCCACTGAGGTGATTCGCGTGCTGGAGCAGCGGTCGCAAGATATTTCCCGGATTATTTCCGTCATCACGGAGATTGCCAGACAGACGAATTTGCTCGCGTTGAATGCCGCGATCGAGGCAGCCCGCGCCGGGGAGCACGGAAAAGGCTTCGCGGTCGTGGCCGGAGAGGTGCGCAAGCTGTCGGAAGGCACGGATGAAGCGGCGCAGCAGATTGTGCGGATGATTAACGACGTGCAAAACGACACGATGATTGTGGTGGCCAAAATGGCAGAGGGAGCCGAGACTACCGCTCACGGGATGAAAACAGCCCGTCAATCGGGGGAAATGTTCCAGCGGATCGAGCAAAATATTTTGCGCGTCTCGGCCGAGATCAACCGGGTCAGCGAAGCTTTTGCCCGAATGGCGCCAGATGCCCAGCAGGTCGTCGTAGTAGCCAAGGAAGTTTCGGCAGCGTCTGTTCAGGCGGCGGCTGGCGTGCAGAGCATCTCCTCTGCGGTGGAAGAGCAGAGTTCAGCCATGGAGCAGATCGTCCAGTCCACCGATCATCTTGCGCAATTGGCGGAAGAACTGCGCGGGTCGTTGGCTGCATTTGTGCTCAAGTAAGCGGATCAGACATATTGTGCGGAACGCGCCGGGAAATGTTCGTTTTCCCGGCTCTTTTTGCATTTTGGCAGGATATCTCACACAAAATGTTGAATGATAACAATGATGGAGAGTTTCGGGCCGGAGGGACGTAAGCGTGCACAAAATGGATTGGGAACTTTATTTACTGCCGTTCGAGCAAGCTGTAGAAGAAATCAAAGTCAAAATTAAAAATATCCGCAACGAGTTCCGCAAGCGCAAGGAACATTCTCCGATTGAGTTTGCCGTCGGGCGGGTGAAATCCATACCGAGCATCTACAACAAGGCGAATCGCCTGCAATTTCCGATTGATGAAAATATATGCTGGGAGATCAGGGACATCGCGGGTATTCGCGTCATCTGCCAGTTTATCGACGATATTCCCGCCGTGGTGGAGATGATCCGCAAGCGCGGCGACATGCGCGTCTATTTGGAAAAAGACTATGTTTCCAAGCCTAAGGAGAGCGGTTATCGCGGCTATCATCTGGCGGTCGAATACCCGATCATGATGGCGGACGGACAGGTGACGATTCCTGTGGAAATCCAGATTCGTACACTCGGGATGAACTTTTGGGCGACAATTGAACACTCGCTGAATTACAAATACGAAGGAATCATCCCGTCGAACATTCGCCAGCGCCTGTTTGAAGCTGCCAAGGCATCGTACAAGCTGGACAGCGAAATGAACAACATTCGCGACGAGATCAAGGAAGCACAGGCCGAGTTTACGAAAAAGGAAGTGCCGATGGAATCGCTGCTCTCCCTGGTAGAGCTGGATCTGGACGTCGATGCCGAACTCATGGACGGCGGCCAAAATGAAAGGAACGAAACCAAACATGACGACCATTAATTGGCTAGAGGAGACATACAAGCTCAAGGATGAGCTGATTGCCACCACCCAGGAGTTTTTGCGGATCAAAAGCGTGCTTGATCCCGCTACCGCTCGCGAGGGAGCGCCGTTTGGCGAAGGCATCCGCGCCGCGCTGGACTTTGCCCTGGACGTATGTAAAAGAGCCGGGATGACGACTAAGGATGTGCGCGGATACGCCGCCCATGCCGAGTTCGGGCAAGGCGAAGAGCTGATCGGCATCTTGAGCCACGTCGATGTCGTGCCGGAGGGAGATGGCTGGAGCACGCCGCCGTTTGCGGCCGAGATCGTGGACGGCAAACTGGTGGCGCGCGGAGCCATTGACGACAAAGGGCCGACCATGGCGGCGATTTTTGCAGCCAAAGTGGTCCTGGGCCTGGGACTGCCGCTCTCCAAGCGCGTGCGCTTTATTTTCGGCACGGACGAAGAGTCGAACTGGCAGTGCGTCAAGACGTACTTTGAAACCGAGGAAATGCCGACGATGGGCTTCACGCCTGACGCTGATTTTCCATTGATTTACGCGGAAAAGGGCCTCACGGATTTGACCTTGCGCCAGACGTATGCCGCGTTCCAACAGCTCGGCAAGCCTGCAGCGGAGCAGGCGGAAGCCAGGCTTGTTTCATTGCAGGCAGGCTTGCGCATGAACATGGTACCGGACAAAGCGGTGGCGACTCTTGCGCCGCTGTCCGCTGACAGCCAGACGATTATCGACCGCTACCGCACACACCTGGAGCAGACAGGCTTGAAGGGGCAGGCGGAAGCGAAGGACGGTTTGGTCGTCTTGCACATGGAGGGTGTCTCCGTACACGGAATGGACCCGAAAAAAGGCGTCAATGCAGGCACGGAGCTGATTTACTTCCTGCGGACACTCGTGCTCGATGCGCGCGCAGCCGTGTACACAGAGGTTGCAGACCGCTACTTGCACAGGCAGCACGGCGGGGAAGCGCTCGGAATCGCCCATGACGACGAGGAAATGGGTGCGCTCACGCTGAACACGGGCGTGCTGGAATACGAAGCGGAAGGGGACGCGCTGTTCCGCCTGAACATTCGCTACCCGCACTCGATCTCGTTTGAAAAATGGTCGGAGATTCTCGTGGAACGCTTTGGCGAGGCCGCGTTCGAGCTGGAAGTCGTGGAGCATCTGCCGCCGCATCGCGTAGACCCCAGCCATCCGCTGGTAACAACGCTGCAACGGGTGTACACCGAGCAGACAGGCGAAGAGGCGGGCATCATCGCTATCGGCGGTGCCACCTACGGCCGTTCGCTGGATGTCGGCGTAGCGTTCGGACCGCTGTTTCCGGGGCGTCCGGACAGTGCCCATCAGCGGGACGAGTACATTTTGGTCGACGATCTCGTCAAGGCGACTGCGATTTATGCGCAAGCCATTTACGAGTTGGCAAAATAAGCAGCACAGGTAAAGAGAGGATGCAGCGTAAGGCTTGCATCCTCTGCTTTTTTTGTGCGGCTAAACAGTTGGCGGATTCCGGGAAAGATCGAAACGGGATCAAACGGTTTGGTTGTATTTTTGATTCGACTCCTTTAGTATAGGTAGGATAGGATTTCGCAAGGACTGTTACCGAAAACGGGTTCATACCGCAAGCCCGATTTCTTCCCACCCGCTGTCCATGCAGGTCAGGGTGCGTGAAACGGAAGACCGCGTGTGAAAGGAAGTGGATTTGATGGCAAAATCGTTTGCGTCTTTTGGCTTTCGACCGGAGCTGATGCAAGGGATTCAAGACCTGTACTATAAAGAACCGACCCCGATCCAGGAGGAAGCGATTCCGCTGATTCTGGAAGGAAAAGACGTGATTGGACAAGCGCAGACCGGAACAGGGAAAACAGCGGCGTTCATGCTTCCGATCCTGAACCGTCTGGATGCGGGCAAGCGCGACATTCAGGCGCTGATTCTCACCCCGACGCGCGAGCTGTCCATTCAGATCGCCAAAGAAGTGGAAAAGCTGGGCAAGCATCTACATGTAAATGTGCTGTCGCTGCACGGCGGAACCGACATTGACAGACAGTTGAGCAAGCTGAAATCGACTGTACACATCGTCGTCGGAACGCCAGGGCGCGTGCTGGATCACATGCAGCGCGGCTCGCTGCACTTCGGGCGGATTTCCACGCTCGTGCTGGATGAGGCCGACAAGATGATGGAGATGGGCTTTCTGGAGGATGTAGAGCAAGTCATCGTCCATACGCCTTCCCAGCGTCAAGTGCTGCTGTTCTCCGCAACCATGCCGGATATGGTGAAGCGGCTGGCCCATCGCTTCATGAAGCAACCGCCGCACATCAAAATCGAAGGCAAGCAAAAGACCGTGGAAAAAATCGAGCAGTTTTACTACGTCGTCAACCAAAGCGACAAGACGGATGCGCTCGTGGACGTTCTGGAGCAGGAGCAGCCGTTTTTGACCATCGTTTTTGCCAATACGCAAGTGCGCGTGCAGCAGCTCACTGCCCGTCTGCAGGAAAACGGATTTCAGGCGCAAGCGTTGTACGGGGACCTGTCGCAAAGCAAGCGCGAGCAGCTAATGCGGCATTTCCGCGAGATGCGCTTCCAGTATCTGGTGGCGACGGATATTGCCGCGCGCGGGCTGGATGTCGAGGGCGTCTCGCACGTCATCAACTACGATTTGCCAAATGACGTGGAGAGCTACATTCACCGCGTAGGCCGGACAGGGCGCGCCGGACAGAGCGGAAAAGCGATCTCGCTCATTTCGCCGCGCCAGAAAAATTTGATGAGCCGCTTCGCCAAAGCGACGAAGGCGTCGATTGAAGAGCGCATTCTGGAGCCTGGCCGCCATCTGGATGCAGGCCGGCGCCAGCGGGCACTGGAGCGGGAAGCCCACTTCATCGAGCTGCGCGCCAAACAGGCAAAAGAGCAGCAAAAAGAAAAAGAGAAGGAGTTTGCTCCTGTTCGCGAAGCTTTGAAGAAAAAAGCCAAAGTGAAGCCGGGCTACAAAAAGAAGCTGGCGCGCGAACTGGAAGAACTCCAGATGCGCTATGAGAAAAACCGCAGAAAGGCTGAGGCGATTGCCGCGCGCAAAGCAGGCAAGACCGTGAAGCCTGCTGACGCCAAAAAAGCGGGAAGAGGCAAAGCAGGCCGCGGAGCCAAAGGGGCAAGACCGTTCCGCCAGAATTAGGGCAAGGGACAGCGGGACAAGCGCATGAGCTGCGCCTGACATGTGCCAGTCAAAAAGAGAAGGAGCCTTCTGATGCTGCCGGAGGCTCCTTGGCTGTTACGGGGCAGTTTTTGCGGCGAAAAATGAAGATGTTGTGAAATAGTGTTTTCCTCCTGGAAGAATGAAGGTAAAATATTGGTAGAGAGAACCCTTTGCGACAAAGTACAGGTTGTGAGGAGAACGAATGATGATTGATACGTGCTTCAAATGCGGGAGCAAAATGAATCCGAACGAATACAGTTGCCATGTGTGCGGCCAAAACGAACTGGAAGACTATCGGATGATTCGCAACTACCTCCGCAGCAATCCGAATTCGAATGCGATGCAAATTGCCAACGCGACAGGTATCTCTGTATCAAAAATAATGCGCTACATTAAAAACGGCTCCTTGACAGTGGTCGACGACAAGTCTCGCGATGGAAGACGTTAGAATGACCAGGAAACAAGCGAAAAGCCCGCAAGCTGCAACATGTGTCAGGCATGGTGAGCGTGCGGGCTTTGTTGTCATTTGATTGGTATTTTCGAAGTGGAAAAGGATATATTCCGTATGAATTTATGTGGTTTTTAGATGATTTTTGCTGAAATAAGGTGTATTTACTTGAAAAGGCTGTTATCTGTGTTTAATTAGCTGAATTTAAGGATTATAATGAAGAGAGAATAGACTACACTTTTATCATGACATATTCCAAATAGTTTAGGGGTGATGACATGAATTTAAAATCAAATGAAGTCTTTATTCCTGGCGCTTTCCCTAAATATACGTATATTTCACGGCAGTCGTCCGAATTTGATATTTCCTATGAGGTTCGGCTCACCCAATCTTTACACACAGTCGGTTTTCTTACCTCCATTATTGGTCCTTCCAAAACGGGTAAAACTGTATTGTGCGAAAAAGTAATAGGTACTGAAAAAATGAAGTCTTTTTCCGGAAGTGATTTTAAGGAAACGGAGGACTTTTGGGTAACTATTGCCAGAAGAGTTGGTTTGCCGCTTGAAAGTGAGCAAACTGAGCAAAAAACGATGCAAGGGCAGGGATTATCTGGTACAAGGGAAGGCAGAGCATCCGCCGTAACCGAAAAATATCATTCCAATAAAGACAAAGTCATTCAATATTTTATTGAAAATGATTGGGTACTCGTGTTGGATGATTTTCATTACGCTTCCCCAAACATGCAAATGGAAATAGCCTATCAGCTAAAAGACGCCATACGCAAATATTTTAAGACAGTGGTCATCTCCTTACCTCATCGATCTGATGATGCAATCAGGAAAAATTCAGATTTGAGCGGTAGATTGAATTTGATTAATATTGAACCTTGGAATACGAAGGAATTGCGAGAAATTGCCGTAACCGGATTTGATAAACTCGGTTTGCATATCGATTCTTCGATAGCGAATGACATGGCTCAGGAGAGTTTATCTTCACCGCAGCTCATGCAATCCATTTGCCTGAATCTCTGCTTTTTACTTGATATAGATAACATAGACAAACCGAAACTTGATTCATCCATGCTAAAAAAAGCATATGAAATGACTTCTCTGAACCTCCTTTCTTACAAAGAAGTTGCCAGAAAGCTCAAAAGTGGCCCCAACCCGAGAGGCCAAAAGCGAAAAACCTACACGATTAACAGTGGAAATCAAGTTGATATGTACGAATTGCTTTTAAAGGCAATAAGTGTTGACCCACCGAAAGTTAGTCTTTCTATCGATGAAATAAAAAGAAGAATGGACGCAATGGTCAGTGATGCAGATAAACCTGATCGAAAAAAAATAAAAACGACAATTGACCAAGTACAGTCAATCATGCAAACCAGTGAACCCATGTATCAGGTGTTCGAATATAAAGACGATAAGGTCTATATATTAGAACCTCTTTTCCTGTTTTATTTACGCTGGGGAAGGCTTGACTGAAAATAGTAGGCGCGGGATTATTCCGGAGGGGAGATCGTCTTGACTAAGTTAGTCCAAAGTAAAGCGGATGCAGTTAGAGTAATTCAAGAGCAGATAGACGAAGGCCGGAAAGTCGTCCTGGAGGAACAATTTTCTTCCTGGAAAATGACCACTTCCAGAGTTCTGGATAACCTGTTTTCTGACCAGACAATCGGACAGTCTTTTGCCATGCAAACCTTTGGCTCGATCAAGAATGGTTCCCATTTTCTTGGAATCACTTATCTCGAAAACTTGATTCATGACATAAATAGAGGATTATTCAAAGGTAGTGGAAGCCATGGTCAGATTGATGTGGAGCACTTCCATGTCATTGTTCGAAGAGTCCTTTCCAATTTTCACAAACATATTCAGGAAATGTACCAAAAACCTGTACATGGCGGAGGGACGCTAAAAGGAAAGGATTTACAAAAAATTGTTCTCGGGAATGAGTATGATGTGCAGCGCATGCTTTACTCATTGATCCGTCCTATTTTCCCGGAGGCAAGGGCTGAAATTTACCAGGACGGGGGATATAAAAGCTATCGCTATGATATTTTTATTGATGCCTATGAAACGGTTATCGAAGTAAAATGCTCTCGTCCATCCATGCAGGAACGTGAGCTCACCGAGCAAATCGGCTCTGATGCTTTTCATTATCAAGAAAAGTACATTTACTTCTTCGTCTACGACAAGCATAGAGTAATCGCAAACGTCGATGCATTCTGCCAAGCATATAGGAAATCGCTGGAAACACACGAAAAGCAAATCGAAACAGTCGTGATCCAGCCTATTTCCATTTAGAAAACGAGCCAATAGAAAAATCCATAGAATAAGGGGCTGCCTCAAAAGTCGCTTTTCGACTTGAGACGCCCCTTTTGTTTGGCAGAAACGCTGATATAGCCATGTTTCTAACTATGAAAAGCTAGCGGAATTGCCTCTTTTGGACAACCATTTGACCAGAGGTCTGTGAGTGAGCTTTTCTTTTGATCTCTACACCCAACGCAGTCCTTTCGGATAATGATTTTTCAACTGCCCCTCCGACTGCTTGCCCCAGCCGATGGAAAAGCCGTCGACAGCGACCAGTGTCCAGCCGTTCGCCCCGTCCCGGGCGAGTGCTTCGCCTTTTAAATAGCGCAACAGGTCAGGATCGTCAGCACTGTAGTCGGCTACGCGAGCAGCTTCGGCCGGCGTGATGGAGAGCGCGAGCGCGTGCGCAGGCTCCAGCCGATTTTTTTTCACCGTACCGAGATGCAAGCCGACGCGGGCGACCTTGAGCTTGTCCCAGTCCATCCCGGGAATGGGCGAGTAGTATAGCTGCTCGCCAAACAGGACAAAGGCGGATTCGTCGGCAAACTCGTCTGCGAGCTGCGGAATCGCTTCCTTGACAAAAGTGCGCCAGGCAGCCAGCGCTTCCTTGCGTCCGGCGGGAGCAGCGGCTTTGGCGGTTCGTTTTTCCTTGCGCTTGCCAGCCGCTGAGATTGGCTCGCTGTCCGCGTCGGCGCTCTTTTGCAGCTTGGCGAGGTAGTGGCCTTCGCCTTGCAGTCGATGCGGCCACAGGCGCGCTGTATCGCGGAGCTGTTCGCAGGCAGGGGTTGCCCAGTTTGGTTGACCGGGAGCGAACCATTCCGGCTGCGGCAGCGGGACAATCGTAAACTCCGGATGCCGGGCCAGGAAATCGACGAGAGTCTGTTCGTTTTCCAGCGGAGCGAACGTGCAGGTAGAGTAGACGAGCGTTCCACCCGGCTTTAGCATGGCGCTGGCGGCGTCGAGAATATCTTGCTGCATCAGGTGGCATTCCGTCACTTTGTTCGGCGACCAGTCTTCCACGGCTTCCGGCAGCTTGCGGAACATTCCTTCGCCGGAGCACGGAGCATCGACGAGAATTTTGTCGAAAAACTGTGGAAAACGCTCCTGCAGCCGCTCGGGCGTCTCGTTTGTCACGACCGCGTTTTTCACGCCGCAGCGTTCCAGGTTTTCCGCCAACGCCTTCACGCGAACCGGGTGAATCTCGTTGGCAACGAGCAAGCCTTCGCCGTTCAGGGCCGCAGCGAGCTGTGTGGACTTGCCGCCGGGAGCCGCACACAGGTCGAGGATGCGCTCGCCTGGCTTGGCGTCGAGCGCTTCGGCAGCAGACATGGCGCTTGGCTCTTGCAAGTAGTACAAGCCCGCGGCGTGAAACGGGTGCTTGCCGGGACGGTCTTGCTCTTTGTAGCGAAAACCGTTTGCGCACCAGGCAACCGGTTCCAGCGCAAACGGAGAGAGGGAAAGAAACTGCTCACGCGCGACCTTGAGCGGATTGACCCGCAAGCCGTGCGTGACGGGCTGGTCGTAGGAAGCGATGAACGCTTCGTATTCCTGCTCCAGCAAGCGTTTCATACGTTCCGTGAAAAGTTCTGGTAGATTTTGTGTCATAAACGCCTCCGTTGTCAAATTTGGCCGCATATAAAAGGAAAAGCCAGAATGATGGCGAATCATAGAAGATGAGGTGAGAGCTTGTTATGAAGGGGACCCGTGCAGAACGATACCGCTCCCGGCGGAGGAACGACTCGGAAGTCAGCCGGTTTTGGATCATGGGGTTGCTTTTCTCACTGCTGGTGCTCGCTTTTGAATTCTTCATCGAAATTCCCGCCGATGCAGACTGGCTTGTCGATATGGAGATGGCCTTGTTCTCAGCCAGCTTTACGTTGCTCGCCTTTTACCTGCTCGGGCTAACCTTTGCCTTTTCCCGCCACCAAAAGGCAGGGAAGATCAATCACCAGATCATCATCTATGTATGGTTGGGAGCGATCTTGTTTCACCTTTTCCTGCTCATCAGCAATTTATCCAATCAGCATGTGTACAAAGCAGGAATCATTTTATTTTTAGGGCCTTTGTTTTTAACTGTCTACCATTTTATCACGTACTTGTCCGCTTTGCGCGAGGAGCGTAAGGAGCAGGAGGCGGCCACAGCTGCTTCACTGGAACGGACGGCCTACCAGATGATTCTGGAGGGCGGCAGGGTGTACAGCGAAATCACCCGGTTAAAAACAGAGTATCCGGAAGTGGATCAGATGCTTCGCGCCAACGACTTTTACGATAGATTGGAGCGTTACGCCCTGGAGATGCAGCAGTATTTGCAGGTGAAAAGCTTTGAGCGCAAAGACGTGGAGTTGTTGGAGGGGCACTACTATTTCTTGGAAAATTTGCTGAGTCTCGCGAAGCAGCACCCGGGGATTGTCGAATCCCGCGTGTATTCGCGTCGGGGAGACAAGTAGAGAAAAAGGAGAGGGAAACGGATGTTTTGGAAAAAGGACAAAGGACTTGCGGCAAAAGAGACAGCGGCGACAGCAGTGACACCCTTGGCAACAGAGAACACAGCACAACAGCAAGACGCGTGGAAAACCGAGTTGCTCGGACTGTATGAACAGATGGGAGCGATCATTTCCCAGCACAACGAGGTAAATGCCCAGCATGACGGTCTTGCCCGTCTGGCTACCCAAATGAAAAACGTCGTGGAGAAAATCCAGGCTGTTAACGAAAAAGACGATGAGTCTGCCAACCAGCTCTCCGTGCGCGGAGAACGGCTGACTGTCATCTGCAAGGAATCGGTGGAGCGCGCGGAGGCCGGGAAAAAGGCGATGACCGAAGTGGTCGAGGTCATGAGCCAGCTGGAAAAAGAATCGGTGAACACATCCCGCTCGATGAGCCGGCTGGAAGAACGCTCCTCGGAGATTACGAGCATCGTCAAGGTTATCAGCGATATTGCCAACCAGACGAATTTGCTCGCGCTCAATGCCGCGATTGAGGCGGCGCGTGCGGGCGAGCAAGGACGAGGCTTCGCAGTCGTGGCGGATGAGGTGCGCAAACTGGCGGAAATGACAGCGAGCTCAACCAAAACGATTGCCGAACTGATCGGCAAAATCCAGGAGGAAACAAAAGAAGCGCTCGCCAACAGCGAGAAGAGCGGCAATGCGATCAAGAACGGACTGTCGATCAGCAAGGAGGCGTCCGAGAAAATGGACGGAATCGTCCGCGCATTCCACGAAGTCAACAGCGAAGTGGCAGGCGTCATGGAGATTATCCAGCAGCAAAAGCGCTTTGCCGACGAGGTTTCCAGCCAGGTCAATGAAGCGCGCAGCCTGTTGGACGACTTGAGCGACAATTTGATCGGACACGTAAAAGAAGCAGGCGTCGTCGATCAGCTTTTGCAGAAAACCGTGACGGAAGTCAAAAAAGTATTGTCCTAATATCATTTTTTCGCGATAAAGTGAAACGGAAAGTCCCTCGCCACAGTCTTTATGGGTGAGGGACTTTTTTTGATTCCACAACCAGAACTTCGCCAAAAAAGGGCGGCAACGCAAGCTGGCTAACGCGCCTTCACTACCGATTACGCAGTGATATTACTATCAGATGATTGCAAAAATAACACGCGCCCTCCTGATTCGTTTGCAGAAAAGCGGAGTTCAGGGTGATTTGTCGCGCATAATCTGGTATCATTTACATATTAATACAAAAGTTAAGTCAGTTTAAACAATTGAAATGGAGGAGTTTTTCTTCAGGACAGGGGGATGACATGGTCAGAAAAATCAGCGTTTTGCTCCTTTTGATGACGGCCATCGCCGTAAGCACCTTTTTACCCGGCCCGGCTTTTGCTTCCGATGCTGTGCCCCTTTGGCAAAAGCCCGTTGAAAAAGAAACTACCAGCAAGCCAAACGGCGCGATACACAAAAAACGAGAGTTTGTGTTTGGCGACGGAGATGTGTATTGGAGCCAGCAAATCAGCGGCAAGAAAAATGCAAAGCCATACGTGATTACGATACCGATTCAGGGCAAAAGCCAGAACATGATGTTTCGCTACCGGGCGTACAACGACGCGAAGCAGGCCTATTGGAAATCTGTGACGCTGGATCAGGTCAAGGAGCTGCCGCTTGCTTCCGGGTTCGTTGAAACAGAGGGACGATACATTTGGCTCGGGGAGCCCATCGTCTATGTCCATAAAGGGAGAGGCACCATTGAAGAACAGAAAGAGCTGGCGCTGCCGATCCAGGTCAAGAAAAACGCGAGCGGCGTCGTTCTGGAAATCAGGCTGCCGATCAAGGCGGGCTATGTAAGCGAGATGTGGGCGCTGGAATCGAGGGAACCACTCGTGCCGTGGGGCGAGCAGTCGATTGACCAAATCTGGCTTGCGCTCGATGTCACGCAAAACGCAAAGTGGCTGTATGACGGCTACTACTACAAAAGCCCCTCGACCTACGAGCCTACTTCCGCAAACGCCTATTGGCGAATTCCCGAAAATTACGTCTTGCGCTCCTTTTTGTACACGGGAGGCAGCAGGGCCGCACGCAACATGGGCTATGTGATGTTGAAAACAAGCCTGCTCCAGCAAGAGCCGGAGGGGTACTGGAAGTCGCTGCCCCGCTCGCTGTGGCTGAGCGAGGACTACGGCATTCCCGATGGCTTTTACGATACGCGCTTTAACACGGGAGCAGCAGACTTGATGCTGCGCGGATGCGCCCAGTACACGGAAGAGTTGTTCTGCCAGTCGGCGCAAAAATACCGGACGTATTTTCACAAGCATGCAGCGAGCAACCATTACGTCGTGAACGGGATACAGACGGGCTGGCTCGTGGCTGATTACGCTTCAGCGAAAAATCCCGCCGCCCGGACACACGTTTCGCTCAACCACCAGTTGGCCGAAATCAATTTCTTGTACAGCAGCTACCTGCAATTTGGCAATCAGGAAGACAAAGACCTGGCAGACGTGATGCTTGCGGGAGTTGTCAATCTGGGCACCCGCTGGCTGTTGGCAAACGGCGATTTACACTACGCTTATTTTCCCGACGGCACATTCGGGAGAGCGGACTACCCGTACCTGACCTACAACGATCTGGTCGAAACCCAGCGTCTGTACCGCCTGCTTTACGGAACAGAGGAGCCGACGATTGCCCAGCTTGCAGCGAGCAAGCTCGCCTGGATGCAAAAAAACAACGTCGCCTACAAATAAAAAGAAAAGGCTGCCGGATCGCTCGGTCCAGCAGCCTTTTGACGTAGAAAAGATCAGTTGCTTTGCTGTTGCTTCCGCAGGGCAAACAACGTCAAAAAGCTGACCGCCTCCTGCAGCTCCACGCTCAAGCGTCCCGCAATATCCGGGGTAATCCCTTCCTTGTACACCGGCTCCTCCGCGAGCAGCGCGAAGCCGTTTTCTGTGGCCAGCTGCTTCGCTTCCCATGGCATCATCGTGTTTTGAATCGTGTTTTCCTCGTACAGCCGCCGATAGCTGTGGGCGCGCGGTCCTGCTGTCGGACCCAGAATGCCAAGGACGAGAATGCCTCCCGGCGCGAGTACGCGGCGCAGCTCCAGCAACGCTTTCAAGGGAGCGGGCGTAAATTCCACTACGTTAATGGACATCACGCCTGCAAACGTACCATCTGCGAACGGCAGCCTGCCAATATCTGCTGTCTGGAAATGAACATTTTCCGGGAAATGCTGTTTCCGCTCCTGGGCAAGACGAATCATTTCCCCGGCAATGTCAACCCCTTCTACCGTATAGCCATGCCTGGCCAGCTTGCAGCTTGCATAGCCGTCCCCACACCCCGCATCCAGAATCGGTCCCTGTTCAGGGGAGACGTGCCGCATGAAAAAGGGGAGAATCGTGCTGCGGCTGCCTTTTTCCCACATCTGCTCACTTCGCTTGTGCCAGTCGGCGGCAAAAGAATCCCACTGCCTGGCTGCCTCTTGACTCCATTGACCTGACAACTGCCCCACCTCCTGCTCGGATTTGCTCTGCCTATATTCTACCAAGCGGGCGCTCAGTTGCGCACTTTTATCAGTGAAAGCGTTTGAGCGTTTTCGCGTTATTCCGTGTTCTTGCACGAGGAAGCGCTTCCAATGTAATCTCAAGGTAACGACAAAATAATCCCAATTCATAAAAGAGTAACAATAATGAAAAAATGATGAAAGCGGAGGGGTAAACAAATGAGCAACACCGATTTTTTCCCGATTCAGGACTGGGACTATGTGGAATTTTATGTAGGAAACGCCAAGCAGGCGATGCATTACTTCACAAAAGCGTTCGGCTTTGAGCCAGTCGCGTATGCCGGGCTGGAAACAGGCTCGCGCGAAAAGGTTTCCTACGTGTTGAAGCAAAAGCACATGACTTTTGTCGTCAGCGGCGCTCTGACGCCTGAACACCCAATCGCCGAATTTGTGAAAAAGCACGGCGATGGAGTGAAAGACGTTGCCCTGCGCGTGGACGACTGTGAGCAAGCGTACCGCGAAGCGGTTTCCCGCGGTGCGATCCCGATCATGGAGCCGACTGAGTACACAGATGAATTTGGCACCGTGAAAAAAGCGGTGATCGGCACATACGGCGATAACATTCACTCTTTCATCGAGCGGAAAAACTACAACGGTCCGTTTTTGCCCGGCTATACCGCCTACGAATCTCAGGTAAAAGGCGAGAGCACCGGACTGATCGGTATCGACCACATCGTGGGCAACGTGGAAGTCATGGACGAATGGGTGGGCTACTACCAGCGGGTCATGGGCTTCACGGCTGTGCAAAACTTCAGCGAGGACGACATTTCCACCGAGTATTCCGCGCTCATGTCCAAAGTGATGCAAAACGGCACAGGCCGCATCAAGTTCCCGATCAACGAACCGGCGGAAGGCCGCCGCAAATCGCAAATTCAGGAGTTCCTCGATTTTTACAAAGGACCAGGCGTGCAGCACATCGCGATTTTGACGAACGATATTATCGAAACCGTCTCGAAACTGCGTGATAACGGCGTAGACTTCCTCTCCGTACCGGACACCTACTACGAAGACTTGAAGGAGCGCGTGGGCGAAATCGACGAGGACATCGAAGCGTTGAAAAAGCTCGGCGTCCTGGTCGACAGAGACGATGAAGGCTACCTGCTGCAACTGTTCAGCAAGCCTATCGTAGACCGTCCGACGCTGTTCATCGAAATCATCCAGCGCAAAGGGGCACGCGGCTTTGGCAACGGCAACTTCAAGGCGCTGTTCGAAGCGCTGGAGCGCGAGCAGGCGCGCCGCGGCAACCTGTAACGAAGGGATTCATACACTCAACATCTGAAAAGCCGTCTGTTGTGCGTCTTGGGTACAACAGACGGCTTTTTCACGTGCAGCGGGACGAAAGCCAAAAGGCTGCCAGCTTGAGCGTTCATGCTTCCGGCAGCCACTGAGACATATTCTGCCTACTCTGACAATTTGCTTGACCACTTCTTTGCCTGCTATAGATAATGAAGCAAAGGGCCGCCGATTTTCAAGCTGGCCAAAAAACGTGTGCGAAGAAGGTGAGCCGATGAATATGTCCTTGATGATCCCGCTCGCGGAGCGGACGGCTGTTTTGATCGTAGCCGCCTTGCTGTTTACGCGGGTGCGGGCTTTCCGCAGCATCTTGAACCAGCGGGCGACCTGGCGGGAAAAGGCCGTCATGGTGCTTATTTTTTCTGCGATCTCGATTCTCGGGACGTACAACGGCATCTGGTACCAGGACGCAATCGCCAATTCCCGCGTCATCGGCACGGTAGTAGCCGGACTGCTCGCAGGCCCCTGGGTCGGGCTGATGACGGGCCTTGTCGCAGGGATTCACCGCTATTCGCTGGGCGGCTTTACCGATCTGGCCTGCACGATCTCCACGATCAGCGAAGGGGTCATGGCCGGGCTGATTTACCAGTTTCGCCGCAACCGCAATCAGGAGATCGGCTGGACGACCGCGCTGGTCGTAGGCTTTTTGGCGGAATGGATGCAGATGGGCATTATTTTGCTCGTAGCCCGGCCTTACGAGGAGGCGCTGGCACTCGTGCAATCGATCAGCTTCCCGATGTCTGTCGTCAACTCGCTTGGCATCGCCATCCTGATTATCATTATTGATCTGGTGAAAAAAGAAGAGGACCGGATCGGCGCGCTCCAGGCGCAGCGGACCATGCAGGTCGCAGACAAGACACTGTCCTATTTGCGCGAAGGCTTGAACTATGAATCGGCGAAAAAGGTAGCGGAGGAAATTTTGCGCACGACACGGGTCGCTGCTGTCGCGATTACCGATACGCGCTGCGTGCTTGCCCACGTCGGCGCGGGCTCGTCGCATCACGTGGTAGGAGAAGGCATTTCCACGAAGGCGACCAGGGAAGTGCTGGAGAGCAAAAAGCTGATGATCGCCCGGACAAAAGAGGAGATCGGCTGCATGGAGGCAAACTGCCCCTTGCGCTATGCGATTATCGTGCCGCTGATGCGCAGGCGGGAGGTCGCAGGCGTGCTCAAGCTGTATCAGGATCGGTCGCGCATGCTCTCGGCAGTCGATCTGGAGCTGGTGCGCGGCTTGGGCAATCTGATTTCTACCCAACTGGAGCTGGCCGAGCTGGAAAAGCAGTCACGGCTGCTTGCCGACGCGGAAATCAAAGCGCTGCACGCGCAGATCAACCCGCATTTTTTGTTCAATGCGCTCAATACGATTGTGTCCTTCATCCGCTTTCGGCCAGAGCAGGCGCGTGAACTTTTGATCCACCTTGGCGAGTATTTTCGCCGCAACCTGCACGATTCCGGCGGCTATGTCAGCCTGGCTGGCGAGCTGGAGCACATCGAGGCGTATTTGGCGATTGAACGGGCCCGCTTTGGCGAAAAGCTGCGTGTGGAATACGACATTGAGCCTGGCGTGGAGCGGTACACCGTGCCCGGCCTGATTCTTCAGCCGCTCGTGGAAAATGCGGTCAAGCACGGACTGCTCCCCAAGCGCGAAGGGGGCACGGTCAAGATTCGCGCGAGAAAAGTCCAGCACGATACGCTTGAGCTGACAGTGGCAGACGACGGGGTCGGGATGGACACAGACCCGTTTGTGCCCGCCCAGACGCAAAAAAGCGATCGGCGGCGTCTGTCCGGAATCGGCTTGTCCAACGTGAAAAACAGGCTCGCTTCGATTTACGGCGAGCCGTATGGAATCGTCATCGAGAGCAGCGCGGGGAATGGGACGACGTGTACGATACAATTGCCAATAGGAGTGAGTAGCAGTGCTAAAAGTGTTCATCGTGGATGATGAGGCACCGGCGCGGGAGGAATTGCGCTATTTGCTTGCGCAGTTTCCCGATGTGTCGGTAATCGGGGAAGCGGAAAGCGGAGAAGAAGCCATTGAAGCCGTCATGCAGCTGGAACCGGATGCGGTCTTCCTGGACATCCACTTGCAGGATCGGGATGGCGTCGACGTAGGCCAGGAGCTTCTGGAGTCGATGGTGCAGCCGCCTGTCATCATTTTCGCGAGCGCCTATGAAATCCATGCGGTTCGCGCCTTTGAAACAGAAGCGGTCGATTACATCGTCAAGCCGTTTAGCGAGACGCGGCTGGAAAAGACGATGAATCGCGTCCGCAAGCTGCTGCACGCGCAAAAAGCGCGAGCCGAGCCAGCGCGCTTTTCCGAGGAACAGTTGCAAAGCCTGCTGCAAACGCTCCTGGCCGATCAGCAGCCGCGCCGTGTCCCTGTGGAAAAAAACGGGAAAATCATGCTGATCGACCCGAACGAAATCGTCTTCGCCACCTTGGAAGGGCGGTACGCGAGCATTTACACCGACTGCGAGCAGTACGCCACCAGCTTTACGCTGCAGGAGCTGGAGAGCCGCCTGTCGCGCCAGCAGTTTTTCCGGACGCACCGGGCGTTTATCGTCAATTTGGCGAAAACGGCTGAGCTGGTTCCGTGGTTCAAAGGCTCGATTCATCTTGTGATGCAGGACAGCCGCAAGACAGAGGTGCCCGTCAGCCGCAACGTTGTGAAGGAGCTGAAAAAGCGGCTGGGCTTTTAGCCGGGGCGGATTTTTTTCGTTCGCGCTGCGCATGCGTTTTCCCGGCCCCGGCCGGAAGCCTTTTGCCGATGCCAAAAAACCCGTCTTTCGCACAGAGAGTTTGTGCTGGTTGACGGGCTTTTTGCTTTGCAGGGCGGTGACAGCATTGTATGCGATCTCACTCAAACGGTTATGTTGCATCTCGTGCTTGTTTTTGTACCGTTCAGCCATTTTTTGTTTTGGCCATGCCCTCCTTCGTGATACCTTGTGGTAAGGTAAATTGCCTGAATTTTTAATTTTTAAATGGAAGCGAAAAAGGAGGCGAATTGAATGAAAAAATGGCTTCTCTCCCTCCTGATTTGGGGCGGGATTGCCGCTTTGGGCGCGGTTGGCTTTGGCATCATCGCGCTCAATCGAGGAGAGTCGGTCAACTCGTTCTGGTTGCTGACTGCGGCATTTTGCACTTATGCTGTTGCTTACCGTTTTTACAGCCGTTTTATTGCCAGAAAAATTATGGGGCTGGATGACAATCGGGCCACACCTGCAGAAGTAAACAACGATGGAAAAGACTTTGTGCCGACGAACAAATGGATTTTGTTCGGGCATCACTTCGCCGCGATTGCCGGAGCGGGGCCGCTGGTAGGCCCGACCTTGGCGGCCCAGATGGGGTATTTGCCGGGGACGATCTGGATTATCGTCGGGGTCGTGCTCGGTGGAGCGGTGCAGGACTTCGTCATTTTGTTCGGCTCGATGCGCCGCAACGGGAAGTCGCTGGGACAGATCGCCAAGGAAGAGATCGGTCCGGTTGGCGGCGTGCTCGCCCTGGTCGGAATCATTGCGATTATGGTCATTTTGATTGCGGTTTTGGCGATGGTCGTTGTCAACGCTCTCGCGGAGTCTCCGTGGGCCACCTTTACGATTTTCATGACGCTGCCGATTGCTGTGTTGATGGGGCTGTACATGCGCTACATTCGTCCGGGACGGGTCATGGAAGGATCGTTGATCGGGCTGGCGCTCCTGTTCTTCTCCCTCTGGCTGGGCCAGCTTGTCGCGGCTTCGCCAACGTGGGGCCCTGCATTTACGTTTAGCAAAGTACAGCTTGCGTGGATGATTATCATTTACGGCTTTATCGCTTCGGTTTTGCCTGTCTGGCTGCTGTTGGCGCCGCGCGATTACCTCAGCTCGTTTTTGAAGGTCGGAACGATTGGCGTGCTGGCCGTGGGAATCGTGCTGACGCTGCCGCCGCTGCACATGCCGGCCCTGACCAAGTTCATTGATGGGACGGGTCCTGTGTTTGCGGGCAACTTGTTCCCGTTCTTGTTCATTACGATTGCCTGCGGGGCGGTATCCGGCTTCCACGCGCTCGTCTCGTCCGGCACGACACCGAAGATGATTGCAAAAGAATCGCATGCGCCGCTGATCGGCTACGGCGGGATGCTGATGGAGTCCGGCGTGGCGATCATGGCGATGATTGCGGCATGTGTCCTCACGCCAGGCGTTTACTTTGCGATCAACTCTCCTGCCGCCGCCATTGGGGTGGACGCTGCGGCGGCCGCCGCGACGATCAACAGCTGGGGCTTTACGGTCACGCCTGACCAGTTGACCACGCTCGCGAATGACATTCAGGAAAAGACCATTCTCTCCCGAACAGGCGGGGCTCCGTCGCTGGCAATCGGGATGGCGACGATTTTCTCCGGCATTTTGGGCGGAAAAGCGCTGATGGCGTTCTGGTACCACTTCGCGATTTTGTTTGAAGCCGTATTCATTTTGACCACGATTGATGCAGGAACCCGCGTAGGGCGCTTCATGGTGCAAGACATGCTCGGCAACGTGATCCCGAAAATGAAGCAGGTCAACTGGCTGCCGGGGAACCTGATCGGCTCGGCGATCATTACGCTTGGCTGGGGCTACTTCCTATTGCAAGGGGTCATGGACCCGCTCGGCGGCATTTACACCTTGTGGCCGCTGTTCGGTATCGCCAACCAGATGCTTGCCGCAATTGCTTTCACTGTCGGTACGACCTTGATTTTCAAAATGGGCAAGGCTGCTTATTCGTGGGTCACGCTCGTTCCGATGGCCTGGCTGACGACGGCTACGCTTACCGCAGGCTGGCAAAAGCTGTTCCATGCTGATCCGAAAATCGGCTTCCTCGCCCATGCGGACGCTTTCCAAAAGGCACTGGATGCCGGCACGCTGCCAAACGGGGTAAAAACGGTGGAGGCCGCGCAAAAAATGATCCTGAACGACCAGATTGACGCAGCGGTGTGCGCAATCTTCATGGTCATCACCATCGGCATCATCCTCGACGGAGCGCGGGTGTGGATCAACATCCTGCGCGGTAGACAGTACCCGTTGCACGAGTCGCCGTACATCCAGTCCAAGGGGCCTGTCATCGACGAGAAAGGACACCATGTCGCATGAAACGTAAGCTAAGAGAGATGCGCAAGGCGCTGCGGCGTGTCAGCTCAGCGATCAAAACGGTTTTCGGCATGCCTGACTACGACCGCTACCTGCAACACTGGTACGAAAAGCATGGGGCCCCAGGCATTTTCCCGATGACCGAGCGCGAGTATTACATGTACGCCTTGCGCGAACGGTTTGAAAAAGGCGGAGTGACGCGCTGCTGCTAGTTCGTTTCCCAAAAGAGGGTGCCACGACTGTCATTGGCTGACGGTCAGGCACCCTTTTTCACGGGTGGAACAAAAATTCAGGCCAACCCGCATGCTTTGCCTGTGGTGTAACCGCAGGTAAAGTATGGTACACTAAAAAGAAAGTCAAGTTTTAGGTGGCGATATGCGTGCAAGCATCAACTCTGGCGGCGCTAAAAGAGCTGGCTCTGCAATGCGCCCGTTCAGCGGGTGAGCTGAGTCTGAAACGAATGAAAGAACCTTTTACCGTCGAATATAAGACGTCTGCCTCCGATCTTGTTACGGCTGTAGATAAAGAAGTGGAGAAGCATGTCGTCGGCATGATTTTGCAGCGGTTTCCCGATCACGGGATTTTGGGGGAAGAGAGGACCTTTGCGGAAGACCCAGCCAAGTACGAAACGCTGTGGGTCATTGACCCGATTGATGGTACGACCAACTTTGTGCATCAGCAGATCAATTTTTCCGTTTCGATTGCCGTTTACCATAAGGGAGAGGGCCTCGTCGGAGCAGTCTACGATCCATCGCGCGATGAGCTATTTTACGCGGTAAAAGGCGAGGGAGCGTATCTGAATGACCGTCCGCTGCGCCTGGACCGCACAGTCAGCCTGGAAGAAGCGCTGTTGTGCACGAGTGTGTTTTGGAACAAGCGTGCTGAGCAGATGGGCATTGATCTGATCGTGAAAAAGCTCGCCGGAAAAGTGCGCGGAATGCGCCTTCTCGGCAGTGCCGCGCTGGAGATGGCGTACGTTGCGGCCGGAAGACTGGATGGCTACGTGAGCCTTTCGCTCAATGCATGGGATTTCGGGGCTGGACGAATCATTGTGGAAGAAGCGGGCGGTCGGGTGACGACCATGACGGGCACCCCGCTGCCTTACGACCAAAAAAGCAGCGTAATGGCCTGCAACCCGACTTTTTATGAGGAACTGCAGCATTACCTGAAATCCGAAAATATGGATGTACCATCGTAAAACGAAGAGACACCCAATCAAAACCTGCTGGACATGGGCATCCGGCAGGTTTTCCTTTTTGGCAGGGCAAAATGGCGCGGGATGGCCGCCAGGTGCATATGCTATAACAGCATAGCCAGGCGACGAAGCGCAACGGCGCCTGACACGAAGTCGGCTTGTCCCAAAAGGAGGGATAAACATGACGCTGATCGGGGAAAGTGTCCAGTTGATCTTGCAGCACCAGGCGAGCACCGGAGCGTATATGGCTTCGCCCGGTTTTGCGAACTATCAATATGCGTGGCTGCGGGACGGAACGTTTACAGCATACGCGATGAATCGGACAGGCGAGCATGAGAGCGCCCGCAAGTTTTACCGCTGGTGCGATTTTGTGATTCGAAAGCATGAGGCAAAGGCAAGAGCGGCCATTGCAGCAGCGAAGACAGGCGATGCGGACAAGAACCACTTCTTGCATACGCGCTTTACCGCAGAGGGCGAAGAAGTGGCAGGCGAATGGGGCAGCTTTCAGCTCGATGGCTACGGGACATGGCTGTGGGGGCTGGCGGAGCACGTGCGGATGAGCGGGGAGCATGATTTGATCCAGCAATTGAAGCCTTCGATTGAGCTGACGATTGATTACGTCGCAGCGTGCTGGCAGCTCCCCAACTTTGATTGCTGGGAAGAGGGCGGAGATCGAATCCACCCGGTAACGCTGGGCGCGATTTGCGGCGGGATCAAAGCGATGGAGTCGTTCTTGCCTGAGCGCGCTTTCGAGCTGGCCCGGCTGGCCGAGACGATCCGCCAGTTCATCCGGGAGCATGGCACAGCGGACGGGCGGTTTATCAAATCAGTCGGCGACCAGGCAGTGGATGCCAGTTTGCTCTGGCTGGCTTTGCCGTACGGGGTGGTCGCGGTGGATGATCCGCTCATGCAAAAGACGGTGCAAGCAATCGAGACGGAGCTGCGTGCGGGATATGGCGTGCATCGCTACGCTGCCGATACGTATTACGGCGGGGGACAGTGGCTGCTGTTAACCGCCTGGTTGGGCTGGTACTACGTGCGTACAGGCAGGTGGGAGGAAGCAGAAAAAATGCTCGGGTGGATCGCTTCCCAGCACCAGCCGGGCGGCTTTCCGGAGCAGGTGCAGGAGCATTTGCTGTCACCCGGACATTATGGATTGTGGGTCGCAAAAGAAGGCAAACCAGCCCTGCCGCTGCTTTGGTCGCATGCGATGTTTCTGGTTTTGGCAGCGGAGCTTGGTGTATGCTGATGTAAATTTCTTCGAGAGTATGACGACCTTCTTCAAAATATTGAAGTGCTAAGATTTTAATCTCTGCTGAAAGTGATTTTTAAGCATATAAAAACTCCCCATTTGATAAACAGATTATATTTTTTAATCTGTCTACCTAATGGGGAGCATATCATTGTACGGCATTCTTGCGTTTTGATTGTAGAAAACACTTTTTTCGGACAACACCTGTTCAAGGCAGACTGTCCGGTATCAGTCGTAAAGAAAAATTACTTTTATGACCAATCAGTCATTTTTCAGCAGCAGTTGAATAGCCCTTATGAGTAACGCTCCCCCGAATATTACCATTATAATTAATCCGATAATATTCAGAATGATCACTGGCAATTCAAGAAAATCCAAATCACTTCCTACCTGCAACATTGTGAACACAAATCCAATTAAAAAGGCTAAGAAGACTGAAATTGTCTTTTCCACGACGTGACACCACCTTCTATACTATTAAAGGTATGTCTATCATACTTTCGTACACTACAAATTACCACCTAATAGAAATTCTTTCATTTGCAGTTCTTTGAACGGGTTTGACAAATGGGCCATCAAACGTTACATAAGCATAAACATTCATGTTATGAGTTGAGTAATTGGTTGGAGTTTTGTAAATTGCTCCACCTTTAACTGTAACAACTTCTTCTTGTAAGTTGCCATAAATACTATAAATCCATTTTCCGTAATCATCACTGTCGTCTGTTAAATCAAGATCAGTCCAGTTTTGAGAAAATTGATATGCGTAAGAAAAGGAACCTCCCCCTTTCATATCAAATCCCAAGCCACCGGAGTGGGACGTGCTACCAGATTTACCCGTATTTACGGGTTCGTGGTCTAACATAACGTATGGTGTTCTACTTGAATCTTTTGGCTCAGCTCTTAACTCAACTTCATAGACTTGGTAATCAGCATCGTAGTCATCGTTACTCCTAGCAAGCTGTGCTCCTGGATTAACTTGTGCATTCAAGTAGGCTGACATGTAATGTCCTTTGTCTGATGAATCAAGGCTAACTGCTTTTGAAACTTGGTAATTAAGGCGTATCTTACCATAAGGTGGATAAATTTTAGCTGTCTGATTCCAATCAACGCTTTTCCAATCATACTCTCCCGTTGCTGCTGCAAGTGAAAATCTGTTTTCCTGTGCAGTTTCATCATCCGTATCATCTTCTTCTAAGAATTCTAGGTGATCTGTCATCGAATCTAAAATGGTAGTTTGAAGTACTATCTTTTTATCCTTCTTTTTTTCTTTCTTATAAGCATCTATATCAACAAAAATCTCGTCTTTACCAGACACTTTGACTCCGTTTTTATTTTTCCCTACCCAATAGAGTAAAACATCAGTCTCTTTATCTTCAGGTTCTTTAATACCAATTACTAATTTGTAGTCATCTGCTAGCTCAGTTAACTCTTCTTTTTCTTTAAAATCAACAATCACTACATCAGCGGCTGAACCTTTCTTAAATGCCTTTAACTTTTTTCCTGGATTATCTAGCTCTAGGTTATAGTCTTCCAAGGCACTAATCTTATTAATAGCCTGTTTTGAAAAAATCAAAACTACTACTATTTAGGATCTCGACGCTTTTAGAATCCTTTGCATGTAAAGCTTGTGTGCTAGATGTCAGCAAGAGCGCAGTCACAATAAAAGCAGATACTGTACGAAACTTGCTCATAGAAACTCTCTCCTTTTTGGTAATTTTATACACAAAATATATTATGCAATTAAGTTGTATGTCAATAGTTGTTTTTGATGTATTTTTTTTCTATTTTATCAACATTCTTATGGAAGTTACTGAAACGATGAGGAAATACTCCCTTTTTTAATGTCACCGCCGAGATATAATTGACCCAGGTTCGCCGGAAAGAAAATGACCCACCCTTAGCGAATATATCCCCTTCGGTATTAACCGCCAAGTTAATTTTCGGAGGGAGACACATGCTAAGGAGTGGGATAGTGATATCGTTACATACCATGAGGGCAGAAGGCAAGAGTATTCGTGAAATTGCCCGTCTAACGGGGCATTCTCGAAATACAGTTCGCCGATATCTCCGGGGTGAATTCATTCCCGAAAAGGGAACCCGTAAATCTCGTGGTTCCAAGCTTGATCCATTCAAACCGTTCCTGCAGGAACGGCTTCAAGAAGGTATCTACAACTGCGAGGTTTTATTCGATCTTCTACGAGAAAAGGGCTATACCGGGGTACGTACCATCTTGAAAGACTATGTGAAGGATTTCCGTCCTCCCAAACAGCTTCCCGCTGTTCTTCGTTACGAGACAAAACCCGGTGAATACGCACAGGTCGACTGGGGACTGTGTGATTACGTAGATTTGGACGGTACCGTCCGAAAAGTGCCGGTATTTGTCATGGTACTGGGGTACTCTCGTTCCACCTATATCGAGTTCACGAAGCGTTGTGACATTCACAGCTTTCTTCGTTGCTTGATTCATGCCTTTGAATATTTTGGAGGTATCCCAAAAGTCATGCTGACCGACCAGATGAAAACCGTCGTACTGGGCATGGGAGATGATCGAAAACCTCGCTGGCATCCGCTTTTTGCCGACTTTGCCGCAGCGATTGGACTGGTTCCAAAAGTATGCAAAGTTCGCCGCCCCGAAACAAAGGGAAAAGTGGAACGAGGCGTTCAATACGTAAAAAACAATTTTCTTCCTGGCAAACGCTTCGTTGATTTACAGGATCTCAATCAACAAGCCCTACACTGGTGCGAGCGGATTAACCGCCGTATTCATGGAACAACTGGCGACCGCCCCTTTGACCGACTCCGTGAGGAAAATCTGTCGCCCATCCCTTCAACTGAACGGTGGGAAAAATACTTACATGAACCAAGAAAGGTCAGCCGAGACGGATTTGTTAGCTACGATGGTGTATGATATGGCGTTCCATGGAGGTACAGTGGACGTGAGAGTACCGTTCGCGAAGTGAATGGGTGGGTGGAAATCTGGGCCGACGGCACATGTATTGCTCGACATCAAAAGGTCTATCGATCCCGCACCACTGTTTTTTGCGAAAACCAGTAC
>NZ_RHHS01000005.1 GCF_003710935.1 Brevibacillus gelatini
CACGAACATTTTACTCATACATTGTCAAGGAATAAATTTTGCAAACTGGCCCCAAATGTGCCCGCAATGTCCTGGCGCAAGAACGAAGGGTCGATCCGGTTGTGTAAATGTCATCGACCAGAAGGATCTTTGGGAGACCCGCGGGCAACGTTTTTCGGTGATTGGAGGGCGAAGCGGTATTGGCTGGCGAGTCATGCGAGATGGCAGAGCGCAGACTGAACCAACTGCCAAGCAAAAAACCGATCTCAGCAGCAATTTGCTTGGTCAGATTCTGATGATCGTCACCCCGGCTATCAGAACCGACACAGGCACCCCCCGGGAGCACCGCCCTCTCGTCCCACGAAAAGGCCTCCCGCATGCTTTCCTGCCGGGATGCGCGTCCCCACTGCTTGCTTAGCTTCTCTGTCTCTTTTGTGCGCCTGAGCAGGGGTTGCACCGGGATTCCGGTTGCACGCCCCAAGCGGGCGGCCAGCAGGTCTGCCTGGTTGAATCCGCGCTCCTGCAGCCGTCTTGCATGAAGGGGAACAGCGGCGATGCAGGCAAAACCTGACAGAGTGTAGAAACGAAAGGCCGCGATGGCCAAAAGCGTCCCGTAATAGTCAGCCAGACGCTCATCGCCGCGGTATTTGAACAGGCTGAGCATGCTTTTGCCGTCCTGATCGTACCGCAGCAAACTGCGATTTCCCTGCAGCGGCTCGTCTGCCTCCCTGACACAGTCGCGGCAGCGCCCCTCGCTGATGTACCGCTCTGCTCGCATGTCCCGCCCGCACTGTCGGCAGATTTCCTCTCCGATAAACGGCAGCGATTCCAGACAGCTTGCGCAAACAGACAGACTGTGCAGCAAGCGATAGATCGCCGGATAGGTGGCGGGACGGGAAAGCCGGACCGCAAGTTCACGGACAGCCCCTTCCCTTTTGGGCGTATGCACACGTCCGCCGCAGGTGACACATGTCCTCTGCTTCATGAATGCTCTCTTCCTTTTGCCAGCCTGTTTGCAAGCTGGTTCATCCGGGTAATTTGCCGGACCGCAAGCCTGGGCGCCTGAGCGCGTTCTGCCTGCAAAAACAGCACGGTGCCTGCCGGATCATCGAACGACCTGCCCACACGCCCGGCGATCTGCACCAGAGAAGCTTCGTCAAAGACAGGTGCTTCCGCGCCAACAACAATCACATCGCTCTTCGGGATGGTTACCCCCCGCTCCAAAATCGTCGTCGTTACCATGAGAGTATAGCGCTTTTGCCGAAAGCCGAGCACCTTTTCCTCGCGCATCGCGTCCGCAGCATGGACACCCGCCATCTGTTCGGCATGAGTCGGCAACCACTTTTGCAAATAGGTTAGCACCACATCTACGTCATCAATCCGCGGGACAAACACGAAAACTTGCCGTTCGGAAGCGAGCGACCGATTCACCGCCTCTGTCAGTGAGCGTACCGCCCGATTCGCCCGAACGCGCTTGTGCAGGCTGCGAACTGTGCGAATCTCGGGAACGGGCAGCGGAAAGCCGTGATAGCGACCCGGCAAAAGGACGTGTGTGGCGGAAAAAAGCGGATGAGTCTTTGCGCCGCGCCCAGTTAAACGAGCGTTTGAAACCAGTCGCTTTTGCAAATAGCGCGGTGGGGTCGCGCTCAAATAAAGCAGCTTTCCCGCCTGGTGTACAGCTCTGGCCAGCGCCCGGTAGAGGACGGGATTATTGTGATACGGAAACGCATCGGCCTCGTCGAGCACAACCAGCAGAAAGCGGCGGTAATAGCGCAAAACCTGATGGGTCGTCGCGATTGTGATGTCGCTCTCTTCCCACTTTTCAGCGCTTGCGCCGTGGACGGCAATCACCCGCGCGTGGGGGAACACCCGTTGGATGCGCGGGGCCAGCTCCAGCACTACGTCTTTGCGCGGAGTCGCAATCAGTACGCGACCTCCCGCCGCAAGCCCCTCTGCTACGGAAGGAAAAAGCAGCTCGGTCTTGCCAGCTCCGCAAACGGCCCAGATCAAAAACTCGGAAAGGCCGGGGCGCAGATTCGCGACAAACCGCCGAGCGCGCTCGGCAGCTCTCGCCTGGTCGTCCGAGTAGCTGCCTGTCCACTCCAGCCGCGAAGGCGCTGTGTCCGGGGCTGTACCCTTGTATCGACGCACAGCCGGAGAGCCGCTTGCAGCCAGCAAAATATACGGCGTGCAGCATTTGCTCCTGCCCATCCCAAGACAAACCGTGCAATATGCGCAGCCTTGCCCGCAACTATGGCAAAAGGTCAGCTCAATCGTCCGTCCCGTACTGCCGCATCGCTCACAGGTCAGGACAAGGCGGCTTTGCCACCAGCTGCTGCACACGTCAATCCGCACCCCAGGCAGCCACTGCGCTTTTCCTGTCAGCACTTGCCTGTGCAATACAGCAGCGAGATCATCTACTTCCACTCCCCGCTTTTGCAGCAGCGTCCCGATTTCCTCCCAGAGCAGGGCGCGACCATCCAGCAGCTCTCTCACCGTGCTGTCAGGCCCTCCCTCTGGCGTGGAAGGTGCGGGTATGGCTTGCAGCGCATCCATCCGGGAAAGATACGGCGCTGCTGTCTCCTTGCACGCTATTTCCTCCCAGGCAAACCACTCCTTATGCGGAACAGGCTGGCGCAAATGTGCCGGATGCTCCCCGCCATCGACGCGATCCAGTCCCTGGCCGCTGGGCACTGCACGATACAGCTCTGCCCGTCTCCTTGCCACTTCCCGCCCGTATAGCGCGCTCGCCTCCCTGACCTTGGCCGCGGCCAGCCCCCGCAGCTCCGCGACCAGCGTATCCGTCACCCTCGCGCGCTTGCGCAACCGTTCGTTTATTTTCTCGCGCAAGAAAAAGGCCAAGGCAAGCGACGAAGTCTTGCCAATCACATGCAGCACACCGCCCTCCCGCTCCTGCCAAAAAGCTCGATCAACAGAAAAGCTCGGCGTCACATACGTCTGGACAGACGGCACTGCTCCTGTGCCGCACTTGATATACAGCAGGTACTCGCGCATTTGCCTCCCCCATTCCTTGGCTGCTTTCTGCCTCCATTGTGCAAAAAGACAAGCAGGGTCGGCAAAAATTTTTCAGAGAACACAAAAAGGCTGCCGACTCGTTCGACAGCCTTGCATGTCTATTCATTTCCCCTAAAAAAGTCAGGCTCCTTCCCGCTTCTGTCGCAGATCAATCACGATTGCTCCTGTTGCAAGCTCTACAGGATCGTCTGCCACTCCCAAGCCGCAGCAGTACGGCTCTCGCGCCAAAATCGTCACCATCCGCGCCGAATCGTCCGTAGACCCTTCTTCTATCAAGGTAATCCGGACAGGCTTGCCACTCCAGTAGGAGCGCAACAGAAGCTTTCTTACGGCCCGCTCCAAAACCTGCTCCGAATTGTGTACCAACAAACGATAGTGCTCTTGCGGGAGTTCGGTCATGCTGTTCATCCGACTGGTCCATTGCTCCGCTATCATCACAAGCAGCGAGCAGCAGCCAAAAGCCGCCAACAGCCATACAACCAGTTCTTCCATCACGGTCATACCCCCTCCTATAAAAAGGTATGCCGGATGGCTTGAACAGGGTGCCAACGGGACGCGTTGCCTGACTCTACAGCTTCACCCAGCCGTTTTTAATCGAGATGACAACAGCCTGCGTCCGGTCCTGGACATTCAGCTTTTGCAAAATGCTGCTGACGTGATTTTTCACTGTCTTTTCGCTGATGAACAAAAATTCCCCGATAGCCCGGTTGCTTTTTCCTTCCGCCATCAGCTGCAGCACTTCCCGCTCGCGGCGGGTCAGCGATTCGATCACTTTTGGATCGATGGCTTGCGATTCATCCACAGAGAAGCTGCGCTCTGCCGTCCCCTCATTCTCACTCAGGCGACGGAACTCCTCAATCAGCTTGCCTGTCACCTTTGGGTGTATGTAAGCGCCGCCGCTGGCTACCACGCGTACAGCTTCCACCAGGTCGGAGGTGCCCATCTCTTTGAGCAGGTAGCCGGACGCGCCGGAACGCAGCGTGCGATAGACGTAGCCCTCGTCATCGTGAATAGAGAGCATGATGACTCGCGTGGAGGGACTCACTGAAATGACATTTTCTGCAGCAGAGACGCCGTTGATGTTCGGCATGTTGATGTCCATCAGCAAAACGTCCGGCTTGTGCTCTTCCGCAAGCAGCGCAGCATCTCCGCCGTCCGCCCCTTCACCGACGACCTTGAAATCCTCTTCCATTTCCAAAATACGTTTAACTCCCTCGCGGAACAATTGATGGTCGTCCACAATCACAATGCGGAGCTCTTGCTGTCTCTTATCCATGTTTCATCCCCCTGTGTACATGATCTGTATCGGTTCATACTTTTAACGGTATTTGAAAAATTACCTTTGTTCCTTCGCCCGGAGTCGATTGCAAATCCACACTGCCTTCCAGCAGCTGCACGCGCTCTCGCATTCCCAAAAGCCCAAAGGAGTTGCCGTTTGCCATGCGCTTTTCCAGATCGAATCCGACTCCATCGTCTTTGACGACGAGACTCAGCGACTCCTGCAGAAACTCCAGCTTCACTTGTACCGAAGAAGCTTTCGCATGCTTTTCCACGTTGTTCAGGCATTCCTGCACGAGACGGAAAATCGCAGCCTTGACAGAACTGCGCAGCGGCGGCTCCACACCAAATACTACCAGATCAATGGCAGCATGGATACGTTCTTCGCACGTCTGGATATATTTTTGCAGAGTGGGCACCAGTCCAAGGTCATCCAGAGCCATTGGGCGAAGGTCAAAAATAATCCGTCTTACATCAGCCAGGCTCAGCCGGACCATTTCTTTCAGTTCGTGCAGCTCCATTTGCGCTTCCAAAATACGCTCGTTTTTCAGCATGCGCTCCACGATTTCGGAGCGCAGCACGACGTTTGCCATCGATTGGGCCGGCCCGTCGTGAATCTCGCGCGCGACACGCTTGCGTTCTTCTTCCTGGGCCTGGATGATCTTCAGCCCCATCAATTGAGTCTGCTTGGCCGATTCCAGCGCTACTCCGATCTTGCTCAGATCACCAGTCAAATAACCGAGCACGACACCCATCTGGGAAACCAGCTTCTCAGCGCGAACGATGGTTTCCTCCAGCGTCCGCAGTTGCCGCTCCAGATCGTTTCGCCGGCGCTTCAGGTTGTTTTCCCGCTCGCGGTAGATGGATAGCTCCACCTGAATCCGGCTCGCTTCCTCGTAGGCGATGCGAATGTCGTCTTCCGTATACATGTGGAAGTTGCGGCTTACTTGAACGAGCCTGTTGCGCGACTTGCGATAGGCCAGCTCCAGCGCATCGACTTTTTGGATGACCTTCGAGATTTCCTGCCGAAGCTCGTGCAATTCGAATTTTAACGAGTTGCCTTGCTGCCTGGCGTTTTCGGCTATATCAAAAATTTGCGTTTTACTCGTTTCCACGGTTTCAATGGTTCTCTTAATCACCCCATCCAGCACGCTGATGTCGATCACTTTGTTCATGATTGTTCTCCTTCGAACTCTTTTTTCGCCTTCGTGAACAACTGATGGAGTATGACCTCATCTACATCTCGCAGTCCCACATCATTTCGCGGGATGGCGAACGGATCTACCCCTTTTTTCACAAAACCGGGTGTAGAAGTAAAGACATATCCGTAGCCCGCCTGCCGCGCTGTCTCCAGTACGATGGGATTCGTATAGCCAAAAGGCAATGAAATCGCTTTTATCTCCCGGCCCATCCATTTGTTCAAGCCTACACGAGACATACTGAAATCAACGTAAAGTCGATCCCTGTATTCTTCCTCATTTTCCAATCGTTTTAAATCTTGCAAGTAGACGGGCGCCGTCTCCGGTCCCATCTCTCCCCATTCATTCCGTGCTTCCTCTTCGTGCAGGCTGTACGTATGCGAACCAATATCAGCCAGCCCGGAGTGAAGCATTTCCATGACTTGCTGACGCGTCAGCGGCGTCGTCATGTTCTCCCGTTTTCGATCAGCTACATCTCGCAAGCGCCCTGCAATCACAAAGTTCACTGACGGGTAGCCGTATGTACGCAAGATGGGAAAAGCCTCCGTGTAATAACTCTCATAGCCGTCGTCAAACGTAATCAGGACAGCATTCTCTGTCGGCAAGCTCCCTGTATCCACAAACCGCAAAAACTCATCCAGCGAGATCGGATGCAAGTCGTTTTCGTGCAAAAACGACATATGTTTTGCAAATTGCTCCGACGAAATCACGTACCGCTGACCTGATTCATCCGTGACATGGTGATACGTCAGAACGACTACCTGATTGTTATACCACTTTTTCGGCTCTACCGTTGCTTTTTCATTCTGCGTGACGTTTGGCTCAGCAATTTCCGCCGCGCTTATGCTTATAGACGTATCTACTTGGGGAAAAGGTTGCGCTTTTTGCGCATTATTTTTAAATTGGTAAAAATGACCAATCCCTACTGTAGACACAATGAGCAGCAAACAAATAACAAACACGGTCAGGAAGAGCCTTCTGTTCGGCAAAGAAACCCCTCCTTATTTTCCTCTCTAGGAGATTCGACACAGTCCTACATTTTCCCTTCGATCAAGACCCACTAAAAAATGGAAAATTTCCCCATAACAAAAAGAGCCCAGTAGCATTACCAGGCTCTTGCTTGTTGTCGTTCTTATTTTGCCAGTTGAGCGGCTTCTTGCTTCAAAATTTCTGCTTTGTCTGTTTGCTCCCAAGGAACATTCAGGTCATTGCGTCCAAAGTGGCCATAAGCCGCTGTTTGTTTGTAGATAGGACGACGCAGGTCGAGCTGCTTGATGATGCCAGCCGGACGCAGGTCGAAGTGTTTGCGGATCAGTTTCACCAGGTCTTCTTCGGAAACGGTTCCTGTACCGAACGTATCGACAGAGATGGATACAGGCTGTGCTACACCAATGGCGTAAGCCACTTGCACTTCGCATTTGTCAGCCAGGCCGGCAGCCACGATGTTTTTCGCTACGTAACGAGCAGCGTAAGCACCGGAACGGTCTACTTTCGTCGGATCCTTACCGGAGAACGCGCCGCCGCCGTGACGAGCGTAGCCACCGTAAGTATCTACGATGATTTTGCGGCCAGTCAAGCCAGCATCCCCTTGAGGTCCGCCGATGACGAAACGGCCAGTCGGGTTGATGAAGTATTTGGTATCAGCGTCCAGCAGTTCGGCTGGAACAACTGGTTTGATGACATGTTCCATCAGGTCTTGCTTGATTTGCTCCAATGTCGCTTCTGGAGCGTGTTGAGTAGAAATAACGATTGTGTCGATGCGAACTGGTTTGTCTCCATCGTACTCAACCGTTACTTGCGTTTTGCCGTCAGGACGCAGGTAAGCGAGGGTGCCGTTTTTGCGAACTTCAGTCAGACGGCGCGCCAGCTTGTGGGACATGCTGATCGGCAGTGGCATCAGCTCAGGAGTTTCGTTGCAAGCAAAGCCGAACATCAGTCCTTGGTCGCCTGCACCGATTGCTTCGATCTCAGCGTCAGTCATTTTGCCTTCGCGCGCTTCCAGTGCCTGGTCTACGCCAAGAGCGATGTCAGCGGATTGCTCGCCGATCGCAGTGATAACGCCGCAAGTGTCAGCGTCAAAGCCGAACTTTGCACGATCATAACCGATTTCACGAATAGTGTCGCGAACCAGCTTTTGGATGTCTACGTACGTGTTGGTGGTGATTTCACCTGCTACGAGAACCAGACCGGTAGTTACGGAAGTTTCGCAAGCTACACGAGCGTTTGGATCCTTGGCCAAAATCGCATCCAGAATGGAGTCGGAAATTTGGTCACAAATTTTATCCGGATGTCCTTCGGTAACAGACTCCGATGTGAACAGACGACGACCCTTTTGCAAAGCCATGAGAAAATACCTCCTTTGACCTCATACAAATAGTTTGGTAGCCGAATCAGGATTTTATCGACGTAAACGCAAATAAAAAACCTTTTCCATCTTTTGGAGGAAAAGGTTTGAGCGCTTTTAGCTTCCTTCATCCTCTTATCGGCCAGAACAGATTTCCGTCCTGCTGGTTAGCACCGCTCCAGACGGTTGCCGGGCTTCATAGGGCCAGTCCCTCCGCCTGCTCTGGATAAGAGTATCCATTACGGATTATAGAATAATTGTTTTTTGAGGTGGTGTCAATAGACTTTTACAGAGGACTTTTTTGGCCGAAACCGCCCTGGGAAAAACGCTGCTGAATTGCCTGCGGGAAGCATCTGAGGTGATCTGCTGTGCGCTTTTCCGTGTGCGATCCGGCGAGGCTGTACGTTTTCGCTTGTACGCTTACACTTGATACGACTTGGCGAGCAATACAACAACCTCGGCCCGCGTAGCGCTTCCCTGGGGCTTGAAGTTCGAGCCGTACCCATTCAGCCAGTTTCTCGCCGTCATGGCCCCGATTGCCGGAGCTGCCCAGTGGTCGGCCGGAACATCGCGATAGCTCGATGTTCTTCGGCTGTTCAGCGCCAAGCCCTTCGCCCTGGCGATCATCACAGCCATTTCCGCCCGCGAAACAGCCAGGTCAGGCTTGATTTGACTGTCAGGATACCCCTTCAAGATCCCGAGCTGATAAGCCACTCCAAGGGTGTTGTACGCCCAATGCTTTTTTGGCAGATCAGAAAATGCTTCCTTTCCCGAATAGGTGGTAGCTACTTTGGAGCCAGTAGCGCGCATCGTCTGCAGCAGCATGGTGGCAAACTGGGCGCGGGTGACTGCCTGGTTGGGCTTGAACGTCGCATCGTCAAAGCCTTTGACAATGCCTTTGGAGCTCAGCCTGGCAATCTCTGTACGCGCCCAGTGGTCGGAAATATCCCGATACCCCGAGACGAGCGGCTGCTGCGTGACCGTCAGTTTGTAAGCATCGTACTTGAACGGAATGCCGCTGTTCAGGCGCACGTAATACTTGCCTTTTGGCAACCGCAGGCTGAAAATCTCCTTGCCCCGGTCGGACAGCTCTGCCACTTCATTTGTCGATGCGAGCGCGTAGTTCATGTTTTTCTCGCTGTAAAGGGCGATGCGAAACCCGCTGGATACGGGAATGAACGGAGCGCGAATGGTGACGTACGAATCTGTATGGAGCGTAAATTGAAACCAGTCTGAATCCGATGCCGTCGGGATGGTTCCGGTCATGACCCCTCCGGCGGCGAGCGGCGAGGCCCTGCTGTACGTGTCATTCGGTTCGTTCAGGTCTTTTTTCAGCGGAGTGAAACCGAGATCCAGGCGGTATTCACCGTTTACCGCATTTTGCTGATACTCGCTGACCCGAATGTAGTATTTTCCCGGAGAGACTTCCTTGCTCGCACGCTCAGCCGGGTGATCGCGGTCGTCGTTGTCGTAGATCGGGTCCCAAACCGTATTATTTCCGTTCTGCTTCCCTATGGCAAGCACCAGGTCCACCCGCTTGTTGTCGGGCGTCACTGTCACATCCAGATGCCCGTACTCGCGGACGTAGTAGGAGAACCAGTCCTGGTCGCCCTCCTGGTGGAAGTTGCCCGTGACGCTGATCTGGTTGCCGACAAGCGGTCTTGCCGTCGCCATCGTATCGTTTGGCTCATTGCGGTCCGGGTTGATCGTGAACTTGCTCGTCAGCACGTATGTAAACGCATTGACGCCGCCGTTTCGCATCAGCTTGATGTTCATCCTGCCCGCTTTTGCCGGGACGGTAACGGTATCCCCGTTTCCAAAATAATGCGTAATCGACGTCCGGTTTTCGGAGTAAAAGGTAGCCGCCATGGCGGAGGATACCCCGGAGTTAATCTTCGCCGTAAAGCTGACTTTGCCGTCATACGGTACGTCCATCTTAAACCAGTCGACCGTGTCGTTCGGCCCCAGGTTGCCGCGGATTTGCTGTTCAATCGGGAATGCCTTGGCCCGCTGCAATGTGTTGTTCGGCTCCAAAAAGTCACTGGAGAGTGCGCTGCGCACTGCCTTGTTCACGTCCAGCAGTCCGTAGCCTGTCTGCCGATCCCAGCCGCTCTCGCCAAGGTCGGTAGCCGTCTGGTAAAGCAATTGCCTGACATCGAGCGGCGTCAGCTTGGGATAACGCGCCAGGATCAGGGCCGCCGCTCCTGCCACTTGAGGCGCTGCGGCCGATGTACCGGAAAACGATCCGTACTTTCCGCCCAGCTTCGTCGTATATACGTTAAGCCCCGGCGCCACAAGATTCAGCTCGGGCCCTGTATTCGACTGAGAGATCACCTGGTTTTTCCCGTTCACAGCCCCTACCGCAACCACCGTCGGGTAGGCTGCCGGATAGGCCACGCGGCTTGCTTCGTTGCCGCTCGCTGCGACGAGGACCGCTCCGCTTCTCTCCGCCCGGTCGATTGCCTCTCTCAAGGAGCGGGAATAGGAAAGGCTGCTAAACGACATCAGGATGACTTTTGCTCCCCTGTCGAGTGCAGTATTGATCCCTTTTGCGATCATATCCACATTTGTCACAGCGTCTTTGTTCAAAATCTTGATCGGCAAAATCCGGGCATTCCAGACTACCCCTGCAACCCCGATGCCGTTGTTGCCTTTTGCCGCGAGAACCCCGATCACTTCTGTACCGTGCCCGTTGTCATCCTGCGCGGATTTTCCGGGGTTGACCAGATTGACGCCCGGCAGCAGATTCCCTTTCAAATCAGGATGGTTGTAGTCCGCTCCTGAATCGAGAACGGCAATCGTAATCGCCTGGTTGCTGTTGACGACCGACCATGCCTTGTCTGCCTTGATCTGGCTGATGTGCAGCTGATTGCTCAGATAGCTGTCGTTGGAAGCAGGCGCGGCAGCAAGTGCAGCCCGTGCGCCTAGCGGAGCAAGCGTGAGCAGCATCGCTAATGACACGGCTATGTGAATCGATTTTTTCATAAAAAACAGTCCTTCCTTACTTTCCCCTGCAACGAGCGCAGCAAGAAAACCTCTGTCGCAGCTCTCTCCCTGGAGCGCCCGCGCTGTAGTGGAAGGTTTTCTTAACGTAGCGAAACCAATAAACGCGTGCGCTTACCATTTCCCGTACGTTCAAAAAGATACTCAAGTATTGTGCTTCTCGTCCTAGCATAGCGGATGAAAAGGACGAAAAGCAACCCTGTTTCCCCAAGATTTGGAACGTTTTAGCAGGAGAAAAACCCTTTTCACCATGGGCAAAAAGGGTTTTTCGATTATTGCAGCAGGCCTTTGTTGTCTTCGAACCCAGGCTCCGCGTATGCTGCTTTGTCATTTTTGCGTTGACGCGCCTTTGGAATAAAGGCAGTCAACTCCTCCACGTTCACTTCCGACTTTTTGATCGAAGTAGCCGGGATGTCAAACGCCCAGATGCGCTGGCTGTTTGCTTCCACCTTCATGTTTTCCAGGGTGTAGTTGACACGGGCAACCGCATCGCCAGCCTTGTCGTGAACGATGATCGGCACCTCGGTAAACTCCAGGCGCTTCTCCAGTCCGTTGCGGAATACAACCACGACTTTCAGCCCTTTATCCTTGCCTGGCTTGATGTCGAGGACTTGCAAATCTACCTGTCCTTGCTCCACAGGAGCTTTCTCTTTCGCCTTTTGTACATAGTGTGCTTGTTCGTCCGCACTCAGGCCGATATTCAAGTCTTCACTCTCCTCGACGCGGCGTTTTTCCGGCTTTTTAAAGGTCAGAGTCAGCGGCACTTCCTTGTCAGGGATGCGGTCGAACTCCTCCCAACGGAACATAAATTCCATCGGACGGCTGGCCATGTGGCCAACAGGACCTTTTTCCATCAAATCAAACGTCTTTCTCGCTACTTCTTCGCCGTCTGCCGTCACGAGAGTCAGCGGCAACTTCTGCAACAGAACATTGCGGTTTGTCGCATTGCGAATGTAAGTCAGCACCAGGTAGCCTTCCGCCGTCACCTGCGTATAGAACGGAATAATGCCAACCTCGTCGCGAACGACCGGAGGCAGCTCGTCGTGGATGTACTGCAGCAGCTCCTGCTCCGCCTCATCCAGTTGATCGTCCCAAGGACCGTTCATCGTCAAAAACAGCTCTTTGGCCTCAATCCTGTTCGCCGATTGCTGCGGGTTGTCAATTCCCGACACCCCCAGGTAAAACTCTTTATGCAAATGCTCATGAATATCTTCACGTACCTGCTCCAGACTTTCCTTGGAGCCAAACCAGTTTTCCAATAACCAACTCATATAACAACCTCCTTATTGCTGCAGTATGGAACTCTTGCGCCTATTCTACTTCAAGAGTCCATCTACGCAGATTGGCATCCGGCTTTTTCACAAATTCCGGCGGGAATACAACCAGCCACGGGCGGCTGTTCCCCGGTTTCACGCGAATCTTGCTGGCATTTACAACCCCTCGCGCCACGACATCCCCATCCATATCGGAAATGGTGATTTTCAGCTGGTCAGGCTGATAATCCTTGGACAGCCCGTTGCGGAACAGCAAGGCGGCCACCAGCTTTCCGTCTTTTGTCTTCCCGATGTCAAACCCGGTAATGTGCACCGTATTGACCGGGATCGGCGGCAAAGAGTACGCGAGCGATTCCAGACGGTCTTTTTGACGCTGTGTCATGCGGCTTTCCATATCCGGGTCCAGCTCCAGTGTGCTCGGCCAGATATGCGATCTTTTCCCTGCTTTCATCACGACTTTCCAACGGCTGAACATGAAATTGTCGTGCAGGTAGCTCTCTTCCGGGAAATGCACTTCCCACGGACGGCTTGTATGCGGCGGGATGCTGCCCATATCCGACAGGTCGACTCTCATCCGCGCAAACGGTTTGTCGTCCAAATAAATCGCCAGCCCGATGTTCTTGAAGCGCACAGGCTTATCTGTCGCATTGCGGAAAAACAACGCCACGGTCATTCCGTTCGGCTGGGGAATCAAGCTGAAGCCCGTTACGCTAATCAAGCCTCGCGCCATCTCAGGCAGCTCTGCCTGCAAAAAGCGCAGCGTGTATTTTTTCTCTGCATCCAGCTCCTGCTCCCACATCGGATGCAGGGACAGTTCTGTGCGCACTCTGTCAGGCTTGCCGGATGCACCCGCCTCCGCCTTGTTTTCCACTTCCACCTCAGTATCTTTCAGCTCTGCAATATCAATCGCAGACTCTTCCTGAATCTCTTTTTTCAAATCCTCCAGGGATTTTTCACCCTGCTGCTTGCCAAAGAAATTTTTCACAAAAGAAAACATGGGTTACCTCCTCACACGTCCGGGCCCGAACGAAGTATCTCTCTCCATGATAAACATTCCCACACTGCCCATGCAAACCAGACTCTCTACGCCTGCTGCGGAACACTTACCTTCCAGCGCGACAGGTCCGGCTGCTCCACCAAAATGCTTTCCGGAGGATAAATAAACAGCCACGGCTTGCTCGTATTGGCATTCACGGTCAGGTTGCCAAGCTCGAACAATCCTTCTGCCACCTTTGCCCCTGTCGCATCATAGAGCGCGAGCGGCAGCTTTTCAAAGGAGAGCGACTGTTTAGAACCGTTGCGAATCAACAGCATGACGTGAAGCGCTCCTTCCGGGGAGCGGCGAATTTGCACACTCTGGATATTGACTTCTCCCTCTTTCAGAGCCGGGAGATTTTTCGCCAGCTCAATCAGGCTGTTTTTCTGCTTATCCGACAGCGCCTTGATCCAAGACTCTTCCAGTTCCAGCTGCTGCGGCAGCACCATTTTTTTCTGCGCCATCTCGAACGCGATCTTCCAGTTAGCCAAAAGTACATTCGCTTGCAGGAAGTGTTCGCGTGTAAATACAAACGACCACGGTCTGGCTGATCGCGGCGGAATTTCCCCTATCTCGCTCAGATCAAACACCTGGCGGGTAAACAACTGCTGATCCCCGAACAATACCACCAGCGTCATTTCTTTCAGGCGGATCGGACGGTCCGAGCTGTTGCGAATGAACGCCGTCACTTCGATTCCTTCATCATGCGGAACAAGCGCTATTCCTGCGAGAGAGATATTCCCTTCCAGCAGCGGTTCCAGCTCCTGCGCCATAAAGGACAGCGCGTATTTCTCCTGCGTACTCAACTGCGCTTCCCACGATGGATGCAAGGACAGCGCTGTTACGACGCCGGCAGATGTCTCTTTTTGCTCCTGTGCTTCCTGATGAGACTGTTCGGTATCAGAAGCGGACAAAATGGATTCCTCCTGAACCTGCTCTCGCACCTCTTTCGTGGTAGGTGTCTTCCCCATTAAATTCTTCAAGAAGGATAACATAGCACCGCTCCCAACTTATCTCTACATCTATATAGTATAGAGTTTGCGTTCGTCATTCACTATAGCATAGTGACATTCTTTTGCAACATAGAAAACTTGGCATTCTTCTGCTGATTCTCAGGTCTTGATCGAATACGCACGGAAAGGCAGCAAACTGACTGCCATGTCCCAAGCATGCGGCGGGTAATATTTGTTAGGATAACTGTACGAATCAGGGATGTCAAGGAATGGAAGGATGTCACTTGCAATCGTTAAATTTCCATTTGATGATAAAGTTTACATTATTCATCCAAGTTGATAAAATGGAAGTGTCTAAACAAATATCTTGGGGAATGTTTTTGTAGCCAGCTGAGGGTTTCAGCTGGTGATTTTTTATGGAAAGGAGTTGGAAATAGCGTCTATTCGGTCAAGGGGAAGAGGATGTTCATGTGAGTCGCAACGGGGGTTCTGTTTTTGTTAAGATGGAGAAAAAAGCTGCCTTTTCAGAACAGCAGCACGCGTAATGTAATAATACTATTCAGATAATTTATAACAGGTTTATCCACAGTTTGTGGGCAACTTTTTTCTTCTATGAATGGGTCTGGAGGTGTTCGTTACGATGCCGTTTTCGATCAGGTATTGCTCGAACAGTTGGATTTGCTTCACCCTTTTTGCTCCTTTCCGCAACACAACGTAAATAGCCCTACATCCACTTGGGGACATAGGGCTGTAGGTTGGTTCACTTTCTGATTTTTCGCCTCGTGCAAGGCATTCTGCGCGGGATTTCGGGCTACACTTTGCTGCCGTACCCGTAGTGTTTCATCAGGTACAGTCTGACTGCCGTGTTGACCAGGTTGCTGATCCGGTCGATCTCTCCTGACTCGTACAGCTGCTGTACCTTGTCGTACACGCCGTTCTCCAGGTACGTCGTGACCCTTCTGTACCGTTTCTCGAACGGGGCCTGTCTCTTCGGAATCTTCATTGAAGACAGCTGCTGTGACGGTGGCAGTACAGTTTCCGCTTTGAAAGCTTTGTCTGTGTCTTCTGCCTTGTTTGTTGGCCGTGGTTTTACTCTCAACGGCTTGGCCTGTTGACCTTCCAGCAGTTTCGGTGCATGGTTCCCCCTTTCCTGGATTTTTTGTTCCGCTGCCTTGAGAGGTACTACATTTGCTCTCTCTATGGAAGCTCCCTGCTGTTGGTTTTCGGCTGCTTGTGCGGCCTTTTTCGCTTCCTGCTGGGCAAGTACTCTAGCAAGGATTGATTTCGTGTCGTTCATCTCGTCCACTCCTGCTCTGATATTTTGGTTACGTCAACGCCTACGTATACGTGTGCGTTGATGTTGACGTCTATGTATTTGTTTTGCAAGCGGTGGAATGGACGGAAGTCGGAATTTCTGCCTCCTTTCGGGTGTAGGATCAGGGAAATAATATATGTTTGAGTTTTGAGTTGTTACGCAAAAAAGAAAAGACCCCTTAGCCAAGAGAGACTAAGGGGATGAGGTGAATCGAACGTCTATTATGGTTATCGGCTGTTGATGCCGATATTTGTAGATTTATGTCGAACTGACTACAGTTTTTATAGTTTACAGTGAGGGAAGTTTGGAAGGTATTCTTGCTGTGGCTGGATGGTTGCTGGTGGGCATACACGGGGAACGGAAATGCAGTGAGCTACCAGAAAGTTTTGCAGTGAACTTGGGAAAAAGAAAGAGCCTGCCTCTTTCGAGACAGACCCTTTCGACATTTTTCGGATGGTGGCACGCACCAATCACGATCATTACTTAGCAGCAGTGTAGGAAATCTTCTCAGCAGCAGCTTTATTACCAGCTGCATCTTCTGCTACAACATAATAGTCAACAGTTCCTGTTGCTTTGTCTGCAAGGTCGATAGCATCAAAGGAACCATCAGCTTTTACTGTTGCGGTACCAACCAGTGTAGTCAGTGCAGCATCACTATATACACTCACTTTTGTTCCATCGGTTACTGCTCCAGCTGCACCAGCAATAGTATCTACTGCAGGAGTAGTGTTATCAGTGATGGAGATTTTACCAGCAGCCACGGTTGGGGCTACGTCATCACTAACAATAACTTTCAAAGACAATGGAGCAAGATTCAGAGAATCAGCAAAAGTAATTGTGAGTGTAGCTTCACCAGCGCCAACGATTGGGAGTGTGCTTACAGTACCATCTGTGTCACCTTGAACAACAGTGGCCTTGTTACTGTAAATAGCAGCTACCTCAGCACTTGTCAAGATATCGTCACCAGTTGGTTCGTAAGTACCATCATTGTCTCTGTCAAAACCTTTGCCTGTCGTATCTTTTGCAGTGATGTTTGCCAAAACTGCGCTCAATACATCTGCATCAGATTGCTTAGCAGTCAATGTAGCTTTAGTAAGAGCTACAGATCCAATTACTGGTTTAGAATCGTTAACTACTACATCGAAAGTACCTACTTCAAGGCTTCCAACTTTAGCAGTCAGAGTTGCAGTACCTTTCTTCTTAGCAGTTACAGTTACTGAACCTACTGCAGAATCAGTTACACCGTCAGCAGTACCGCCATCGTTATCGATGGAAACAAATCCGTTGGAGAAATCTTTTACTGTCCAAACTGCATTTTCAGCAGGACCAGTGATGTTACCGTTAGCATCAACTGGATACAGTTTCAGAGTAAGATCATCATCAGCTGCATCATTAGCGTCGAGAACATTGTCGTCAGCGCTGTTGACGATTTTATACCCTGTTACAGTACCAGTAGAAGCGGTAACAGTTACGTTAACAGTTGCTTCAACTGCATTTGGAGCAGCACCTACAGAAAGCTTAACTGCTTCAGTACCAGCTGCTTTTGGAGTAATTGTAAGAGTAATTTCCCCTTTGGCATCTGTTTTACCAGAATTGCCAAGTGCAGCATCAGAGAAGTCAGTAGTAGTAGACTCAGTTTTTGTTACAGTAGCACCAGATACAGGGTCACCATATTGATCCTTAACTGTAACCTTAATTGCCTTAGCTGGTGCTTTATCAGACAATGTTACGCTCGATTCAGCAACAGTAAGAGTTGTAGGTTTTGCAGCTGCTTTTACTTCGATAGAGATAAGCTTTTTGAAAGTACCAGACTCAACTTGTACAACAGCTGTTCCAGTTGCAACAGGAGTCAATTTACCAGTAGCGGAGTCAACAACCAGGATAGTTGGGTTTTTAGACGTAAAAGTGAACCCGCTGTTGGTAGTAATTACGTTACCATATTGGTCTTTAACAAATGGGAAGAGGTATCCAGTTTCACCCATTTTCAAAGATGTTTTAATATCAGTTGCAGCCAGTTTTGTATAGTCTGCAACAGTACCATCATCATCGACTGTGAAACCTTCATAAGTGGTAGGTGTAGCATTAGCTACAGTGATCACTGCTTGAGCAGAGTAAACCTTAGTTGTGCCATTCATTACATATGCTTTTGCAAGGATAGTTGTACCAGCTGCAATATTACCAGTCAGTTTACCATCAGCATCAACATTTGCATTGTTTGTCTCCCATTTCACTGGATAATCACCAGTGATATCGTTTCCGGAAGCATCTTTAACAGTTGCTTTCAGTTGATCACCAGTTTTTCCAGTTACATAAGAAGTGTCAATTGTTACGGATGCAGGAGTAGCCAAGCTGTAAGTTACTTCTTTAGTTTGTGCTTGCTCACTCAAACCGCTTACAGTTACAACATATGTTTTTCCAGAGATCAAGTTGTCACCAAGAGTCAAAGTAACAACTTTACCAGAAACGGATACGGAGTCAATGTACGGCTCGTTGTATTCGTTGTCTTTTTGAACCAGGTTAAAGTTAGAAGGTTTAATATCTTTTCCTGTCAGGTCGGTAGCAAATGTTACTTTAACTTCATTTTTGGTAATAGCACTTACCGACTCAACTTTCAACTCGCCAGCTGGCTCTGGATCGATGTCGTTACGTGGGTCGTAAGTGGCACCATCAGTACCGTCGGTCTTAACTTGAGTATAAACACCTTCAAAATCGGACTGTTTCAGGTCTCTCTTAACTTTCTCAAGACCATCAGTGCTATTGAAGATCTCTTCCAAGAAAGCACCTTTTTTATCGTAGTCAACGAAAACGATGTTTTTAGAACCAGCTTTGCCAAGATCGGTATTGAATTTAGCCATACCTTGCGCGTTCAGGTTCATCAGATCTGTCAAAGAGTAATATCTGTCAACATCTCCGCCCATGTAGATACCAGGGTTTGGTGCTGCAAATGCGGAAGCAGCCATGCTGGAAATTACTGTAGCGGAAAGCAGGGAAAGAGCTACTTTTTTATTCACGTACTACCCCTCCGTAAATTTAATAGGAAGTCTATTTTTTTGGGTAAGTATATAAGGAACAACGGAAGGAGGTGTCTCCTCCCGTTGCCCAGCTAACATGGAAAGCTCTACTTCACTATTACTTCTTGAAAGTAACAGTTGCAGTGTCTTTCTCACCATCGTTGTTAGTTACAGTGATTTTTGCTGTACTTGCGTTGAAAGTACCGGAGAATTCAAAAGTGATTTCTCCATTTTCCACTTTACCAACAACTGGTTTGTCCAGACCTGTAGCTTCGAGTACTGCAGATTTGATGTCTTCTTCTTTGATGTCTTTATTCAAAGCAACAGTTACGTGGTAGATGTTCAGGGAACCAATTGGGAATACTTTGCCGTCTACTTTAGAAGGAATAGCATTCCATTCTTCTGGTACTTCTGGATCAGGTTTACCACCGATAGCTTGTTTCAGGAAGTCGTTAACAGCTTTATCGGAGATGCCTTCTTTTTCTACCCAGTCTTCGCTACCTACGATCAGAACGTAGTCATAACGATCACCGTCGATTTCGCTGCTGTCGAGCAGTACGATGTAGTCGCCTTCTTCTACGCCATCTTCAGCTTCGAAATCATCATATGTGTCGATGAAAGCAGTGGAAGACTTGGTATACAGTTTGCGAGTCTCATCGTCGCTTACTTTGTAAGTGATGGTGTTGCCATCAACCTTATCAACACGAGCAACTGTCAGCTTTTCGATGCTAGCCTTTTTCCACTTGGATTGTTCAAGCAGTTTTACATTGTCCTCATCGTCGATAGCTTTGTTGTCAACAACTTCGATAACGTCATCAACAACTACTTCATCATCAGAGTTCAATTGGAATGCGATGAAATCGCCGCGTTTGATTCCGCGATCTGTCAGTTCTTCACGGTCATCGTCCAATTTGTACTCTTTTGTTGTTACAGTGTCGCCATCTTTAGTGATAACTTTGATGGAGTCCTGTTTGCCAGCGGAATTAAGCTCTGTAACTACACCGTAGTAAGTGTCGCTAGAGAAGCCCTCGCCATCTACTACGAAGATAGCTTCTACTTCGTCTTTATCTTCATCAACGGAGTAGTAAACTGTCAGATCGTCTTCGTCAGCGATGTCTTTGAACTTAACTACACCTGGGTTTTTCAGCTCAGGGCGTTTCGCAGATGTATCCAGTTCGCCAGTCATTTTGAAGATCGCAGTTTTGTCTGTTACTTCATAGTCGCCAACAACATCGTCAGTTTCGTCTGCGAGTTTATCCCAAGCAGAACCGGAAGATTTAATCAGTTTGGAATCCAGGATTTTGACTTTGTCAACTTCGCCTTCGGAATCCAAAGTTACTTCCAGCAGAGCGATGGAGTCATCTTTGCTTGGTTGCAGGATTTCCAGCAACTCATTAGTGTCCATACCGTCGCGGCCATAGTGTTTGCCTTCATGGTTGTAGATGTCCTCTTTTTCCAGGGACAGAGCCAGTTTTTTACCTTTTTGAGTCAAAACAGTGAAATCGTAAGTGTCTTTTGAAGTGTTCTCATGAACAGCTTTGACAACGATTGCTTTTTGTTTGCGATCGTCGATTGGATCTTTGGTTTCAATGTGACGAACGCGACCGGAAGCATCCAGGTACAGTTTCACTGTTTCGGAATCCAGGTTGGAGATCACATCCCAGTTGCTGCCATCGATGTCTTTCACATCTTTGTTTCCGTTTTCGGAGTAAGTAACTTCTTTGTAGATACGGTAAGTTTTGTCGCCAACAGTCAGACGATAGTCGTTCGAGTTACGGCTAACAACTTTGTCAACTTTACCTTCTACTACTGTGCGGTTAGCGAATACCAACAGTTTGTCTTTATCGCCATCCGCGTAGTATACGGAGTACACGTCGCCTTCTTTCAGGTCGCTCAGTTTTGCTGGTTTGCCATCGAGGAATACGAGGAAGTCTTTGCCTTCTTCCTTGTCATCCAGCTCGTTGAACTTGCCAGTGTCGAGGTTGGTGATTTTTTTCTTGTCAGCATCGATTTTGCCGATCACTTCAGAACCGTACTTCACTTTGGTGTTCTTGTTCATTTGAGTGTCGTCAATTACGTGCATGTAAGCAATCTCGTTGTCGCTGTTCAGAACAACTTTTACACCAAAGCTGTCGTTGTCAGCGATGATCTCTTTCAGAGCGTCAACTGGATCGCTGTAACGTTTGAAGTTGTAAGTAATTTTGGAGTTTTTGTTGAAGCGGTAAGTTTTGCCGCTGGCATCCAAAGATACTTTCAAATCGTTCAAATCGGAAGAGCTCAGGTTTTTACCATCGGTAGTTTTACCGTTGAGAGTAAACTCGTCCAGACGATCCAGAATTACTTCTTCGTCCTCGGAGCCTTCCATCCAAACGATAGTGTCTTCTCTGTCATCTTTGATCCACACTTGTACGCGTTGACCATCGAAGTCGTTAGGGTTGATACCGTCAGCAACTTTGAAGGTAGTGTTGCCCAGACCAGCATCTTTACCGTTCAGAGTGATTTCGTTCGCTTTCAGTTTGCCCAGACCGATTGCTGGTACGTTAGTAACGAGTGGCAGATCGTCGGAATCATGATCTTTCTCATGAGCCCACTCCATGTCAATTACCGTTACTTTCAGGTATTTGGTCAGGAGGGTTTTGTCGGTAACTTCGAAACGAACGTCAGTACCGTACTCAACTTGCTCCATCAGGTCTACGCGGAGAGCGTTGTCCAGCATTTTGAAGATGTCGCCGCGAGTTGCTGCATTGTTAGGAGTAGTGATGCTCTTCGCAATGTTCAGCTCGGAAGCTTTGGAGATCATGCTGTTTGGCCATACGCCACGAACTGCTGGCTCATAACCCAGAGCACGAACGATCATGGTTACTGCTTCAGCGTAAGTAACTTGGTTTTGTGGTTTGAAGGATTTGTCCGGGAAACCTTTTACGATTTCTTCGCCGGATGCTACGTTTACGAAACCAGCAAACCAATCGGTAGATTTAACGTCAGTGTAAGTAGTGTTGAATTGTGCCAGTTTCGCACCTTGCTCCAGTCCGCGAGCGCGAACGATCAGAGTAGCGAACTCTGCACGAGTGATGGTTTTGTCTACACCGTATTCGCCGTTGCCATAACCTGCTACCAGGCCAAGAGCTTCCAGGCGCTTAACGGTTTTTTCCATATCAGCGTCCATTTTAGGAGCTGTTGTAGTTGCTTCTTCTGCTGCGAAAGCCATTGGAGCAACAGAAAGTGCGAGTGCACTAGCCAATACACTGTTAACGACCTTTTTCATAACCTTGTGTTCTCCTCCTCTAGTATAAACAAATTGTTCTTGGGGAATATTTGTTGTTAATCTATCTTTCTTTTTAAAGCCCGAATCCTGCAAGCGCGTGTCACCTCCTTTCGCAGGACAGCTTCGCTTTTTTGCGTTAAAAATCTCTAGTATATTCAGTATTGTGTAAAATGCAACAATCACTAGTGTAACACAAGTGCTAGAATTCGTGAATCTTTTTTACACAATTCCCCGTATTTCGTGTGACATCCTATTAAACGCCTGAGCCATTCAAAAGTTGCGGCGCCTTCGAAAAAAATTTAAAGATTTTTTCGTGGGTTCGTTTTCACCTGTCGATTATGTACGAAGTGACATCCGCCACAACTCGTATTATAGGGTACGCAGGGCGGACTGTCACCATTGAACCTTTTTCCAGTTCCATTCAAAACCTTACAAATTTTCCTTAAGGGCAAACAAGCCTAGTTGCCGAGTGCTGTTTCAAAGTTTACGACAGCCAGATTGTAGTTGAGGATCGCTTTTTGGTACTGGTTCTCGCGGTCGGAAAGCTCTTCTTCCGCCTGAATCACTTCCAGTGTAGTCGCAAGGCCGTTTTCAAAGCGCAGGTTTGTCAGGCGGTAGCTTTCGGCTGCCGCGTCTTTCGCTTTTTTCTGGAACTCAATCGCCTCACTTGCCGCACTCAGATTCAGATAAGCCTGGGCAACTTCCTTGGAAATGGCTCGTTTTTGCTCCTCGATCGCCATTTTCGACTTCTCTACGTTGTTGCGGGCTTGACGGCCTTGCAGCGTCGACAATGCCGAATACTCCTCGATCAGCTTGACGTTCAGTTCGGCCAGATTCAGCTCTTCCTGCACCTTTGTCATCTCGATCCGTTTGGAAAGGGCCTGAGCTTGCGCTTGCTCCATTGTAAGGGAAATCGGCGCAACCTGTTTGTTGTTGGAGACGATCTTCCACTTTTTGTTCAGATCAACGCCAAGGAAATCGTTCAGCTCCATGCGTGCCACTTCTACTGCATTTGCTGCGGATGTCAAGGCAGCTTTAGCTCCTGCCACGCCCATTTCGGCTTGCAGAACGTCCGTTTTCGCCTTCGTTCCCACATCAAACGCTGCTTTGGCCACTTTCAGCTGTGCTTCTGCACGTTTCAGGCTTTGTTGTTTCAATTCGTAGTCATCCTGCGCAAAAATGAGGTTGTAGTAGGCATTTTGCGCACCCAGTCTGATTTTGGATTCTGTAGCTTTTACCGTCAGAGCGTTCAGTTTTTTGTTGATCTCTCCCTGTGCATTCCCAACGTACTTGGCCTTCGCGGCGTTCAATTGGTCTTTTATATTTTCCAGGGAATCGATCATGTCCTTGGACATTTCAGCAGAGGTCGTGTAGGAAAGCACCTCGTTCAAATCCGCGTTTTTCGCGTCAATACGTGCGTTCTGGAGCGTATTGTTGGTTTGCAAAGCTTGTTCAATCGCTTTTTCCAGTGTCAGCTCTTCGAGGGCAGCAGCCTGGGATGTCGTGGTATTGCCTGTTTCCGCTGCCACTGTTTGTCCTGTCTGCGCTGTTTTCTCCGCCTCTGCTCCCGTATTGGCAGATGCTGTCATGGTTCCTGCTCCAATTGCGGTTGTGAGTACAGCCGCCAAACCGATGCTCATCCACTTTTTGCTCGAATATGGAAAGTTCACGTGGTTCCACTCCTTTTGCTTGTATTGATTGTAAAACTTTTCACTACCTGAAATATTACAGTTTGTCCCAAGTTCACTATATCACAGAGTAATGTTTCGCACACGAAAAATTAGTGGCCTGCCAGCATTTTCATGAGGGGCACTTTACCATGTATAGTTCATCCCCTTCTGGTTTAGTCCTTCTTCGCCTCATAGATTACTACGATTCTGTGTCAAAAACATTTCAGGATTCGCCAACATTATTTTTGCATGCTATCCTTTTCTTGAGGTGATTGATCGATGCTTACCGAATACAAAACCGTCGCTGGCTATGGAGAGGACACCATCGTCATTGAACGATCCCGTTTTATCGGCTATGCACAGCGGGTTACGACGGAAGAAGAAGCCGTTGCTTTTATCGCCATGATTAAAAAGAAGCATTGGGATGCCACTCACAATTGCTCCGCTTTTGTCATCGGCGAAAACGACCAGATTCAACGGTCGAGCGATGATGGCGAGCCTAGCGGGACGGCAGGCAAGCCGATCCTGGAGTGCATCAAGAAAAATGGCTTAAAGGATACGGTTGTCGTCGTCACCCGTTACTTCGGGGGAATCAAGCTGGGCGCTGGAGGACTTGTCCGGGCTTATACGGCAGGAACGGTTACAGCCTTGAAAGCCGCCAAAATTGTTGTGCATACTTTGCATCAGGCTATCTCCGTTAGCGTGGACTATACGTGGTGGGGCAAGGTGGAGAACGAGCTGCGCATCGGGGAATATCGGGTGAGCGGCACTAATTTTACGGACAAGGTTACGGCGCATGTGTTGATCCCTGAAGGTGGGCAGGATGCGTTTGTGGAGCGTTTTACTGATTTGACGAATGGACAGGCCCAGATTGCCTTGGGGGAGAAGGAGTATGTGGAGGTGCCTGTGGAGGCTGTGGGGGGTGAGTAGTGCGCGGCGGCGGACTTGTCACGGTGCGCGTTTGCAGCCATGAATGTGAAAAAAGCTGAAGGGGCGAATGGCCTCTTCAGCTTTTTTCTTCTATATAATATTCACGCGTAAATTGTGAACTACTGCTTAGGTAGTTTTTTGAGTTGAACCATAACACGAACTGTGATGACAGCCATCTCGGCACGAGTCAGGTTGTTTGTTGGTTTGAAACTGTAAGTTGGCTTTTTCACATCCACTTCGTTCGGTTCGCCGTTCATCAGCTTGGCTTTGCTGACAACAAGAACAGAAGGCGCTGCATAGTAGCCAATATCTTTTGCATCTGTAAACATCTTGTTCAAAGCAACTCGAGAAGCCTCAAGTGTCCCCAGTTTCATGTTCAAAGCACGCGCAATCATGATCGCTGCTTCTTCACGAGTCAAGGAGTCATCCGGTCGGAAGTAGCCTGGTTGTTTCCCCCGAACAATGCCTGCCCGCGCAGCAGTCTCGATGTACTTGTACTGATAATCCCATGTATCACGATTTGGACGTACATCCGAGAATGTTGGCTCTAATGGATCACGTTCATTGCTGTCACGGTAAGGGCCAGCATTAATTGGCAAATCCAACGCTTTTACAAGCATCGTAGCAAATTCGCCACGGGTCATGTCTCGGTTTGCTCCGAAGCTGCTTCCACTGTATGCAGGCATGATACCTTTTGCGTACAGTGTTTCAATCGCATCCCGGGCAAAATCATGGTTAACCACATCATCATAAGACTCTCTCGTTTTCATGACCATGTAGAAACCAAATCCGGCAAACGGAACTTGTACTGTCTTCGAACCGGTATTTACAACCCCACCGATGTTTTTCCACTCATCCCCATTATGATAAAAAACCGTGAGAATGTTGTTTGCTGCATTTACGATGGAGGGATCGTATTTAATGGTCAGCGTTCCTCTACGGCTCGGCACCAGATTATCTTGCCAACGGCTCTTGAAATCTTCCGCGTCGCCTTCATCGTAATAAGGATCACGGCCAAATGGAGCTTGCGTATCGCCTGCATCTACATAGAAGAGCGGGCTAGCATAGTTGAATTTCGATTCCAGAACCAGCCTGTCTTCCAAATTATCGTCAGCAATATTTACTTGACCAGTAGTACGATCAGCAATCCCGAAGTACAACGGAATATCAACAAAGATATCGCCATTCGGGTTCTTAACCTCTTGACCCGCTCGTCCATCATCCGGCGAGAGGAGGACTGTGCCTGCAGGGAACTTCAATTCAAACTGCTTATCAAACACGCTAAACGATACTTTCTTGCCCAACACGTCGCGGTACTCAGCACCGTTTACAGAAGAGTTTGCGTTGTAAATCTTAATCTCATCATCGTACGTACTGTCACCCACCACTACGGAGAACTTCACCGTATTCAGGCCCTTTTTCAGGGAGACTGTCGATGTAAATACATAATACGTCTCTGGAATGGTCTTTCCTTGTTCATCATCGTAATAAAAGTCAGGATTCGTTGTATTTGTTACTTTCGCTTCCGTTTTACCAAACAATACTTTGTTTGCATTCTCAGCGAATACCTTTACAACAGCACTATTACTGTTTACAATGATGTACTGGTCTGTCTCTTTTGCTTTAACCGGAGAAAGAACTTCCCAGCTAGAATACTTTTGTTCAATAGTGATGTCGTAGCGAATGACAGTACCATTGTCATCTTCTGCTACGATCGTATAAACTGTCGTCCCACCTTTTTTCAGGGTCAACGGGAAGAGTGCCAGTTTCTGTTCCTGTTCTTTCGCATCTGTTACTGCATCCTGAACTTCCTCTACAAGATCCCCGTATTTCTTCGAGCTCATTGTCCCTTCGAATTTGGTGCGAGACAAGGAATCGATGTTGTGGTCATCGTACAGGTCTCTCAGATCATTATTCAGTGCCGCTTCCAATCGAGCATTCACATACTCCTGGTTCGTCGTATCCTGCTCCCAGTCTCCGCTCTTGTAACGGAAATCGTTGATACGTTTCCCGTTTTTCTCAATGTAAACATGCGTAGCATCATTAACTGTAAAGCTCAAGCTACTCAGGAAGTTTGCTCCAGTACGATAAGCAGGGTCTGTAGCTTTTTTCGTCAACTCCTGTTTATCACCATTCGAGATAATTTCCAGTTTAACATCCTCAACAGATGGCGTCTTTGAAGTGTTGTAAGAAACATTGTAGGTAAATACAGTTTTAGGGTCATCCTTCAAAGTGATTTTCAAGACGTTGTTCCCTTTTTTGTAGGTCAACTGGTTTTTGAGGATGGAGAAAGTTCCCTTATTCGTATCCACGCTTGAAATAGTAACTGGAGCACCATTCAAAGTGGCTTCAATATTCGAAGCGGTCAAAACATAATTGTATACTTTCCCATCCAGGTTCTGAATATCATTTTCACTCTTCACCTGGAATCCGTCTTCGAAGCTTCGCACTTGTCCAGATGAGTCAACATAAGTAAGTTGTGCATACGGCGTAATTCGGACATCGAGAGTATACTCCACTGACGTGGAAGGAGATCCTGTATAGTTAATGACCAACTTCCCAATACCTTGTGGCAGTTTCTTCAGGGTAATCGTAAATTGGTTTGCACCTGATGCAATAACATAGTCTTGGTTCGCTGTTAATGTCTGATTGTTGTATTTCAATTCAAGGTTACCAGGAATGTTTTGTGTCTCAACTTTCAACTCCAAAGGTGATGACACAATAACATTCGCTGCTGTTGGAGACAGAATTTGACCATTTGCCAAGTTTGTAACTCGCTCAAAGCTTGGTTTGGTATTGTCCAGATATTTAAATTCATACTCGTAGTTGGCAATCCCAATATAGCCTGATGGTGACGTAACCGCACCACTAGAGTCTTTGGTGAGATATTGATAACTCAGTGCGATTCTGTAAATTTTTCCGTCCTGGAACGTTCCTCCTGGTACAGGAAGGCTAATACCGTATTCTGTAAAACCACTTTGCGGATTTCCGATAGGCGTGAATGTTACACCATCAGTACCCGTGTATTCCGTTTTATTTGTTCCTTCGAAAATCGTAACCTTGAACTCCTGGAATAACTGCTGGCCTGTAATGTCCACAAACTTCAGCAACGCCGAACCATTTAAGGTCATCGCTGGCGATGTAGCTGCTCCTTTCAGCACAGATTGCTGATCTGGCTGCAACGCCACACCGTTCAAGCTTACTTTGTAAAATTGATCGGAGCTACCTGCTGAAGTAGTCGTAACCAGCAATTTCCGTACAAATGTACCTACTTCTTTATTTTCATTATAAACTCGAATTTCAAGTGTATTTTCACCAATCTGCGAAGGAATGCTCAGTCCAAATGAACCGGTACGATTCACCTGAGTTTTTACGACATCTCCAGTACGCAGATTTTTCACTTCAACCGTATCCGCGTTGAGAGCTTTCCCGTCCATGTTCAAGCTCAAACGATTCAAAGACGGTACAGTAATATAGGTTGGACTGCTCGTAACGTTCGGATCGTTTAACGGCGTATCATTAATTTTCAAGTCACTAACGAGCGGTGTATTGTTGTACTGCACGAAAAATTGATAGTGTTCTTTCGTAACATTACCTACTTTTTCGTAAAAAGAAATCTGATTCAGCCCTGGTTTCAGGCTAATATTGTTGAATGTGAATGTGCTGCCACTAATGGACGGCGCTGTATTGCTCAAATCCTGGATCGTATTTCCGTTGTTGGTCAGGATTTTCAATCGCAGGCTGCTACCTGTCACACCGCTTCCATAGGTACCTGTGATATTGATCGTAGACTCACCATAGACAACTGGATTATAAGCAGTTGTTCCACCAGAAAAGTTCGTAATCGTGATTGGACTGTTCAGCGAGTTGTATTCATAATAAATAACATCTCTCTCACCTGTATTAGAAGCAATGAGTTGGACGGCGTTCAGTCCAGGAGACAGATCAAAATCGGGCAACGTCCCCCCAGCGCCATACACTGTGCGAATGGTAATCCCATTCACCTGTACTTCAACAGCCTGTGTCTTGTCAACTGCTGCTGCGACACCATATGTGTATTTAAGGCCTGATACAGTTCGGTTCGTTACCTTTATCGGATCGCTAGCATGCTCACCTTGACCAGTATTATCAAACTTTAACGGACCTGTTCCAGGAGCAGCTGGATTGGGAGCGTACTGGAAATAAAATTCTGCTGTATCATTCGTTGGATCTGTCGTTACTTTTGGTCTGACCGTAACTTTTGTGACGGCACCACTACTATTCAGAGTAAAATCTGGTAATGTGACGGTGTTGTTAGAAAAAAGCACATTATTGGTGAGTGGAACGCCATCCACCGTAATGTCAACACCTTGTCCATTCTTGGAATTATCTTTATAGTTCAGTTGGACTCCATACACTAGTTTTGAGATTGTCTTGATAGGCGTATTAAAATTTTGCCCATTTCCACTACCCGTCGTAGCGACATATGCTGCTGGCGTAATAACACCTGTTGTCGTGTCCCAATTAGATCCCAGTGCCGCAGACACAGGCAATGCCGGCAACACCCCTGTAATTACAAGCATCATCGTTAGGCACACGGCCAACCATCGTCGGAATTGTTGAATTGGCTTTAACATCTCTTCACCTCTCCTTATGATTCTAATCTAGTTTTCGTCCCATTTTCAGTTTAAAAACGAGATGGACTTAGACCTTTCCCTTTCTTTATATCGGCTAATTTCTTTCCCAACTTAAGTATCCTCCCCCTAAAAAATGGTGAAAAAAAGCCACTACATATAAAACATGCAGTGGCTCCATTTGCTAATATTCTAATTCATCCGCCTCTCCTGCTCAGCCTGCTTGATCTTCAACCGTCTATACGCATTAATCAGCGGGCGGTGGCGGCGGCTGACAAGTCCGACGATTTCCGTGCCAAGATGGATAGCGATCAGGAGTACGACCATGACGATGATGGTCGTCCACTTCGTCGTTTTTGTGAGCAGGATCGCCATTGTGCCGAAGAAGATGCTGATGGAGTAGATCGTAAGTACAGTGGAACGATGGGACAGGCCCATGTTCAGCAAGCAGTGGTGCAGGTGGCCTTTGTCCGGGCTGGAGATCGGCTTTTTGTTCACGATGCGGCGCACGATTGCGAAGAACGTGTCCCAAAGCGGAACGCCGAGCACAACGATCGGGATGATGAAGGAAACGAAGAGCGCTTCCTTGAAGCCCATGATCGACAGTGCAGCCAGGTTGAAGCCCAGGAAAAGGGAACCGGTGTCGCCCATGAACAGGCGGGCCGGGTGAAAGTTAAAGTAAAGAAAGCCAAGAATCGCCCCCAAAAGCACAAAGCAGTAGGTGGCAACCTTGTAATCGTCCATCAGCAGAGCCATGACGCCCATCGTACCTGCCGCGATAGCGGAGACGCCTGCGGACAAGCCATCCAGGCCGTCGATCAGATTGACGGCGTTGGTTACACCAACAATCCAGAACATCGTGATCGGAATAGCCAGCCAGAAAAGCCAGCCGCTGCTAAAGTCAATACTGCCCGAATACGGCAGATTGACGACGCCGATTTTCAGTCCGAACGGGATGACGACAATCGCTGTGGCGATCAGTTGACCGATCAGCTTCCATTTCGGTGAGAGCTGGTATTTGTCATCCAGCATGCCTACAGCCATCACGATGGTGCTTCCAATGAAAATTCCCAGCATTTCCGACATGCTGGCGTAAGGAACAAACAGGAAGAAAGCGGCCAGATAGCCCAGGTAAATAGCCAGTCCGCCCATGCGGGGCATAATTCGCGTATGTACCTTGCGCTGGTTGGGAGCGTCTACCGCCCCGATCTTTTCAGCCAGTTTTTTTACATACGGTGTCGCAATAAACGATACGATCAGCGAAGTCAAAAATCCAAGGATTAATGTAGACATCGACTGTTCTCCTCTCTACGGATGCATCTAGGAACGGCTACTCCATTTTTCTTTCAATACGGTCCATACAAACCGGGGAATAGCCAGCTGACGCTTCCAGCGAGATGGCTGAGAAGCTAGTCGGTAAAACCATTCCAAGTGCAATTTTTGCCAAATTTCCGGCGCTCGTTTTACTTTTCCGGAGATGACATCGAAGCTGCCGCCTACCCCCATCATCAGGGAGGCATTCAGGCGATCGCGGTACTTCACCATCCATTGGTCCTGTCTGGGCGCACCCAGTGCGACGAACAAAAGCTCCGGCCTCGCCTCGGCAATTTCCTGCACGATGCGTTCCTCGTCTTCTTCCCGGAAATATCCGTCCCGGTATCCGACGATGCGCGCGTTCGGGTAGCGAGCAGCGAGCTTTTGCGCTGCCAGACTGATGACATCGGGCTTGGCACCGAGCAGGTAGACTCCCCACTGGCGCTCGTTCGCTTCTGCCATCAACGCTTCCAGCAGTTCCACGCCGGTAACGCGCTCGCGGATTGGCTGATTCGTCCATTTGGCAGCGTAGACAATGCCGATTCCATCGGGAACCACATGGGCTTGTTCCACAATCGATTGAAAAGCGCGATCCGCTCTCGCCAGCATGACGATTTCCGGATTGGCCGTTACGACATGGGTCTTTTGGCCGTTTTCAATGCGCTCTGTTATATATGCGACTGTCTCGCGAAAGCCGCGAGTCGAGAATGGCACACCCAAGATGTTTGCGACCTGTTTGGTCAATGTTTTCACCTTCAATATATAAGTTGCCCACTAGCCATTCTACCCGAAAAGAAAAGCACATTCAAGAATATCATGAATGTGCTTTATTTCCTGCCGTCAAGGCAAACATCAGTCCGCCCTCTGCGACCACTTTCCCATTTACGCTGGCCTTCCCGTGCCCTTTGCCGACCGAACCGCGTACGCGTGTCAGCTCTACTTCCAGCGTCAGCGTATCGCCAGGCTTCACCTGATCCTTGAAACGAAACTCGTCAATGCCGGCAAACAGCCCGATTTTTCCTTGATGCTCCTCCATGCTGAGGATAGCGACAGCTCCGACTTGCGCCAACGCTTCGACAATCAGGACGCCAGGCATGACCGGATAGCCAGGAAAATGCCCCTGGAAAAACGGCTCGTTCACTGTCACATTCTTGATCCCGACTGCACGTTTTCCTTGCTCCAGCTCTTCAATTTTGTCCACCAGCAAAAACGGATAGCGGTGCGGAATGATTTCCTGGATTTGCATAATATCAAGCGGTGCTTTGAATTCCATGTTTGATCGCTCCATTTCCATACTTTATCTGGGCTTGTCCGTGTATGAAGTCCAGTCAGCAAACTGAGAATAAACGTAACTCCCGCCTCCGCCAAGTCGGCAGAGCGGGGTTGAAATAGAAGGGGCACTTCCTCCCCAAACGGGAAGTGCTCTTTTATTCATCCCTTACGTGCGGTTTAACAGCCGAAACTTCCCTAAATAGATCGCGCTCGTGATAAACGAGAACGCGATTACCGTCCACAATATTGCTTCGCTGTATTGATAGCGATACATGACAAGCGGTATGACCAAATACAAAAGAACTGTTGTCAACTTGCCGTATGCATTTGCTGGTACCGTTTTTTTGCCCCGGAAGTGGTAAATGGCGCCTGTTATTATCATGGCCAGATCACGCATAAAGAAAAACAGGGCGGCCCACGCGCTGATTCGCTCTGTCAAAAACAACGAGGCGATCACCGCCAACATCATTAACTTGTCTGCCAGAGGGTCCAACATCATTCCGATTGTGGTCACAAGCTTATGTTTCCGCGCGATGTACCCATCTGCAATATCCGTGATCCCCGCCAAAATCAAGATGCCCAGAGCGATTTCGACGTGAAAAGGAACCCCGGAGAAAAAAACATACAGGTACAAAGGGATGAGCACGATGCGAAAGATCGTAAGCAAATTAGGAAGATTCACGGACATCCCTCCGTAGCATAAATCGTCGCTTCCTTTTTCAACCACTCGATCTATTATACTCTGTGGACAAACTGTGCAACAAGTCCCGCAAAAAAACAGGCAGCCCCAACCATTCGGTCCGGGCTTGTCCAACCTGCTCTTTTCTTCCGTTGCTTACGTATCCGCAAAAAGCAAGTCCCACATATGCTTGTACGTCCCAAGGTCAAATACTTCCGCCGCCGGCTTGTTGCCCACTACTCCGTAGCCGATCACCAAACCGATGACGAGAGAGAAAAACAACAGGATTGGGACCAGCACAAGTTTGGCAACCGTCACTCGCCAGTTTCTGCCGCTCCGTTCCCGCTCTTTCGGCTTTTTCCTGACCTCTTCGATATCACGCGGGAACCTTCTGCCCTTCCCTTGGTCCATGCTCCTCTCCTCCGTCATCCCTGTTTGTATGAATTATCTGCTGCGCAGCGAGTTGGCAATCTCCATCATCTGATCGCTGATGCCAATCGCCCGCGAATTCAGTTGGTAGGCGCGCTGAATGTTCACCAGCTGGGACATTTCCTGTGTCATCGTCACGTTGGAGCCTTCCAGTGCCCCCTGGCGCAGTTTGGCAACGCGCAGTTCAATGGCGTTCTCATACTTGGCCATCGGGTTTTCCTCGGTATCAAGCTCGGCATCAAACAAATTTTGCCCTACCTGCTGCAATTGATCCGGGTTGTCCACTTTCCAGACGCCGATCTTGAAAGTATCTCCATTGGCAGAAATCTCGCCGTCTGGCGTAATTTTAATGTCTTCGATCGGCTCCTGCAAAACGATGCTCACACCGTTCTCGTCCGTGAGAATATGTCCGGATGTCGTATGCAGCACATAGCCGCCTTCGTCATCATCGTATTGTATCTTGAAAGAACCGTCCCGCGTAAAGCGACTTTCTTCCCGAATTATCTCTCCTGCTGCATCCTTGATTTTCTTTGTCACCAGAAAATAGCCTTGCCCTTCAATCACCACGTCTGTCGGCTTTCCGGTCTCCTCGATGCTGCCCGGGGCGAGATCCAACCTGGTCATGCCAAGGCGAGCACCACTGCCTATACGCAAGCCAGCGGCCGAACTGCGATTCTGATTGTCCATGGCAGGCTGATCCGTCATCGAATCGGAGAGAAGCTCGGAAAACGACGCCGTCCTGCGCTTGTAGCCGACTGTATCAATATTCGCCAGGTTGTTGGCCGTATTGTCCAACGCCTGCTGAATGCCGCGCATAGCCGATGTAGATATGTGAAGCGACTGCATCGTTACTACCTCCTATTATCCATTTACCCGTCCGATTTCATTAGCGGCCTTGTCCAGTGTGCCATCAATCGTCGTAATTACCCGCTGATTCGCCTCATACGCACGCAGCACGCTCATCATGCTTGTGATCGTTTGTGCCGGGTCTACATTGGAACGCTCACTCCAGCCCTGCTGCAAGCCGTATCGCCCTGTAATGGCAGGCGTATTGTACTCCCCGGCTGCCAGTGCAACCTGATCCTCCGCTTCCGCATCCTCGATTGACTGTACCTCTATGTCTCCCTCATAGCGGAAAACGCTCGTTCCCTCGCGAGCGAGCTTCTTCGGATCTGTCACGACACTCAGGCCCAGACGCGAATGAGTGGGCAGCGGCTGGTATTCTTCGTCCTCCGAATTTCTGTAGAGCAACTCACCAGCCTGATTGATTTTCAGGTTCTGGCCGACATTGATCCCGGTGTTCGGATCGTTCAGCCGAATTGCCAGATTTTGGTCGTCGAGGATATAGTATCCGTCCGACGTCATCAGGTAGCCCTCCGCGTCCACACGCCAGTTGCCGTTCCTCGTGTAGCGGATATCCTCTGGCTCAGCTGGCTGCGTCAAGTCCTCAATGCGTGCCACGCTGTAAAACAGCCGGCGTTCATTGCCGTCCTGATCGGGCTGCAGGTTGTCCATGAGCGCGACATCGTACGGATTGTTCGACTCCTCGATGTCCCCTTGTGTAAAATTCGGGAGTGCTTCTGACATGTACACGCCGGTGTGCAGCCGTCCGATTACCGCAGGCTGTCCCGGCATACTCGGAACACCTGGAAATTCAGGTCCTTCCGAATCGCGCATGCGCGAGAGAAGCTGTTCCGGAAACGCTCGCATCACACCGATGTCCTGCTTGTAGCCAGGAGTATTGATGTTAGCCAGATTATTCGCCAGCGATTCTTGCTTGTTTTGCAAGGCCAGCATGCCAGATGCAGACGTATACAAGCCTCTAATCACGTCATCTTACCTCCTGAATAATCGCTTATTCGAGTGAGCTGGTACTTTGTCAAGGTATTCCAGCATCATTCCGGTCCCTTTGGCTACGCACATCATCGGTTCTTCCGCTACCAGCACAGGAACCTTCAGTTCCTCCGCCAAAATCTCGTCAATACCGTGCAAAAGTGCTCCGCCGCCGGTCAGGAAAACACCCTTATCAATTATATCGGCAGAAAGCTCAGGAGGTGTTCGTTCCAAAACAGATTTGGAGGCTTGTACAATCGCGCTCACCGACTCGGCCAGGGCTTCTTGGACTTCGACCGATTTAATGGTAATGGTTTGCGGCAAGCCGCTTACCATGTCTCGGCCCCGAATGTCCATTTCGTCCTGGCGCCTGCCGGATACAGTTCCGATCTGTACCTTGATATCTTCAGCCGTACGCTCTCCGATCAGCAGTTTGTATTTATTTTTTATGTACCGCATAATAGCCACATCGAATGTGTCTCCAGCTACTTTGATGGAGGATGACGTGACGATGTCACCCATAGACAATACCGCAACATCGGTCGTACCCCCACCAATATCGACTACCATATTTCCGGACGGCTGAAAAATATCCATTCCTGCCCCTACTGCAGCCACTTTCGGTTCTTCTTCGATAAACACCTGTCTTGCGCCGCCACTGCGCTCTGCCGCCTCGCGAATCGCCTTTTGCTCGACAGACGTAATGTTCGTCGGACAGCAAATCAAAATGCGCGGGCGTGCAAACATGCTTTTCCCGCCAATTTTGTTCAAAAAGTGCTTCAGCATCGCTTCCGTAATCTCAAAATCGGCAATGACCCCTTCGCGCAAAGGTCGGATCGCCACGATGTTTCCTGGGGTGCGGCCCACCATGCGATGTGCTTCGTGCCCCACAGCCAATACTTTCCTTGTATTACTATCTATTGCCACGACAGATGGTTCGTCCAGGACAATCCCCTTGCCTTTTACATACACCAAGACATTGGCCGTCCCCAAGTCGATCCCGATATCTTTGCCAAACATGAAAGGTCCTCCCTGTTACCAGTTACATTTCTATCTAATATCATAGGCTCTTCTACGTGAGAGGACAAGAAAATTATTTATTGGACGCCTTCCTCCTGTTCTACGCGGACTTTTTTACTGCGCCGCTTATACTTGATCTTGGTTGCTTCGCCTCCCCGCAAATGTCTGATCGCTTTGTGATATTCCAAAATTTCCTTTACCTGGTTGGCCAACTCCGGATTTATTTCAGGCAATCTTTCCGTCAAGTCCTTGTGCACTGTGCTTTTGGAAACACCGAACTCTTTGGCAATCATCCGTACCGTATTTCGCGTTTCTACAATATATCTGCCAATCTTGATGGTCCGCTCTTTGATGTAGTCGTGCACATTACTCGCCTCCTTGTATCTACATTGTCTGATACAATATATGGGTGCGCGGGGACACATATTCTACGTTTCCAAGCCTGACAAGCCAGCACGGACGCATCTTTTTTCCACGGTTTGTACCAAAAGCAAAAAAAGCACCCGCAAAACGCTTGATTTTGCAGGTGCTTTTCCATTATTTCGGTGATTATTGATTTTTCGTTTCCGCTTGCAGCAAATATTGCTGAGGGTTGACCGGTTTGCCGTCCACGTGCACTTCGAAGTGGAGATGGACGCCAAAGTCCTTTTCATACTCGCTGCGGCCGGCTGATCCGATGACCTGGCCTTGTGTCACTTCATCGCCCGGTTTGACTGTGATGTTTTCCAGGCTTTGATAAACCGTAACCATTTTGTCTGCGTGCTCTACTTCAACGGTTTTGCCGACGAGCGGATCGTTTTCCACCTTGGTGACTTTTCCGGCGAGCGCAGCCACTACATCAAAGCTCTTGCCGTCGGTTGCTTTCAAATCAATTCCCGTGTGCGGGTAGAAGGAGTTGCCGTACTTGACGAGTGCTTTTTGCTGCTCGTCTTTGGACGCCTGTTCATCGTAGTAACCCATTCCCAGCTCGTACTGAACGTTTTTCCCTACAGGCCATGCCAACGGTTGGGCGCCGCTTGTCACAGGCACCGCTTCTTCGTTTTGCTCTGGAGTCTCAGGAGCCGCCGGAGTTGTCACTGCCACGTCATCCGCGACATTCGTCATGTTGGAGACTGTGTCCATGACGCTGCCCTGATACCACATCACAAAAGCGAGAATGATTGCTGCGGTTCCGATGTAGATTGCGGGGAACGCCCACTTCTTGCCCAAAACTTTTTTCCAGGCACTTGCCTTCTTGAATGGAATCGGTTGATTTTGATTTTTTTGATCTTCCATTTTATTCATCACCTCATCCCTCAGTATCGCCAGAATTTTGGCGAATAAACCTGAGAGAGAAGGGAAAAGTAAAAATTTGCATCTTTTTTGCTAGGCTCGCATGACGTTTGCGTAATTCTGCAAGCTGATTCCCTGGTAGAAATGCTTCACGATTTGCTCGGCGGTTTTTCCGCTCTTGGCCATGCCGTTTGCCCCCCACTGGCTCATGCCGACTCCGTGGCCGTATCCTTTTGTCGTAATAAAGACCTGATTTCCTCTTAGCTCCAGCGTGAAGGAGGACGAATTCAAATTGAGTTTTTCGCGAAATTCCCGTCCGGTAAACTCCTTGCCGCCAATGCTGATCTTGCCGACCCGATTGCCTGTCGTTCGCGACTCAATCCGGTACCAGGCTCCATTGGAGGAAGCCTCCTGCGACAGCTTTACACCCAGCTCTTTTTCCAGCTCCGCCGTCGACTTGACCACGGTTTCTTCATAACGGGGCGACTCGATGTCCCAGGGACTGGCTACGCTTTTCAGATAAGGGATCGGCTTTTCCCAGTATTCATCCGAGTTTTCGGTGAATCCGTTGCTGGTGGAAAAAAATGTCGCATCAATCGGCTCTCCCTGGTAGGTCAGTACAATCCCCGCTGTTGACTGGACAGCTTGCTCGATGCGTCTGTTTTTCCATTCGAATTGATCTTTCCAACGTTCGCGGCGCTGTGCTTCATCCATATAGACCTGATGCTGGACGGTATCCAGCACCTGTGCCCCCGCCGGAACGTCGTCGAATTTCCCTTGCTTCAGCCTGCGCACGATATACGTCCTGGCTGCCATCGCCTGGGCCTTCAGCGCCTCCAGTTCAAATTCGGCAGGCATCTCAGCGGCTACTACCCCGGCAATGTACGTTTCCAGCGGCAATGTCTCCACCACCTTTTTTTCTGTTCGGTAGACCTTGATGGAAAGCTGCGGGTCAGCAGCGGCCATCGTAGGTTTGTCCTGCCCCTGGACGACAGCGTTTGGCTGGGCGGCTGATTCGTGCGCGGGTGCAAACAGATAGACCAGCGCGGCAGGCATCAAGACGAGCAAGATCGGCAAAGTGATAAACCCTATGAGCAAGTAGCGTTTCATCCAGTGATCCTCCCCGTTAAGTGCTAGACACTTTCAGTCTATGTCCTGCCATAGACCCATAGAACGAGAGAGTCAGAGAGTCGCGAGGAAACAAAAAAAGACTCCCTGCTTTTGCAGAGAATCTTCGTTTTTGTCATATGACTGACACATTGGTTACGCAAAATTAGGAGAGAAGCTTACCTTGATGGTTTCCGGGACTACGGCTTCCCGCTTTTTCTCCTCTGGGCCTACACGCTCTACATCTGCTCCGAGCGCCAGCAGCTTTTCCGTAAAGTTCACGTACCCGCGGTCGATATGATGGAGAGCTGTAACCTCCGTCTCTCCCTCGGACACAAGTCCGGCCAGCACCAATGCCGCGCCTGCGCGCAAATCGGTAGCGGCTACCTTGCTTCCGGTCAGCTTGGCGCCGCCTTCCACAATCGCACTGCGTCCTTCGATCTTGATATTGGCATTCATGCGGCGGAACTCTTCCACGTGCATGAAGCGATTTTCAAAAACGGTCTCGGTGACAATGCTTGTCCCTTCGGAAACAAGCAAAAGCGCCATCATTTGCGACTGCATGTCGGTCGGGAAGCCTGGATACGGCAGCGTCTTGAGATCGACCGCCTTGAGCGGACCAGTCCGGCGAACGCGAATGCCGTTCTCCTGCTCGTCTACTTCCACGCCCATCTCCCGCAGCTTGGCAGTGACGGATTTCAGGTGGTCGCAAATTGCGCCTTCCACAAAGACATCTCCGCCTGTAATCGCTGCGGCTACCATGAAGGTTCCTGCCTCGATCCGGTCAGGGATGACGCAATGCGTGCAGCCCTTCAGCTTATCCACGCCTTCAATGCGGATGGAGCCTGTTCCCGCCCCGCGAATTTTTGCTCCCATTCTGTTCAGGAAGTTGGCGAGGTCGACAATCTCCGGCTCTTCCGCCGCGTTTTCAATCACGGTCGTGCCTTCGGCCAAAGTCGCTGCCATCATGATATTTTCCGTTGCGCCGACACTTGCAATATCGAGGTAGATTTTTGCCCCTTTCAATCGCCCGTCCACTTTTGCATCAATAAACCCTTGTCCGATCTCGATTTTGGCTCCCATAGCCTCAAACCCTTTCAGGTGTTGGTCGATCGGGCGAGTACCAATGGCACAACCACCTGGAAGAGCGACACGAGCCTGTCCTTTTCTGGCCAAAAGCGGCCCCATTACCAGGAAGGATGCACGCATTTTGCGGACCAGTTCATAGGATGCTTCCACGCTGGTGAGCTCGGAAGCATGGATTGTCAGCACTTCATGATGATATGTAAGGGAGATTCCCATCGATTTCAAGAGGTCGCATATTGTCCTGACATCGTCGAGAGCAGGTACATCCGAGATCACGCATGTTCCTTCTTCTGCCAGGATAGATGCTGCAATAATAGGGAGTACGGCATTTTTGGCGCCAGATACTTTCACATTTCCGGTCAATGCCTTACCACCACGGACAATAATTTTATCCAATGTGTACCCCTCCGCGTGCTAATATTCCACTGTGATGATTGGCGTACCTACAGTGACCCATGTGCCAACATTGCCACTGTCACGGTGTGTTGCCACTTGCAGATTCATCTTTTGCCCGTTTAACGCGATGAATGGTTCCCACATAGGGGTATGTCCGGAAATACTGACAACCGTCTCATCTTGCAAACGTTCCAATTCTGTTGCCTGAAGGGTAGCAAAAATCGACATAATTTTACCCCTCTGTTGGTCAACACTCATCTTAACATTGTACAATCCGCGAATACAAGTGCTAATTTGCGGAATAAAGTCGGCATTTTTCAGGGCTGATGCGAAGGTTTCCTGTATCTGCTCAATATATAGTAGGGATTCACGGCTTCCAGATATGTGCAGCACTAGATATGTGTCAAATGCCCCATTTTTAGAAACACCTGCCACTTCGTAGCGAACCGAAACGCCGTTTTGCATGTATGTAGTCCGATACATAAGAATGTTGCTGTTCCGCGATTCCCCGCCAAGGGAAAGAGGGATCTCCAGCTTTTTCGCCCATGTCCGTGCCAACTCTTTGACTTCTTCCGGGCGCTGCACTTCTCCCAGCGGAACGCGTGCCCGTACCTGGATGGATACGCCCGTTGCTCCTGATTCTTCGAGCGTTTGCATGAGCTTGCTCGCGACAGGTTTTGCTTCCGACGCCTGCGCAGGCATCCAGTATACAGCACATGCTGCCAGCAATAGAGCTAGTGCAAGCAGGCCAGACCATTTCCCCATTTTTACCCTCTCCCCATGTTCATGCGTATCTCTTTGTACTTCTCATTTTGCACATGAAACTGGGTGGATATACCAGCGGATGGGCAGAAGTTTGGGAATCAGGAAAACAGGCTGCTGAAATTCATGGACCAGCCCAAATAATCCAGGAAAAAGCGCGAAACTTCATAGCCGATCACGATCGACAAAAGGACTTGCAGCAGCTTGGCTTGCGCCCCCTGCGGATGCTTGACGATCTTTTCAAAGCGAAATGATTGCAACGCCCACCAGGCGAGTGCAATGAATACAATCGACAGGACGATGCTCAATACGCCGTATACTTCTTGCGGCATGGTTGTTCCTCCTCTTGCAAATCAGTAACCAGAGAAAAAGAAAAAGGGACAGCCCGAAAGCGAGCTATCCCCTCTATTGTACATGATGTGGCGTTTCGTTACGAGTATCACTGAAAGTCGACAGGAAGCATGTTCCCGAAGTCAAACGACGGATTGAAATGAAGCTGTACGTAGTCAGTAACCAGACCCGGGAAGGCTCCGAAGAACACCGTCAGGAGAGCCAGGACGAAAACGAGAGTCCAGATGCCCTTTGGCACGGCGAGCGGTGCTTCGCTCGTTCCCGGACGCATGTACATCTGCCTGATAATCCCGAAGTAATAATAGTAGGAAATGACACTTGTCACGATCATGATCGCTGCCAGCCAGTAGTTTTCCTGGGCCAGAGCGCCCATGAACAGATAGAATTTCCCGAAGAATCCTGCGGTGACAGGAATGCCCGCCAGCGACAACAGGAAAATGCTCATCGCAATCGCCATAATCGGCGAGCGGTGATACAAGCCTGCGAAGCCCTTGATCTCCTCTGTCCCTTGCTCGCGCGTAACTACCATGATGACGGCAAAAGCGCCGAAGCTGACGAGCAAATAGCCGAACAGATAGAAAATCACTTCGCCGAAAAACAGCGTAGTCGGCGGCACGAACGGCACCAGCAAGTAACCCGCCTGCGCGATCCCCGAATAGGCCATCATGCGCTTGACGTTTGTTTGCCGCAGCGCCATCGTGTTCCCGATAATCATAGAGGCTGCCGCCATCACGCCAAGGTACAGGCTCCCTTCCTGGAAAAAGAAGCGGTTTGCCCCGTCGTTGACGTTAAAGAACGAGATCAGCAGAACCCGGAACAACAGCGAGAAGCCTGCCGCTTTTGATACAACTGCCAAAAACGCCGTGACTGGAGTCGGAGCGCCCTGGTAAACGTCCGGTGCCCACATATGGTTGGGAGCCGCAGATATTTTAAAGGCAAGACCGACCGCCAAAAAGGCAAAGGCCATGTAGACGAGGAACTGGTAGCCGGCCATTCCAGCCTCCGCCAGGCGGAACGAGATTTCGTAAATGTTGGTTGTTCCCGCCAGTCCGTACACATAGGACATACCGAACAGCGTAATGGCTGTGGCGATTCCGCCCGAGACGACATACTTGAAAGCCGACTCGTTTGATTGCAGCGACCTTTTTCGCAGGCCGACAAGCGTGTAGGACGACAGGGACAAAAGCTCAAGACCTACGAACAGCGTAATCAGGTCGGCCGAGGACGCCATGACCATCGCCCCCAAAAGACCCGTCAGCATCAAATAATAATACTCTCCCTTATGGGTAACTTCTCCCTTTTTCAAATACGAGAGAGAAATCAGGATCGCAAATGCCGTCCCGCCCAGGAAAAGCAGCTTGAACGCGTTGCCGTAGTCATCCACGCGAATCATGTCCGCCATGTAGCTGTACGGCTTGTCAAGTACATTGACGTTGACGAAGACAAACACCATAGCCAGCACTACCCCCGCCAGGGACAGCCAGCCGATCACCTGCCTGCCAAGGCGCTTGCCCGCGAACAGGTCCAGGAGCGACAAAATCGTCGCAAAACCGAGAATGATAAATTCGGGCAGAAGGTAGCTCCAGTCATATGAGAAAATATCTTTTACGTCCATGGATTACCCTCCTATTCCCGTTACGATCGGTACGATCGTTTTCAGGGCCTGCTGCATCGGATTGCCCAAAATAGCCGGGTACACCCCGATGAGAATAATGAATCCGAGCAACACGACCATCGGAATCACTTCCATTGGCTGCGCGTCCGCAAGACCTGTAAAACGGCTTGGCATCGGGCCGAATGTCGTCCGCAGGATCGCCCGCAGCAGGTAAACGGCTGTGAGCACGATTCCGAGCGCCCCGATCGCGGCCAACACTGGCATCCGGCCGAACAGCCCAAGGAAAGCGAAAAACTCACTGATAAACCCGGACATGCCTGGCAGACCCAGCGACGCCATCCCGCCAGCCAGGAAAATTCCGCTTGCAAACGGCATGGATTTGGCCAAGCCGCCGAGTTCGCTGATCGTCGACGTCTGTGTCCTGTCCCAAATGACGCCGATCAAAAAGAACAGCAGTGCCGAAATAAAGCCGTGGGAAACAACCTGGAACATCGCGCCTTGAAAGCCGATCGAGTTCATCGCCGCAAAGCCGAGCAGTACGATCCCCATGTGGCTGATACTGGAGTACGCCAGCACCATCTTCAAATCTTTTTGCACAAAAGCGAGAACCGCTCCGTACAAGACGTTGATGATTCCCAAGACCGCAAGCCACGTCGAGAACTGATAGGCTTGCTCCGGGAAAAATCCGATGCCCATCCGCAGCAGTCCATACGCCCCCATCTTCAGCAAAATGCCGGAGTGGATCATGACGATGGAAGGCGGAGCTTGTACGTGTACCTTCAGCATCCACGTATGGAACGGAAATACCGGCAGCTTGATGGCAAAAGCCACAAACAGCGCCAGGAACAGCCCGAACCGGACCTCTGGTGTGAGCGTAGCTGTAACCGGATGATCCGGCGTCGTCAGGATCGCAGCAATTTGGTCCATATTCAGCGTGCGCATGACGACGAAAATCATGATGAAGGCCAGAAGCATGATGCCTGAGCCGATTCCGTTGTACAAAAGGAATTTGTTTGCCGCATGCTCCCGCTCGCCGTAGCCCCAGATGCCAATCAGGAAGTACGTTGGCACCAGCGTCAGCTCGAAGAAGATGAAGAACAAAAACAGGTTATCGGCGGCAAACACACCCAGCATCCCGATCAGCAGCAAGTGGAACAGGATGAAATATTCTTTCAGCCGCTTTTTGATCTGCCAGGAAGCGACTGCAGCCATCGTGCCGATAATCGCCGTCAGCAAGATCAGCGGCATCGAGATGCCATCCACGCCCAGCTCGTAGTTGATTTCAAAGGCAAAGACCGTCCCCGTCTGCGCAAGTCCGATCGGGATGGAAATCCAGTTGTGACGCTCGACAAACTGGAGATTGGACGTATCGTAATTGAAAGCTCCGAACATCCAGAAGGCCAGAATCAGCGGCAGCAAGGTTCCCAGTACCCCAACCTGCTTGATTGCCCCGAATCGGCTGCGCGGGATGAAGGCGATGACAAGAATCGCCAGGAGCGGAGAAAACACCAGCGACGACAAAAGGATATTAGCGCCCGAATCCAAAGAGTCCACCTCCCTCGACCGTCAAACTGATGGCAATAATCAGCAGCAAAAGACCGAACAGGACCATCGCCCCGTAAGACTGAATCTGACCGCTTTGCACTCGCGCATGCAGAGAGCCGATCCCCTGTGAAAGCTTGGCTGTCAGCCCGACCAGGCCATCCACCACGTACTTGTCAAAGCCGTTCAGGATTACGCCGAGCCAGCCGAGCGGCCGCACAACGACATGGTGATACAGCTCATCCACGTAGTATTTGCGGTAAGAGAGTTGATAGAGCCACGGCATCGTCTCGGGAATGCTGTCCGAAGGAATCGACTTTTTGCCATACATCAGATAGGCCAAAATGACGCCGAGCACCGAGATGAGCAGCGCCACGATTTGCAGCCATGCTGCCGCATGCTCTGATCCCTCTCCAAAAATGCCTGCAATCGCCGTTCCCGTGTCTGTAGACAGGAGCCAGTCAGACAGCAGCGGAGCGTAAGGCGTGTTTACAAAACCAGCCACCACAGCGAGCAGCGCCAAAATCAGCAGCGGACCAGTCATGACAGCTGGCGACTCGTGCGCTTCGTGCTTGCCTCTGGCCTTTCCGGCGAACGTGAGGAAAAACAGTCGGAACATATAGAATGCCGTAAAGAAAGCGGCAACGAGCGCAATGACCAACAGATCATAGCGATGCGCTCCGTACACAGCGCCCAGGATTGCTTCCTTCGACCAGAACCCGGCGAACGGAAAAATCCCCGCGATTGCCAGACAGCCGATCAAAAAGGTCAATGCCGTAACAGGCATTTTTTTCCACAAGCCACCCATCTCGAAAACGTCCTGCGTATGTACGGCATGAATGACGCTACCCGCTCCGAGAAAGAGCAACGCTTTGAAAAAGGCGTGTGTCATCAGGTGGAACGATCCGGCTACATAACCGGCAGCTCCGGCAACGCCGAGCGCCATCATCATGTAGCCCAGCTGGCTGACGGTGGAATACGCCAGCACGCGCTTGATGTCACGCTGCGTCAAACCGATGGAAGCGGCAAAAATTGCTGTGAAGCCTCCCACATAGGCCACGACTGTCAGCGCTGTCTCCGAGGCGATAAACAGCGGATACGTCGCCGCCACCAGATACACCCCGGCTGCGACCATCGTCGCCGCGTGGATCAGGGCAGACACTGGCGTAGGACCTTCCATCGCGTCAGGCAGCCATGTATGCAGCGGGAATTGGCCTGATTTTCCGATTGCCCCGACAAAAATCAGAATCGCGGCAAGAGTAATCATCCAAGGCTCCAGACGTCCGAGCGCCACGCTCTCAAAAATCGCCGCGTACTCGAAGCTTCCTGTCCACCAGAACAGCAGACAAATCCCGATAAACAGTCCAAGGTCGCCGATCCGTGTGACAATAAATGCCTTTTTGGCCGCAGCCTTCGCTTCCGGCTTGAAGTAGTAGTAGCCGACGAGCAGGAAGGAGCAGACACCGACCAGCTCCCAGAAAATGTACACTTGCAACAGGTTCGGCGAAATGACCAGACCGAGCATGGAAAACGTAAACAGCGCCAGGTACTGGTAAAACACCGGAAAACGCTCGTCACCGTGCATGTAGCCTTTGGAGTAAATCTGAACCAGCAGGCTGACCAAGGTCACGATGACCAGCATCATGGCATTGAGCGGCGTTACCTCAAAGCCCATGTTGATGACAATGTCACCGACTTGCAGCCAATCTACCACGTAGTTGTAGTCTCCTCCGCCATCCCGGAATCTCTGCCAGAAGGTGAGCACTGCGATTCCAAAAGAAACAGCCGTCAGCCCGATGCCGACGATGGCCGCTCCTTCTTTCAACTGTCGACCAAATGAAACGATCACGATGAAAGCAAGAAGCGGAAACAGAGGGATCAGCCAGGCGTAGTGCAAAAAAGTATCCATCTTTGTCCTCCTTATCAGGTCTCCATCTATCGTTTCATTTGGTTCATTTCATCCACATTGACGGTTTCCTTGTTGCGGTAGAGTGCAATCAGGATTGCCAGACCTACCGCGACCTCGGCCGCCGCCACCGTCATGGAGAACAGGGTAAAAATTTGTCCGGCTACAGCCGGGTACAAGCCGTATTTTGAGAAGGCAATCAGGTTGATATTGGCCGCATTCAGCATCAGCTCAATCGAAAGCAGCACGACAACCGCGTTGCGCTTTGTCAGCGCTCCGTACAATCCGACGCAAAACAGAATCAGCGCGACCATTAAATAGGAGGTAATGCTTACTGTCATTCGTTATCCCCCTCCTTTTTTGCCATGATGATCGCACCGACCAATGCGACCAAAAGCAGTACGGACAACAGCTCGAACGGAATGACGTACTTGGTGAATACTTCAAGTCCGATTTCTTTGGCGTTGCTCACAGACGATGCTGCTTGCGGCGGAGGTCCCGGCCACGGCGTGTTTTGCACACCCCAGAACAACAGACCAAACAGTCCGACGACAAAGAGCAGGATAAAGCGGTTTTTCCAGGTCCGTCCGGTTCCTTCATCCTGGGCATCGTGCTTGGTCAGCATGATGCCAAACAGCATCAGGATGGAAATCGCCCCGGAGTAAACCAGCACCTGTGCTACGCCTACGAACTCCGCTCCAAGCAAAACGAACAGTCCGGCGATGCTGATAAACGTAACCCCGAGCGAGATTACCATGTGAACGACTCGCGTAAAGCTAATCATGAAAACAGCGCCGCCAATCGTCAGGAGAGACAGGATAAAAAAGGCTACAAATTCGCCAGTCATGCTAGTTCTCCTCCCTGACGTTCGTATTGTTGTCATCCAGCCATTTCAGGTCTTTGTACAGTTCGTCCCTGCTGTATACAGCCAGCTCAAAGTTGTTGGTCATCACAATCGCTTCGGTCGGGCAAACCTCTGTACAAAGATCGCACAGGATGCACAATTCGAAGTTAATATCGTACGTATCGATGATTTTCCCCTTTTTCTCCGGATCCGGATGGGGCCTTCCTGTCAACTGGATGCACTCTGTCGGACAAATGCGCGCGCACTGGTTGCACACGATGCATTTTTCCGGGGAAAAGTGCTGGATGCCGCGAAAGCGCGGCGGCATGGGAAAAGGCACGTCCGGGTAAAAATGGGTTACTTTTTTCTCCGTAAGCTTTTTAAATGTGTACCCCAGGCCTTTGGCCAGTCCAAGCATGTATGTCACCCCTCAGAAATTGAGAACTTGTCTTTCGCCTTGCCGACCGTATAAACGTGGGACATCTGGCAGTTGCCTCTTGGCCGCGAAGCTTAGAACATGCCGTTTTGATAGGAAATGACGACAGCCGTGAGCAAAATGTTGAACAAGGCCACTGGCAGCAGAACTTTCCAGGCAAACGACATCAACTGATCGACCCGCAAGCGCGGCATTGTAGCCCGAAGCCAGAACTGAAGGAAGATATACAGCGAGAACTTGAGGACAAACCAGACGATTCCCGGGATAAAGTCCAAAGCCGGATGAATGGGCAGCCAGCCGCCCAAAAACAAAATCGTAATCAACGTCCCCATCCCGAACATGTACACGTATTCCGCCAGCATAAACATCGCAAAGCGGAAGCCGGAATATTCGACGTGGTAGCCTGCCACAAGCTCGGACTCGGCCTCCGGCAAGTCAAAAGGCGTGCGGTTCAGCTCGGCCTGGGCCGCTACAAGAAAGACGGCAAAGCCGATAAACTGCGGAACGATATTCCAGACATCCCGCTGCGCCTCGACAATTTCCCTGAGATTCATGCTGCCCGTCAGCATGACAACGCCCACCACGGACATGACGAGTGGCACTTCATAGCTAATCATCTGCGCCGCAGAGCGGAGACCGCCGATCAGCGAATACTTGTTGTTCGACGCCCAGCCCGCCGTAATTACGCCCAGCACGGTAATTCCCGACAGAGCGATATAGTACAGAAGGCCGATGCCCAAGTCGGCAAACTGGATGCTTTCTGTAAACGGCATGACGGCGAGAACCCCGAAGGCAGGCGCATAGGCGAGAATGGGCGCCAGCGTAAACAGCGCTTTGTCTGCATGCTGCGGACGCGTATCTTCTTTCAGAAGAAGCTTGGTAACGTCAGCAACGGTTTGCAAAAGCCCCAGCGGTCCTACCCGATTGGGACCGATTCGCAGCTGCATCCAGCCGATTATTTTTCGCTCGAAGTAAATGGCATACGTTACAAATCCCAGCAGGACAGCCAGCAGGAGCACCGCCGCCACGATAAACCAGAGCGTGTTTCCCCACGAGGGGGCTTGCTGCAGAAGCTCGTTCATCAACAGTCAACCTCCCCGAGCACGATGTCGATGCTGCCCAGGATCGCGATCATGTTGGCAAGGTTTTCGCCCTGCAACAATTTGGGCAGAATCTGCAGATTGGTAAAGGACGGGCGTCTGAATTTCACTCTCCATGGCTTATCCTTGCCCTGGCTGGCAATATAGCAGCCAATCTCTCCCCGCGGTGCTTCGATGCGCACATATGTCTCACCGGCTGGCGGACGGATGACGCGCGGCACTTTGCCGATGACTTCTCCCTCGCTCGGGAATTGCTCCAGAGCCTGCTCCAGAATGCGCAGCGACTGTTCAATCTCTGCCATCCGCAACTGGTAGCGAGCCATGCAGTCTCCCTCTGTGGCAGTCGGAACATCAAAGTCGAAGCGATCGTAGATACAGTAAGGCTCATCCTTGCGCAAGTCCCATTTGACTCCGGTAGAGCGGAGCATGACTCCGGACAGCGAGTAGTCCAGCGCCGTCTTGGTGTCGAATTTGCCGATGCCTTTGATCCTGTTGATAAAAATTTCATTTCCCGACACCAGCTTATGGTAGTTGCCGAGTTCCTTCTTCATGTACTGGACGAATTCCTTGGCCTTGTCGATCCACCCTGGAGGGGCATCCCATTTCACGCCGCCAATCCGCATGTAGTTAAAGGTCATCCGCGCCCCGCACAGCTCGTTGAACAGGTCGAGGATCATTTCCCGATCGCGGAACGCATACAGAAACGGCCCCATCGCGCCAATATCAAGCAGGTACGTTCCCCACCAGACCAGGTGGCTCGCTACCCTGTTCAGCTCCATGGCAATCAGCCGCAAAAACTGGGCACGCTCCGGTATTTCCAATCCCATCATGGTTTCTACCGCGTGGCAGAAGACGTAGTTGTTGGTCATGGCGGACACGTAGTCCATCCGGTCTGTGTAGGGAATGATTTGCGTATAGTTCAAGTTTTCGGCCAGCTTTTCGGTTCCCCGATGGAGGTAGCCCATCACCGGAATGGCTTCCTTGATGGTTTCCCCGTCAATTTTGACAACCAGACGAAAAACGCCGTGTGTACTCGGATGCTGCGGCCCGACGTTCAAGAGCATTTCTTCCGTGCGAATGCCCGTTTCAGGAGAGGTATCGACATTTGTTGTGAGGATGTTTTGGTTCATCTGTTAAACCTCCTCGTCGTATTGCACGTAATCTTTTCGCAGCGGATAGCCTACCCAATCATCCGGCAGCAAAATTCGACGCAAATCCTTATGTCCCGGGAAATGAATCCCCAACAAGTCAAAAGTCTCTCTCTCGTTCCAATTTGCGCCATGCCATAGATCCATAACCGATGGCACAGATGGCTGTTCCCGGTTTGTTTTGACTTTTACGGCCAGACTTTGTCGGTTTATGTAGGAGTAGAAGTGGTAGTAAACCTCCATCCGGTCCTCATAATCGACGCCGTGCAAATCAGACAAGTAATCGAATGCCAGTGGCTCGTCTTCCTTCAAAAACCGGGCGATTTCATGCCAACGCTCTGTCTTGATGACCAGTGTCGGAACTTCCTTGCCCAGCTCGTTTATGTAGGCAGCCTCCAGCACTTCCTTGCCAAACACTTCTGTAATGCGCTGCACGTACTTGTCGAGATACGGCTGATTTTTGGAAGGAGCTTTCGGCGCTTCTTCCGCAGCTGGGGATTCTCCCTGCGCGGCTTTCGCTTTCGCTGCTGCGGCGGCTGCTGCTTTGGCTTTCGCAGCGGCGGCTGCTTTTGCCTTGGCGTCGGCATCTGCGCCATCTGCTGCCTGTCCGCCTGCTTCCCTCGCGGCCTTCGCCTTCGCTGCAGCTGCGGCAGCGGCCTTGGCCTTTGCAGCAGCCGCCGCTTTGGCCTTCGCCTCTGCGTCTGCACCGGATGCTGTCGGAGCAGCATCAGCCTGCTGGGCAGCCTCTTTGGCTTCTTTCGCAGCTTTTGCTTTTGCCAGCGCTTCAGCAGCGGCGGCTTTTTTCGCGGCGGCTTTTTCTTCTGGCGTCATTTCCGAGAAAGGCTTCGGCGCTGGGGCTGACTCTGCTCCGGCTTCTTTCGCTTCTTTCGCTTCTTTCGCGGCCTTGGCCTTTGCAATCGCCTCGGCAGCGGCGGCCTTTTTCGCAGCGGCTTTTTCCTCTGGTGTCATTTCCGAGATGGGCTTCGACGATGGGGCTGGTTCGGCTTTTGCCTGTGGCTCTGCGGCCTGGGCTTGTACCGGAACTTCTTCCGCTTCCTTTTCCCCCTGTGGAGCCTGCGCCCCCTGTTCTCTTAATTTTCGCAAAGCTTCAGCCTTGGCACGGGCTTCAGCGGCGGCCTTCGCCTTTTCTTCCGGCGTTGGTTTGCGTTTTTCTTCACTCATTGACTGGTCACCCGCTTCCCAGTCTTCGCTTCATAGCGAATTTTTTCCTGGAGCTTGTTGATTCCGTAAATCAGGGCAGCCGGATTAGGCGGACAGCCCGGAATATATACGTCGACAGGAACGATCTGATCGACACCTTTTACCACGCTGTACGAGCGTACGTAAGGGCCTCCTGCCGTCGCACAGGACCCCATGGCGATCACCCACTTCGGCTCGGGCATTTGGTCGTACAAACGGCGCAGCAGCGGCGCCATTTTTTTCGTAACGGTACCGGCAACGATCATGACATCCGATTGCCTTGGCGAGGCGCGGAAGATCACGCCGAATCGGTCCAGGTCGTAGCGCGATCCACCTGTTCCCATCATTTCAATGGCGCAACAGGCAAGACCAAAGGTCAGCGGCCAGAGCGAGTTGCTGCGGACCCAGCCTTTTACCGTTTCCAATGTCGTAAACATGACGTTGCGTTCCAGCTCTTCTTGCAATTCAGGCGCAATGCTTGTCAAGTCTAGTTCCATTCCAGCACCTTCTTTCTCCACGCGTAAATCAACCCTACTACCAGCAAGGCTATAAAGATGACCATCTCGACCAGGGCGAACAGCCCCAGCTCTTTGTAAGCGACGGCCCACGGGTACAGAAAGAGCGTCTCTACATCAAAAATGACAAACAAGAGGGCGAAAATGTAATACTTTACGTTGAAGCGTACCCAGCTGTCACCAACAGGAATGTTACCGCTTTCATAAGTGGTTTGCTTTTCCCGTGTCGGTTTCTTTGGACGCAGCAGTGGACCAACGAAACTGACTGTAGCCACGGGCAACAACACACCCAGAATCAAAAAGATCGCGACAATAACATAATTGTTGGTATAGATCTCATTCACCCACGTTCCCTCCGCTCGTAAGAAAGATTTGAATCTGTCTTGCGCTGCCCTCCAGAAGAAGTAGTCACCTCATCAAAGGGATATTGCTCGCAGCATCGCAGATGAAGGTATGAACGTTGTCGCAGGTCGATACTGCTAGAAAAAAATACCTTTATCATTATAACAAATTGCCAATTGAGTGTCTAACGAAAGCCTTCCTGTATTGCCATATAAAGGGAAAAACTTAGAGAAATCTCTCTAAGCTTTTCCGACATCATATAATAGCCAAACAAAAATGCCCGATTTGGCTCTCGTGTTCATTCATTATTGAACGTTGCTTGAAAACTGCTGACCAAGGAAATCTTCGTAAATGCGTTCCCACACAATGGTGAAGTTCAGCTTCTCATCATCTGGCAGCTCCAGAATGTTCTCGATTGCTTCTTCCATGTACGGGGTCAGCTTAATCAAAACCTCAGCAAGCATTTGATCGTTGGTGTTCAGGATTTCTTTCATTTCTGCCTTGGACATGCTGAACGTATTTTCGTCGCGCTCATGCAGATGCATGACCAGACGGCTGAAAATAGGGTGTACCAGCGCTTCCAGCTTCACATGCGCCAAGGCAAGCGATTCAACCTCACTCAGCTTGAACAGCTGGGAGGCATCCGGGAACGGATAGACAGGGACATCCCATACGTCCTCTTTGTCGAGCACCAGACCCCATTTTACGAAAAGCTGAATGGCTTCCGCACGGGAGGTCGGGTAGTCATAATCGGAGCGTTTCAGGAACGCTTTGAAGCGGTTCAGGAGGTTGACGTAGCCTTCGTAGTCCGCTTCTGATTTGAAAGCTTCCTTCACAGGCTCGGAAAACGTGCCTTTCAACGCTTCGATTTCATCCAGTGCTTTTTCCATCTCTGCTTTTGTCTCGTACTCTGTTACGACTAGACACATGGATTGAAACAGGACATTCATTTCATGCGACAGCACGCTCGACCAGCCATTGGCCGTAAAGCCGCTAGGAATCACTACGCCATCCTGATTGTGGCGAATATCGCGAATGGTTTGCATCAGTTACACTCTCCTTTAATTCCAGAAAGCCAGTGCCGCCCCTTATGCTGTTGCAAAAACCTCAAGTCCGGCGGCAGGGCATTAGGTCTATTATACACAGAAACGTTAGGCAATTACCAACTGGAAATATCATGCCCTGCAAGCATGTATCACCATACATGCCGTGCAACTGAAAAATCCCCGCAGCCACATGGGCGCGGGGATCGCAAGCTTACGCTTACTTCGTTACGTCGAGACGTGCCATCGCACGCTGCAGCGCACGTTCTGCACGCTGAACGTCGAGTTCGGCATATTTTTCTGCCAAACGCTTTTCGGCGCGAGCTTTCGCTGCCTTCGCACGTTCAACATCGATGTCTCCCGGCAATTCAGCCGTTTCAGCAAGGATGGTTACTTTATCGCCGCGCACTTCCAGGAAGCCGCCGCTTACAGCCATCTTTACTTCTTTATCGCCTTCAGTCTTGATCCGAACTGGCGCTATTTTCAGCGGGCTTACCAGCGGCATGTGGTTCGGCAAAATACCGAGGTCCCCTTGAACGCCGCGAGCAATGACCATTTCAGCCTGACCGCTGTAGACAACCCGTTCAGGAGTTACGACTTCAACTGTCATCTTACTCACTTACTCGTCTCCCCTTTCCAGGGTGTCTTACGCCATGTTCTTCGCGCGTTCTACCACATCTTCAATCGTACCGGCGTAGAGGAACGCACCCTCTGGCAGGTGGTCATACTTACCTTCAAGGATTTCCTTGAAGCTGCGAACAGTTTCTTTCAATGGTACGTATTGACCTGGGTTACCGGTAAATTGCTCGGCAACGTGGAAGGACTGGGACAGGAAGCGTTGAATGCGGCGCGCGCGGCCAACGACTTGCTTGTCTTCGTCGCTCAGCTCGTCCATACCAAGGATCGCGATGATATCTTGCAGTTCTTTGTAGCGTTGCAGAATTTTTTGCACGCCACGAGCCACATCGTAGTGTTCTTGACCAACTACTTCAGGAGTCAAGGCACGGGAAGTGGATGCGAGTGGGTCAACAGCAGGGAAGATACCCAACTCAGCGATGGAACGCTCCAGGTTGGTCGTCGCGTCCAAGTGAGCAAACGTAGTCGCAGGAGCCGGGTCAGTATAGTCATCCGCTGGTACGTAGATCGCTTGAATGGACGTTACAGAACCTTTTTTGGTGGAGGTAATACGCTCTTGCAGCTGACCCATTTCGGTAGCCAGTGTTGGCTGGTAACCTACCGCAGATGGCATACGGCCCAAGAGAGCGGAAACCTCGGAACCCGCTTGGGTAAAGCGGAAGATGTTGTCGATAAACAGAAGAACGTCGCGGCCTTCTTCATCACGGAAGTATTCCGCCATTGTCAGACCAGTCAACGCTACGCGCAGACGCGCACCAGGCGGTTCGTTCATTTGACCGAATACCATCGCGGTTTTCGGCAGAACGCCTGCGTCTTTCATCTCGTGGTACAGGTCGTTACCTTCACGGGTACGCTCCCCTACACCAGCGAATACGGAAATACCGCCGTGCTCTTGCGCGATGTTGTTAATCAGCTCTTGAATGGTAACGGTTTTACCTACACCCGCACCACCAAACAGACCGATCTTACCACCCTTGATGTACGGAGCCAGGAGGTCAATAACTTTGATCCCTGTTTCCAGAATTTCAACATTGGTTGCTTGCTCTACGAACTCAGGAGCTTTGCGGTGAATTGGGTCACGACGCTCAACCTCGCCGAGCTCTTGCTGGTCGATTGGTTCACCCAATACGTTGAATACGCGTCCAAGGGTTACTGCACCCACTGGAACGGAAATTGGTGCACCTGTGTCAACGGCTTCCATACCGCGAACCAAACCGTCGGTAGAAGACATCGCAACAGTACGAACCATGTTGTCGCCCAGGTGAGTCGCAACCTCAACTGTCAAGTCGATGTCGCGCTCGCCAGCGCTTTGTGCTTTATGTTGAATCTTGATCGCATTGTAAATGGCAGGCAGGTGTCCACGGTCGAACTCGATGTCAACAACCGGACCCATTACCTGAACCACGCGTCCTTTCGCCATCTTACTTCTTCCCTCCTGTAAAGCTAAATTGGGAGCTATTCACTGCCGCTTAAGCCTGTGCGTTTGCACCTGCAACGATCTCGGAAATCTCTTGTGTAATGGCTGCCTGACGGGCACGGTTGTAGCTCAAGGTGTAACGGTTAATCATATCCGTTGCATTGTCTGTCGCGTTGCCCATTGCGGTCATACGGGAACCTTCTTCGGAAGCCTTCGCTTCCAGAAGCGCACTGTACACCAGTGTTTCCGCGTATTTTGGCAAGAGATCAGCCAAAACTTCTTCCGAGGACGGCTCATACTCGTAATTGATTGTGCGCACTTCGCTGCTCTCGGGAGCTTCCAATGGCAGCAATTGTTTCACGGTCGGTATTTGCGAAATTGCACTTTGGAACTTGTTGTAGCACAGGTACAGCTCGTCGATTTGTTCGTTTGCGAACATCTGGACTGCCGCACTGGCAATTTTCTTGATGTCAGCAAAGGTTGGGCTGGCTGGCAGACCTGTCACCTCTTCCAAAACCGGATAGTTCCGCTTTCTGAAGAAGTCGCGGCCTTTGCGTCCGATTACAAAAATGCCGTACTCGTCCTTGGACTTGTGTTTTTCGTTGATGGTCGTAACCACTTTACGAAGCATGTTGGCGTTGTAACCGCCAGCAAGTCCACGGTCGGAAGTGATGACAATGTAACCAGTCTTTTTCACCGGACGTTTTTGCAGCATCGGATGTTTGGAACCGGATGTCCCGCTCGCAATGCTGGCGATCACTTCCTGGATCTTGTCAGCGTAAGGACGTGCTGCCTCAGCCTTCTCCTGGTTGCGGCGGAGCTTCGCTGCCGCCACCATTTTCATCGCTTTAGTGATTTGGCGCGTATTTTTGGTACTTTTAATACTGCGTCGAATCTCACGAATTCCTTTTGCCACTCGTTTTCACCACCTTGAGGACGCATGCCCGGGCTTATTGGCCCGGCATGCATCTGATGTCTATCAGGTTAACGATTAGCGAGTTACCGAAAAGCCTTTTTTGAACTCTTCGATCGCTGCGTTCAGTTCTTTTTCATCTGGGAGGTCTTTCGTAGTGCGGATGTGCTCCAGCAGATGTGGTTTGTTGGAATCCAGGAAAGACAGCAGCTCTTTCTCAAAGCGGCGTACGTCTGCTACTGGAATGTCATCCAGGTAGCCGCGAGTCGCGCTGTAGATGGAAGCAACTTGCTTCTCAACAGGCATTGGATCGAACTGGCCTTGCTTCATGATTTCCATCAAGCGCTCACCGCGGGTCAGACGAGCTTGGGTAGCCTTGTCCAGATCGGAACCGAACTGGGCAAACGCAGCAAGCTCACGGTATTGAGCCAACTCAAGCTTGAGCGGACCTGCAACCTTTTTCATCGCCTTGATTTGCGCGGCACCACCTACACGGGATACGGAAAGACCGGTGTTAACCGCTGGACGTTGACCTGAGTTGAACAAGTCTGTCTCCAGGAAGATCTGACCGTCCGTGATGGAGATTACGTTGGTTGGAATGTATGCGGAAATGTCACCCGCTTGGGTTTCAATGAACGGCAGAGCAGTAATGGAACCTGCACCCAGTTCATCAGACAGTTTCGCAGCGCGCTCCAGCAAACGGGAGTGCAGGTAGAATACGTCACCAGGATACGCTTCGCGGCCTGGAGGACGGCGGAGCAACAGGGACATTTCGCGGTATGCAGCAGCCTGTTTGGACAGGTCATCGTATACGCACAGAACGTGTCCGCCTTTGTACATGAAGTACTCAGCCATCGTAACACCAGCATAAGGAGCCAGGTACAGCATTGGCGCCGGATCGGAAGCTGTAGCGGAAACGACGATGGTGTATTCCAGAGCGCCTGCTTTACGCAGCGTTTCTACGATGTTCGCAACGGTCGATTGCTTTTGACCGATCGCTACGTAGATACAAATCATGTCTTTGCCTTTTTGGTTGATGATTGTGTCGAGCGCCACTGCTGTTTTACCAGTTTGGCGGTCACCAATAATCAACTCACGCTGTCCGCGGCCAATCGGAATCATCGCGTCAATCGCTTTGATACCGGTTTGCAGCGGCTCGTGTACGGATTTACGCGCCATAACGCCAGGAGCCGGGCTCTCGATCGGGCGGTATCCGTTATTTACGATAGGTCCTTGACCATCGATTGGTTGACCCAGCGGGTTTACTACGCGGCCAAGCAGCCCTTCCCCTACTGGAACTTCCATAACGCGGCCGGTGCGTTTTACAGTGTCGCCTTCCTTGATGTCGCGGAAAGGTCCCAAAATAACGACACCCACGTTATCTTCTTCCAAGTTGAGTACCATACCCATTACGCCATTTTGGAACTCGAGGAGCTCCCCTTGCATGGCCTTTTCCAAACCGTGAACGCGGGCAATACCGTCACCTACCTGGATGACTGTGCCTACATCTACAACTTCGATTTCAGATTTAAAATTAGCGATCCGCTCTTTGATGAGGGAGCTAATTTCCTCTGGTCTGATTGCACTCACTTAATTCACCCCATTCATCCAACTTCTTAAAGACCGAGCTTTACGCTTTTTGCGCAAAGGTTTCCAGCTTTGTTTTCAGGCTGCCATCGTACAGACGGTCGCCGATTTTGATAATAATGCCGCCGAGAATCGAAGGGTCTACCACCGTTGTCATCCGCAGCTTTTTCTTTACTGTTTGGCCGAACTTCTCAGCCAGCTCCGCCTGTTCTTCTTCAGAAAGCGGCTTCGCGCTTGTGACGACAGCATCTGCATAGCCACGCGCTTCGTTTGCCAATTGTACAAAGGAGCTGTAGATGTCAGACAGTTGCACTTCCCGTCCGTTGTCAATCAAGACGTTCAGGAAGTTGAAGCTCTCTTCCCCTACATGGTTTTTGAACAGTTCTTCAACCAGTTTGCCCTTTGCATCTGCCGCGATGTGCGGGTGCTGCATGATCTTTTTCAGATCTTCGTTGCCTTCCACAGCCTGCACGATCGCACCAAGGTCTGCTTCTACCTGATCGATCTTGCCACGCTCGCTCGCTACTTCAAAGAGAGCGCGAGCATAACGCTTCCCTACTGCGCTACTCATAGGCGATCTCCTACTTGAGCAAGGAATTTGTCAACAGTGGACTTTTGCGCTGCTTCGTCCAGTTCTTTTTCGATAATCTTGGAAGCCAAGAGTACGGAAAGACTTGTCATTTGCTCACGCAGTTCGAGTTTTGCTTTTTCTACTTCGCGTGCCAGTTCAGCGCTTGCGTCCGCTTTCAGACGTTCGGATGCAGCCTGAGCTTCTGCCACGATTTTGTTAGCTTCATCAGACGCCTGCTTGGTAGCACGGTCGATGATCGCTTTGGATTCAGCGCGAGCTTCATCCAGTACGCGGCGCTGCTCTGCCAGGAGAGCTTCTGCCTCCGCACGGTTGCGCTCAGCCGTTGAAATTTGATTTTCGATATGCTGACGACGTTTTTCCATGATGCCAACGATTGGGCCCATGGCCAATTTGCGAACCAGCAAGAGCAACAACAAGAACACAATTGCTTGGGTTAAAAGCGTTCCCCATTCCAGGGATACCGCTCCAAAGTCGAGCATTCGTTTCACTCCTTCCTGCGAAAAGAAAGATGTATCATCACGGTATGAACCGCTCTTTGCCAATCATCTGACTTCACGTTTGCCGTGAAGCTTCCAAACTTCTTGCCGAATGAAAGCACAGGCTTCCACTCACTCAAAAATAGAGGCGGGTATCAAGCGCCCGCCTATTTTTACCTAGCTCGCTGACTACATACGACCGAAGAGAATGAAACCGATCGCTACAGCGATGATCGGAACCGCCTCTACCAGACCGAGACCCAGGAACATGAGACCCATGAGGTTACCACGTGCTTCTGGTTGACGAGCTACACCTTCAATTGTACGGGAAATTACCAGGGAGTTACCAATCGCTGCACCAAGAGCAGCCAGACCAAATACGATACCAATTGCAAGAGCCAAACCTTCCATTGTTTAAAAACCTCCTTAGTGTTGTGAAAAACGAGTATAAAATCGGGAAATGCAGATTAGTGATCTTCATTCACTTGCTGAGAGATGTAAACCATCGCCAGCGTAGTGAAAATGAATGCCTGTACAGAGCCGACAAACACGGAGTAGCCAAGCCACAGGAACAACGGAATGCTTCCGAAGATCCCTACACTCAACAGGAAGGCAATCAATACCTCACCCGCAAAGATGTTACCGAATAGACGCAAAGGAAGCGTCAGCGGCTTGATGATGAACTCCTCGAGAATGTGAATCGGGTTCAGGAATGTATGTTTCAACCATCCGCCGAAGCTCTTCTTCATGCCCAGATAGTGCGCGTACAGCAACACGGTGAGTGCGAGGGCGAAAGTTACGCTCGGAGTTGCGGTTGGCGATTTCCACCATCCGATGACAACACCGTGTGAGTGCGGATCGGTAGAGTTCAACTCTTCCTCCAGCTTGGCCAGCTTTTGCTGCTTCGCCTCTTCGTTCGTGGAAACCGTCAGCATGTCTTTAACCTTTTCGCTTACCTGCTGACCTTCAGCGTTGTGGTGAGTTGTATTCACGTTAAATACAAGACCGAGTTGGTTTCCAATGAAAATGTAGAGGAACAAAGTCAGCGCCAGCGAGACAAACCCCGCAGCCTTTTTCGGTGAAATATAGCTTTTTGTAATACCGGTTACGAAGTCCACAATCCATTCCATCACGTTTTGCGCGCCGCTTGGCGTAGCGGAGGTCAGGTTGCGAGTCATCCCGATACAGAGCAAAAGCACCACCAGAGAGGTTACCAAAATCATGAGAATAGTGGAGATGTCAAATACCATGCCCAACCATTCAAATCGCAGAGAATAATGCATGTATTTCACCCCTTTCTTCCGCGCGAGTAAATTGCTTAGCGTGCATGTGTGAAAAAGAATTCTACTTATCTATTTAATGGAGCGATACACAAAAAGGAAGCTGAGAATCTGAAAGAGGAACAAGCCGATGAGCACTCCGGCCAGTCCAAACAAGTGAGGAAAGCGCATGGTCAAAAAGACAGCAAAGCCAGCCACAACCAATCGTTGCAGCATGCCTGTCCCTTTGGGGCGCACACCTGGATCAACAGCCATCTGGCCGATTCGCCAGGTTTTACTGAAGAGAACCGTGCCATTCACCAGACTGCCAGCCATCCCGAGCAGGAGGCTTTGCAAAAAAAAACGACAGGATGGCAACAGCGCCCAGAGTATCGCGGCGATTGCCACACAGAAAAAGGCATAGCGAAACGTGGATCGCATTGCCGAAGAAAACGTTTGCATGTCCCATCTCCCTAGAGGTAACCGCGAATGATGCGGTAGACGCTGTACACGCCTATTCCTAATCCCGCGAGCAGTCCAACCATCAGAAAGAGCGGATTGGTAGCAAAGAGACCATCGAGATATTTTCCCAGCAGGACTCCCGCAATCACACAAACGGCCATATCGACACCAATCAGGGTGACCAACGTGATAGCTCGCCAAGGATTGTCAATTTTTGACACGGAACAACATTCTCCTTTCATACAATAAGGAGAGGGCTGGTGTCAAGTGCCCCTTTGCCCTCATCCATATTAACGAAGAATTATTCCTTTTGTCAATGTTCGTCTTGTTGTGTACACAAAGCGTTCACAATTAAAAACCTACAATTTTTCAACAATCGTCGAAACGCCTTGTCCGCCGCCAATGCACAAGGTTGCTAATCCATATTTTGCCCCTTCGCGCTTTTGCAATTCGTGAACAAGCGTCACCAAAATTCTCGCCCCGCTTGCGCCAATTGGGTGTCCTAACGCGATGGCTCCCCCGTTAACGTTCAGCTTTTCCCGATCAATGCCGAGCGCTTTTCCGACAGACAGCGACTGAACGGCAAAAGCTTCGTTCGCTTCGATCAGATCGATGTCGGACAAGGACAGTCCTGCCTTTTCCAATACGCGTTGGGTAGCAGGAACCGGACCGTAGCCCATGATGCTCGGATCGACCCCTGCGCTGGCGTTGGCAACGATGCGCGCGAGCGGCTTTGCGCCCAGCTCGTCCGCTTTTTTCCTGGTCATAATCAGCAAGGCTGCCGCCCCGTCATTGATGCCGGATGCGTTGCCCGCCGTTACGGTTCCGTCCTTTTTAAAAGCTGGCTTCAGCTTGGCGAGCATCTCGGTCGTTACGCCGGCACGAGGAAACTCGTCGATGGAAAACAGCACCGGATCGCCTTTGCGCTGCGGAATCGGAACGGGTACGATCTCGTCCTGAAAACGGCCGCTTTCCAGAGCTTTCTGGGCTTTTTGCTGGCTCCACGCCGCAAACTCGTCCTGCTCTTCCCGTCCGATCCCGTATTTGGCACACAGATTTTCCGCCGTGATTCCCATATGGTAGTCGTTGAATGCGCACCAAAGACCGTCGCGGATCATTGTGTCGACCACCTTCTGGTCACCCATGCGGTACCCCGAGCGCGCTCCCTCCAGCAAATAAGGGGCCTGGCTCATGTTTTCCATACCGCCTGCCAGCACGACCTCGGCGTCTTCGCTCAAAATCGCCTGCACAGCCAAATGAACGGCTTTCAGCCCGGAGCCGCATACTTTGTTAATCGTCAAGGATGGCACTTCGTGGGCCAAGCCCGCCTGAATCGCAGCCTGGCGCGCGGGATTTTGTCCCAGACCCGCAGACAGCACATTTCCCATAATTACTTCATCAACGGCATCCTTGGACACACCAGCGCGCTCCAAAGCGGCTTCGAGGACGATTCCGCCCAGCTTTGTCGCGCTGATTCCCGCAAGCGTGCCCTGAAAGCTGCCGATAGCTGTACGCACTGCACTTGCAATCACGATTTCCTTTTGACCCATCTTTCAAACACTCCTCGAATGAACAGGATAGCCAACCTTCTTAAAATTCCATATTTTTATACGAATTCCTGCAAAGAAATCGCTTTCATGCAGAAAAAGCTGCTTTCCACATTCTGAGTGGCTACCAGTTTGTCAGGGGTTGAAGCAAAATGCCGCGTGAACGGTGCAAATGCGGCCCGCTTACGGGCGCGGTTGACGACTCCCGCTGATGTAGAGCAAATCGTAGGTGACGCGCACGCCCTGCTCCCCGCCGTACGTCCGCTCGTAATAGTCCATCATCGCCAGCATCAGCCTTCTTCGTCCCAGCCCCGCACGCTTGTCCTCGCTCGTATTTGCGCCTACCGCCTTGATTGCATGCAAAAAGTCCGCTACACGCGGATAGTGCAGCACGACCTTTTGCTGTATCGCCTGCAAGGAACCCATTCCCGCCGCTTCCAGCATGGACAGCCACTGCTCCGCCGCCAAAAACGCCAGGCCGTGGCGCACGTTGTTTTCGCCCAGGCTTGCGTGGGCATAGGCAAAAGAATCGTGCAGCTCGCAAAAGGTGGCTGGCCCGAAGGTGGAAAAAAAGAGCGGGGCGTTTGGCTTCAGCAAGCGGCCTAAGCCGCGGATCGTCTGTTCGGGACGAAAAAACCACTGAAAGCAGGCTCCCGACACAATCAAATCACGGGAGGCCGCTGGCTGCGTCCAGACCCATTCCTCTGCATCTGCCTGGCAAAAGCGCGCTTTCAGGCCGAGACTGGCAAGGCTGGCCTGTGCCTGCGCGATCATCCCGCCGGCGACGTCAATCGCTTCGTAATCGGCATGCGGGTACTGGCTCCGAATCAAGCGAGTCAGCCGTCCCGTGCCGCAGCCGACCTCCAGGATGCTGGCAACCGCGTCACGGGGGAGGGCCGTCTGAACCATTGCGTTCAGTCGATTCGCCATTTCCTTTTGCACGATGGCATACTGCTCATAGGAAGCTGCCTTGTTACTGAAACGATGCTTGACTGTATTTGCGGGCAATCTGCTTCACCATCCTCGTTACTGCTGTCCCGACTACATCCGGGTAAAAAACGTGGGGCATGTGGCCGCAGTCTTTAAGCGGCACAAAATCGGCATCCGGCAGTGTGTTCGCCAGCTCTTCGCCCGCCGCCAGTGGACAGATGAGGTCGTCTGTGCCGGAAATGACGATGGCAGGACAGGAAAGCGACGCGGCTACATGCCGACAGTCCTCGCTTGCCAGGTAGTCCAGACCTGCGAGCAGCGCTTGCTCGCTCCACTGCTCCCCGGCTTTTTCCATCTCCAGTCGGTTTTGTTCACGTTCTTTTGCCGACAGCATCTGTTCCGCAAATTGGGCCATGACCCGCTCGCGCTCTGTTGGCAGCAGCCGTTTCATCCGTTGCAGCACGACTGCGCCCCAGCCTTTGTTCCGCTCTGCCGGATGGCGGACAAAACGCATGGTAGTCCCGATGAGAACAAGCCCTGCTACGGGCCGGGAAGCTGCCAGCCTGAGCGCCAGCAGCCCGCCCATGGACCAGCCGACGACAATCAGCTCGTTTCCGTCGATAGAGCGGGCCGTCTGTTCTACCACCTCGCAAAACTGTTCCGGGCGGGATACGCGAGAATAGTCCGGTGCCAGATGCAGCGCGCAAGGAATCTGTTGACGGACCTCCTGCCAACACGAATCCGGCATCCCCCAGCCTGTCAGCCAAAGTATGGCGGGTGTCACAGCGCATCCCTCCCGTCCAGCTCATCGCGAATCGCAGTCAGCTCCTGGACGGCCCATGTCAGTTCCTGCGGCGTATGCGTCGCCATCACCGTAAAACGGATGCGCGCCGTCCCGTCCGGAACGGTAGGCGGACGAATGGCGACAGCGGCAATCCCGCGCTCCAAAAGCTTCTGGCTGAATTGCAGCGCCCGCTCGTTTTCTCCGATCGCAAGCGGGATAATTTGCGTATCGTCGTCTGTTATGTGAAAACCTTTTTCTTGCAGCATTTGCCGAAACAGACTCGCATTTTCCCGGAGAGCCTGCCTTCTCCACGTGTCCGTCTCGATCTGCGTCAAGGCTTCCAGCGTCGAGCCGATGACGGCAGGCGGCAGAGCGGTAGAGTAAATGAGCGAGCGAGCCTTTGAGCGCAGATGGCGAATCACAGGCTGATCGGCACATACGTACGCGCCGTACACTCCGAAGGCTTTGCTGAACGTACCTACCAGCACATCGACCTGATCGGCCATCCCCAGTTCGTGGCACAAGCCCTGGCCCTGTTCCCCGCGCACTCCACCCGCATGCGCCTCGTCGACCATAAGCAGGGCGCCGTAGCGCTCGCGCAGCTCGGCGAGAGCAAGCAAAGGAGCTTTGTCGCCATCCATGGAAAAAATGCTGTCCGTCACGATCCATTTTCGTCTTTTGCCCTGATACTTTTGCAGCAAAAACTCCAGGTGCTCCAGATCGTTGTGCCGATAACGGACATGCTCGGCACGGCTCAGGATAATGCCGTCGACGATGCTGGCGTGATTCAGCCGATCGCTGAAAACGACATCGCCGCGGCCTGCGAGTGCAGCGATCACGCCCGTATTCGCCTGATAGCCGTTCGCAAACACGAGCGCTCCTTCGCGCCGCTTCCACTCCGCCAGACGCTGCTCCAGTTCGTCGTACAGCGGGTAATTGCCGAGCACGAGGCGGGAAGCCGTACCTCCCGCGCCCCATTTCCTCGCGGCCCGCTCGCCTGCTTCCACGATTCGCTGCTCATGCGCAAGGCCCAAATAGTTGTTAACGGACAAATTCAGCAGCTTTTTCCCGCGAACACAAATCCATGCGCCCCCTGCCTCGGCCAGTGGCTCCACCGTTTGCCACGCTCTGTCCAGCGACTGCTCTCGCATCCGCTTCCACTCCGTCTCCAGCCATTCGTACCTGTGCTTCATTGGCCGCACCTCTTTGCCTAGAGCGCACATAGCTCGATCTCGAAGCCAAGGTCCTCGATCATTTGGTGATCGGCTGAAATCTCCTGCCCTGGCGTCGTCAAATAGTCGCCCACAAACAGCGAATTGGCCGCATAGAGTGACAGCGGCTGCAAGCTGCGCAGGTTGACCTCGCGTCCGCCTGCCACACGAATCTCTTTGTCCGGGCAGACGAAGCGGAACAGCGCCAGCACCTTCAGCGCTTTTTTCGCAGGAACACGGCCCTGGTTTTGCAGCGGCGTCCCTGGAATTGCATTCAAAAAGTTGACCGGAATCGAATCCGCATCCAGGCTGCGCAAGGCGAACGCCATCTCCACGATCTCCTCGTCGCTCTCCCCCATGCCGACGATGACGCCAGAGCACGGTGACATCCCCGCTTTTTTTACTGTATCAACGGTTTCCACCCGCTGATCGTACGTATGGGTAGTCGTGATCGCCGAGTAGTGGTTGCGACTTGTGTTCAGGTTGTGGTTGTAGCGGTGTACGCCCGCTTCCTTCAACCGCTGTGCCTGCTCGTCGCTCAGGATGCCGAGACAGGCGCATATTTTGAGCGGCATCGTCGCACGAATTTCTTTTACCGCTTCGATCACCTGTCCCAGCTCCTTTTCGGTCGGGCCGCGGCCAGAAGCGACGATGCAGTAAGTGCCTGCCTTCCGATTCAGCGCTTCCCGCGCTCCTGCCAGCAGCGTGTCTTTGTCGAGCATGGTGTACTTGGCAACAGGAGCTGTAGAAACGATTGACTGCGAGCAGTATCCGCAATCTTCCGGGCACAGTCCGCTTTTCGCGTTCAGGATCATGTTCAGCTTGACCTTTTTCCCGAAAAAGTGCTTCCTGACCCGAAAAGCGGCGTGCAAGAGCGGCAATAGTTCGTCGTCTGGCGCTTGCAGGACGTGCAACGCCTCCTCCTGCGTCAGCGCTTCTTTTTGCACAGCCTTGTCTGCGTACTCGTTCCAGTTCATGGAAACCGTCTTGTTCATTTTTGTATCTCCCCTTTAATGGATTGCTTTTTCAGCACACTTTCGACAGGCGACACGTCCACATGCGCCCGCATCGATTCCACCAGTTGCTGTCGGGTAAACGCTCCGCCCATGTACGGCAGCACTCCCCAGACAGAAGCATTTCCGTAACGTTCGATCATCGCGGCATTGGTGGCCACACTCTCATCGGTCGCAGTTGCAGGGGCTGCTTCGTTTAAAATCACACCCGCCACCTCAAGCCCTCTGGAGCGCGCATACCAGAGCGACAAAAGCGTGTGGTTGATCGTGCCAAGCCCCGCGCGGGCGACCAGCAGAAGCGGCAGTTGCAGCCGGACGGCGAGGTCGACCATTAGCTCCGTTTGCGTCAGCGGCACAGCCAGCCCGCCTGCTCCCTCGACCAGCAGCCAGTCGTGCTTCGCCATCAAGGAACGTCCGCCCGCGATTACGTTGTCCAGCGTGAGCGTCCTGCCCTCCGCTTGCGCTGCCAGCCAAGGTGTCAGCGGCGCAGAAAAAGCCAGTGGCGCAATCTCCTCGCACAAGTCCTCTACACCGCTCCAGACCCGCAAGCGAAAAGCATCGCTCTTCTGCTCATGTGCCAGCGCCCCGGACTGGACAGGCTTCCACACGCCGAGATCGCAGCCTTGCTCGCGCAGCGCAGCGGCAATTCCAGCCGTGACGACGGTTTTGCCTACATCCGTGTCCGTCCCGGCAATGAACAATCCGGCAAATGGCTTGGTCATCGCACCGCCTGCTCCTTCTGTTCCAGCGTGACCTCGCGAATGGATTCCGCCAAAATCTGCACCATTTCCGCGATCTCGGCCATGCTTGAGGCGAGCGGCGGAAGGAAGACAATGACATTGCCCAGCGGTCTCGTCAACAGTCCTTTTTCTCTCGCCCGCTGGCAGACGCGGACGCCAATGCGCTCGTTCCAGTGGTACGGCTCCTTCGTTTGCTTGTCGCGAACCAGCTCAATTCCTGCCATCAGCCCTTTTTGCCGGATGTCGCCAACGTGCGGCTCTGCCTGTAGCGGCTGCAAAAGCTGCTCCAGCCCGACCGCTTTTTTGGCCACCTGCTCGACCAGCCTTCGCTCTTCCATCAGCCGCAAGTTTTCCAGCGCTACGGCACAGCCCAGCGGATTTCCGGTATAGGAATGGCCGTGGAAAAACGTCTTCTGTTCCTCGTAGTCCGCGTAAAAAGCGTCGTAAATCTCTTCCGTAACGAGTGTGGCTGCTACAGGCAAATAGCCTCCGGTCAACCCTTTGGCAACGGCCATGATGTCCGGCACTACACCGTCGTGCTCACAGGCGAACATTTTTCCCGTCCGGCCAAAGCCTGTCGCCACCTCATCCGCAATCAGCAATACGTCGTGCGCGCGCAAAAGCTCGGCAATCCGCTGCAAGCAGCCGTCCGGCATGACGATCATCCCGCTTGCGCCCTGAACGACAGGCTCGACAATCATCGCGGCAATCTCTCCTGCTTTTTGTTGCAGCAGGCTTTCCAGTTTGCTCAAGGTTGCTTCCACAGCAGCCTGCTCGCCTCCGTCCCGGTACGGATACGGGTACGGGATGACATACGGAGAAAAGAGCAGCGGCTTGTAAACCTGATGGTACAGCGGGATCGCTCCCACGCTGGTAGCTCCAATCGTGTCGCCATGGTAAGCGTTGTTCATCGTGATAAAAGCCTGCTTGCCCGTCCGGCCGCGATTTTGCCAATACTGGAACGCCATTTTCAGGGAGATTTCCACCGCAGTCGCGCCGTTGTCCGAGTAAAATACTTTGCTGAGTCCGGGCGGGGCAATTCGCACCAGCTGCTCTGCCAGCAGGATGGACGGCACGTTTGCCATTCCCAGCAGCGTCGAGTGCGCGATCTGAGTCAGTTGCTCCGTGATCGCCCGGTTCAGCTCCGGTACATTGTGGCCGTGCACGTTCAGCCATACAGAAGAAAAGCCGTCGTAATACGACTTTCCATTGACGTCGATCAGCTTGACCCCTTCGCCTCTGGCAATAATCAAAGGCTCCTGCGCGTTGTAGTCCTTCATCTGCGTAAATGGATGCCACAAAAATTGCCTGTTCTTTTGCGCCAGTTCGGCGTAGTCATAGTAAGAAGTATGTAACAACCAAATCACATCCTTGGTTAACATATATTTGTTAACTGAAATGTTAATTCGGTTTACCGTTTTTGGCAATGACTTTTTTTGGGAGAACCACGTTTCAGCGGAAGGTTGTTTCTTTGTACTTTCCGATTCATAACAAAAGACCACGCCCTCCCCGATTGGAGAAGCGTGGTCTTTGCTTTGTACGGTTTACCCGGCTTATTTGGTTTGCTGCAAAATGCGATAGAGCGCTACGACACATACTGCACGGGTTGTCGGTTTGTTCGGCTGGTATTTTCCGCCGACCGGATCAATCAGGCCGAGTCCGACCATGTTGGTGATGGACGAAGCTGCCCAGGACGGCCATGTTCCTTTATCGGAAACGGTTTTGGCCGCTCCTTTTTTGTTCACCAGACGGTCCAGGATGACAGCCGCTTCCGCTCTGGTCACAGGTTTGTCCGGACGGAACGTTTTATCCTCGTAGCCTTTTACCAAGCCTTTGGCAACGGCAACCTGCACAGCTCCCTGCGCGTAGTCAGGCACCTTGTCCTTGAAGCTGAGCTTCGGCGAGGCGGGCAGTTCCCAATTGAACGCGCGCGCCAGCAAGGTGACGAACTGCGCTCGGGTGAGCGAAGCTTCCGGGCCGAACGTCGTTTCCGTCAGCCCTTTGACATAGCCGTTCTCAGCCATGAACATGATTTCCTTCCTGGCTGGATGGTTGGCAATATCGGTAAACGACGGGCTAACCAGTCCGGCATTGTCCATGTAGTACGGAATGTATTTGCCGTAGCTGTTCACTTCATATACCCACTGTCCTTGTGCGTTCATGGTGCCCAGGAGCGGGTCGAGCGTCTGATTGACTTCGTTGACGTACAGCAGTCCGACTCCTTTTCCGGCGATCCACTTCTTCGGCACCAGCGTCAGCTTGATCGGAGACGTCGAGATCGCATCGTCCGTGCCCGCCTTGCGTTCACCCGGCTTGATCGTGAACGAGTAGTCCGCGGGGACATACCCCGGCAGTTGCTGGGTGACAATCGATTCGACTTCCACCAGAGCGCTGTCCAAAAACGGAGCAGTCTTCTCAAACGAGTAGCCAAGGTCAAGCTCCGCCCCCAGCGACAGGCTGCCCGGCAGTTCAGGCACAACAACCGCATTGCCCGGCTGTCCTGTCTGGTTTGGCAACAGGAGCGAGAATTCGTCGAAGTACAGCGTTCCTTTGTCGTGTGTAATGCCGTCGTTCGCCTGGTCTACAACGTAGATGCTCTTCAGCTTCAACGGATAGGCGGCGTTGCTCGGGAAGTAGCCTTTTACCTGCTTCCAGCCTGTCCAGTCGATTTCTTTTGCCAGATCGACGTAGACGGGCTTGCCGTTGGCATCCAGCACTTCCGCGCGCAGCCAGTGTCTGCTGTTGTCCCCGTATACCCACAGGCCGAGTCCGAGCGGCTTGCCTGGGATGGTGACTGGCTGAGAACCAAGCACGCCGTAAGAGATGCGCATGTTGTTCGCTGGCGCTCCGGAGAAGTTGTAGACGAGCTTTGCCGCTTTTTTCGTGCGGAACACCTGATCCGAAACGAGCGCAAACGAGCCCGCCGAGCTGATGCTGCTCGGGTTGGCCGCGTGGTACATGCCGACCTGGTTGTCAAACGTCAGCCATGGCTGCTCGAATTGGCCGACCGCAAATGGAACGGTTGTCGACACACCGTCATACGTAATCGTCAGGTGTCCATTTCCCGGTTCATTGCCTGCTACAAGCTGCAGCTTGTCGTTGACGGCAGCGACAGCAGAATCTACGCTCGCTTTGACGCTAAGCGGCGTCGCCTGGAGCGTCGCTCCTTTTTTCGTCTTGATTTTCACGTCAAGCGTGACAGCTTGTCCCGGTGCAATCGTGACCGGGTTCGGGGAGACGACGATCTGTTGGACCTCGCTGCCCGCGATGACGTGAACCTCTTTGTTTTGCGTCACGTTGCCCAGTCGGCCTGTCAGTTTGATCTGGCCCGAGCGCGCTGGCGTGAAGCGTTGTCCCTCTACTGTACCCGCATCTGTTTCCCAAGTGACATTTGCCGGATTGATCGCGTATGGCTGATAATGCGTATCGTACCCTTTGGAGGCATTGAGCGTAACGGTCTGGCCGATGAGGATGTCGGCTGGCACGTCAATTTGGAATCCTCGCAATTCTCCTGGCGGAGCGGTGTTGTACACAGCAAGTCCGGTCGGCACGCGGCGTTCGGCACCGCCGGTCGGTTTGTTGGCGAGGTTGGCATGCGTCTCGCCCAGCATGCGCACAGCCATCGTCGTCGAGCCGCCGCCGTCAAAATTCACGGCGCGGTAGGAGCCCAGCTCTGCCATGATTTTTGCCAGCTCGTCCAGGTAAACGCCTTTGTTCCCGTCAACCGTTACCATGTACAGCGTTTTTCCATCCTGGGAAACGCCTACTGCCGTGCGCGCATTGGCAGAAGTGATCGACTTGTCCGCCTGGAACGACGTCAAGGCTTTGCCCTGATCCACGAGCAGCACGTTGCCGCCTACCGCTTGCTTCAAGTCGAGTGTTTGCGGGGTGGTCTGGTACTCGATGGTCGCTTTGGCGCCAACCGGGAAATTCTGCTTGAGGAAGGCCGCTGCCGCGCCGTGTCCCCACAGGACGTAGCCGTTGTACGGTATGTATACTCCCGGTTGATTGACGCGCACTTCCTTGGCGACGTTGTCCACGAACAAAATCTCGACGACATCCTTGTAGCCAGGAATCGCGCCCAGACTTGTTTTGCCGAAGGAAGGTGTATAGACGTTCAACTGGTTTTGGTGGCTTTTGCGGCCGTCGCTCGGATTGTACTCTTCCTTGTTCACACCTTGAATCGAGTAGACAGCCCCGTTTGGTGCGGTGACTTTTCCGCCAAACCCAAACTTTTCGATGATCGCGATCTTGTCTCCGGTCAGCCCCAGGCTATACCAGTACGAGATCAAGCCCATCGAGGAAATCAACTGCTCGTCCTTCAGCACGATGCCAAACGGCGCGCCCCGCTTGGACATGTTGAAAAAGTCCGCGTTGATCGCAGCGATCGCGCCTGTTTCGCGAGCCATCTGGGTAACGGTCTGTCTTTCTGTCAGTTTGCCGGCAGTCCCGTAGACGGGCTTGACCTCCACGTACGGGTTGTTCAGATCCACCTTGGTTACCATGATGGTTACGGCCTGATTCGCAAACGATTTCGTATATTTGAGCAAAGTGGTCCCCTCTCCGATCGGGGTTTGCCACACCATGTTCAATGCACTGGTTTCCGCCCTGGCGTGCGCGACGTTCGTCGCAAGGGGCACAAACGGAACAAAAGCTCCCCAGGCCATTGTCGTAGCCGTGAGCAGCGTCACTATCCTTTGCGCTCTCATGTTGGTGACTCCTCTCCATTTTCCAAACTCTGTCTGTTTCTTATGTAAGTCGGTAACTATTCGTTAGACGCAGTGAGGTAGTGGATAGTTTCGCCAATTTTGCAGATTCCCTGTTGGCAAAACAAACCAAATTGTCAGTCTGTCCAGGCAGCAAGAAAACCCGTCCGGATAATGGCAGTCGCTACCGGACGGGTCACTTTTGGCTGTATGGGCAAATGCTTACTGTCCCGGCTTGAACGGCTCAGGACGCTCGGAACGCAATCCAAAATGATACAGGATTGCTTCTACAATACGGCGGGAAGCCTCTCCGTCCCCATACGGATTCGCGGCGTGCGCCATTGCATCGTAGGCTGCCTGATTGGTCAGCAGCTCTTTTGCCATTGTGTATACTTGTTCTTCGTCTGTACCCGCCAGCTTGAGCGTACCCGCTTCAATCCCCTCCGGACGCTCGGTTGTATCTCTGAGCACCAGCACAGGCACGCCAAGTGACGGCGCTTCTTCCTGAACGCCGCCGGAATCGGTCAGGATCAGGTGAGCGCGGCGGGCGAAGTTGTGAAAATCAAGCGCGTCGAGCGGTTCGATCAGCGAAATGCGCTCGTGATCGCCCAAAATTTCCTGCGCTACTTCCTGCACGACCGGGTTGAGATGCACCGGGTAGACGACGGCGATCTCGGGATGCTCGTCCACCAGTCTTCTGACCGCACGGAAAATGCGGCGCATCGGCTCACCCAGGTTTTCGCGGCGGTGAGCGGTCATCAGCACCAGCTTGTGGTCGCCTGCGCGGTCGAGAACCGGGTGCGTGTAATCTTCGCGCACCGTTGTTTTCAGTGCATCAATCGCTGTGTTTCCGGTAATGTAAATGTTTTCCTCCGGCTTCGCTTCCCGTCTGAGGTTGTCGGCAGACCCGTTTGTCGGAGCGAAGTGCAGGTCCGCCATCACGCCTGTCAGTTGGCGATTCATCTCTTCCGGGAACGGCGAATACTTGTCCCAGGTGCGCAAGCCCGCTTCCACGTGGCCGATTGCTACCTGGTTGTAAAAAGCGGCCAGACTCGCAACGAATGTCGTCGTCGTATCGCCATGCACCAAAACGATGTCCGGCTTTACTTCCTTGATCGCCGCATCGAGACTTTGCAAGGCGCGTGTCGTCACATCAACGAGCGTCTGGCGGTCTTTCATGATGTTCAAGTCAATGTCCGGTGTAATATCGAAAATCCCCAACACCTGATCGAGCATTTGGCGATGCTGGGCGGTCACGCAAACGACCGATTCGATTTGCCCGCTGTACTTTTTCAGTTCATGCACAAGGGGGGCCATCTTGATCGCTTCCGGACGCGTCCCGAATACCGTCATTACTTTTACTTTTTTCATCTTGAATTCCCTCTCCGCCTACTTTGTGCCGTACAAGCGGTCGCCCGCATCGCCAAGGCCTGGCACAATGTATCCATGGTCATTTAAATATTCGTCAATCGCGGCTACGTAAATATCTACGTCAGGATGCTCGTCCTGTACCATTTTGATGCCTTCCGGAGCGGCAATCAGGCACATGAGCTTGAGATTTCGCGCTCCGCGTTTTTTCAGCGCAGCAATCGCCGCGACAGCAGAACCGCCAGTCGCGAGCATCGGGTCGATCACGATCAGTTCGCGCTCGGCTACGTCAGAAGGCAGCTTGACGTAGTATTCCACAGGCTGCAATGTTTCTGGGTCGCGGTACAGTCCCACGTGGCCGACTTTTGCGGCAGGGATCAGCTTGAGCAGTCCGTCGACCATGCCAAGTCCTGCACGGAGGATTGGTACGAGTCCAACTTTTTTGCCGGCAATCACGTTGGATTTACAGGTGGCTACCGGGGTTTCGATGGTGGTTTCCTCAAGCGGCATGTCGCGGGTGATTTCGTAGCCCATCAAGGTTGCCACTTCGTCCACGAGTTCGCGGAATTCTTTGGTTCCTGTATTCTTGTCACGAATAAACGTCAGTTTATGCTGAATCAGCGGGTGGTCAAACACATATACACGGCTCATGTACGTTCCTCCGTTTCCGTATCAATGCATCTTTTCCATCATAGCGAAGGAGAGGGTTGTCGTCAATTTGCCTAATCTTCGTACTTTTTTCCTCCGCTGGCTTTTTTCTGTTTGGCTGGGTTGGGGCTGCGGGGAGGAGAAGACGGTTCCCAGGGAAGAGACTGAAAGAAAGTAAAAAAACAGACCCTCATGAGGTTGCTCACGGGGTCTGTCTGCTTGAGAAATGTTCTTGAAAATTAGATCGTCAAGCCTTCGTACATCGGGAAGCGTTGGCACAGCGCTGCTACGCGTTGGCGTGCTTCGTCGTGTTTGGCTGCGTCTTCCGGGTTTTTCAAGGTCAGGGCGATGATGGCTGCTACTTCTTTCATCGCTTCTTCGTCGAAGCCGCGGCTGGTGACGGCTGGCGTACCCATGCGGATACCGCTTGTGACGAATGGGCTTTGTGTATCGTAAGGGATGGTGTTTTTGTTGGTGGTGATGTTTACTTCGTCCAACAGGTGCTCGGCTACTTTGCCAGTCAGGCCGATTTTGCTTACGTCAACCAGTACGAGGTGGTTGTCGGTTCCGCCGGAGACGAGTGTCAGTCCTTCTGCTTGCAGCGTTTCTGCAAAGACGCGGGCGTTGTTTACGATGCGTGTTGCGTAGTCTTTGAACTCTGGTTTCAGAGCTTCACCGAAGGCAACCGCTTTTGCCGCGATAACGTGCATCAACGGACCGCCTTGCACGCCTGGGAACACGGATTTGTCGATCGCTTTTGCAAACTCTTCTTTGCACAGGATCAGACCGCCGCGAGGACCGCGCAATGTTTTATGCGTAGTGGAGGTGACAAAGTGCGCATGTGGCACCGGGTTTGGATGCAGGCCAGCCGCAACCAGACCAGCGATGTGCGCCATGTCTACCATGAAGTATGCGCCTACTTCGTCCGCGATTTCACGGAATTTGGCAAAATCAATTGTGCGCGGATAAGCACTTGCACCTGCTACGATCAGCTTTGGCTTGTGCTCCAGCGCTTTTGCACGAACATCGTCGTAGTTAATCACGTGGGTGTCTTGCTCCACGCCATACTCTACGAAGTTGTACAGCGTACCGGAGAAGTTTACAGGGCTTCCGTGTGTCAGGTGGCCGCCGTGGGACAGGTTCATTCCGAGTACAGTGTCGCCCGGCTGCAAAATGGTGAAGTAAACCGCCATGTTTGCTTGCGCGCCGGAGTGTGGCTGTACGTTCGCATGCTCGGCGCCGAAAATTTCCTTGACGCGATCGCGCGCGATGTTTTCCACGATGTCCACGTATTCGCAACCGCCATAGTAGCGACGGCCTGGATAGCCTTCGGCGTACTTGTTGGTCAGTACCGTTCCCATTGCTTCCATAACCGCACGGCTTACGAAGTTTTCGGATGCAATCAACTCAATTTTGTCACGCTGTCTTCCCAGCTCCAGTTGAATGCCTTCCAATACTTGCGGGTCCTGTTTACGCAAAAATTCTAGCATGATTTATTTTCCTCCTCGAAAATGGGCTTGTCCCACATTCTTATTAGGTACAGCTTTCATTTTGGGGTACAACTTCATAGACTGCTCGCGCGCCGCCAATCAGCTTGGGGCGTGTGCGTGCAGCGGTGACATGCGCTTCGCCCACAGTCCGCTGCGCGGGACGCACAGGCACAGCCACTTGCTTCAAGTGCATGCCAATCAGCGTGTCACCGATGTCAATGCCTGCATGGGCGCGAATCTGCTCCACCACAACCGGATCGGCAAGCTGTGTAAAAGCGTGTGCAGCCATGGAACCGCCAGCAGTCGGCACGGGAACGACCGAGACCTCTTCCAGTCCGTAGCGTTCCATCACTTCCCGCTCCAGCACGAGCGCCCTGTTCAAATGTTCGCAACATTGAAAGGCCACAGCAAAGCCGCGCTGCTCCTGCACAGTGCGAATGCCGCGATAAATGGCGGCGGCCACGTCCCGGCTGCCGGCTTTTCCAATGTGCTTGCCCAGCACTTCACTTGTGCTGCACCCGATCACCATGACCTGTCCGGCCTTGAGATTGGCAAGCCCGGCGACTTCCTCCACCAGTTGACGAACCTCTTGTTCGATAGCGGATAGATTCACTTACTTCACTCCCGTGTGCTTCGCTTCGATTTGCGCGATCTTTTCCACACGACGCTCGTGGCGGCCGCCCTGGAATTCTGTCTCCAGCCAAATTTTCACAATATCAAGCGCCAAACCAGGTCCAATAACCCGCTCACCCAGAGCCAACACGTTCGAGTTGTTATGCTCACGAGTAGCACGTGCAGAAAAAGTATCGTGCACAAGCGCACAGCGAATGCCAGGAACTTTGTTGGCTGCAATCGACATGCCGATGCCGGTTCCGCAAACCAGGATGCCCCGGTCGAACTCGCCTGCTGCCACTTTTTCCGCTACGGGCAAGGCGTAATCAGGGTAATCTACCGAATCCTCGCAAGAGCAACCGAAGTCTTCCGTCTGGATGTTCATGGAGGCGAGCAGAGTCTTGATTTCCTCTTTCAGCTTGTATCCCCCGTGATCTGCAGCAATCGCCACTTTCATTCTGCCATCCCTCGCTTGTTTCATGATCTCACTCATTATACATCAAAAAGCTGGAGGTAAAAAGTGAACATTTTGTTTGATTGATTAAAAAACGTTCGTACTCTCATGCGAAACAAGGTCCTGGCTACCAACCAGCACCTCCTTTTGTTCCGTTATTTACGAAAACGCGCTTCCATCAACCGCTCCAAAAGCCTGTCCAGCGACTCCTCGATTTCCTCGGCGCAACGACGGTAATCCTCCAGCGCTCCACCGAAAGGATCAGCAATATCCTGCAAGCCCTCCACTCCGGCAAACTCCTGCAGCGTATGCACCTTGTCAGCAGCCGCCGGAAAAAAGCTCAGGATGGCGTGCTTGTGATTGTTCGTCATCGTCAAAATGAGGTCAGCCCACTCGATCAGCTCTTCATTCAGCTGGCTCGACTCATGTGCATGCTCAATGCCCCGCTCCGCCAGCACCGCCTGGGCGTGCGCGGAAGCAGGCTGTCCTGCATATGCCGCCACTCCGGCCGAACGCACTTCAAATTCCTGTCCGGCTGTCTTGGCGCGAAACATCGCCTCCGCCATCGGACTGCGGCAAGTATTTCCCGTGCAGACGAATAAAATCCGTTTCAATGATCGCCCCTCCTTTCTGTCAGCCTGCTAGATGACAAATTTCAGACCGAAGCAAAACAAAATAAGTCCCCCTACTAATTCGCTGTAATCGCCCAACCATCCTCCCACACTTCTGCCAAGCAAAAGTCCGAAATAGGACATGGCCGCCCCCATGACGCCGAACAGGGAGATGGCGAGAATTTTGTTTACTTCAATCAGACCAAACGAAAAACCGACTGTCAACGCGTCAAGACTGACGCTGAAGGCAAACAGCCATAGCCCGATTCCTTTTGTTTTCAGGACGCTTTTTTGGTCGCCGTGAAACAGTCCATTCCACAGCATATGCAAACCGATCAAGATCAGCACTCCGCCGCCGATGAAAACGGCAATGTCGCCCACCAAGTCAGACAAATAAGCGCCGACAGCAATCCCGACGACAGGCATCATAATATGAAAAAGTCCGATGGTAATGCTCACTTTGACAATTTCCCGCAAACGTATGCCGACCATGCCTACGCCGATCCCCAGCGAAAACGCATCCATGCTCAAAGCAAAGGCGATGATGAGCAGCGTCAAAAATTGCCCCCAATGAAACAACACCTGGTCCAAGCGGCCTCCCCCCTGTCTCTTCACCTTATGCGGACAAGGGGGAGTTTAGACTGTTTTAGACGGACAGGATGCGACCGCCCGCCGCTTTCTCCAGCCGGTTCATGACGGCCATACCCAGGCCATCGCGGCTGAAAGTTTCACCTACAATAAACTGAACGTGTTGATTGTCAAACTCGCGCAATACAGCATAAAGCTGCTGGGCGACTTTTTCCAGATCGTGCCGGGAGCCAACAGACAAGACGACGTCGGCCGCCGCCTGTTCCCGCCAGTATCGAGCCGACTCTTCCGTCGCCAGCACTCCGGTTTTTTGCCCATGCTGTTTTGCTTCAGCGAGCAGCTCCGCCATTTTCGCGCGGACCTGTGCTTCGTCGCCTGTCACCAGCCACATTTCCCCCTCCGGGGCGTAATGCGTATATTTCATCCCGGGCGCACGCGGCGTCTCTACCGCGCCCACCTGAAAAGAAGGATCGAGCTCGACCGGACCGATCACAAGCTCCATCTGCTCCCGGGTAATGCCTCCGGGCCGCAGGATGACAGGCGGATCGACCGTCACGTCAATGACCGTCGACTCGACACCGACTCCGGTAGCTCCGCCATCCACAATCCCCGCTACCCGTCCGTCCAGATCGGCAAACACGTGCGCAGCCGTAGTCGGACTCGGACGGCCGGAACGGTTCGCGCTTGGAGCTGCAATCGGCACGCCTGCTTCCTGGATCAGGGCGAGCGCAATCGGATGGTCCGGCATGCGCACCCCGACTGAATCCAGCCCTGCCGTTACCAGCGATGCGACCTGATCGTTTTTCGGCAGGATGATCGTCAACGGCCCCGGCCAAAATGCGTTCATCAGCTTCCGGCCTTTTTCCGGAACGGAACCTGCGACTGTGGACAATTGCGCAAGCTCTCCGATATGCACAATCAGCGGATTGTCGCTCGGTCTGCCTTTTGCTGCAAATATTTTCTCCACTGCGGGATCAGACAATGCATTCGCGCCCAGGCCGTACACCGTTTCCGTTGGAAAAGCGACAGCTTCCCCCGCGCGCAGCAAACGGGCTGCATCCACAATCTGTGTACAACTGCGGATGTTTTCCACATCGTTATCCACAGACCAGACTTTCGTCACCAAATTGGTTTCCATCTTAATAAAATCCTTTCTTTATCTCGTTTCTATGTCATAAGTGCCTTTAGTATAGATGTGCATCCAGAAGTTTTCAACAGGCTGTGGGTAACTTGTGAATAACTTTCAGAAAAGTCTTTGTTACCAATTCTTAACCTCATCCGTCAGAACGGTGTAGTAGAATAAGTCCATGCAAGCGAGATACATCTTCTCTTGGATCGAAAGGATCGTGAATGAACATGACATTGTTGAAATCCGTTACTTCCAGCCTGCTCGGCACAGCCGTATTGCTGACCGCCGCTACTGCCCCCGTCCTGGCAGCTTCTCCTACTGCGGCCAAGCCTGTGCCTGCCGTACAAGCACAAAAGCCGCAAGCAACCGGAGTGGTGTTCACCCCAAAAGTGATGTCCGTCAGCACAAAAGAGTTCGAGGGCAAAGTGACGATCCCGGTCATTAGCGGATTGAAGGATAAAGCGTTTGAAGCCAAACTGAACGCCGATCTGCTGAAAGAAGCACAAACAGGTCTTGCCGAAGGCCAAAAAGCAGGCAAGCAGGATGCAGCAGAAGCAAAAAAATACGGCTGGGAGCCGCGCCCGCACGCACTCGATATTTCCTATGAAGTACACCAGGCAGGCAAGCTCGTGTCTTTCTCCATCCAGACATACGTCTATACTGGCGGAGCGCATGGCATGACCAACGTCACCTACTATACGATCGACAACCAGGACAAAGCAAAAAGGCTCAAGCTCGCCGACCTGTTCCAGTCCGGCTACGACTACCGCAGCATTATCAACCAGCTCATCCGCCAGCAAATCAAGGAACGAACCGCAGCGGACGGCTACAATCCGTACAGCTTTGAGAGCATTACAGACGACCAGGGCTTCTCGTTTGAAAACGGCAATCTCGTCATTCATTTCGGACAGTACGAAATTGCTCCGTATGCGGCAGGAATGCCTTCCTTCACCATCCCTGCCCATCGCTTCCACAGCCTGCTGAAGCCGGAGATTCTCGCTGCCCTGACTCAAAAATAAGCCTTTTTCCACCCAAAACGACACCTGCGCCATGACAGCGGGGTGTCGTTTTTTTGCGGATTGATGGTAAGGCTCAGGAGAACCAGCTTTCAAGCTTTTCCCACAGGTAGAAGCGCACCTGTACTTGCGGCGCAGGGGCTGCCTGCTCGACCACTGCCTGTTCCGCACGGGAAACACCCGCAGCCTGATCGTCACGGTTTGCAGCGTCCTCGCTTTCCAGACGGTCTTGCCGCCATTCTTTTTGCTCTGCGACTTCCTGATCGAGCTTCCATACAGCAGCGGCGGACGTCTGCTCCAGATCGGTCACTGGCTGCCTCTGCTCTGTTTGGGTCCTTGCCGCTGGTTCTGCCGCCTGTACGGCATCTCCGTTTGCCATGTCGATAAAGCAGAGCGGCGGAAACAGCACGCACCACCAGTTTTGCCCTTTTGCCTCGCCGATTTGCACCCGCAGCGCCTGGTAGTTGCCAGCCGGATACACGTAAGAACCGTACAGCTTGGTCGGAAAAGGCACTTGCCCGTAATCGACGACGGCTTGATAGGAAAAGCCGCGTTCACGGATCGTTTTATCCACCACTTCTTGCAAAACGGGCAACTGGGACGCGACCAATTGCTCGGCTTCCTCAAACGACTTGATGTCTTCCGCCCACGTGTTCATCTGGGCGATCAGCGCATCGCGCACTTCTCGCTTGAGCCACTGATCCTGTACTGAGTCGCTGTTGGCGATAATGCGCAGGCGAATCGATTCCTGAGGGATCGGCCCGTTATCGAGTACATTGGCCGAAGTAAGCTGTCCCTCCCAGCACATCATAAGCATAAACAAGCTGAACGCGATCAGTAACATCCTTTTCATCACAAACCGTCTCCCTCTCTACTGAGTCTTCCAAACCTTTTCTCTCTATAGCCTCAGTATGGACAAGGAGCCGGAAATCCAAACCCAAAAGCACAAACATTCATACAATTTTAGCGAAAAAAAGGCGAGACGCCCGGGCCGTTACCGCCTTACGCCGATAACAACCCGCTCGATTCCCGCCAAATCCGGTACGATCCACACCTGCTCGATGACGCCGGATGCCCGCATCAAAGCTGCCACATCACGCGCCTGATGAATGCCTACCTCGAAAGCGACGACCGCCTGCTCCTTGAGCAGAGCTGGCAGCGCCTCGCACAGACGGCGATAGCAATCCAGCCCGTCGTCCCCGCCGTCCAATGCGAGCCGCGGCTCATGCAGACGAACCTCTTCGTCCAGCTCGTCGACATCCCGGCTCGGAATATACGGCGGATTGGAGACGAGAATATCCACCTTCTCCCCTGCTGCAAGCAACGGCTGGACCAGATCGCCTTGCAAAAAGCGCACGGCGGCGCCCAGGCGTTCCGCGTTTTCCCGCGCAACCGCTATCGCATCCGGCGACAAATCAACCGTCGTCACCTGCCAATGCGGTTTCTCCAGGGCAAGCGTGATGCAGATCGCTCCGCTGCCCGTCCCGATGTCCGCCACGGCGAGCGCTTCGTTTTCCGGCCAAATATCCGCTGCCGCAATCAGTACCTGCTCGACGAGTATTTCCGTCTCCGGCCGGGGGATCAAGACTCCTGGCCGCACCGTGAAGGCACGCCCGAAAAACTCCTGCTCGCCAAACATGTACTGCAACGGCTCGTGCCTGCTGCGGCGCTGGCATAGCTCGTCCAGCTTCGCCAGTGTCTCGGCTAAGATCGGCTCTGCCATCGAGATCAAATAGCGCGTGCGGTCCCAGCCCAGGCAGTGGCGAATCATCAGCTCCGCCTCGAACAGCGGGTCCTTTGCCCCTTTTTCCCGCAAAAAGGAAGAAGCCCGTACCTGGGCTTCTCGAATCGTCGTGACATCAGACCAATCAAGCTGTGTGTGCATGGCTTTTCAGCAGCTCCGTCTGCTCATGCAAAATCAGGTTGTCGATCACTTCATCCAGATCGCCTTCCAGTACCGCTTCCAGACGGTGCAGGGTCAGACCGATGCGGTGGTCGGTCACGCGGCTTTGCGGATAGTTGTACGTGCGGATGCGCTCGCTGCGGTCACCGGTACCGACCAGGCTTTTGCGCGTAGCATCTGCTTCCGCATTTTGCTGTTGCATGTAGTAGTCGTACAGACGCGCGCGGAGTACACGCAGCGCTTTGTCTTTGTTGGAGTGCTGGGACTTTTCATCCTGACAGGATACCACGATCCCGGTCGGAATGTGTGTCACGCGAACGGCAGACTTGGTTGTGTTGACGCTCTGTCCGCCAGCACCGCTGGAGCAGAACGTATCGATGCGAATGTCTTTTTCGTGTACTTCCACTTCCACATCTTCCGCCTCTGGCAGTACCAGTACGGTAGCCGTAGAAGTGTGGATGCGCCCGCCGGATTCGGTCGCCGGGATGCGCTGTACGCGGTGTGCGCCGCTTTCGAACTTCATTTTGCTGTAAGCGCCGCGACCGGACAGTGAGAAGACGATTTCCTTGTAGCCGCCAATATCTGTCGGGCTTGCTTCCAGCACCTCGACTTTAAAGCCGTGACGCTCGGCAAAACGGGTGTACATGCGGAACAGGACAGCCGCAAACAGAGCTGCTTCATCGCCGCCCGCTGCCCCGCGCACCTCCACGATCACGTTTTTCTCGTCGTTCGGATCTTTTGGCAGCAACAGGATTTTCAGACGTTCTTCCAACTTTTCCTTGCGCTCAGTGAGTTCGCTGATTTCAAGCTTGACCATTTCACGCATTTCATCGTCGAGCTTTTCTTCCAGCATCGCTTTGGCATCATCCATTTGGCTTACAACTGATTTATATTCACGGTAGGTCGTCACTGTTTCTTCCAATGAAGCCTGTTCCTTGGACAGCTCACGCAAGCGTTTTGTGTCGCTGATGACGTCGGGGTCACATAGGAGATTCGTTACTTCTTCAAAACGCTCTTCAACTGCGGATAAGCGTGCAAACATTGTACTTCACCCCATCGCAAAGAATACTAAGAACGATTATAACAGATAAATTATAGGAGGAAAGCGAAGATAAGTCAAAGCGCATTATTGCAATGGAATTTTGTTCTTTTTTCGATGCAAAACAGGCCCGGCAATGCCGAGCCTTGTCATCCCCGTTTTCGCGTCACCTGTCAACGGTGAAAGCCTTCATTAGAGGTAACGTGGAAATCATAGCGCGGGATTTTTTGCCGGAGAAGAGAGATCACCTGTTGCTCCACCGCTCGCGCCTGACTCGCCGTAATGTTATGCACAAGGTCAAGAGTAACATATGCATTGCCGCCATTCAGTGTGATACGGGCGTCTTCAACTCCTTTTACCGACTTCGCCATCATTTCCATGTTGTTCATGTCGATTTGCGTATTGCGCACATTGGACTGGCCAATGATGAGGTTCGGATTCTGGTTGCGCCCCATCAACGTGTCGCGATCCACCGCAGGCGAAGCAGGCCGATGGAGAATATCTCCGCTGCGCTCGCCTCTGATCGCCGCCGGATGCTGCCCGTCCATCGCCTGTGTATTGGTCCCTTTCTCCTGAGCTGCGTTTTGGCCACACCCGACAGTCAAGGCTGAGGAAAGGACGAGCATGCCCAGCACTGTCAGCGAGTATTTTCCAAAAGGCTTCATTCGCACGAAAAAGCCACCTCCTGTTTTGCTTAGTCTGCGCATCGCCTTTCAGGCTCATGCACACCTGCATAAAGGGGTGGCTTTTTCCTGCTGATTTTGGTCAGCGATTGGCCGGGGGATGGTAGTAATGTCTGCGACAGACACTGCTGTACGTGTCGTTGCCAGCGATTTCAATCGTCTCTCCGGTGTAGACAGGTTGTCCGTTCTTGAATTTGAGGATATGCGTCGCTTTTTTGTTGCAGTACACGCACACGGTCTTGATTTCTTCCACCTTGTCCGCTTCGCAGAGCAAAGCGGCACTGCCGGGGAAAAGCTCGTTCTTGAAGTTTTTCAGCAAGCCGTAGACGATGACGGGAATGCCCAACTGATCGACAATCGCCACCAGTTGATCCACATGATGGCGGCTGATGAACTGCGCCTCGTCCAGCAGTACGCAGTGCGGCTTTACAGGCTCTGCTGCCACAATTTCGTACATATTCGTCTCTTCGCTGATCGGAATCGCCTCTCGGCTGATGCCTACCCGCGAAGCTACTTTTCCCACCCCGTACCGGTCATCGACGGCTGGCGTGAACACTACTACTTTTTTACCCGATTGCTCATAGTTGTGAGCGACAGTCAGCAACTGAATGGATTTGGAGGCATTCATCGCCCCGTAACGAAAATATAATTGTGCCACGTCTCCATCTCCCTTTGCCTCAAGCGAATTCATTTTTCCTGCACATGCCCCGGAAAAAGACAAAACCAGGCAGATCGCTCTACCTGGTTGCTCCAATCCTGTCTGATTAGGACAGATTGTATTTGCGTTTGAAACGGTCTACACGGCCGCCAGCATCTACGAATTTTTGTTTTCCGGTGAAGAAAGGATGGCAGTTGGAGCAGATCTCCACTCTCAGCGCCTGTTTCACGGAACCGGATTCAAATTCGTTACCGCATGCACATGTAACGGTTACTACATTGTACTGTGGATGAATACCTTGTTTCATCGCGCTACACCTCTTTTCGCCCTGAATCGTTTGCCGAAACAGAGTTATATAAACACACATACAAGATAGTAGCATGCTGTCAGCCGAAATGCAACAGGTTGCCTGCTCAGTCCTTATTTTTCCTGCGGCGCAGCTCTGCTGGCGGTATGTGCGTAAACGATCCGATCACCACATCCGGCAGCTCCTCCTGATAGATTTCAATCGCCTGCTTCATGCCGAAGACTTCGCCCTGCGCTTTTGGTATCATCGCCAGATAGCTTTCCGGATCAATGTTCAGGTTGCGCAGCTGAATCAGCTTGATGCCTGTGCGGCGGATGAAGTTAATCATCGCTTCCATTTCTTCTTCGCGGTCAAAAACACCCGGGAAGCACAAGTAGTTGATCGAGGTGTACACGCCCTTGGAGGCCGCGTATTCCGCAGATCGCGCTACGTTTTCCAGCGTGTAGTTGCGCGGGCGGTAGTAGGCATTGTAATGCTCGTCAATTGCGCTGATGATGCTGATGCGCATCAAATCCAGCCCGGCATCGACAATTCCTTTGATATGGTCGGTCAAGCCTGCGTTTGTATTGATGTTGATATAGCCCATGTCGGTCGTCGCCCGCACACGACGCATCGCCGGAACGATGATCCCGGCCATGGTCGACGGCTCGCCTTCACAGCCCTGCCCGAAGCTGATAATGCTCTCCGGCGTCTGCAAATGGTGCAGCATGACCTCCACCAGCTCGTCCTCTGTCGGCTTGAAATTCATCCGCGTCTGCGGGGACGGGAATCCACTGTCGTCTGGTTGCTCGGAAATACAGCCGTAGCAACCGGCATTACAGGTGTAGGATACAGGCAGGCTGCCTTCCCAGCGGTTGAAAAAGTTATTGGAGGCAGTCAAGCACTCGTACTCCAGGGCACAGTGCGACAAGTGTCTCAAGATCCGGTTGTTCGGGAACAGCTCCAACGTCTTTTCCACTCGCTGGCGCAGCTCATCCATCGGGAAATTCAGCGGGTCCCACTTGTAGATGTCGTCGCTCGCTCTGCCTGCTACCCAAAAGCGGTCGTCTTTCCAAACGACTGCCGAATACCCGAACAGCGGCAGCTTGCTTTCCTTGTTTGTTTTTACATAACCTGGAAGCAAGAGTCGGGTAATCCCTTGCGGAACGAGCGCCCCGACCGCTGTACAGCCGTCCAGCTTAATCATTTCACCCGTTTCCGGGTCCATCCCGATCGGCACTGTATCCGGCAGGCTGACCAGCGTCGCCCCTTCCGGCAGCGGGATCAGTTCTTCTTCCAGAATTTCTGTCAATATATCGCCGTTGCGCGCCACCGCGAACAATCCCGGGTGGTCGTAAACATTGCCCTTTTCATCTGCGTACACTAAATACATGGGAAAATCGCCTCGCTTCTTTGCTTTGCCCATTGTAACGCATTGAAAAAGCAATGTAAATTGTGCAGGGTTATCTGCCAAGATACGGGAGCGGGTTTACCGGCACATCGTCCTGCCTGACTTCAAAATGCAGGTGATACCCGGTGGAGTCGCCTGTCTGGCCCATGTATCCGAGTATGTCGCCCGCCTCTACGCTCTGGCCGGGCGTGACCACAATCGTGCGCATATGGGCGTAAAAGGTTTGCAGGCCGTCTCCGTGGTCCAGGACGACCATGCGCCCGTACCCGGACCGATTGGCTCCCGCCTCGACCACCTTCCCTGCCTTCGCTGCCAAAATCGGCGTTTTGGCTTCCTGCTCGTTCCACAAATCTACGCCTTTGTGCATTTTGCCCCAGCGTGTTCCAAAGCCGCTTGTAATCGTCGCTTTTTCCACAGGCCAATCCAATCGGCCGCGAATCCGCGCCACGGCCTGCCTGCTTGCCGCCTGGGCTGTGTTTCGCTTTTGCTGCAGCTCCTCTGCCTGCATCGGCGGCCCTCCGGTAACAGGGATGTACACAACCTGTCCGACGTACAGGTTGTCCGACAGCCATTTCAAAAGCGGGTTGCGTTCCAGGAGCAGTTCGCGACTGACTCCGTATCTTCTCGCAATGTAATCGAGTGTTTCACCCCGTTTGACCATATGTGCCACTTCGTCTTTGGCAATAATCAGCTTCATTCCGACGGAAAGCAGGTGCGGATTGCTGATTTTGTTTGTCTCCACCAGCTTTTTCAGCGTAAGGCCGTAGCGCTCGGCAATTCCGGAAAGAGTGTCGCCCTGGCGCACTGCGTACACCATCGTATTGCTTTTGGCAGCAGGCGCTTGCTTTGTCAAACTCGCGTACGGATTGAACGCCTGAAACAACGCTTGCTCCACGACAGCCTTTTTCACTTCCGCGTGGCTCTCGATGGGCACGGGAACCTGCACGTACTCCACTGACTCTCTCCTCCCTCTCTTCCAACTCTCCTTACGGTATGCAAAACGGGCAAAAAAAATGACGGCGAGTCATGAGCTCACCGTCGTACCTGCCGTTTTCCCCCGGCCTTGCTGCTTGCTTTCCAGGGTCTGCAAAAATTCTTCGTTTGTTTTCGTGTCCGCCAGCTTTTTGATGAACGAATCGACAAAATCACTCGTTTCGTTCATGTTTTTGCGGATCATCCACAGCTTATCCAGTTCTTCTTTGGTCAGCAGCATTTCTTCGCGGCGCGTTCCCGAACGGCGAATGTCGATCGCCGGGAAGATCCGGCGCTCTGCCAGCTTGCGATCCAGATGCAGCTCCATGTTCCCCGTTCCCTTGAACTCCTCGTAGATCACATCGTCCATGCGCGAGCCGGTTTCGACCAGAGCCGTAGCCAGGATCGTCAGGCTGCCGCCCTCTTCGATGTTGCGCGCCGAACCGAAAAAGCGTTTCGGACGGTGAAACGCCGCCGGATCGATACCGCCAGACAACGTCCGGCCGCTCGGAGGAATGACCAGGTTGTAGGCGCGAGCGAGACGGGTAATCGAATCGAGCAGGATGACGACATCCTTTTTGTGCTCAACCAGACGCTTAGCCCGCTCCAATACAAGCTCAGCCACCTTGATGTGATTCTCCGGCAATTCGTCAAACGTGGAGGCGACAACCTCTCCTTTGACAGAACGCTGCATATCCGTAACCTCTTCCGGACGCTCGTCGATGAGCAGCACAAACAGATGAATATCCGGTCGGCTTTCCGTAATACTGTTGGCAATCTCTTTCAGGAGCATGGTTTTTCCCGCTTTTGGCGGAGCGACAATCAATCCACGTTGTCCCAGTCCAACAGGGGCAATAAGATCCATCAGGCGGGTGGAAACACGCTCAGGAGCAGTCTCCAGCACAAGCTTGGTTTGAGGATATAGCGGTGTTAGGGCGGGGTAGTGAAGACGCTCTGAAGCAGCCTCCGGGTCTTCTCCGTTCACTGCTTCCACTTGCAACAGTCCAAAATAACGCTCGTTTTCCTTGGGAGGTCTGGCCTTGCCTGACACCACATCCCCCATGCGCAAATCAAAACGGCGAATCTGCGACTGGGAGATGTAGATGTCTTCCGAGCTGGGGAGATAGTTAATCGGACGGAGGAAGCCGTAGCCCTCCGGCAAGATTTCCAGCACTCCTTCCATAAACATCAGGCCATCCCGCTCCGCCCGTGCCCGAAGGATCGCGAAGATCAATTCCTTCTTCTTCAGCTGGGCGTAGTACGGGATATGATACTCCTTGGCCAGCTTATAGAGATCGGTCAGTTTCTTCTCTTCTAGTTCAGAAAGTAACATACGTCCACCACTCTTTTTTTACTCTTGGAAATCATGTTTAAACCGAGTTGTTCGTTTTCCTACAAACCGAGTGACGGTTTGCGTTCCAGGCGGTGGTTTCCTTCAATGAAGCGTACCGTCCCCGTTTTTGCCCGCATGACGACAGAGTGGGTAGTCGCACGAGTTCCCTGGAAGCGAACCCCTTTCAACAATTCCCCGTCTGTTACGCCCGTTGCCGCAAAAATGGCATCGTCGCCCTTGACCAAATCATCCATAAACAGCACCTGGTGCGGGTTGCTAAGACCCATCTGGACACAACGCTGGATTTCTTCTTCGTTTTGCGGCAACAGCTTGCCCTGAATTTCCCCGCCAAGGCATTTCAATGCAACTGCAGCCAATACACCTTCTGGCGCTCCACCGGAGCCGAACAAAATGTCTACACCTGTATCCGGGAATGCCGTGTTGATCGCAGCCGCCACGTCCCCGTCGGAAATGAGGCGAATGCGGGCACCGGCTTCACGAATCTCGTGAATGATGCGGGAATGGCGATCCCGATCAAGCACGATCGCTACCAGGTCGCTGATGTCTTTGCCCTGTGCCGCCGCAACAGCTTTCAGGTTGTCGCGAATGGGCGCGTTGATGTCGACCTTGCCCACCGCTTTTGGCCCTACTGCCATTTTTTCCATATACATGTCCGGAGCATGCAGCAAATTTCCACGGTCCGCAATGGCAATCACAGAAATGGCGCCCCATGTACCTTTTGCCAGGATATTCGTTCCTTCCAGCGGGTCGACAGCCACGTCTACTGCCGGCGCTACCCCTTGGCCGAGACGCTCGCCGATATAGAGCATCGGCGCTTCATCCATTTCGCCTTCTCCGATCACGACTACGCCATCCATCGGCACTTTTTCAAATTCCTTGCGCATCGCGGTCGTCGCCGCGTCGTCGGCCTCATCTTTGCGCCCAAGTCCCATCCAACGGGCGGAAGCCAAAGCAGCCGCTTCAGTTACACGTACCAGTTCAAGTGTTAAACTGCGTTCCATTCTGGAAGACTCCTCTCCTGATGATTGGTTAACGCTGTGGGCTTTCCGTATGCTGCAAGCCTACCCGCGTCACGTCGGCACCCAGCATTTGCAGCTTGCCCACCAAATTCTCATAGCCGCGGTCAATGTGTTCCAGACCTTCCAGTTCTGTCGTGCCGTTTGTCGCCAGCCCTGCGATAAAAAGCGCTGCGCCGGCCCGCAGATCGGAAGCTACCACCTTGGCTCCGTTCAGCTTGCTTCCGCCTTCGATGACAGCGGAGCGTCCCTCTACCTTGAGCGTCGCTCCCATGCGCCGCAATTCATCTACATGACGAAAACGCGAGCTGTAAATGTTGTCCGTCACGATGCTCGATCCTTTGGCAAGGGTAAGCAGCGTCGTGATCGGCTGCTGCAAATCAGTAGGAAAACCAGGATACGGACTCGTTTTCACATCAATCGGGCGATAGGAATCCCGCCCGATCACCTGAATGCAGTCATCCATCTCCACCACTTCCGCGCCAATCTCGCGCAGCTTGGCAGTCAGCGACTCCAGGTGCTTGGGGATCACGTTTTCAACCAGTACATTGCCGTTTGTCGCCGCTGCCGCAATCATGTACGTCCCGGCCTCAATCCGGTCAGGAATAATGGTATGGCGACAGCCGCGCAGACGCTCCACGCCCTGGATGCGAATGACATCCGTTCCAGCGCCTTTGATGTTTGCTCCCATATTGTTGAGCAGTGTCGCCACATCGACGATCTCTGGCTCACGGGCAGCGTTTTCAATGATGGTCACGCCGTCTGCCCTGGAGGCAGCGAGCATGATGTTAATCGTAGCTCCGACGCTGACGAGGTCGAGGTAAATTCTCGCGCCCTTTAGACGACCTTGCTTGGCGCGGATGGTCATTACCCCGTTTTTGTTCTCGACCTCGGCCCCCATCGCCTCAAAGCCTTTGATATGCAAATCGACTGGTCTTGGGCCAAGATCGCAGCCGCCAGGCAGTCCGACCTGTGCCTCGCCGAACTTGGCGAGCAAGGCCCCCCACAAATAGTAAGAGGCGCGCAGCTTTTTAATCTTGCCGTTTGGCATGAGCATCAGCTTCATCGAGCGCCCGTCGATTTCCATCCAGTCATCTTCGAACAGTACGTCAGCTCCCATTTCCTTCAGAAGCCCGTGGTAAATTTCTACATCCTGAATACGGGGCAGATTTTCAATCACTACAGGTCCATCTGCCAGCAACGCGGCTGGAATCAGTGCGACTGCGCTGTTTTTGGCTCCGCTGATGGTTACCGTCCCCGCGAGCGGTTTTCCACCATTGATAATCAGCTTATCCATGCATCGCTCTCCTCAGGTGTAATCGGGAAAGAAGCACCTTCCCCAATGGAAAAGGTGCTTGAACTCTCGGTACTTGTCCTTATTTTTGCATGCTTGCCCAGTCAGCGAGGAATTTCTCCAGGCCGCTGTCTGTCAGCGGATGGGCAATCAGCTGCTTGAACACTTTTGCCGGAATGGTCGCGAAGTGTGCACCACGGCGAGCAGCTTCTGTCACATGCACAGGGTGACGAACAGATGCTGCGATGATTTCGGTTTCGATGCCATGCACAGAGAAAATCTCTGCAATGTCTTCGATCAACTGCATGCCGTCGTGTCCAATATCGTCAAGGCGTCCCAGGAACGGGGACACGAAGCTGGCTCCGGCACGCGCCGCGAGCAGCGCCTGGTTTGCGGAAAACACCAGCGTGACATTTGTTCTGATTTTGCGCTTGGCAAAATACTTGGTCGCCTTCAAACCTTCGGCAGTCATCGGCAGCTTGATGACGATGTTTTTCGAGAGGGAAGCGAGCTTTTCGCCCTCTTCGATCATGCCTTTTGCATCCGTGCTGATGACTTCGGCGCTGATCGGACCGTCAACGATGTCGATGATTTCCTTCAATGTCTCGATGAAGTCGCGGCCTTCCTTGGCAACCAGGGAAGGATTCGTGGTTACTCCGGCCAGGACTCCCCACTCGTGAATCTCGCGAATTTCTTCAACGTTAGCTGTATCAATCAAAAAACGCATGATTAGCCTCCTAGTTACGCGCGGTTGCTGCTGCCGAACAGACGCATTTTTCCTTTGACAACTTCCTTGATCGCGTCGCGAGCAGGGCCCAGGTATTTGCGCGGGTCGATTTCGTTCGGCTTCGCAGCCAGCACTTTGCGAACCGTTTCGGTGCATGCGACTTGGCTTTCGGTATTTACGTTGATTTTTCCGACACCCAGGCGGATCGATTCTACAATCGCTTCGTCCGGTACACCGGAACCACCGTGCAGAACGATTGGCGCTCCAATGTTGCTTGCTACTTTTTCGATGATGTCGTAGCGGATTTTTGGCACGCCTTTGTACATGCCGTGAGCTGTTCCCACTGCAATCGCCAGGTAGTCTACTTTTGTTTCTTCCCAGAAGCGGATTGCTTCCTCAGGGTTTGCCAGCGTAGCATCTTCCTCGTCAACAGACAGGTCGTCCTCTACCCCGCCGATGGTACCGAGCTCACCTTCTACAGAAACGCCAACAGCGTGAGCAGCCTCAACAACCTGTTTGGTCAAGCGAAGGTTATCTTCAAACGAATGATGGGAACCATCGAACATGACAGAAGAAAATCCTGCGCGAATGCACTTCATGACAATATCAAAGTTGCTGCCATGATCGAGGTGCAGGGCAACCGGTACTCCTGCGCGCTCAGCCGCCGCTTTTGCAATGGCTACCGTGTAATCCAGTCCCATGTATTTGAGTGCTCCCTCGGAAACACCAAAAATCACAGGCGATTTTTCTTCCATCGCAGCTTCCGTAATCGCTTGCGTAAACTCCAGATTGTTCAGGTTAAATTGTCCGACGGCGTATTTATGCAATTTGACGTCTTCGGTAAAAGCGGTCATAGGTACCAATGGCATCTGGTAAATCCTCCTCTGCTAGCTTCAAATCACGAGGCTTATTATATCACAGACAGGCGTTTGTTAACAGGTACGCTTATCCCCACGTATACGTTGCCAAAAGACTAGCAGGCCAGTTGCTGCTGTACGGCCATTCGCAGTTCGTCGATGTCAAACGGCTTGGTAAAATGGGTCAACGCTCCCAGTTGGGTCGCTTCCTTAATCATGTCCAGTTCTCCGTAAGCGGTCATCATGATGACCTTGATGTCCTGATTGATCTTTTTAATGTGCTTCAAAATCTCAATGCCGTCCATGCCTGGAATCTTCATGTCGAGAATGACCAGATCAGGCGATTCTTTTTCTACAATTTCCAGGGCCATTTTCCCGTTTGCTGCCTGGAAGGTTTTGTAGCCTTCCTTTCCCAGCACTTCATACAACAAAATGCGAATGCCATACTGGTCATCGACAACCAGCACCTTTTTATCTTGTTTGTCGAACACGGTTAGTCCCCCTTGACGAATCGTTTCCTTAACCTAATGAAAAAGTTTTCGCCTAAAATCAGGAAACTCCTGCACATTTTACGTATTTACTGTTGAAAATTTCTCGTTATGTCCATTTCGATTATAATAGGGATACTATTTTTGCATCATGCAAGGAGCTAACAAACATATGGATGCGCTCTGGTTGATCTGCCTGTTGACGTTTATTATCCATACGACAGAGACACTTTCCTATGCGATTCGCTTCGCAGGAGTCAAGACCGGGAGAATCGCCGTCGCCCTGTCGCTCGTCGGCGTCACGCTGCTGCTCTCCCGCACCTCCAACCTGATTCAGGGGCCGTTCACCGGGGGGCTGATGGATCAAGCCGCCATCCTGCACACAGACCCCAGCTGGCAGCTGCATGTGATTATAGCAGCTTCCTCTGTCGGCACACTGGCGGCCATCCTGCTGTTTCCCTCGTTTGTCCAAATTTCCAGTCGAGTCATCTCGCATCTCGAACTGGCCGGCTCGATTCCGCAGATGCTGCGCACAGCCGTCACCATTGACAGCATCCGCCGCGTTCGCCACCACTTGCGAATCCCAAGCTGGCAAGCCATCTCCCGCTTTCGCATCAAAGGCATCCCGAAGCGCCTCCTGCTGCTCAATTGCCTGGGAACAGCCATTTACACGAGCAGCGTACTCTCCGTGCTCTACGCGACACTGCTGGTCCCTGAATACAAGGCAACCGTGCTGATGTCCTCCGGCATGATTAACGGCTTCGCCACGATTTTCATGACGATTCTCGTAGACCCGCAGGTGGCCCTGTTGACCGAAAAAGCCATGCAGGGAAAAGCGACGCAGGAATCGATTCGGGACATGTATTTGTGGCTGATGATTTCCCGTTTTTGCGGGACGCTTCTCGCCCAGTTCCTGCTCGTTCCGGCAGCCTACTGGGTAGCCTGGCTGTCTCCGCTTTTTCACTGAAAAAGGCAGGAAACGAAACAAGACGCACCGACGGCGGTTTCAGTCGCCGGTGCGTCTTGCTGTGTCGCTTATTTTTTCAGGTTCAGGGAAGCTTTGACAAACTCACGGAACAATGGCTGCGGACGGTTCGGACGGGAAGTGAACTCCGGATGGAACTGGGTAGCCACAAACCAAGGGTGGTCTGGCACTTCCACGATTTCCACCAGACGTCCGTCCGGGGTCGTACCCGCAAAGCGCAGGCCCAGTTGCGCCAATTGCTCGCGATATTCGTTATTGAATTCATAACGATGACGATGACGCTCGTAAACGAGTGTGCTGCCGTATGCAGCTTCGGTCAGCGTGCCAGGTTCCACTTTGGAAGGACCGATGCCAAGGCGCATGGTTCCGCCTTTGTCCTCGATTTCTTTTTGTTCCGGCAAAAGGTCGATGACCGGATAAGCGGTATTCGGGTCGATCTCGGAGCTGTTCGCGCCGTCCAATCCTGCCACGTGGCGGGCAAACTCGATAACCGCAATTTGCATACCAAGGCAGATGCCCAAAAATGGCACTTTGTTTTCACGAGCATAGCGCGTAGCGATAATTTTGCCTTCGATACCGCGATCGCCGAAGCCGCCTGGAACGAGAATGCCGTTTACATCGCCCAGCAGTTCGCCTACGTTTTCCGGCGTCACTTCTTCTGCGTGCACCCATTTGATTTCCACTTTGGAATCATTCGCAAAACCGCCATGGTACAGCGCTTCTGCTACGGACAAATACGCGTCGTGCAGCTCCACGTATTTCCCGACAATCGCGATTGTAGTTGTCTTGGACAGGTTCTTGATTTTATTTACCAGCGACTTCCACTCGGTCATGTCCGCTTCCTGACAAGTCAGGCCGAGGTGGCGGCAAACGTACTCGTCCAGACCTTGTGCTTGCAGTTGCAGCGGTACATCGTAGAGAGTTTCCGCATCTACGCACTCTACCACTGCGTTTTTGTCGATGTCACAGAACAGCGCCAGCTTGTCCTTCATTTCCTGGGTCATTGGCTGTTCGGTACGAGTCACGATCACTGTTGGCTGAATGCCCAGGCTGCGCAGTTCCTTCACGCTGTGCTGGGTCGGCTTTGTCTTCATCTCGCCTGCTGCCTTGATGTAAGGAACCAGCGTCACGTGAATGTACATGACGTTTTCGCGGCCAATATCGCTCTTGATTTGACGGATCGCTTCGAGGAACGGCAAGCTTTCGATGTCCCCTACTGTTCCGCCGATTTCGGTGATAACCACATCTGCCCCGGTTTCACGGCCAGCGCGGAAAATCCGGTCTTTAATCTCGTTCGTGATGTGCGGGATCACCTGAACGGTTCCTCCCAAATAATCTCCGCGACGTTCTTTGGCGATGACGGTCGAATAGATTTTCCCGGTCGTTACGTTAGAGTTGGCGCTCAGGTTGATGTCGATGAAACGCTCGTAGTGCCCCAAGTCCAGATCTGTTTCCGCTCCATCGTCCGTGACGAACACTTCCCCGTGCTGATACGGGCTCATTGTTCCTGGGTCTACGTTGATGTATGGATCGCATTTCTGGATGGTTACTTTCAAGCCCCTATTTTTCAGGAGTCGGCCCAGAGAAGCCGCTGTAATTCCTTTTCCCAACGAGGATACGACCCCGCCTGTCACAAAAATATACTTCGTCATCGTAAACGTCCCCTCTTTCCCTAACCCTTTGGTAGTAGTAAAAAACGTATGAAGACGGCTCCCAAAAAAAAGAAAAACAAAAGCGAGTCCTATCCCTTTTGGCAATGGGGTAGGGGCACTTTTGTTTTATAGTTTCCCTTATTTAATCCTTCTTCATGTGAAGCCCAAGGAGTATTTTATCTGTCCGTCAGGCGGAAGTCAAGGACTTAAACGTCATCCTCTTCATCTTCCAGATCTTCGTCAACTTCCTCGTCTTCGAGCTCCTCGTCGAACAGGTCGTCTTCCTCGTCTTCGAGTTCTTCTTCGTCAATTTCAGCATCAATCTCATCATCATCAATATCTGCGTCATCAACGAATTCTTCTTCGTCTTCGAAAATGACCACGTCGTCATCCTCGTAGTCTTCCACACTTTCGTCTTCGGTATCGTAATCGTCGAAGTCGTCGTCCAGGATAACTTTCTTCTTCTTGGTTCCGCCGCCTTCCTGAGTTTCTTCAACGGTGTCAGTCGGATACCAGCGTTTCAGTCCCCACACGTTGTCTCCAAGGCACACAAAACGGCCGTCAATATTAATCTCAGTGTATACTTGCGCGATGATAGCCATGAGTTGTTCGTTTGTCATGTTACGAACGATAGCCAGTTCATCCATCAGCTCGCGGAAGTTGTATGTGCGATTGGTTTCACGCAAAATTTCATACGCAATATCAACCAACGCCATCTCGCTCAGTTTCTCGGGATCAATATGCGCAAACAATTGACTCACCCAGGGCACGTCCTTTCCATTAGAAAACTATTGGCTTCAATACCGACCTCGCCCTTTGCTGGGGGACGCAGGCTTTGCTTAGGCAACTCATAAATAATGTCGATGGCCTCCGTTATACATCGTACAACATACGAAGGCTAACATACAGTATTCCTTATTTTAGACGAAAATGCAAGGCTTTCAAACAAGAGAAGGTCCATTAATTGCAGACGATCACCTGACCGTTCAAAAAGAAAGCCGCCTCGCTACCATATGGATAGCAAAGCGGCTCTTTTTTGTTCATTAGTTTCGGATTAGATAATCAAATGCACCCAGGGCTGCTGTTGCACCTGATCCCATCGAAATAATGATCTGCTTGTACGGACTGTTCGTGCAGTCGCCGGCAGCAAATACACCAGGGACGGAAGTGGCACCGTGTTTATCGACGATGATCTCGCCCATTTTGTTGCGTTCGACTGTATCTCCCAGCCAATCCGTATTGGGCACAAGACCAATCTGGACAAACACGCCTTCCAGTTCAATGTGGTGAACCGCTCCAGTCTCCCGGTCCTTGTAGGAAATTCCGTTTACCTTGTCGGTACCGGTGATTTCCGTCGTTTGTGCATTCGTAATAACCGTTACGTTTGGCAAGCTGCGCAGACGATCTTGCAAAACAGAGTCGGCTTTCAGCTCTGCAGCAAATTCAAGAACCGTGACGTGGTTGACAATGCCCGCGAGATCGATGGCTGCTTCCACGCCGGAGTTGCCGCCGCCAATGACGGCAACGCGTTTGCCGGCGAACAGCGGACCGTCACAGTGAGGGCAGTACGCCACGCCTTTGTTTTTGAATTCGGCCTCGCCAGGAACGCCTACATTGCGCCAGCGGGCACCTGTCGAAAGGATAACGGCCTTGCTCTTGAGAACAGCACCGTTTTCCAGTTCGATTTCGATCAAGTCCTTCTTCTCCAGACGCTTGGCACGCTGCAAATTCATGACATCGACATTGTACTCTTTGACATGCTCTTCCAGACTTGCTGCGAGTTTCGGACCTTCGGTGTATTTTACACTGATAAAGTTTTCAATACCCAGAGTGTCCATGATCTGACCGCCGAAGCGTTCAGCTACAATACCGGTGCGAATGCCTTTGCGCGCCGCGTAGATGGCAGCACTTGCTCCAGATGGGCCCCCGCCGATGACGAGCACATCGTATGGCTCTTTGTTCGCAAATTCGGATGCGTCCGGAGCCGATCCCAGCTTGGCGAGAATCTCTTCGAGCGACATCCGGCCGCTGCCGAACGATTCCCCGTTCAGGAAAACGGTTGGCACAGCCATGACGTTTTTGCTTTCGACTTCTTCTTTGAACGCAGCACCGTCAATCATAGTATGTGTAATACCAGGATTGAGAACACTCATCGCGTTCAGCGCTTGAACGACATCAGGACAATTGTGGCAGCTCAGGCTGACATATGTTTCAAAGTGATATTCGCCTTGCAGACTTTTCACTTGATCGATGATTTGCTGGTCGACCTTTGGCGGTCTACCGCTCACCTGCAGCAAAGCCAGCACCAAGGAAGTGAATTCATGCCCCAATGGTACGCCTGCAAAAGTTACTCCGGTATCTTCACCGACACGATTGACACTAAAGCTTGGTGTACGCTGCATGGAGGCTTCTTCAAGCTTGATTTTCTGCGACATGTTTGCCAGTTCTTCAAGGAGAAGCAGCATGTCACGGGAAACGCTATCGGAGCCTGCACTGTATTTCAGCAGCACTTCGCCTTCCATCAGCTGAAGATATTGCTCTAGTTGTGCTTTTATATCTGCGTCCAGTATCATTGATCCCACTCCTTAGATCTTGCCGACAAGATCAAGGCTTGGCTTCAGGGTAGCAGCACCTTCTTGCCATTTCGCAGGGCAAACTTCACCTGGATTGTTGCGCACGTATTGAGCGGCTTTCAGTTTGTTAACAATAACGCTTGCATCGCGACCGATGCCGCCTGCGTTGATTTCAATTGCCTGGATCACACCATCCGGGTCGATGATGAACGTACCGCGGTCAGCCAGTCCCTCTTCTTCAATCAGCACATCGAAGTTGCGGGAGATGGTGTGAGTTGGGTCGCCAATCATGGTGTAAGTGATTTTGCCGATTGTCTCGGAAGTATCGTGCCATGCTTTGTGAGTGAAGTGAGTATCTGTAGAAACGGAGTACACTTCAGCTCCCATGGATTTAAAGGTTTCGTAATGGTTTTGGAGATCTTCCAGCTCAGTCGGGCAAACGAATGTGAAGTCTGCCGGATAGAAGCAAACGATGCTCCATTTGCCTTTAAAGTCAGCTTCTGTCACTTCTACAAATTTACCGTCTTTGTAAGCTTGTGCTTTGAAAGGCAATACTTCTTTTCCGATAAGGGACATAGTGAACATCCTCCTACATGATTGTTTTCGAGAATTATTAAATGTAATAATTCTAACTTGATAACAATTATCATTCAAAACCTTCCATTTGTCAACCTCTTTTATAATAACTTTAATGTAAGAAGTTGCACCTACCATAGTCTTGAATATTTGACAGAAGAATATACGCGCTTACATCGCCCCGGTATTCACGGCAAAATGCTGTCCCATCCCTCAAGCCAACGGAAGGGGCCTCCCATAAAAGTAGCTGCGACTACTGGAGAGGCCCCTTTTTCGTTTACATATTTCGTCTGTACTGACCGCCTACCTCGTACAAAGCGGCACTGATCTGTCCAAGCGAAGCGACCTTCACTGTCTCCATCAGCTCGGCAAAAATGTTTTCGCCTGCCATCGCCACTTCCTGCAAACGACGCAAGGCTTGTGGCGCCAGGTGGCGGTTGCGCTCCTGGAAGGCGCGCAGGTTGTTGATCTGCTGTTCCTTTTCTTCCTCTGTCGCCCGCGCCAGCTCGATTTCGTAATCTTCCTCGGACGCGTTCGGGTTGATAAAGGTGTTTACACCGATGATCGGCAGTTCGCCGGTGTGCTTTTTCATTTCGTAGTACATCGACTCATCCTGGATTTTGCCGCGCTGATACTGCGTCTCCATCGCTCCCAGCACGCCGCCGCGCGAGCTGATTCGCTCAAACTCCTGCATGACGGCTTCTTCTACCAGATCGGTCAGCTCGTTGATGATGAACGAGCCTTGCAGCGGGTTCTCGTTTTTCGCGAGGCCCATTTCCTTGTTGATAATCATCTGGATCGCCATAGCCCGGCGCACAGAGTTCTCTGTCGGCGTCGTAATCGCCTCGTCGTAGGCATTGGTATGCAGAGAGTTGCAATTGTCGTAAATCGCGATCAGCGCTTGCAGCGTCGTCCGAATGTCGTTGAAATCCATCTCCTGCGCGTGCAGGGAACGTCCGGAAGTCTGGATATGGTATTTCAGCTTCTGGCTGCGCTCGTTGCCGCCATAGCGGTTTTTTATCACCGTCGCCCAGATGCGGCGAGCCACCCGGCCGATAACCGTATATTCCGGATCGAGTCCATTGGAGAAGAAGAACGACAGATTCGGCGCAAAATCGTCGATGTGCATGCCTCTGCTCAAGTAATACTCCACGTACGTAAAGCCGTTTGCCAGCGTAAACGCCAGCTGCGTGATCGGGTTTGCCCCCGCTTCCGCGATATGGTAGCCCGAAATGGACACAGAGTAGTAGTTGCGCACTTTATTGTCGATGAAATACTGCTGAATGTCGCCCATCATCCGCAGGGCAAACTCCGTCGAGAAAATGCACGTATTCTGCCCCTGGTCTTCTTTCAAAATGTCCGCCTGCACGGTTCCGCGAACAGTCGACAAGGTGTACGCCTTGATCTCTTTCGCTTCCTCTTCGGTCGGCTGACGGCCTTCCCGCTGGACAAACTTCTCGATCTGCTGCTCAATGGCGGTATTCATGAACATCGCCAAAATCATCGGTGCCGGACCGTTGATCGTCATCGACACAGATGTGCTTGGCGCGCACAGGTCGAAGCCTGCGTACAGCTTCTTCATGTCGTCCAGCGTGCAGATGCTCACTCCGCTCGTCCCGATTTTTCCGTAAATGTCCGGGCGGTAATCCGGGTCTTCGCCGTACAAGGTTACAGAGTCAAAAGCTGTACTGAGCCGCTTCGCCTCGTCGTTTTGCGAAAGGAAATGGAAGCGTCGGTTCGTGCGCTCAGGCGTGCCTTCGCCGGCAAACTGCCGCTTCGGATCTTCGCCCTCCCGCTTGAACGGGAACACGCCTGCTGTGTACGGGAATTCGCCCGGCACGTTTTCCTTCAGCGACCATTTCAAAATCTCGCCCCAGTCTTCGAAATCCGGCACCGCTACTTTCGGAATGCGTGTACCCGACAGCGATTCGGTGAACAGCTTCGTGACGATTTCCTTGTCGCGGATTTTCGTGACAAACTGGTCCTTCCGGTACGCTTCCTTGAGCTTTGGCCAGTTGTCGAGAATCCGGCGGCACTCGGGATGCAGCTTCTCCTCAAACAGCTTGATCTGCTTGTCGAGCACGGCAACCAGCTCTGTCGCTGCCTCTTCCTGCGCAGCGAGCAACGTCTCCTTGGCGCCGTGCAGCTGATACAGCTTGCGGGCGATGGCAGACTGTTCTTCGGTATACGCCCGGTATTGGCGGACTGTGTTGGCGATTTCCTGCAAGTAGTTGGTTCTTTCCGTCGGAATCAACGAAGTTTTATGAATTTTTACCGGAGTGGTATCCAGGTTCTCTACAGACCAATCCACGCCTGTCTTTTCTACAATTTTATGCATCAGAGCGGCAAACAGAACATTTGTCCCCGGATCGTTGAACTGGCTGGCAATCGTTCCGTACACAGGAACTTTTTCGTCAGGCAGATCAAACAGCTGATGGTTGCGGCGGTACTGCTTGCGCACCTCGCGCAACGCATCCTCCGAGCCTTTTCGCTCAAATTTGTTGATCGCGATCACGTCGGCAAAATCGAGCATGTCGATTTTTTCCAGCTGGGACGGCGCTCCGAACTCGCTGGTCATGACGTACATGGAAACGTCACACACTTCGGTCACTTGCGCATCGCCCTGACCGATCCCGCTCGTTTCTACGATGATGAAATCAAAATGAGCCGCACGAGTAACCTGGATCGCGTCCTTCAAAGCGGCAGACAGCTCCATGCCGGACTTTCTGGTAGCCAGACTGCGCATGTAAACGCGCGGGGTGTTGTTGGCATTCATGCGGATACGGTCGCCCAAAAGCGCTCCGCCCGTTTTTTGCTTGGACGGATCGACAGACAAAATCGCGACCGTCTTTTCCGGATAAAAGCGCAAAAATCGGCGTACAAGCTCATCCGTCAGCGAGCTTTTCCCCGCTCCCCCCGTGCCAGTGATGCCCAGCACCGGAATCGAGCTTTGCGCTTCCCGCACGCATTCCTTGAGCGGTTCCCGCCACTCCGGCTGTTCGACAGCATACTCCGCCACAGAGATCAGGCGGGCAATCGCCTGGTGATTTTGCTCGCGCAGGCCGGCCACTTCGTTTTCCAGTTGCTTGACTGTCGGAAAATCGCAGTGCCGAATCATGTCGTTAATCATGCCTTGTAAGCCCAGGCGTCTGCCGTCATCCGGCGAGTAAATTTTACAAACGCCGTATTCCTCCAGCTCCCGGATCTCGCGTGGAACGATGACCCCGCCACCGCCTCCGAAGACGCGGATATGCTCAGCTCCCCGTTCGCGCAAAAGATCAATCACGTATTTGAAAAATTCCACATGGCCGCCCTGGTAGGAGCTGATGGCAATGCCTTGCACATCCTCCTGAATGGCGGCGGTCACAATGTCATCGACAGAGCGGTTGTGTCCGAGATGGATCACTTCCACTCCCGAAGACTGCAAAATACGACGCATGATATTGATCGAGGCGTCGTGACCGTCGTACAAGCTGGCAGCGGTCACGAAGCGAACCTTGTTTTGCGGACGATACACTTCGGTTTCCATCGTTCCACTCTCCCCGAGAATCAATTAATGGACGTTAGCCGGAGACACTGACTTCCCGCAATAGCAGCGTAATCTGCTTCTCGGTGTACTCCTCCAACGTATAGTGCTTGTGCAGAGCCCAGCGGCGGAACACCCACATTTCACCCAACACCATGATATTGTCAGCCATCAGCTTGACATGCTTCTCATCGATGCGCAGCGAACCGTCGGCAATCCCTTTTCGCAGGATCTCCACAAAAATTTGCGCAATTTCCTCTTCACGTCCGAGAACGTAGCGAAGCGTTTCTTTCGGCAGCGACTTCGACTCCTGATAAATGAGCAGGACGCGGTCGCTCATCTGATCCATTACACGAATGAAGCTGCGAATCGCGAGCTTTAAAATTTTCAGACCTGTGCCGCTAAAATTGATCGCTTCGCGCAGGCGCGTCTCCATCTCGGCATGGATCGCATCGCATACGAGATAGAGTACGTCCTCTTTGGATTCAATATATTCGTACAAGGTTCCGATGCTGAACCCCGAGGCTCTGGCAATCTCCCTTGTCGTCGTCTTGTGAAAGCCTTTATTAATGAAGAGATGAACGGCAGCCTCAATAATTTGCTCCCGCCGTTTTTCAATCAGTTTCGGGTCCTTTACCAAGGACGGTATGGTTTTTCTCTTTTCGGACACAGCCAATCCACCTTTCCAACCGACTGAGCGTTTAGTCAGACACTTTCGGGAAAAGAAAGGAGCAAACGCTCTTCTTGTGTATCTTTTCGCACACCATTATACGCGAGGAAGAGCGTAAAGCCAAACCTTTCTTTTCCACAAATCTATCAAAAAATCTTTTTGCTTTCTTCTGGTTGGATTGATCGTGGCTGCTGGTTGGCGTCTTGCTATTCTTTTAGCAAATAGTTGCTGATGACGACACGCTGGATTTCATTTGTGCCCTCGTAGATTTGCGTGATTTTCGCATCGCGCATGAAGCGTTCCACAGGGTATTCGCGTGTGTAGCCGTAGCCGCCAAACACTTGCACCGCTTCGGTCGTAACCTCCATCGCAATATCGCCCGCGAAAACTTTGGACATGGCCGATGCTTTTCCGTAAGGCAGTCCCTGGTCTTCCAGCCATGCCGCCTGATAGGTGAGCAGGCGCGCCGCTTCGATTTTGGTCGCCATGTCAGCGAGCTTGAACTGGATTGCCTGCAAGGAAGCAATCGGCTTGCCGAACTGGTTGCGCTCTTTCGCGTAGTTCAGCGCGTGTTCGAATGCGCCCTGCGCGATTCCGAGTGCCTGGGCGGCGATTCCGTTGCGTCCGCCGTCCAGGGTCATCATCGCAATCTTGAAGCCTTGCCCTTCTTCACCCAGCCTGTTTTCTACCGGCACGCGCACATCTTCGAAATTGACAGCGAGTGTTGGCGAGGAACGGATGCCGAGCTTCTTCTCTTTTTTCCCCATCGTAAAGCCGTCCATGCCTTTTTCCACGATAAAAGCAGTGATCCCTTTGTGCTTCAGCTCTGGCTGGGTGACGGCAAAGACGATGTAGATTTCCGCTTCGCCCGCATTGGTAATGAAAATTTTGCTGCCGTTCAAAATGTAGTGATCGCCATCGCGCACCGCTGTTGTGCGCATTCCCGCCGAGTCGGAGCCGGAGCCTGGCTCAGTCAGACAGTAGGCTCCGATTTTTTTGCCCTCTGCGAGCGGACGCAGAAACTTTTGCTTCTGCTCCTCCGTGCCGAATTTGTAAATCGGCCAGCTGGCAAGCGAAACGTGCGCGGACAAGGTTACTCCGATTGACGCGTCCACACGGGAGAGCTCTTCTACTGCAATCACGTAGCTCAAGTAATCCGCGCCAGCGCCTCCGTATTTTTCCGGCCATGGGATGCCCGTCAGGCCAAGCTCGGCCATTTGCTCGAAAATGGATCGGTCGAAGCGCTCTTCCTCATCACGCTCGGCTGCTGTCGGAGCTACCTGGTTTTCTGCGAAGTCTCGGATCATTTTGCGCATCATGTCGTGTTCTTCCGTAAGCTGGAAATTCATATTTTTCACTCCCCCATGTGCTTTGCGCCGGTCCTTGTCAGGCCACAAGTCTGACGGGACGACAGGCTCTATTAATCAGCAAGCAAATGCTTGGCGATGACGATTCGTTGAATTTCGTTTGTACCTTCGTAAATTTGCGTGACCTTGGCGTCGCGGAACAGCCGCTCTACCGGATATTCCCGGGTGTAGCCGTAGCCGCCGAACACCTGGACTGCTTCTGTTGCCAGCTCCATGGCCGTGTCCGTTGCGAACCGCTTTGCCATGGATGCCTCCATGCCGCAGGAGATGCCTTGGCTGCGCAGCGACGCCGCGCGATACACGAGCAGTCTGGCCGCTTCCACCTTGGTCGCCATGTCTGCGAGCTTGAAGGCGATGGCTTGCTGCCTGGCGATTGGTTGGCCGAACTGCTTGCGCTCCTTGGCGTACTCTGTCGCGTATTGGACAGCAGCCTCGGCGATGCCCAGCGCCTGTGCGGCAATCCCGATGCGCCCCGTGTCCAGGTTGGCCATGGCGATCGTAAAGCCTTCTCCCTCCTGCCCCAGCAGATTGGCGGCAGGCACACGCGCGTTGTCGAATACAAGCTCGGTCGTGTAGGAGCCGTGCAGCCCCATCTTCTTTTCTTTTTTGCCGACGTGAAAGCCTGGCGTATCCTTTTCCACGATGAAGGCGGATATGCCCTTGGCGCCTTTCGCGGGATCGGTGACGGCAAACGTGATGTACGTATCGGCTTCGCCGCCGTTGGTGATAAACACCTTGTTGCCGTTCAGGATGTATTCATCGCCATTGCGCACAGCCGTCGTCCTGATGCTGCTCGCATCCGATCCGGCATGCGGCTCCGTCAGGGCAAAAGCGCCGAGATATTCGCCACTGGCGAGCTTTGGCACGTATTTGCGTTTCTGCTCGTCCGTTCCGAAGTACAGAATCGGATTTGTCCCGACAGAGGTGTGCACGGACAGGATCACGCCCACCGTTGCGCTCACCTTGGAAATCTCATGGATAGCCAAAATGTAGGAGACAAAATCGGCGCCGGCACCTCCCCATTCTTCCGGGACCGGAATGCCCATCAGGCCCATTTCGCCCATCTTTTTGATGACCTGACGGGGAAACTCATCCTTTTCTTCCATAACGGGAACAAATGGCGCAATCTCTTTTTGCGCAAAGTCGCGCACCATGCGACGCATCATTTCCTGTTCTTCATTCAACCTGAAATCCATGGCCGTCCTACCTTTCTGCGAAAATTACCCAGTTAGTTGTATACGTAGAATCCTCGACCGGATTTTTTGCCAAGCCATCCCGCTTTCACATATTTGCGCAGGAGCGGGCAAGGACGGTATTTGGAATCACCGAAGCCTTCGTACAGTACCTCCATGATGTAGAGGCACGTATCCAGGCCGATGAAGTCCGCGAGTTGGAGAGGGCCCATCGGGTGGTTCATGCCGAGCTTCATCACTTCGTCAATCGCTTCCGGCGTCGCCACACCTTCGTATACGCAGTAGATCGCTTCATTGAGCATCGGCATCAGCACCCGATTGGAGACAAAGCCCGGAAAATCGTTGACGCTCACAGGCACCTTGCCCATCTGCTTGGACAAATCCTCAGTCAGTTGGTACACCTCATCGGCGGTTTGCAGTCCACGGATGATCTCGACCAGCTTCATCACCGGCACCGGATTCATGAAGTGCATGCCGATCACTTTTTCCGGGCGCTTTGTCACAGCCGCAATCTCGGTGATCGGCAGAGAGGACGTGTTGCTCGCCAAAATCGTGTGCGGCGGACAAATCTCGTCCAGCCTGGAGAAAATGGCTGATTTCACCGCCATGTTTTCCGTCACAGCTTCGATGACAAAATCCGCTTCCGCAGCGTCTGCCAGATCCGTTGACGCTGTGATCCGGGACAAAATCGCCTGCTTGTCGTCTTCGCTCAGCTTGCCTTTTTCCACGTTGCGCGTCAGGTTTTTCGCAATCGTCGCCAGACCGCGCTCCACAAACGGCTGCTGCACATCGTTCAAATAAACGCGAAAGCCAGCCTGTGCTGCTACCTGGGCAATCCCGCTGCCCATCTGTCCTGCTCCGACGACCATAATCGTTTGTACGTTCATGTAAAGGCCTCCCTATTCCACTTTTATCAAAATGGCGTCTCCCTGTGCGGCACCGCTGCATATCGCCGCGATTCCCAATCCGCCACCGCGTCTCTTCAATTCATAAGCGAGGTGCATGATAATGCGCGCTCCGCTCGCGCCAATCGGATGACCGAGCGCGATTGCTCCCCCGTTCACATTCACTTTCTCGTCGTCCCAGCCGACGATTTTGCCGCTCGTCAAGGTCACAGCCGCGAACGCTTCGTTCACCTCGAACAAATCGATCTCCGCAAGCGAAACGCCTGTTTTTTCGAGCAGCTTGTTGATCGCAAGCCCAGGCGTTGTCGCGATGTACGGCGCTTCTGCCCCTACCTGCGCGTGTCCGAGAATCGTCGCCAGCGGCTTGATTCCCAGTTGCTTCGCCTTTTCATCGGACATCAGCACCATCGCTGCCGCTCCGTCGTTGATTCCCGGCGCGTTGCCTGCCGTAATCGTGCCGTCCTTTTTGTAGACCGGAGGCAGCTTGGCGAGTCCTTCCAGCGTCGTATCCGGGCGAGGTCCCTCGTCTTTTGTAACCAGCACCGGCTCTCCTTTTTTCTGCGGGATCGAAACGGGGACAATCTCTTCGGCAAAAAGTCCGGCTTCGATTGCCTTGGCCGCCCGCTGTTGACTGCGCAGCGCCCACTCGTCCTGCGCTTCCCGCGTAATGCCGTACTCTTCGGCTACGTTGCTGCCGTGAATCGCCATCGGCACCTGGTCAAACGGGCAGGTGAGGCCATCGTACATCATCAGATCGCGAACGGTGGCGTCACCCATCCGCATGCCGTAGCGGGCATTCGGCAGAGCGTACGGCGCGTTGCTCATGCTCTCCATGCCGCCTGCGACGATGATTTCCCCGTCCCCTGCGCGAATGATCTGGTCGCCCATCGTAACGGCGCGCATCCCGGAGGCACATACCTTGTTGATCGTCTCGCTCGCCACATTCCAGGGCAGCCCGGCCTTGCGAGCAGCCTGACGGGAAGGAACCTGACCCGCGCCTGCCTGTACGACCATCCCCATGATGACTTCATCGACCTGATCGCCGGATATACCGGAGCGCTCCACTGCTTCCCTGATGGCGATGGCACCGAGTTCTACTGCAGACAACGCTTTCAAAGAGCCGCCAAACTTACCAAACGGGGTACGTGCCGCCCCTGCAATTACCGTTTTCATCGCATGACCTCCATTCGGCTTTTTCGTGCTTATCAACGAAAAATAAATTGATCGAGCGTTCGTTCACTTTTCTGCTATCTTCATTTTGCCGTCTTCTGTTCGATTAGTCAATGAATTAGGAAAAAAAGAACAGCCTGACTTTTCGCTTGCATCAGGCTGTTCCAACGGTGCCGATCCTTTCCTTGTCAGATCGCGTCCGCCAAAATTTCTGCCACATCGCGCGTTTTGACTTCGTCTTCTTTTTCCTTCGTCTTGATGCCGTCGTTTATCATGGTCAGGCAGTACGGGCAGGCGCTGGCGATTGCGGTCGGATTGACCTCCAATGCCTGCTCTGTGCGCGCCACATTGACCCGCGTGCCTTCGTGCTCTTCCATCCACATGAGGCCGCCGCCCGCTCCGCAGCACATGCTGTCGCAGCCGCTGCGCTTCATTTCCACTACTTCCACGCCAGGAATCGCTTCCAGAATGACGCGCGGCTTGTCGTAAATCTCGTTGTAGCGGCCCAGATAGCAGGAGTCGTGGTACGTGATGCGCTCCTTGACTTCCTTGGTCGGCTTCAGACGGCCTTCCTTCACCCATTGGGCGAGCAGCTCGGAGTGGTGGTATACCTCTGCTTTCAGCCCGAACTCCGGATACTCGTTTTTGAACGTATTGTACGCATGCGGGTCGCAGGTCACGATCTTTTTGACTTCGTAGGCCTCGAACAGCGCGATGTTTTCCTGCGCCAGCTGCTGGAACAAAAACTCGTTTCCGATGCGGCGCGCCGTGTCTCCCGAGTTCTTTTCCTCGTTGCCCAGGATGGCGAACTTGACGCCTGCTTCGTGCATCAGCTTCACAAACGCCTGGGAAATTTTTTGGCTGCGCAGGTCAAACGATCCCATCGAACCTACCCAGAACAAATACTCGAACTCTTCCACCTGCTTGACGGTCGGCACTTCGTATTGCCCGTTCAGACCTTCGATCCACTTCATCCGGTCTTTGCGGTTGATTCCCCACGGGTTGCCCTGGCGCTCGATGTTGTTCAGGGCGCGCTGTGCTTCCGCTGGCATGCTGCCTTCTGTCATCACCAGGTAACGGCGCATGTCGATGATTTTTTCCACGTGCTCGTTCATGACCGGGCACTGATCCTCGCAGTTGCGGCAGGTCGTACAAGCCCACAGCTCCTGCTCGGTAATCACATCGCCAATCAGGTTTTTCTCGTACACGGAGGCAGCCGCTTCGGCTGTCGCCGCTACTTCCGATGCTTGCAGCGCGATCTGGTTGGCCGTCGTTTGCGAAAATGCAAAGCTCGGCATCCACGGCGTGCGGGAGGTGACAGCCGCTCCTTTTTCCGTCAAATGGTCGCGCATTTTTGTAATCAGGTCCATCGGTGAGAGCATTTTTCCGGTACCGGCTGCCGGACACATATTCGTACAGCGTCCGCACTCCACACAGGCGTACAGGTCGATCAACTGCGTCTGCGTAAAGTCCTCGATTTTACCTACGCCGAACACTTCCTGCGTCTCGTCCTCGAAGTTGATGCTGGACAGCTTGCCAGGCGGGTCGAGCTTTTTGAACCAGACGTTTACCGGAGCAAACAGCAAGTGAGCGTGCTTGGATTGCGGCACATAGACGGCAAAGCCGAGCAAAATAATCAGGTGCGCCCACCAGAATACGTAAAACAGAACCGCTCCGCCTGTCGTCCCTACGCCCATCGCGGAAAACGCCATCGCGATTGCGGAAGAGAACGGCGCATAGCCGGACGCTTCATGCCCGAGCCAGATTTGCTCGAAGGCGAGGGAGAGCAGTACGGTCGCCATCAGGGAAGAGATCAACAGCAGGACGATCCCTGACTTGAAGCCGCGCTTCAGCCGCTTCAGCTTCTCGATATAGCGGCGGTAAAAGGCGTATCCGACGGCGACCAGGATCAGAAACGTGGTAATCTCCTGCATGAGCGAGAAGTATTTGTGAGCGCTGCCAAAAGGAAGCTCGAAGCCTTTGGACAGCCCCTTGACAATCAGCTCAATCGCGCCGAATTGCAGGATGATGAAGCCGTAAAACATGACAACGTGCATGAGCCCGCTTTTTTTGTCCTTCAACAGCTTCTTGTGAAAAATGATGTTGTCCAGCATCAGGTTGATGCGTGCGCCAAAGTCATCTTTCACCTCAGGTTTTTTGCCCAGCTTGATGAACAAATACCTGCTGTACACAACATGTCCGGCCAGATACAGCCCGTAAGCGAGCACCAGGAAAAACGCGATCAGATTGACAAGTGCCAGCATGTTTCTACTCCCCCACTTTCACGAGTTGTCTTTAGATTCATCTTATCAGAATCGAGAGGAAAAATGAATGACTATTCAGTCTGTAAAATTGAGTTTTTTAAAAAATGAAACAAAACTGACTGAACGGTCGCTCGAATAACTGTAATTTGATCTTATCACATAAGTCGCAAATCAACCATCCTCCAAATAAAGTTGAAAATATTCACACGAAAAACAAGCAGCCACCCGTTGACCAGGCAGCTGCTTTGGTTTTTGCCAGTTTTATTTTCCCGAGACTTCTTTTGTCTCTACTGCACTTTGTTGCTTCTTCGCTTTTTGCTCCATGCGCACATCGGCCAGCGACTTGACCTTCGTCGCCTTGATCCGCTTGTTGCGCGGCAGATCGGCCGGCTCCAGGTTGTTTGCTTCATCCTGCATGAGCGCCGCGATACCGACTGCCTTGCCTTTTGCCGCGATGCAGTATTCGCAGTTTTCCTCGTCGTGCTCATGGTACTGCTTCGGCTCCGGATACGAAGTGATGACACCTTCGAAGTTGCGCAGCACCACTTTGTCGGACGACTGGGAGATCAGGTAGTTCGGGCTGACCGGAATTTTCCCGCCGCCGTGCGGAGCGTCCACCACGAAGGTCGGTACGGCGTAGCCGGAGGTATGGCCGCGCAGGTGCTCAATGATTTCAATCCCTTTGCTGACAGGCGTGCGGAAGTGGCCGATCCCTTCAGACAGGTCGCATTGATAGATGTAGTAAGGACGAACGCGGATTTTCACCAGATCCTGCACGAGCTTTTTCATCGTGTTCGGGCAATCGTTGATTCCCGCGAGAATCACGGACTGATTGCCGAGCGGAACACCCGCGTTGGCCAGCATTTCACATGCCTGCTTCGCTTCCGGGGTAATTTCCTTTGGATGGTTGAAGTGTGTGTTGAGCCATACAGGATGGTATTTTTTCAGGATGTTGCACAGGTTTTCCGTAATGCGCTGCGGGAAGACGACAGGCGCACGGGTACCGATGCGGATGATTTCCACATGCGGGATGGCACGCAGGCTGCTGAGAACGTATTCCAAAACGCGGTCGTTAATCAGCAGTCCGTCTCCGCCGGAGATCAGCACGTCACGCACTTCCGGTCTGCTGCGGATGTATTCGATACAGGCGTCGAGCTGTTTCTTGGGCACGCCCATCCCGATCTGGCCGGAAAATCTGCGGCGCGTACAGTAGCGGCAATACATCGAGCATTGGTTTGTCACAAGGAACAGCACGCGGTCCGGATAGCGGTGCGTCAGACCGGGAACCGGGGAATCGGTATCCTCGTGGAGCGGGTCTTCCATGTCGTACTTCGTGCGCACCATTTCCGAGGACAGCGGCACGGATTGCATGCGCACCGGATCTTTCGGATCGTCCACGTCCATCAGGGAAGCGTAGTACGGCGTAATATTCAACGGAATGGTTTGCGAAGAAATACGCACGCCTTCTTCCTCTTCCGGCGTCAGGTTGATGACCTTTTTCAAATCATCTACGGTCTTGATGGTGTGGGTCAACTGCCACATCCAGTCGTTCCACTTTTCTTCGGGCACATCTTTCCAAAGTTCAATAGAGCGCCAGTCACGTCTTGTCGCTACTGTCATCTGCTTCACATCTCCTCTCGTCTGTAGTGAACCTTCTTGCGTTTCACTCAACGAAGAAAAGATGCAAGGGTCGTGCCAACCAAATCTAAAGATTTAGAAAATAGGAAATAGAACATTTTGTAAGCGTTTTTTGACCAGATTCAATCGGATTGTCTATATGAGTTGCCGAATTTTCGGCATTCAACAGGGCGGGATCATCCGCTGCGAAAGCTTGTATTGCAGCGTTTGGCGGGGAATGCCCAACAGCTTCGCCGCACGCAGTACGTTGCCTTCTGTCTTTTTCAGTGCCTCCCCGATGAGCCGCTCCTCCATCTCGCGCAAAATCTCGGGCAGCGTACAGCCTTCCTTTTCCACTAGCAAGGAAAACGGGTCTGGCGCGACTGTGTGCAGAGACGTTGCCGGCAGCGCACGCTCCAGCATATGCGCAGGCAGATGCTCCAACTGCAGCACGTCGCCCTCGACCATGTTCATCGCTGCCTCGATGACGTGCTCCAGCTCCCGGACGTTTCCCGGCCAGTCGTAGCGTGCAAACAGCCGGGCCACCTCTTCGCTGACTCCGCGCACGTTCATGGCGAATTCGCGGTTGAACTTGGCCAAAAAGTGTTCGACCAACAGTTCCACATCTTCCCTGCGCTCGCGCAAAGGCGGCAATTCAAAAGAAACGACGTTGATCCGGTAATACAGGTCGGCTCGCATCAGCCCGCGCTCCACAAGCGACTGCGGGGCTTCGTTGACGGCCGCAATGACGCGCACATCGACTTTGGTCGACTGGCTTCCGCCGATTCTCCTGATCTGCCCGTCCTGCAGTACGCGCAGCAGCTTTGCCTGCAAATCGAGCGGCATACTGTTCAACTCATCCAAAAACAAAGTGCCGCCGTTTGCCAACTCAAACAGCCCAGGGCGGTCATCGGCTCCGGTAAAGCTGCCCTTCACCGTGCCGAACAAAAGGCTTTCCAAAAGGGACGAAGGCAGCGCCGCGCAGTTTTGCGCGATAAACGGCTTGCCGCTGCGCGAAGACGCCTGGTGGATGGACTGGACAAACAGCTCCTTGCCCGTCCCGGTCTCGCCGTAAATCAGCACGGGCGAAGTCGTTCGCGCCGCTCTTTTCGCCCGCTCCTTCAGCCGCTTCATTTTTTCGCTCTTCGTCAAAATGTCGTCGAAGTGAAAAGAGACTTCCTCCGCTCCCCGCTTGGCGCGCTTCGGCTTGCTGATCTTCGCCTGCAAGTCGACGAGGCGCTCCGACAGTTCTTTCAGCTTGCCAATATCTTTGGCGACCTCGACAGCGCCAACCAGCCGTTTGCCGACGCGTACCGGGAGCGTCGTGTTGATCGTTTCGACACGCATCCCTTTCCAGTTTTTATACGTCTGTGTCTGGTTGTAGATCGCTTCCCCGCTCTCGATCACGCGCAAGAGCGTGCTCGACTGCCGATCAAGCGACGGAAACACCTCTAAAAGCGGCTTTCCGAGCACTTCCTCCGGCGTAAGCCCGTCAAGCCTGGCCGCGACGTGGTTATAGAAAATCGTGATGCCATCCGCATCGACTACGTGAATCCCCTCATCAATTGCCCCCAGTATCGCCTGCAACATTTCCACCGTATCAGACAACGGCATGCTGGCCTCCACTCCTTTCAACCTTGCTGCCAAAAAACCATCACTATGCCGAAAATTCGGCAGATGCGCATCAGCCTTCCGGTTTCGCGCAACCTGAATCGAGAGCAGCGGCGTGTAAAACGCGGTCCGCGTCATTTGCACCTTGCCAGGCAGGCTAAAAAGCAAAAAGGCGGTCAGACCCTGCCCGGAAATGAGGCCATTTGCGAGTACGAACACGCCTGTGCCCCCTTCCATATCCTGCCGCGAGTACCTTCTATTGTACGTGCAAAAAACCGCCCTTGCAAAGAGCGGCTTATTTTCCCAGCTCAATTTTCAGTTCATGCTCGCCTGCGTACTGCTCATTCATCCAGGTTTGGTAAAAAACTTCCACCTGCACCGGAGCTTCCTCCGCATAACGGATGCGCAGCTTGCTCGTATGCGTCTCCATCGCAAACGGGCCGTACGGGCTTTGGTAAGTGCCGTGCGTGCTGGCCCCTTTTTCAAAATGCTGTCTGGTCGACACGCCTCCCTGGCGCACGAGCGTAACGGCTTTGTCCGTCAGCTTGAGCGTCGTGCTGACTTCGCCTACGCCTTCCAGCTGTTCCTTGTACGTCAAATACCAGGCGCTGGCCTTTTGTACGAGTCTCCCTTCGTACTGATGCGTCGACTCATCCCATTCCCCATCGACGCGGTGTCTCGCTGACAGCTTTATCTGTACTTCTTGCATGACGACTTCCACACTCCATGATTTCTACTTTCTGTCCGACAAATCATCCATTCATTTTACGATCATCCCTCGTGGGTTGCAACAGCAGCTTGTTCTTTTGCATCAGCCAAAAGGTAGCGCATCGTCGCCGCGACTCCAATCGCCGCCAGCAAGAGCAATCCTGCGAGCACCAGGTACCCTGCGCCTGCTCCCGTGTAGTCGATCATGACCGTAAAGACGCCGATCAGCACCAGCCGCATAATCATGCCGAGCGAATTGAAAAAGCTCATCACCCGTCCCATAAACTGCTTCGGCACGACGGTCATGTAGAGCGACTGTCGGATAAGGCGGACGGAGGCATTGGACCAGCCGTAAAACATGTAGGCGGCGATCAAGGCCCAGCCGTAGGGCAAAGCCACCATCACGACGATCACGGCGGCAAACAGCAGCGTATTTCCGACCATCGCTGCCAACTGGCCCATTTTGCGCACGACAAGCGACACCAGGATACCCGCTGCTACCGCTCCCAGTGCATACGCCATTTCCCCGAAGGAATACACCGAGACATCTGCCCGCAAGGTTTGGCTGACGTAGACAGGCTTCAGCAGATTGCTTGCCATCACTGCGATAAACGGCATCAGCGCACATATGCCAAAGATGAGAAAGCCTTTTTTCTCTTTTATGTAGCGCCAGCTTTCGCCGAACTGACTGATCCAGGATACGCCCTGGCTCAGCCTGGCTTCCCCCTCCAGCGTGAACGTGTATTTCATCGTCGAGAGCAGACCGAAGGCAAACAGGTAGGTCAGCGCATTGAACAAGATGACGATGTGCAAGCCGTAGTGGCCGAGCAAAACCCCGGAAAAAGCCCCGGCGAGTACCGACGCCGTCTGACCCTCGATTTCCAGCAGGCTGTTGATGTCGCTGTAGTGTCTCGGCTCAAACGCTTCCTGAACGAGAGCAGACTGCGCCGGATAGTGAATTTGGTACATGAAGGTCGTCACCAGGTAAATTGTTATCAGCATCCACTCGTCGTACTCTCCGAAAAATCCCCAGGCAGCCAATATCCCAAGTACGCCAAAGCCGATCAGGTTTTCTGCCAGCAGCATTTTTTTGCGGGAAAAACGGTCAATCAGCGTCCCGATATACGGCCCGATGAAAAACATCAGTACCGCCGAGCTGAACATCGTCGACCCCAACAACTGTGCAGAGCCTGTCGTCTCCACCAAATACCAGGCAATCCCGATCATCGTCATGCCCTGACCGAAGCCGGAGAAAAGATTAGAGAAAAACAGCTTGCGAAACTCTACATGCGCAAAAACCTCTCTCATCTGAAACATCTCCTTCAAAAAGCCTTGGCAGCTTTTTACTCTGTATGGCCATTTTATCCCATTTAATATACTTTGTAAACTAAAATGTTTATTAAATAACGAATGACAGGTCTGCCTCCGCGTTTTTTGCATGAAAAAAGCCCCCGGCTGCTTGCAAGAGAGCCGGGAGCTTGTCTTGTGTTCGTATGATTATTTTACAAAGCTGAGCAGCAGCTCGCGCACGATTTTCGATGCCACGATTTGCGTCATCTCGCTGTGGTCGTACACAGGAGCCACTTCCACCAGGTCGCAGCCGATGACGTTGGCGCCGTTTTTCGCCATGTAGTGAATGGTGTCCAACAGCTCGCGGGAAGTGATGCCGCCTGCTTCGGTTGTGCCTGTGCCTGGTGCGTGTGCCGGGTCCAGAACATCGATGTCGATGGTCAGATAGATCGGACGGTTGCCGATTGTCGGCAGCACTTGCTTCACCGGCTCCAGCACATCGTATTTGTACAGGTTCATGTTTTCCTTCGCCCAGTCGAACTCTTCCTTCATGCCGCTGCGGATACCGAAAGAATACACATTTTTGCCGCCGATCAGGTCGCACACCTTTTTGATCGGCGTAGAGTGGGAATACTCGTATCCTTCGTAGTTATCGCGCAGGTCGGTATGCGCGTCGAAGTGGAAAACTACCATGTCCTTGTACTTTTCATAAACTGCCTGGAATACCGGCCAGGACACGAGATGCTCGCCGCCCAGTCCGAGCGGGAACTTGCCGTCTGCAAGCACTTTTGCTACAAACGTGCGGATGGCATCGAGGCTGCCTTCGACGTTTCCAAAAGGAAGCGGAATGTCGCCTGCGTCAAAGTATTTGATGTCTTCGAGCAGCCTGTCCAAATACGGGCTGTACTCTTCCAGACCGATTGATACTTCACGGATACGGGCAGGGCCGAAACGGGAGCCCGGACGGAAGCTGACCGTCCAGTCCATCGGCATGCCGTAAATCACTGCCTGGCTTTCTTCATAGCTGCTGTGGCTGCGGATGAAGACATTGCCAGAGTATGCTTCGTCAAAACGCATCAGGGTTGTCCTCCTCCGATTAGTCGCGGGTCAGCTCAGCCACAAAGTTTGGCAGTTTGAAAGCAGCGTGGTGAACTTCCGCATTGTAGTATTTTGTTCCCAGGTCCTTGATTTTCGCCGGATCTACTTCCAACGGATCGTACTGCTTGGAAGCGATGGTGAAGCTCCACAGACCGGATGGATAAGTAGGGATGCTGCAAGTGTACAGACGAGTTACCGGGAAGATGGATTTCAGGTCTTTGAATACGCGTTTGATGAGATCGCGGTTGAACCATGGAGATTCGGTTTGCGCCACCATGATGCCGTCCGGTTTCAGCGCATCGTAAATACCTTGGTAGAAGCCTTTTTCGAACAGACCTACCGCTGGTCCTACTGGCTCTGTCGAGTCAACCATAATCACATCGTACTCGCCTTTGTGGTCATGGATATGCTTGATCCCGTCAATGACTTGCACGTCGACCTTCGGATTGCCGGTCAGTGCGCTCGCAATTTCCGGGAAGTATTTTTTGCAGGATTCAATTACGCCACCGTCGATTTCGGCCAGAACGGCTTTTTCCACAGCGGCATGCTTCACGATTTCACGGATGGCGCCGCCGTCGCCGCCGCCGACAACGAGAACCTTTTTCGGGTTTGGATGCGTATTGAGAGCAACGTGAGAAATCATCTCGTGGTATACAAACTCATCGACATCGGTGGTCATAACCATGCCATCAAGTACCAACATGCGACCAAACTGCTTCGTATTAATAACGTCGATTTGTTGAAACTCGGATTTCTCACTATATAGGGTTTCCGTAATTTTCGTTGTAATCCCGTGATTTTCCGTTTGTTTTTCGGTGTACCACAATTCCATATTCATGGTTATGTAACCTCCTTCGATTAACCGCATGAAAATACAATATAACAAGAAAATTATAGTAGCTGCCAATCAAAAAGCAAGTTTTTTTTCTGCAGGGTCGAAAAAGCTGTACCGCCTGCAACTTTTTCAGGCGACAGACAAGTTTATCCAATACACCGCTGGCCCATACTGGAAGTATCGCGTGTCCCTTAGTATGTCCTCTTTTTCGGGAAACACGTCTCTTCGTTTTTCATGCAAAGGAGCGAGCCCGCTTGTCAGTCAGCAAGAAACTGTACCCGTTTTGTCCATTCAAACAATAGAAAGGAGGAGGGGCAAAATGGAAGTCATTCGCGAGCCCTCCCTGCTCCGTTATTTACGCTGGATCAAGAAATTTGTAAAATTTTCCATACTCAGCCTGTTGTGCTTATCGTTTGCCATTTTGCTGTTGATCTTGTATTTGCGTTCCCAACCGCTTCCCGAAACTTTCGTGAAGCAGACGACAACGATATACGCCGCCAACGGGGAAGTGCTGGACACCATGCATCGGGGAGAAAACCGTATATCTGTCCCGCTCCAGGAAATAGCGCCCGCGCTCATCAATGCGACGATCGCCATCGAGGACCGTTCGTTTCGGGAGCATTACGGCTTTGACTGGAAACGGCTGGCCATGGCCGCCTACGTCGACGTCATCAACATGGACATGCGTCAGGGCGCCAGTACCATCACCCAGCAGTTGGCGCGCAACCTGTATTTGACCATGGACAAAACATGGGAAAGAAAAATCAAGGAAGCCCTGCTCGCCATCCAGCTAGAGCTGAATTATAGCAAGGATGAAATTTTGGAAATGTACATGAACCAGATTTTTTACGGGCACTCTGCCTACGGAGCCCAGGCGGCGGCGCAGACGTATTTCGGCAAAGATGCCAAAGACTTGTCCGTCGCGGAAAGTGCGATGCTCGCAGGCATTCCAAAAGGCCCTACTTATTACTCTCCTTTCGTTGATTTTGAGCGGGCAAAGTCGCGGCAAAAGCTCATTCTCGAAGCGATGGAACGCGAAGGGATGCTCACGGCCAAGGAAGTCGAACAAGCTTATGCGGAGCCTATCAAGCTGAAAGACCGCACAGCGGAAAATGTCACCGAGCAGGCCCCCTATTTTCGCGATTACATTGCCAATCTGGTGAAAAACAAGTACGGCATCGATGAGGAAAAATTCATCCACGGCGGCCTGAAAATCCATACGACCCTCGACCCGGTCATGCAGAAGAAGGCAGAGGAAATCGTTGCTTCGACTTTGCCAAAAGACAATCCGAACTTGCAGGCCGCATTGATTGCCATGGACCCTGCGACCGGGCACATCAAGGCGATGGTCGGCGGACGCGATTACAAAACGAGCCAGTACAACCGGGTGCTCGGGAAACGTCAGCCCGGCTCTTCCTTTAAGCCGATCATGTACCTGGCCGCCTTGCAAAACGGCTACACGCCGCTCACGATGATGAAAAGCGAACCAACCGTGTTCACCTACGACAATAACAAGCAGTACATTCCAAGCAATTTCGGCGGGCGGTATGCAAACGCGATGATTAACATGCGCGAAGCCATCAAAACTTCCGACAACATTTACGCGGTGAAAACCATTGATTTTCTCAGTCCGCAAAAAGTGGTCGAGCAAGCAAAAGCACTGGGCATTACCAGCCCCTTGCAAGCCGTCCCCTCGCTGGCGCTGGGAACATCACCCGTCTCCCCGCTGGAACTGAATACAGCCTACGCCGCCATCGTCAACAAGGGAGAAGCTGTTCAGCCCATCGCGATTACGTCGATTGAAGACAGCGAAGGAAACATTTTGGTGCAAGAAAAGACGCAAAAAACCCGTGTCGCCGATCCCGTCGCCTCCGCTCTTTTGGTCAATATGATGCAAAGCGTATTTGAACGCGGCGGTACCGGGTATCGGGTTGCCAACGAATTGAATCGGCCTGTGGCCGGAAAAACCGGTTCTACCGACTACGATGCCTGGCTGAGCGGCTTCACGCCGCAACTGGTAACGACAGTATGGGTTGGATACGACAAAAATCAAAAAGTGGACGATGTCAAGGAAGGCAATTTTTCCAAAAAAATCTGGGCAAGCTTCATGGAAAGCGCACTCAAAGGACAGCCGCCCGCCCTCTTCGAAATGCCGGCAGGCGTAGTGTCCGTCTACATTGATCCGGCATCGGGAAAGCTCGCGACCGAGCACTGCCCGAATCCCCAGTTGTTTTATTTCGCCAGCGGAACAGAACCGCAAGATTACTGCACCGATCATATCCCGGCGAACCAGGAGCCTACACCGCTTCCCCCGCCTGATTCATCCACGTTCTGGCAACGGATGGGCAGTTGGTGGAAGCCTGCGGAATGAAGGGAAATGATGGGTGGGGAAAAGGTTGTCCAAAAAGGGCGATTCGGCTAATGTTTTCATAATCGGGAGCATGGCTGTATCAACGTTTCTCGCAGACAAAAGGGGCGACTCTAAGTCGACATATCGACTGTTGAGACTGCCCCTTTCGTATGATTAGGTCAACCGGGGTTTACTGGTTGGCCTTTTTCATTCATGTCAACGACTGGTTGTCTCCGCCGCCTATCACACCATCTCCATCTGCGAAAACGTGGTCGTTGACGACGGTAATCATCCCGGCTTTTTCGAGCTGATCCATTACTTCAAACAAGCTTTCCCGTTTGCCCGCCGGGAGCTTCCGGACGAAGTTGTTGATCTCAACAGGTGACACATGCGAACGGAAATGGACTCCGCCGTACTTCACAAAATGGTCATGGGACTGCTCCAGCTCACGCGGATTTTCACTCATTCGTACCGCCCCTTCCGTCAGACAGTTTGGTTTGAGCCTCATTAGTGTTCCGCGTTCGGCACAAAGCATGACCTGTAAAAAAAACCTGATGTTCATGGGCAAAGCCACCACTTCAAACAACGGCTATATAAACACAAACAGGGAAAGAGTGACGGCTCTTTCCCTGTTTGTTGACCTAGTGTACATGTACACAGATATAGAAATAAGTTTACCTGACTTCAATTCTGGTAACAATTGATTTCACAATTTGTTCACATACCGTTCACGATTTTTCGCTTCAGGCCAAAGCTTGCTTTAATTCGTCCGAGGAATTCTCAAACATGGCGGCATTGTTGTCAATTAACAATTTTTTCAGCGCCGCTTTTTCCTTTTCCCCCAGCTCATCAAGCATGATCCGGCGCTTCATGGAGTAATCCATCCGGTTCACATGGTCTGCCAAAATCTTGTATCCGCGGCGCGCTTCCCGATCAATCTCCATATAGCACGCAGTCGCACCAGCATAGAAAGGACCATTTTCGTTGCGATCAACCGTCACCCAAATGAGCCAATAAGGCTTGCCGTTCGGAACTTCCTCCTTGTTGGTCGTCCATTTGATCCCTTTTTCAACCGCGCTTTTTGCATGCAGAGCGCCCATATCGATGTATGCCTCATCGCCGTCGATGATGACCGACGAAACCGCACTCAAGTCGAGCACCCCTTGACCAAACCCGCCATGCACATTGGTTTTGCCGCTCATGATCGTAAAGCCGCCTTTTTTGCTGTCGAAAATATCCATTCACACGCCCTCCAGACACAGATTCTCCTTTCTTTATTCTACCCGGATTCCAGCAGCGACGCAATTTGCCCATGTAACACGGGTGAGCATCTGGCTTTTCCGCGGATCATCGACGCGTCCTGATCGATCATCGCAGGTATCCTGTTGGGGCGAAAATTTAAAATGTAGCTATGTTTACCATTCGTGAAAATGCTTTTTAAAATAGCGGTTAGCTACTGTAGCTCACTCTTTTTCTGAGCTAGTTTTACCGACACAGATCCACTCATGTTTTCAACTGATGTAAGTGAAATGGAGTGCTCATCGGCTCCCCAAGGTGAGGAACTTATTTTCGAAAAAGATTTACCAGGTTTTGCTACTCCACTCAGCATTTCTTCCCCTGTCTCGTTATTGATAACTACGACATTGATATCTGCTTTTCCTGTGTTTTGTACATAAACTTTGACCCAGCCGTATCCTTTAGGAATATCAAAATCAATAGTATGCTGAGTATCGGCTGCAATTGTAAAATCATTGACCGGTTTTTTAGTAGCTCTTTGCATGCCTTTATCTTTTATGCCGTTAATAGAATCAGGTCTGTTAATCTGAGCACCCCTGTCTTGCTCAGTTAATGTTTGCCGTTCATCAACTTTTTCAGGTGATGCTGCATTTGGCGACGCCATTACGTTTGATGTGAAAGCTAGAGAGGCCAGAGAGAGAGTTGTTGCAATTGTTCCTAAAATAAACTTTTTCATAAACAACACCCTTCAAAGAATTCATTTTCTTTACAGTAAAATATTACCATACCCAGCATAAAGTTGAAAACTCCTATTAAAAATTTTTTTGCTAGTTTTGAAGCTCATCTGTGTGAAAGTAGGGTGTCCATGACTTTTTAGATAGCACTACCACGCTGCAAACTTTTCTTATTGTTTAAGGGAATATGTTGAAAAAAGATTATGAGTGCCCATGTGCCCGGTTATTTCCCGTTTATTTTTTTGGGCGGTTCACAGTTCGGGCGGTTCATTCAGACCGTTTATGGTTCACGCGGTTCGTTGCTCTCCGTCTGCTTTTTCCGGTAGCGCTTCATGATCTTGTCAAATACCCACATGATTAGGGTCAAAAGCAGTGCAGTATGAACCGCCATCGCCGCTTTGATAATTATCAGCGCGCCCAGCATCGTGCTGGAGGGAACAGCTACCAAGTAGTACAAAAAGCTGGTGAGAAACGCTGCACCAAACGTCGGCCAACCGCGAAACCCAAAAACCGCCCGCATGTAGCCTGTCACAATCAGCCCGATAATTGGGCCACCCAATTCAATTGAATACATAAACGGGCCGAGAAACAGCCAGACAAACAAATTGTCCATTTTTCCAAATCCTTTCTATCGGTCGGCCGCTCCCAACGCGATGCTGCCGCTTGTCGATTTTGGCTGCTTGTCCGATTTAGCGCCTTTTGTTTCCGTCATCGTATTGTGAATCTTCCGACGAAAAACGTTTGATGAAAAACTTCGGCGCGTTTTCATCCAACCGCGCTGGCGATGTCTCAAACTCCAGTTCTTCACGATCCAGCACATGGATGACGACAACATTGCCGTGGTATTCGATAGCGAGATCTTCCCATACTTCCTTTTCCTTGGCAGAAAGGGTGATGGATTTACCGTTTTTGCGGAAAGTAATCTCAGGAAAAGCTCCGTCCTCCCTGGAAATAATGTAGTACAAATACTCGGCACTTTTGCCTGGGGCTTGATTCCGCAGCCCTGGCTGAGTTTCCTCGATTCCTTTTAGCAGTTGTGTCACTTGCTTCATGACTGCCGGGATGGTAGGCAGCTTGGCATGCTCCCCTACTACATAGTACCGTTTCTTTATGTCTTTTTGGGCGTAGTTGGCGCTGATGTAGGGGACGGTTCCATCTCCCAGTCCCTTGTCGTAATAAGGCATCCATTCGTTGTGGTACGCGTCGAAAAAGTAGCCTAAAAAAGTCGGTTGGCCTGTGCCAATAATAGAATACTGCGGCACATTGATCGTCTTTTTTTCCCACTTTTCATGCAGCGAGCCGCCCTGCTTGACCAGTGGAGCGTAGTCCAGCTTGATTTTTTTGTCCTGCAAAAATTCGGTGTAGCTGTAAGGGTCGTTGCGGTTTTTTCTCAGAAAGCCTGCTGTTTCGAAATACTTTTTCGACGGCAGCAGCTCGTACACAGCCGGGGCGTATTCCGAAATGATTTTTCCTGTACCCTCATCCATCCAGGGAATGGAGAAATCATACCCGTACTTGATCGCCTGGTACGCACGCGGGGAACCGAGAAACGGCGTGCCCATATAGATGATGCGATTAATTTTCGCCTGATACGAGACGTTTGCAAGCAGCGTCTCCCTCGTCAGCAAGCCTCCCATGCTGTGCGCGACCAAATGAACCTGTCTTGCCCCTGACCGTTCCAGGGCGAGGTCAATTTTTTTCTTCAGTTCAGCTGCATTTTTCGTATTGCTGTATCGCCAGTCATACGGCATGGCGAAAAGAGTGCGGTGCTTTTTGTAGCCGATCCTCTCCAGTTCCTTCACCATGCTGTAATACTGCTCCGTCAAGTTGCGGACAGGATCAAGCGGGGAGTACGAGAGATATTCGATTGCGCTGAACCCTTCGTTGTCAGGTTCCGGGTAAATGGAGACGCCTGCTTCCCTTGGACGGACCTCGACGCTGTTCGGCTTCGTCGGCACAAGAGAGAGCAAACGCCGATGCTTCGGGTCATTGATTCCGATCAGGCTGTCGCCGAGGCCGAGCCATATTTCGGTGGTTTTGCCGTTTTCCTCTGCAATCAGGCGGGAGCCGCCTATCCCCGGAATCAGGATGACGGGGATCGTCTTCGCAGTAATGTCCAGCTTGTAGGAATTGGGCGTAAAACCGGACCGCTTGCTGGCCATTACTTTTACGATGTAGCTTCCGGGATTGACGTTCAGGACGATTTGCTCGTTGGCGTTTTTCGGTTTTTCTGATTTGGCCAATACCTTGCCTTTTTCATCTTGCACATACAAGTCCATGTCCATCCCCGCAGGAATGTCTTTTAGATCGATTGTGAAAGTCGATGTCAGTGAAAACGAATAGCGGTAGTAATCGACGTCCGTTTTCGTGTGGAGATTCCCGGTAAGGGACGCGGAATAATCAGATGGCAGCTCATGCGCCTCCTGCGGCGTGTCATTCGGCTCGTACGCATCACTTTTTGCCTCCGCCTGGTCAGCCAGAAAATCAACCCGCAGACGGTAGTAGAAGTCTTTATGATGAGACTCCTTGTGCCCTTTTACCACGATGTAATACCACTTTTCTTTTTCCAGGCCGATGCCTTCCACAGCCTCATCGTCCGTTCCCGGACGTTCGGAACGGCCAAGCTCTTTTTCCTCTGCATCCAACACGTATAAATCATAGTTCTGACCGTACGGAATCTCGCGAAGGGAAACATTCATCTGTCCATGCTTTGTCCCCTTGACCTTCCAATAATCCACGTCGCCAGCCGTCCGGATCTTTCCTCTGGCATCTTTTGCGTCAAACAGCCAGTCGGCTTTTCCAATCATATCGTTAGGCTCCAGCTCAAAAATAACCTCTCTGCTGCGCAGCTCGATTTCTTCCGGCTTGCCGCTGGCTGCAAGGTCTGTGTAGAACTCCTGCGCCAGCTCGTCCAGTGTCTTCTCGGCATCGCTTGCGTCTGGCTCGTCTGCGCCAGGCTCACTTGCCTCGCTATTCGCCAGCTCTTTTCCTTGTCCGAAAAGCGTGGTTAATGCCAGCTTATCCGCTTTATCCTCTGCACGTCTGTCCCAGTCTGCCTTCTTTACCTCCAGCTTTTCCACGTAAGACATGTCTGCATCTGCCAAATCAAGCTGCCAGCTTACCAGTGGCTCGTCTTCATCCGGCTCACGCAGGCTTATCAGCAATGGGCTGTCGCCCGCTGGCCGGACAGCAGCGGATAGGCGTGAATCGTTGCGAAAAACGCGGCTTTTGCTTTCACCCTCCTGAGCAATCTCCAGTTCGATCCGCTCAGGCTTCGTGGACAGCTGCGCCTGAATGCGCACTTCGCCCTCCTCCACCCAAGCCCATGCATCCTCAACGAAAAGCTCTCGCTCTCTGGCCCATCCGGTGCCGACAGCATTCACCCAGCAAAGTACAAGCAACACAAGCAACAAAGACAGGCGCCTGGTCGTTTTCATTATAAAGTCCCCCTCATCCTCTTTCTACCTAAAACAGTAAAAAAAGACAGATGAGGGGTGCAAATATATTTATTGCGTGGTATGGTTGCGAATTCCTTGCCGCTCCCAGGCATTGGCGATAATCCGGAAAGGCACCCGATAATCCGCCTGTTCATGCCCCTGTCCAGACGTCTTGTTCAAATAAGGAAAGCCTTTGTCCACCCCAAACCGAAACTGCACCTGGTAATACACGGCATAGGAACCGCCCTTTTCAAAGCCGTACTGCTTGTCTCCCATCAATGGTGTATCCACTCCCGCCTCGCGCGTCCCCAGCTTGGAGGCAGCATAGGAATGTCCACCCCAACGCTCGTTTGAAAATGCTCGCAACGGAAGCAATGATTGCAAAGACGTCTGTCTGCGCCCCGTCTCAAAGATCCATGCTTTTGCTGAAACAATCAGCGGAAACTGGCCGCTGACCGGGTGGCGATGACGATCCTGCAGTTCCACACGAGGCAAAATCCGTTCGCCCGCGTAAAAATCGTTGGGCGCACTGTCCTTGTAGCGGTCCCGCGCATGGTATTCCAGCCATTCCGGTGTATGCTGAATGGAGCTTGTCGCATTCGGCTCAAACACTGCAAAGGTGCGCTCGCTCCCTTTTACCGTAATCGTATAGCGCCCTGTCATCGACCTGGCGGCAGTTTGTGTCTCGCACGTCTCCTCGTCCTCTTCGTCTTTGGAGCACACGTCGTAGGTCAGCGAAAAGTCAATCTTGTAGTCCATCACGATGACAAAGCCGTTGATTTGCGCTTTGTATTGCTGATTTTGCAGCACCTGTCTCCACGTTGTCTGGGTAGGAACGTGCGTGCCTGTATACACAAATTCCCCACCCATTGACGTGCTGGCTACCTGCCATTGCTGGGGAATTCCTGGACCAGTCACTTGCAAATCCAGGAGAGACGGGGTGTAGACAGCAAGGCTTTTTGCGTCCGCAATCCAGCCGGGACTTGCTGTCACGGTAATGTTCCTGACATCCTCCCCGCTGACGGACTGTTCCAGTTGCTGCTTGTATTCCGTAATTTTTTGATTGATCTGCTGTTGTGTCTTTTGAAAGCCTTCGTTAATTTTCGCCTGATCGATCACGACGCGAATTTTCGCCGGCTCCCGCTCCCATACGCCGTCTGCTTGTACCGGAAGCTTTTGCAACTGGCGATTTTCACTGTCAAATATCTCCAGCGCGATTTCGCCGCCGTCATAGTTCTCTCCACCTCCGGGAGGCTGCGGGATGTTTCCGCCGACGATCTTGACCGGCCACTCTGCGCGGTTGTCAGGCCATATTGTTTCGTTATCCGGCTTGTTTTTGGACGGATTGATATTGGCAATGAAGTCCTCTGTCTTTTGCGGATATTTGGTTGGGACAGTGATTTTCCGAACCTCGCCTGCTTTAAAGTCATTTACATCGAGGATTGTTTCTTTTTCGGAGCTTTCCCATCTCACCGCCAGTTTGGTGTCGTGCGTCAACTTGCCAGCGTTTTTCACGTTGAAAGTAATCGTCGCTTCCGTTCCTGGAGCTTGCGGATCGCCTGGGTCAATGTCGAAGCTGTTCTTGACGATCAAAAGGTTCTCTCCATCAGGGTCTGGACCTGGACTACCTTCGCCAATTTTCACGAAAAAGAAGCCGTGACAATTCTCGTCTTCATACGAGGAGAATTCTATTTGGTAGAGTCCATCCAAAAGTAGACCATCATTACCTGTTGGAAACAGGAGCCAGTGGTCTTCATCTTTCTTACCTGATGAACTATGCAAATACTCACCGTTCCGTTTTCTGTCCCACATTCCTGTGTTTGGATCGAGCCATTTCACCATGTACGAGCTGTCCTGGCTCAAAAACATCCGGAACCAGTAATCCCCTTGCAGTTCATCTGCCTTCAGCTCGATGGTTTCTCCGCGTTTTACATTCTTGCTCCATTTTTCGGAGTTTAATTTCGTTTCAACCGATACGAGAATATCCGGGCATTTGCGGTCCGATACAATGGTAAACGTCAATTCGCCGACACATCCATTCTCGGATTCAAACGAGATGAGAATGGTATCACCAACGTCCACATCGCTTGGGAGTCTGAGATCGAACTTTTGATTGGCTGGCACTACACCATCTGTTAAAGGGAGCTTTTGTCCATTCCTGTTCAAGTACCATCTGCCGGAGAGCTTCGTGGAGAAGCCCATGTTTGTCTCGTAGTAATCTCCTGCATCAGTGAAATACCTCATGTAGACTGGTTGAGGCAGTGTGCTTGGGCCGTTGGGGGGACTATTCAGCGAATCTCCTTCGGGTGAAAAAGGATTCGGATATTGCCCATGGACAAAAAACACGACTTTTCGAAGCTCAGCAATGGAGCAGGATGCATCTTTTACCACGATGGTTATTTCGAAGTCGCATTCCGACCTACCCTCCCATAGCGAGGAAGAGTAGTTTAACTTGAGTTTGTATGTTTTTCCTTTTTCCAAAACGAGTTCAGGTGGGGATGGCAGATTCAATTTGTCAGAGTTGTACGTCCGCCATCTGTCTTTATCGTCGTATTGGCCAGGCAATGTGACGACGCTGCCATTTGGTTTCGTAACGTCCCACATGATCTCGGCAGGACCAGTTTCCCCGTACTTATCTTTGTACGTGGCTTTGAAGTACAGCTTGTCTATCGGTAAAATTTCAATCGTTTCCCCATTACGAATGACAGAATTGTTTAGCGTAATGATGGGGCATTTATCTTCGCCGTCTTTGGCTTCCACGCGGAAGTATTTTTCCCAGCATTCGGTTCCGTCATCGCTTCTGTATACTACCTTTACTCGTCCAGATGAGCCTATACTGCCTATTCCGACCTTTTTGTTTCCTCCGGAACCCGTAGCCATTGGTGAACCATTCAGCGTGAATGTGCCGTTTTTCTTTGCAAAAACTGTGATTTCTGCATTTTTCTCTACCACAATATCCGAGCCACCGCTGGAAACAGCAGTATAACTTTTTATGTCTTTGTCGCCCACTGCCTGAATATCCATTTTGGTTTTTGTGGTTTCTATGGAGCAGGATGGACCTGGATCTGGCTCTTCTGGGCCGGGTGTTACTTCTCCCACGGTAAATTGAGCTATATACGGGGTAGAGACGCTTATACTACTCGAACCTTGACGGCTCCGGTGGTGCAAATCGGTAATCGTCAAAGATACTTCGTACACCCCTGGCTCCGTCGGCTTATACTCGGTGTTTTTGTAGGTCCAGGTGTATCCAGGCGGATTGCTCGTTTCACTTACGGTAGGAACGGTGCCGCTTGGGTCGCGGAAGTTTTGGTTGGACAGGAAGCTTTTATAGCCACGGCCTGTCGTTTTATTGATGACGCTTAACGACCAAACAAAAATGCCGCGGTCATAGTAAGAATAGTCCGTGGCATTTGCACTGATCGTCACTGTTTCGTTGACGTTGTATTTTGTTTTGTCGGTGGTTACTGCGCCTGTTGGCTGTGGTGTTGTGCGGAAGTGGCCGACTGAGATGTAGCCGCCTGAACTGTTTGGTACCAAGTTATCTCCTTTTGTGTAGCCGGCGCCGCCTGAGGCGGTTGCTAGTTCGGCGAGGTTGTAGGCTTGGTAGCTTTGAACATGTGGTGAAAGCCTACTGGTAACTGCCTTACTATAGACATTCGCTGCCCCACCAAGAACATAGTTAGGGTTGCCCCCGAAGCGATTAATCCAGTATGGCGCTTCGCTATTGTCAACAAAATACCATCCACGATCAGCTTTTTGATAAATGTCCGCAAAGCCCAATACTCTAGTACCATCCACAACCCGATCTACTTCAATTTGCGAGACAGTAGCACCAAGATTTGCGTCGATTCCTTCGATTCTAAGTAGATCATACTCCCCTTTTGGCGCGAGCTCTTTATTTTGATCGACTGTAGCAACAACAATCCCATGATAGTTAGGTGAGGCATCCGCTAAGTTTGGATGAGTAGTGATTACTCCAATAAGAACAAAAAAAGAAAGCACATAGAAAATTAATTTCCTGTGCTTAAACAAGAGTGTTCGCAATTATTTCACACCCTTCGTTCGTTTTAGTTGTAAAATGTTGCATTGTTTTTTTCTTGTTCTAATGCAGGAATTTTTTTGTATAAGTAAGTACCCGCATCCGTAGAATTATTGGCGTTGCTCACGTTAAACCCAATGTAGCTTACTTCTTGCACCGGAATGCTGAAAGTCTCGCCATTTAAAAAGGCTACTCTGCCACCTTGTTTTTTATTGATCTGTGCAAGAACTACGAAATTTTTGTCTCCTTTTGGTACTTTGCCATATAACTTGCCATTCTGGATCTTAAGATTTTTATGAAACTCTGCTGCATATTTCGCTCCTTGTTCCAGCTGCCACTTGTCAGTCCAAAGATACCGAAGGATTTCCGCCGCATCCCCCCGTGTTACAGGCAAATCTTCACGAAATTTCGGTTGCCCGCTAGGAGCAGCCTTCATCCACCCCCACGTAATCAAAGCGCCTGTGTTGGAAAGATTCGGGTTTTTCTCTCCTCGAAATGGCTTCCACGCATTAAACACCAGCAATGCCGCTTCTTCTTTCGTAAGCAACTTATTCGGATCAATCGCTACATTGTCCAATATGCCTGCCTTTACAGCCCGTTCATAGCTATATTTAGCCCAATGCCCTGCAGGTAGCTGCGGTACTGCTGCCGTTTCCTTTACACCTCGGATGGCAACCAGGCTGGCCACAAACTGACCTTGCGTAATTTGGTTGTTGGGATAGAAATTGCCGCCACTGAGCCACAAATAGCCTTTCTGTATGCCGAAATCAATCGCTGCTTTTGCAGGATGTGATTCGTAGTCTTTATTTGCCGCAGCAGCTTGCACAGTATTTTCAAAGACGCCGCCCGTCACACTCGTTAGCCCGAGTACACTTGCGAACAGGCAAGACACCCATTTTCTTTTCAGCATTGAACATCCCCCCTTACCTGATTCTACCACCTTTTTCAATCTGGATATATATTGCTCAGGTGGAATCACTAGTAAGCAAAACCGCAGTTTGGACAATACCACCCCAAATCCACCTGCATAATCAACCATGCAAGCAGCTAAGCTTCGCTTTCCATATCCTCCTTTTTCAAATTCCTCTCCAAATATTCCCGAAATGCCCTCTCCGGCACGTCGCCTTCCAGCTTGTCGATCACTTCCCCATCTTTGAGCAAAAATACAGTCGGAGTTGCGGTAGCCCCCATTTCTGTCGCTTTATCCAAATCTGCCTGTTGATTGACATCCAGCTTTTCTACTCGCCAGTCGGGGTAGTCCGCCATCACTTTTTCGAATGTGGGGGTAAACGTCGTGCAATACCTGCAGTTTTCGCTGTAAACGTAAACAATTCTCGTCTCCTGTGCACTGGCAACAGCCAGCCAGGCCAGCGCGGCAAGCACCAAAACGCCGACCAGCAAACTCCACCGCCACAAGTACCTGCTTCCTTTCATCTTCCTTCCTCCCTTGATCCTCCTGAATCAGCACAAAAATGATCGCTATGCTTTTGTCAAAGAACGTTGCTCGTATTATGCAGCCCCGCCCTGAGACAAAAAAAGCCGACCCGCGATGTGGTCGACTGCAAGAAAAAGCTTATTCTGTTGAAAATGACAAAAAAATGACGTACCACAACTGTAGCAAGTGTTTCGTACGCCGTGCTGGTCGGTGTATGCAAAATCGGCTACACCGGTTTCGTGCCGCCGGCTTGCACCAATGACCGCAATTCCGCAATAAACGCCTGACCCTTCCGGATTTCTTCCTCGGTGTAGCGCTGCTTGCTCTTAAAAGTAAAAATTTTGCCCTTCATTTCTTCGTAGGGCAAATGGTTGAAGTACAGGATGGTGGATACCAGTTCAAGAAAGCGGGAGTTTTCCTCGTTCATTCGCAAAATGGCCTGCTCCCCCAGCCCGAAGTCCACTTCGTGAAAACGGAGGAAGTCGCGTCCCGTTTCGTTCAGAGAATAGCGGTACATGTGAATGGCGCCTTTGCTCTCCACCTGCTCGTCAATGAGGCCCATGTTGCACAGCTCGTCTACCCGGAGCGTCAGCTCCTCGGAATACGGGCCGTACATGTGAAACTCGAAGCGCTCATCGAAATCCATTTCCAGATGCTTTCCTATGTACACCATTTTCTGCAATTTTTTTCGCCCGCTCACTTCGCCGACAATTTCGATCAGACGAATGATCTTGGCGTGACGACTAAGCATCCTCCATCACTCCCAGACGTTCTCGAATCTTTCGGGAGAGATCCCCCGGCAAAGCCATGACTTTATCCAATGGAAAGTACAATTTGTAGTCAAATCGCCGCTTTCCGCTAATGGCCTGTACAATCTCAGACTTCTGCGACAGTTCTACCAGCTCGCCGGAAGGCATCTGGAGCATGATCGGAATCCGCTCCTCTTCTTCTCCGGCACGGTAAAAATCATACGGAAGATCGGAGGTCGTGTCTACCTCCAAATAATACATCGGGTCGATGCCTGCCTGTTGGAACTGCTCTTTCAGTTCAGCTAACAAGCGAAAATCTCTTGGATTATATTCGACGTACTTGAAGAGATTCCTGTCCAGAAAACGGGCGCATAAATCTTTCAAAATCGGGTCGTCTTCCTTGCGCCAAAGCTGCATGTAGAACAAAATAGCCGATTCATCCAGCGCCAAGTAATCCGCCAGCTCCACTTTTTCCTGTAAAAAAGGAAGCAGCATGACCGGCTCCTGGGAAAAGGGGTAGCCGTTCGCAAACAGCCACTTGGCCCTCTGGAAAATTTTGCAAAGTACAACTTCCGCGCTGCGCGTCACCGGGTGGAAATAAACTTGCCAGTACATTTGATAGCGCGACATGATGTAGTCCTCGACCGCGTGCATTCCGCTGAACTTGAAGACGATGCCGTCCTCCTGCGGCCGCATGACGCGCAAAATGCGCTCGATCTCGAAATTGCCGTAGTTGACGCCTGTGTAGTAGGCATCCCGCAGCAGGTAATCCATCCGATCCGCGTCCAACTGACTGGAGATCAGGCTGACGATCAGCTTGTTGTCGTATGTTTTGTTGATGACTTCCGCCAGCTTTTTCGGGAACTCTTCATCAAAGCGGCGCAAAATCCGGTTGATCTGCGTATCTCCCAGCAAGATCGCCCGCGTCCAATCCTCATGATGGTATTTGAACACCTTTTCAAACGAATGGGAAAACGGCCCATGCCCGACATCGTGGAGCAGGGCTGCGCACAGACACAACAGCTTTTCCTCATACGTCAGTTGAATCCGGCCTTCAAACGTCTCCAAAATTCTCCGCATCAGCTCGTACACGCCAAGCGAATGGTTAAAACGGCTGTGCTCTCCGCCGTGAAAGGTAAAAAAGCTGGTGCCCAGTTGCTTGACCCGGCGCAAACGTTGAAATTCCGGCGAGTTGATTAAGTCCCAAATGAATTTGTCCCGCACGTGGACGTAGCGGTGAACAGGGTCTTTAAATACCTTTTCTTCATGTAAAAGCTGGGGCTGTTGCATCCTGGACACTCCCTTCCTGTTTTGCGTTCTCTCTGTTTTCCACGAGTACAGTATCGTTGGTACTATCATATCATACGACTGAATGTGTTTCTTGTCGCAAGCAAAACAAAGCAGCGGCATGCCCCTCGCAAAAGGCGCGAGAGACTGCCGCCGCTGGATTTCCTTACAGCATTTCTGCCTCCGGTCCGTACAAATCCGGACGTTTTGCCGCTTTTTCCGCTTGCTTTTTCAGCTTGCGCTGGGCGAGCACCGTGTAGAAGGACGGCACGACAATCAGCGTCAACAGCGTCGAGAACAGCAAGCCGAAAATGATCGTGACAGCGAGCGGCTTGAACAGGACGTCGCCTGAGATGGCAAGTGGCATCAGACCTGCTACCGCCGTAAACGAGGTCAGCAAAATCGGTCTGAGCCGCGCCTCCCCTGCCGAAATGACAGCCTGCTTCAACTCTGCCCCGGCATGCCGCGCTTCTTCGATGAACTCGATGAACACAATGCCGTTGCGCACGACGATCCCGGACAGAGAGATAACACCCATCATCGTCATGAAGCCAAGCGGCGTCTGCGTCACGAACAATCCGATCAGACTGCCCGCTACCGCCAAGTAGACGGTACTCATGACCAGCACCGGAATGGACAGCGAGTAAAATTGCATCGCGATCAAAATCAGAATCAGGAACACGACGAGAATGGAGAGCTTGCCCATGTCGATAAAAATATCCGTCTGCTCCGACGTCTCCCCGCCAATATCAATGCGGTATCCGTCAGGCAAAGCCATGCTGTCGAGCATCGGCTTGATTTCCTCCATCACTTCTGTTGCCGTGCGGTTTTTGACGTCAGCCGAGATCGTGACGCTCCGCGACAAATCGCGATGCGGGATCGCCTGCGTGCTGAAAGTCGGCTTTACTTCCGCCAGTTGCGACAGCGGAATCAGCTCGCCGCGGGCATTGGCAATGCTCAAACGCTGGAACAACAGCGCAGGGTCTTCTTCGCCTTTTTGCAGGAACAGTTTCATGTCGATCAACTCGTCGCCTGTATCGAACTCGCTGACAGTGATGCCTTCGCTGACCAGCCGAAGTGTCGTTGACAGGTCCGTGTAGTTGACCAGCTTTTGCTCCATCAGCTCTTTGTTGACGACAAATTCAAGCGTATAGCGCTCTACACCGAAATCATCCTGTACGTCGTAAGTGCCTGCAATCCCTGCAACCTGGTCTTTGATTTGCGCCGCAAGCGAGCGGAGCGTCTCGATGTCTTCCCCGTACACGCGGATTACAACCGGCTTGCCGACAGGCGGTCCTGCCTCCAGTTGCTTTGGCAAAATGGTCGCTTCCGGGTACATCTTTTTAAACTCTTCCGTCCATGGCTCCAGCATGTTTTCGATCTTCGTTTCCTTTTCATTAAAACGTACAACGAGCTGCCCGACAGTGATGCCGCTTCCTGCCGCGGTATCGCCGCCAAACATCTTCGGCGCGCTGCCCCCGGCGTAGGAAGCGACCGACTCGATTCCATGCTGCTGCATAATCCAGTCGGACACGCCGCGCACGACCCGATCTGTTTCCTCCAGACTGCTTCCGACCGGGACGCGAATATCGACGAGAAACTGCGGACGGTCATCGTTCGGGAACAATTGCACAGGGGTGAGCGGAATCAAGCCATAAGCGGCTGTCCCGATCAAAACGCCAATCATCCCGGCCAACAGCGGACGCTTGAGAATTTTCGGCATCAGCCTGCCTGCGTACCAGCTCGTCAACTGCGTCAGTTGTTTGCCCAAAAGACCCGCAGGCTTGCGGTACCCTTCCACACCTGCTTTGCGCCGCTGTTCATACCATTGCCGGAAGATCGGAATGATCGTCAGCGACATAATCATGGAGGCGAGCATCGTCAACGAAATGATCGCCGGGACAGGCCGAATGAACTGGCCAGCGTTCCCGTTCAAAAACATCAACGGGGCAAACGAGGCAATCGTCGCCAACGTCGCGGTCACAATCGAAATGGACACTTCCCTGGCACCGTTGACTGCTGCGGCCAACGGCTTCTCGCCCAGCACGGACAAGCGCCGCTCGATGTTGTCATTCACTACCACGGCGTCATCGACCAAAATCCCCAGTACGATAATCAGCGAGACAATCGAGATCATGTTCATCGTGATGCCAAGCGACGGCAAAAACAAAAGTCCCATCGCGAGCGATATTGGGATCGCGAGCGCCACGACAAACGCAGTAATCAGGTTCAAGCCCAATGTGCAAACGAGCAAGACAGCGATGACAGCAATAATCATTTCCCGGGTAAGATCGCTGAACAGCTCATCCACGCGCTCGTTCTGACTGTAGATCGAATGTCTTTCCGCCCAGGCTGGCAGCGATTTGTCCAGTGTCAGCATCATTTCGTCCACGCGCTTTTGCAGCGATGGTACGTCGCTTCCGGTCTCCGCATTGATGCTGACCGAGACAGAAGGCTTGCCGTTGTAATAGGAGGTTGCTTTGACTGTCTCCGTCGTCAGCTTCACCTGTCCGATGTCCTTCAAATAGATCGGAAAACCTTCCTGTGTGCGGGAGATCAATACGTTGTTCAACTCTTCCACATTCGTGTTTTCCGCCAGCTTCAATTGATAAGTGCGCTTGTCAGTCGTCAAATCGCCCAACGGGGTTTTTTCATTTTCCCGTTTGACCGCCATCATGACCTGGCTCCACGTAATGCCGTATTGGCTCAGCTTTTGCGTATCCACCTCGATGTGGACTTCCTGCTTGGGCAAGCCTTCTACCTGGACGTCCGCTACGCCTGGAATCGTGCGCAACTGCTCTTTCCACGATTTCAGCATGTCGCGCATGCTGTACAGTTGCTCACGCGAATCTGCCGTCACCGCAAACGTCTGGACAAACGTGCGGTTCAGGTCGTCGTTGATGATCGGCTGCTTTGCGTCTGCCGGAAGCTCTGCTTCTGCGTCTTTTACCTTTTTGCGCAGCTCATCCCACTTTTGCTTCGGGTCCACGTCGCTTTTCGCTTCCACAATAATGGAGGAAACGCCAAGCGAAGAAGTGGAGGAAATATAACTCAATCCTTGCAGTTCGTTAATTTTTTCCTCCAGCTTCTTCGTCACCGTCTGCTCGACCTTCTCTGGCGACGCCCCCGGATAAATGGTCGTTACAGTCGCCACGTTGACGATGATGTCAGGTGACTCCTGCTTCGGTAGCTGGAAAAAGCTGAGGAAGCCGACCAGCACGACCATGACAAAAAACAGCAGAGTAATTTTGCGCTTCTTGACGATGTACTTAATCACGGCTGGTTCCCTCCTGCCACCTCAATCGGGTCGCCGTCAAACAAACGGTCGACGCCCTTGACGATCAGTCGGTCCCCCTCTTTCAGCCCGCTTTTGATTTCCAGTTTGTCATGGGAAATTTGCCCGATTTCCACTTTTGTTTTCAGTGCCGTTCCACCTGCATCGACGAACACATGGGCATCGTCTTTGCCTCTGCTGATAACCGCCTCGACCGGGACATAGACGCCAACCTGCCCTTTGACTGTCTTGATCGCCTTGACGACTTGCCCGGCAAACCAGTCATGGGCGGCGTTTGCCACCTGCACTTCCACCCCGATCGTTCCGGTGCTCTCGTTGGTCGCAGGGTATATTTTCGTGACCTTGCCTTCCCGTTTCTTTCCGTACAGATCGAGCGAAACCATCTCGCCTGTCTTCCAGGTGGAAATCTCGCGGTCAGGTACGGGCAGCACGACTTTTAGCGTGTCGATATTGCCGACTTTGTACACAGGAGTTCCGGAGCCGACCAGATTGCCCGCAGAGGTGAGCTTGGCGATAATGGTTCCGTTAATGGGAGAGCGGAGCTGTGTTTTTGCCAGGGTGCTTGCCGCCAATTGTTTGGCGATGACAGCCTGGTTGTAGGTGGCCTGGCTCAGCTCCCTGTCTTCCTGACGCGCCCCCTGGGTCACGAGCGAGTACGCCAGCTGCGCATTTTGCAAATCTTTTTGGGCAAGCGTGAGTCCGTTCTGCGCCGTCTCAAACTCGCTTTGCGAAATCGCTTTTTGCTGATAAAGCTGTTCGATCCGTTTGAAATCATCCTGCACTTTTTGCAGAGCGACCGTTGCCTTTTCGACCTGCAGCCGCGCCTGGATGATCTCCTGTTCCCGCGCTCCGTTGTTGATCTTGCTCAGATTGGCAGCGTTCTGCTGAACCGTTGCATTCGAGGAAGCGACCTGCAGTGAATAATCCTGTGCATTGAGCCGCGCCAGCACTTCCCCCGCCTTGACCTTGTCTCCCTCGTTTTTGGTCATTTCCACAAGCTGACCGCCCACCTCAAAGGAGACGACGGCCTCTTCCAGCGGTTCCAACGTTCCAGACAGTTCTGACACCGTTTCCGCCTGTTCCTTTTTGACTGCTTCCACGACGACATGCTTGACTTCCTTTTGCGGAGCTGCGGCAGGCTGCTGCTCGCTGCATGCTGTAGTTGTCAACAATCCCATCATCATTACAGTTACAAGCCATTTTCTCTTCATGACTTCCTTCGCCCCTATGTACCTTCGCACGATTTTGGATGATTACGCCCGTTTGATTCCTTCCAGCAAAATCTCAGATGCATGCTCATACAGCTTTTCCTCGTCATTGATGATCGAAACGTCCAGGCCGACGCGATACTTGGCCATGAACGCATAGAAAAATGTCGAGATGAACATCAAGGCTGGTGTGCAAGGATCCGATTTGGGCAGATGGCCCTGCTCCTGAAACTCGGCGAGCTTTGCACACAGCACATCCACGGCCGTCATCGGCAGGCTGCTGAACAGCTTGACAACCTCCGGGTGATTGTCTGCCTCGACAAGACAAATCATCAAAATTTCCTTGCGCTCCACCAGCAAGTGGTAGTACGTCTTCGCATACGTGATAAGCATTTCCTTGACGTTGGTGAACTCGCCCTCAAGCCCCTTCTCCAGTTGCTCTCGCACGTCGAGAATGTCCTTGAGAAGCTCTTCCAAAATCGCCACCTTTGTTTTGAAGTGGCGAAAAATCGTTACCTCATTGACACCGGCCAGCTCGGAAATTTTGCGAGTCGTCGCTCCCTTGTAGCCTTTTTGTGCCATCAACTGACGAGCGGCAGACAAAATTCTCTCCCGCGTCTCCTGCTCCTCTCCCCTCCCTCCAGATGCCTGATCTAAAAATGAGTGATCCATAATGCACCTCCAACCATGCAAGCAACTGCTTACATTCCTGTAATTTCCACGCTCATTATATCTCGACAATGCATGCATGTAAATACTTGCATGCTCTGGTAAACAAAAAATTTACTTCTTTCCCCCTAACAAAAAAACAAGCTCTCCAGCTTGTTTTTTGTCCGTCTGCATCGTTTCCACCTGTTTGCCTCACCGCTTTACATGCTGCTTGACCTCGGAGTCAGGGTCGAGACGAAACTGTTCCGCAGACTCGACCAGCTCAATCTCGCAGCCCGGTCCAATCGTAACGTTTTTGCCACGAACCACCTTGGCCCGTGTATATTCCAAATAAATGTCATCGCCTTCAATCGTCTCTGCCGAGAGGATGGTCGCGCTGTTGAAAATGTGCTTCAACAGCTTGTTGAGCGTGCTGCTGCCGCCTTTTTTGACCTCGATGTACTCTCCGCCTATTTCCTTTGCCTCACAGCCGGCGTGCAGATAGACTTCGATCCGCCCTGCATTCAGCAGGCCGCCAACGGTAAATGCCCCTTTTGCCGAGAACATTTCCACTTCGCAATCTCCTGACGTCTTCAGCATGCCGCGCAATGTAGCTTCTCGCACTCCACATCCCCTTTGCTCTTGCCAAAGCCCTGCACATCTACTTTGTTATACGTGCCTCCCGAAGCATTCACCGAGCCGTGAATGACGAGGTCTGGCCTGTTACGCTAATCAACTCCCTTTCGTCTCCATAACGAAAAAAAGGACTTCCGGCAAAGTCCTTTTTCCTCACACCCTATGCAAATTCAGCCTGCAACAACCGCCTCATGTCTGCTGGCACTGGCGCTTCCACCACCAGCTCCTTTTCCAGCAGCGGATGCATAAACCGCAGACTGGCGGCGTGCAAAGCCTGTCTGCGCATTAGCCCTCGCGCACCGCCGTACAAGGTATCGCCTGCAAGCGGGTGGCCGATATGCGCGAAGTGTACGCGTATCTGGTGCGTCCGCCCTGTCTCCAGCCAGACGTGGATGAGAGACATCCCTTCCGAAGTCTGTTTCACCTCGTAATGCGTGACAGCGTGATCTCCGCCGTCCGTTACCCGCCTTTTCGTCGGATGACGCGGGTCTTTGCCGATTGGGGCCTCAATCGTGCCTGTCCCCTCCGCAAGCCGTCCGCTTACTACCGCCAAATATTCACGATGCAGACCGCCTTCGCGCAGCACGCGGTCTGCCAGTTGATGGCCGTAGCTGCTCTTTGCCAGGAGAATCGCCCCGGAGGTGTCTTTATCGAGTCGATGCACAGGATGGATGCTGACACTCTCTCCCCTTTTGGCGAACAGGTCAGTCAATGAATGCAACAATGTTTCATGATGCTCCTGCTTGACGGGATGCACCATCAGGCCTGCCGGTTTGTTTGCGACCAGCAAATGATCGTCCTCATACAAAATGTCCACCGGAACAACCTTGCTGTCTGTTGTCAGCGGTTGGGCAGCAAGCTGCGGCGACGCTTGAAGCTGCTCCTGTCGATCGGCTACGCGCACAGCGACCACATCGCCCGCCTTCACCTGCCGCTGCAAAAACGGCGGCTTGCGGTTGAGCAAAATCCCCTTGCTTCTCGTCAGCCGCTGCATCATCCGCCCGGATACGCTCAGCTTTTGCCGGACGATTTGTTCCACGTTCATTCCGGTGTCTTCTTCCTTGACCATGTATTCCATCCAGTCTTTGCGGCTCACGTCTGATCCCTCTGTTCCATGCTTTTTCCCTATTGTAACAAAAGGACGCCTGACATGCCCGCCTGGCAAGCCACTCTGCTTTCGCGAGATGCTAGCGCATTCCAAAGCTTGACTGCGCCATGCCATTGGCAGAAGTTTTCGCTGCAAAAAAACCACCATGCTCTTTTGCATGATGGCTTGTGCAAGCTCATTGTTATCCTTTCAGATTTTCCGGGTTCAGCCCTTGCAGCTCAGGCAGGACAAACAGACCGTCCTTGCGAATCAGGACGTCATCAAACCAGATTTCACCGCCGCCGTACTCAGGGCGCTGGATATTCACCATGTCCCAGTGAATCTGGCTACGGTTGCCGTTGTCCGCATTTTCATACGCGCGGCCTGGCGTAAAGTGGAAGCTGCCCGCAATCTTCTCGTCGAACAGGATGTCGTTCATCGGATGCAAAATGTACGGGTGTACGCCGATGGCAAACTCGCCGATGTACCGTGCGCCTTCGTCCGTGTCAAAAATTTGGTTGAGCTTCTCGGTGTTGTTGGCGGTCGCTTCTACGATTTTGCCGTTTTCAAACGTCAGGCTGACATTTTCAAACCGGGTGCCCATGTAGCTGGTCGCTGTGTTGAACGTAATTTTGCCGTTCACCGAGTCGCGCACAGGGGCGGTGAAGATTTCGCCGTCCGGAATGTTGCGCAGTCCCGAGCAGATGACGTTCGGGATGTCCTTGATCGAGAAGCGCAGGTCGGTTCCCGGCCCGACCAGACGCACTTTGTCCGTGCGGTCCATCAGTTGTTTCAATGGGAGGAATGCCTCGTGCATCTTTTTGTAGTCCAGGGAACAGACATCGAAGTAAAAGTCTTCGAACGCCTCAGTAGACATGTTGGCACTCTGAGCCATTGCTGCTGTCGGGTAGTTGAGCAGCGTCCAGCGCACATTCGATACGAGGTAATCGTTCAGCTCTTGCATCACGCTCAGGTGGGCGCGGCGACGGTCTACCGGCACGTCTGACATTTCGCTGTCGTTGGACGGTCCGTTGATAACGATGTACGTATCGAGATCCTTGTACATCGGCTCTTCCCACTTGGCCAGATGGGTCGCCCGCTCTGCGCTTGTTCCCATCATCAGCTCCCGCTGGATTTGCATGTCGAGAACCCGCACAAACGGATAGGCTCCCTTGGCGTACGCTTGCTTGACCAGCTCTTTTGCCAGCGCGTGGCCTTCCCCGCGCACTTCAATCAACAGCGTTTCCTTCTCCTGCAACCGCACGGAATGACTGAGCAGATTTTCTGCCAGCTTGACAATTCGCGTGTCCAACATGCAATTTCCCCCGTTTTCATCATGAATTTAATAAAAAATATTTTACCGAATAGGCGGCACTTTTTCAATCAGGCTCCGCCTCTTTCCGGCTCGTCCTGCCGGTCCTATCACCCGCGAACGCGCAACAGGACGGCAAATCCCCACGTTTTGGTACAATTCCAATAAAAGCAAAAATTTCTCTTGCCTAAAATCATCCCCATAGAGTATTCTAATCAACAAGAGTTTACCTATTCAAATATTTTGAAAAGACGGGAGTGCTGAGTTCATGGTGTTTTCTGTAGTTATCACTGCTTAGGTAGGGCCTTTTGCGAAAGAGGCCCGGCCTCTTACCAAAACCAACCCTATCTATCGTTTGATACTGCAGGATGCCTGAACCGCTTCCGTCTTTTTCCCGATATGACTGGCGGGTGCCGATATGCGGTGTGAGTCGTTGGCTTTTTGTACCCTTTTTTCGTGGGCACAAAGCCTTTCTTTGCTCCCCGATTTTTCGGCTTTCCCACCACCCTTGTATCCGATCAAGCGCAAGCGGAAAAGAGCACTGTCTCTACAGCCGTTTGCGCTTTTTGTTGTGGAAAAACCCGCGAAGAGCCGTGCATCGAGATGTTTGGCAAAAAGCGCAGCCGCCTTGTCCTTTTACGGGAAAATGCGCGGTCACGGCACCTGCTGATGATTTGCACGTAAAAAGGAATGGAGGAATTTGTATCATGCAATGGCGTTCGTGGGATTTGAACTTAAAGGTGCGTCTGTTTGGCGAACTGATTACCCATACTTTTTTCTGGATGTACTTTCCGTTTATGGCGCTGTACTTCAGCGATACGTTCGGCAAGGACGTAGCCGGGCTGTTGCTGATGGTGCCGCCGCTGCTCGGCATGCTGTCCAATCTGTTCGGGGGCTATTTGGCTGACCGGGCCGGGCGGCGATTTACGATGCTGCTCTCGCTCTGTATGTCGACGTCGATGTTTGCCCTGTTTGCTTTCTCCCCATCGCCGTGGATTGACTATATCGCGTTTATCGGGATCGGGATTGCCGGGGCGCTTTACTGGCCGGCCAGCTCGGCCATGGTCGCCGACCTGACGACAGAGGAAGACCGCCGGATCGTGTTCGCCACGTTTTACACCGCGATGAACATCGGGGTTGTAGCTGGCCCTGTTCTCGGCTCGTTCTTTTTCGTCCATTACCGCTCGGAGCTGTTGCTCGTCTGTACGATCATCGAGTTTCTGTTTGCGGTCGCCCTCTTTTTCCTGATAAAAGAAACGCTGCCCGATCACATTCGCCAGGAAAAAGCCCAGGAACGCTTCTCCCTGGCCCAGCAATTCAAAAGCTATGCGATTATTTTCCGCGACAAGGTTTTCGCCCTCTACATCGTCGCAGGCATCTTGATCGCTTTCGCCTTCATGCAGCTTGATATGTACATGGCTTTGTATGTCAAAGAACACGTCTTTGACCAGACGCTCCTGTCCTGGGGCGACTGGAAGCTGTCGATCGGGGGCACGAGCGCATTCGGCTGGCTGATGGGACTAAACGGCCTGCTCGTCGTTCTGTTCACTCTGCCTGTCACGCGCTGGTTTCAGACCTGGAGCGACCGCAACAGTCTTGTGCTTTCGTCTGTCCTGTACGGATTCGGCATGTTTTTCATGGCCTTTACCACAAATATTTGGCTGCTGTTCGTCTGTATGGGCGTACTGACCTTGGGCGAGCTGATCCGCACACCGGTTGCGCAAAGCTTCATCAGCAAATACTCGCCGGAAGACGCGCGCGGTCAGTACATGGGGGCTTCCTCGCTGCAGTTTTCCATCGGGCGCTTCATCGCCCCGCTGACGATCGGGCTGTCCCAATGGCTTTCCCCTCTGGGAGTGTTCAGCGTGATACTCGGCGTTACCCTGCTCAGTGCCTACTTGTATGTCGTCTTGTTCCGCATGATCCCCGCCAGACAGGCTAACCAGGATTAGCTCTGGGACGGCGTGCAGCCTGTACAGAATAAAAGCTCCCTTTTTGCATAGAGTGGGTAGTAGAAAAGCTGTCCAAGGAGGGAGCAGGCATGAACCACCCGAAAGCATATGCTGCATTCCGCAAGCAGCGGGGACATCAGTACCGCACGTCGACGTACATCCAGTGGGGAGACGCCTCAGAGTCCCGCTCACTGGGCAGTTGCCTGCTGCTCAACCCTGGGTCGGCAGCTCTCTTTCAGACAAGGCCCGCGGCTGGGCACGCGATCATGGGACAGATCAAGCCCGATCCGACGATGGAACAGTTTTTCCGGTTTACGGAAGCGGTTTACCCGGAGCGTCCCCTGAAAGGGCGTTTGTATGTGTACTATCTGTTCTCCTTGCAAACCCCTTCCTGCCGCGATGCAATCGAAAGCTTCGAGCAACAGGTGGAAAAGAAAGAAACCACGCTGGAGCAGCAAATCGCCCCACTGGAGGAACTGCGGCAGCATCCGTGGCTTCTGCTCGGCTGGGGGTGCTTGCAGCGGAAAACAGGGCGGCACTTTTCGGCGCTGAAAAGCTTGTGGCAAAAGCAGATTGCCCTGTCCGGCGTCCCTGCGTTTGGCAAAAGGTGCGCCAACGGTCAAGATTACCATCATCCATGTCCGCAGCTCTTTTCCATGCGAGCAGCCATCCTGCACGATCTCGTCACGATCTATCGCGAGACGCTCGGGAAAAGGCAGTCCTCTGCTGCATCAATGATCGATTCGGGCCGGACGTGAAACCGACTGGTACAAAAAAGAGTCTGTCTCCCGCCACACGTGGGAAAACAGACTCTTTTTTCTGCTGTACTAGGGAAGCTCAGTCGCCTCGAAATACTCTTCCCGGTCAAAACGTCCGCGCATCCATTTGTACGTATCGTCGTAAATGGCACGCATGACCGGGTCCTTGCTGTTCGCTGACTCGATCAGCGTCTTGGAGCCGTAGTAGTAAGCGTGGATGTTGTTTTTGTCCATCCCCAGCTTGTGGGCCGCTACGAGCTGGTTGTAGTAGGTCTGGTAGAACTTCGGATCGCGGTACATCCGCTCGTCTCCCTCGATCTCCACACCCATGCCGTACTTGCTGACGACATCCAGCACGCCCTCGATCCGGTCGAGCTGCACAGGCTTGTCGCTGTAGTAGTTCGGCTGCAGGAACGCGTAATCAAAAGACAGCGACTTCCACTCAGCCACGCCCGGCGCCCCGAAGTACGGAATCCAGTAAAAACGCAGCGCTTCGTTATGCACCATGCTGGCCATGTCACGAATGAGGGTGCGCTCTTTCGGGGCGCTGTCCTCGATCAGCTCGTGGAACCAGTAAATGCCCTCCAGCTTCAGATAGGTGTACCCTTCCTTATTCCAACGCTTTAGCAGTTCCTGGAAGTACCACTCCAACGCCGCTTTGCGGTTCAGGTAAGCCTGTTCCTCCCCGATTCCCGCAGGATTGAACGACAAGGACGGCTTGTTGTCCGCAATCTGGCCAAAGTTCGTCTGCGCAGCGTTTGGATACGGCAAGGCGAGCACGACATTTTCCTGGGTCGGCGTCGTGTACAGCGTACCGCGCAGGCGGTTGTACTCCCGCATCGCCTGGTTCAGCGCATCGAGCTGCTTGCCGGTGCCGAACAAGTCGTTCATGTAGCCGCGCCAGCCTTCTTTGGTCACAGGCATGTTCTGGTACGGCAGGAAAAGGATCGTATCAAACATCTGGTCACGCATGTAGCCGTCCGCCGTGCGGTAGCCGACCATCGGCAGAAAATCTTCCTTCGTCCACGTTCCGCGCTCCCCATACGCTCCCGAATAGGCAAGCAGCATGTTTTCCACGCGGCGTACCGTTTTCTGGTCCTCCATCACCTGCGCCGGACTTGGCGGCGGCAGCAGCACCGCTCCCCCCTGCCAGTCGCTCTCGTTTTTCGCCCATACTTCCAATTGACGGGCAAAGGCAAATACTTTCACCGGGAACGATACCCGGACATAGCGCGTATGCACATCAGGCAGGGTGACGGCGAGTGTGCGTACGACCACCTGAGTCTCGGCAGCAGGAACGTCGTGGACTGCCCGTCCGGCGTACGACCATGCTTTTCCGTCACGGGACACTTCGACTTCCATGTATTCCGGCAGGGTGATCCCTGACGTTTTTTGCTGCTTGAATGTCAAAGTAACCCGCTCCAACGGCTTTGCTTCGTTGAGCGCAACCGTTACCTTGCGGCCGAACTGACGGTTGTACCCGGTCCACTCCTCGGAAGGCGTGACCAGTCCGCCTACAGGTCCTGGATACTGTTTTTCCACCTGCTGGAAATAAGAGTCCGGCGGTCCAAAAGTAGCAACCGAGGTGAAGCTGCCCGGTGCGATGTTGACCAGCTCGTCCTGCTCGGCAGGCACGACCGCTTTTTCCTCTTCTGCTGGCTGCTGGGTATCATCCGCAGCTGTTGCCGGGTCAGTCGCCGCGTTCTCACTCTCTGTCGCTGGCTTGCTCTCCCCCGCTTGCGAACTGTCCGCAGGAGCGGTGACAGGCGGGGCCGTTGTGCCAGTGGAGCCGGATTCCTCCGTCTCTGCGACAGGCTGTTTGCCAGCGTCCTTGATCTCCACGGGAACGGTCACGGTTTTATAGCCAACCGTTACGGTCAGGTTCCCTTTTCCCGGAGTCGGGCCAGCAACGAAGGTTCCGTCCGCCAATACCGTACCCAGCTCAGGGCGATCAAAGGCGAAGATCGGGGTAAAAGGCAGCTTGTCCCCCTTCGTGTACTTTACTTCCAGCCGCTCGCTCGTTCCCGCAAGCACGCTCAGACGGGGTGTGTTCACGGTAAAATCGGCCTGCTCCGCTTGCTGGTAGCGGGCATCGAGGACGCGCTCCGCGATGACAGCCGCCTCCGCGCGGGTCACGGTTCCGTTCGGATTGAATTTGCCTGCCGCGCCCTGCATCCAGCGCTGGTTGGTCACTTCCTCGACCGCCGCTTTGGCGTAGTCGGCGATGTCCGCTTCGTCGCTGTAGGCGACTGTGCTTTGTGCGGGCGCTTTTGGGACGCCGCTTGCCTTCATCAATCTCGACAGGATGACAGCCAGCTCCTGCCGGGTAAGCGGATCGGAGCCGCCGAGTGTCTGATTGCCTCGGCCAGTCATCACGCCAAGGTCGGAAAGACCGTAAACAAACGGAGCATACGGGCTTTCCTTCGGTACGTCGGCAAAAACAGCCTGCTCAATCTGGCTCGGCTGCAAGCCCACTACCTTTGCCAGCAACACCGCGACATCCTGACGCGACATTGTGCCTTGCGGGTTGAAGCGGCCATCGCCCTGACCGCTAATGAGGTGCAGCCCGGCCAACCGATTGACGGCATTGCGCGCGTAGCTGTTGCCCAAATCGGTAAATGCAACCGTCTCCTGCGCCACTTTTCCGGTTTCTGCCTTCTGCTCCTGCCCATTTGCCGCATAAGATGGCGGAGCTGCCTGAACCAGCAACGCAGACAGCGCCAGACAGGCAGAGAGCACCTTGCTCCCAAATGTTCTCTTTTTCATTGCAACCTTCTCCTCCAATATGCCCCTTTTCCTGCGTTTATTCGGTCAGGGAAACTACAGGCTGACGAGGTGGCTTGGGGCCGAAAAACTGATAGTAGTCCACCTTGATATTGCCGTTGTAGAGCTTGCGCTTTTTGCTCGCCTTCCGCCCGAAATGTTCCTCAAACTGCTCGTCCGAGGTGATGATGTAAAAAGACCACGTATCCATGGCTGCAAACGTCTTCCCCATTTCGCCGTACAGCCTACTGACCTGCTTCCAATCGCCCAGGCGCTCCCCGTACGGCGGATTGCAAATCAGATAGCCGTACTTGCGCTTGGTCCGCACATCGCGCACGTCCATCCGCTGGAAGTGAATCTGTTCGTCTACGCCCGCTTCGGCGGCATTGCGGCGCGCAACCTTCAAGATTTCGTCATCCACATCGGTTCCGATAATCTCCAGCTTCTGGTCGTAGCGGGCCAAATCGTGCGTCTCGGCACGCGCCTCCCTCCAGGCCGTTCTCGGAATGACAGGCCATGCTTCGGATACAAACTCCCGGTTCATTCCCGGTGCGATGTTTTGACCGATCAGCGCTGCCTCAATCGGAAGCGTGCCAGAGCCGCAAAACGGGTCCATGAAGACGCGATCCGGCTTCCAGCGCGACAGCAAAATCATCGCCGCCGCCATCGTTTCCTTCAACGGCGCCGTGCCGATCAGCCCGCGGTAGCCGCGCTTGTGCAGCCCCGATCCCGAAGTGTCAATCGTCAGCGTCGCCACATCTTTGAGCAGCGCCACCTCGATTTTGTACAGCGGCCCTTTTTCCTCAAACCAGTCGCGCTTGTACGTCTTTTTCAGACTCTCCACCACCGCTTTTTTTACGATAGCCTGGCAGTCCGGCACGCTGAACAAGGTCGACTTGACCGATTTTCCTTCGACCGGAAACGTGGCGTCTTCCGTGATCCAGTCAGCCCAAGGCAGGGCCTTTGTCTGTTCAAACAGCTCGTCAAACGTCGTCGCTTTGAATTCCCCTATCTTTAGACGCACGCGGTCGGCCGTTCGTAACCACAAATTTGCGCGAGGAATCGCCGAAATATCAGCGGTAAACGTCACTTTGCCGTTGTCCACCTGAACCGGGCCGTAACCGAGCGCTTTGACTTCCTCCGCCACTACCGATTCCAGTCCAAAAGTCGCCGTAGCGATCAATTCTACTTTTTGCATTATGTAATCTCCTGTCCGTCCAAATTGCTTCGGGCTTACCCTTATACTATATTACCCGATTTGCCGACAGGGTTGGTAATCTTGTGCAAAAACAATGCCGAAAGACCCGCCACCAAAAAGCGACGGGTCTGGCATGCGGACTGCCCATACTGGCAATCCTATGAAAATACATTCACTTCCATAAAAGGGGGAAATGTCGATGCCGGAATTGCCAGAGATGGAAACGTATCGCGGGCTGCTTCATCAAAAAATTGGCGGCGCTGCCATTACCGCTGCCACTGTCCAGCGGGAAAAGACGATTAACATTCCCCCTGCCCAGTTTGTTCAGACTGTACAGGGCAACCGCCTGACGCTCATCGAACGGCGCGCAAAGCACCTTTTGTTTCATTTGCAGAGCGGGCACGTCCTGCTGCTGCACCTCATGCTGGGCGGCTTCCTCTACTTGGGCACAGCGGAAGACAAGCTGGCGCGAACAGCCCAGGTGACGCTGTCTTTTGGCGAGCGCATCCTTTATTTTCACGGGCTGCGCCTTGGCTATCTGCACCTTTTAACGCCTGACCAGATCGACGAGCGAATGGCCCCGCTCGGCCCGGAGCCGCTCGCACCAGACTTCACACTCGAACGTTTTCTCGAACGGCTCCAGGAAAAACGCGGCGTATTGAAAACAGCACTGGTCGACCAGCATTGGATCGCGGGCATCGGCAACTGCTACTCGGACGAAATCTGCTTTCACGCGAAAATTTTGCCGACGCGGCGCATTCCCGAGCTGACGACCGAAGAGCGAGTACGACTGTACCACTCCATGCAGACGGTGCTTGCAGAAGCGATCCGCTTCGGCGGCTACATGGACCAGCCGCTGTATCGCGGCGACCGTTTGACAGGCGGATTCGACGAGCGCTGCCAGGTGTACGACCGCGGGGGAGAGCCTTGCCCGCGCTGCGGACAGCCGATTGAAAAAGGCGAGCTTTCCTCCCGCAAAGTGTTTGCCTGCCCCAACTGCCAGCATTGACGGGCAAATTGCCCGGTCACTGCCCGACTTGTTCTGCGACCTCCATCTGCTTGACCATGTACACCTGCTCTGTTTCCGAAGGTCCAAAGCCCGCAGCTTCCAGCACTTCGAGCAGCAGCCGCTCGGATGCGCGCAAATTGAACGTGGACCGCTTGCAATCCAGTTCATACGGCGCATACACATGGGCGAGCGCGACATTCAAAATGGTGCGGGCATCGTTGTGTCCCGGCTGAGCCGCACATTGGCGCAAAACAATCGCGCTGACCTGTCCTGCTTCATTCAGCATTGGTTTGTACAGCGCATACCCGACTGCCTGTCCGTTGCTGTCCTCCACCACCAGCGCCAGTCCGTCGCGCGAGCTCTGCCAATGGTTTTGCCAGGCAGCATCCGCCGCGTAAAACGGCAGAGCCGCCACTTCCTGAGCCAGCACGCTTCTGACCCGGTAGTCAGACTGGTTCGGCGCGTTAAAAGCTTGTGCTGGCAGCGAACCGCTTTGTTGCCAGAACAAGAGGCGGTCTATCACCTCGTAGCCTTTTTGCTCGTACAAGGCAATCGCTTTGCTGTTTTGGCTCATCGCTTCCAGAGTGGCGACCTCCACGCCCGCTTCCCGGTACAGCGCAAGCGTAGCGTCCATCAACTGACGGCCCACCCCTTGCCTGCGATATTCGGTGGCGACACCTGTTCCCCCGTTCCATGCGACTTTTTGACCGCCAATCGTCCTAAGTCCGTTTACGACCAGCCCAATCGGTTCGTCTCCGTCAAAAGCGACGACAGACAAGGACGTTACACAGCCCTCGTTCGCCAGACGCTGCAGCATCATCTCTTCCGTCATCGTAATCGGAATAAAATAGCCCTCAAATCCTCTGTTCCACGCTTTCGTCACTTCGGCAAACGTACAGTCGCTCATCCGCTTGATCGTAATCATCCCATGCACCTTCCATTCTTTTTCGATAAAAATATTTTAATCAGAGAGGTCGAAAAATTCAATCTTTTCCATCCGACATTTCGCTTTCTTTGTCACGCCTGCTTTTCGCATGGTAAGATGGAAAAAATCACGTACCCGGGAGGTTCCTATGCGCAAACAGCTCACCGTAGGCTCTCTGATCGCCGGGCGCTCTCCCGTGCAGACGCCAGCCCCTGCTCCTGTGCATGCCAACATGCCGGAAACAACCAGGCGAGCTGGCAGCTTTTCCAGGCTTCCGGGCAAGCCCCAAACTACCATCCAGCGCAAGCAGGTACAGGTCAAGCAGGACGACCGGACGATTTCGGTTGAACAAGCCCCCTGTCAGACGCTGCTGCAAGCGGCAATCGCGCAGGGACAGCCGCTCTCCTACAAATGCCGGCAAGGCTATTGCGGGAAGTGCCGCGTCCTGGTCGTATCAGGCGGCTCTCTGCTCGAAGCTCCGACCAAGCAGGAAGCAAAAAAGCTGGCCGAACAGCTTGCCTCCGGCTATCGCCTTGCTTGTCAAAGCACTTTTCGCTCTACGATACGGGATTAAAAGGTGGCAGCAGCATGAAACAAACACGCATCCTACTTTTCGCAGGAGGAAGGCTCGGTGACTGGGCGATCCGCCACATTCGCGCAGACGACTGGCTCGTCGGCGTCGACCGTGGCGCACTGTTCCTCGTTCGCCACGACTTTGCGCCGCGCCTGGCAATTGGCGATTTCGACTCTGTCACCGCCGAAGAAATGGCGGAAATCGAGCGTCGCAGCCTGCACGTCTCTTCATGCGACCCTGTGATGAAGGATTTGACCGATACCGAAATGGCGCTCACCTGGGCGCTCCAGCAGCAGCCAGCGGAAATTGTACTGCTCGGCGTGCTTGGCTCGCGCTTCGACCATACGCTCGCCAACGTGCACTTGCTGCGCAAGGCTTTGCGGGAAAACGTTCCCTGCCGGATTGTCGATGAACGAAATGAAATTCGCCTGGTCGACAGCCACTGCACCATCGAGCGGGACCATTTTACGCACGTCTCCCTGCTGCCTTTGACGGCAGACGTCACCGGGATTACGTTGCGCGGCTTTTTGTATCCGCTGGAAAACGCCACGCTCTGCATCGGCGACACGCTCGGCATCAGCAACGTGCTCACGGAAGAGTCAGGAACGATTGACGTAGCGACTGGTCTTTTGCTCGTCATGAAAAGCAAGGATTAAACCGCACCCAACAAAAAAAGATCTTCGCCGTTACAGCAACGGTGGAGATCTTTTTTCATCCTATTCTTCTTCGACGTGCAGCGGCAGCTGCCAATCAATCTCTTCCATTCCTTGTGAACGCAAAAACGCATTCGCGCGGGAGAACGGACGGCTGCCGAAAAAGCCGCGATTGGCCGAGAACGGACTCGGATGCGGCGAAGCGATGATGCAATGCCGCTTTTTATCGATGAAAGCGGCCTTCTCCTGCGCGTGCCTTCCCCACAGGATGAACACAAGCGGCCTCTCGCGCTCGTTCAACAGATGGATGATCCGATCGGTAAACTGCTCCCAGCCGATGCCCTTGTGCGAATTGGGAGTACCTGCCCGCACGGTAAGCACGGCATTCAGCATCATCACGCCCTGCTTGGCCCAGTGACTCAAGTAACCGTGCTCGGGAATGGTGCAATTCAGATCGCTTTGCAGCTCCTTGTATATGTTGACGAGCGACGGCGGCGGCTTGATGCCCGGCCGGACGGAAAAGCTCAGGCCATGTGCCTGTCCCGGCCCGTGGTACGGGTCCTGTCCCAAAATGACTACTTTCGCCTGCTCGTAGCTTGTCAGGTGGAGCGCTGTAAAAATATGATACATGTCCGGGTAAATCGTTCGCGTCTGGTACTCTTCCTTCAAAATCTGACGGAGCTTCAAATAGTACGGTTTCTCGAATTCCTCCGCCAATATCGGCGCCCAGTCGTTATGCAATATTGCCATTTTCCTCACCTTGTCTGCTATTCTATCTATTACCTTAACACAAAGTGCCCGATCTCTGAACCATCGCTTCGTCCTGCCGCAAACCGGGACCTGTCTCTCCCAGTCCTACCTTTTTTGCCATTCGTAGTCTATGTTTCCTATTACCCTCGCTTGATAGCTTTTCTCCCATGATCTTTGACATAATACTTTCTGGGAAGATTTAGACAAAGGGAGAGGTTTTTCGACATGAAATGGGACTTGAAATCATTTTTGGGGGGAATTGTTGTCGGTTCCGCACTCTTTTCAGGAATCGCCATCGCGGCTCCGAACTATCCGGATCTGACAGAAGGCACGAAAACGCCGTTTACCTACTACTTTGAAGGCGTGCCCAAGTCGCCAAACAGCGATGTCCAGGGCATCATGTACAAAAACTCCGTGTACGTGCCCATCCGCTTCGTAGCAGAAAACCTGAACAAATCAGTCATTTACGATGCCAAGACAAAATCGATTTTCATCGGCAAGCTGCCAGTTGCCAAAATGTACTCGAAGATGGAAGCAGTCGAGCTGGTCAAAAAGAAATACGCCGCCAGCCTTACTCCTGCACACGTAGTCGAATATGACCACGATGATGAAAAAGGCCATTATGTCATTCATATTTACCAAACCGTCGTGAACAACTTCCAGTCCGGCGACAGCTACACCAGCACATACGGCTGGTTCGTGGTGAATCCGAACACAGGCGAAGTGAAGTCTTTGCTGTAAACAGCACTTATCCCTATATACCGAAAAGGACAGTGGCATTTGGGGGAGCCGCTGTCCTTTTTCGCGTCGCTGTTCAATCAAGCACGTATTTTTCCATTTTCCGGTACAACGTAGAAAGGCTGATTTGCAGTTCGCGGGCAATTGCCGCCTTGTCCTTGCCCTGCCTACCGCCGTCCGTCAAATGCTTTTGCAAAATGGAGCGCTCGTAATCAGCCAGCAGCTGATCTAGTCCCGCTCCCGCCTTTTCCCCGTTCACCGTCGCCTCGCCTGCGAGCAAATACTCCGGCAACTCCGCAGCGCCAATCGTCGGCCCCTCTGCCATGTTGACCATGTACTCCACCGCATTTTCCAACTGGCGGATATTTCCCGGCCAATCGTACGCGACAAGCCGTCCGGCAAGTCCGGCGTCCAGTTCCAGCTTGCCTTTTTGCAAAATCGTCTTGTACCGATACAAAAAATGCTGCAGGTAAAGCGGGATGTCCTCGCGCCGTTCGCGCAGCGGCTTCAGGCGAAGCGGAATGACATTCAGCCGATAGTACAAATCTTCGCGAAACGTCCCTTCTCTGACCATGCTCTCCAAATCTCTGTGCGTAGCCGCAATGACCCGGACATCCACCTCCAGCGTCTTGACGCCGCCGACCCGGTCAATCGTTTTTTCCTGGAGGACGCGCAGCAGCTTCGGCTGCAACGACAACGGGATGTCGCCTACTTCATCGAGAAAAATCGTGCCCTTGTGCGCCAGCTCGAACTTGCCCGGCTTGCCTTCGCGCCGCGAGCCTGTGAACGCTCCGCCCTCGTAGCCGAACAGCTCGCTTTCCAGCAACGTCTCGGGAATCGCTGCACAGTTAACGGCGACAAACGGCTGTCTGGCTCGCTGACTCTCGCTGTGGATCGCCTTGGCGAGCAGCTCTTTCCCCGTTCCGCTCTCTCCCCGAAGCAACACCGTTGAGATGCTGTTCGCCACTTTTTTCGCCTTGGCAATCACATCGCGCAAGCCCGTATCAGCGCCGATGAGCTGGGCGAAGTAGACCGGGCTGAGCGTTGCCTGGGGCATTTCCTCCTGCATGTTGCAGCCCTTTTCCCGCTCCGCGTCCAGCTCCAGCAGCTTGTGCTCGATCAGTGCGCTCGTATGCTGCAAAAAAGGCATCCATTTTTCCGAATGGTGCAGCATCCTTTCCTTTTGCTCGGGGGAAAACCCGATAATGCCGATCACGCCGACCGTCTTTTCCCGCTTGTGAACCGGAAAGCCGATGGTCGCCAGCTCCCGGCATTGCGGCAAAAACTTGCAGTTCATGCACTGCGAGTCGTTCTTTTTCATGTCAAAAATCATGCCCGGCTGTCCGGTCTGCAAAATCATCCGGAAAAACGAACCTTCCGGCGCAGGCAAGCCAACCAGATCCGAATAGTAGCCCGTGCCGCTCACCCGTATTCCTTGCTCATCGAGGATCGTGACATCCAGCCCGAGCACTTTGGCGATATTGTCTGCGTACGATTGAATGAATTCCTCTATCCGGGAAAATTCAGTCATGAGCGGCCCTCCTGCCATGTTGCGTTCGTTACCCTCTGCCCGCAGCCCCCGCCGCAGGCACGCGGGAAAGCGCCTGCTTTAGATCAGCAATAATGTCGCTTGCATCCTCCAGCCCGGTAGACAGGCGAATCAAGCCGTCCGTGATGTTGAAGGCCAAACGATCCGCAACGGGAACAGAAGCATGCGTCATCGAGGCGGGGTGCTGGACGAGCGTTTCGGGATCTCCCAAGCTAAACGATATCATAGCAAGACGCAGCGCGTTAATGAAAGATTTGGCGGCTTCGTACCCTCCCTTGACCTCGAACGAGACGATTCCGCCCATTCCCGCCATCTGCCGCTTCGCCAGCTCGTGCTGCGGATGGGAGGCAAGGCCGGGATAGTAGACGCGGGAAATCGCCGGGTGCTGCGCCAAAAATTCCGCGACAGCCTGGGCGTTGTGGCAATGCTGGCGAACGCGCAAGCCGAGCGTCTTCAAGCCGCGCAAAATCAGAAACGCATCCCAGGCGTTCAGGTTTTGCCCCAAATCGCCCATAATGTGTTTTCTCATGAACTGAATCTGCTCATGTTTTGCGACGATAAACCCGGCAATGACATCCCCGTGTCCGTTCAAGTATTTGGTCGCGCTGTGCACGACGACGTCAGCGCCCAGTTCCAGCGGCCGTTGCAGGTACGGGGTCATGAACGTATTGTCCACGATCACGACAACCCCGCGCGCGTGGGCCAGACGGGACAGCGCCGCAATATCCAGCACGGTCAGGCACGGATTGGATGGCGTCTCAAGGTAGAGCACACGGGTATTCGGACGCAGCACACGCTCCACCGCCTGCAAATCGGTGCAATCGACGAAATCGACGGCGATCCCGTAGCGCGGGGCCAACGTCGTCAGAAATTTGTAGCTCCCGCCGTAAACGTCCCGTGTACACACCACATGGTCGCCCTGCTGCAAAAAGGCGAGCAGCGCCCCGGAAATGGCCGCCATGCCGCTCGATACGCCCAGAGCAGCCTCGCCGTTTTCGAGCGCAGCAATTTTTTGCTCCAGTGTCGCAATCGTCGGGTTGCCGTACCTGCCGTAGTACGTCCCTCCCCGCTCTCCGGCCACGCAGGCAGCAGCGGAATCAGCGTCGGGAAACGCATAGGCTACCGCAGGCACGACAGCAGCCGCGACTGCCCCTGTCTTTTGGCACGGCTCCTGTGCCGTATGAATGATCGCGGTGTCCATCTTCCAGCCGTTTGTCTTCATCTATCGTCTCTCCTTTTTCTCGATCAGCTTTTGGCAAAAGTGATAAGCAAGGAGCGTGCCAACGAAAAAAGCGCATCAAACCGCCCTTTTCCGCAGCTTACGCCGGGTTTTCTTCGCATTTTTGCAAAAAAAATTGACCGCAAACGCAAAAAAGCCGTCAGATAAACCAACGACTTTTTCGCAAAGTTGACAATGAAGTTTTGCATGAGTAAAAAACGGCTTAGACGAGGATGCCGCCGCTCTTGTGGTACTTCAAAATGCCTTCTGCCGCACGGTACGAGAGCGCCCCCATCGTACCTGTCGGGTTGTAGCCGCTGTTGTGCGCAAAGGCGGAAGCGCCGACGACGAACACGTTTTCCACGTCCCACATTTGCAAGTAGTTGTTGACCGCAGATGTTTCCGGCGATGCCCCCATGATGACCCCGCCTGTATTGTGCGTCGACTGGTACGGGGTAATATCGTAAGGCCCCAGCTTGCCGCGCACCTCGACTTTGCTGGCGCCCATTTCCCTGGCAATCTCCCCGCATTTCTCGGACATAAAGGCGGCCAACTGCCTGTCCTGTTCCTCGAAGTCAAATGTAATCCGCATCAGCGGATCGCCAAAGACGTCTTTGTACGTCGGATCGAGATCGAGGAAATGATGGCGGAACGGCAAGGAAGCTCCCTGCGCCCCGACGTTGATCGTCCGGTTCGCGTATTTGAGGGAAGCCGCCTTGAACTCCTTGCCCCAGCTCGGCGTGCCTTCCGGAACCGTGTTGTTGGCAATCGGGCGCTGGCCGTACTGGGAGACGCTGATGTTTGCCCCGTGCAGGAAATTCAGGTTGGAATGGTCAAAATTGTCGCCGTTGTAATCGTCGAGCACCATGCCGAGCGCACCGGCGCCAGCGTAGTTGTTGAACTCTCTGTCCTCGAAAAAGCCTGTCGCTCCGCCGCGCATGACCTGGTAGCAGTAGTTTTTCCCGATGACGCCCTTGCCTGTATTCGGGTCGTACGGTCTGCCCAGCTTGGACAGCAGCAGCAAGCGGGCATTGTTGAACACGTAGCTGGTCAGCACCACAATATCTGCGGGCTGCTCGATTTCCTCGCCCGTCGTCACATCCGTGTACAGCACGCCTGTCGCTTTGTTGCCTGTATGTAAAATGCGGCGCACGTGGGAATGCGTGCGAATTTCAAACTTCCCGGTCTTTTTCGCCACGGGAATGACCGTGACAACCGGGTCTGCCTTCGCGCCGTATTCACAGCCAAACCGCTCGCAAAAGCCGCAATATTGACAGGCGGCCCGGGAAATGCCGTCCGGATTGGTGTACGCTTCCGACAGGTTCGCGGACGGGAGCGGGTACGGATGCAAATTCAGCTTTTTCGCCGCTTCCTCAAACAGCTTCATGCTCGGCGTCATTTTCATCGGCGGCGTCGGGTACGGTTTGGAACGTTTGCCCCCGAGCGGATTTTCTGCTCCCGAAATGCCCGCCATTTGCTCGAATTTGTCAAAGTAAGGCTCCAGTTCATCGTACGTGATGCCCCAGTCCTGAAGCGTCATGCCTTCGGGAATTTTCTTTTCGCCATAGCGTTCGATCGTCTTGCTGCGTATCTCAAAATCGTACGGCAAAAACCGGAACGTGTGGCCATTCCAGTGAACGCCCGCTCCGCCCAGCCCCGTTCCCATCAAAAACGAGCCGTACGAGCGCATGGGGAGTGCGCGAACGTTGGTGTTGCTGCGGAAGGTGATCGTTTCCTTGGACAAGTCCTGCATCATTTCATAGCGGAGCGCGTAGCGCAGTTCGTCGTGGACCATGAAGTAGTCTTCGGTTTTCCGCTCTTTGCCTCGCTCCAGCCCAACGACTGTCAGCCCTTGCTTCGTCAGTTCCGAGGCGATAATCCCTCCGCCCCAGCCTACACCTACAATGACGACATCCACTTTGGGCAGTTTTCTGGCCATGTTGTTTCACCCCGTCCTGTCAGTGTTGATGATCCCGCAAACTCAAAGGTTCCATTTTCACGAATTTGTCTTGCTCGATCACCTGTGTATAGGTCATCTGGTTTCCCGGAAAATTTTTCAGTCTCCAGCCGTCCATGTTTTTATTGCCGCCGTAGAGCGGGTCAGCGTAGATTCCTTCGATTGTGCTTGCGCGCAGCATTTTGAAAAAAGCGCTGGCGGAGACCGCGGTCAGCTTCACCTCGTCTGTCTCAAACGCCTTCAGCACGGCGTCCTGCTGCTCAGGCGTAATCTCGTAAAAACGTTTGCCATATGTTGACTGGCTGTAGTTGTTCAGCTCCTGAATCCCGATGTCGAATATTTCCCGCCGCTTCAGCCTGCCCTGATAGCCCTGGGTCGCTTCCCCCGGATAAAAAGGACCTTGCATGTATTCGCGGGCGTTGAACCCCCAGTCGCCTGCCAACTGGTGGTCGATAAAGTAAGCCGCGCCGAGCGCCTTTGCCCCCGGGCCGAGCTCGTCCTCTGGGAAAATTCGCTCGCATGCGGCTTCCACTACCTTGAACTGCTCGGGACTGAAATACATCAGCGCCTGATTGTAATCGGCAGCAGGAGCCGGTGCCGCTCCCGGCTGCTGTGGTGCTTCCGGCCTGCGGAGCAGACTGCCTGCCACTCCCCCGACGACCAGTCCACCGAGCACCAGGCCTGTGTTTTTCAAAAAGTGTCGCCGTGACACTGGCTGCTCATATTTGTTGTTTGATTCTGCCAACCCTACCACCTCCTGTTATCTCTCCCCTTGGTTTGCGCATTTTTCCGACAGGCTAAACGTATTTTCCGGAAATTTTCCCAACATGCTCCACACATAGTTTCCAGAGGAAAACAAAGGATATGGTTACTTACACAGCACCAGTTGGAGGGATTACAATGAAACGCTTAGGCACATGGGTGGGCAGCACCGGATTGGGCATCGCGCTTCTGCTTGCTGCCTGCAACAACCAGGCTGCGCCGCAAGAACCGGCCCGGACACAAAGCGTACATCCGGACAGAGCGGGCGAGACGGTCATTCCCAGCGTAGACCGCGACAAAAAGCTGACAACCAATGCACACGGCACCACTTTCAGCGGAATGGGCAACAACCTGTACAGCTCCATCGGCAGTTCGCATCTGCACAGCGGCGGCCCCTCGACCAAGCTGGAAGCACAGCTCGGTGCAGCCGGAGTGCACGGCGTCCAGGCATTGATCGTCGGCGATGCGATTTTTCTTGCTCCGGCGACTGCCAACCAGGCTTCGATCAATTCGATGGACCCGATGCAGTCCCACCTGCTGAGCAACTATGCGGGCAGCAGCAGCAGAGGCAACGATACGGCAAACGGCATCGCAGGGGCGAAGGCGAGAACCAACACGACAGGCGTGCTCGGCACCAGTGATCGGGACGCTTTGTTCACGCAGGCGCGCACCGTCGTAGAGCGCCTGTACGGCACGGATGCGAAAATATGGACGGTCCATTCAAAAAAAGGAATCGACTCGCTGGAAAAAGTGAAAAAGCACTTGCAAGACAAAAACCAGAACAAAAAAATGGCGGACGAGCTGGACAGGCTCTTCCGCGAGGCGAAGCGATAGACAAAAGGGACAAGCAGCGCGCTTGTCCCTTTCAATGCCTTCACCGTCTCCTGCGGATGCGTCACCATCAGCAAATGAAGCGGATCCTCTACTCATCAAATTTCACCAACTCCAGCCGCGCCCCCTTGATTTTGACCAGATAGAGCAAATAAACAAGGCCAACAAACGTCCACAAAAATCCGAGCATCATGGATTGGGTGTCAAGGCTGAGCCATAAAAACGCGAGAAACGCCGTACCAATCAGCGGCGCGAGCAGGTAGCCCCACCAATCGGCGATGCTCCTATCCTGCTTGAACCTGAGATAGTAGGCGATGACGCTCAGGTTGACAAAGCTAAAGGCGATCAGCGCCCCGAAGTTGATGAACGACGTCGCGGTCAACAAGTCCAGGTACAGGGCGGACAGCATCAGCGTCCCGACCAGCAGGACGTTGAGAAGCGGCGTTTTCAGCTTCGGATGCACATAGCCAAACCATTTTTTCGGCAAATAGCCATCCCGCCCCATCGCATACAAAAGCCGCGTGACGCTGGTAACTGACACAAGCCCGGATGCGAGCGTAGACGACAAGGCTGCCGCCAAAAATACAAGCTGAAACACGGAGCCGCCGATAAACAGCGCAATTTCCGCCGAGGCAGCTTCCGGGTCAGACAATACGGAAACATCAGGAAACAACGACTGCATAAAGTACGATGCGGTAATGAACAGCGCTCCCCCTGCCAGCGCGACCAGCAAAATTCCCCGGGGAATCGTCTTTTTGGCCTCAACCGTTTCCTCGGTCAGCGTAGTCACGGCATCAAAGCCCAAAAAAGAAAAGCAAAGAATCGAGGCGCCCGACAGCAACGCGACTACAGACAGATCCGGTGAGAAAAACGGCTGAATGCTGAATACGTGCCCAAGCCCCTCTCCCTGAACCAGGCCGCGAATGGACAACCCCGCAAACAAAACGACAAAGGCGATTTGAAACAGCACGAGAAACGAGTTGACGGAAGCCGTCACGGTGACGCGGAACACATTCAATAGCGTAATCAGTACGATAAATCCGAGAATCCACCACCCGGTCGGCACCTCGGGGAAGACGGACGATAAATACACCCCTGTCAGCAGGGCGTTAATCATCGGCAAAAACAAATAATCGAGCAGCGCCGCCCATCCGACCAAAAATCCCGCGTACGGATGAATCGTTTGCTGCGTGTACGTGTACGCGGTCCCTGCCGACGGGAATGCGCGAACCATTTTCCCGTAGCTTGCGGCGGTAAACAGGATCGCAAGCAGCGTCACTGCGTAGGCAGCAGGAACATGTCCTCCTGTCTCCTCAGCAACAATGCCAAAAGTATCAAAGACGGCCATCGGAGCCATGTACCCCAGGCCAATTACGACGATATGCCACAGCTTCAAGCTGCGTGTAAGTTCTGCTCTCCCATTCACTGCCTGTCCTCCTTCTTGTGATGCAATACGAATAATTATACATGTGAATGAGAAAAGTTCCACGCTTGCCCTGATGAAAAAAACGCTGTTGCACACGGTTTTCCCATGTCGCAACAGCGTTTTTGTGTTGGTCACAGCCTGCGTTTGTCCTGCGCCTTTGGCAGTTCGAACGAGCTTTTCAGCGAAACGATCCGGTTAAAGACCAGCTTGTCCGCCGTCGTATGCTTCGGATCGACATTGAAGTATCCGTGACGGAAAAACTGGTATTTGTCCTGCGCCTTCGTATCCTTCATGTTCGGCTCTACGAATCCGTTCACGATTTCCAGGGAATTCGGGTTGATGTTGTCCAGAAAGCTTCCTTCCGCATCCTCATCTTCCAGAATCAGCGGCTCGTACAAACGGAACTCGGCAGGTACAGCCTGGCTCGCCTCTACCCAGTGGATGGTCCCTTTTACCTTGCGTCCTGTAAATCCGCTGCCGCTCTTCGTCTCCGGATCGTAGGTGCAATGCAGCTCGATGACATTGCCATCCGCGTCCTTCACCACGTCGTTGCATTTGATGAAGTAGGCGTGCTTGAGACGAACTTCATTGCCAGGGAACAGGCGGAAATACTTGCTCGGCGGGTTTTCCATGAAGTCGTCCCGCTCGATGTAAATTTCGCGGGAGAACGGAATTTGGCGGTGTCCCATCTCCGGATTTTCCGGGTTGATCTCCGCATCGAGCATCTCGACCTGGCCTTCCGGATAGTTCGTAATGACGACCTTCAGCGGATTTAGCACAGCCATCGTGCGCGGCGCTTTCAGCTTCAGGTCCTCGCGGATGAAATGCTCCAGCATTTTCGCGTCGACGGTACTGTTGCTGCGCGCTACCCCGATTTCACGGGCAAATGCGCGAATCGCTTCCGGTGTATAGCCGCGACGGCGGAAGCCCGCAATGGTCGGCATGCGCGGATCGTCCCAGCCATCGACGATGTTTTCGTCTACGAGCTGTTTCAGCTTGCGCTTGCTCATGACCGTGTTGGTCAGGTTCAGGCGGGCAAACTCGTACTGACGCGGAACGTGCTCCATCTCGCATTCGCTGATGACCCAGTCGTACAGCGGACGATGGTCTTCGAATTCGAGCGAGCAGAGCGAGTGGGTCACGCCTTCAATCGCATCTTCCAGCGGATGCGCAAAGTCGTACATCGGGTAAATGCACCATTTGTCGCCCGTATTGTGATGGGTCGCGCGGGAAATACGATACAGAACCGGATCGCGCATGTTGATGTTCGGGGAGCTCATGTCGATTTTGGCACGCAGCACTTTTTCACCGTCTTTGAACTCACCGTTGCGCATCCGCTCGAACAGGTCGAGGTTTTCCTCCACAGAACGGTTGCGGAACGGACTGTCTACACCCGGCTCGGTCAGCGTTCCGCGCAGCTTGCGAATCTCTTCGGCAGACAGATCGTCCACGTAGGCTTTGCCTTTTTGAATCAACAGCACCGCACGCTTGTACATCTCTTCAAAGTAATCCGAGGCAAAAAACAGCCCGTCCCATTCAAATCCAAGCCATTTGACGTCTGTTTTGATCGCTTCCACGTACTCAGTGTCTTCTTTCACCGGATTGGTATCGTCAAAACGGAGGTGAGCCTTGCCTTTGAATTCGCTTGCCAGCTCAAAGTTCAGGCAGATGGCTTTTGCATGTCCAATATGAAGATACCCGTTCGGCTCCGGCGGAAAGCGGGTAATCACTTCCTTGACCTTGCCTGATTGCAGGTCGTCAATCACGATGTTGCGGATAAAGTTGGATGACGCTACCTTGTTTTCCAATGAAATCAACCTTTCACTTCACCTTTACATTCCATAATACTGATTCTCCTCCCAGAGTTCAACAAAATCGGGCCGTTGTCCGGCCCGCTGCGGCTACCACTCCTGCTCTTTTGACCATTGCGACTGTGGCTGGCAATACAGCGAAATGATGGAGTCGAGGGATCGGCGCTGCTCGGTAATGCCGCGAATCGTTTGCAAATGGCTCGGTTGTACGAGGTGGAGCAGCGGCTGTTCAACCTGATTGAATCGTTCGAAGGCGGCTGCCGCAATCTCATCCCATTGGCGATAATAGCGAAGCAGGTCGTCAGGCATCACCCTTGAGCGAGTCGTGCCCGGCTCCGGCAAGCAGTCAAACGGTTCATCCAGGTTCAGCGTTCCGTAATCATCAGTCAGTTCCTCACCCGGCAAAATGTCTCGTGCCGCCAGCTCCAGATCGTACATCGTCGCCACACAGGTTGGATGGAAGCTGTGGTTGACAAACCGCGCCTTATCCCAGCAGAGAATGTATTGTCCGAACTGGTTTTTGAACGAATATTTCAGCACATCCTGTTTTCTCAATGGGTCCAGTTTTTCCACAAAGGCTGGGTCCAATACCTGATCGAGATCATCCTGGACCCAGACAATTGTGCCTTTTGGAATCAATTTTGTCGCAAACACACCATACCCGATCTCATCGTTGATATAGCGAAGCTCTGTATCGGGATGCATCATGGTCGTTGTTTCACTCCTTGGCAAATGTGCCTTTTTCCCATCATAAGCAGTTCCGCCAGCGAAGGTGTGTGAATGTCTGTGAAAAACATACCTCCCTGACCCTTCCTTATTTCTAAAGGAAAAGTAAATTCCGTATTTACATAAATCGACAAATCGTCTATAGTATTGACAAAAGGGTTTTAGGATATTTTTCCTGTACCATTTGCATCAATATATCCATTGATATCGAAACGGCAAACCCGGAGAAATCCGGCGACGCAAAGCTAGAGGGGCTACTTCCGCACGTGCGGCCATGCCAGCCAGCTACCGAAGTATTGATGTAGGACAAGACCAATGATCCTATATCATTGGTCTTTTTATGTGCTCGAAAAATGTCTAGTTTTGTCTATTTTTGTAGATACAGGATCTTTTTAAGGAGGTGAGGCTGCAAAAAGCTGTCAGATTGTTGCAATCCTTTCACAAAAATACAAAGGAGGCTTCATCAGATGTCATTGTGGAAAAAACTTTCTACCGTCGCATTGAGCGCGGCAATCGGGCTGACAACATTCGCTCCGGCCCAAGCTGCCAATCGCCCAACATCCATGTCGCCAAATGCAATGGTCACAACCCCACACTATTTGGCTACAGCTGCAGCCCTGAAAACGCTGGAAGACGGTGGAAACGCAGTAGACGCCGCAATTACCGCAGCTTCTACCCTCTCCGTTGTCTACCCTCACTACACAAGCATTGGCGGGGATAGCTTCTGGCTCATCTACAACGCCAAAACAAAAGAGCTGAAAGCGCTGAACGGCAGTGGACGAGCTGGCGAAAAAGCAACCATCGAATACTACAAAAGCAAAGGCTATGACAAAATTCCTTCCCGCGGCTACGAGGCGGCCAACACCGTTCCCGGCGTTGTTTCCGGCTGGTGGGAAGCCTACAACTACGCACACAAGAGCATGGGCAACAGCAAGCTGCCTTGGCACAAGCTGCTGGAGCCTGCCATCGGATACGCTGAAAACGGATATCCCGTATCACCTAACCAGGTTTACTGGACTCAATACGCGATTGATCCTACTGACAACGATCTGAAAAATCTCCAGCGCTTTGAGGGCTTCCGCAAAACGTTCCTGAAGCCGAACGGAGAGCCGTACGCCGCAGGCGAGATTCTCAAGCAAAAGGACCTTGCCAAAACGCTGCGAATCATTGCCCAAAAAGGTGCTGACGGATTCTACAAAGGCGAAGTCGCGCAAAAAATCGTAGCAGACCTGCAAAAAAATGGCGGACTGCTCACGCTGAAAGACTTCGAGAAGCACACCTCCACCTGGGCAGACCCAATCACTGTAGACTATCGCGGCTACAAAGCGTACAACATGCCGCCGAACTCTCAGGGAATGGCTTCCCTCTCGATTCTGAACGTGCTGAACAACTTTGACCTCAAGAGCATGGGCGAAGGAACAGCGGATTACTACCACGTCATCGTTGAAGCGACCAAGCAAGCTTTTGCCGACCGTGACAAATGGCTGACTGACCCGGCATTCGTAGATATTCCTGTGGACGAGCTGTTGTCGAAGGAGCACGGAAAAGCACTGGCAGCGCGCATTGACATGAAACAGGCAGCAAAAACAGTCGAGCCGCTCGATCCAAAAGGCGATACGACTTGGTTTGGCGTCGTGGACAAGGACGGCAATGCCGTGTCGGTAATCCAGAGCCACTATTTTGACTGGGGCTCCGGCATCGTTGCCAAAGACACAGGCGTTCTGTTGCAAAACCGCGGCAGCTACTTCTCCCTGGACCCGAACCATGTCAACCACCTGGAGCCAGGCAAACGCACCTTCCACACGCTTAACCCTGCCATGCTCTTTAAGGGAGACAAGCCTTACCTGCTCTACGGAACACAAGGCGGCGAAGGCCAACCACAAACACAGGCTGCAATCGTCACACGCATCATCGACTTCGGCTTCAGTGTACAAGATGCGATCGAAGCACCAAGATGGCTGCATGGCCGCAACTGGGGCTCTGCCTCCAACAACCTGAAAGTCGAAAGCCGGATTCCGCAAGACGTTCTGGATGAGCTGGTGAAACGCGGCCATCCGGTCGAAAAGCTGGAAGCGGCCTTCACCGACGCAATGGGACAGTCCGGCGCTATCTTGATTGACCCGGTTACAAACGTGAAGTTTGGCGGCGCTGACCCTCGCGGTGAAGGCGCGGCACTGGGATACTAATCGCTCGTCAGGCTGCTGAATTTTCTTTGGCAGCCTGACTGTGCTTTCTCTTTTGTACAGACAGCGCTTTCTGCATCCTTTTTGCAAAAAGCGGCTGTCAAGCTCGAAATAAGGGTGGGAAAAGCCTATGTTTTTGCTCAAAAAACTAAGGAACAAAATGATTCTTTGGTTTCTCGCCGTCGCAGTCATTCCCCTTGCTGTCGTTTCTCTGTATATTACAAACAGCTTTTCATCCATCCTGATCGACAAGCAAAAAGCTTCGTATGTAGACCTGACCTCCAGTACGGCACTTGCGATGGATCAATATTTGGACCGACGCATGACCGAAATTCAGGTCTTGGCTCGCACCTCAGACATTCAATCCGCTGACGCGGCAGCGAAAAACGAGTTTATCCAAAAGTTTACCGAAGAAATGAAGCTGTACGACGGCAACACGTTTATCGGCAGCGACGGAAAAGTATCCGCTGATACGTTTCCGAAAAGCATCGGGATTGACCTTAGCGAGCGGCAATTTTTCAAAGATGGCATGCAGGGCAAACCGAGCTTCTCTGATGTCCTGGTCGCCAAAACAACAGGAAACCGCTCCATCATTGTCGCTTCTCCTGTCACCGGAAAAAACAAAGAAGCGCTTGGCGTCCTGACCGGGCTTGTCAATGTGGACCAGTTCACAGCAATGTTTCTGGCCAATTTGAATGCAGGCGGCGACGGCTACCCGATTCTGGTGGACAGACTGCACCAGATTCAGTACCATCCCAATCAGGAACTGATCGGCAAGCCGCTTGATGAATCAGCGCTGCCGCAGGCTTTAGTGGACATTTTGAAAGCAGACAAAACCGAAAAAGGCTCCTACAGCTACATCGATCAAGGCAAGGAATACGTCGTCACCTACTCCCCGATTCCGACAACAAACTTTGGCTTGTATCTGCATATTCCGGTTGAATCCATCACGGGTGCTGTTTCTTCCATCAGCAACAGCGTCATGTTCATCGTCTTTGGTGTAGTCGCTGTGGTCATCGCTGTTGCGTATGTAATCTCCCAGCAAATCACCCGCCCAATCGTGGATGTGGCTTCCGTAGCCAACCGTATTTCCGAGGGCGAACTAACCGTGCAACCTCTGAAAATCCGCTCGCAGGATGAAGTCGGGCAGTTGTCCCAGTCGGTAAACACGATGGTGCACAACCTGCGCACGATCATTCAGCAAGTCAACGATACAGCTACAGACCTCGCCTCTTCCGCAGAGGAACTGTCCGTAAATGCGGAACATACCAGCAAGGCTACGGAACAGATCGCCGTTACGATCCAGGAAGTGGCCTACGGCGCGGAAAAACAGGTCCGGAGCGTAGAAGAAAGCGTACACGCCATGCAAAGGGTGTCAGAAGGGGCGAAGCAGGTAGCCGCGAATGCCCAATACGCGGACGAATCCGCCATGAGCGCTTCCCAAATCGCTGTAGAAGGCAATCAGGCGCTGCAAGTCGTCATCAGCCAGATGCACTCCATCGAAAATACGGTCAGCAACATCGCCGATATTGTCAAACGGCTGGGTAACAGCTCGCAGGAAATCGGGCAAATCGTGCAGGTCATCACGGCGATTGCGGAGCAAACCAACCTGCTCGCGCTAAACGCCGCAATCGAAGCCGCGAGAGCAGGCGAGCAAGGCCGCGGATTCGCCGTGGTAGCAGACGAGGTGCGCAAATTGGCCGAGCAATCCGCCCAATCGGCGCAACAGATCAAAGAGCTGATTACCACGATTCAACTGGAATCCAATCAGGCGGTGCTGTCGATGGAGCAAGGCACCAAGGAAGTCGCAATCGGCCTGACAGTAGTGAACAACGCCGGAAAATCGTTTGAACAGATTCAGGATGCCGTTGCACAAGTAGCCAGCCAGATCCAGGAAGTGAAAGTGCACTCCGAGCAAATGACGGCCGGAACCGAAAAAGTCGTGGAATTGGTCAGCGTCATCGAGGAAGTCGCTGAAAACTCGGCAGACGGAACACAGAGCGTGTCCGCCGCTACCGAGGAACAACTGGCTGCCATGGAAGAAGTAAACTCCTCTGCTGCTTCTTTGGCGAGAATCGCAGAAGAGCTGCAATCGCATGTAAGCCGATTCAAAATCTAGCATCAACCAAAAAACGCGCAAAAGCCGTCGGGACCGATTCTCCCCGACGGCTTCTTTTTCGCGCTTGTTTACCCTATTTTCAGCATCCGGTCAGGATGGTTGGTGCAAATTTGCACCTCTGGATGCCAGGACATGACTTCCTGAATATGCGCAGGCTCATCCAGCGTCCAGGCTACGACCTTGAACCCTCTCTCAATCGCCGCATTTGCCAGCTCTCGCGTCAGGTACGGATAGCCCATGGACAGGATGCTCGCCCCTGCCGCCTCAAGCTGCTCCAGCATGAGTACGGGACGGCCGTAGACGATCAGCCCCGTCTGCACCTCCTGATCGAGCGTGCGCACGTGACGAATCAGTTCGTGGTCAAACGACGTCAAATACACTTCCCGCTTCATTCCGTACTGCTCCACCAGCGCCAGCACCTTTTCGGCAATTCCCGGATACATGTCGCTCGTCGCCTTCAGCTCGATGTTCAGCGTGCAGCGGCCCTTGATCGCCGCCAGTGCTTCGGCAAGCGTCGGGATTTTTTCCCCGGCAAACTTCTCGTCAAACCATTTGCCCGCATCGAGCTGGCGCAGTTCCGCAAGCGTGTGGTCTTTGACCAGACCGCTTCCGTCCGTCGTGCGCTCCAGCGAAAAATCGTGAATCAGTACCGGAACACCGTCGCGCGTCAGCTGCACGTCAATCTCCATCGCCTGGATCGCAGGCTCGGCCAGCGCCAGTTGAATCGCCGCCATCGTATTTTCCGGTGCTTTGCCCGACCAGCCGCGATGGGCCATACATATGTTCATGCCGCGAGCTCCTCTCTGTAGCGTGTCGTTCTTATTTTTTCAGCAGCTTGCTGCCTTTGTCTGTCGCATTTTGCAGCGCTTCGGCAATCGTTGCCTGTCCGAGCATGGCGCGTTGCAGTTCTTTCTGAATAACATCCTGCAGCTCTTTGTACCCAGGAGCCATCGGACGCGGATAGCCGTATTGCAACTGGTCGACCGCTACCTTGAAGTTAGGATCTTTTTCATAGAATGCCTTCATCTCCGGCGAATCAACAGCATCGGTCGTCACAGGCATGTATCCGGAGGCGATCGACCACGGCACTGTTTGCTCCGTGTCGGTCATCCACTTCATGAACTCCCACGCCGCTTTTTTCTCGGCGTCAGACGACTTCGCCAGCATGACCAGGTTCGCGCCGCCTGTAGGCGTACCGTAGTTTTTATTCGCTGGCAGGAAGGCTACTCCCATGTCAAATTTGGCATTTTTCTTCAACTCCGTCAAGGAGCCGGTCGTTGTGAAAATCATGCCAACTTTTTGGTTCAAAAAGTCCTGTTCTGCTACATCCCACGCGTTGTAGTTTTCGCCTGGAGGGTTTTTCATCAGACCCTCCTTGACCATCCTGGACCACAGTTCCAGCGGTGCCTTGCCCGCTTCGTTGTTCAGTGTAAGCTCCTTGCCGTCCTCGCTCAAAACGCTGCCGCCGCTCTGGAACACAAGCGCCTCGTAGAACCAGATGTCAACAGGAGTGGAGAAGCCGTAGCGAGTAATCTTGTCACCTTCCTTCCTGGTCAACTTTTGCGAAAAGCTGACCAGCTCCTCCCATGTTTTCGGGCCGTTCGGGTCGAGCCCCGCTTCCTTGAGCATGTCGCGGTTGATGTACAGAAGCGGTGTGGAACGGTTGAAAGGCACGGCGTACAGTTTGTCTTTCCAGTAGGAGTTTTTCATCAGGCCGGGAATGTATTTTTTCTCCTCGCCTTGCGAGTACGGCGTCAAATCTTCCAGTACCTTCGCGTCGGCAAAGGCGGCAATCGATGCGATCTCTACCATCGTCACATCGGGATTGTTGCCAGCCGCGACAGAGGCGAGCACCTTGGAGTGGTTCTCCTGGTAAGCGCCCTGGTAGGCCGCTTTTACTTTAATATCCTTATGTGTTTCGTTGAACTTTTTGACCATATCCTCAATCGTTTTCCCGCGCTCGCCGCCGAGCGCATACCAAAAGTCGATCTCCACCGGGCCGTTGTTTGCCGCTCCTGGCTGGGTTGTCGCGTTGCCCGTGCCGGCAGCCTGCTCGCTTCCGGTAGAGCCGCAGCCAGCCAGTACGCCTGACAAGCCGAGCGCAAGTGCACACAGAATCGTTCCTGTCTTTTTCATCGCCTTCATGATTTGCTTTCCTCCCACATCGTTTTCGATTATTTGGATTGGTAGACAAACGCTTTGATGATATGGCGCTGGGCCACGAAGAAAATGACGAGAATCGGCAGGATGAGGATCATGTTCCCCGCCATCATGACGTTCCACAGCGTGCCGCCGTCTGACATGTGCAGACTCGAAATCCCGATCGGCAGTGTGCGCACCTCGTCGCTGTTGGTCATAATCAGCGGCCAAAAGTAGTCGTTCCAGTGATAAATGAAGCTGAACAGCCCGAATGTGACCAGCACCGGCTTCGCCATCGGCACCATGATCGTCCACATGATTCTCCACTCCGAGGCATTGTCCAGCCGTGCCGCCTCGATGACCTCGTCCGGCACCTGCATGAACGCCTGGCGAAGCAGGAAAATGCCGAATGCGCTCGCCGCGTACGGAATAATCAGCGACCAGAGTGTATTGACCAGCCCCCAGCCGCTCAGTTGCACGTAGATCGGCAAAAAGATCACCTGACCGGGAATCATCAGGACGACCAGCACGAGGCCAAACAACAGGCTGCGGCCGGGAAACCGATAGCGGGCAAACGCATAGGCAGCCGGAACTGCGGTCAAAAACTGCAGCACCAAAATTCCGACGGCGACCACGATGCTGTTGACCGTGTACATGAGAAACGGCCCAGACTCCCAGGCGCGGACAAAATTGCTCCACTCCCACGATTCAGGCAGCAAGCTCGGGGGAAACTGTCTGACCTCCGGCATCGTCTTGAAGGCGGTAGAGGCCATCCACAAAAACGGAAACACAAACAACAAAGCGACCACCAAAAGCCCAATCCACTCTGCTGTTTTCAAAGAGATTGCACCCACTCGTTTCATGCGGTTCCTCCTTTCTCTCACCTGTCGTCAGCGATAGTGCACACGCCTGGACATGAACAGGAAGTGGAGTGCCGTTAAAATCCCGACGAGAATCAACAGGATGACAGACGCAGACGCCGCCAGACCGCCGTTGTAAAAATCCATCCCTTGCTCGTAAATGTAGTAGACGAGCATGTTCGTGCTGTTGATCGGCCCGCCTTGGGTCATGATCGCAATCGTATCGAATACCTGAAACGACGAGATCGTATTGATGATGAGCAAAAAGAAGATGGTCGGCGACAGCATCGGGATCGTAATGCGCACCAGCGTCCGCCACCACGGCGATTGATCGAGCGCGGCCGCCTCGTAAATATCTCCCGGAATGCTTTGCAACCCGGCAATAAAAATGAGCGTGTTGTACCCGACGCCTTTCCAGATGCTGACAATGATGAGAGACAACAACGAGCTTTTTGGATCGGCAAGCCAGGTGTATCCCGGCAATCCGACCGCTTCGAGCGCCGCGTTCAGCAGTCCGAACTGCGGGTCCATCAGCCACATCCAGAGCATGGAGACGGAAACGAGCGAAATGATATGCGGGCTGAACACGGTCGCCTGGATGATTCCGTACACTTTTGCCTTCTTGTTCAGCCACAGCGCGAGCAAAAAGGAAAGCGTCAAGCCGATTCCCACTGTCGCGACGGTAAAGACCGCCGTATTGCCCAGCACTTGCCGAAAATCCTGGTCAGCGAGCAGATCGCGGTAGTTTTGCAGTCCGACCCACTCCATTTCTTCGAGGTTAATCAGCGACCAGTCCAAAAAGCTCAAATAGATAATCGACCCGATCGGGTAAAAAAAGAACAGCAAAAAGCAGATCATCGCAGGCGCCAGATAGAGGTACGGGCGAAGACGCGTCGCAAGCTCCAGCCATGCCACAGGCATCCCAGCCGCTTTTGCCTGCACCTGTCCGGTACCGGGCAGCTCGTGGGCAGTTGCCGCTTTTCGCATCAGCTCACCCCTCCTGCAAGCGTTGCTGCTTGCTCGCGTCCGCCCAGTCGGCCCACTCTCTTTTTGCTTGCCCGATCAAACACGTACATGTGCGGCTTGGCGACTGTGACGGTAACGGCTCCGCCAAGCAGCCTCGCTTCCTCGGTGTCCGCCTTGACGATTACCCTGCCTTTTTCCGTCTCTACGTGGAACAGCGTGTCCGAGCCGAGTATTTCCCGGGAGACGACCTGGCCTTTTGCCACCCATCTGTCGTCGGCAGGAACCGGAGAGACTGACGCAGGCAAAAGCAGCGCTTTTTCCGGGCGAAATCCCCACAACTGGTCGCTTCTGCCTTCCGCCGATACGATGTTCATCGCGGGCGAGCCGATAAACTGGGCAACAAACAAGTTTTCCGGCTCCTGGTACAAATCCATCGGAGCCGCCACCTGCATGATCTGCCCTTCGCTCATGACGACGATCTGGTCGCCCATCGTCATCGCCTCCACCTGGTCGTGTGTCACGTAGATGAAGGTAGTGCCGAGCTGCTTGTGCAGGCTGGTCAGCTCTACGCGCATCTGGTTGCGCAGCTTCGCATCCAGATTGGACAGCGGCTCATCCATCAAAAATACTTTGGGCTTTTTCACCATCGCCCGGGCGAGTGCGACGCGCTGCCGCTGACCCCCGGAGAGCTGGGACGGCTTGCGCTTGAGATAGTCGGACAACCCGACGATTTCCGCGATTTCCTCTACGAGCAACTTGCAGTCTTTTTTGGAAATTCCCCGGTTTCGCAAGCCGTAGGCGATATTGTCGAACACGTTCATCGTCGGGTAGAGCGCGTAGTTTTGAAACACCATGGCGACATCGCGCTTTCCGGGCGGCAGCGCGTTCACCGCCTGATCGCCAATGAGGATGTTCCCGTCTGACACCGTCTCCAGACCTGCGATCATCCGCAAAGTCGTCGATTTTCCGCATCCTGATGGCCCTACCAGAACGGTAAAGGAGCCGTCCGGAATCACCAGATCAAGTCCTTTGACCACCTTTTGGTTCTGAAAGGTTTTCGTTACCCCTTGCAATACTACTCGCGCCATTTTGTTCATCTCCTTCCTTGCGCCTTGGCGGCCAGCATATCCGTGACAAACGAGTCGAAATCGGCATAGCGAAAATCAGGCAGCGCGTAGAGCCATTCCTCTTGCCCGTACCATTCCAGCACTGCGGACGACACTCCGCTGGCCACAGCCGCCAGTACGTCGTAGCGGCTATCTCCGATCATCATCGCCTGCTTGGGGGATCTGCCCAGACTAGCCAGCGCCTTTTGCACAGGCTCGGCAGCGGGCTTGCCTCTCGTCACGTCGTCGACGGTGACGATCACGTCAAACAGCCTGTCAATTCCCGCCTGCTCCAGCCCGGCCAGTGCAAATTCCCGCTGCTTGTTGGTGACCACCGCCAGTTGGTAGCCGGCCTGCTTCAATTTTTCCAGCCCTTCCCGCACGTAAGGAAACAGGCGGACGTGCCGGGCATGGCTCTGCCGCACGTAGGCAAAATATTTTTCCAGCACCTCGCGCTTGTCAGGCAAGCGTGCTGCCGCAGCTACAGCCGCCAAAAAATCGTCAAACGGCTCGCCAAAGCGCGCGAGCAACTCTTCCCGGCTGAAGTGACCCGGCGCATACTGTTCTGCTGTATAGGCGACCGCGTCGATAACCGCATCTCGGCTGTCCAGCAGGGTACCATCGAGATCAAACAGCAACGCTTGGATCATGCAAAAAACACTCCTTCCACAAAAGGGGGCTGCCGACGGACACCGCCGTTGCTCCATGCTGCAATACTTCCTCCATCTGTTCCCGCTTGCGGATTAATCCTCCGGCAATAATCGGAATGTCAATCACCCGCTTGTACTCCGCGATGTACTCCGGCAAGAGGGCTGGCATCAGCTCGACCGCGTCTGGCTGCGTTTCCTGCAGAGACGACAGCCCGGACTTGAGCGAGTCGCTGTCGACGAGAAACAGCCGCTGGATCGTCAGCAAGCCTTGCTTTTTCGCCAGCTTGACCAGCGTATTGCGGGTAGTCACAATCCCGTCCGGCTTCACGTAATGCGCCAAAAAGGCGATGCCTTCCCGGTCGTAGCTGATGCCGCCGATTCTTTCAAGGTGAAGAAACACCGGGATATGCCTGCTTTTGAAAAAGTCCACGTAGCCTTTTATCACACCGATATTGCCAATCGAAAGCGCCACGGCACTCACCTGCGCCTCGGCCGCTTTTTCCAGGTACTTCGCCTCCTTCACGGAAGCGATCAGCTTGTACGCGGCCAACCTGACACGAAACTGCTCCTGATTCATTCGCAAGCCTCCTTTGCCCACAACAAAAAAACCCGCAGCGACATGACTATTGCCAAAGAACTCTCGATGAAAGTGCTTGGACAGGCTGTCGGGGGTTTCTCCATGGCTCCAACCGTCGGGATTATTCACTTGTTACTTTGAATAGTAATGCACCAGCATGAAGACAACGTGAAACATTTGTAAAAAAAGGGCAAAGTTCCTGTAAGGATGCGATTGACGAGAATCACTGCACTGGAGTATTATCCATCTATATTCAAATAATCAAATATTCGAATATACGAAAAGAAGGGTTGTTACATGAAGTGGGCCGCCAGATTTGAGGGCTACAATACGCAAGCATTCAGAAAAGACTGCATTTCAGGGCTGATCGTAGGAATTATCGCTATTCCGCTTGGCATGGCATTCGCGATCGCCTCAGGCGTCAAGCCGGAGTACGGGATTTACACCACCATCATCGCAGGTACGCTCATCTCGCTCTTTGGCGGTTCCCGCTACCAGATTGGCGGGCCGACCGGGGCGTTTATCCCGATTTTGTTTGCCATCGTCATGCAGTACGGCTATGAGGATTTGCTGCTCGCGGGCTTCATGGCCGGGATTCTTCTCGTCCTGATGGGCGTTCTGAGGCTTGGCGGGCTCATCAAATTTATCCCCCGCCCCGTCACCATCGGATTTACCGCCGGCATTGCCGTTATCATTTTTACAGGGCAGATCGCCAATTTTCTCGGTCTGTCACAGGTGCAGCGGCATGAGGACTTTTTGTCCAACATGAAAGAAATCGTCATTCATCTGGATACGATCAGCCTGTACAGCGTAGCGACGGCAGTCTTGAGTCTCGCCATTATTTTAATCACGCCGCGCTTCGTGCGAAATGTTCCAGGCTCGCTCGTCGGCCTGGTCATTTCCAGCGTTGTTGCCTTCCTCTTTTTTGAAGGAAAAGTCGCGACAATCGGTTCGACCTTCGGGGAGATTCCGAGCGCGCTGCCCGGCTTCCATTTTCCTGAAATTACGCTGGAGCGCGTCCAAAAACTGCTGAGTCCTGCCCTCATCATTGCTATACTAGGAGCGATAGAGTCTTTGCTGTCTGCGGTTGTGGCGGACGGTATGACACGCAGTCGCCACAACAGCAACCAGGAGCTGATCGGGCAAGGCATCGCCAATATCGTGACACCGCTTTTCGGGGGAATCCCTGCGACAGGCGCGATTGCCAGAACCGCAACGAACATCCGCAGCGGAGCCACCTCCCCTGTGTCCGGGATCGTCCACGGCATCGTCGTCCTGCTCATTCTCATCCTGCTCGCTCCTTACGCCTCGCACATTCCGCTGGCGAGCATGGCGCCGATCCTGATGCTGGTCGCCTGGAACATGAGCGAGCGCAAGGAATTTGCGCACATCCTGAAAGCAAAGACGAGCGACTCTCTCGTGCTGCTGATTACTTTTTTGCTGACTGTCTTCACGAATCTGACTACCGCCGTCGAGGTCGGGCTGGTGCTTGCCGTGCTGCTGTTTATCAAAAGAATGCGCGAAAGCCTGCAAGTAGCCAAAGTATTGCCTGACCCTTCCCTGAAGCACGAGAAGGTCATGCCTCACATGGTGACGGCTCAGCACGATTGTCCGCAAATCAGTATCTACACGATTGAGGGTCCGCTCTTTTTCGGGGATGCCGATCTGTTCGAAAGCTCTCTGACGAGCACGTTGCAGCATCAGCCGAAGGTGTTGTTGCTGCGAATGGGCAAAGTCCCGTTTCTGGACATGACGGGCGAGGCCAATTTGTCGCGGATCGTGCAGCAATGCATGAGCCAGGGCACAACGGTTCTCGTCTCAGGAATCCAGAACGGACCGAAACAAGTTTTGCAGCGCACGGGACTTTTTGCGCTCATCGGCGAAGCACACTTTTTCGACCACACCGGAGATGCAATCGAGTACGCCCTGCGTCGGCTGGACGTCGGCAAATGTCTGGGCTGCAAGCACTTTGCTTTCCGGGAATGCGCGAGTCTGGCTGATCCGCACTCGCAAACGACTTGCGTGAAGCAAACATCTCATATGTCGGTATGACGAAAAGATCGGAGGAAACTGCTATTGAATTTGGAGCTACAGCAATTTAAAGCGAATTTTTTCAAGGCACTGGGTCATCCCCTGCGGATTCGGATTCTGGAGCTGTTGGCGGAGGGAGACAAAAACGTAAACGAACTGCAAACGCTCATCGGCAGCGAAGGCTCGGCCGTTTCCCAGCAACTGGCCATTTTGCGCAACAACAACATCGTGTACGGAACAAAGGACGGAAACAAGGTGACGTATTCCTTGCGCGATCCGATGATTATCGAATTGCTCAGCGTTGCCCGGCAAATTTTCAACAACCACCTGATTGACACAATCGAGATGCTGGATCGCTTCAATGAATAGCGGCTGTCGTTTTGAAAAAGAAAATGCCCAGGACTTTTCATCGTCCTGGGCCTGCTTCATTTTTATGCGGATACGGACGCCAGTGCATCCAGCGCAATCAGCGCCTCCGCTTCAATTGCTTTGGCCACCGTCTCTGTGTGCGGGTTGTACGACGCCAGCAGGTCGGCATCGGCGTAGCCGTCAATCGCAAGGATCGCCCCGGCCTTCATGCCGCGCAAGGCGGCAATGACGAACAGCGCGGAGTTTTCCATCTCGGCAGCCAGTACCCCTGCTTTTTGGTACAGCTTGTGCGGAAATTCCAGGACGCCGTTGTAGAAAACATCGAGCGTCAGCGTGATGCCTTCCGCTATGTCGAGCCCCGCTTCGTGCGCTTTTGCCGTCTGCACGAGCGCATCTGCCACGCGGCGGTCGGCGACAGCCGGGAAACCGGGCGGAACCAGCTGGCTCGTCAGCCCGTCCTGGCGCACAGCAGCCGTGCTGATGACGAGGCTGCCCGGCTTGATTTGCGGTTGATACGATCCGGCCGTCCCGACGCGGATGATGACCTGAACGCCACCCTTCGCCAGCTCTTCAAAGCACACAGCCGCTCCAGGCGCACCGACGCCGTGGCTGACAACCGCTACCTCCGTGCCCTTCCAGTTCCCGGCATAGCTGTGGTATTCGCGGTTTTCCCCGATTTGCCGCGTACCCTCCAGTCTTGCGGCAATCAAGGCGGCGCGTTTTGGATCGCCGCAGACGATGACGCGTTTTGGCAGTTGTTCCGGATCTACTTTCAGATTGGTCAGCATCTAATCCACTCCTTTTTCTCCCATTCATCTTCCTGGATCGGCAACAAAAAAACTCTCCCCGAAGGAAGAGTTTGCGTCCAAAGCCACCCTCTTCCTTATCTGTCAAAACCCCGGTACAGGTTTTGCAGGAATTGGCACCTTTCTGTCCATGTCAGGCATGTCCAGTGGTTGCCGGGCTTCATCGGGCCAGTCCCTCCGCCGCTCTCGATAAGGAGCTGAAAACTATCCAGTTGTGGCGCCTATTGTCTGTGAAACGTTTCCTGCAGCCGATGCGAAAGCTTGTTCAACTCACCCAGCTCTTCGGTAATTTCCCGCACCTTTTGATGCTGGTCTTCCGCTGTGGCGAAAAGTTCCTCCAGATTGGCAACCGACTGCTCGGTGACGGCGGTAATGGTCGACATTTCCATCGCCACTTCGCCGGAGCGTGTTTTTACCCGGTTCATGCTGGAGCTGACGTGCTCTGCTGCTTCCAGGAAAGCCATCATGCCGGAGCGCACTGCCTCGATCGCCGCGACGGTTTTCACGGCCAGCTCCTGGCCTTTTGCCACGGAAGCTTCTCCGGTGCTGATATGCTGGACGGCGTTCTCGCTTTCCTGATGGAGTGATTTGAGAATCTCGGTAATTTCCTGTGTAGCGGTTGCGCTCTGCTCCGCCAGCTTGCGCACCTCGTCTGCCACCACGGCGAAGCCGCGGCCGTGCTCGCCCGCACGCGCCGACTCGATGGCGGCGTTGAGCGCCAGCAGGTTCGTTTGCGTCGCAATCTGGTTGATGGCTCCGACGATTTCCTCGACCCGATTGGCCTGGCGGTTCAACTGGTGAATCGTCGCCGCAGCCACATTGACGGCAGAAACAATCTGTTCCATTTGCTGCGAAAGCTCGTTCATCATGTCGACGCTTTCCTTCAGGCGGCGGTTGTTTTGATCGGATTCGCTTTTCATCGCGTCCGTCTGCGTAGTAACCTCGACGATCTCCTGGTCGATTGACTGCACCTCTTCCTCGATCTTGACCGTCGAGTTGGCCTGTGCCTCCATGCCCGTCGCCACTTCCTTGAAGGCAATCATCATGTCATCTGTATTGCGCTTCGTTCTTTCGGCATGCGTGTGTACGTGCTCTGTCGTACGGTCGATCTGCTCGGTCATCTGCTTGATATGGTCGAGCAGTTCTTCCAGTCGGCGTTCTTTTTCTTCCGCTTCCTGGCGGGCGATATTCGCCTTCTGCAAGGAAGCTTGTCCCGCCAGACAGAGGTACGTCAGCGCTCCCATCATCATTAGAATAGCCACGATGCGCAGCACCAGATTCAGTTCAGTAAAATCACCGCTGAAAATCTCGTACGATCCCGTGTAGAACCCAACCAGCGTCACAATAATTTGCGCAATTCCCGCTGTCACGATAAGTTTCCAATCCAGATAAGCCGCGAGAAAACCCATCACGACAAAAGCAAGGAACGTAACCTCGGGATACGTCGTGAAATGGTCGAACGAAATCGCGTAAAACATGAATCCGATCGCTACCAGATAGCGAATGACATGACTGTCTCTTTTCACAAAGTAAAAAGGCGAAACAACAAGGGTGACCAGTAAGCCAAGGGATGTTACTTTCCAGAAATTAACATCCGATTGATAGGCAATCAGTCCCGCCATCCACAAATGGTTCCATAGGATAAAAATCATAAATCCTTCTTTGTCCGTTAACGTGTTGCGAACCAATTGAATCATAAATGCCCCCCTTTTCCTTACTACTTATGTACCGTTCTCTTTTTCCATTATATCGCGCCCGGATTGCCAAATTTGTGAATAAAGTGAGAACAGCGAAAACAAGTGAAGAATAGGCTACGATTATCCCCCTCATTTTAAGACATCTGGAAAGGAACTACAAACCGTGGAAGAACAACGCAATCTTTTGCCAGCCACCGTGCTGACGCGAACGATCCAACGTCCCAATACGACGATTTACTACCCGCAGTTGGCCGGGCTAGCCAATCAGCAAGCAGAAAAAGAGATCAACCGTGCCATTTTGCAAACGGTACAGGGCTTGATTCATGAGCAGCAACGGGTACAAATACCGGGAAATACCCAAATGCAAGGAAGCTACGAAATCAAAACGAACGAACGCGGCATTTTCAGCGTCACCATGAGCAATTACGCGTACACGCCGCAAATGGCCCACGGCATGACCTTTCTCGGGTCTGTGACAGCCAATATCCTTACAGGCAAGCTCTACACGCTGCGTGAACTGTTCAAACCGGACAGCGACTACGTCAATGTCCTGTCAGCAAACATCAAACGCCAGATCCAGGAGCGGCAGATTCCGACGCTGAACGGGTTTACTACGATCAGGCCCGATCAAGACTTTTACCTTGCCGACAAATCACTGGTCATCTACTTCCAGTTGTACGAGATCACCCCGTACTTTGTGGGCTTCCCGATGTTTCCCATCTCCGTCTACGAACTGGAGCCACTCATGGATGAAAACGGACCGCTCGGTATTTTGGCTGCCAACTAACAAGCCTTCCTTATCCTTTCTTCCCGAAGCTGACGCCTTTGAAACGGCATCAGCTTTATTTTTGTCAGAAAAATGCCTTCTTTTGCACTCGAATAAACATTTACTTATATAATCTGAATTGCTACTATGTTAATGGTAACTGTTTACTTACGCAATCAAGCGCTTGATATAACGAACCAGCTTTCCCTGGAGGTCTGATTATCATGCAACACTACGGTCACAAGATCGGTCAAGCTGCCAGAGTCTTCAGTAAAACATTGAATGGAATCATGTCCCCGATGGGATTATATAGCTCGCAATGGAGCATTATTCTCTGCCTGCATTACCGCAATTCCTTGACACAGGTGCAGCTCAGCAACTACCTGAACGTAGAGGCTCCGACCATTACCCGGACATTGACCCGGCTGGAGGAAATGGGCTGGATCATCCGCTCCGAGGGTGACGACAAGCGCGAACGGTACGTGTCGCTCTCGCCTGCCGCGATGGAGCGTTTCCCCCAATGGCTGCAAGCAGCGCGTGATTTGGAGGCGGTTGCTTTGCGCGATCTGGACGAGAACGAGCTTGCTGTCTTCAACCGCGTGCTGAAAAAGATGACGGAAAATTTGAGTACGCTGGCATAGGCTTGTGTGTTGATACGACCTCACGAAAAAAGGGCTTCTACTTCTGAGCAGCCAAGCGGCTTTTGCTCAGGTAGAAGCCCTTTCCCTGTTTTGCCTGTCGGATTTGCTTTTTAGTTGAGCCGCTTGACGATGCTGCGAGCCATCCAGACGCCTGCCGCACCTGCCTGCGCCAGTCCGCGCGTAATCCCTGCCCCGTCGCCTCCGCAGAACAGTCCTTTGATTTCCGTCTCAAACTCCTCGGTCAGCTTCGGACGGGCCGAGTAAAACTTCGCTTCGACGCCGTAAAACAGCGTGTGCTCCGAGGCAATCCCCGGTGTCACCTTGTCCAGCGCTTCCACCATCTCGATGAGACTTTTCATCGTATTGTAGGGCAGCACCAGTCCGAGATCGCCCGGCACCGCTTCCTTCAAGGTCGGCTCCAGGAACCCTTCCTTGATCCGCCTTTCCGTAGAGCGGCGCCCCCGCAAAATATCGCCGTACTTTTGCACGATCACACCGCCGTTGGACAAATCGTTTGCGCGTTTGCATATTTCGCGCGCGTATTCGTTCGGCTTGTCAAAAGGCTCCGTAAACGTATGAGAGACGAGCAGCGCGAAGTTCGTATTGGTCGAGCCGAGCGCCGGGTCTTTGTAGGAGTGCCCGTTTGCCGCCATAACCCCGCTGTGGTTTTCCACGACGACGTGCCCGGACGGATTGCTGCAAAATGTGCGCACCCGTGTGCCGACAGAGGTGTTGAAAATAAACTTGCCCTCGTACAAATGCTCGTTGATTTCCCGCATGACGACATCGGACGTCTCCACGCGCACCCCTACGTCCACCTGGTTGTTGTACATTTTCAGGCGGCGCTTTTTCAGGATTTCGGTCAGCCATGCCGAGCCGTCCCGCCCAGGGCCGATCACGACGAAATCGCCCTCGTACTCTTCGCCGCTTTTCAGGACGACCCCCTTGACGCGATGCCCATCGTCTTCCTTGACCGTCACAATGTCCTCGACCTCGGCCTTGAACCTCATGTCGATCCGTTCCTTCAAGTATTCAAAAATCGACTGCAAAATTTCCAGGTTTTGCTCTGTACCCAAATGGCGCACCTGCGCGCGGAGCAGCTTGAGCCCTGCCGCGTATCCGCGCTGCTCGATACTTTTGATCGTCTCTGTCGTCGGATCGGTAATGGTGTGGGTCGCGCCATGCTTCAGGTTGATTTCGTCGACGTATTTGATTAAGCCAAGCACGGTGGAAGGACTGAGGTAATCCGTCATCCAGCCGCCGAACTCGGTCGTGATGTTGAATTTGCCGTCACTGTAGGCGCCTGCCCCACCAAAACCGCTGGTGATCGAGCAAGCCGGCAGACAGCCTGCATAGCTCTTTTTCCCGGCAGGCGGCGGACAGAGCTTGATCTTTTCCTCCAGGATCGGACAGCGTCGGCTGTAAATGTCGTGCCCTTTATCAATCAAAAGCACCTTGGCATCCGGCGCTTTTCGCGTCAGCTCATAGCATGTAAAAATTCCGGCTGGTCCTGCGCCCACTACAATCACATCGTATTTTTTCACTTCCAGTTCCTCCCCGTAAGCATGTTGGAATACTAGGCTTTTAACAAGCGTTGATTGCTCTTGTGCAGTCTCTCCCTGTTCGTCGCAAAAGACGACCGCACAAAAAATTCCCGGCCGACGAATAAGGTATGTCAAAAACACCCTCATTCGTAGCCGGGAATTTACGGTTCCCTGTAGAGACCCTCAAACCATATCTTTGAGGATATACGAATTTGTCATGTATTCATCAAGCCAGACTTGTAGCTAACAACATTATGTATAGTAGCGCATAATCTGAATCAAGTCAACATTCAAAAGCCCGTTTATTCGTGTTTACATTTTATTAACAAACAAACAACGCAAATATAACGGTTTTTCAAGGTAAAATCCGAACATTATATCCGAACGTTCGTCATTTCCGCCCCCCCTGCTTCAATAACCGGGAAGGAATCGACGCAATTGTAGAGAATATATGGAATTTCAACAAACTTTTTGGTATTACTACTCTCATACAAAAAGGATGAGGCTTGCCCATGCGGGATTATCGCTATTACCAGTCTGCCTTTGCCGGTATTCCAAAGCCGTTCGCCTTCGTCGACCTGGACCTTTTGGAGCAAAATGCAGAGCAAATCGGATTGCAAAGCAATGGAAAGCCGATCCGGATTGCCAGCAGTTCCATCCGCAGCGTCGGCATTCTCAAGCACCTGCTGCAGCTTGACGACTGCTTTTCCGGAGTGATGTGCTTCTCCGCGCCCGAAGCACTCCATTTGTGTGAAGAAGGCTTTGACGATTTGCTCCTGGGGTATCCTGTCTGGGAAAAAAGCTGGCTGGTCGCGCTTGGCGAGCAAATCCGGCAAGGCCGCACTCTCACCCTGACGATCGATTCCGTCTCGCACGCAGAGCACCTGGAGCAAATCGCCCGCGAACAAGGCGTGATTTTCCCCGTCTGCCTGGACATAGACATGTCGTACGATATTTGGGGCCTGCACTTTGGTGTATGGCGCTCCCCTCTGCGCTCTCTGGAAAAAGCCGTTGCGCTGGCTTCCCGCGTCGCTTCCTCCAAACATCTTTTGCTGGACGGGATCATGGGTTACGAAGCCCAGGTCGCAAGCATCGGAGATCGCTACCCCCGGCAATTTTTCAAAAACAGCCTGATTCGCCTGCTGAAACGGCAATCGGTCAAGGAAGCGGCCCACCGCAGGAAAGAACTGGTGAAGGCGATCAGGGAGCTGGGCATTTCCCTTCGCTTCGTCAACGGCGGCGGAACAGGCAGCTTGCACCATACGGGAAAAGAGGACGCCGTTACCGAACTGACAGCCGGCTCCGGCTTTTTTGCTCCCGGCCTGTTGGATTACTATCAAGATTTTCATTTTCAGCCGGCAGCCGGATTTGCCCTGGAGATCATTCGCAAGCCTGCCGAGCATATTTACACATGCGCTGGCGGCGGCTATCTCGCCTCCGGTTCGGCAGGGGCGGATCGCTTGCCCAAGCCGTACTTGCCCCAAGGTGTTCAGCTTCTGCCTGGCGAAGGCGCCGGAGAGGTGCAGACACCGATTCAGTATCGCGGCATGGAGACGCTGGAATTGGGCGATCCCGTATTTTTTCGCCACGCCAAAGCGGGTGAGCTCTGCGAACGCTTTTCACGGCTCTACTGTGTTTCAGGCGGAAAAGTTGTCGATGAAATGACGACCTATCGCGGGGACGGACTATGCTTTCTGTAATCAAAATCGGTACGGTATCAACCGCAAACGCGCAAACTGCCGACCGATTTTGGTCTGCTCGAAATCTTGTTGATTCACTCGAAAAATTCTGATAGATTGAACTCATAAAATGGTGGCGAGACAACTGTCAAGTCGTCTTGCCCTACAAGAAAGCCAGGAGGGAAACACGTTGGTACAATCAATAGACCGTGCGATGAGCATTATCTTCGCCCTGGTATCTGACGAGAGCAAAACGCTCTGGTCCATCTCCGAAATCGCAGAGAAAACGTCTCTCCCGCTCAGTACGGTCCACCGCTTGATGAGCAGCCTGATGAAGTACGGCTTGATCGAGCAGGTACCGAAAACCAAGCAGTACAAGGTCGGGCTGACCTGGATGGAGATCGGGCTGCGAATTTGGGACAAAATTGATGTGCGGGCAGTCGCCAGAACCGTCATGGAGCAGCTGGCGGCAGAGGTACGCGAATCGGTGTATTTGAATATTCCGCACGGCAACGACGCCATCGTGCTCGAACGGGTGGAAAGCTCCAAGACAGTAAGGAGCATCGACAATTTGGGCGAGCGTATCCCGCTGCATATCGGCGCCGCCAATAAAACGATCCTGGCCAACATGAAGCCAAAGGAAGCGGAACGGATCGTCAACGCGCTGGTTCCTGAACCTGAGCGCCGCCAAGAGCTGCTGGAGCTGCTGCCTCAGATCAGGCAAAACGGATACGCTGTCAGCTACGGGGAGAAAACGGAAGGCACTGCTTCCATCGCCGCTCCCATCATCGGCTACAAGCAACGGGTAGTCGGCGCCTTGAGCATCGGTGTTCCCAGCTATCGCATCACCGAAAAAGTCTTGGCCAAGCTGATTGATCGGGCGCGACAAAGTGCCAAGGAAATTTCCCATAAGATCGGTGCAATGCCTTAATTTTTTTGCCCACGAAGTGGAAACGGTTTTCACTATACGGAAAATGGAGGCGTCTATCATGCAAAAATGGCAGACAAAAGAACAACTCATCAATCTTCTGTGCAGTCTGGTCAATATCCCGAGCGTTACCGGATCACCTGCCGAGAAAGACTTGCCCGGTTATGTCGTCGATCAATTGCGTTCACTGCCCTACTACCAGGCCAATCCCGACCATGTCCGGGCCAACCCGACTGAGGATGGACGGCATTTTGTCACCGCCCTCGTCAAAAAACCGGGCGTGCGCGACACCGTGATTCTGGTCAGCCACTTCGATGTGGTCGATGTCGAGGATTACGGCGGCTGGATGCAGCATGCTTTTGACCCGAAAACACTCACTCCCCTGTTCCAGCAAAATGCAGCAGACATGCCGGCTGATGTTCAGCAAGATTTGCGTACCGGCAACTGGCTGTTTGGCCGCGGAACGATGGATATGAAATGCGGGCTTACCCTGCACATGTCGATGATCGAGCGGGCGTGCGCCGGGGAATTTGACGGCAACCTGCTCTTGCTGACCGTTCCCGACGAGGAAGTAAACTCCGTCGGCATGCGCGCGGCTGTTCCCGAGCTGTTGAAAATTGCCGAGCAATTCGATTTGCGCTATACGACTGTCCTCAACTCCGAGCCGATGTTCACCCGTTTCCCGGGCGACCAAAACACCTATGTGTACACCGGCTCCATCGGCAAAGTGCTGCCGGGCTTTTTGTGCTACGGAAAAGAAACGCACGTCGGCGAGCCTTTTGCCGGGCTGAACGGCAACTACATGGCTTCGCAGATTACGTGTGAGCTGGAACTGAACACTTCGTTTTGCGAAGTGGTCGAGGGCGAGGCTTCTCCACCACCTACCAACCTGATCCAGAAAGACTTGAAAAAAGAATACTCGGTGCAAATTCCGCATCGCGCCGTGACGCTGTTCAACCTGTTCCTGTTGGAAAAAAAGATGGAGGATGTCGTGGAGCCGCTCCTGAATGCAGCGCGAAATGTAGCTGAGCGCATCCGGCAAAACTACGTTCGCCATGCCAGCCAGTTCGCCCATTTCGCTCCTTTTAGCCCGCGTGACCTGTCCATCTCCGTGATGACCTACGAAGAGCTGTACACCTACGCCTTGAAAACGCACGGCAAGGAAAAGCTGCGCCAGCTCGAAGCGGACGTGATCGCCAACCGCCAAGACAAGGACGACCGCGACACGACGATTGAGCTGGTCGATCAACTGGCGATCCTCTGCAAAGAGCTGTCGCCGATGATAATCCTGTTCTTCGCGCCGCCGTTTTACCCGGCCGTCAGCTCGCGCAAGCACCCGCTGATCCAGAAGACAGTGGCCGAGATGGAGGCATACGCACGGCAGCAGCACCAGGTCACTTTGGTCAAACAAAACTACTTTGGCGGCATCTCCGACCTGAGCTACGTCGGCCTGCAATACCCGGCAGCCTCCATGCAGCCGCTGGTAGCCAACATGCCGCTGTGGAACAACGGCTACTCCATCCCGCTGCAGGAGCTGGAAGCTTTTGACGTCCCCGTCTTGAACCTGGGCCCTGTCGGCCGCGATGCGCATCAATGGACGGAGCGTCTGGACGTTGATTACGCATTCGATACATTGAAAGACATGCTGCCGCGCTGCATCCAGTCTCTGCTGAAAAACGGGCAGGCGGCGGCAAAGCAATGAGGTCGCTTTAGGAGGACTCGTCATGAAATTTGCAGCAAAAGAAAATGGATTCGTCACCCATTTATCCTACGGCGACCTGCACGTCTCCGGCGATGAAGCATACGGCTTTTGCCCGTATCAGTTGCTGGTCTCCTCGATTGCCGTTTGCAGCGGCGGCCTCCTGCGCACAGTGTTGGACAAGATGAGAATGCCTTGCACCGATATGAAGATCACAGCCGATGTCACTCGCAACGAAGCGGAAGCAAACCGTATCGAGAAAATTCACCTGCACTACATCATCACAGGGGAAAACCTGAAAGCCGAAAGAGTACAAAAGGCCGTGGAAGCGGCAAGCAAAAACTGCCCGATGGTCCAGTCGGTAAAAGGCAGTATCGTCGTGACAGAGTCGTTTGAGCTGCTTTCCTGATCGGACATATGCAGGCAAAAGGACCCTCCAGCCCGTGAACATTCACAAGGCCAGAGGGTCCTCATCCTTTTTATAAAATCGGAGACAACAATCGCGTCAATGATTCCTGCATGCGCATCCGAAGCGGACGGTTAAGATACTCGTCCATCGTCATTTCCCGGCAATCGGCCAGGTCTGCCACGAACAGCTCCTCAAGCTGCCGCGCCATCTGCGAGTCGTACAAGAACACATTGGTTTCAAAATTGAGCTTGAAACTGCGTATATCGACGTTCGCCGTCCCTACAGAGGAAAGCTGGGTGTCCACCACCAGCGTCTTGGCGTGCATGAAGCCTTTTTCGTACAAATAGCAGCGCACACCGCTTTTCAACAGCTCCCCCAGATAGGAATGCGTCGCCCAGAAAACCATCAGGTAGTCCGGCTTTCCCGGCACCATGACGCGCACGTCCACACCGGACATCGCGGCCATTTTCAACGCGGTCAGCATGCTGTCGTCCGGGATGAAGTACGGGGTCTGCAAATAAATCTTGTGGCGGGCCTTGTAGATCATTTTCAGAAACGCATGCTTGATTTGCTGTTTTTCCGAGTTCGGTCCGCTCGACACGATCTGGCAGCCGATTGTGCCCTTTGGCTCCGGCATCTCCGGGAAGTAGTCGATCGACTCCTGCATTCTTTTTGGCGCAGACAAATTCCAGTCCAGGAAAAAACGCGCCTGCAGCATGTAGACAGCTTTTCCCTCAATCCGCAGGTGGGTATCCCGCCAGTACCCGAGCTTCTTGTCCTTGCCCAAATATTCGTCGCCGATGTTGAAGCCGCCTATATAGCCGATTTTTCCGTCAATGATCGTCAGCTTGCGATGGTTGCGAAAGTTGACCCGGAAATTGAGAAACGGAATCGACGAAGGAAAAAACGAGACGACTTCTCCCCCCGCCTCCACCAGCGGCCGGAAAAACCGGGAAGAGACTCCTGCCGATCCGACCGCGTCATAGAGCAGCCTGATCTCTACGCCTTCTCGTGCCTTTTTCGTCAACAGCTTCAGCAACCGCCCTCCGAGTTCATCATCATTAAAAATATAGTAAAGCAAATGAACGTGTTCCTTTGCTTCCTCAATCTGCCTGAACATGAGATCGAACAAGCTGTGCCCCTCGGCGAACACCTGAACGGCATTGTCTTGTGTATAGTAGGCACCGTCGCTCACCACGTTCATGAAAATCATGTCGCGATGCCTCTCCATCGCCGGATCGTTCACCTGCAGCTCGCCCTGCTCAAGCAGCTTCTTCTGCTTGTCAACAGCGGCGCGAAAATGGGAAAACTCACCCTCGCGCAACCGATACAGCTTTTTCTTGGTCAGCCTTTGCCCAAAAATCAGATAGAGGAGAAACCCGACACCCGGCAAAAACAGAAGCACCATCAGCCAGGCCCAGGTAGCCGCAATGTTGCGCCTCTCCATGAAGATAAGAACAGCGGCCAAGATCACATTCCCTATCGTAATGACCGCCACAATTTGCTCCAGCAACAACATCACACCACATCCGCCCTCAAAGAATATCTCCCATTTTACACCATTTCTTCCCGTGATTCATCCTGGGCATTGGGTCATGGTGGTTCCTGCTTCAAAATATCCACATGAGCTTGTGAATGATTGTGTTTTCCCTTTTGTTTGTAATTACTTATGCTCGCAAGTTGGGTGGTATAATTTTCTTTTTTTATCTAAATTTGTTATGATAGTTGTACAATCAAGTAACTAGAGAGTGTGAAATATGAAAAAAATATTACTGGTATGTATGATGTTTTTGTTGATGCTGACATCGGCTTGTGGAAATGTTGAAACAACACCAAATCAAATTGCTTCCAGCGAGCCTGAACCTGGAACGGATGAGGCTATTATTCCAACAAACACATCCGAACATTGTCTGATAGACCGAATAAAGTTGGATAGTGAAACTGAAAAATTTTTTTATGGCACTTGGAAAGTGGAGAAGCATTTGGGATTTGCCAATTCGTGGAATGATGCTTCGGAATATCCCACAGGGCAAAAATTTATTGGCGATGAACTTATCGTCAAAAAAGACTTTTTTTCATCAAAAGGCCTAAAACACTATAAAAAGTATCAATATGAACAACAAAATCCAATCTATCAGTTTTCAGCGATATGCAATAACCCTACCGCTTTTTATAGATTATATAAAATAGATATTCCAGACTTACATGAAAATGATGTGGTAAAAGCAATCGTTATAAATGACCCGTCTACAGAAATGCGCATACCTGCAGGTTTAAGTTTTTTTGTTGTGAATAACGATAGACTTATCTTGTTATCAGAAGCAACCATTTTTGAGCTTAAAAAAGTTTCTGATTAAGGAAAGCGGGCTCGTTTGTGCCCATTTTTCAGGAAGAGTCCCCCTCTATCACCTCAAAAAATTCACGCGGCAAATAGCCTTATGATGTCTGAAACGATTATGACACTATCCCAAATAAGAGAGTGTGAAATATGAAAAAATTATTGCTGGTATGTATGATGTTTTTGTTGATGCTGACAGCGGCTTGTGAAAATGTTGAAACAACACCAAATCAAATTGCTTCCAGCGAGCCTGAACCTGGAACGGATGAGGCTATTATTCCAACAAACACATCCGAACATTGTCTGATAGACCGAATAAAGTTGGATAGTGAAACGGAAAAATTTTTTTATGGCACTTGGAAAGTAGAGAAGCATTTGGGATTTGCCAATTCGTGGAATGATGCTTCGGAATATCCCACAGGGCAAAAATTTATTGGCGATGAACTTATCGTCAAAAAAGACTTTTTTTCATCAAAAGGCCTAAAAAGCTATAAAAAGTATCAATATGAACAAAAAAATCCAATCTACGAGTTTATAGCGATATGCAATAACTCTACCGCTTTTTATAGATTATATAAAATAGATATTCCAGACTTACATGAAAATGATGTGGTAAAAGCAATAGTTGTAAGAGACCCGTCTACAGAAATGAGTTTGCCTGTAAGTATAAGTTTTTTTGTTGTGAATAACGATAGACTTATCTTGTTATCAGAAGCAACCATTTTTGAGCTTAAAAAAGTTTCTGATTAAGGGAAGCGGGCTCGTAGAATACCATTCGCGTTCTCGTTTGTGCCCATTTTTCAGGAAGAGTACCCTTTATCACCTCAAAAAATTCACGCAGCAAATAGCCTTATGATGTCTAAAGCGATTATGACACAATCCCAAAAAAGAGAATGTGAAATATGAAAAAAGTATTACTGGTATGTATGATGTTTTTGCTGATGCTGACATCGGCTTGTGGAAATATGGAAACGACACAAAATCCAATAACTTCCCATGAGCCTGAAACTGAAACGGATGAGACTATTATTCCTCCAGAAAACAGATCCCGTTGTTTTAATGCAGAAACTATAAACCTGGATAGTGAAACTGAAAAATTTTTTTATGGAACTTGGAAAGTGGAGAAGCATTTAGGGTTTGCCAATTCATGGAATGATGCTTCTGAATATCCCACAGGGCAAAAATTTATTGGCGATGAACTTATCGTCAAAAAGGACTTTTTTTCATCGAAAGGCCTTAAAAACTATAGTAAGTATCAATATGAACTAAAAAATCCAATCTACGAGATTACAGCGATATGCTATAATGCTACCGCTTTTTATAGATTATATAAAATTGACATCCCGGATTTAGATGAAAATGATGTGGTAAAAGTGATAGATATAAGTGACCCTTCTACAGAAAGACGCATACCTGTAAGTATAGGTTTTTTTGTCGTGAATAACGATAGGCTGATCTTGATATCCGAAGCAACTATTTTTGAGCTTAAAAAAATTAATGAATAAAACAAATTTTAACCAAGAAAGGCCAGCCTAAAGGCTAACCTTCTTGGTTATGTCGTAAAACGACTAAACTATAGTGTATATACTGGATATTTATGAGTGTACTTCGCGCCTTTACAAAATAAAGTTGCTTCTTCATTCCTTCTTGCTTTTAAATTTTTATCATATGAAAATGCTTTGCTGACTAATCTTGAACAATAATCACTATCCTCTGGTGTAAGTGGGCCAGCAAAAAACTGATATATATTCTTATGGGCAAGCATAGCTTCTACATCATCTGTTTCTAGCACCCCAGGACCTGCATTAAAAGTTAACGAAACAAGTGCATCAAACTGAGATTGTGTAAATTGACAACCTTTAGGAAGTTTTAATCTATTAACTGCCTCTACAGCATCTGCAGTATCCTCAGCAAAAAAAGCTTCTGCCCTTGCCAGAGAAATTGGTGAAGTATAACCCAGATTTAACGACTTTGATAAAGCATCCGCTTCTGCCTGGGTTAGAAGAGAATCATTTGGGTTACCTGTTTTATTTTTCTTATATACTTTCTTTTTTGTAATCAAATGTCCCCATCCAACTGTTGGATACCCATAAGGATCTCCGTAAAATTTCAAGGAAAATCCCTCATGTTTTTTGATAAGGTTTGCTCCATCTGTGCCTAAAGAAAATTTCGCCATAATAAAACTCCCTTCCGTTATTATCAAGCTTTCGAATTGTGTAGGATTTCTCACTGGCCAGATTGTTTATCCTACAATTTTTAAAGGAGCGAAATGAGCGCTCTTCTTTCGCTCTCACCTATCTAGGAAAAGGAGCAAGCCGAAATACAACCCTTTTTGAAAAAACATGATGATCTAAGCGTTTTTTTTCACGCGAAAAAGGGGCTGTCCAGAAAGTCAGTGTAACCTGACTGCTGGACGCCCCGTTTTTATTAATGTGAAAAATAGGCACAAAAAAATCGCCACATCCTGTAGAATGGA
>NZ_RHHS01000050.1 GCF_003710935.1 Brevibacillus gelatini
CTTTTGTTTTGGGGGGGAGGAGGTGGGGTGTATTTCATTTATTTGCTTGTTCGATTACTTGATTACTTGATTACTCGACGGGGCTGTCTCAAAAGTCGCTTTAATGACTTAGAGATGCCCTCTTTTGAAATTCAATAGCCCTAATAAACCAATGTTGCTGTTTTGGTGATTTTGCTTATTGGGACTTTTTGGAAAGTCACTTCTTTTGTATTGATGACAACTGTTGTCATCACTGTTGCCAAAAGCTCAACTGGAAAGCACAACCGGAAAGTTCATTTGGAAAGTTCATTTGGAAAGCTCCATTGGAAATCGCAGTCGGTAGCCTCACGGAAAGTTTTCTCAGTCGATAATCACACGGAACGCTTTGCTGAATACATCAACTGAAGGACTCAATTGAGTAACCAGCTAGTAACCAACTGAGTAACTTAACCAGTAGCTCAACCAATATCTAAATCAATAACTCAACGAGTAATTCAACTGAAAGCCTTAACTGAAAGCTTGGGCATTAGCCTAAAAGGCTCAGGCTGGTGAATGGTTTTTCGAAGAACTTTTTGGTTTTTAGCGAGATTTTTTCAAAAGTGTGTGTGCAAGTTCTTGTTTTTTTGTGGAGAATAGCACGCCAAAAGCCTGATTTTACGCGGTTTTTCGTGGGGTTTTCGTAGGAGTGAAAAAAATTACAAGAAATTATTCATTTCCTCTTGAAATCCATCTCGGGATGCTGTATAGTAATAAATGTGATCGACGTCCGGTGCGATTCGGGCCCTTAGCTCAGTTGGTCAGAGCGGTCGGCTCATAACCGATTGGTCGTAGGTTCGAGTCCTACAGGGCCCACCATTAAGCGAGTACATAAGTTGCTTGGTTCAAGATCACATACATATCTCACGATCCGGTAGCTCAGTTGGGAGAGCACCATCTTGACAGGGTGGGGGTCGCTGGTTCGAACCCAGTCCGGATCACCATATATCAGAAGCTGAAACCCTTGATTTATCAAGGGTTTTTCTATTTTGGTGGTGACTTGTTAAACAGGGTGAACCAGCAAAATACCCCTTCTGGTCAAGATTTGGTCAAGATTCATTTTGTGGTCAAAAGTGGTCAAAAAGCGTTACTGTATGCGAATTTAAACACAAAAAAAGACCGATCTTCTTTGATTGAAGATACGGTCTATTTAGCGTTTTCTATCTTACCGTTATTACTGTTTGTGTGGCCGAACAGCATCTTTCCAAATTGCTTCGCTGTTTCCTTCTGCATGCTGGGGAGCAGATGGCTGTATGTGTCGAGCGTAATGCGAGTATCTGCATGACCCAATCGTTCTGCAACGATTTTGGGATTGGCTCCCTGTTTCAACAACAGTGTTGCGTGGGTGTGTCGTAAATCATGAAAGCGGATTTTGGGAACATTGGCTTTCTCGATAGCGGAATTGAATGCCCGACGAATGTTTCCTGCATTCGTAGGAGTACCGTTTTCACTGCATACAACCAGGTCGAGATCGGTGTATAAATCAGGGCCAGCCGCCAGCTTTTCCTTAGCAATTCGTACTTTGTGCTTCTTTAATTCAGCGATGGTCTCATCAGGCAGATCAATCGTCCTGGTTCCTGATTTTGTTTTTGTATAGGGCAGTATTTCCTTTCCGTCATGACTAAGTATTTGCGTTACACGCAGAAAGCCGTTCTCAAAATCGATGTCCTTCCACTGCAACGCAAGAATCTATCCTTGACGCATTCCTGTCGTCACTGCAAGCAGAAAGGCGATGTAATACCGGCTCCCCTTGGCATGCTCAAGGAAGGTGTATATCGCATAATAAA
>NZ_RHHS01000051.1 GCF_003710935.1 Brevibacillus gelatini
ATTAATGCAACGCTAGTGATATCACATGTTGAAAAATAACATAACGTATCAAGAGTTTGGATGGGATTACTTACAAGATCAGGATCGAGTTGTTGATTATTGGATCAAGAGAATTGAATCACAAGGGTTCAAGGTAATGATTGAACCAACTGAGGTCGTGTAAGTAAATACCATATTTTGGATATATCTAGCAACCAACTGTAGTCCGTCCCTTTTTTTGCTTTTTAGGGGGGGCATTTTCGTATAAAAATATAAATTCCTCATCTCATCTTCTTGTATACTTGGTTTAAGTTCTTTAAACCAAACTGCTTCTAAATCCTCATCATTAAGTACGTTTCCTCTCCGAAGGGACAAACCCAATTTAGGAAAGGTATATGAGTAGCCTAAAGAAGCATTTTCATTTCTATCATACGGTGAAATCTTTAAACTCACTAACGTTGCATAAACATAAAAGTAATGAACGGAACTACCTTTAGGTTGATGTTCCGTTCATTTAAAGAGTTTTTGGAATAATTAGGGATTACACTTTATTTTGTTGTTTTAGCAATGGACAAGGTTCTGTCTGTTTTAGCTTGCGAGCTAGGCTATTTATACTCTTTCATAAATTCTGCAAGCTTTGCAAAATTACCTTGATTACGCATACCCTCAAACATTTGAGAAACTGATTCTCTTGTTAGCTGAAAGTTTGCAACCAAAGTGGTAATTATCAACTCATGAGTTATCTCAGGAGCATCAAGTATATGCACAAACTCTGGTGCTGTTTGACGTATTTTCCTGTCATAATCTTCGACAATCTTCTCATGGGTCAGTTTATCTGAAATCAAATAAAGTAGGATGTTTAGTTTGGATTCTTGCTCAGATGTTAGATTTTGCTCTAAAAACCAATCATAGTAGGTAAATTCCTGACTCAATCTGATTCCCCCTTGGTGATTTAACTAAGCAACGAACCAGAGCAACCAATCGACCGCAACAACAATTTCCTCGATTGTACCAGGGGAGAGTTTTGTATTCTCTCTTAGGAAGTTTCTTACTTGGTCTTTTACATAAGAAATAGCGTATTCTTCCGCTTCATCCCACCCTTTGCAAAGGTCGTCCAAGAAGTCCGCAATATTATCAGCCCATCTGCCGAATGCTCTAGCGGCAGTTGGGGAAAGCTTTGATATTGCTTTCTCTAGGGCATATCCGCCATTTCTAATATAACTAGCGGCTAATTCTACACCTTCTTTTGTTATCTTCGTTTTCCAACCATAAGGCTCTACTTGTTGCGTCCCAACCTCAAAATTTGGTCCTGCTGTTGTGTACTGTGTTGAAGGTGCGGCTGACGCTGAGACTGGAATTGCTAGAGATACAGCCAATACAGACGTAGACAAAAGGCTTAAAACAGCTTTTTTGAAGAGTCTAAGCATAACAATACCTCCTATATATGCGTTATATTGCACTTATAGTTTATTTTGGGAAAATTTGGTTGTAAATAGGACTAACGTCACATGTTATCTAACTATAATAAGAGGTTGACAATTAGGTTTTAGATTTAAGCGTAAAAAAAGACAGGAACAAACCTGTCTTCAAACAATCAGAACCATTAATTTGAATCTGTACACGGTGAATTTCATTTGTGCTTAGTTTTGAGCGCGAATGACACTTAGAGGGGAGTCATCCATGAAGTTGTAGAAAAAGCAACGAAGTAATTTTCGGTGCTTTAGTTGTTAAAGAGATTTATGGGAATGTAAATTTTTTTGTGTAAATGGGTTTTTAACAGGTGAATGGCTACTTCAACGGCTTTACATGGAGGGGCGGGCATGATAGGCTCGTTAGCCATGCGATGCAGTGATTTACAGGCATCGCCCA
>NZ_RHHS01000052.1 GCF_003710935.1 Brevibacillus gelatini
AGGCGAGCATGATAGGCTTCGTACCCTTGCGAAACCTTGGTATACCGACTTTTTGCAAGAAATCGTCCCGTAGGCGCTTCGTGTCAAATCTCGCATGATTATGAATTTCTACTGTATATTCGTGATATTCGTGAATAACGCTCTTTGCCAAACTCGGCACTTTTCGTTTGTCAAATACAAGTATGTAAGTTTACATAGGTTTACAAAAGTTTGTATTCGAGGAATAAAACGAGTGAGGGCGGAATTATTTAGTAAAATGGATAGTGGGGGCTCGTTAAGAAAAGAAGAGAACCAAGCTCTGTAGAATAAATTTGAAAACGAGGCTGAAGGGATAGAGCATGGCAGCCTCGTTTTATGTCGGGAATCAAGTGAAATTATTGTCCTGGAATAGTCCAATCCAGGTGTTGCTCTTCGATTATTTTACATAAATCAACTTGATTACTTACCTTATAGACGCCCCCTTTTTGTTCATTTATCCAAACGTAATTTTTGTCAGTCAACATTTCCATTCCGAGTATATTTACCCCGTTGACATATACTCGTATGGCATAATCACCGGACGGCCAAGTCATGTTTTCTTTTTTTAGTTCCACAGATGAGAGACTCTTTAACAACTTTTCTACCTTATCTTTATCTGTTAGAGATACCTTTGCATCGTCAGAATACCTCTTCATATCAATACGAACTTCATCATTTTTCGTGATCTGATTTAAGGCTTTTTCATGAAGAGATGTATCATTCATTCTATTTACAGCATAAGAGCAACCAGCAATCGCTGCTAAAATAATGAGTAAAAAAGCTATTTTCTTTTTCAAAACAGACTCTCCTCCCGGAAGGAAGTACGTATTTACTTCGTGCATAAACTTTGCGGGTGGAAGACGATCAATGTCTACCGAACTAGTTCATGCAATTTATATATCGTAAAACAATTGGAACTAATTGTAAATGATTCTGTAGGTGATTTTGCAACGATTTTGCTGCAGGGTTTCCCCAGACACGAAAGGATCATTTCATGGCCAATGCAAAGAGCCCCTCCTTGAACGGAAGGGGCTAATTTGTTGATGGGTAAAACCCGCGTAATTACTGGGCAGTTTTGTACGAATAAATTTTACAGATCATAATACAACTCAAACTCTTTCGGATTCACCGTACGCTCTACTTGCTGAATATCCGCACGCTTCAAGGCAATCCAGCTTTCGATGACTTCCTTGTTGAAGACGTCGCCTTCGAGCAGGAAAGCGTGGTCTTGTTCGAGGGCAGTCAGGGCTTCTTCCAGGGAGCCTGGTGCGCGCTTGATTTCATGCTTTTCCGCGTCGGACAAATCGTAGATGTTGCGGTCCAGTGGGCCGTAACCGAGTTCGCGCGGGTCGAGCTTGCGCTTGATGCCGTCCAGGCCAGCCATCAGCATGGCAGCGAAGGCCAGGTATGGGTTGGCGGTGGAGTCTGGCGTGCGGAATTCGATCCGGGATGCTTTTGGCGTTACAGCCGCGACTGGAATCCGTACAGCGGCAGAGCGGTTTCCTTTGGAGAATACCAGATTGACTGGTGCTTCGTAGCCTGGAACCAGACGCTTGAACGAGTTGGTGCTTGGGTTGGTCAGCGCGATCAGGGCTGGAGCGTGGTGCAAAATGCCGCCGATGTAGTAGAGCGCTGTCTCACTCAGGTTGGCGTAGCCGCCTTGCTCATAGAACAGCGGAGTATCGCCGTTGAACAAGCTTTGGTGGACGTGCATGCCGGAACCGTTGTCGCCGACGATTGGCTTTGGCATGAAGGTAGCGGTTTTGCCGTGCTTCGCAGCGACGTTGCGCACGATGTATTTGAACAAAAGCAGGTTGTCAGCCGTGCGGGTCAACGTGTCGAAGCGGAAGTTGATCTCGCCTTGGCCGGCAGTTGCCACTTCGTGGTGATGGCGCTCTACATGCAGACCGGCTTTGGTCATCAGCGTGCACATTTCGTTGCGGATGTCCATTTGCGAGTCAGTTGGCTGTACAGGGAAGTAGCCGCCTTTGTTGCGCACTTTGTAGCCCAGGTTTTGCCCTTCTTTTCCGGTGTTCCAGAACGCTTCCTCCGAGTCGATGTGGAAGAACGAACCGGATGGGCCGGAGTCGTAGCGCACGCTGTCGAACAGGAAAAATTCCGATTCCGGGCCGAAGTAGGCTGCGGTTGCCAGTCCGGTTTGTTGCAGATACGCCTCGGCTCTAAGGGCAATGCCGCGCGGATCGCGGGTGTATGGAGTGTTGTCCGGATTGACAATGTTGCAGACGATGTTCAGCGTTTTGGCTTCTACAAACGGATCGAGAAAAGCGGTGGAAGGATCAGGCATCGCGACCATGTCGCTCTCTTCGATGGATTTGTAGCCGGTGAGGCTGGAGCCGTCGAAGGCGACGCCGTTTTTGAAGGTGCCTTCATCTACTGCGTAGGCAGGAACGGTAACATGGTGCTGGCGGCCAAGCAAATCGACAATGCGGAAGTCTACATATTCCACTTTCTCTGCATCAATGATGGACAAAACCGTTTTCATATCCAAAACAACCCACTCCATTCGCGAAAAATTTTTGTATCTGAACAATTATTGTTCGTGTTTTCTTGAAAATCTATATTTCGAATTATAGCTACAACAGACAATGTTCGTCAAGAGGTTTTCTTACTCCAAATGTTAGTTTTTCTAACATCATATTGCGGGGTTCAGAATTTGGTTCCGTTTTTGTAGAATATAGACGAACTATTATGAATAAACGCGGAGGCGATCTTGATGAAGGTACTGGTACTGGGGGCAGGTGGCATCGGAGGGTATTTTGGCGGCAGACTGGCAGAGTCGGGCGTGGATGTAACGTTTCTGGTGCACGAGCGTAGATACAAGCAATTGCAGGAGCGAGGCTTGCGGGTGCAGAGCATCCACGGCGACCTGCACCTGGAGCGTCCGCAGCTGATTCAGGCGGGCGAAGCGGCAGGGCCGTTCGACGTCGTCCTGCTGTCCAACAAAGCGTACACGCTCGCAGAGAGCATCGATGCGATTGCCCCTTACGTCGGGGACGACACGATCGTGATTCCGCTGCTGAACGGGATCGCCCACATGGAGCCGCTATGGGAGCGCTTTGGGCGTGAGCGGGTGCTTGGGGGGCTTTGCTTCATCGAAACGACGCTCAACGCAGAAGGCGACGTCGTGCAGACGAGCCCGATTCACGAGGCGGTGTTTGGCGAGTGGGAAGGCGGAAAAAGCGAGCGCGTAGAGCGGCTGGAGCAGGCTTTTTCCAAAATCAATGGCACGATGCGGGCGAGCAACAACATCCAGCGCGAGGTTTGGCACAAATATTTGTTTATTGCGATGTTCTCCGGTATTACGACGCTGATGAACTCGGCTGTCGGTCCGATTCGCGAGTCCGCCTACGGCGTGGAGCTGACCAGACAGCTCGCGGAGGAGATCGTGTCTGTCATGAAGGCACTGGAAGCGCCGATCAAGCCGGACATTGTGGAAAAGCAAATGGAAATCTTCCAAAACCAGCGCCCGCAAACGAAATCGTCCATGCTGCGCGACATGGAAAAAGGACTTCCAGTCGAGGCCGATCATCTGCAAGGCTACCTGTTGAAGCACGCTGAACAAAAAGGCTTGTCCACGCCGCTGCTGAAAGTTGTCTACAATAATCTGAAGGTTTACGAACAGAAGCGGGATGCAGGCAAATAAGGTATAATAGTGGGCGAACGTCATTAGAATTTTAGGAGGGGTCCAGATGGAAGTCATCAAGATTTCCCCCCGCGGATATTGCTACGGTGTTGTCGATGCCATGGTGTTGGCACTGCGTACAGCGCAAAACTTCGACTTTCCCCGCCCGATTCACATTTTGGGCATGATCGTCCACAATGCCCACGTCGTCGAGGCGTTTGAAAAGCAAGGCATTAAAACATTGGATGGAGAAGACCGGCTGGCGCTTTTGGACCAGGTGAACGAAGGGACGGTCATCTTCACCGCCCACGGCGTCTCTCCGGAGGTGCGCAAAAAGGCGCGGGAAAAAGGCTTGACCATCGTTGATGCGACTTGCCCGGACGTCACGAAGACGCACGATTTGATCCGCGAAAAAATTGCGGATGGCTACCATGTCATCTACATCGGGAAAAAAGGGCATCCCGAGCCGGAAGGAGCTGTCGGCATCGCACCGGACCGCGTGCATCTCGTGCAAAAGCTGGAGGAGCTGGACGCGCTCGACATCCCCACAGACAAGCTGATCGTCACCAACCAGACCACGATGAGCCAGTGGGATGTCAAGCATTTGATGGATGCCATTCTGCAGCGTTTCCCTGGGGTAGAGGTGCACAACGAGATTTGCCTGGCTACCCAGGTGCGGCAGGAAGCGGTCGCGACACAGGCTGGCGAGGCAGATTTGTGTATTGTCGTGGGCGATCCGCGCAGCAACAACTCCAACCGTCTGGCGCAGGTGTCGGAAGAGATCGCCAATGTGCCGTCGTATCGGATCGCGGACTTGTCCGAGCTTGACATCGAGTGGCTGCGCGGCAAAAAAAGCGTCGCGGTTACGTCCGGCGCGTCTACGCCAACCCCGTTGACCAAGGAAGTCATTGCTTTCCTGGAGCAATTCGACGAGTTTAATCCGGCGACATGGGAGAAGAAACGAACCGTCGAGATGGATAAAATATTGCCACGGGTAAAATAGGAGAACGATATGCCAGGAACACATTCCGGTATTGGACTTTCGGGCGCATTCGGGAGATACTTCAGTCTTTGCGCCCTTTATCTTTTTTTCTACTACGGGTTGGGTGCTTTCTCGCCACTGATTACGCAATATTACAAATCCATTTCGCTCACAGGCACCCAGATCGGCCTGATTAGCGCAGTCGCTCCGGTTGTCTCGATTGTCGCCCAGCCGATGTGGGGATTGCTTTGTGACCGTTTTCAGATTCGCAAGGCCATTCTGATTCTGACGCTTGTCGCTTCGGGGCTGGCCGGGCTTTTCTTCGTTGGCGTGTCTACCTTCGCTTTTGTCTTTCTGTTCTATTTGATCCTCTCGTTTTTCCAGAGCGCGATTATTCCAATATCCGACAGCATCACTTTGGGCTACGCGAAAAAATACGGCCTGCAATTCGGCGACATCCGGCTGTGGGGAGCGGTTGGCTTTGCGCTCGCCGCCTTTGTAACAGGACTGTTGGTCGAGCGCTGGGGGGCATCCATGCTCTTTTACTCGTATTGCCTCGCGCTCTTGATCGCCATGCTGTTTTTGCTGCGGGTGCCGGATGAATCGGAGGAGACGCCGCGCTTTCGCGTCGGCATGCTGGCTGGCATGCGGGATCTTTTGCGGATACCGCGCTACCTGTTGTTTTTGCTGGCCTCCTTTTGCGTGCTTGGCGCGGTGAACGCGAACAACATCTGGTTTTCCCTGTTTTATCAGGAGATTGGCGGCACGGTGGCGGGTGTGGGGCTGGCTTTTCTCTTGTTTGCAGGCAGTGAAGCTCCGTTCATGAAGCTGGCAGGTGTCTTTGTACGCAAGTGGGGGCTGGAGCTGACGCTGTTGTTCGCTGCTGTATGCGGGGCGGCTCGCTGGCTCTGGTACAGCTCTGCCCCCGGTACGACGCTGGTTATCGCCTTGTTTTTCATTCAAGGAATCTCGGTAGGCTTTTACCTGGCGACGGCAGCCCAGTTCGTGCGCGAAAATACGCCCGCCTCCCTGCAAGTGACGGCGCTGGCCATCTTCTTTTCGGTGGGAGGCGGGCTGGGGACGATGCTGTGTAATCTCGTGGCTGGCTGGATCAAAGATGCTTTTTCGACGCTGGGCATCTATTTGTTTTTTGGAATCATTACGGTAATCGGGATCATCCCGCTGGTCTTGATTGCGTATGGGCCGTGGAAGCAGAAAGCTCCCGACGAAAAAGCCGAAGCTACTCAATGACAAGCATGCCTTGATAGCCGCTTTCCGGGTAGCCGGGGGCGTCCGAAACAAAGAAAAAACGCCCTTTTTTATCGGCAGAAAACTGCAGGATCGTAGACTGCGTCGGCTTGAGCTCGGTCGAGGACAGGTTCAGATCGCGAATGGAGAGGTTGTGCGGGCGTGTATCCGCGTTGACGATCATCAATGCGACGCGCTCGCCTGCCCGCGCTGTCAACTGGTTGGGCAAAAAGCCGGCGCTGGAAATCGTAACAGTGTGCGTCCGCGTCGTGGCGGCGTAGGAAGTATGCAACCGTTGGTGATGATGCGTCCAAAGCAGCGTTAATGTCACGGTCAGTGCGATGAGGGGATAGCGAAGCTGCCGGAACCATTGACGAGACATTTGCAAATCAGCTCCTTTGCGACAATAACATGATGAAGTTACTATTATCCTGTCCCCACTCTGTCAACAGTAAACACATTTTTCCTCATCGGCAAACGCTGGGCATTCGCAAACCGGGCGCGGCCCGCATCGCCTTCACTCAAAAAACAAACGCAACAAGGAATAGATTGCCGCAGAGATCACCGCGGAAATCGGCAGCGTAATAAACCAGGTGATGATGATCCGTTTGGCGACGCCCCAATTGACACCCTTGAGCCGCTTGGCCGCGCCGACCCCCATGATCCCCGAAGAAATCACGTGTGTCGAGCTGACCGGAAGCCCTAACTGCGTAAATGTAAAAATGATCGTGGACGAGCTTAAATCAGCGGTCGCGCCGTTGATCGGCTCGATTTTCGTAATTTTGCCGCCGACCGTCTTGATGATCTTCCAGCCGCCGACAGAAGTCCCCAGCCCCATGGCAATGGCGCATATCAGCTGGACCCAAAACGGAATCGTCGCCGTATCCGTATGCAAATCGGCAGCCACCAGAGCGAAGACGATGATGCCCATTGCTTTTTGCGCATCGTTGGTGCCGTGGGAGAAAGATTGCAGGGCAGCAGTGAAAATCTGGAAGTAACGAAAGCCCCGGTTCACTTTGCTGGGCGGTTTCTGGATGCTGCGAAACAAGGCGTAAGCCAGCTTCATGAGCAGATAGGCGGCCACGAGCGCGATGACGGGCGACAATATCAGTGCCTCGAAAATTTCCAAAAAACCGCTCCAGTTGATGTGCGAACTGCCAGCCGAAGCGAAAACAGCACCTACGACGGAGCCGATGAGCGCATGGGAGGAACTGCTCGGAATCCCGTACCACCAGGTGACCAGATTCCAGAAAATCGCCGAGGCCAAAGCCGCCAGCACGATCAGTACGCCGTATTCCAGCTTGGTGGGATCGGCAATTTTTCCTCCGATAGTTTTGGCGACCCCGGTAAAAGCAAGCGCGCCGACGAAGTTCATGATCGCGGCAAGGGCGATGGCGATTTTCGGCGGCAAAGCTTTTGTCGAGACTGTGGTGGCGATGGCATTGGCTGTATCGTGAAAGCCGTTAATGAAGTCAAAGGAAACGGCCAGAACAATGACAGCGATCACAAGAGGCAGGCTAGTGTGCATGGAAGAAGAGCCTCCTTCGTTTATGTATTGCTCATAATCACCGTCTCCATCATGTTGGCGACGTCCTCGCAATGATCCATAACATCCTCAAGCACATCGTAAATTTCCTTGAACTGCATAATGTGAAGCGGATCGCTCGTCGACTTGAACAACTGCCTGATGCTGTTGCGCACCAACTCATCACCGGCGCTTTCCAGATCGTTGATGCGAATAATGTACTCCTTCATGCCAGACAGCTTCAGTTTTTGCAGCAGCTCAATTGCGAACAAAATTTGCTGGGTGGCATCCTCAATCAGTTGGCCAAATTTGACCATCGCTTCATCCGGCTCCATGATGTCGTACATGTACAAACGAGCGGCGCACCCCTCCAGTCCGTCCAGCACATCGTCCAGCTTGACCGCCAGATTCAGCACGTCCTCGCGTTCAATGGCCGAAATAAACGTTTTGTTGATCCGGACGATAATTTCGTGGATCAGCTTGTCGCCCTTGGACTCATACACTTTCATTTCCTCGGCAAAGCTTTTTAGTGTTTCCAGCGAAGTAATTTTGTAATTATTGAAATAAATCGCAGAGTCATACACGTTTTTGGCGATCGTGTACAAATGATCGAGCAGGGCGTCTGATTTGGCAAAAAGCATGAAAAGACCTCCACATCAAAATCCGACTAGGGATATTTTGAGTGGAGGCGGGAGCATTTATTCACTTTTCCCGGAACCAGGCCCAATCCAGCTGGCTCGTCATGTAGGCAGCGACGCCCCACATGATGAGTGCAGAGACGATGTTGAGGCTGCGCAGCAAGGACCCGGACCGATCCAGCTTGCCCATGATTCTCCCTGCCACAGACAAGCCGAAAAACCAGAGGCAGGAGACGAGGATGCAGGCGATGGTGAACCCCCATTTTTCTGCTCCTGCGTAGTTGAGCGAGTTGGTTCCGATGACCCCGATGGTATCGAGGATTGCGTGCGGATTGAACAAAGAGACGGAAGCGGCGAACATCATCTGCTTTTTGGCGGAAAAGCTTTCCTGATTACGGTGATCCAGGCTTGGGCGGCTGCGCCAGGTCAGGTAGCCCATGTACAGCAAAAAACAGATCCCGATGACGTACAGGACGGTTTTCAGCCAGGCAACGGTCAAGATCACCAGAGAAACGCCAAGGACGGCGAGCAAAATCAGGAGCGCATCACAGGCGGCTGCCGTCAGGACGACGGGAGCGGCTCTCCACAGCGTAGGCTGTACGGCTCCCTGGTTGAATACAAACACGTTTTGCGCCCCCAGCGGCAAAATCAGCCCGAAGGCGAGCACAAAACCGTGCAGAGCGGCTTCCAGCACGATTCCTTCCTCCTTTTTCGATGTCGTCATGTCAGCAGGCAAAAGCATGCACTATGGACATTATTCATGAGGAAGGAGCGAATGTCTCCAGCCAATTGGTTTACCTTTGCCCCAACCAATTTGTACAATGGAGCAAAGGAGTGGGGACGGATGCTGACCATTGACTGGAAGCCGGACAAATCGGCTGACCTGCCTGTCTACGCGCAGATTGTCGCGTACATCAAGGGAAAAATTGTGCGGGGAGAGTGGCCGGTAAACAGCAGGCTGCCTGCCCAGCGTGCTTTGGCTGCTGCTTTCGGGGTGAACCGCAGCACGGTCGTGACTGCATTGGAGGAACTGAAGGCGGAGGGGCTGATTGAGTCGACGGTCGGGAGCGGCTCGGTCATCTGCAACAACACATGGTCGCTGTTGACGACCACGCCGCCGCCGGATTGGTTGGGGTATGTGCAGGCGGGCACGCATTTGCCCAATTCGCCGACGATCCAGGACATTAACCGCTATGAGCCTGATCCGCGCTACACCCGTCTGGGTACAGGAGAGCTTTCGCCCGCCCTGATCCCGAGGGCAGAGATGGAGGAAGTGCTTTGTGACCTGCGCGGGAAAATGAGGCAGCTTGGCTATTCCGAGCCAAAGGGACTTTTGCCGCTGCGCGAGGCGATCAGTGCTCACCTTCGTACGCGAGGGATCGAGGCTTCTCCGGCGTCGATTCTCGTAGTATCCGGTGCGCTGCAGGCTTTGCAGTTGATCTCGCTCGGGATTTTGCACCGCGGCTCGACGATTTTGTTGGAGCAGCCCTCGTACCTGTTTTCGCTGTCGTTATTCCAGTCGTCAGGGATGAGGCTGGCTGGCGTCGCGATGGATGGGGAAGGAATAGCGCCTGCCTCTGTCGCCCGGCAGAAGCTGCTTCATAACGGAGCGCTGCTCTATACGATCCCGGCTTTTCACAATCCGACCGGGATTTTGATGAGCGAGCAGCGCAGGCGGCAGCTTATGGCGGTATGTGAACAGGAGCGGCTGCCCATTTTGGAGGACGATGTGTATGGCGAGCTGTGGCTGGATGAGCCGGGGCCTGCTCCGCTCAAGGCGAGCGATCAGAATGGGCTGGTGCTCTACCTTGGCAGCCTGTCGAAAACGCTTAGCCCTGGCTTGCGAATCGGCTGGCTCGTCGGGCCGCAGCCAGTCATTGAACGGCTGGCCGACGTAAAAATGCAGATTGACTACGGCGCAAGCACCCTTTCGCAGTGGGCGGCGACAGAATGGCTGACGAGCGGGCGCTATCAACGGCATCTCGAACGAATCCGCGCGGCGCTCAAGGAAAGAAGAGCGCGGATGGACGAGCTACTCACGCGGTGGTTTTCCGACTTGGCCGACTGGCAGGTGCCGCAGGGCGGCTTTTACATCTGGCTGCGCCTGCGCCAGCCCGTGTCGATGCGCAAGCTGTTTACCCAGGCGCTGGCAGAAGGCGTCCTGCTCAATCCCGGTTTCGTGTACGACCAGACGGACAGCCAGCATCTGCGTTTGTCGTATGCGTATGCGGCAGACGACGAACTGGAGCGGGCGTTGTTTGCGGTCGCCCGGCTCTTGCGGAGCAAAGGATGAAGACGAGGTGACAGGCTGTTTGCGGAAAGCACAAAACGGCCAGTTACCAGGGCAGCCAACTGGCTTTTGCCGTCTTGCATTTCAACACGCCGGACAGCAAATACAGCAAGGAGGCAATGAGGAAAAAGAAAAATTTGTCTGCATTCATGGACAAGTACAAGCAAAGCGGCAAAGAGACGACAAAGGAAAGCAGAATGACGGGCGGCTTAACAAAGGAAGCAACCAGGCCGAGCAACGCCGGAAGCCCGAGGCAAAGAAACGTCAACACAGAACCGGGGGACTTTTCAGAAAGCAAAACGTACCACAGAGCAAGGGAGCCTGCAGAAGCGAGCAGGCCGCAAAGCAAAGAGAGCCAAAACCACAAACGGTCTTTCACTTGAATCCCTCCTTCTCCAATAAATTATACAATTTGGAAAAAGAAGTAAAAAGCCCCTCCACAAGAAAAAGCCGCAAGCACAACAAACAGCCCCGGCCCGAACAGGAATCGGACCAGGGCTGCATCACCCATGCTGGAAAAACAGCCAAACTATTGATACGGGAACTGACTGGAATAGCCGGAGAACTGCTGGTAAGCTTGCTGCAGCTTTTGCTGTTCTTCTGCTTCGAGCTTGTACCAGCCTTTTTGGAACATCAGGTTGTACACTTCCCGGGCCGACTGGTGTGTCTCATTCAGCAGTTGCAGCATGTCGTTGTACAGTTGCTGGTGGCTCGCCTCGCGCACCGCGACGTTCAGGCTGTCTGTGAGGTATTTGCACGTCGCCAGACAGTCATTGAGAAAATCGCGGTCATTCATTTGCGGCCCTTTGATTTGCGGTAGCTGTCCGGATTGCGGGTTTGCGATCTGGTTTTGGTTTGGCATCCCTGTTCTCCTCCCTTACTGCATCTGTTGTTGCTGTTGTTGGGATTGGGTCTGCGGCAAGGTCGCCATGACGGCTGTGTTGTTGTTTTGCAGGTGGGAGAGCAGCTTTTGATAGTGCTGCTGGTGCATGCGTCCTGCTTTTTCCAGACATTGCTTCACATCCGGGTCTGTGGCTTGCTGGGCAAAGAAGTGCAGCTTTTTAAAGGCGAGCAGTTCCCAGGACAAGGCATCTTTCAGGTAGCTCAAGTCTTTGGTCGTGATGACTTTGGGCGGCTCGGGAATCGGTGTTTGGGAAAAAGGCGCAGAAGACATGAGGGATGGCATCTGATTGCTCCTTTCATGTGTGATACACGTATAGGATGGGCAAACAGGCCGCAAGTAACCCTGCCTCTTTCCGCCAAAAAATGAACCGGTCCGAAAAAAGGACCGGTTTCACGCTTTCACAGGAGCCAATTCCAGCGAAGCGACCTGAATGTCGATGCTGGCGGGTGCGATATTGAGGCAAAAGCTCGCTTCCTTGTGCAACTCTTCCTGAATGTCCCGAAGCAGTCGGGTCATATCTGTCAAAAAGGGTAGCCTGAGGGCGAGCGTAATCTGGAGGCGAGGCAAATCCTCGAAGGAAAAGTTGACTTTGCCGACCTGGCTGACTTCTGCATAGCGGCTGCACGTAGCCTGCGCGATCTTGCGCAACACTTGCGGATGAATCAGGATGCGCCCGCCGGAAAAAGGCGGGTGAACGACGGTCGATTCGCCAATCACTTCCTTTTTCGAGCTGAAAATGCGGGTCGCGGAAGCAATCAGCCGCTGCAAATAGTCTTTTTCCACCTCGACACGGGGGATCGGGATGACGTGTCTGCCCATCGTTTCCCGCACGTAGCGCGCCGCTTCGATTTCCTGCGGCGGCTTGATCGACTCAATCGGAATATATTCGATAGAAGAAGGCAGATGCAGCGCCTCGGCGATCCGCGTAATCATGCGCTGTGATGTGCCGAGAATCAGCAAGCGTCCCGGTTGAATCTGCTCCAGACTGCGCCGCACTTCCTCTGCGTGATCCGCGTAATGAAAAATCGCCCGCTTGACCGCCTGGATTTTCGTTTTCTCGTACTTGGCGGAGGTACCCGCCACCTTGCGCCCCTGGTAGATCAGGATGCCGTCGTCAATAATGGCGTCGATGTTCATGCGGTGGGAAAGTTCTAATGCACTGGAGCTTTTTCCCGTACCACTGGTGCCGTACAAGGCGTAAATTTCCATCGGATACCTCCCTCGTTCAGTTTCTCGCAAAAAATCGGGCAACAGTGCGCCTCTATGCCTGTGCGTCTGGACATGCTTTGTTCCAACATCGTAACGCACAGGCGGCTTACGCGGCAACTATCTTCCGCGAAAAACGCTTACCGATACTGCGCGCCCATTTCCCGTGCGCGCTCGGTCGCCCGCAGGATGGCTGATGTTACCGCCTCCTGGAACCGATACGACTCCAACACTTCCAGCCCGGCCTGTGTAGTTCCGCCAGGGCTGGTGACTTGCTTGCGCAGCAAGGCAGGCTCCGCGCGCGTTTCCAGCAGCATATGGGCCGCGCCGATCACTGTCTGGAGCGTGAGCTGACGCGCCATTTCCCGATCCAGCCCGGCTGTCGCGCCCGCTCCCATCATCGCTTCGACCAAATAATAAATATAGGCCGGGCCGCTGCCGGACAGCCCTGTAATAATATCGAGTTCTTCTTCTGCCACTTCGTATACGGTGCCAATCGCTTCGAACAGGCGGGTGGCGAGGGCGAGCTGCTCGGGACGCACAAACGCATTGGCACTCAGTCCTGTTGCAGACAGCCCGACAGCAGAGGACGTGTTTGGCATCGTGCGAATGATCGGGCAGTCTACCCCCAGCCATTCGCCGATCAGGCTGGTAGGGACGCCCGCGATAACGGAAATAATCAGTTGGTTTGCAGAGACAGCTCCGCGCAGTTCGAGCAGCGCTTCCTTCGCGTCCTTCGGCTTGATCGCCAAAATCAAAATGTCAGAGGCCCGCGCTACCGCCAGTTTATCCGTGGTGGCGTTGACTCCGTATGTGTCCGTCAACTGCTCCAGACGCTCCGCGTTGTTGCGGTTGGTGACGAAAATGCGGTCTGCTGCGGTCAACCCTTTTTTCAAAATCCCCGCAAGCATCGCTTCCACAATGGAGCCTGCGCCGAGAAAGCCAATTTGTCCGGTTGCTATACTAGCTGTTTGGTTGCTCATCGCTGTTTCCTCCTTTGGCCTAGCGAATTTGTCCGGTTCCACGTACGACGTACTTGTAGGAAGTGAGTGCGGGCAAACCCATCGGCCCGCGGGCGTGCAGCTTTTGCGTGCTGATGCCGATCTCCGCGCCAAAGCCGAACTCGCCGCCGTCGGTAAAGCGGGTAGAGGCGTTATGATAGACAGCAGTTGCATCGACAGCGGACAAAAATTGATTGGCTGCCGCAGCGTCTTCCGTCACAATCGCTTCGGAGTGGCCCGTGCTGTGTGCGGTAATATGCGCAATCGCTTCGTCCAGGCTATCGACGGTGCGGACAGCCAGGATGAGAGCGGTGTATTCCGTATCCCAGTCCTCTGCCTGCGCTTCGTGCAGGAGAGAAGCCAGCTCATGGTGTGCCTCCCGCGTTTTCTCGCAGGCGCGCAGCTCGACTCCTTGATCGAGCAGCTTTTGCAAAAGCGCCCGCTGGTAGTCGTGCGGCCAGTTGCGGTGGAGAAGCAGCGTTTCGGCTGCGTTGCAGACGGCGGGGCGGCTTGTTTTCGCATTGACGGTGATGGCTTCTGCCATGTCGTAGCGGGCCGCCTGATCGATGTAGATATGGCAGTTGCCCACTCCCGTTTCCAGCACAGGCACGCTGGACAGTTGCAGCACGCGCTGGATCAGGCCTGCTCCGCCGCGCGGGATGATGACGTCGACCAGCCCGTTTGCGGTACATAACAGATCGACAGAGGCATGCTCGGCAAAAGGCAGGTACTGCACGGCGTCCTCGGGGAGGTCTGTCGCTGCCAGCGCTTCGCGAATCGAGCGGGCGAGTGCGACGTTGCTGTTGACGGCGCTGTGGCTGCCGCGCAGGACGATCGCATTGCCGGTTTTCAGCGCAATCGCCGCCGCATCGACCGTGACATTGGGCCGCGCTTCGTACACCATGCCGATGACGCCGAGCGGGACGCGAATCTGTTCGATGACAAGACCGTTCGGCCGCGTCCAGGAAGCCATTTTTTGTCCGACAGGATCATCGAGAGCGGCCAAGGCAGCCAGACTCTCGACAAGATCGTTTATACGCGCAGGTGTCAGGCGCAGGCGGTCGAGGTAGGAAGCGGGCTGGCCGTCAGCTTCCGCCTTGGCAATATCCAGCTCGTTTGCCGCCAGGATGGTTTGGGCATCAGCCAGCAGTTTTTCTCCGATGGCAGCCAGTGCCTTGTCTTTTTCTGTACGGGTCAACAGCGCCATTTGTCGGGAAGCCTGTTTGGCCAGTGAGAGCTGTGCATACACTTTTTCTTTCAGGTTTTCCATTGTCTCCCCATCTCCTTATCTCTCTTTTTCAGTAAAAAGCGGTTTAAGTTAAAAATGCTTTCGAGCGTGCCGGGGTCCATTCATCACGGTGTATCACGGTACCGCTGCGTCGCGTCAATCCGGAAGGTGAGAGAGATTCCAGAAGCTGGGCCGCGCCGTACCTGCTGACGCCCCTGCCGATCAAGGTGCCTTCGCAATACACCTCGATCACCTCGCCTTCCTCGAACATCCCCGAGACATCGCGGACGCCCGCCAGAAGCAGGCTGCGGCTTTTTTCCAAAATCGCCTCCGCCGCCCCGCTGTCGACAGTAATCTTGCCGCGAACAGGGGAGTGGAGCGCAATCCATTGTTTGCGCGTGGAGACGCCGGCTGATACTGGCGCTTCGGGATGATAGCCGACGTAGGTGCCGTCACCGTTTCCTTCCAGCACCTTGACGAGATCAGCCGATTGCGCCAATTTTCCGATAAAGCTCGGAATCCCCAAGCCTTGCGCCGTTTTCGCGGCGATCAGCTTCGAGCGCATACCGCCCGTGCCGAGCTGTGACGCTCCTCCTGCCAACGCCTCGATTTCCTCTGTCACCTGCTCAAGCGAGTCAATACGCCGGGCGTCTGGATGGTGGCGCGGGTCTTTGTCGTACAGTCCGTTCGTATCGGTGAGAATCATGTACAAATCAGCGTGGACCAGCCCGGCGACCAGCGCGCCGAGCATGTCGTTGTCGCCAAAGGTCAGCTCCGCAACCGATACGGTGTCATTTTCGTTGATGATCGGCAAAATGTTTTTGTCCAAAAGCAGCGACAACGTCTGAAAAGCGTGCTGATAGCGCTCGCGATCCGAGAAGTCTCCCCGCGTCAACAAAATTTGCGCCACGCTGAGGTGATGGGCTGCGAACATTTGCGTATACGTCTGCATCAGCAGGCTTTGCCCGATGGCTGCCGCGGCCTGCTTGGCAGCGAGAGAGCGGGGGCGCTGCTGGTAGCCAAGCAGTTGATAGCCGCTCGCGACCGCACCCGAGGAAACGAGCACGACCTGGTGCCCGGCTTCGCGCAGCTTGCTGATGGCAGAGACGAGCAAGGACATTTTCGCCGGGTCCACCCCACCGCCCGCTGCGGCAATCGAACTGCTGCCGACTTTGACCACCACTCGCATTTTTCCCTTCTTCATGCCTTGACCTCCTAGCACTCACTTGTATCCATGTAAAAAAGCAATAAAAAAAGCCCAATCGTCTCTTTGTTAAGGACGAAAGGGCATGTTAGCCTTACGCGGTACCACCTTAATTGACGTTTGCCGACAGAAAATACCCGTCAAGTCGCAAACATCCAGCTCTCTTTCTTTGATAACAGGTGAAAGAAACCTGTCCAGGTCTTCCCTGGATGCTCTGGGGTGGGTTCAAACCGATTCATGGACGAAATCTCTCAGCCGCCGGATTTCGCTCTCTGGACCTGAAGGGCGGTTTTACTGTTCCCCGTCATTGCCGCTTGCTATGCGCTTGTTAATTCACTATTATTCGTCGGGCATATAAGAAATGTCAAGAGAAATTATTGAAATTGTTCGCTGCCATATGCGCCCGCTCTCGACTTGATCTCGAACCGTTTCGTCTTCTGGTCGCGAACGAGGCGGTATTGAAGCGTCTGGTCGGAGGCAAAAGACGGGTCGGTTGCGTTCTGGACCGTCACGTTCAGTTCGCCGTTTTCTTTGGCGACAGTCGTATTGCGGACGGAGATCAGGACCGGGTAGTCGACGCGCGGGATCGCAATGTACAGCTTTTCCTTGACGAGCTTCGTCGTCAGCTTGTCGTACATGGAAAGTGCCAGCGGCTTGCTCCAAAAACGTCCAAAGTAATTGACGATTTTATCCTTGCTGTCAAATCGCTTCGGCAGCTCGCGGAACACCAGCCCATCCTCGTAGATCGTCTTGCCCTTGGCGTTGTCGAGCGCGGCGAAGTACACTTCCTCCAGCAAATGCTCGGCACGGTTGAGGAACAGGACGACATCCATTTTGTTGTCGCCGAGCTTCTGAATTGCAGACAGCTTCACGGGTTTGTTCCGGGCCTTCGTCTTGCTTTTGCTCTCTTCCTTGCCGGGAAGGGCACAGCCTGTGACGATCAGGGAGAAGGACAGAAAAATCATCCACTTTTTCCAGTTGGTTTTCATCGCGCACCTCACTTGAAAAGCCGTTGTTACCTGTTAGCATGTGTGGCCAAAGAAAAAAATAACCAAGTGAAAAGGAGCCAGTTGCAAAACAGCCGTCATGTTCGGGAAAAAGGAAACAGGATAGGGGTTGTCTGACACCCGGATTATGTCTATCATGAAGAGAGTTGTGCAGATCGAACGATATGAGGTGAACATACATGTTTGGATTTGGAAAAAAAGCGAAAAAGCCGGATGGCATTGACATTTTGATTATCAAGACCGTCGAGGCGAAAAACCGCAACTTTTACCAGGTTGCTTTTCCAAGCGTAGTAGCAAACGATATCTTGTCCATGCTGCAAAAGCTGGAAAAATCGAAAATCAACAAGCAGGAATTTTTGGGAGAGATCGGCGGATTCCGCATCGTGACACACCTGGAAGCACTGACCAGCTACGATGTGCTCGATGACGCCGATATGGAAGCACAGCCTGTACAAATCGCCGATTTTGCGAACATGCTGCTGCGCCGCCTGGAAGCGCTGGCGGAGAGTGGCAAGCTGGGTGAATCCGAGGATTTGGCATTCATCATGGGCGAGCTGACCATGCTGCGCGATGGAAGCTTTCTCCCGCTAGAGTAGATATGGTTGTGTGTTCAAGCTGATTTTTGCGCTGGACAAAAATGCGTGATGAGCCGTTGGGAAACTGACGGCTTTTTTGCGTATCCGCAACTTTTTGGGAGTGCGGGCGTATAGCATAAGGTGGAATCTTATGGAAATGAAAAGACGATAAGCAAAAGGAGGGACGGGCATGATTGAGCTGATAAATGTGACGAAAAGCTACAATGGAACAAACAAAGCGGTCGATCAACTGAATCTCACGGTGCCAAATGGAGAAATATTCGGGTTCCTTGGCCCCAATGGCGCAGGGAAGACGACCACGATCAAGATGGTGACGGGAATTATCCGCCCGGACCAGGGCGAGATCACGATTAACGGAAAAAACATCGCGACACAGCCGCTTGAGGCCAAGCAGCAATTTGGCTACGTGCCGGACAGTCCGGACCAGTTTTTGCGGCTGAAAGGGCTGGAGTACATAAACTTCATGGCCGATATGTACCAGGTGCCAAAAGACGTGCGCGGGCAGCGGATTCTGGAGCTGGCGAGCCGCTTTGAAATGACGAGTGCGCTCGGCGATCCGATTCAGAGCTACTCGCACGGGATGCGGCAAAAAATCATGATAATGGGTGTGCTTGTCCATAACCCAAAGGTGTGGATTCTCGACGAGCCGCTGACCGGACTCGATCCCAAGGCGTCATTTACGCTAAAGGAAATGATGCGGGAGCATGCCGACAGTGGACGAACGGTATTTTTTTCCACACACGTGCTGGAAGTGGCAGAAAAACTGTGTGACCGTGTCGCGATTATCAACAAGGGGAAAATTTTGTTTTGCGGCACTTTCAAGGAGATGCAGCAGCATTTTCAGTCGGATCATTCGCTGGAAAGCCTGTTCCTGGAGCTGACGAAGCATGAGTAAAGTCCTGCTGTTATCCAAAGTGCTGTTAAAAAATGCGGAATCGATCTGGGGGGCGAAAAAAGGAAGCGGCTGGAAGAAGCTGTTGCTTGTTTTGGCGCTCGTCATCGGAATTATCCCAATGATTCTCGGGGCAGTCGTCTTTCTTTCCGCGATGTACGACGGTCTTGCGCTGATCGGACAGGAAGGGGCGCTGCTTGGGCTAGGATTTACAGTGGCTTCGCTGGCCATTTTCATCTTCGGGATTTTGTACGTCCTGAGCGTGTTTTATTACTCGCAGGATGTCGAGCAACTGCTGCCGTTGCCGCTTCGGCCCGCGCACATTTTGGGAGCCAAATTCGTTGTCGCGCTCTGCTACGAGTATCTTACGGCACTGGTCTTGCTGGGACCGCTTTTGGTAACATACGGGGTGAAAAGCGGGGGAGGCATTGTGTACTACCTGTTTGCCGTCCTCATTTTTTTGGCTGTGCCCATCGTGCCGTTAGTGATGGCGGCTCTTCTTGTCATGCTGTTCATGCGCTTTACGAACGTGGGCAAAAGCAAGGAGCGCTTCCGGCTAATCAGCGGCCTGTTCGCGATCTGTCTGGCAGTCGGGTTTCAAATGTTCGTCCAGCGCCAGTCGAGCGGCGGGGTAGACAGCCTGGAACAGTTGCAGCAAATGATTGCGAGCCAGGAGAACGCGCTGTTGAATCTGGTGACGCAGTTTTTCCCGGCGGGCAGGCTGGCCGCGCTCGCTTTGCAAGATGGTGGCACACTGGAATCGCTCGGCTTTTTGGCCGCTTTTTTCCTCGTGGTTCTTGCCAGTCTTGTCGTCTTTCTTGTGGTCGGAAACAGTTTTTACTTCGCGGGGGTCATGGGGATCAGCGAAGCCGCAGCCAAACGAAAGGCGATCGGAAAGACGGCTTTTCAAAAACTCGTGAAGCAGCGCTCAAGACTACTGTCTTACTTCTGGAAGGAATGGAAAATTCTTTGGCGGACGCCCGCCTTTTTGCTGAACTGCACGCTCTCTAGCCTGCTCATCCCGATCCTGGCCTTGCTGCCTGTGCTCGCCCGTCGGGATAGCGGAGAGTTGCTCGCGCGCCTGCAAGCGTCACTGCAGGGCGAGCATGCCGGGGCTGTCAGCCTGGCGATTGCCTTCGCGGCGATTCTGCTGCTTGGCGCTCTTAACAGTACCTCGGTTACGGCGATTTCCAGGGATGGACAAGGGTTCTTTTACAACAAGACATTGCCGATTTTGCCTCAGCACCTTTTGCTGGCAAAAGTCATGCCCGGCATCATCCTCAGCATGGTGGGCATGCTGGTGCTGCTGGCCGAAGCTGTCTGGCTTCTGTCGCTGTCCGGAAAGTTCATTTTTTGGGCGGCCCTGTGCGGGATTCCAGGCGTAATTTTCATCAACCTGATCGGCATCATGGTCGACCTGCACCTGCCCAAGCTGGTATGGAGTTCGGAACAGGAAGCGGTGAAGCAAAATTTCAATCCGCTGTTTTCGCTGCTCTTCGGCTTGGTGACGGGAGGATTGGTTGCCGTGTGTGTGATGTATGTGGAGGCTTCCCTGTTCGCAACGGCGCTGGGGCTTTTCGCTCTTTTTGCCCTGTTGGACGTTGCCATTTACCGGATGCTTGTTGTCAAAGGGCCAAAATGGCTGGAAAATATTGAGGATTGAGGATAGTCAGGCTGCTTCTGGAAGCGGTTCTTCCCGTGCCGGAGTGCGGCTTTTTTCACTGGATAAAGGCAAATGAGGGACATTTGGGGAAAACGGGGTATAAAGAAGTGCGCGATCCATCCCGATACATGAAAGGGGGATCATTGTTGTCCGAGACGAATGTCGAGTCCGGGACATTTCTGCCCAGGAGAGGGCAGGAACATCTACATAGAAAAGGGGTAAAGATTCTGGCAAACGAAGAAAGGAGTATGCGTAAAACATGAAGCGTTTTGCTCTCTGTTTTCTCATGGCGTTGCTGCTCGTGCAAGGGATATGGACGGGCGGGGCACATGCTGCAGGTGTTTTCGATGACACCCAAGGACACTGGGCAGAGCAACAGATTGAAGAACTGGCAAATCTGGGGATTGTGAAACGAAACAGCAAGCACGCGTTTTATCCGAACAACCCGATCACCCGCGGCGAAGCACTGGCATTGCTCAACCGCGTATTTGAGACAGCGTACGGCTCGCTTGAGCAGCCGCAGCGAAAAAACAATCTGGACCACCGCTATCTGCTCCGGGGGGAAGTAGAACAGCTGTTGGTCAATATGAAGGCGATTTGGCAAGTTGAAACGAACGCTCTTTCCAGCTACGATCCTGGCGACCGGATGCTCTATTACTTGCATCTCGCCGAAAGCGGACAACTGCTCAGAAAGCAGCAGAAAGAAAATCCTGACTGGTGGCTGTCCAGCGAAGCCATGCAGCGGCCTTTGTCCAGGGAAGAGGCCAGTCTGATCTTGTTCCATGTGCTGGCTCCGCAAAAATTCCGGACGGCCAATTTGAAGCCGCAGGACGCCGTTACTTACTTCAACAGCTTTTACGAGTGGAAGCAGGATCGGTTCTACCGTGATACATACTCTCCGTACCCGCTGGCTATCCGCGAGTTCCAGCTGTTTTTGACAGAAAAGACGTTTTCACCCGAGAGGATCATGACCCGTGCCGAATACGCCGTCGTCATGAAGCGACTGCTCGATTATTACCGCACCGATATAGCTGCCCAGTTCCGCGGAACGTTGGTTCAGCAGCAAAAAATCGCACAGTTGTACTTGCGCTCGGCTCTTTTCGCACTGGAGAAAAACAATCAGGCCCGTCTGGCGGCAGTGTTCGCTCCCGAAACTTTACAAACAATGGCGACGCTTCCGCAAGTGCCGAAGTACAACGGCCCGATGACGCTTACGAGCAAGGCAGATAGCAACGACCCGAAAATCCTTTGGCTGATCGGCCACTATCTCGATCCGGTAAACGGAGACTTCCAGATCGAGTACAAGCTGGAGCCGGATGCGTCCAGTGCTTTTGGGCGGAAAATCATTGCGGTGCTTTATTCGGAAAAATAGGCGGGTGCCAAGGTATAGGTGGCTGTCTAATAAGTAAGTCCAAAACCAAAAAAAATGGGGCGGGAAACGCAATTGTCCCCGTCCCATTTTTTTGGTTCTTTTGTTTTGGGTGGAAAGTGGTGAGGTGATACTCGCTACTTTCAGTGGGGTGTGGGCCAAAGCCACAATCCCAAACTCGGTGTGAAACTGCCCTGGCACGAGCAAGGAACCGATGGAACGGCCGATTGCCCTTGATGTGACCGAGCACGTTTTCAACCTCGACTTATACATTCGGCACTACCCCCACCAAAAAAAACCTCAAAGGCATGAAGCCAGCCAAGGTTAAATTAAGCGAATCGAGTTTGTTCTACAGAAATATATTGAGATGGAACATAATCTGCCAACCAAACTAAATTGTTGCCTTGGTAAAATTTCACCCCGTCACGTGCAGCATTTCCTGCCTGAATTTTTAATAGTATTGGTTTTGAATCCTTACGTTTTCCCACCATGTTGGCTGTATGAATATCAACAGACATATGAACGTACTGCCTTGCCATTGGTTTAAGCCCCTCATTCCTAATGCGTTCAAATAGATGCCTAGATGTTCCATGAAAAAGGATTGATGGTGGAGTAGCTACAGTTTTTAATATTTTTTGAGGAGTTGAATGACCATAAAGTGCTCTAATTTTACCATTTAAAATCTCATGTCGTTTCTTAGCTGAATTCTCAATCATATTAACGATAACTTGCTCGTCTACAGATTCCCACTGTTTATTTCCTTGCTTAATTTTAATAAGTCCAGATTTAATCATCCTCCACATTGCGTAGTTCTTCGCTGAAATAGCAAGAATTAGGGGAATATGTGCAATGGTTTAACGAAACAAGGATTCACTCAACATTGTACTGTTTATCCATTTGTTTACAAACAGGAGGCAGTTTTTAATCAGCCCCTAAGTAACCCTTGATTTCATCAGCTAGTTCAAGCACTATCCGCCAATCAGGTGAATTTCTAACTGCATTAACAATCCAATCCAAAAAAGCTCATTCCCTAATCATGGTTCAAGAGGGGAAAGAGCTTTTAAAAGTTTATCAAGAGTTTGAACGGTCTTGCTTTAATATGTAAACTTTAGATATGTTTTTTGGTAAAAATTCCAACATAATATTCATTAATCTTTCTTTTTAAATATATTTTTGTCTTTTGTATACATTCCTACTAAGAAATCGGTAAACGAATCTGCGATTTTGTAAAAGTCGTCTTGATCACTACTCTCAGAATAAAAATAAACTGGAGGATTATCACCCTCATTAAATTTGAAAAAGCAAAACATACATCCTTGACTCATCCAAAAAACAAAGTCATTTTCTGTTAAGTTCTTAGAAAAGTCATTTTCCTCCAGTAATTCCCGCCCACCTTCATTTATAATGAATAATTCATCCATGAAGCAAGAATGGCCTCGTAAAAAAGTATGTTCTGTACCTCTACCCATTGTTTTAAGGAATTCAAGATATGCTTCTGGAAATTTCTTACCGTCAATCATTTTTTGTAAATATGTCAAATCCTCATCGGTACATGGAATCATCGGTATCCCATCATTGTTTAGCAAACAGATAAAATTAGATAGATACTTCATTCTATTTTTCTCCTTTTGGTAATACCTCCACACGCGTCACTGTAATGTTTGGAAATTCTAGTTGGAACTGATCCAACTAAATCTATACAGTTGTCACAGTAGGGGCGTTCAGAAATAATCTCTATTTCACCTTTAATATTTGGATTGTCTTTATATTTGGTTCTTAAATATCCAACGATTTTCTGCTCTGTATGATTAGTAAATTCTGATATAGGACCTTGATGCTTATATTCATCCGGTTGTGGAGGCTTAAAGTTCCCTTTGTTGAAATAATCTTTGTCAGTAAACTTACCACTAACACTTTCTAAATTTATTATATCATCTCCGATTTTCCCCTTTGCAGCTGCAACGTTTCTCGTTTTACCTGCAGTGTATTTAATTCTTAGTTGATCAATTAAATCCTTATCAGCTTGTGTTGCTGTCCTAAATTCTCTTTTTACTACGGGGTTCCCCGTCGCCTCAACCCCAGAACTCGCCCCCCGCTTCAACGCCCCGCGAACCCTCTCAGCACCTTTCGCCAACCAGGACGTCCCTACGGAAAAAGCTCCGCCCAGTGCTGCCCCAACCGCAAACGACTCCAACGCCTGGCCTCCATCCGGCGTCCGGCCGTCCCACAGCTCCCGCAGCGAATAATCAATATATCCCGAGGTTCCCCCCATAAACATCGCCGAGCCAAGCCCTACGGTCGTTTGTCCGCCCGTCAGCGGCACAACCGCTCCTCCGCTAATGCCTGCAACGGGGCCGAAAATCGCTCCGCATACCGCGCCGATCACGGCCCCTTGGGCGGCGCTTTTGATATACGCGGACGGACTGCTCGCCTCCCCGTTGATGAGATCGTTCGAGGCGGTCATCACGACACCGCCTATCGCTCCCAAAGCTGCCCCAACCGCTGCCGCTCCAATCACCGCACCAGCGCCAAACGTCGCTACCGTCAATGCCACTGCCCCAACAATCGCCACAGCCCCGAGCACGCAAAGGGCCAGCTTTCCCCAATCAAACGGCGGTTCCGGGGGTGGGGGCGTTCCTTGCTTCGGCTCGTCGTCAAACGCGGGAAACGTCGTCCGATCCCACCCTTCCACGTGAACGGCTGTCCCCAGGAAGACAGCACCTTGTTGTTTTGCAAAAAGCAGAAACAGTGGCAAGTGGCGATTGCAAATGACAGAATTTTCGTTTACAATAAAACTGAACGGTGATTCAGTCGGGAGCAGCCAAACATCTCAAGGCGGGAAGCAAAGCCAATGCGTGGGATGTATTTTTTGGCCAACAAAATGAATGAGCATTCATTCAACAAAAGCATGAGCCTGCTCATACAGGAATATGGTAAAGAATAGTAGAACTTATAAAAATATCTACTAGTCTGAAAATTAAGCGAGTAAGACAGCATTCGTGACTATGCCTCGACAGAGGTTCCCTAAAAAGGAGGATTTGAAGATGGAACGCAAAATTCGCAAAGCGGCGGTACTTGGCGCGGGCGTCATGGGTGCCGGGATTGCCGCGCATCTCGCCAACGTCGGAATCCCTACTTATTTGCTGGACATCGTACCGCGTGAGCTGACGGCGGACGAGAGCAAAAAAGGGCTGACCCTGGCTGATCCCGCAGTGAAAAACCGCATTGCACAGGCAGGCAAAGACAGGCTTCTCAAGGAAAAGCCAGCCCCGCTCTACGATAAAAAGAACATCGAGCTGATAACAGCAGGCAACTTCGAGGACCATTTGCCACTGCTCGCCGAAGTCGACTGGATCATCGAGGTCGTCGTGGAGAACCTCGAAGTGAAGAAAAGCGTGCTTGCGCAAGTCGAAGCACACCGCAGGCCCGGAACGATTGTCTCTTCCAATACGTCTGGCGTTTCGATCAACGAAATGGCAGAAGGCCGCTCAGACGACTTCCGCAAACATTTTCTCGGCACGCACTTTTTCAACCCGCCGCGCTATTTGAAGCTGCTGGAGCTGATTCCCGGACGCGATACCGACCCGGCCATCGTCGCCTTCATGAAGCACTTTGGCGAGCATGTACTCGGAAAAGGAATGGTCATCTGCAAGGACACGCCAAACTTCATCGCCAACCGCATCGGTACATACGGATTGCAGGTTTCGATCCACGAGATGGTGCGGCTTGGTCTTGGGGTAGATGAAGTCGACGCGCTGACAGGCCCGGTAATCGGCCGTCCGAAGAGCGCGACGTTTCGCACGCTGGATGTCGTCGGGCTGGACACGTACGTCCATGTGGCAGGTAACGTCCGCAACAAGAGTACGGACGAAACCGAGCGTGCCATCTTTGAGGTTCCGGATTTCGTTTTGCAAATGGTCGAGAAGCGCTGGATTGGGCAAAAGGCCGGGCAAGGCTTTTTCAAACAGGTGAAATCGGCGCAGGGCAAAGAAATTTTGGCGCTGGACATCAACACCTTGGAGTATCGCCCGAGCGTAAAGCCGAAATTCCCGTCGCTCGATGCAGCGAAGGCGGCGAAAACGCTGCCGGAAAAGCTGCGGGCGCTCGTGTACGGCAAGGACAAGGGCAGCGAGTTTGTTTGGAGCGTCTTCAAAAAAGTGCTGCTGTATTCGGCTGAAAAGGCTTACGAGATCGCCGACGACATCGTTGCGGTCGACCAGGCGATGAAGTGGGGCTTCGGCTGGGAGATGGGGCCGTTTGAGACGTGGGATGCCATCGGCGTGGAAAAATCAGTGGCGCGGATGCGCGAGGAAAACGAGCGGATTCCCGCACTGGTTGAGGAACTGCTTGCAAGCGGCAAAACCTCCTTTTATCAGAAGGCAGAAGGCAAGCGCCAGGTCTTTTCAATCGGCGGCGTCTACAAGGGCATCGAAGAAAACAAGGAAAACATCAACCTGGCCGCGCTCAAGGAGCAAGGCAAGCTGATTAAGAAAAACGCGGGCGCTGCCCTGATCGACCTTGGAGATGGCGTCGCGTGTCTGGAGTTCACTTCGCCGCACAACGCGCTCGGACTGGATGTATTGCAGATGGCGAACCAGGCGGCAATAGAAGTGCAGAAAAACTTCGCCGGACTAGTCATCGGCAATCAGGGCAAAAACTTCTGCGTCGGGATGAACCTCGCGATGGCACTGATGGAGGCGCAGGATGAAAACTGGCTGGAGCTTGACATGCTCGTCAGCAATTTCCACAAAGCAGCGAGAGCGATTCGCTACATGCATCGCCCGGTCGTGGCAGCACCGTTTGGCATGACGCTCGGCGGCGGTGTCGAGGTCACGTTCCTGGCCGACCGTGTGCAGGCAGCGGCGGAGACGTACCTTGGGCTTGTCGAGGTCGGCGTCGGGCTTTTGCCAGGTGGCGGCGGCACGAAGGAGATGCTGTTCCGGGCGATGGAAAACGTGCCGGAGGGCGGCAGCGTGCCAGTCGATCCGTTCCCGTTTGTCGCCAGAGCGTTTGAGACCATTGCCATGGCAAAAGTTTCGACCAGCGGCCAGGAAGCGATCAACCTTGGCTACTTGCGGCCGACGGACAGAATCAGCATCAACTCCGACCATCTGTTGTACGATGCGAAGCAGCTGGTGCTTGCGATGGACAAAGAAGGCTACACGCCGCCGCAGCCGCGCAAAATCCGCGTCATCGGGGAGACAGGCTACGCTAACTTACGCCAAAACATTTATGCGATGAAAAAGAGCGGATACATTTCCGAGCATGACGAGCTGATCGCATCGAAAATCGCCTACGTCATGTCTGGCGGCAACGTGCCGGCGGGTACGGAAGTGACCGAGAGCTACATTCTGGAGCTGGAAAAGCAAGCGTTTCTCTCGCTTATCAAGACGCCGAAGACCCAGCAGCGGATGCAGCACATGCTGATGAAAAACAAGCCTTTGCGCAACTAGAAAGAAGGAGGGTAAAACGATGAGAGAAGCAGTAATCGTCGCAGGGGCCCGTACTGCGGTCGGCCGAGCGAAAAAAGGAAGTCTCAAAGACGTGCATCCCGTCGACATGGGGGCAGCCGTCGTAGCGGATTTGCTTCGCCGTGTTCCGCAACTGGACCCGGCGGAAATTGAGGACGTCATCATGGGGACGGCCGTGCCGGAAGCGGAGCAGGGCATGAACATGGCGCGGCTGATCGGACTGCGCGCCGGACTGCCGACAAACGTAGCGGGCATTACGATCAACCGTTTTTGCTCCTCCGGCTTGCAGACGATTGCCTATGCGGCGCAGCAGATTATGGTCGGCAGCTCGGACGTCGTCGTGGCAGGCGGAGTGGAGAGCATGAGCCTCGTGCCGATGCTCGGCCACAAGATCGCGCTCAACCCGACCCTGGTGGAAACGATGCCAGAGGCGTACATGAGCATGGGGCATACAGCAGAAGAAGTGGCGCGGCGCTACCATGTGACTCGCGAGGACCAGGACGTGTTCGCCCTGCGCAGCCATCAGCGCGCGGTCGCGGCCATCAACTCGGGCAAGTTCCAGGACGAAATCGTTCCTTTGACGGTGAAGCAGTACACGGTAGACGAAGCCGGAGTGGTGCATATCCGCGAGCGCATTTTTGACAAGGACGAAGGTGCGCGCCCGGATACGACCATGGAGGCACTTGCCAAGCTGAAGCCGGTTTTCCACGTGCAGGGCACTGTAACTGCCGGGAATTCTTCGCAAACGAGCGACGGCGCAGCAGCGGTGATCGTCATGTCAGCCGACAAAGCGGCAGAACTGGGCGTTCAGCCTATCGCCAAGTTCCGTTCCTTTACCGTTGGCGGGGTGGACCCGGATGTCATGGGAATTGGTCCGGTCGTCGCGATTCCGAAGGCGTTGAAACTGGCGGGAATCAGCCTGGGCGACGTCGATTTGTTCGAGCTGAACGAAGCGTTCGCGTCCCAGTCGATTGCGGTCATTCGCGAGCTTGGCCTGGACCCGGAAAAAGTAAACGTCAACGGCGGCGCTATCGCCCTGGGCCATCCGCTCGGCTGCAGCGGCGCGAAGCTGACTGTCTCGCTGCTGAATGAAATGAAGCGCAGAGGCGGCAAGTACGGCGTCGTGACGATGTGCATCGGCGGAGGCATGGGCGCCGCAGGCGTTTTTGAAATGATCTAGCACGTATGTCCATTTTCATAAAAGGAGAGGGATAGCATGGCAGATACGAAAGAATTGATCCGCGGTGGAAGCTTTTTGATTGACGCAGGTTCGGCTGACGATATGTTCGTGCCGGAGGAGTACAACGACGAGCAGAAAATGATCGCGAAAACGACAGAGGACTTTGTCGTCAACGAAGTTCGTCCGCATCTGGAAGAATTGGAAAAACACAACTTCGACATTTCCGTCCGTCTGCTGAAAGAAGCAGGGGAGCTTGGTCTGTTGGCTGGCGATGTGCCGGAGAAGTACGATGGACTTGGCCTGGACAAAGTCAGTACGGCTCTGGTGACTGAAAAGTTTTCGCTGGCGCGCGGCTTCGCAATTAGCTTCGGCGCACATGTGGGCATCGGTTCGCTGCCGATCGTCTACTTTGGAAACGAGGATCAGAAGCAGCGCTATTTGCCTGATCTGGCGTCCGGAAAACGGCTCGCAGCCTATTGCCTGACAGAGCCAGGCTCCGGCTCCGACGCCCTGGGAGCGAAAACGACAGCGACACTTTCTGCTGACGGCAAGCACTACATTCTTAACGGTGAAAAGCAATGGATCACCAACGCCGGTTTTGCTGACGTATTTATCGTCTACGCGAAAATCGACGGCGAAAAATTCACGGCCTTTATCGTCGAGCGCAACTTCCCAGGCGTGTCGTTTGGGCCGGAAGAAAAGAAAATGGGGATCAAGTGCTCTTCGACCCGCACCGTCATTTTGCAAGACGTGCCAGTGCCAGTGGAAAACCTGTTGGGCGAGCCGGGCAAAGGCCACGTCATCGCCTTCAACATCTTGAACGTAGGCCGCTACAAGCTGGCAGTCGGTGCAGTCGGCTCCGCGAAAAAAGCGCTGGAGCTGGCGACAAACTACGCGAAGGAGCGGAAGCAGTTTAAGACACCACTCGCCAATTTCACTCTGATTAAAAACAAACTGGCGAACATGGCAATCAAGACGTACGCCGCAGAAAGCTCCGTTTACCGCACAGTCGGCCTGTTCGACATGGCACTGAGTCGACTGGGCGAAAAAGCAGATGACGGTGCAGAAGTGGCGAAGGCGATTGCCGATTACGCTATCGAATGCTCGATCAACAAGGTGTTTGCCACAGAGGTTTTGGACTACTGCGTGGACGAAGGCCTGCAAATCCACGGCGGATACGGCTTCATGTCCGAGTACGAGATCGAGAACATGTACCGCGACTCGCGGATCAACCGGATTTTTGAAGGCACGAACGAGATCAACCGACTGCTTATTCCGGACACGTTGGTGAAAAAGGCAATGAAAGGCGAACTGCCGCTTATGCAAGCAGCAACGAGCCTGCAAGCCGAACTGATGAGCTATTACCCGGAGGAGATCGAGGAAGCGCCACTTGCGGTCGAGAAGCATCTGCTCAACATGACACGCAAAATCATCCTGATGGTGGCAGGCTCTGCGCTGATGAAATACCAGCAAGCGGTTGCCAAGGAGCAGGAGCTTTTGGCTTTTGCTGCCGACATGCTGATCGAGCTGTACGCGATGGACAGCATCGTGAAGCGCACGGAAAAAGCGATTGCGGCAAACGGTCTGGAAGCGGAGCAGCATAAGCTTGCGATGACAGCGGTTTATGTGCAGGAAGCGTTTGACCGCATCGAAGCGTGGGCCAAAGAAGCGCTCGCTTTCATGGAAGAAGGAGATGAGCTGCGGCTGCGCCTCTCCATTCTGAAAAAGCTGACACGCCGTACGCCGATCAATACGGTTGCCTTGAAACGGTCGATTGCCGATCGCGTCATCGAAGCAGGCGGATACGTGGTGTAAGCCGCAAAGATACGCATAGCGAAAAAAGGAGCGAAGAATCATTCTTTGCTCCTTTTTCTATTGGCGGCTGCTGCGGAATATTGGGCGGGCATGCATATTATTGAAAGTTGTCACGAACGCTAATAGAACATACTAGCAGAGGATGGGAATGGTTCGAGATGACGTTGAGAGGATGGCTGAGAAGAAAAAGGGTATCGGCCAAAGACAGAATTCAGTCGTTTCCTGCCCGCCCTTTGAGCAACAGCCTGAGTGAAAATATCGCCGAACTGCAGAACATATTCACGCTGACCCCTGACCTGGTAATTCGCACGTTTGAAAGCAGTTTTGTTGAAGGGACGGCAGCAATCGTATATTTGACCGGGCTGGTCGACAAAAACTCCATTAACAACAATATATTGCGGCCCTTGCTGAAACAGCAGGCGAGGGGAGATGCAAAAATTCTGGACCGGATCTCGGTGGGGGAGGTCACGGTCGCCTACGATTTTGCCACGGTTGAAAAGGAGATTTTCGAGGGTAGCTGCATCATGCTCGTAGAAGGGCGCAACGAGGCGTTCGTTCTGGAGACACACGGCTGGCCGCAGCGGGCGATCGAGGAACCGCAACTGGAAGCAGCCCTGAAGGGTGCCCACCAGGGCTTTGTGGAGACAGCGATTCAAAATATTGCTCTCATCCGCCGTTACTTGCCCAACCGGGAATTGAAGATCAAGGAGTTTTTGGTAGGGGACAGGGGGGCTACCCGGGTGTCGGTCCTGTATTTGCGGGATGTCGTTCACCCGGAGGTTTTGCAGGAGATGGAGGACCGGATCAAGCTCATCAGGATTGACACGATTCTCAATTCAGGCGAGCTGGCGGAGCTGATTGAAGACAACCCGTTTTCCCCTTTTCCGCAGTTCATGGTAACGGAGCGCCCTGATTCGGCAGCCTCGCATATTTTACAGGGCAAGATCGTCGTCATGGTAGACCGTTCACCCAGCGTCCTCGTCGGCCCTGCTACGTTTTCTGCCTTTTTTCAAAGCGTGGACGATTACAGCACGCGCTGGCTTGTCGCGACGTTTATTCGCATGTTGCGCGGGATGGCTTTTCTCATCGCCACCTTTCTCCCGGCTGTCTATATCGCCCTGATTTCGTTCAACTACGAGGTGATTCCGCTCGACCTGATTTTATCTGTGGGGGAGTCGCGGGAGAGAGTGCCTTTTCCGCCTTTGCTTGAAGCGATGATTATGGAGCTGACACTGGAAATGCTGCGGGAAGCAGGGGTCAGGCTGCCTGCGCCGATTGGACAGACTGTGGGGATCGTCGGGGGGATCGTCATTGGACAGGCGGTGGTACAGGCGGGGGTTGTCAGCAACATCATGGTAATTGTGGTCGCGTTTACCGCCATCTCCTCGTTTATTATCCCGAATTCCGATATGGGGGCAGCAGTCCGACTGCTCCGTTTTCTCATGATGGGGCTGGCTGCTTTGTTTGGCATCGTGGGGATTATCGTCGGGCTGATGGGCTTGATCGGCCATCTGATCCAGCTCGAATCGCTCGGTGTCCCGTACGGAAGCCCGCTGGCGCCTGTTCGTTTCAGTGACTGGAAAGATTTCTTTGTGCGCTTGCCTCTCTGGAGCATGAAAGATCGGCCGGTCAGCTCCAGAGTCATTCAATCCAAAAGGCAGGGGGATAACCGCCCAAGAGGAGATGGGAAATGAAAAGGTATGCCTTTAACGAACTGACGGTCTTCCAGTACATTTTTTTGATTCACGGCGCACAGGTAGGGATTGGCGTATTGTCGATGCCGCGCGAGTTGGCGGAGGTGGCAGGGACGGACGGCTGGATTTCGATTATATTGGGCTGGGCCTTGGCGGTGATTGCCAGCCTGCTCATTATCAGCATCATGAAGCGCTATCCCGATAAAACGATCAACGATCTGCTCACACTATTTTTCGGGAAATGGCTGGGCAAAGCATGCATAGTTCTAATCGCCCTCTACTGTGCAGTGGCAGCCGTGACGGTTATTACCCATACGGCGGCGATTATCAATTCGTGGATTCTCTCCAGGACGCCCGGATATGTCGTCACCATTTTTTTGGCGATCCCGTGCTACATGATTATCCAGGGCGGCCTGCGCGTGCTTGGACGCTATGCAGAGCTGATCTTTTATATGACACTGTGGATGCCGGTTGTGCTGATGACGGCAATGCCCCACACGAAATGGCTCTACTTGCTCCCGATTGTGAAGGAAGGCTTAGGACCGATTGTGACGGGAACCAAATCGACGATCTTGTCTTTTTTGGGCTTTGAGCTGGCCTTTTTTCTCTATCCTTTTTTGCAAAGAAAGCAATATGCTTCGCTTGGGATCATCGTGGCCAACACATTGTCGATGCTGATTTTTTTGCACATCACTTTATTTAGCTACACGTTTTTCAGTCCGGATGAAATCACGCAGTATACGTGGCCGACGCTGAATTTATGGAAGGTCATTGAATATCGCTTTCTGGAGCGGATGGATATTATTTTCCTGGCCTTCTATCTGTTCTACTTGTCGACAACCAGCTTTCCTTATCTTTATTTCACGGTCTTCTCGACAAGCCAAATGATGGGGACGGTCGACCACCGCAAGCATCTGGCTATCTTTTTGCTGTTGATCGTCCTGGCACTATGGTTGTATACGCCAAACTTTATCGACCTGAAGAAGCTGACGGAGCTCTGGAGCTTCGGCGGGATTGTGTTTGGCTACGCCCTGCCCGCTTTGGCTGTAGTGCCCATCTGGCTTTTGCGAAGGCCGTCAGAGGAGAGAAAGGCATGAGATTGTATGGGCGAATTCTGCTTCTTTTCTGCATGGTCGTATCCCTGACAGGCTGCGTAGACCAGATCATTCTGGAGGATGCGACGATCACGCTGATGACGGGGATCGATCTCAATGAAAAAAATGAGCTAATCTTCTACTTGTCCAGTCCGGTGTTTAGCAGGGAAGCAAGACTGAATGAAGAGGAGTACGGGGTCAAGGCGGATTCGATGCGCCAGGCGAGAGGAAGGTTTGACGAGATGGCAACAGCTTTGACCCTGTCCGGGAAAATCCAGGTGTTTGTGATCGGAAAAAAACTGCTGGAGCATCCGCACTGGTTCCAACTGATGGACGTCATGTTTCGGGATGCCCGCTTCTCGGTCAATGCGCGGGTGGTGGTTTTTGACGGTCCGCTCGCGGAGTTGTTCGCTTTTGACCCTATAGATAAACCGCGCCTTCCGCTCCACCTCACCAAGCTGATTGATACAGCCAATCAGCGGAACTTGACGGTCAAGACAAGGGTACAGGAATTTCATCGGCAAATGGTGGAAAAAGGAGAGACGGCTGTACTAACGGAAATCAAATTGGACCGTGCTGTCAAGATTATGGGCACGGCGCTGCTGAGACACGACGGAACGTACGCAGGATTGCTTGAGTCCAGAGATACGATGCTTTTGCAAATGTTCTTGCACGAAAGGGAGGGTGAGACTTCCATGACCATTCCGCTTCCGATTCAGGATGACCGCAAGAAAATCGTCAAGGACAGGCTCAGCTTTTTTTTAAGAGGCACCAATCGCGATGTGAAGGTGAGCTATCGCAACAACCAGTTCCGTTTTGACGTGAAGTTGCGATTGCTTGTAGACATCGCTGAAAGGCAGTTTCCATTCGACATGGAAAAGGATTACAAAAAAATGCAGAAGATGATTGTGGAGGAACTGCGAAAAGAGTTCACACGTCTGGTCAAAAAGTGCCAGGAGAACGGGACAGACCCGTTTGGCTTTGGCGTGTACGCCCGCGCCTACGAGTACGAGGCGTGGAAAAAGGTGCAGGATGATTGGGCAGCGGCATTTGCCAAAGCCGATGTCCGTTTTGTGCCGGAGGTGTCGATTAAAAGCAATGGCGTTATCAAGTGAGCCGAAAAAGGAAAAGCACCCTTTCGCCATGGAACGGTTAAGGGTGCTTTCAGTATTAGTAGATGGCTTCCCAGCCCGCAGGTGTGACGAACAGGCGGATTGCCTTGATTTTGCGGTCGTCCATCAGCGTGAAGTAGTGACGGAAGTTAGGCGGTACAGAGATCAGGTCGCCTGGCTCAAGCTCGACGTCGAAGTAGCGTCCGTCTTTGCCCTTGATGGCGAAAATGCCGTGGCCGTCCACGCAGAAGCGGCACTCATCGTCGGTATGATGATGCTCGTTTTTGAATTTCACGAGCAGCTCATCGAGGTTAGGGGTTTGGTCGGAGAGAACGACGATGTCTGCCGTCAGGTAGCCGCGGCGTTTGCTGATTGCTTCGATCTCCGGCTTGAAGGCGTCGAGAATTTCCTGCTTTTCTTCCTCGGTCGGGCTGTAGTTGTCGCGGTGCTTCGGATCGAGGCGGTCTACGCCCCATTTTTCGTAAATGATCTCCTGGCTGTTCAAAAAGGAAATGACTTCCTCCGGTGCGGAAATGTACTCGTTCGTGTCGTGAAAACGGATTTGTGCCATCTTGCATACCTCCTTGATTAATTGGTTGTAGTGGACACGACAGCTTGGCGCAACTGCAGCCAGCGGGCGTGGTACTCGAACAAAAATTCAAATGCTTCCAGGTGGCGCTTTGCCTCAAAGTCGTTGCCGCCCCAGGCGTAAATGCCGTGATTGCGGATAAGCACACCCGGAATTTCCGGGGTGATGACTTTTTCAATCGCAGCAGCGAGTGTCGGAATATCGGCAAAGTTTTCAACAATCGGAACCGTGATCCGGGCGTTTTCCTCCCAAATGCCCAAGCCTTTAATCAGCTCTTGCCCCTGGATGGAGAAGGCGCGCTGGCCGAAGTACAGCTCGGAAATGAGGTTGTTCCAGACCGTGTGCACGTGGAAGCAGGCGCCTGCCTGCGGAAACTTTTGATAGACGACGGCGTGGATCAACGTCTCTGCGGACGGCTTGAGCGAAGTCGCGTCTACAGGGCGGGAATCTCCATCGACCACCAGGTAGTCTTCCGGCGACAGCTTGGTCTTGTCTTTGCCGCTTGCGGTTACGGCAAATTGCAGCGGCTCATCCTGGATTTTGATCGAGAGATTGCCGCTGGTGCCGGGAAACCAGTCCCGGCGGGCAAAGGTCAGCTTGACGTCGTCCAGACGGCGAAAAGCGTCCAGACGTTGTTCGAGTGTTGCGGTCATGGATCAGACAACCTCCTGTTTCAGTTCCGTCAGTGTGCCAATCACGTCGTGGAAGGTCGCAAATGTGCTATGCGAAAGTGCAAGCTCCTTCGCCTTCTCGGCGAGGAAGGAGCGGGCGATGACGTAATCTGCGATTTTTGCGCCAGCCAGGTCCGTGATCGAGTCGCCAATGACGACGCGATAGTGAGTGGCAGGGTCGTAGCGGCGAATGATGGTCGTCTTGCACATGCCGCAGCCGTTTGTGCAGTGCTCGTCGCAGGAGTGCGGCCACGTGATCGTGATGTTCTCGCCGGAGAAGTCACTGCCGTTGCAGTAGATCGGAACACCGCCAAGGTCAAACGGAGCGAGAATCGGCTGGACGAAAAAGTCGATGCCGCCGCTCGTAATCAGAAGCTCGATGCCTTCCTCGCGGCAAAAGCGGACGAAGTCGGCGAAGCCGGGGCGAATCGTAGCCTCCTGGACGATGTAGTCCACAATATCCTGACGCAGCGAGGAGGGCAGCAGCTGAAACAGCTTGCCGACGCCTTCCTGCACACTTATTTGTTGCGATAAAATTTGTTCGGTGATCGCTTCCCATTCGGGGGGAGCGAACTTTTTCACAATCGCGACGATGTTGTCCTTTTCCGTAATCGTTCCGTCGAAATCGCAGAACAGTACGAGCTTTTTGCTCATCGTGCGCCACCCCACTTTTCCAGGGCGACGGCAAGCTCCGGCGATCCGGCAGCGGCTTCGGCCAGACTGTGTCCGGCAGTGACGGCTGCGATCGCATCGACAAACGCCTTCGCTCCTGCTGTTGCGCCGCCGGGGTGGCCGTGGATGCCGCCGCCCGCGTTGACGATTTGGTCGAGGCCAAAGTCCTGATACAGTTGCGGTACGAGTCCGGGATGAATGCCTGCGGACGGAACCGGGAACGAGCGGCGCACGCCCGCAAGCGGTGTCGTCAGGTTTTGGGCGAGCTGCAATGCCTCGGTTTTGTCCAGCGCAACGTTGCCGTACGGGGACGGGAACAGCACCAGGTCTGCTCCGGCGATTCGCATCAAGGTGCCGAGCAGAAGCGGTGTGGCGATGCCGTAGTCAGGCGACGGATAGTACGCGCCTGCGAGCGCCGGGTGCGCCATGATCGGGACGTTGACATCCGGATCGGCTGCCAGACGGTGCAAGGCATCGAAGCCGAAGGCCAGCACGTTGAACAGCAGGCAGTCGGCGCCAGCTTCGACTGCGCGTTTTGCTTTTTCATTCAGCTCGTTGATCGGGCCAGTCAGGTTGGCGGCGTAGAGGACTGGCTTGCCTGTCTCGGCTTCGGTTTCCCGAGCAATCTCTTTGAACGCCCGGATGCGCTCCAAAAACGGCGCGCGGTCGTCTGCGAAGAAAATTTCGTCATCTTTGACCAAATCGACGCCGCCTGCCGCCTGTGCCTTGAATTGCGTTTTCAGATCGTCAAACGGCAAGCCCAGGCAAGATTTGAAAATGCTCATCAGGAGCGGACGGTTATGGGCGTTCAGTCGGCTGCGCAGTCCCTCTATGCCGAACTTCGGTCCGGGAAAAGCCTGGAGGAACGAGTCGGGAAAAGCGATGTCGACCAGCTTGATTTTTCCGTCCATCGAGAGCTTGCCGAAAATTCCGGTCAGAAGCGACGGAATATCGCTGGTGAAGTTGCGGGTCGGGTAGCTGACGGTAATCAGCCCGCGTACATCCCCGTTTTCCAATGTTTCCAGCGGAGTGGCGCTGACCGCTTCGCCCAGGTACGGCGCCAGCTCTGCCTGCTTGGCGGCGGGCAAGTCCGTCCACGAGCCGACCGTCATGCCGACTGCGATGGCAGCCGCTTTTTTGTTCAAGTCTTTGGCTTGGGTCAAATAGGTGACGAGGATGCGTTGCTCACTCATGCTAGTCCTCCTTGGCAGCTTGAAAGCCGTCGTGATCGTTTCGAAACATGTAAAAAAGCCTCCCCACTTGAGCGGGGAGGCGGTTGTCGACTATGAAAACGTCTCGTCTCCTCTCATCTCTCGGGTCAGTAGCCGGAAGCAACAGCTCCGACTCTTATCCGTTGGAATTAGCACCGTTTCGCTATTTCGTCGAACACAAAAAATAGCGCCGGTTGCCGGGCATCATAGGGCCAGTCCCTCAGCCAGCTCGCGATAAGAGTGAATATGGTTCACACGACATCGATCCGTGTGCGATACCCCCATGATATGCCTTCTCGTTTCCCGAGTCAATCTTTGTTTTTTACGGGAATGTGCATCTGCTCACAGGGAGAAGGAGGGAGTAAGTGAAACTTTTTTACACAGCGTGCGTGGTATGGGATGAAAGGGTGTGGAGACATTGGGAAAGTAGGCTTGGAGGACGTGTACCAGTTGCACGTAAACGATATATACCGCTATCTTTTCCGGCTCACACGCGATCAGAGGCAGGCGGAAGATTTGACGCAGGAGACTTTTTTTCGCGCGTTTGCCTCCCTGGAGGACTATCACGGGGAAAAAGTGCGGCCGTGGCTGTTCAAGGTGGCCTACCACGCCTTCGTGGATTGGCATCGCAAACAGAAGCGGCGGCCAGTCGATTACGTCGGGAGCGTGCCGGATCGGCTGGATGCTTCCGCAGTCGATCCCGCTGAGCAGCTCGTGAATCAGGAGCTGTGGGAGGCGGTATCCGCCTGTTTGGATCGGCTGCCGGAAAAGCAGCGACAGGTGATTTTGCTGTCGACGATGCAGTTTTCCTACGCGGAAATGGCGGAGGTGCTGGGAATCGGACTGGCAGATGTCAAGCGTTCTCTGTTTCGGGGACGGCAAAAGATGCGACAACTTTGGAAGGAGGAAGGGCTATGACGAGTCGAAATGGAGGGGAACGCGAGCAAAAACTGCTTGCTTACCTGAGAGGAGATTTGACGGGCGAGGAAGCGAAACAGCTGGGCGAGGAACTGGCAGACGACGAAGAGTACGCCGAGCGGCTGGAACGGTTATTGCTCGGGGAAGAACAAGGGACAGACGGCGGGCCGGAAGCCGCGTCAGGACTGTCCGAAGCCAGACAGCGGGCCATTGTCCGTCGTGGAAAATGGAAAAACCGGCTGACGGCCTCCTTTTATGCCTTCGCGATTCCTTGCCTTGCAGGTGTGCTCTTGCTGCTTGTAAACGGCTGGGTGGGCAAGCTGATGTATGACGATTTGTTCCGGGTGGCGCGGGACATGGTCAATTTTACCCAGCCGGGCGTGAGCGTGGGCAGCAGCGGATCGCAGGTGGGGCTGTTGTACGGCAGCATCGACATGGAACTGCGCGAGCAAGTTGGCAGAGAGGCCAAAAACGCTGGCCGCTTTCGGAGCACGAATGTACTGTGGAACGTGAGCGCCAGACCAGAGTGGACAGGTGGCGTCAGGGAGCAAAAACTGTTTTTCCGCTACCCGTTGTCATCTGGAGAACCGGAAGAAGACACGGCCTATTTGCGCACGCCTGCCTGGACAACGCTGGAAAAGCTGCCGGAGGGAACGGTTTCCCAGCTGGCGATCTCGTTTGACAGCTTCTTGACGTATGACCAGTACGTCAAGCTGGTTTCCCGCCATATCATCAGCGACAGCCAAGAAACGGTCTGGTTTGCCGTCGACACGGGAGTGGAGTTGAAACAGGCAGACGAAGGCCTCGGCAATCTGCTGCTTGGCCCGGGGGATGTTTGGGGCTTTGCCGAGCGGGCGCTGGATTACGGAACCGCTCCGATTCAGGTGAACGGCGAAAGCGAGCGGCGAATGGCCGCCTTCATGGGCGAGATGAAATATTTGACCGAGCAAAAAAGCCTGGCGCGCGACATCGGCTCTGCGCTGCTTCCGGGCGGCGACCCGCATATCGAGGAGCGCTATCGCTATTTGCAGGAAAAAGGCGTGCGCATCTACGGCGCCGTCCTGACCGGACCAACGAAGGAGTTGCTTAGGCTCAAGGAGGAAAAGGCGATTACCGCCGCATTTGTCGGGAAAATCGACTGGTGGAACTGGGACCGCCCCGCCGCATCGGGGACACAAAAAAGCTGGTAAAGGGCGAACCGTTTTTGCAAAAAAGAATGTTGACATCGCAGAACCCCAGGTTGTATGATTCAAACTAAATCAAAACCGCATACGTTTGGATACCTTATCCAGAGAAGGTGGAGGGACTGGCCCGATGATACCCGGCAACCGACACGACGCTATGTTGACGCGAACAGCGATGAAAACAACCAGCGACGTGCACGGTGCTAATTCCTGCAGAAACAAAAGTGGTCTGGAAGATAAGGGGGACATGACACGTTATTTGTACGTGACGACAGCGACCTCTTTTCTTCGGAAAAGAGGTTTTTTGCATGGCTGAACGATATGACCAGTCTGCTGCAGATAGAGAGCAACGACTTAAACGAGGGGAGTAATCAATCATGGCATACCGCGCATTGACTGAACAGGAAGCAGTGGAGTACGTAAAAGGCTTGCCGGGTCTGTTTACGGAAGGGGCCGAGTTGACCAGCCGCGAAATCGGGGATGGGAATCTGAATCTGGTGTTCGATATTCAGGAACCGGCTACCGGAAAAAAAGTGATCGTGAAGCAGGCGCTTCCGTTTGCGCGCGTCGTGGGCGAATCGTGGCCGCTGACCATCGACCGCTCCCGAATCGAGAGTGAAGCACTCCGCATTCAGCACAAATACGTGCCGGATCTCGTGCCGGAGGTGTATCACTACGATCAGGAGCTGGCACTGACCGTCATGGAAAACGTCGGGGACCATACGATCATGCGCAAGGGCCTGATTGAAGGAAACCGCTACCCGCTATTCGCCAAGCAGATCGGTCGTTTTCTCGCGCACACCTTGTTCTACACATCGGATTTGGGCGCGCATCCGTACGACAAAAAAGCACTCGTCGGAACATTCATAAATCCGGAATTATGCAAAATCACAGAAGATCTCGTCTTTACCGACCCGTACGAAAATGCGCAGACCAATAACTTCAACCCGCTGATTCGCCGGGAAGTGGAAGCGATCTGGAACAACAAGCCGCTCAAGCTGGAAATCGCCAAGCTGAAATACGACTTCCTCACGCGCACAGAAGCGCTTTTGCACGGCGACTTGCACACGGGCAGCATTTTCATCACCGAGACGAGCCTGAAAGTGATCGATCCCGAATTTGCCTACTACGGACCAATCGGCTTCGACATCGGCGCGGTCATCGCCAACCTGCTGCTCAACTACGCTGGCCAGCACGGATTGCAGGAAGACCAAGGAGAACGCGACTCCTACCGCGAATACTTGCTGGAAACGGTGGAAGATGTCTGGAACGAATTTGTTTCCCAGTTCGTTCAGCTCTGGCACAAGCAGGCAAAAGAGCGCAGCGCTCACGTCGAAGGCTTGTGGCAAAGCTACGTGAAGCGACTGATTCAGGACACGGCAGGCTATGCCGGCTGCAAAATTTTGCGCCGCGTGATCGGACTTGCGGGAGTGGCTGATCTGAACACCATCGCAGACGATGCAAAACGGGCAGAAGCCGAGCGACTGGCGCTGGCAATCGGAGAAGCACTGATTCTCGGCCGGGCCACCGTCGAAGAATCGACAGACATTACGGACATCGTCCGCCAAGTAACCGCACGCTACTATCAGGAGGCAACGACAGTATGACAATCAGCACACAAATCACGCCAGTCAAGTGGGAAGACGATGTGCTCGTCTTGCTCGACCAGACGCGGTTGCCAGTAGAGACGATTTACTTGCACCTGACGACTGCAGAAGAAGTATGGGGCGCCATTCGCCGCCTGGAAGTGCGCGGCGCGCCGGCAATCGGCATGGCCGCAGCGTATGGATTGTACCTGGGGATTCGCGACAGCGAGGCACAGACGTACGAACAGTTTTGGCAGGAGCTGAACCGCCAGGCAGACTACCTGGGCACATCCCGCCCTACGGCTGTCAACCTGTTCTGGGCGCTCGACCGGATCAAGGCGCGCGTGGAAAAAGAAAAAGACGCTGCCCTGTCCATCGCAGAGCTGAAAGCCGCTGTACTCAACGAAGCGCTGGCGATTCAAGCGGAAGACGCGGAGGTGTGCCGGACAATCGGGGAGCATCTGCTGACGCTGCTGCAAGACGGCATGGGCGTTCTCACGCACTGTAATCCGGGGGCGCTCGCTACGGCAGCGTACGGAACGGCAACGGCTCCATTCTATCTGGCCAAGGAACGCGGCTGGAATCTGAAAGTGTACGCAGACGAGACTCGCCCCGTTTTGCAAGGCGCTCGTCTGACCGCGTATGAACTGCAGCGAGCAGGGATCGACGTCACGCTGATTTGCGACAACATGGCGGCGATGGTGATGGCGCAAGGCAAAGTGCAAGCGGTCGTCGTCGGAACAGACCGCGTGGCGGCGAACGGCGATGTCGCCAACAAAATCGGCACGTACGGGGTAGCTGTTTTGGCAAAAGCGCACGGCATTCCTTTTTACGTGGCAGCTCCCTTGTCCTCTGTCGACCTGGCAACACCGACGGGCGCGGACATTCCGATTGAGGAACGTCCGGCCGAGGAAATCACGCACGGCCTGGGCAAACAGGTGGCACCGGATGGCATCAAGGTGTACAATCCGGCGTTTGATGTGACGCCAGCTGCGTACATTACGGCAATTGTGACGGAGACAGGCATTTTCAAACCGGAAGAGATCGCAAAAAGCAAACAATAATCACGTCCATGAGCGTCTGCCAGTTCGCTGGCGGCGCTTTTTTGCGCAAAAATGACCGTACTGCTTGCCAAATAATGGCTCGGGTCGCATAATCGAGCGTAAGCAGTCGTTTGCCAGTCTTTAGCCGCTGCATCTACATGAATACAAGGAGGGCTTTTTGCATGAGAATGATACCGCTTGATGAGGAGACATTTCTCAAACAGCTGGAGCTGTCCGATGCTGCCGAAATGTTCTGGCTTACGGATACGAACAGACCCTACCTGAAGGAGTGGCTGCCGTGGCTGGATTTTACGCAGCGTGTCGAGGATACGAGCCATTTTATCCAGCGAACGATCCAGCAGCATAACGACAACCAGGGCATTCACTACGGAATCTGGCACAACGGACGGCTGGCCGGAACGCTGGGCGTACATAATATTGACTGGATCAACAGGAAAACGGCAATCGGCTATTGGCTCGGCGCCCAGTTCCAGGGCAAGGGACTGATGACAAAGGCAGTGGCGGCGTACATGGACCATCTCATTTTCGGCTCGTGGGGGCTGGAAAAGGTGACGATTCAGGCGGCGACGGGAAATTACCGGAGCAGGGCGATCCCGGAGCGGCTGGGCTTTCATTTGGAAGGCATCCTGCGCCGCAACGAGTTTTTGTACGACCATTTCGTCGACCATGCGGTGTACAGCATGTTAAAGGAAGAATGGCTGGCCAGACGCAGCTAAAAATGTTGGATTGACAAAGAAAATTCAGTAAATTACGATGTAGGAAGCAACAAAGGGGCTGCGTGATGCGCGCGGCCTTTTTTATATATAATTGTACAATTACGGTGCCCATGATTTGGAGGGGGATCTGCTTGCATACACTCAAGGAGCTATCGTGGTTTTTTCGCGCGTACTGGAAACGGTACACAATCGGTATCCTGTTTTTGTTTCTCATCGACGTCCTGATGCTTTGGCCGCCACGTCTGATCGGAGAGACGGTCGATGCGATGCGCAACAGCTCCTTGACGCCGCAGGACTTGACCAGGACGGTTGCGATTCTGCTTGCGCTCGGTGTCGGTCTGTACGTGATGCGCTTTGCCTGGCGGTACTTGCTCAACGGCGGTGCGCTGATTTTGGAGCGAATTTTGCGCGAGCGTCTGTTTGCGCACCTGACGCGGATGACGCCGTCGTTTTACCATCGCAGGCGCAGCGGTGACTTGATGGCGGTCGCAACGAACGACATTCCGGCGATTGAACAGACGGCCAGTACAGGCGTGCTTACACTGGTCGATTCGCTGTTTATGACACTGCTGACGCTCGGTGTCATGGTGACGGTCATCGATTGGAAGCTGACGTTGGCGGCGCTGATCCCGATGCCTTTTTTGGCCTGGTCCACCGCCTACTACGGCAGACTGCTGCACGAGCGCTTTTATCTCGCCCAGGAAGCGTTTGGCGAGATGAACGACCACGTACAGCAATCGGTTTCCGGTGTGCGTGTGCTGCGAGCGTTTGTGCAGGAAAAGGAAGACATTGAAGCCTACCGCCGGGTCAGTGAAAAAACGCTGGAGCGCAACGTGAGCGTATCGCGGATCGACGCGCTGTTCGAGCCGACGATTGGGATCATTATCGGCTTCAGCTTCCTGATCGGACTTGGCTATGGCACATACCTCGTCTTTACGAGTGCGATTTCGTTGGGCGATCTGGTCGCTTTCAACCTGTACCTGGGGCTTTTGATCTGGCCGATGTTCGCTTTTGGCTGGCTGGTCAACGTGCTGCAGCGCGGCGGAGCATCGCACAAGCGCCTCTCCGAGCTGTTGGAGGAACAGCCGGATGTGCAGGAAGCCGCCCATCCGGTGACAGCCGAGACGCCGAATACGGTAGAAGCCCGTCAGTTTTCTTTTGCCTATCCGGGCAGTGAAAAGCCTGCGCTCACGGACATCACCTTTTCGCTTGGGGAAGGCGAGACGCTGGGCATTGTCGGGCGGACGGGGAGCGGCAAGTCGACGCTGTGCCGCGCCCTGTTGCATCAATACGAGTTGAAGGAGCAGTCGCTGTTTGTCGGCGGCGTGCCGATTGAACAGCTGTCCTTTGCCGCGCTGCGGGAAAAAATCGCCTATGTGCCGCAGGAGCATTTGCTGTTCTCGCGGACGATTGCGGAAAACGTGGCATTTGGAAGGCCGCAAGCGACCGAGGCGGAGATTCTGCACGCGCTCAAGCTGGCGGAAATGGACAATGATCTGGCCCAGTTCCGCGATGGCCTGCAAACGATGGTGGGCGAAAAGGGCGTGACGCTGTCAGGCGGGCAAAAACAGCGGGTTTCCATCGCCAGAGCTTTGCTGCTCGATGCAGGCATCCTCATTCTCGACGATTCCTTGTCGGCTGTTGACGCCCGGACGGAAGAGGCGATTTTGCGTCATTTGCGCGAGGAGCGTGCCCATAAAACGACGATTATTACCGCGCACCGCCTGTCTGCCGTGCAGCACGCCGAACTGATTCTCGTGCTGGACGAAGGGCGGATTGTCGAGCGGGGAACACATGATGAGCTGATGCAGCAAAATGGCTGGTATGCGGAGCAGTATCGCAGGCAGCAAATGGAGCGGGATGTTGCCGGCTAGGCCGCGAAGAGGGGGAGAGCGTTTCGTGGGAAAAGAACAGGTATGGAAGCGGCTGGCCGCGTTTGCCCGGCCGTTTCAGAAGCAAATAGCGGGAGCGCTGATCCTGCTTCTGCTCGGGACGAGTGCGGAGCTGGCGGGACCGTTTCTGGCGAAGGTGATGATCGACAACCACATTCTCGCCATCCAGAAGCCCTGGTACGAGTTTGCAGAAAAGCCGCAGGTGCAAAAGGACGTGGCGGTGGCGATAAACGATCGCTACTATGTACGGGAAGATATGCTGGCCGATGCGGGCTTGACACCCGGCAGCATCCAGGCGAACGAAGTGACCGTCGTTGCGGAAGGCACGACGTATTACTTGATCGAGGGAAAAATCGAGCAAAATGGCGAGAAGCAGTTCACGCCGATTGAGCCGGAAAATGGCCGGGAGCGCTTTGCGGTGACGGCTGGCGATGCGGCGGGAACGAGTGCGGCCCCGACAGGAATCCGCCTGACGGGCGAAGAAGTTTTGGCGATGTACCAAAACGACGTGCAGCCGATCATCTGGCTGTCGGTCGGGTACGGAGCGCTGATTTTGCTGTCGGCAGGCTTTAACTACGTGCAGATTTTGTGGCTGCAAACGATTGCCCAGCGCATCATTCAGCAGATGCGGATGAAGCTGTTCGTGCATTTGCAAAAGCTGCCTGTGTCCTTTTTTGACAAGACGCCGGTTGGCTCTCTCGTCTCCCGCGTGAGCAACGACACCGAGGCGATTCGCGAGCTGTACGTGAGCGTGCTGGCCACATTTGTGCAAAATGGCATTTATTTGATCGGAATTTTGATCGCGCTGTTCGTGCTCCAGCCGCAGCTGGCGCTGTTTTGCTGTCTGACGGTGCCGCTGCTTGCGCTTCTGGTTTACTTCTATCAAAAGTACAGCTCCCGCTACTACGCAGTGATTCGGGCGAAGCTCGGCGACATGAACGCGACGATCAACGAAATGATCCAGAACATGGCGATTGTCCAGGCGTTTCGCCGCGAGGAAGGCGTGCAAAAAGAGTTCGCGCAGGTGAACGAAAGCTACTTCAAGGTGCGGATGAAGGAAATCAACCTGGAGTCGCTTCTGCTGCGGCCCGCTGTCGATCTGATCTGGAAAATCGCCCTGACCTTGATTATCTGGTACTACGGCTCGGCGTCGTTTCACAGCGTCATTTCGTTCGGGGCGCTGTTTGCTTTCGTCGATTACATGGGCCGCTTTTTCGAGCCGATCAACATGATTATGAACCGTCTGTCGCAAATGCAGCAGGCGACGATCTCGGCGACACGCGTCTTCGATATTTTGGACACGGCGGTCGAATCGCCGAAAGCCGGAGAGCCAATCGCGCGGCCGCGCGGGGAAGTGGTGTTCGACCAGGTGTCGTTTGCCTACAACGAAGAGGAGTACGTGCTGAAAAACGTCTCGTTCACCGCGAAGCCGGGCCAGACGATTGCGCTCGTCGGCCATACCGGGTCGGGCAAAAGCTCGCTGATGAACTTGCTGCTCGGCTTTTATCCGGTGACAAAAGGGCGCATCCTGATCGACGGAAAAGACATGCGCCAGATCGACACGCACTCGCTGCGCAGTCATATCGGGCTGGTGCTGCAAGACCCGTTTTTGTTTACGGGCAGCATTGGCTTCAACATTCGCATGTACAACGACGCGATTTCCGATGAAAAAGTCGTGCAGGCCGCCAAGGCAGTGCGGGCCGACGAATTTATTACGCGCCTGCCGCAAGGGTACGACGAGCCTGTTGTCGAGCGCGGCATGACGTTGTCAGCGGGACAGCGGCAGCTCATTTCATTTGCGCGGGCACTGGTGGCCGATCCGGCGATATTGATTCTTGACGAGGCGACGGCGAGCATCGACAGCGAAACGGAGCTTGCGATCCAGGAAGCGCTGCACGTCCTGTCGCGCGGGCGAACGACGTTTATCATCGCCCACCGTTTGTCAACCATCCAGCACGCCGACCAGATTCTCGTTTTGTCCCGTGGAGAAATCGTAGAGCGGGGAACACATGACGAACTGATGGCACAGGATGGACTGTATCAAAAAATGTACCAGCTTCAACAGGGGAGTCTTTTACGTTAAAGTGAATGGATAGAGGATTTAGGGGAAAGGAGCTTCAACACCATGTCTTCATCGAGATATACCTTTTGGGTGTTGATTCTGGTTGTGGCCATATCGGGCTTGAGCCAAGGCTTGAGCATTCCGCTCTTGGCTGTGCTTTTGGAAAAGCAGGGCGTCTCGTCGGTCATAAACGGACTGAACGCCGCCGCTTTGTATGTGGGAATGGTGATCGCCTCGCCTTTGCTGGAAAGTCCGCTCAGGCGAATCGGCTACCGTTCCACGATTTTGTGGGGAATGCTGCTGCTCACGATTGCAACGGCACTGATTCCGCTGTTCAGCCACCTGGCTGTCTGGTTTGTTTTACGCTTGCTGATGGGGATTGGCGACACCGCCCTGCATTACTCCAGTCAGATGTGGGTGACAAAAATTGCCGCGCCAGAAACGCGGGGACGCGACCTGTCCTTGTACGGGCTGGCGTACGGCGTAGGCTTTAGCATCGGGCCGCTTGGCTTGAATCTGCTGCCGCTTGGGCTGTGGGTTCCTTTTGGCGTTTTGCTGTTTTTGTACGCCATTGCCATTTTGCTTTTGTCGCGGATTCAAAACGAATATCCCGAACAGCTCAAGCAAACGGAAAAGAAGCAAAACAAATACGCTACCGTTTTGCGCATCGGCTGGCTGTCGCTGATTCCTTCCTTTTTATACGGGTTCATGGAGACGTCGCTCAACGGCAGCTTTCCGGTCTATGCATTGCGCACAGGCTTGTCGCTGGAATGGGTTTCCCTGATTCTTCCATCGTTCGTGGTGGGCAGCATTATTTTGCAAATGCCGCTGGGGACACTGAGCGACCGGATCGGGCGCAGACAAGTGATGCTCACCTGTGCCATCGTCGGAAGCATTGCCTTTTTCCTGTTCCCGCTGGCCGGGGAGAACGTCTGGCTGATGATGCTGCTGCTCGGGATTGCCGGGGCGGCCGTCGGGTCTTTCTATTCGCTCGGTCTGGCCTATTCGGCCGATATTTTGCCTGCGGCCATGGTGCCGACTGCGGGGATTATAGCGGGAATCAACTTTGGGGTAGCGAGCATTCTTGCGCCAAACGTCAACGGTTTGCTCATGGAGCTGTGGGAGCCGTGGACGATGTTTTGGCTGATGGGAGCGTTCCTGGTGGTCTTCGCCGCTGCCTGTCTGTTTGCCAAAAACAGCAAGTCTCAGAAAGAGCACTACTCGCTGCCTTTGCAAAAGCAAGGCTGACATCTGTCCATAAAGAAGCCGTCGCGGACTTCATCGATCTTCTGGGCGAAACCGGGTTTTTCTGTGAGAAAAAGTATAAACGGGCGCAGGGGAGGGAAGCGTATTGTTATAGAAGAAGTGTTTTTTGGAAGGGGTTGACCCGATGCTGACACCGTGCATTTTCAAGCGGGGGCTCGTCTGGATTTTGTTTTTCATCCTCAGTCTGGTCGTCATCCCGTTCTTTTCCGAAGAGGGTCAGGCTCCGCCGCCAGCTCCTGCTGCGAACGCGGCTGCGCAGAAGTAACTTCCATTTTGGCAACAAAAAGACACGCCATGGCATTCGTGCTGGCGTGTCTTTTTTGCGCGATTATTTCCTGATGAAATTTTGCGTGTAGAACGGCTGGCCGTCTTTGATGACGACGCCGACGCCCAACTGCCTGTAGTTTGGATTCAACAGATTTTGCCGATGACCGGAGGAGTTCATCCAGCCCATATGGACTTCGATCCCGTCCAGTTGGCCGTAGGCGATGTTTTCGCCCGCGTAGCTGTAGCGGATGCCTGCTTTTTTCAGGCGGTCAAACGGGCTCCCGGTTGTCGGTGAGTGATGGCTGAAGTAGTTGTGTTGCGCCATGTCGTTGCTGTGCGCCCTGGCGACGGCCGCTACCTGCTCGTCCCAAGTCAGGACAGGCAATTTGGCACGCAGCCGTGCTACGTTCAGCAAATCGAAATTTTCTTTCTCATAAGCAATGGCGGCTTGCTTGATCTGGGCGTCTGTCAGCTTTGGCTGTGCCGGCAATTGTGTATAGACAATCGGGTACATCAGGCCCATGGCGATTGTGGCGAAGTGCTCCGGTGTGGAGATGCGGACACCTGCCACTTTGTTGCCGCCCAGTTGATCGATGGAAAAGGTGATGACCTGACCGTTATGGATATAGGTCGGGTGCTTGAGCGTATTGTCCTGGATGCGCAATGACGGGGTAATGGTCAAGGTGCTTTGCGGCGCTCCCCACGCATCCTGCAAGGCTTTGGTGGTGGAATCGATCGTGATTCCCCCGATGTTGGTTTTTGCTCCGTTTGTAAACAGGGTGACGACTTTGTCGTTTTGGATGCCGACCTGGATGTAGTTGTTCAAATCTTGGTTGTAAATCCACCATTCTACTCCGGTGTGGCTTGGGTCTTTGCGTGCGGGCTTGCCCAGCTTTTGCTCGACCTGAGCTGTGCTCATTCCGAGCTGGATGCCATACGTGGACACCGATTTGACTGCAACTTGCTGTGCGGCAGCGACAGGAGCAAAAACTCCCGATACGGGTGACAGCTGGCCGAGCAGAGCCAGGGAAAGACCCAGGGCGAGGATGCTGATTCCTTTTTTCTTGCGCATATATCTACCTCCTCGGAGTGAAATAGGCTCGGTTGTTTACAATATCGGTGAAAAGACGGGCTGCAAAAAGGGTCTTAGGAAGCAAATCTGCTACGAAAAAAGAAACATCCTCCGAATGAAAATGGGGTGTAGGTTGCAGACTATTCATGCAATTTTCAAACTATTGCGGTACAATATAGTTATGTAAAAGATACAGAAAACGCATTTACCGTTACTAGGGGGATGACAATGATTATTCAAGTGACCGATTTGACGAAAAGCTACGGAGAGCTTCAGGTATTGAAAGGAATTACGACACAGGTGGCGGAAAAGGAAGTCGTGTGTGTCATTGGGCCGTCGGGCTCGGGAAAAAGTACCTTTTTGCGCTGTCTGAACCAACTGGAGCAAATGACCAGCGGGAGGATCGTCATCAACGGGCATGACTTGTCAGACCCCAAGACAGACATTAACAAGGTCAGGGAAGAAGTCGGGATGGTGTTCCAGCGCTTCAACCTGTTTCCGCATAAGACCGTTCTGGAAAACGTCATGCTGGCGCCGGTCAAGGTGAAAAAGGTCGCGCAGGAGGAAGCGCGCAAGCAGGGTCTGGAGCTGCTGAAAAAGGTCGGGCTGGAAGACAAGGCAGATGTGTATCCGGACAGGTTGTCGGGGGGACAGATGCAGCGGGTGGCGATCGCCCGTGCGCTGGCGATGAATCCGAAAGTCATGCTGTTTGACGAGCCGACCTCCGCACTCGATCCGGAGCTGGTCGGAGAGGTGCTGACCGTCATCAAGAATCTGGCCAAGGAAGGCATGACGATGGTTGTAGTCACGCACGAGATGGGATTTGCCCGTGAAGTCGCCGACCGCATCATTTTCATGGACCAGGGCGTAATTATGGCCGAAGGAAGCCCCAAGGAGCTATTCGACAACACCAGTCATGAGCGGCTGCGTTCTTTTCTCGGAAAAGTTCTGGTCTAAAAAACAAGGCACCAGCAGCTTCGCGAAAGAGCGAGGCGTTGGTGCTTTTTACTTTGCTTCATCCAGCAGTTGCGAGACGGTGACAAAACGGTAGCCTTGCGAGCGCAGGTCACTGATGAGCTCCTGCAGGGCTGCGACGGTTTGCTTCTGGTTCAGGCCGCCATCGTGGAACAAAATAATGTCGCCGGACGATACGTTGCTTTTCACGCTTTTGGCTATGACGGACGCCGTTCTCGCCAGGGACCAGTCGCGCGGATCGACCGACCAGTGGATGATGTCGTAGCCGCTTGCCTGCACTGCATTCATGACGTCGTGGGTCAGGACACCTCCGGCGGGACGGTAGTATTGGGCGAGAATGCCCGTCGTTCTCAGAATGGAGCGTTCGGCTCGCTTGATGTCCTCGTACACCTCGTGTTCTGTCAGCTTGTTCAAGTCAACATGATGGTAGCCGTGATTGCCGATCTCGTGTCCGGCCTTGTAAATCCATTGCAGCATCTTTGGATGTTTGTCCACCTGGGAGCCGAGCACGAAAAAGGTGGCGGGCACCCGGTTTTTGTGGAGCACCTCCAAAATTTTCGGGGTGTAGGTCGCATCGGGGCCATCGTCAAAGGTCAGGGCGACCACTTTTTTGTTCGTGTCGATCCGGTGAATCGGTTCGTAAGAGGGGAGCAGTTCACGGGCCAGGGCAGGAGTTATTCCGCAGCCGAGCAGGCAGGCCAGCAAAAAAGCGTACAGCACGACGCGGCTCATGACGGACGCCCTCCTTTTGATTGAGATAGTTTAGGTTCACCCGGCGCTTTGCAAAACATGCTGCCAAAAGAAAACAGCGTCCGGTGTACACAGGCGATATGGTAAAATGAAAGGACTGTACAATCGGAGAGGAGAGAATGAAGTGGAACTCCGCGGTATTTTGCACGGTCTGACCCACGATTATCACGGGCGGGAAAAGCCGGTCGACTACTACCTGAACATCGGTGAAGACCGTCTGCCTTTAAATGAATGGCTTGGCAGCGAACTGACCATTTCCTATCTGGGACAAAAAAACTGCATCGCCTGCGGGCGCAAAACGAACAAAACATTTAACAACGGGTACTGCTACCCCTGTTTTACCAAACTGCCGGAAAATGACTTGTGCATCGTCAAGCCGCACGAATGTCATTTTGACCAGGGGACGTGCCGGGACGAAAGCTTCGGTGAGCAATACTGCATGATCCCGCATTACGTCTATCTGGCCGTTTCCAGCGACATCAAGGTCGGACTGACGCGCAAGCACAACCAGCTCAAACGCTGGGTCGATCAGGGGGCGATTCGCGCGATCCCGATTGCGGAAGTGCCGACGCGCCGGATGGCGGGGGAGCTGGAGTATCATCTCAGCCAATTTTTGCCAGATAAAACCAACTGGCGCAAAATGCTCAAGGGCGACGTCAAGGAAGTCGACCTGCTTGCCATGCGCGACGAGGTGTACAGCCAGTTTCCCGAAGCGTTCAAACCTTTTCAATACAGGGAAGACGAATGGGTGGATATTACATATCCGATCTTGGAGTCGCTGGACAAGATCAATTCGAAAACGTTGGACAAAGAGGAGCAGCTCGGCGGACGGCTGATCGGCGTCAAGGCGCAGTACCTGATTTTTGAAAACGGCGTTTTTCAGGTGCGCAAGCATGCCGGCTACCAGGTGGAGATCAAGGCGAGCCGCCCTGCATAGTGCATAAGTTCAGGCAAACATTGTCCGGAACGGTGTGGTATTCTTTTACCAGAGAGAATCACTCCATAACGAAAAGCGAGGGAATGGAGCATGACCATGAAAGCGTATTTGTACAACAAATGCGATACATGCCGCAAAGCGAAAAAATGGCTGACAGACCACAAGGTGAGCTTCGAGGAAGTGCCGATTGTCGATGCGCCGCCTTCCAAGGAGGAACTTCGCCGGATTTGGCGGACGAGCGGGCTTGACCTGCGCAAGTTTTTCAATGTCAGCGGTGTGCAATACCGTGAACTTGGGCTAAAGGACAAGCTGCCGACGATGACAGAAGAGGAAATGCTCGACTTGCTCGCTTCCAACGGCAAGCTCATCAAGCGCCCTCTTTTGGCAAGCGATGACACGGTGACGCTGGGCTTCAAGGAAGACGAGCTGGAAAAAGCGTGGGGAGGCAAGTAGAAGATGCGCCAACCGTCCAAAAGATTGCAAAACCTGTCTGCCGCGATTTTTTCCGAGATGGCTGCGCGAAAAAAAGAAGTCGCGAAAAAAAGGGCTGTGTACGATTTGAGTATCGGCAGCCCCGATCAGCCGCCTGAAGACCAGTTGCTGGAGACTTTGCTCGATGCTGCCAGACAGCCAGGCGCATTTGGCTACGCCTTGAGCGAGGGCACTGCAGCCTTTCGCGAGGAAGTGGCGCGCTGGTATCAATACCGTTTCGGCGTGGAGCTTGCGCCGGACGGCGAGGTTCACTCCCTGATGGGCTCACAGGATGGACTCGCGCACTTTGCTTTGGCCTGGACCGATCCGGGGGACATCGTACTCGTGCCTGATCCCGGCTACCCGATTTACGAGGGGAGCGTGCATCTGGCAGGGGCGATTCCTTACCGGATGCCGCTGCGCGCTGAAAACGGCTTTTTGCCGAAGCTCGCGGACATCCCGGACGAGATTGCAGCCCGTGCGAAATTCATGATTCTGAACTATCCGAACAATCCGGTGTCGGCTGTGGCCACCGTCGACTTTTTCACAGAGGTCGTCGCATTCGCCAAGCGTCACGACATCATCGTTGTCCACGACCTCGCTTATTCGGAGATGGCTTTTGACGGCTACCGTCCGCCCAGCTTCCTGCAAGCGCCGGGAGCCAAAGAGGTCGGGATCGAGTTCAACTCTTTTTCCAAGAGCTTCAACATGGCGGGCTGCCGGATTGCCTATGTAGTCGGCAACAGCGAGATTATCAAGCCGCTGGCGATCGTCAAGTCGAATGTCGACTACGGCGTCTTCTTGCCAGTCCAGCAGATGGCAGTCGCAGCTTTGCGCATGGATCGGGAAGCAGGCGGCAAGAACAGTGTCGGCCCTGTCTACCAGGAGCGCCGCGACGTCTTGCTGACAGCACTGGCTGAGGCGGGCTGGGACATTGAGCCGCCAAAAGCGACAATGTTCGTCTGGGCACCCGTGCCAAAAGGCTGGACCTCCCGCGAGTTTGCCATTGCGCTTTTGGAAGAAGCAGGAGTGGTCGTCATCCCCGGCAGCGCCTTTGGCGATGAAGGGGAAGGTTACGTGCGGATCGCGCTCGTGCAAAGCCCGGAAGTGCTGCGCCAGGCGGCTCGCTCGATTGCGGAGTCGGGCATTCTCACAAGACGAGCAGGGGTATAGGCTGCACGCCAATCCCGTATGGCGTGACAAATCGGCGGCAGCGGTCTGAAAATCACAGGTATTCATCCGCCTAATTTGGAAAAAGATACAGATGTTGAAATCGCTTGCTGAGCAGTGCCTCAGAATTTTTTTAAGCGAAGAGGAATCCGCGAATGTTCGTCTAATAATGTATGTGTAGTGGATTGTACCCGATAGGAGGATATGAAAACGATGGAATTCCCGAAAAATCTACGTTACAGTGAAGAGCATGAGTGGGTGCGAGTAGAGGGCAACAAAGCGTACATCGGAATTACCGCTTTTGCTCAATCAGAGCTGGGTGACATCGTGTTTGTCGAGTTGCCAGAGGTAGGCGCGACAATCAAACAGGATGAGCCATTTGGCAGTGTGGAGTCGGTGAAAACCGTATCCGAGCTGTACGCTCCTGTATCCGGAAAAGTAGTGGAAGTAAACAGCGAACTGGAAGATGCACCAGAGCTGGTGAACTCTTCGCCTTATGAGCAGGCCTGGATGATCGCTGTCGAGATGGACGACGCAGCAGAGCTGGACAAGCTGCTGGATGCCGACAAGTACGAGTCTATGGTAAAAGAATAGGTTGCAAGTCACACAAAAAGCCGGGGCATGTGGTGCCCTGGCTTTTTTAGCAGGCAGAGGCTGGTAGAGCGTTGCCGCAGTGGAAAGAGAAAACAGGAAAATTGGACCTCTGGCAAGAGAGGAACTGGCCGCCTGGCCTCGCAAGCTCAAGGGCGGTCTACTTCTTTTTGAGGTACGTGAGCTAAGCGAGGATGAACATGCCGAACATGAGCATCAACGCCAACGCCTGATAAACCTCCATCAGCCTCACCCCCTCTCATTGGGGATGAGCCGACCACCCTTGAGGAGCCGATCTAATTGTACAAAAAAATGATAGCACGTATTTTGGATAAATGTGTGGTATCCACCCTCCCCTATTAAAAGAAAAAGGCTTCGCCAGGCGACTAACTGCCAGGCGAAGCCTTTCCCTATAGAGCGCAAAAACATCAACCCGTTAACTGAGCTTAAACGAGCGCACCGTATCGTTCAGCTCTTCTGCCATCTTCGCAAGCATGGTCGCTGCTGCCGATATTTCTTCCATCGATGCATTCTGCTCTTCTGCCGCGGCGGCAACGGTTTGCGAGTTGCCCGCAGACTGCATGGCGATTTGGGAAATATGGTCGATTGCTGTCACGATGGCTTGCATTTCCTGGCTGATTTGTTTCATCTCCGCTGACACTTCGTCTGTGCGGGTCAGCAAGTGGGCGGTAGAGTCGGCAATTTGTTCGAAAGCTGTTCCGGTCGCGTTGACCAGCGTCATGCCTTCTCCCAGGATGGCGGAGCCATGGCTCATGGCCGCGATGGCCGATTCCGTATCGCGCTGAATGTCGGCGACGATGTTGCTTACCTGCTCGGCTGCCGAGCTGGATTGTTCAGCCAGCTTGCGTACCTCGTCAGCGACAACGGCAAAGCCTCGTCCCTGCTCGCCGGCTCTGGCTGCCTCGATTGCTGCATTTAAGGCGAGCAGATTGGTTTGGCTGGCAATGGAGGTAATCAGCTCGATCATTTGGCCGATCTCCTGGGAGCGCTGTCCCAGTGCGTTGACCACCGACGCGGTTTGTTCCATTTGTCCGTGAATCACCGTCATGTGCTCCACTGTCTTGGCCGCCATCTGATTGCCTTCCGTCGCCTGACGATTGGCATCGCGGGTAGAGGAATTGACTTCCTCGATTCCTTTTTCCATTACGGAAATATGCCGGGCGATCTCGTTGATGACATCGCTGCCCTGATTGGTCGCATCGACCTGCTGCTCTGTTCCGTAGGCAATCTCCTGAACGGATTGGGCAATCTGCTCCGTCGCCTTGCTCGTCTGCTCGGCGCTCGCCATCAGCTGTTCGGAGGTAGCGGCGACTTGTTGGGCGCTGTAGCTGACCTGGCTGAGCGTTTCGCGCAAGGTGGCGGTCATCGCATTGAACCGGCTCGCCATGACGCCCATCTCATCGACCGTCTTGACATCCATCGAAGCGGTGAAATCACCGGAGGACAGAGCTTCCGAGAGCTGGTTGGCCTTGTTGATTTGTCCGGTCAAATATTTGCTGAAAAAATAAATGACGGCAATCAGGATCAACAGCCCGAGCAGACTGACAGTGACAAGCTGGTAAGCCAGAGCGTTCAGCGGTTTGGCAAATTCATTTTCCGGCATGACGAGCGCGATCGTCCAATTTGCGGAAGGGATTTTTTTGAAATATACACGGTTGACGCCATTGTCGTCGGAAAAAGTTTTCATGCCCTCGCTTTCGGCGAGCAGACCGGGACCGATCTCTGCGAGCGACGTGTTGCTGTCGGTTTGCACGGATTCCACCATCATCTTGTCCGACTGTGGATGGGACAGGTACTTGCCGCCCTGGTCGAGCAGGAAGGCCCAGCCAGTCTCGCCTACTTTTGTACCCGAGACCATCGTTTGAATATCCGTGAGCGTGATGTCGTCCGTTGCTACCCCCAAAAGCTTTTTGTCCGGAGAGTAAAACGGAGCAACGACAGTCGTCATCGGAAGCTTCAAAATCTCGTCATAGTAAGGCGGGGTGTAATCCGTCGCTTTTTTTGTCGAGGCACCGATCTTGTACCATTCTTGCGTCGGATAATTGAAGGCAGGTGAATTGTACTCGTATGTGATGCTCACCTTGCCGTCTTTTTTGGCCCCGTAAGTGGAAACGAACTGCTTGGCCGGATCAAAAGCGTACGGCTCCATGAAAATCCCCATGCCGACAGACGTTTCATTGATGGGAACCGTTTTCGTCAGCAGGGAATCCAACTGCTCCAGCGAATAAGTAATCGGACTCATTTCGATTACCCGAGCCATGTTCAGCGTTACTTTGCTGTGCGCTTCCAGTTCCTGCTCCACTTTGTTGCCGAGCAAGTCCAGCTGGTAGTTCATTTTTTCGGTCAGTTCCTTGTTCAACTGGGCATAGGAGAACATGAAGGCCATGCTCATCAGAAGCACGAAAGTCAGGACAATTACAGGAAGCGTAATTGCAAGTGTCCGTGCACGAAGGCTTTTAAAACGAAACATAGTACCGCTCTCCTTTTACATATGACTAGCTGTGTACTTATTCCCGTTATCGGCTTAATCCAAACTTTTTTACAACAATATTTGGGAATCGCGATAAATCTTCTAACTAATCAGAAAATGGTGTTCAAACGCAGACAAATCGAGTACAATGGTATGACAATTCGGTTTACCATAAATTGATTGGCATCTTTTTGCGGTAGAGCATCAGCAGGGTTACGGGTTACAATGCGGGTACAGACAGAGAGTTTCGACCAGACGCGTCTTACGCTTTTCGCTGTTTGGGGAAGAAGGAGGGAGACTATTTATGAGTTTTTGCTGCGGTGCAGGAATGGTTGGTTCCGTAGGCTCAGTCCGTCATTATAGAACGCTTGTACACAACGTCCCCATCATGTTTTGTCCTGTTTGTGACAGAATTGAGGTTCATCCCGCTATTGAGGGAGAGTACGAAATTTTAGTAGAATATGCTCAGGGGGATCAGGCGCCCGAAGTCGATTTCGCTGATTTTGTGAGTGTTGACAATACATCCGAGTTGTTTGAGAATTGTACCATGACGGATGAAGCAGCGAGCTTCTCCGATGTCTTGAAGCAGCAGATTGATATTTCCCTGGATTTGCTCGGTATTGCCAAGGAGTTAAAAGATGAAGAGTGGCGCGAAGCACTCATGATTCGTTTAACACGGTTAAGCGATCGACTGAAGCAGTACAATATACGCAAGCAGGTGTCGCAAAAAAGCGCATGACCTTTAGTTGACGTGGGAGGCAGTGTGAATGTTTCATTTGAAAGGCGTTCACCACATCGCATTGAATTGCAGCGATGTCGTGAAGGTAGCTCGGTTTTTTAAGGACATTTTGGAAGTCCCCATCCCGGAAGAGAATATGGTGGAAGGAGCGCCTGTCTACTTTCAAATCGGCACATACACACGGATCGGTCTCCATCCGCATGGCGGGGGAGAAGGCAAAGGCGGCGTAGGGCAAGTCGATCACCTTGCTTTCTCGGTAACGAGCCGCGCTGAGCTCGACTATCTGGTCGACAAGCTGGAGGCGGAAAACATTTGCTACCGCGGTCCGATTACGCAGCCTACGAGCTACAACTTGTATTTTGAGACACCGGACGGCCACCATCTGGAGGTCCGGCTGGATAAAGACGAATTTGATGAATAACGGATGGATACCAAGAGCATCTGCGGTCGCGGGTGCTCTTTTCATTTTTGCCCAACCGCTGAAAAAGCCTGTCGAGAAAAAGTCGCTCTCCCTGACAAGACCCGACAGTGGTTCTCATCCCTCGCCAAAGGATTCGACTGCGCGAGCCGCGAACCCAATGGGAGAAGAGAGGGGGACGGATTCATGATCGGACTGGGCAGACTGCTCCATGAGGTAGGCGAACGTTTGCAAAAGAAAACGCACTTGCGCCATGTAACTGCGGGCTGGGAAAAGAGGATCGGAATCGTCGTTGACGACACGCAGTCGCGGTGGCAGATCACGGTATCAAAAGGCAGCATCTCGGCAGGCGTCTGGGAGGAGGAGCAGTCCGCCGATCTGATCGTCAGGGGAGACGAGCGGCAGATGGAGATGCTGTTTGGCGGGGACGAGCTGGTCTACGCTTTGGCCAAGCAGCAAGTACACATAGCAGGAACACTGCGCGACCAGTTGAAGCTTGATGCGATTTTGCGGTTGACGTGCAAATAAAGGCGGGCTGAGGCTCCTTTTCCAAATAAAGGCGCTCCACTGTGCTATAATAAGAGGAAACGATGGGGGAGGCGCAACTATGTCTGATCGCTTGGCATTGAAAGAGACAATCGCGGCTCGTGTGCAGTCGATTGACGAAACATTCCGTCACTTGCATGCGAATCCGGAAATTAGCTGGCAGGAAGTCGAGACGACGAAATATTTGGCGAAGAGAATGCAGGCACTGGGGCTTAAAGTGACCACCTTTGCGGATTGTACGGGGCTTGTCGCAGAGTGGGGGGAAGGAAAGCCTGTCGTCGGGCTGCGCACGGATATTGATGCGCTGTGGCAGGAAGTGGACGGAGAGTGGCGCGCCAATCATTCCTGCGGGCATGACGCGCATATGACCATGATTGTCGAAACCGTAGAGGCATTGATCGCCTCCGGATACAAGCCGCCGGGAACGCTGAAAATTTTGTTCCAGCCCGCCGAAGAAAAAGGAACAGGTGCCCTGAAGCTGGTGGAAAAAGGCGTCGTGGACGACATCGACTATTTGTACGGCGTTCATCTTCGTCCGATTCAGGAAATGGCGAACGGAACCGCAGGCCCTGCCATTTACAACGGTGCCGCGATGTTTTTGTACGGCGAAATAACAGGCGTATCTGCACACGGAGCGAGGCCGCACCTTGGAATCAATGCGATTGAAGTGGCAGGTGCGATCATTTCCGGGATCGGACAAATCCATATCAATCCGATGGTACCGGCTACCGTGAAAATGACCATGCTGCAAGCCGGAGGGGAGAGCTACAACATCATTCCGGACAAGGCGAAGTTTGCCCTTGATTTGCGGGCGCAAACGAACCAGGCGATGGAGGAACTGGTTGGCCGCGTCCATCAGATGATCGAAGGGATTGCAACCTCCTACCAGGCATCTATCGAGCTTGCGGCCGGGCCGCGAATGGTGGCAGCCGAAGTGGATGAGGAAGCAAAAGGACTGATGGAGCAGGCGATTGTCGATGTGCTCGGGGCGGACAACCTCAAGGCAGCTCCTGTCAGCCCGGGAGCAGAAGACTTTCATTATTATACGGTAGAGCGTCCGCACATCAAGGCGACCATGCTGGCTCTCGGCTGCGATTTGCAGCCTGGACTGCACCACCCGCAGATGAAGTTCGAACGGTCGGCACTGCGGGACGGCGTCGAGATTCTCAGCCGTGTCATCATGCGTACCTTTGAAAAGGTCAAAGGACAAGCCTCCCGCTAAACGAACAGGCAGGACAACCCGCTCATGCAGCGGGTTTTTTGCGGTTCGCAAGCCTTACGCCCGGCCGCTGCCGATGCGAACTGGCCAGACCAGCGGAATTTTCGGAATATGTGTTCATTTACGAAAGGGTGGACATAGAGCAGAAGAACTGAAATACTGTTGGTTGGGGAAAACTACTCGAGAGGTTATTCACACATTCTCCACAAGAGATTATAAAATTATGTGGCTTATTTAGCTAAATGTGATATACTAATTACAAATCAGACGACAGTATGAAAAGTCACTATCAAGAAACTGGATAGGATATACATTTTGGGAAGGAGATCGTTCACACATGGAAACCAATACGGTTCACAAGCTTGCTGACATTCTGGGTGCTACACAGGTATATCGCAACCTGTCCGTAGCTGGACTCGTGGAGATGGCAGTAAAGCGTGGCGAAGGGATTTTGACTGATAAGGGGGCGCTCAATGCGCTGACAGGCAAGTTTACAGGCCGTTCGCCAAAGGACAAATTTGTGGTGGACGAAGCTTCCGTACACGATAAGATCAACTGGGGTCCGGTCAACCAGCCGATTTCTCCAGAGAAGTTCCAGGTACTCCAGCAGGACGTGCTGCGATACCTGCAAGGCAAAAGCGAACTGTTTGTGTTTGACGGTTTTGCCGGTGCAGACGTCACCTATCGTCTGCCAATCCGGGTTGTAACAGAATACGCTTGGCACAGCCTGTTTGCCCGTCAGCTGTTCATCCGTCCTACTGCCGAGGAACTGGCGACACACGAGGCTGAGTTTACCGTACTTTACGCACCTGGCTTCAAGGCGAATCCAGACGTACACGGCACAAACTCCGAAACTTTCATCGTTCTGAGCTTCGAGCAAAAAACCGTTTTGATCGGCGGCACTGAGTACGCGGGCGAGATGAAAAAGTCGATTTTCAGCGTCATGAACATGCTGCTGCCTGAGCGCAACGTTCTGCCTATGCACTGCTCGGCCAACGTGGGCAAAGACGGGGATGTCGCGCTGTTCTTCGGATTGTCCGGCACAGGCAAAACAACGCTGTCCGCTGACCCGAACCGCTTCCTGATCGGGGACGACGAGCATGGCTGGTCTGACAATGGCGTATTCAACATCGAGGGCGGATGCTACGCAAAATGCGTCAAGCTGTCCGAAGAGGGCGAGCCGCAAATCTGGAACGCCATCCAGTTCGGTACCGTACTCGAAAACGTCGATGTTGATCCGGATACCCATGTCGCTGACTACGACAGCACGAAATACACGGAAAACACGCGCGCAGCCTATCCGGTAGATGCAATCTCCGGCGCTGTGATCCCAGGTGTGGGCGGTCAGCCAAACGTCATCATTTTCCTGACAGCCGATTCGTTCGGCGTGCTGCCTCCGATCTCCAAGCTGAACAAGGAACAGGCCATGTACCACTTCCTGTCCGGCTACACCAGCAAAATGGCTGGTACAGAGCGCGGTGTCACTACTCCGCAAACCGAGTTCTCCACATGCTTCGGCTCCCCATTCCTGCCGCTGCATCCGGTTGTGTATGCGGAAATGCTGGGGAAAAAGATCGACGAACGCGATGTGCAAGTATACCTCGTAAATACAGGCTGGACGGGCGGCCCTGTCGGTGTCGGACAGCGCATGAAGCTCTCCTACACCCGTGCAATGGTAACAGCAGCGCTGAACGGCGATCTGGAAAAGGTAGAGTACGTGGAAGACGCAACATTCGGCGTACAAGTGCCAACCACTTGCCCGAACGTGCCGGCAGAAGTGCTTCAGCCGCGCAACACATGGGCAAACAAGGAAGACTACGACAAGCAAGCCGCTGAACTGGCTGCACGCTTCATCGAGAACTTCCAGAAAAAGTTCCCGGATGCAACCGACATTGCCAAAGCAGGCCCAAAAGCGTAAGCAATGGCGATCTATACGAAAAAACGGCTGGACAATCGCGTCTGGCCGTTTTGCTTTTCCACGGCGAGAGCAGCCAGGCAGTTCTCACCGCTTTTCTATTTGACTGGCGCAAAAGGGTCAGGTAAGCTTCCATAGGAGGCTTTTTCAGCGAAAAAAAAACGAACGGTTCGGATTCGTATCCAACATGAGACAAGCTGCTGAATGGGCTGTACGCACCTGTGCCTTTTTGTGGTACGCAGGCGGAAAAGTTCCTGGGAAATGCCAAGCGATGTATTGGAAAAAGTTGCATGGGGGAAAATGCTTACGTGGTCACTGTATTTGGAAAGGTTTTTTGAAGCAAAAACAGACTTTCTAAATATAATGATATAAAAAATACAGATATGTTCCATTCCTTGATTTATAATTATTCTTATTATAAGATAGTTATTGAGAATGGATTGAGAATTACCAACTCACTTCTGTGTATGGAGGGAATTCAGATGACAGCAGTACCGCATTTGCAAATAAAAAACCTTCGCGCCAAGATCGAGGACAAGGAGATCCTCAAAGGTCTGAATCTGGAAATCAAGGGCGGCGAAGTACACGCGATCATGGGACCGAATGGTACCGGTAAATCGACACTGGCATCTACGCTGATGGGTCATCCCAAATATGAGGTAACAGACGGCGAAGTGCTGTTGAATGGCGACGACCTTTTGGAAATGGAAGTAGACGAGCGCGCACGCGCAGGTCTGTTCCTGGCGATGCAATATCCGTCCGAAATCAGCGGCGTAACCAACTCCGACTTCCTGCGTTCCGCGATCAACGCGCGCCGCGGCGAAGGAAACGAAATCTCCCTGATGAAATTCATCCGCGAGATGGACAAAAAGATGAAGACGCTGGAAATGGACGACTCTTTTGCGCACCGTTACCTGAACGAAGGCTTCTCCGGCGGGGAGAAAAAGCGCAACGAGATTTTGCAGATGATGCTGTTGGAGCCAAGCATCTGTATTCTGGACGAAATCGACTCCGGTCTCGACATCGACGCGCTGAAAATCGTAGCCAACGGTGTAAACGAAATGCGTTCGGCTGACCGCGGTTTCCTGATTATTACGCACTACCAGCGTTTGCTGAACTATATCAAGCCTGACTTCGTACACGTCATGATGCAAGGTCGTATCGTGAAGTCCGGTGGTCCTGAGCTGGCTGAGCGTCTGGAGGCAGAAGGCTACGACTGGATCAAGGAAGAGCTCGGCATCGAGGACGAAACCGTTAACGCCAACGTGTAGGAAGAAGGAGGCAGCAGTGAAATGAGTGTGGATGTACAGCTCCGCTTCGGTTCCGAAGCGATCACCGAGTACTCCAAAGCTAATCAGGAGCCTGCCTGGTTCCTGGAAAAGCGCCTCGCTGGACTGAAGGCGGCGGGAGAGCTTCCGCTTCCCGCTTTGGAGAAAACGAAGATTGATAAATGGAATACGGCCGGGTTCGACCCGTTTCAAACCACTGCCAAGATCGCGTCGGCCAATGAGCTGAGCGATCTGGTAAAAGGACAAATCGACGTGGACAGCGTGAAAAATCTGGTGGTGCAAAAGAATGCTTCCGCCGTTTTTCAGGCCGTGACAGATGAGCTGAAGGCAAAAGGCGTTATTTTCACGACGCTGGCTGACGCGCTGCAAAACCATGGCGAACTCGTGCAAAAATACATGTATCAGGTAGTGGCACCAGACGAGCACAAGCTGAGCGCACTGCATGCCGCAGTCGTAAACGGCGGCGTTTTCCTCTACGTTCCGAAAAACGTGGAAGTGGATGTACCGCTGCAGGCTGTATACGAAGTTGCAGGCGACCAAGCGCTTCTTTGCCCGCATGTGCTGATCGTGGCAGAAGCGAACAGCAAAGTGACCTACGTGGACACATTCGTTTCTGGCGAAGGCAAAGACATGGTAGCCAACAGCATTGTGGAAGTGTTCGTAGGAGCGGGCGCATCGGTGCAGGTAGCGTCGGTACGTTCCTTGTCCGCGGAGGTTCACGACTACAGCTTCCGTCGCGCGACTGTTGACCGCGATGGAAAAATGGAATGGATTTTGGGCGAGATGAACGACGGCAACACCGTTGCCAACAACACGACCATCCTCAAAGGAACAGGCTCGAACGCCCTGACCAAATCCATTTCCGTAGGGACAGGTTCCCAGCGGCAAAACCTGACTTCCCAGGTTCAGCATATCGGCACTCACTCTGAATCGGACATGGTCAGCAAGGCTGTGATGACAGGGGAAGCAGTCAGCATTTTGAACGGGATTACCAAAATCGAAAAAGGCGCTGAAAAAGCAAACGGTGTGCAGGCGGAAAACATCCTGATGCTGAGTGACAAAGCTCGCGGCGACGCCAACCCGATCCTTTTGATCGACGAGGATGACGTGAAAGCGGGGCATGCTGCTTCGGTAGGACGCGTCAGCGAAGAGTCCATCTACTACCTGATGTCGCGTGGAATTTCCCGTCAGGACGCAGAACGCCTGATTATTCTTGGCTTCCTCGATCCGGTTGTTTCCGAAATTCCGGTGGAAGAAGTGAGAAACAAACTCCGTCAGGCGCTTGAAAGGAAGTTAGGCTAATGGACGCCAAGGAGCTTCGGAAATATTTTCCCATCCTTCACCAAGAGGTAAACGGACACCCGCTCGTCTATCTGGACAATGGAGCAACCTCTCAAAAGCCGATTCCGGTGATTGAGGCGATGGATAAATACTACAGGGAGTTCAACTCCAACGTGCACCGCGGTGTGCACACCTTGGGCAACCGGGCGACTGACGGCTACGAGGGCGCAAGGGAGAAGGTTCGCGCTTTCATCAACGCCCGCGAGGCAGCAGAAATCGTGTTCACCCGCGGAACGACCTCTGCGGTCAACACGGTAGCGTACGGCTACGCTCGCCTGGTTCTGAAGCCTGGAGATGAGATTGTCACCACGCTGGTAGAGCACCATGCCAATTTCATTCCATGGCAGCAGGCAGCCAAGGCAACCGGAGCGACCTTCAAGTTCATTCCGCTGGCAGAGGACGGTACCGTCACGCTGGAAGCGGTAAAAGCAACCGTTACGGACAATACCAAGATCGTGGCGATTCACCATATTTCCAACGTACTTGGCGATACGACTCCGATCAAGGAGATTGCCCGGATCGCGCACCAGCACGGCGCTCTTCTGTTTGTGGACGGGGCCCAGGGCGCTCCGCACAAAAAAATCGACGTCCAGGACTTGGATTGCGACTTCTACGCATTTTCCGGCCACAAAATGGCAGGCCCGACAGGCATTGGCGTCCTGTACGGCAAGCGCGAGGTGCTGGAGCAGGTTGAGCCGATGGAATTTGGCGGCGAAATGATCGACTACGTGGATATGTACGACTCTACGTGGAAGGAGCTGCCGTGGAAATTCGAAGGCGGCACGCCAATCATCGCAGGTGCGATCGGACTCGGGGCAGCGATTGACTTTTTGGAGGAAATCGGTCTGGAAAACATCGAGCGCCATGAAAAGCACCTGGTGAAATACGCCCTGGAACAAATGCGCGAGATCGAAGGGCTGAAGATTTACGGCCCGCAGCAGGATCGCAGCAGTTTAATTACATTCAATCTGGATACGGTACATCCGCATGATCTGGCGACTGTGCTGGACAGCTATGGAATCGCAGTCCGTGCAGGCCATCACTGCGCCCAGCCGCTTATGCGCTGGCTGAATGTGACGGCCACGGCTCGGGCAAGCTTCTACCTGTACAACACAGAAGAAGACGTAGATGTGCTGATAGCGGGATTGAAGAAGACGAAGGAGTATTTCGGAAATGTCTTCTCTTGATGATTTATACCGCCGCGTCATTATGGACCACTACCAGAAGCCGCGCAACCGCGGCAAGCTGGAAGAATCCGATGGACTCATTGTGAATCTGAATAACCCGACTTGTGGCGACAGCATCTCGCTCTCCTTGAAGGTAGAGGAGGGCAAGGTGGTGGACGCGAAGTTTCTCGGCGAAGGCTGTTCGATCAGCATGTCATCCGCTTCGATGATGACAGAGGCGATCAAAGGCTTGCCAGTAGAAAAGGCACTGGAACTGGCGCACAACTTTTCCGATATGATGCAGGGCAAAGAGATCGACGATTCCATTGATCTGGGTGACATCGAGGCTTTGTCGGGCGTAGCCAAGTTCCCGGCACGTATCAAGTGTGCGACTCTGGCCTGGAAGGCGCTGGAGCAAGGCATCCGGCAGGCCGAGCAGAAATAGCAGCCAGGTATGGACATGAATGAAGAAGGAGTGAGCAACGATGGCTAAAAAAGCCCCTGAGATACAGGATTATCAGTACGGCTTTCACGACAAGGACGTCTCTGTATTCCGTACGAAAAAGGGTCTGACCCGCGAGATCGTCGAGGAAATTTCCAGGATCAAGGAAGAGCCGGAATGGATGCTGGAATTCCGCTTGAAAGCCCTGGACATTTTCAACAGCATCCCGATGCCGAAATGGGGCGGCAATCTGGACGACCTCGATTTCGACAGCATCACGTACTACGTAAAGCCTTCGGAAAAGCAAGGCCGCAGTTGGGATGAGGTGCCGGAAGAAATCAAGGCGACTTTTGACAAGCTGGGGATCCCGGAAGCCGAGCAAAAATTCCTCGCGGGTGTATCCGCTCAATACGAATCCGAGGTCGTATACCACAACATGCAGGAAGACCTGGAAAAACTGGGCGTTTTGTTCTGCGACATGGATTCGGCTGTGAAGCTGTATCCGGAGATCGTGAAAGAATACTTCGCAACCGTCATTCCGCCAGCAGACAACAAGTTTGCGGCGCTGAACTCGGCTGTATGGTCCGGCGGCTCTTTCATTTACGTGCCAAAAGGCGTAAAAGTGGAAACGCCGCTGCAAGCATACTTCCGCATCAACTCGGAGAACATGGGGCAATTCGAGCGCACGCTGATTATCGCTGACGAGGATTCGTTCGTGCACTATGTAGAGGGCTGTACAGCTCCGATCTACAGTACGGACTCCCTGCACTCCGCTGTTGTAGAAATCATCGTGAAAGAGCGCGCACGCTGCCGCTACACCACGATTCAAAACTGGTCGAACAACGTATACAACCTCGTAACCAAACGCGCGGTTGCCTACGCAGATGCAAACATGGAATGGATCGACGGCAACATCGGCTCCAAGCTGACCATGAAATACCCTGCGGTTATCATGAAAGGCCCACGCGCCAAAGGTACAGTCCTGTCCATTGCCGTAGCAGGCAAAGGCCAGCACCAGGACGCAGGTGCGAAAATGATCCACCTGGCGCCGGATTGCACCTCGACCATCATTTCCAAATCGATCTCCCGCGACGGCGGAAAAGTAACCTATCGCGGTCTGGCACAGTTTGGACGCAAGTCGGAAGGCTCCAAGTCCAACATCAAGTGCGACACGCTGATTCTGGATAAACTGTCCACGTCCGACACGATCCCGTACAACGAGATCATGAACGACAACATCACGCTGGAGCACGAAGCGACTGTCTCCAAAGTGTCCGAAGACCAGCTCTTCTACCTCATGAGCCGCGGCCTGACAGAAGCCGAAGCCACCGAAATGATCGTCATGGGCTTCATCGAGCCATTCACGAAGGAACTGCCGATGGAGTATGCGGTGGAGATGAACAGATTGATTAAGTTTGAGATGGAAGGCAGTATTGGGTAGGAAACGATAAAACGTTGTTGCCCCAGCATTTTATAAGTGGCATACGTGTTTTAAAAAATAATCGTGCCGATTCCGTGCCGATTCAAAATGTTCCTTTGGTGTAGAAGGCGAACTTTTATGTTCGTCTTCTTCCATTTTTTCGGCGATGGACCAGGAGCGAGAGAAGCAGCTCACTGCGCTGCGAACGCTTTGCGTGACGCGGGGTATCCTGAAATATGACGAAGCCCTCCTTCAGAATTCTTGTCTGGAGAGGGCTTTCTTTGTTTATTCTGATTCATGTTGCTTCACTAGCACAGGTTGAGCAGACTAGGTTCCCCTTAACTTAGGAATGTATCAAGGCATTATCGCAGAATACACATGCCAGTTCATACTTCTTCAACTCTCCAATGGATCCATTGTAAGGTTGGGAGGGTTAATTTTTTGAGAGATAATTGAAAAGCCAAAAAAAGAAGATTAATGATGTTGGAAATACAACGATAAAAACCAGTAGTGTTTCTTTTGGATTCTTAATCGAGTCACGAACAAAACTAGAGAAACCGAGGGTAAAGAAAAAGGTCATATTTTTAAAAGCTTTGTCTACCAAGCTTTTGTTTTGATTATCATTGTTTCCCAAAGCAAACACCTCTTTTTGGCTTGTTTACATAATATTACCACTCATTTTCTCTCTAAATAAATAGGTGTCATGAATAATAATGAAGAAAATTACAAGCACATGGCTAGCTTTAACGTTTGTGACAATGTGTATATTTTTCAAATTTTGCTGTAATACGAGAGATAGGAGATAATAACAACTGGTAAAGAGGATTCGTAATGGATGAGGGGATTAATCATGATGAAAAGGCATATTTGGACCAGCATGGATTACTCTGAAATTCAACAAAAGCTAGCGCACGATAGTAACGTTGATGTTGTTGTTACATTGCCTGATCGGACAAGATGGTGGGGAACATTTTTTTCATACCAAAACATAGAAACGCTACGACAGAAAAATAAAGAAACAGGAGAGTTCTTATCTGGTACATATCTATGGTCAGTCAATATGATTATTTCCGAAGATGTAAGCCGTGAAACAATTGAAAAAGTGGTCGATCATTTAATTGAAGAAGGCGATTTGCAAAGGGTCATGGCGAAAATAGAAGATGTACCTTTTGGGGAAGAGGCTGACTATGGAGAAGACTTCTTTGACAAATGAAGGTTTTTATTTATTTCCGCTAGCCATCGCCACGTTGCCGCCAATGAACTACAATCACGCAGTTCTCATCAAAGCCCTGGCATGCTCACATCCTTCCCAAATAGGTATAAGCACGAAAAATGCTCTTGGTCTATATACTGTGGAAAAACCAGAAAAAAGGGGCTTTTGACAGATGTACGGTTTTTCCCCGAATTATTACGGTTACGATTTTAGACAGATCGCTATCATGGCTTGGACGCCGTCCGAAGTGGCGTTGAATCGAAAGCTAAGGGTTTTGTGGGAGCAACATGTTTACTGGACAAGGTTGGCGGTGAATAGTATCGTAGGCGACCTGCCTGATAAGGATGAAACGATTAAAAGGCTTCTGCGGAACGCTACAGATTTTGCGGCTGCTTTTGAACCTTTTTATGGAAAGGCCATTGCCGCACGATTTGGCGATTTGATGAAGCGACATCTTACGATTGCGGCCGAACTGGTTCAGGCACTGAAGACAGGCAATACCTCAGCCGCTGCAGATGCCCAGAAACGTTGGTTCGCTAACGCAGATGACATAGCTGTCTTCCTGGGGAGAATTAATCCTTTTTGGTCCACAGAGGAATGGAGACGCATGCTGGATGAGCATTTGAAGCTTCTCAGCAGCGAAGTGACTTCCCGCATCGCCGGAAACTATGCTGAAAACATCGCATTAAGTGACCGGATCGAATCACAAGCGCTGGAAATGGCAGACGTGATGACGAGCGGAATTATTCAACAATTTCCGATGGCCTTTTCCGCTTAACTGCTTTTAAAAAAAGGGGGTGTCCAGAAAGTCAGGGAAAACTGACTGCTGGACGCCCTTTCATCCTTGTTAGGGCAGTATTTTAGGTGGCTTTCGCAATTTTTGCAGAACAATAGCTGTGTTTTGCTACAAAGTAAAAATCTGAAAAGCCAGCACAAAAACCAAAAACATACTGACACCCAAAAAAGTGTAAGCTCTGGCTTTATTTTTGTTCCATGCAAATGCTCCTAAAGAAACCATGAGAACAACCAAGCCAAGCGTATTCAAGATTTCTAAAAAAGGAACATCGATTAGAAGGGAAGTTACTGCCATCACAATGACGATGATTGCAGTGACAGAAACCCAGAGAGGGAGCTTGCTCAAACGAAACACCAACTTCCTTTTTTGGTTAATTATAACATATTTCTTGGCGTGTTTCATGGATATTCCACATGAGTTTTGAAGCACTGGCGGGGCAAGAGCGATTACGCGATCGTTACCAGCTCGGAAGGGGCCGCCTGCTCTGTCAGCAGCCTTCTCTCAAGCTTCCATGGTCGACAAATCGCCTGTCGGCAATCCAAGCTCCCATGCCTTCAGTACGCGGCGCATGATTTTGCCAGAGTTGGTTTTCGGCAGTGTCTGTCTCACCTCGATCAGGCGCGGTGCTGCATGTGCAGCCAGGCGTGTCCGCACGAACTCCCTGATTTCTTCTTTCAGCGCGTCGCTTTCTTCATAGCCAGCCCGCAGTGAGATAAACGCCTTGATGACTTCTCCGCGCAACGGATCAGGAACGCCGATGACGCCAGCTTCTGCAATCGCCGGATGCTCGACCAGCTTGCTCTCGACCTCAAACGGCCCAACACGTTCTCCAGACGTATTGATGACGTCGTCCACGCGGCCTTCGAACCAGAAGTACCCGTCCGCATCCTTGTAAGCGGAGTCTCCTGTCACGAACCAACCGTTCAAGAAGTATTTTTCGTATTTGCTTGGATGATTCCAGATTGCGCGAACCATAGCCGGCCATTTCGGCTTGATCGCCAGGTTGCCCAGCCGATTGGGGGGAAGCTCGTTTCCCGCATCGTCCACAATCGCCATCGTGATGCCTGGCAGCGGTTTCCCCATGGAGCCGGGCCGCAGCGGATTGCAGCGGAAGTTCGCGCACATGGAGGAACCGGTTTCGGTCATCCACCAGTTGTCGTGGATGCGTATTTTTAGCGTTTCCAGCCCCCAGCGGATTACTTCCGGATTGAGCGGTTCTCCGGCGGACAGCACGTGGCGCAGCCTGGAGAGATTGTATTTTTGCAAAGGCTGGCGTTCGCCCTTTGCCATTAGCATGCGAAAAGCGGTAGGGGCACTGAACCAGACTGTCACCCCGTACTTTTCCAGCGTCGAGTACCATTCGTCCGCGTCAAAACGTCCGCCGCGGATCACGATGGTCACGCCGTTCAGCCACGGCGAAAGCACGCCTCCGGAAGTGCCTGTTACCCAGCCTGGATCAGCGGTACACCAGTAAATGTCGTCTTCGCGCAGGTCGTACACCCATTGCCCTGCCAGCTTCTGGTGGATCATCGCGTCATGGACGTGCAGGACGCCTTTCGGTTTTCCCGTAGATCCGGAGGTATAGTTCAAAATCATGCCGTCTTCGCGATCCACCCATTCGATCACGTACTCATCGCTGCTATTGTTCATCAGGTCTTGGTAAAGGATCTGGTTCGCTTCGGTTGTTTCGGGCGCATCAATGAGGATCACATGCTGCAGTTGCGGCAGCTCCTGCGTGCGTATGCGCGAGGCCAGCGCAGCCGTCGTGACGATAACTTTGGCGCCGCTGTCTTCCAACCGGTCTTTTACCGCTTCTTCCATGAATGCTTCAAACAAAGGGCCGGCAATGGCTCCGATGCGGAGAATACCGACAAAAGCGATATACAGCTCAGGACTGCGCGGCATGAACAGGAAAACCCGGTCGCCTTTTGTCACGCCGAGCGAACGCAATCCGCTTGCGAAGCGCGAGCTCAGCTTCATCACGTCGGAAAACGTGTAGCTTTCCTCTCGCTGGCGATCCGTGTAATGGAAGGCGATGCGCTCTCCCCGCCCTTCCATTACATGACGGTCAATCGCCTCATACATGATGTTTACTTTGCCTGTTTCAAACCAGGTAAATTGTTGCTCGACTTGCTGCCAGTCCATCGTTCGTACCGCTTCCTCGTAGTTGTTGAGATTTGCCCGCTCATCCAGCATCAAAATTTGCTCTCTCTCCACTTGGACCCCTCCTGGTATGCACATGTAACGTTATACGTTCTGTTCTATAACAACACACAGTTATTATATAATAATATCCTGTATTATAACAGAGAAAATTTTGACAATTCGAAGATGTGGACGTGTGCAGAAGGCATCGGGGAGGGGAATTTTATGCGACGGAAACGGGATAAGTTTGGGGAGGAAGGGGATGGCCGGGAGAGAGAAATGAATTCTGAAGCGCTCATGCTAGTGGGGTTCAGTGTAAATATGAATGGAAGCAGAAGGAAGTGCCCCGGCATAGGTTCTCGAAAAACAAATACCCCCGTAACGAGTTCGACCTCATTACAGGGGCAGCGTGGGGGGAAGCAGATTACCAGTCTGGTTCTGCTCCGTTGCGTATGATGAAGTAGTCTGGTTGACTTACTGCTGTGAACGGTATCGTTGTGACAAGGAAAGCAAACGCGAATAGGAACAATTTCTTTTTCACGGGCTGTACCTCCCTTATTCATTTACTACCTTATTATGGCATAACCTCTCAATAAATTCCATATCTTCGAATGAAATATTTTTTCCTTGCAGGCGGTGATGTTTCAGGAAGAGTCCTATACCCTCCGCTACTTTTTCTGACGCTCCTAACTGCTGATAGTAGCTAATGCTCTGGAGGAGGCTGTCAAACCCGTCCTCAACGCAGCCAACCGCGATCTGGCTCACGCCTTTGCGCTTGTAATACCTCGCTGCCAGTTTGATTCGATAGGGATGGGCCAATATGTCCGAAGGTAAAAACTGATCCTCCGAAACGATCAGCTCTTTTATCAGATCCTCTTTTCCACTCTCCAAATAGACTTCCAAAAGATCGCTCACAATCGTAACCCGGCTGTCCTGCCCTGCTTCTGCGAGGCACTGCTCGTACAGTCTGATTGCATCCTCATGCCGTTCCTGTTTCGCGTGCAGAAGTGCTCGCAAATGATTTTTTCGGTAGTCTGCATATTCGCTATCTTCATACTTTTTCAGATACAGTTCAGCCAGGATCAGATCGCCCAACCTCAAGTAGGAATTGACAATGGAAATGAGAGCGGAGGCTTTGGCCTTGTTGTCTGTCTCGTCTTCGAGGATCCCTTTCCGACAAAACTCAATGCTTTCCATGTAGTATCCCAAGATATAGGCATGCGTTCCCATTCGATAGAAAAAGGTAATGCGCTCAATCGGCTGGAGCATATCCGTGTAGTGCAGCAGTTCCTTCCCTCTGCGATACGTTTCTTCAAATCTTGAAAAATCATCTCTTTCGAGCATATAGCGTTCGTAGAGACCTTTTCCCAGATAGAAGGGGATGCCGCGTTTTCTCGCGTAATCAATGATTACTTCATACAGGGCCAAGAGGACGCTGTGATCCTTTGCGTCATTTGTCGCCTGAAGAAGATGATCCAACGCGATAAAAGTATCCATTTTTGGCGTTTCCAGCAGCCTCATCGCCACCCGTTGCACCACCGGCGGGTAATTAAGCTCAATTGCTTCTTTCAATAGTAACTGAATGGACGCAGGTCTGTCCGTGCTGTCCAGATAGGCAGTAATGATGTCGACATCCGGAATTTGGAGAGCACTCGCGATTTTTTTCCATTGGGAAAACCCTGGTCGCTTTGTTTCCCGTGATTCAATTTTGGAAAGGGCTGCCTTGCTAATACCTGTACGTTCTGCAAGCTCACTCAACGATATATTTTCCCGTTGTCGGTAAGTAAGGAGTAAATCTCCGATTACTTCCGTAAACATAGGAAGCCCCCCTAAAAAAATTTATCGTTTGCTATTTTTTTATGATAACACAAGTCGAAATAGGTGGAAATAGTTCCCTTTTACAGGGATTATGTGGCAAAATGGTAGTGAGGTAGAATGCAAAGCTACAGTGTGCTCTCTTTACTGGCTTGAAAACAAATATTTATGTAACTCGAAAAACAGGCAAGAGAAATACAGGAAGTGACAAGCTTGGACGCAAAGAACGCGCATTACTGGATCACTGTGATATTCGCGGGGCTGGTATTTTTGTTAGTGCTCAACTACATCCCCGCCCAAGACACTGTACAAGAACAAATCTTTGCAGAGAGAGGATATAAGATTGTAAGCCAATCAGAAAGCATCGCTACTGAGTTTATTTTCGATCCGACATGGCTTCCCGAAGCAGGCGGAAGCAAAACTGTTGATTATATTTTTTATGATGCTAACAATACTCGAATTTATGTTAGTGAAATTAAAAATAATGGGCAAATGACATATGTAAATATAAAATTCAGCTCAAATTACAATAAAGAGGAAGGAACATTTGTCACTTCTACTGTCATTCACAAAGACAACGGGGAATTGAGTTATTCAGGTGTTTTCATAAAGCCGCGCTTTTATGATGTGCAAAACAATGAAGAACTTGCCATGGAGTATAGTATGGGGATAGGGCCAGATGACTTGATAACGCTAGGCTTCGGGGAAAAGGAAATGGAACAGTTTAGCGGGAAGCAAATAGCTGTAAAACTAAGTAATTTCAATTTGGTTCACTATAAAAGAATATAGGGGGCAAGAAAGAACTTTATTTTTGTCAGAGAAACCGTTGTCACCGCTTGGGTCACGGCTTGCGAGAAGCCAGCCCTTGGCTTGTACTATCCTTTTAAGCAGTGTTAAAATAATCAGGTACGATTGTTGAATGAGCTACACCGCCAATACGACACACATGCAAAAGTATGCTTGCTTTACAGGCATGCTTTTTTAGGTCTCGACAGAAAGGCATTGGAGCAAGACAACAGAAGTTCTGGCAAAAAAAGTGGCGAAGCGAGGCTTCGTCAGGTGAGCCGCACATTTTTTTCTTGTTGAAGCGAGGAAACACATATGCTGGTAACAAGGCAGCTGATTCATCATTGTGAGCGTTTTTGGGGGAGCCGGGGAGAGCTGTATCAGCTTGAAGAGGCGGATGTGCTGATTGGCGTCTATCCGGCGTCGCGCAGGCGGGGATGGTGGACATACGTTACGCTGGAGCTGCATAAAACGGGAGCGAGAGAATGTATGCTCTATTCTTACCGCTTTCAAAAGGAAATGATTGCGCATCTCGCAACGATTGCTTCACAGGTGATTCGTCAGTGGGACAAAGAGCGGACGCGCGTGCAGGCAGGAGATGTGTTCAAGCTTGCCGACGTAATTGTGGAAGGCTCTGTGCTGAATCACGCGGTTCTTACTCCAGCCTTTTTTGAGGATGTCGGCTTTGAATACTATACGAACGGAACAGACGTAATCCGGTTTATGATGCTGCATGCGATAGCGGAGTCGGAAGCCAGGTATGTCGAGAGCTTTGGACTGGATGCACTGCAGGAACGGTTTGCGGACTTCGGCGTAGATTCCTTGCATGTATTGCGTACCCCTGCCATCTGAGAAGGGAGCGAGCGGGATGAAAGAGATTCGGTTGAGAGTGACTGTAGTGGTTTGGCATGAAGGAAAAATTTTGGTGATTCGGGAAAAGAGCAAGAACGGGACTTTTTACAGCTTGCCGGGCGGAAATGTGGAATATTTGGAAGCGATTCCGGATGCGACGAGAAGAGAAGTGTGGGAAGAAACGGGATTGCTCGTCGAAATGGATCGTCTGCTGTGGGTCGATGACCGGATTGACCAGGAAGGAGACGGAAAGCATACCGTGGGAATTGCCGTACTGGCCAAACTGGTCGGCGAGGAAACGACGCCGATTCCCGGTGGGCTGGAGGACGAGGAGATCGAGTGGGCCGGCTGGGTGACGCTGGAGGAGTGGCGGGCGCTGCCGCAGTACCATAGCGCGCGGCCTGACCAGGTTTTGCAAGCGTTGAGCGACCCGGTTTATCGTCCGGGGTATATGGGGAACATGCTGGACCAGACAAATTGAACGAAAAGCGCGGTGCACCGTCCTGAAAAAGTGGGGCGGTGCTGTTGTTTTTGGCATTGGTTGTGCAAAAGGATTCTCCTTATTTACGCAACCTTTTTCCCGTTCGTTCGTAATGAAAAATAGATGTATTCTTGGAAAGGAGTGACAGGTTTGGGCGTGCTTGAAACCGTCTACATGGTCTGCCTGGTGAGTGGCATTATTTTTACCGTCTTTTCGCTTTTATTCGGCGATGCGGTCTCGGATTGGCTCGAACAGCTTCATTTGCCGCTGTTTCAACCAATCACGTTCGTTAGCGGCCTCACCGCTTTTGGCGGCGCCGGATATATTTTGTCCCGATATACCTCCCTGTCTGATCTGGTGGTGCTGGCACTGGCCGCGGTCATTGGGGCGGGGCTTGCTGTCTTCGCGTACTTCCTCTGGGTGAAGCCGATGAGCAACGTGGAAAACTCTACTGGCTATTCCATGACCCAGTTGAGCGGCAAGCTTGGTGAGGTAGGGACGACGATTCCGGCAGAAGGCCTTGGCGAAGTGCTGCTGCCCATGATTAGCGGGACGACTTACCATATGGCGGCCAGCCTGGAGGGAAAAAGCATCCCGCAAGGAACCCGTGTCGTGGTGGTGGAAGTGCGCGACCATGTCCTGTACGTTATTCCTTTCTCAACTGATTCTTAAAAAGGAGCTGAGCGAACATGTTTGAACTCGACATCTTGACTACGGTCGGCATTGTCGTCGCCGTCTTTGTCGTGTTGGGGATCGCGTTTTGGGCGCGGTATAAAACGGTTGGCGCCGACGAAGCCATGATCGTGACGGGCAGCTACCTGGGCACGAAAAACGTACTTAGCGATGAATCCGGCCGCAAAATGAAGATCGTCCGCGGAGGCGGTGCGTTTATTCTCCCGATTTTTCAACAGGCCAATTTTCTGAGTCTTTTGTCACATAAACTGGATGTGTCCACCCCGGAAGTGTACACAGAGCAAGGTGTACCTGTCATGGCAGACGGCGTGGCGATCATCAAGGTTGGCAGTTCCATCGAGGATATTGCCACTGCCGCCGAGCAGTTCATGGGCAAAAAAGACGAAGCCCTCCGCGCCGAGGCGCAGGAGGTGCTCGAAGGCTACCTGCGTGCCATTCTCGGCAGCATGACGGTAGAGGAAATTTACAAAAACCGTGAGCGCTTTGCCCAGGAGGTGCAGGCGGTCGCCACGAAAGACCTGAAAAAAATGGGACTGTCTGTCGTCAGCTTTACGATCAAGGATGTCCGCGACAAAAACGGCTACCTGGCGGCACTGGGGATTCCGCAGATCGCGGCAGTGAAGCGGGACGCGACGATTTCCCAGGCAGAAGCAGACAAGGAAGCGCGAATCCGGCAGGCCAAGGCTGAGGAAGAAGCGCGCAAGGCTGAACTGCTGAAAGAAACGAACATTGCCGAAGCAGAAAAGGAAAAAGAATTGAAGGTGGCTGCCTTCAGGCAGGAGCAGGACAAAGCGCGTGCGACTGCTGACCAAGCCTACAAGCTGCAAGAGGCTGTCGCCAAGCAGCAGGTAACGGAAGAGGAAATGAAGATCGATCTCGTGCGCAAGCAAAAAGAGATCGAGCTGGAGGAAAAAGAAATTTTGCGCCGCGAGCGGCAGTACGACGCCGAAGTGAAGAAAAAGGCCGACGCGGATCGTTACTCGGTGGAGCAGGCAGCGGAAGCGGAAAAGGCGAAAAAGCTGAGAGAAGCGGACGCGCTCAAGTACCGGATCGAGGCAGAGGCAAAGGCGATGGCAGAGCAGAAGCGCCTCGAAGGTCTGGCGATTGCGGAAGCCGAGAAGGCGCGAGGAAGCGCCGAGGCGGAAGTCACGCGGCTCAAGCTGGAAGCCGAAGCGGAAGGGAAGGAAAAGCTGGCGGCAGCATTCGAAAAGTTCGGACATGCGGCTATCCTGGACATTATCGCCAAAATGCTGCCTGAGCTGGCTGAGAAAATTGCCGAGCCGATGAAAGCGATCGACAAGGTGACAATCGTGGACGCAGGCGGCGGCCAGGGAGACGGTGTCAACCGATTGAGCGGCAACGTCACCAAGCTGATGGCCCAACTGCCGGAAATGCTCAAGGACGTCTCCGGCCTGGACATGAACAAAATGATTAGCGATTTCATGCAAAAAGGTTCCGCGCAGTCCGTTTCGTCTGCCAATCCTGACCAGCCAGCAGCACCATCCGTCTCCAGCCTGCCGGCAGGAAAAGCAGCAGAAGACAAGGTGCAAGCAGCGAAGTCGACGGATCACCGCGCATAAAGCATCATGACAGGATGGAGATGTCCGTAAAAGGGCAATTCCGCAAACGTTTCATCATCAAAAGCATGCGTTTCTGTAAGGCAAAAAGGGGCTTCTCAAAGTCGAAATACCGACTTTTTATACGAAAATG
>NZ_RHHS01000053.1 GCF_003710935.1 Brevibacillus gelatini
TTACACAAAAATCTTGACAGACTCTTGCCAGTGCTCGAAACGCATCCCCTACGACTCTTCCCCCCGCCTTCTCTCCCCTTCAGAACCACCGATCCATACAGAACCAAGCAACATGACAGCGCCGACCAACTGATACACAGTCATCTCCTCCCCTAAAACCAAAGCCGAAATAAACAGTGAAGTCAAGGGATCGATATAGCTCAACACAGCGATGCTCTGGCCTTTTATCCCTTTCATTCCGGCAAAGAACAGGTAAAAGCCAACCCCGCCATGAACGATCCCCAAAGTGAGAAGCAACAAAACCGTGTTTCCGGTGATCGAAGAGAAAGGATGGAAGCCATCGGTAAAGAGTACAAATGGGAACAGCATCACAACCGACATGCCGAGCTGCAGAAGCGTATTTTCCAGCCCGTCCAGCTCCCGGATAAACTTGTTGACCAATGTCAGAACGGCATAGAAACCGGCTGCAACCAGTCCGTAACCGATGCCAAGCAGATGATGTCCGGCAGTGTCCATCCTGCTGCCGTTTTGCAAAATAAAGAACAAGCCGAGCAAAGCAACGACGACACATACCGCCTTTTTTACTGACAGCTTTTCTTTCAAAACGAAAGGCGAGAGCATAATAACGAGAACAGGCGCAAAATAATAGCTCAATGCCGCGTTGGCTATCGTTGTTTCCTTGTATGCCTGAAACAGAAATATCCAGTTTCCGCTCAAAGCAACGCTTGCAATGAGGAGAGCGACGACATTTTTCTTCAACTTCCCCCATTGTATTTTCTGCTTCGTCCAAACAAAGACGACACTCAAAAACAGTGCGCCGATCAAACTCAAGAAAAACGCGATGGTACTGGACGACATGTCTATATATTTTGCAAACACGCCAACTGCGCCAAAGATAATCATCGACAAGACAAAATACAGTTTTTCTTTCACGCAATATCCCTGCTTTCTTATGATGGAGTGACCAAATTGTTTTTCATTGGGCTTTAGTGTATCATCCTTTTTAACATTACAGATCCGAATGTTTATCATAATAAAGATGACAAAACCGGATAAAAAAGAAAGGGATATACGCATGGACATGAATATCCAGAAATACCTGGCATTAGTCAAAACCGTAGAGTATGGCAGCTTTACAAAGGCGGCGGAAGCATTAAATTACTCACAGTCGGGCATTAGCCGTATGATTAACGATTTGGAGGTAGAATGGAAGATTTCTCTGCTGGAGCGCGGACGATCTGGCGTACGCCTGACTTCAGAAGGTCTTAAAATACTTCCGTACGCAAAAAGTGTTTGTAGCGAATATCAAAAATTGCAGACACAAATTGAAGAATTGCACGGGCTGCAATCGGGGTTCATTCGGATTGGCACATTTTCAAGTGTAGCGACTCATTGGCTTCCGAATATCATCAAAGCATTTCAAAAAGATTATCCCAATGTTGACTACGAGCTTTTGCTTGGGGATTATACGGAAATTGAAAACTGGATATTAGAAGGGCGCGTGGATTGCGGTTTTCTTAGGCTCCCCACACATCCTAAACTGGAAACGGTTTTTTTGGATCAGGATAAGCTGCTTGTCATCCTGCCGAAAAATCATCCATTAGCTGATTGCGAACGCTTTCCTGTCAACGCGTTAAGCGAAGATCCGTTCATGCTCCTGGAAAAAGGGGCGAAAGCGGAAATATCGGAAATCTTTGAGCGATATCATGTTGAACCAAAAGTGCAGTTTACGACATGGGATGACTACGCCATCATGTCGATGGTGGAAAACGGGTTAGGAATCAGTATTTTGCCAGAGCTCATTTTGAAGCGTATCCCCTACCAAATTGTAGCCAAAGAACTGGAAGTACCTGCATACCGCAGGATCGGCCTTGCAATGAGAGATAAAGAATCCGCATCACTTGCGGTCAAGCGATTTCTAGACTATCTGCCGTACAGGAGTATTCCGGAGAAAACGGATTTGGAAGGCCAGTGTGAACGTCAATAGCAAGCTTTCAAGGCAGGGGAGTGCGCAAACACAAAAAAGAGCTACTGGAGAATCTCCAATAGCTCTATGAAAGGCCGCGGATGGGCTTCTTTTCCGATTATGATCGACAAAGCCACTGTATGAACGAAGGAACCGCAGTGGTGGTACAGGAGCACGGCCACTCAACGAATGGTAGCCTCCTGCCCGATTGTTCGTCACCCACCCGATCCGAAAATTACGGCTGAACGCCCTCTGGCGCAGGGGCCGGATGGGCTTGCAAAAATTCAATGGCGTTGTAAATCAGCTCAGCGGCTTCCTCGCGGGTAATGGCGGCTTTCGGATTCAGGTTGCCATTGGCATCCAGCTTGACGATGCCAAAATGCAAAGCTCGCTGGATCGCCCCCTGATAACCCGGCGTGAGCGCATCTCCGTCCTTGATGGCAACGGGAGCGAGGTTAATCATGGGGAGTTGTCCATGCTGCTCAATGGCCGTGATGAGATGGTACAAAAACTGTTCGCGCGACCACACCTGGTTCGGGTCCAAATCGGCTTGCAGTTCCAGCCCGTTGTGTGCGGCGATAATCAACGCAGGGGCGTACCAGGCGTTATTGTCTGCCTTTGCATAGTAGTGCGTAGCCTTTGGCGGCTGGATAAAGCGGATGTGGTCGATGTTCAAGGAAAGTGCATTGACGATCAGTTGGATTCCTTGGGCAGCGGTTACGGCAGCATCAGGTTGGAATTGCTTGTCATTTACTCCGTGCAAATACCCTCTTTGCTGCAGGGAGATGATTTTATCTTTGGTTGTCACCTGGTTCAAGTCGGTAAAGGAAGCGGTCTCGGCAAAAGCCGGATTCGCAACCGTCAGCGCCAAAACGCCGAGAGCAGACAGAACCATGAAAGTACGTCTTGCGTTCATCACATTCACCCCAACAAGAAGATTGATCGTTACATTCTTTTTGACGAGTGCTGTGGAGGAAACGTTTCAAAAACGATTCTGGCAAGCTGCCCTCGCTTGCTTTGAAAAAACCTTGGCCGGAGCGGATGGAGGAACACACATCTGCTTGAGGTGGCCAAGGTTTTTTCGTGGGGGTGAAGGGATTAGGAAATCGTTTGTTGTCCGGGCTTCCAGTCCATCGGGCACAGCCCGCCGGATTGCAGGGCTTCGATGACGCGCAAAGTCTCATCTACGCTTCTGCCAACTTTGGAGTTGGAGACGACCGAATACTGCAGGATGCCCTCTGGGTCAATGATGAAGCTGGCCCGCAGAGGCGCTTTGGTCGCTTCGTCCAGCACGCCATAGCTGATCGTCGCTTCCTTGCTGTAGTCGGAAGCGAGCGGGAAGGACAGCGGGCCGATGCCGTCGCTTGCCTTCATCCAGGCTTTATGTGTATGAATGCTGTCGCCGCTCACGGCGAGCACCTCGACGTTCAGCTTGGCAAACTCATGAATTCGCCGATTCAGGCTGAGAATCTCGGTTGGGCAAACTTTGGAGAAATCAAACGGATAGAAGAACAGCAGAAGCCATTTGCCGCGGTAATCTGCCAAGCTTTTCGTTACGGGGAATCCGTGGTCAAAAGTCACGGTCTCCATCGTAAAGTCTGGTGCAGGAAGTCCAATGCGTGCACTCATGTGAATCTCCTCTTTCTGTTTGGCGAGTAGTATGGTCTGGTATCAAACTACCACGGATATTATTTAAAATCAATATAAAATGAAAATCATTTTAAATAAAAGTGCAGCATGCTTTTCAGCTAGCCAGTTTACAACGACAAAAAGAGAGAAAGCTGTCTGCGCGGGCTGATTTTTCGGGCTTGTCTACGCGGTGATATACAGGATGGACCTCATCTCGTTTGGCTGTCGCCTGCGTGTCGGGAGAGTCTGGCGATTTTCGCCGGAAGCACGTCGGCTTTACAAAATGAAAGCGGGCAGAGTGTACGAGAAGCAGCTCCCGAGAAGACGGACAATCAGGAGCCGCCCTGCTTTAGCCTGACCCAATGGTTGTAGTCGTGAATCGCAAAGCCGGAAAAGCTCGCATACTGTCCGAGATGTTCCTGCGCCAACTGCAATTCCGTTTTCAGCGTCTGGAGCGGCAGCGCGTGAAAGCTCGTGTGCGGCCCTTCCGCACTGGGAGCCGTCTCTACGGCGACGATTACTTGCTTTTTCAGCGTGGCCGCTTCCCGCAAAATCGGTTGGGCGTTGGCGATAATCCCGTCGTTGCCAAGCGCGACATTGCGGTAGTCCATGATGACGACGGCATCTGCCTTTTCCAGCATCCAGGCGCTCAGGCTGTAATCTGTGCCCGGGACTTTGACCTGATGGAGCCAAAACGGGATGTCGAGCGCAAGGGTAAGCCCGCTCTCCCGCCTCTCTTTTTCAATCAGGCGAACCGTGTCCATCCAGCTTTGCACGATTTGGTCGCGGTTTGACTTCCATTCCGGCAAAATGTACGGCTCAATGTCAAAATGCAGCCCGGTGAACCGCTCGTGTGCGGCGACCGAGGCGTTGTAAGTGCGGACCCAGTTGATAAACGATTGGAGCTCGTCATGGTTTGCGGGAAAAGCCCATTTAGGACGGCCTTCCAGCGCTTCTACGGCGATTTGCTTCTCCTGCGCCTTGCGGATGAACTCTCGGTAGACAGCCGGCGGGATGTCCCGATTGATTTGCAGGTAAATCGCGCTCAGCTGATGCTCGCTGGCAAACCGGATAATCTGCTCTTGCTGGGTATACAACAGGCTGGCATCCCAAAGCCACGTGCTGCGCCGATGCTGCCAGACACTGCCGGGAGCAGACGGCACAGATGCCGGAGGGACTGCACCCGCATGGCCGGACGTGGTGATTGCGACCAGATTGCGCTCGGCCAGCCACTCGACCCGGGCGTCAAACAGCTCGCTGATAAAGCGCAGCGGAACCATCGTGCGGTTGCTGCGGAGCACGGCCGGAGCGTCGAAGTGGACTTTTTTCCCGTTGACCAGCGCGTAGTCATGGCCGATGGTCAACTGAATCGTGTTCGCTGCTTTTTGGAGCGTCACCTGGCTTGTCTGTGGATTCCACTGCATGGCAAGGCCGAGCTTTTCCGCGACAAACCGGGCGGGAACCATGGTGCGCCGGGAGCTTGTGTCCACGTATGGCTGGGCGTCAGGAAACGTGACGTACTCGCCGTTCACGGCTACCTGAACTTGCGGAGCAGACTGGGCAAAAGAGAAGGGAGCGGTGCTGAGCAGAAAGGTCAGCAGGCCGACTTGCTGCATTTTTTTCATAAGTGCTTTTCCTCGCGTCTTTTTGTAGGATGTGGTGTACTATTTTACAATAGAACCGTCTGTCTTTACCTGATGACAAGGATGCAGGGAAGAAGGGGAATTTTGTGAAGAAACAACTACTTTTCCAAAAATTGCTTTACAGGGTCAGCGTCGATCTGTATAATGGTGAAAAATGACAAAAGGAATAAAAAATCAGGCTATTGTACTCCTTCCTTCTATTTTCTAAATGGACATTAGGGGTACTGCTTTCCTGATTTTTTTTATTGAGGCCGATGAAAAATCAAATCTACCTTCGCCGGAAAAATAAACTGGTTGTTGAAAAGGGACAGCATGAATTGCCTGTCTCTTATTTGGCTGCGGCTTTGCGCAACATCGAGTGCCTGGGTTACACGTTTTCCCTGGAGCTATTGGAGCGAATCCGCACGCTGTCTGAAGCGGAGTTTTTCCCGCTTTACTCCAGAGTAGTGACAGTATTGAAAGAAATGGTGGGGGCATCCCGCAAGTACAAGCCGATGTATCCGAATTTTCCCAAACAGGTGATGGAGGCAAGCGAGGGAGAATTGTATTTGCTGACGATCATCCACTATCTGACGTTGCAGCTTCCTGTGCACGAGGTGAAAAAACGGCTGCCGCTGTTGCGGGAATCCCGCCTGAAGGTGATCCATTTAGGGACGGACGAAGAGCTTTTGCAGACGGGCATGGACCTGCTGCGGGCGAAAAGCTCGCTCTCGCCGCAGGACAAGGAAGACCTCGCCGTGCTGTTCGCCGAGTACGAAGGAATCGCAGAAGCGCTGCCAAAAGAGATTCCGCACAAGGAAAACGCAGCGGTCGCAGCCAGCATCTTGCTGCGTGCCGACAAGCTGCCGCCCCGCTTTTTTGCGACCTATTGCAAAACGGCGACCGACGTCTTGCGTCTGGCGGTTGCGTTGTCTGACGGCGATGTCAGTCTGGCGACACCTGCGAAATTCCGCAAGTTCAGCCGGGCCGAGCGCCGCCTGCTGCTGCGCTTGCTGGAAGCCTGCCCGAACCTCGCGGAAGACATGCTGCGCTACAAAGGGCGCTGGATTCGCCTGGGGGAAATTTTGCATCCGTTCGAATACAAGGACCGCTATCCGCAGGCGGCGGAAGCGTTCGATATTTTGCGCAACAACCGCCGGCTGGAAACGTTCAACAGCAAGGTCGAGCTGGCGCTGGCGCGGGGGGAGGTACACGAGGCTGCACACCTGCTCGTGCAGCGGCCGGGAGAATTTGCCCGTCGCCTCGACCACTTGCTCAGGTTGGCAGAGGATGGGGGTGAGGTGCTCCGCTTATTTGCACAGGTCGCGCCTTCGGTGTCTACTCCTGTGCTGCTGCAAGCGCTGAACCACTTCGCGAAAAGGGAAGCGTACGGAAAGTGGCGCACCTTTTTCCCGAAAGGAGAGGTGGCAAAAGTACAGACGATTGCAAACGAGCTGCCACAGCTGGCCGAAGACATCCGCGCAAGTGCTGCCCGCATCTGCCGGGAAGCCCTTCTGGAGCGGTTTTCTGCCCTGCCTTCCCTGGGAAAAGTCTACATCGATCCGCGCTTGCAGGAGCAGCTTGTGCCATTTTCGCAACGGTCGGCGAGCAAGGCGCTGCGGACGATTGTGCGCGGTTCCAGGCTTCCGATCCCGGATGGCAGTACAATCCGCTTTTTCACCTGGTGGAAGGAAGGCTTGGTCAACAACGTCCCCACCGGGCGCGTCGACGTCGATTTGTCTGCGGTGCTGTACGACGCGGACTGGAAGTACATGGAGCACATTTCCTACACGAATTTGCGTTCGGCAAAATACCGCGCCTGCCATAGCGGCGATATTGTGCAGGCACCGAACGGAGCGTGCGAGTTCATCGACGTGGACATCGAATCGGTGCGAAAGTATGGCGGACGTTATGTGGTCATGTCGCTCAACTCCTTCACAAGCCAGCCTTATTGCGACTTGCCGGAATGCTATGCCGGCTGGATGATCCGCAGCGAGCCTGAGTCCGGAGAAATCTTTGAACCGCAGACTGTCCAGGACAAGGTCGATATTGCCTCGCGCTCGACGATCTGCATTCCCGTCATTCTCGACCTGGCGGAGCGCCAGGTGATCTGGACAGACGTCGCGCTGCGTTCGCATCCGCTCTATGTCAACAACGTGGAAGGGAATCGCAGCGGGATGGAGTGGATGGGCCGGGCGCTCACCACGCTGGTGAAGCCGACTCTCTACGAGCTGTTCTCGCTGCATGCGCAGGCGCGGGGGACGCTGGTTGAGCGGGCAGAGGATGCGGACACCATTTTTTCCATGAACGAAGGGATTACTCCGTACGATCTTGAAAAAATCATGGCCGACTTTTTGTAAGCCGAATGATGATAAGCCTGATACTCGCCAAAAGAGCTGCCCTGCCAGTCGTTTGCTGGAGTGCAGCTCTTTCTTGTGGAACGCGTCCGGATGGCGGGAGAGACGGCATTTCCCGAATTCATGCTGCCTTGCATTTTTTTCGTGCACTCTCGCCGGATTGCAGCTTTTGCTTGAATCCCCGGCAGCATTTGCTATTATTAAAACAAGCGATTGTCCTGAAAACGAACGACATGTGAATATGGGAGAAAAACAGGTCCTTGTGTTTCACGAGCGATCATTTGCGAAATGCGAGGTTAAAAGGGAAGTTTGGTGAAAATCCAACGCGGTCCCGCCACTGTATTAGGGGAGCTCTTCTTCCTGGCAACGACGCCGTCCACTGCACGCCAGCGTGCGGGAAGGAAGAAGAAGAGTGACGATCCTTGAGCCAGGAGACCTGCCTGTTTTTATGTGTCCACTGATTTCCTTCGGGTCAAAGGAAGAGGTGAGGATTGTTGCAGTCGGCTATCCGCGCTTTGTTTTCCTTGGAGTTTTGGGGAAACAAAGCGTTTTTTTGTGCGCGGAAAGCGAAATAACGAGGCTGTGGAAAACATTTGCAATAGGCAACGGAGCCTTACCTGCATTTGGGGAGCGCTGTGTCCCCGAAAATGTTGAGGGATGGGCAACGGGGCCTACACTTCATTTTGGAGGTTGAGCGACTTGAGTAACAAGCGAGGTCTGTTTTTGGTCTACACCGGAGATGGCAAAGGAAAGACAACGGCAGCAGTAGGATTGGCTGTACGGGCGGCTGGACGAGGCAAAAAGGTCATTATGATCCAGTTCATCAAATCGCCTGAACGCACGTACGGAGAGAAAATCAGCTTCGACAAGCTGGGCATCGAGATTGTGCAAAAAGGCGCAGGCTTTACCTGGACAAAGACGCCGGAGGAGCATCGGGCGGCGCTGAAGGAGGCGTGGGCTTTTGCCAAGGAAAAGCTTTTGTCGGGCGCGTACGACGTCGTGATTTTGGACGAGCTGAACAATGCGCTTGCGATTGATAGTTTTCCCGTTGATGACGTGCTGCCGCTTGCGGACGTTTTGCAAACGATTCAAAATCGGCCGAGCCATGTGCATCTGGTCGTGACGGGCAGAAGCGCCAAGCAGGAATTGATCGACATGGCCGATCTGGTGACAGAGATGAAGCCGATCAAGCATTACTACGATGAGGGGATTCCAGCGGTGCTGGGGGTAGAGTTTTGATGAGCGTACTGGAAGCGTACGGCCACGGCGGAGATTTGCTGACGGCGGCAGACCGCTTTGGCATGGAGCCAGGCCAGTTTGTTGATTTCAGTGCCAATATTAACCCGCTGGGCATGCCGGACAGCGTGCGCGAGTTGCTGCTCGCTTCGCTGTCTGCCGTGTTGCGCTATCCAGACCCGGGGCATCGGCTGTTTCGCCGGGCCTTGGCGCAGCGGCTGCAGCTGCCAAAGGAATGGCTTTTGCCTGCCAATGGTGCAGCAGAGGCGATGGCGCTTGCGATTCTCGGGCTCAAGCCGCAGACAGTCGGCGTGGTTTATCCTTGCTTTTCGGAATATGCAGAGCTTTCCGAGCAGTTTGGGGCAACCGTCATCGGCTGCTATGGAAAAGAAGAGAACGGCTACAAGGCCGACGAAAAAGAGCTGTATCGTCTGTTCGAGCAGGCTGACCTGGTGTTTGTCGGCTCGCCGAACAATCCGACTGGCATCTTGTACGAGCCGCAGGAGCTGTTGCAGATGGCGGACTGGACGGCCAGGACCGATACGTGGCTGGTCGTGGACGAGGCGTTTCTCGATTTTGTGGAGGAAAGCCGTCAGTTTACGCTGGCAAGCCAGCTTGACCGTTTTCCCCGCGTCATTTTGATGCGTTCCATGACGAAAATGTACGCGATCCCCGGCTTGCGGCTCGGATACGCGATTGCCCAGCCTGACGTGATTGCGAAAATGCGTGCGAAGCAGGTGAGCTGGAGCGTGAATGCGCTTGCCCTTTTGGCGGGGGAGCTGTGCTTGCAGGAGCAGGAGTACGAGCAGCGGACACGCAGTCTGATCGCCAGGGAGCGCGCTGGTCTGATCGAGTTTATTCGCGGGGAGCTGGGCTGGAAGGTCTGGCCGGGGGAGGCAAACTTTTTGCTGCTTCGCTCGCCGGAGGACTTGCCAGCGGCCCTATTGCAGGAGCGGCTCGGCAAAAAAGGTGTGCTGATCCGCAGCTGCGCCATGTACCCCGGATTGACGGCGCATGATGTGCGCATCGCCGTTCGCGGTCGGGAAGACAATGCGCGCCTGATCGCGGCCTTGCGCGAGGTACAGAACGAAAGGAGCGGGCAACGATGAGTCTTGTGCTGGTGACAGGCGGTGTGCGCTCGGGAAAAAGCCGCTTTGCAGAAGAGCTGGCCCGGCAGGCCGGAGAGCGCGTTCTGTACGTGGCGACGGGTCAGGCGTGGGATGAGGAAATGCAGCAGCGGATCGAGCGGCACAAGGAGCGGCGTCCGCAGCAGTGGGGCAGCGTGGAGGTCGGCGAGCGGCTTTGTGATTACGAGTCAGTTGGCACTGCTTACGACGTCGTGTTGATCGATTGTCTGTCGACGTGGGTGAGCAATCGGCTGATGAGCGTCGCGGAAGCAGAGTGGCGAAGCGAGGCGCACACAGAGGCGTTGCTTGCGGAGGCGGAGGCGTGGCTGGAGCTTGTCCGGCGCTCTCCGCAAAAAGTGATTGCGGTCACGAGCGAGGTCGGGCTGGGCGGTGTCGCCATGAATCGGCTCGGCAGATGGTTCGCAGACGTGTTGGGCGACGTCAACCAGCGGGCCGCGCGCCAGGCAGAGACGGTCTACGCGGTCATGGCCGGAATCCCGTGGAGGATCAAAGGATGAACGCATTTTGGCACGCGATCGCTTTTTTCACCCGCATCCCGGTTCCTTGGCTGCGCCCGTCCGAGGAAGCCTGGAAAAAAAGCGTCAACTGGTATCCGGCAGCAGGTCTGGTCATCGGTATGGTACTGTGGGGCGTCCACCAGGCAGGGCTGTTGTTCTTTAGCCCGTGGCTGTCCGCCGTGCTGACACTCGCTGTCTGGGTGTACGTGACGGGTGGACTGCATCTGGACGGCTGGATGGATTTGGCCGATGGACTGGGAAGCAGTCGGCCGAAGGAGCAGGTGCTCGCGATCATGAAAGACAGCCGTGTCGGGGCGATGGGCGTTCTGGCTGCGATTTTGCTGCTGTTGCTTAAGGCAGGGGCCGTCGCGGAACTGGCGCATCCCGGCTGGGGAGTGCTTCTCGTGTTCGTGCCTGCTGTGGCGCGGACACATGTGCTGCTGTCGATTCGGCTATGGCCGTATTTATCGCAGGAAAAAGGAATCGGCAAGGGCATTAGCGCAGGGCTGTCTCCAATAGCCATCGCAGCTGGATACATCGTTCTCGCCGTGGCTGGCTGGTTCGTCGCAGGTTTGCAGGTTGTCGCGGCTATGGTTGTCTCGTTGGTGTTCGTGCTGTTGTTTTCCCGTTCTGTCGCCCGCAAGCTCGGCGGCCTGAACGGCGACTGCTACGGCGCAGTCATCGAAAGCGGCGAGGCGGTTATGCTGCTCGTACTGGTCGGGAGCTGGTGGACATGAGGCTGCTCTGGATCCGGCACGGGGAGACGGACTGCAATCGCGAGCGCAAATATCTCGGACATAGCGACGTTCCCTTAAATGAAAAAGGAGAGCGGCAGGCGCGCGGGCTGGCGCGGCAATTGTCACAGCAACTGGAACGGCCTTGTGGGCTGTACGCAAGCGATTTGCGCCGCTGCACGCAAACAGCCCAGCCACTGGCAGACGAGTGGGGCCTGTCGATCATATCCGATCCGGCTTTGCGCGAGCTGTCTTTTGGCGACTGGGAGCTTTTGACCTACGAAGAGCTAATGCGCGCGGATGCCGAGCGGGCTTCGCGCTGGTATGACGACCCGTTCCGTTGCAGTCCGCCAAATGGCGAGAGCTTGCAGGAGTTGGGGCAGCGATTGGACGGCTGGCTGCGAAAGCTTCTTGTACAGCGGCGAGCGGATGCGGACGAACTGATCGTATGTGTTGCGCACGGGGGAGTAATTCGCTGGTTTCAGGCGATGTGGCTCGAAAACGACCCCAAGCGGTATTGGCATGTAGAAGGAGTAGGGCATGGCGAGGCCCTGCTGGCGCAATGGGACGGGCGATGCTGGCGTAGACAACGGCTGGAAGACGTAAAGAGAGGGACGACATGACGGAAGTATGGATTTTGTGCGCGGCATACGCAATTGACCGGGTGGTCGGCGACCCGCGCAGCCTGCCGCATCCGGTGGTTATCATCGGCTGGTGGATTACGCGGCTGGAACGGGTTATTCGCGCTGTAGTGAAACGGGAATCACAGCTAAAGCTGGCTGGCGTCCTGTTCCCGCTGTTGATCGTCACAGGCAGCTATGCGGTCGTCTGGCTGCTTTTATGGGGAGCGGCGCTCATTCACCCGCTGCTTTCGTGGGTGTTGAGCGCGTGGCTCATTTCCACGACGATTGCCACAAAAGGACTCGCGGACGCAGGACTGGAGATTGCCCGCCATCTGCTTGCCGGGGATATGACAGCGGCGAGACGCTCGCTGTCGATGGTGGTCGGCCGCGATACGGAGCAACTGGACGAACCGGAAGTTTGCCGGGGGGCGGTGGAGACGGTGGCGGAAAACATCGTCGATGCGATTGTTTCCCCGCTGATCTATGCGGCGATTGGCGGCGCGCCGCTGGCGATGGCCTATCGGGCAGCCAACACGCTGGACTCGATGGTCGGCTACAAAAACGAAAAGTACAAAAATCTCGGCTGGGCATCCGCCCGCTTCGACGACGTGATGAACTACATACCCGCCCGTCTGACTGCATTGCTGTTGGTCATCGCAAGCGGGCTGCAGCGGCTGGACTGGCGGCAGTGCTGGAAGATCATTCGCCGGGACGCACATCTGCACCCAAGCCCGAACAGCGGGCTGCCGGAAGCGGGAGTGGCTGGCGCGCTGGGCGTGCAGCTTGGCGGGCTCAACTACTACCAGGGGGTGCCTTCCAACCGGGCGCGGATGGGCGATGCGCATCGGCCGTTGGCTGCCGCAGATATTATGGCGACGATTCGGTTGATGTACCTCACTTCTTTGCTGTGTCTGCTCGTAGGTTTGGCGATTGCGGCTGCCATTGCTTTTATATAGGACGGAACCTGTAACGAAGTGTAGGACAACGGAAGAAATGAGAACGAACGAGAAAATGGCTGCGTGCGACACGCAGGCAATGGAAAGGGGAGGGACCGTATGAGCGGCAAGTTGTTTGTGATCGGTTTTGGCCCAGGAAGCTTTGAGCATATCACCAAGCGGGCCAGGGAGGCACTGCAAGAGGCGGACGTGATTATCGGCTATTCGACCTACGTGGATTTGATCCGCGGACTTTTGACCGACCAGGAGATTGTCAGCACCGGAATGACGGAGGAAGTGACGCGTGCGCGCGAAGCAGTGCGTCAGGCAGAGGAAGAGGGCAAAAAAGTAGCGGTCATCTCCAGCGGCGACTCCGGCGTCTACGGAATGGCGGGGCTGGTCTACGAGGTGCTGGTGGAAAAAGGCTGGACGGAAGCGACCGGCGTTCCGGTTGAGATCGTGCCGGGCATCTCGGCGATCAACTCCTGTGGCGCGATTCTCGGCGCACCGATCATGCACGACGCCTGCACGATCAGCCTGAGCGACCACCTGACCCCGTGGGAGCTGATTGCCAAACGGATTGACGCAGCCGGGATGGCCGACTTTGTCATTGCCCTGTACAATCCGCGCAGCGGAAGACGGACGCGGCAGATTGTCGAAGCGCAGCGCATCCTGCTGCAATACCGCTCTCCAGATACCCCGGTAGGTATTGTGAAAAGCGCCTATCGCGAGCGCGAGACGGTGGTTGTGACGACGCTTGCGCAAATGCTGGAGCACGACATCGGCATGCTGACGACGGTCATTATCGGGAACTCCTCGACCTTTGTCTACGATGGCAAAATGATTACGCCGCGCGGCTATCAGCGCAAGTACACGCTGTCTGCGGATGAGCAGCCGCTAAAGCCGCACCAGCGTCTGCGCGTGGAAAACGAGCCGTGGTCGCTCGAAGCAGGCGGCGCAGGAGTGATTGCCACTGCAGGCAAGCAAGCGCAGCCTGCGAGCGAGCGCCCTGTACTGGCTGGGAAAGCTGCAGAGCAAGCGACGCCGGAAGCGGCGTTTTCCGGCACGGCGAAAAGTACGGCTGTACTGAAAGCGCCGCCAGTGGAACAAGAGGCGGGAACAGCGAAGCCAAAGGAAGAACGTACGCCGTTGGAATGGGCGATGCAGGCGCTCGAAGCGCTCGATGCAGTCAAAGGAATCGAGCCGAAGCCAGCCGCTGCAAGCAGCGTGCGCCAAGCCTCGGCATTTCAGCCGGAAATGATCTTTGAATTTGCGGTCAGTCCAGGGATCGCCAACAAAAAAATAACGCCGCAGCAAATGATGGCAATCGCCGAGGTAGCGGGAGAAAAAGGCGAGATCGAATACACGCCGCACCACCAGATGATTTTGCGTGTGCCGACAGACGATCCTGACAGCATCACAGGCCGCCTGCGCGAGCTGGGTTTGCTTCTCAGTCCGATTGGAGACGTGGTGCAGGTCAAAGCGTGCGATTTTTGCGACGGAGAGAAAAAAGACAGCATCCCGTATGCGGAAGAACTGCATCGGAGACTGGGCGGAAAAGAAATGCCGAAGGAGCTGAAAATCGGCTTCAACGGCTGCGGAATGGCTTGCTACCGAGCGGTTCAGGAAGATATTGGAATCGTGTTTCGCAAAGGCAAGTTCGACCTGTTCCTGGGCGCGAAAACGGTCGGGCGCAATGCGCACTCTGGCATTCCGGTCGCGGAAGGCATCGACAAGGAGGACATCGTGCCCATTGTCGAGCGAATCGTGAACCGCTTCAAAAAAGAAGCATTTCCGAATGAACGCTTCCACAAGTTTTTCCAACGGGTAGGCGAGCTGGAAGGCTACGCCTGGTACGAACCGGCCATGCCCGAAATCGAGAACGCCGCTTGCGGCGACTGATCGGTGAGTTTGAACAAATACGAGGGGGAAACGAAATGGACGCGGTACTATTTGTAGGACACGGCAGCAAGGACCCGGAGGGCAACGAAGAGGTACGGCAGTTTGTCGCTTCGCTTGCGCCAGAGCTCGATGTGCCGATTATCGAGACGTGCTTTTTGGAGTTTGCGCGACCAGACATGCTCCAAGGCTTGAATACGTGCGTCGCTCGCGGGGCTACACGGGTGGCGGTCATCCCGATCATCCTGTTTTCGGCGGGACATGCGAAAATCCACATTCCGGCGGCTATTGATGAGGCGAAGGAACTGCATCCGCATGTACAGTTCATCTACGGCCGACCAATCGGCATTCACGAGGAAGTTATCAACATTTTGTCTACACGCATGGCGGAAGCAGGCTTTGCCTCCGGGGAAGACCACGACGATCTGGCAGTGCTCGTGATCGGGCGCGGCAGCAGCGACCCGGACGCGAACAGCGATATTTACAAAATGTCCCGCCTGTTCTGGGAGCGCTACAAGGCGCGGTGGGTAGAGACAGCTTTCATGGGCGTGACCTATCCGCTCTACGACGAGGGCGTGGAGCGCTGCCTGAAGCTCGGCGCAAAGCGGATCGTGCTTTTGCCGTACTTCCTGTTTACAGGTGTGCTGATTAAGCGGATGAGCGAGCAACTGGAAAAGTTTCGTCAGCAATATCCGGAAGCCCAGTTTGAGCTGGCGGAGTATTTCGGCTTCCACCCGCTCCTGAAAAAAGTGATAAAGGACCGGATCGAGGAAGCACTGCACGGAGAAGTGAAGCTGAACTGCGATACCTGTCAGTACAGGCTGGCGGCGATGGAGCATATTGGGCACCATCATCACCACCATCATGACGACGAGCACGGCCATGGACACCATCATCATCACCACGATCACGAGCATGACCACCATGCTCACGATCACGACCACAACCATGACCACGAGCATGAGCACAACCACAACCACGTAACCAAGTAGGAGGAGACACAGCATGATTCTGGTACTGGCTGGAACGAGCGACGCCCGCGAACTGGCTCTGTTAATCAAGGAAAACGGCTACGACCTGCTGACTACCGTCGTAACGGACAACGCTGCAAAAAGCATGGAAGAAGCAGGCGTGCCCGTCCAGGTCGGACGCTTGAGCGCAGACGACATCCAGCAGTTGATCCAAAAGCGGGGCGTGCAGTGCGTAGTAGACGCAAGCCATCCGTTTGCCGAGGAAGCCTCGAAAAACGCCATGGCGGGCGCACAGGGCGCAGGTGTGCCGTACATCCGCTACGAGCGGGAGAGCCTCGCTGCGCCAGGCAGCGAAAAGCTGATCGTCGTCGAGGATTACGTGCAGGCGGCTGAGCTTGCCGCCAAAAAGCGCGGGGTCATCATGCTGACGACGGGCAGCAAGACGCTGAAAACGTTCACGGACCGCCTGCTGGGCCTGCCGGATACGACGTTGGTTGCCCGGATGCTGCCGCGCATAGACAACATGCAAAAATGCGAGGAGCTCGGCGTGGAGCAAAAAAACATCATTGCGATGCAGGGGCCTTTTTCCAAGGAGCTGAACAAGGCACTCTACGCCCACTACGGCGTAACTTTGATGATTACGAAGGAGAGCGGCAAGGTCGGCGCTTTTGACGAAAAGGTGGAAGCGGCGCTGGAAATGGGCATCGAGACCATTGTCATCGGACGGCCGAAAATCGACTACGGGACCAAGTTTTCCGATTACCAAAGCGTGCTGGACCAGCTCAAAGCGGTTGTTCAATAGCGCGCCGTACCGGTTGAGGAAGGAGCACGCACCCAAACAAGTGACTGGAGGGAGTCAACCATGGATTTCAAGACGGAATTCAAGCCTTTGACTGTACAACCGCAGGAGATCGAGGACAAGAGTTTTCAAATCATTACGGAAGAGCTGGGCGAGCATTCTTTTACCGCCGAGCAATTCCCTGTTGTACAGCGCGTCATTCACGCTTCCGCAGACTTCGACCTCGGACGCAGCCTCGTTTTCCATCCGGATGCTGTGAAATCCGGTATTGAGGCGATCCGCAGCGGAAAAATCGTCGTCGCGGACGTGCAAATGGTGCAGGTCGGCATCAGCAAAAACCGGATCGAGAAGTTCGGCGGCCAGGTAAAAGTGTACATATCCGACCGTGATGTCATGGAAGAAGCGAAGCGCCTCAATACGACGCGCGCGATCATTTCCATGCGCAAAGCGGTGAAGGAAGCAGACGGCGGCATTTTCTGCATTGGCAACGCGCCAACGGCTCTCCTGGAGCTGATTCGCCTGGTGAAGGAAGGCGAAGCGAAGCCAGGCCTTGTGATCGGAATGCCAGTCGGCTTCGTATCTGCCGCAGAGTCCAAGGAAGAGCTGGCGAAGCTCGACATTCCGTTCATTACGAACATCGGGCGAAAAGGCGGAAGTCCTGTGACCGTCGCCGCATTGAATGCCATTTCCATCATGGCGGAACGGTTGGGATAGCAGATGGCAGCGAAAGCAGCGTCGGAAGAAAAAGAGGCAAAACCCCTCCGCCACGGCTATACAACCGGATCATGCGCAACGGCGACGACCAAGGCTGCTTTGATCGCGCTCATCACCCAGGAGCGGCAAACAGAGGCCACTATTCGTCTGCCGATTGGCGAGGACGTGACCTTTCAGATGGAGAGCTGCGAATTTTCGCCGGAAAAAGCGACGGCGGGCACGATCAAGGACGGCGGCGACGACCCGGATGCAACCCACGGTGCGCTCATTCTCTCGACCGTGGAATGGTCCGATCAGCCGGGGATTATTCTGGACGGCGGCGTTGGTGTTGGTCGGGTGACCAAGCCGGGACTGCCTGTTCCCATCGGTGAAGCCGCCATTAACCCCGTGCCGCGCAAAATGATCCGCGAAACCGCCCAGGCGGTGCTCGATGAGTACGGGACAAAGCGCGGCATCAAAATCGTCATTTCCGTGCCTGAAGGTGAGGAAATTGCCAAAAAAACGTTAAATGGACGACTTGGCATCCTTGGCGGCATCTCGATTTTGGGGACGCGCGGAGTCGTGGTGCCGTTTTCCACTGCTGCCTACAAAGCGAGCGTAGCGCAGGCGATCAACGTCGCAAAGGAAGCGGGCTGCGATCACATTGTCCTGTCCACGGGCGGCAAGAGCGAATCGTTCGGGATGGCCGCCTACCCGGAGCTGTCCGAGGAAGCGTTCGTGGAAATGGGAGACTTTGTCGGTTTTGCCCTCAAGCAATGCAAGAGGCGAAACATACGCAAGGTGACTCTGGTCGGGATGATGGGCAAATTTTCCAAAGTGGCACAGGGCGTCATGATGGTCCACTCCAAAAGCGCCCCTGTCGATTTCGGCTTTCTCGCCCAGATGGCGGAAGAGGCAGGGGCGCCGCAAGAGCTGATCCGCGAGATCCTTACCGCGAACACGGCCTCGCAGGTTGGCGACCTGATGGCAGATACGCCTGCCTTTTTCGAGATCATGTGCGCGAACTGCTGCCGGGCGGCCCTTACGGAAGTGGGCGGCGGCATGGAGGTCGAAACCATCATCATTACTATGAAAGGGTCCCAGTTGGGAAGGGTGACGATCAATGACACAAGCGATGAAAGTAATCGGGATCGGGGATGACGGACAGCAAAGCCTGCTGCCGCTGTACCGGACCTGGATTGAAGAGAGCGAGCTTCTGGTCGGCGGAGAGCGGCACCTTGGCTTTTTTCCGGAGTACAAAGGGGAAAAGCGGGTGTTGAAAGGCGGCTTGTCCGCAATGGTGGAAGAGCTGCGCTCCGAGACGCGCAAGACGGTCATTCTCGCTTCGGGCGATCCGCTCTTTTACGGGATCGGCAGCTTGCTGGCGAAAAAGTTGAACGTGGAAATTTACCCGCACCTAAGCTCCATCCAGCTCGCTTTTGCCAAAATGGGCGAGGCGTGGCAGGACGCGGTGCTCGTCAGCGTGCACGGCCGCAGCATCAAGGGACTGGCACAGCGCATCGACGGCAAGGAAAAGGTCGCACTGCTCACCGACCGGGAAAACTCGCCCGCAGCGATCGCCAACTACTTGCTGTCGTTTCAGATGACCGAATACGAAGCGTTCGTGGCGGAGAACCTGGGCAGCGCCGACGAGCGGACAGGCTGGTACACGTTGCAGGAAATGGCGGATGGCGTCTTTTCCGATCTGAATGTCGTCATTTTGAAAAAACGCCGTCCAGGCCCGGTCTGGCCGTTCGGGATTGCAGACGAGGAGTTTTCCCAGCGCAAGCCGGACAAAGGACTGATTACCAAAAAAGAAGTGCGCATTTTAAGCATTGCCCAACTGCAATTGCACGCCAAAAGCATCGTCTGGGACATCGGCACGTGCACAGGCTCTGTTGCGATTGAAGCGGCGCGGATCGCGCGGGAAGGCGCAGTGTACGCCGTGGAGAAAAACGCGGACGATCTGGAAAACTGCCGTCAGAACATGGCGAAGTTCCGCGCGGATTTGACGGTTGTGCATGCGCGTGCGCCGCAAGGACTGGACGAGTTCCCGGACCCCGATGCGGTGTTCATCGGTGGCAGCGGCGGAGAATTGCGCGAGCTTTTACATATTTGCTGCACGCGCTTGCGTCCAGGCGGCCGGATCGTGGTCAACGCAGCGACAATCGAGACACTGTACGAAGCGACGCAAGCCTTTGCAGAGGAAGGCTTTGAAACCGCAGTGACATTGGCGCAGCTATCGCGCAGCAAGCCGATTTTGTCTCTGACGCGGTTTGAAGCGTTGAATCCGATCTACATCATTACAGCCTGGGCGAAGCAGGCAGAAGAACAAGGGGGAGACAGCAAGTGAGCAAGGTCGGAACATTGTACGGATTGGGCGTAGGTCCCGGCGACCCGGAATTGATTACGGTCAAGGCATTCCGCCTGCTGCAGCAATCCCCGGTGATCGCCTACCCGAAAAAGCGGATGGGCAGCAAAAGCTACGCGCATCAAATCGCGGAGCTGTACGTGCAACAGTCAGAAAAAGAAATGCTCGGACTGGTATTCCCGATGACACGGGACAAAGACATTTTGGAGCGTGAATGGAAGCAAACGGTGGAAATCGTCTGGGAGCGTCTGGCGGAAGGAAAAGACGTTGCTTTCGTGACGGAAGGCGATCCGATGTTTTACAGCACATTTATCCACATGATGCGGGGCATGCAGGAGGCGCACCCGGAAGTGCCGATTGTGACCGTGCCGGGCGTCTCGTCTTTTCTCGGAGCAGCTTCACGCTTCAACCTGCCGCTTGCAGACGGCGACGAGCAGATCGGGATTATTCCGGCGACAGATGATCGGGAAGCGATGCGAAAAGCGCTGGAAAGCCACGATACCGTCGTGTTTTTGAAGGTAGCAAAAGTGCTGCCGATGATAATCGGTTTGCTGAAAGAAATGGGCCTCGCAGACAAAGCTGCTGTTGCGACAAAGGTCACTTCATCGGAAGAGATGGTCTGGACGGACATGCGCGAACTGGAGCGGGCAGAGCTTGGCTATCTTACGCTGATGGTGGTGAAAAAGGGATGAAACTGTACATAGTGGGAGCGGGTCCCGGCGACCCTGATTTGATTACGGTAAAAGGCTTGAAGCTGCTGCAAAAGGCAGACGTGATCCTGTACACCGACTCGCTCGTCAACGAAGAACTGGTGGCGCTCGGCAATCCTGACGCGGAGGTGCTGCACAGCTCCGGCATGGCTCTGGAAGAAATGGTCGAGCTGATGGCAGACCGGATCAGAAAAGGCAAAACGGTAGTACGTCTGCATACGGGCGATCCGTCTGTGTACGGGGCGATCATGGAGCAGATTGCCTTGTTGAAGGGGGAAGGCATCGAGGTGGAAATCGTGCCTGGCGTAAGCTCTGTGTTCGCGGCGGCAGCGGCGGTAGGGGCCGAGCTGACGATTCCCGAGCTGACCCAGACGCTGATTCTCACCCGCGCAGAAGGACGCACGCCTGTACCGGACAAAGAAAAGCTGCGCTCGCTCGCGGAGCATCATTGCACGCTGGCTCTGTACCTCAGCGCGACCTTGACGAAAAAAGTGGTGCGCGAGCTGATCGAAGCGGGCTGGAGCGAGGATACGCCCGTCGCCGTCGTGCAGCGGGCGAGCTGGCCGGATCAGTTGATCGTGCGCACGACTTTGAAAAACCTCGATGAAGACATGGGCAAACACGGCATTCGCAAGCACGCGATGATTTTGGCCGGCTGGGCTCTGGACCCGAACATTCACGAAAAAAGCGGGCAATACCGTTCCAAGCTGTACGATAAAACCTTCACGCACGGGTACAGAAAAGGTGTGAAAGAATGATAATCGAACTAATCGAAGGAGAAATCCCCGTCATCCGTCAGCGGGGCGATTACGCGATTGTCGCCATCACGAAGCACGGGGTCGAGATGGCCCGCGATCTGGCGCAAAAATTTCCCGGGACAGATTTGTACTACATGAGCAAGTTCGCGCGCGGGGACGAGGAAGCGCGCGGCATCCAGCTTTTTTCCAACAGCGTGCGGATGCTGTTTCCTGCGCTGTGGCCCGCGTACAAAGGGCTGATTGTCATTATTTCACTCGGGGCGGTCGTGCGCATGATCGCACCGCTGCTCGAAGACAAAAAGAAAGACCCGGGCGTTGTCGTCATTGACGACCGGGGGGAAAACGTCATCAGCGTGCTGTCCGGCCATCTGGGCGGGGCCAATGAGCTTGCCCGCGAAGTGGCGGCGGTCATGGGCGCTCGGCCGATCATCACGACCGCTTCTGACGTGCAGAAAACGATTCCGGTCGATTTGTTCGGCCGCCGTTTTGGCTGGGAGTGGGATTCTGCCGACAAGCTGACGCCTGTGAGCGCTGCGGTCGTCAACGAGGAACACGTAGCCGTGGTCAACGAATCCGGCGAGCGCGACTGGTGGATGCATGACACGCCGATGCCGCCGTCCATCAAGGAGTATGCGACCATCGCCGAAGCACAGGCTGCCAAGCCGCAGGCGGCTCTCGTCGTTACTCACCGCCTGCTCACGCCAAAGGAACAGACAATTCTCGACAACGGCGTCCTGTATCGTCCGAAGGTGATCGTGCTGGGAATGGGCTGCAACCGGGGAACGTCTGCGGAGGAGATCGAGACGGTTATCCGCGAGACGCTGGACGAGCTGCAATTTTCGATCAAGAGTGTCAAAGCGCTGGCCACGATTGAACTGAAAAAAGACGAGACCGGATTGATTGCCGTATGCGAGAAATACGGCTGGCCATTCGTCTGGTACTCGCCGGAGGAACTGAACCAGGTAGAAATCAGCGAGCCGTCCGAGACGGTATTCAAGTTTACGGGAGCGTACGGAGTGAGCGAGCCTGCAGCCAAGCTGTATGCAGGTGTCGACGAGCTTGTTTTGACCAAGAAAAAGTCGGGCAACGTGACCATTTCCGTCGCGCTCATGCCTTATCATAAGGAGGAACGCCCATGACGGACAGCCGCCGTATCGTCATTGCCGGAACAGGCAGCGGAGCGGGGAAAACGACAGTAACCATCGGGCTGATGGCCGCCTTGATCGAAAAAGGTTATATTGTGCAAGGCTTCAAGTGCGGTCCTGACTACATCGACCCGACTTACCACACAGCGGTGACGGGCAGAGCGTCGCGCAATCTGGACAGCTACATGCTGGAGCACGACGTCGTGAAGGAGATTTTTGTCCGCGGCAGCGCAGGCGCAGATATTTCCATCATCGAAGGCGTCATGGGCATGTACGACGGCAAGGAAGCGACCAGCGACAAGGGGAGCACGGCTGAAATTAGTATTCTGACAAAGTCGCCTGTATTGCTTGTCGTCAATTGCCAGAGCATGGCACGCAGCGCGGCTGCAATTGTAAAAGGCTTCCAGATGCTCAACCCGCAGGCGAAAATCGTCGGCGTGATCGCAAACAAGGTTGGCAGCGAAGGTCACTACAAAATCGTCAAGGCAGCGATTGAGCAGGAGTGCGGGATTCCGGTTGCCGGTTACCTGAAGCGGGAAAACGAGCTGGAAATCCCCGAACGCCATCTGGGACTCGTGCCCTCGGTGGAACGCGGCGAGCTTGCGCCGCTCTTTTCCAGGCTGGCTGGCCTGATCCGGGAGACGGTAGACCTGGAGCTGGTCTGGGAGCTGGCCAAAGCCGAGCCGCTGCAAGTGGCTCCGCAACTGTTCGCACCGCGTGAAGAGGTTTTCAACGTCACGATTGCCGTAGCGAAAGACCCGGCGTTCCATTTTTACTATCCGGAAAATTTGGAGCTGCTGCAGGCGTACGGCGCGAAGCTGGCCTTTTTCTCGCCGCTTGCGGGAGAGGGCGTGCCGGAAGAAGCGGACGGTCTGTACATCGGGGGAGGCTTCCCGGAGGAATTTGCCGCTGAGCTGTCGCAAAACGAAGCGGTGAAGGAGTCGTTTCGCCAGGCGGTCGCAAAAGGCTTGCCGACATTGGCTGAGTGCGGCGGATTCATGTTTTTGACGGAGGCGATTGTGACGACAGAAGGAGTGAGCTACCCGATGGTCGGACTGATCCCCGGCAAGGTGACGATGCAAAAAAAACTGGCGGCGCTCGGCTATCGCGAGGTGCGCGGCAAGGAGGGCAACTTCCTGATCGGCCCCGAGGAACAGGCAAAAGGCCACGAATTCCACTATTCGACCTATGCCACCGATGAGCAGCTTCCTGCGGCCTACGAGACAAAAGGCTTGCGCGGCACCAAGCCGGAGGGCTTTGCCAAAGACAACCTGGTCGCGGGCTACACGCACTTGCATTTTGGTTCCAATCCGGCACTGGTGCAGCGCTGGCTCGGGTTGTGCGCGGAGGTGGCTTCCCGTGACTAAAGCCCTCCCGCTGATGATTCAGGGAACCAGCTCGGATGCCGGAAAAAGTGTGATCGCGACAGCGTTTTGCCGCATTTTTGCCCAGAACGGCTACAAAACAGCTCCGTTCAAGTCGCAAAACATGGCGCTCAACTCGTATGTGACGCTCGACGGAAAAGAAATCGGGCGGGCACAGGGCGTTCAGGCGGAGGCGGCAGGGATTCTCGCGACGACCGACATGAATCCGATCCTCATCAAGCCGACGCGGGATGCGGAGTCGCAGATCGTGGTGAACGGCGAGCCGTACGCCAATATGAAAGCGATGGCGTACCGGACGGATTTTTACGACGAAGGACTGCGAATCATTCAGGAGTCGTATCAGCGGCTTGCTTGCGACTACGAGCGAATTGTCATCGAAGGCGCGGGCAGTCCGGCGGAGATCAACCTGAACGACCGCGAACTGGTGAACATGCGCGTTGCCCGCCTGACGAACGCTCCGGTTATTTTGGTGGCGGACATTGAGCGCGGCGGCGTGTTTGCCAGCCTCGTCGGCACGCTGCAACTGCTGGAACCAGAGGACCGCGACCGGGTGATTGGCGTTATCATCAATCGTTTTCGCGGCGATCTGTCGCTGTTGCAGCCAGGTCTGGACTGGTTTACGCAGTACACAGGCAAGCCTGTGCTTGGCGTGGTGCCGTTTATTCCCGACTTGTGGATCGACGCGGAGGATTCGCTCATTTTGCACCGCTACCAGGGGCAGCGGGAGATGCCGCGCGAGCTGGATATTGCCGTTTTGCGCTATCCGCGCATCTCCAATTTTACGGACGTCGACCCGTTTTTTGTGGAGCCGGACTGCCGCCTGCGCTTTGTGACCCGACTGGAAGAGCTGGGCGAGCCGGACATGATCGTGCTGCCTGGCAGCAAAAATACGTTGGAAGACTTGCAATTTTTGCGCGAGACGGGATTGGCGGCGGCTGTGAAAAAACGGCATGCAGAGGGCAGAGCATACGTGGTAGGCTTGTGTGGTGGCTATCAGATGCTGGGCGAGTCGATTCTGGACCCGGCCGGGGTGGAGTCGCCGCTGCAGCAGCTTGACGGTCTGGGTCTGATCCCGATGGTGACGACGATGGAGCAGAAGAAAACGACGGTGCTGTCCCGCGGCAAAGCTGCATTTGCCGGGGAGCAGCTTACGCTCGAAGGCTACGAGATTCACATGGGCCAATCCGTTTATGCAAAAAGCGATTTTCCTTTTATTCAGATGGGAGATCGTACAGAAGGCTATTGTCACGAGGAACGCCGGCTGATCGGGACGTATTTTCACGGACTGTTCCACAATGACCGCTTTCGCAGCCTTTTGCTGAACGCGATTCGCGCGAAAAAAGGGCTTGCGCCGATCACAGAGCGCCCGTCGTTCGTGGCGCTTCGCGAGCAGGGCTACGATCTTTTGGCGGATACGGTACGCCGTCATGTGCGGCTGGATCAGATCGAAGAACAGATGAAAGCTTATCAGGAAAAAGAGGTGCGTAAATAATGGCAGGCTTGGAAGTGCAGTTTCCGGCGATTGCGCCGCGAAACCAGGAAGCAAGTGAGCAAACGAGACAGCATGTGGATCAACTGACAAAGCCGCTCGGCAGTCTGGGACGTCTGGAGGAGCTGGCTGTCGAGCTGGCGGGGATGACGGGCGAGACGTTTCCTGTCGTCACGCCGCCGGGCGTACTTGTTTTTGCCGCCGATCACGGGGTAGCCGCAGAAGGAGTGTCGGCCTACCCGCAAGAGGTGACGGCGCAAATGCTGCTGAATCTGGTGAACGGCGGCGCAGGCATCAATGTTTTCGCGCGGCAAATCGGCGCGATTCAAAAATTCATCGATGTCGGCGTGGCCGTAGAGGTCGAAGCGCCAGGTATCATCAAGCGAAGAATCAAGGCAGGTTCGGGCAACATGCTGAAGGAAGCTGCCATGTCCGCTGACGAGGCGCAGCGCGCGCTCGCAATCGGCATCGAGATGGCCGGGCAGATTATCGACGAAGGTGCCAAGCTGCTGATCGTCGGGGAGGTCGGGATCGGCAACACGACGGCGAGCAGCGCGATCCTTGCTGCCTTGACCGGAGCAGACCCGGACGAGATCGTCGGCCGCGGCACAGGATTGGACGACGCGGGCTGGCAGCGCAAAAAAGCGGTCGTTCGCGAAGCGCTCGCCCTGCATCGCCCGGATGCCGACCGACCGCTTGACGTTTTGGCAAAAGTGGGCGGACTGGAAATCGGCGCGATGGCAGGCGCGATGATCGGCGCGGCTGCAAGGCGCGTTCCGGTGCTTTTGGACGGCTTTATCGCCACGGTGGCGGCACTGCTCGCCGTGCGGCTTGCGCCTGGGGTAGCGGACTACCTGATTGCCGGTCATCGCTCCCAGGAGCCGGGGCACACTTATGTGCTGAACGTACTCGGCAAACAGCCGCTTCTCGACCTGAACCTGCGACTTGGCGAAGGCAGCGGAGCGGCAGTCGCGTTTTCCATCGTCGAGGCGTCGGCGCGGATGGTTCGGGAGATGGCGACATTTGCACAGGCGGGAGTCAGTGACCGATGAGCGGTGCAGGCAAAGTGTATCTCGTCGGCGCTGGCCCCGGTGATCCGAAGCTGATTACCGTAAAAGGTCAGGAATGTCTGCAAAAGGCAGACGTAGTCGTCTACGACCGGCTGGCGAATCCGGCTTTGCTTGCGCTCGCCCCCGAAACGGCGGAGCGCATCTATTGCGGCAAGCTGCCCGATCATCACACGATGCGGCAGGAGTCGATCAATGAGGTGCTGGCCGAAAAGGCGCTGGCAGGCAAGGTGGTCGTGCGGCTGAAAGGCGGCGATCCGTGCGTCTTTGGCCGAGCGGGAGAAGAAGCGGAGTACCTGGCTGTGCGCGGCGTCCCGTTTGAAATCGTGCCTGGCGTAACGGCAGGTATCGCCGCTTCGGCGTACGCGGGCATTCCGGTGACGCATCGCGACCACGGTTCGTCGTTCGCTGTGGTGACAGGGCATCTGCGCGAGGACAAACCGGAGCTGGCTGTGGACAAGTGGCGGGCGCTGGCAGGCGGGATCGATACGATTGCCTTTTACATGGGCGTCGCCAATCTGCCGCTCATCCGCACGCAGTTGATGAAGCACGGCCGCGATCCGCAGACGCCCGTCGCCGTCATCTCCTGGGGGACGCTGCCCCAGCAGGCCGTCGTGACAGGCACGCTCACGGATATTGAAGACCGTTTGGCAGAAAATAGCCATATCACCAATCCGGCGATCATTCTCGTCGGGGATGTCGTGAAAATGCGGGAGAAGATCAACTGGTTTAAGGCTACGCTCGGGCCAAACGAGGGGATTTTCGGCTAAACAAAGGCAAGCGAGGCGGGCAGCCGGATGAGGCTGTCGGATAAGCCATCCGGCTGAGGCCGTCAGCTGCGCCATCCGCTTGTTTGCCCGAAACATGTGGGGAGGTAGGATGCCGAATGCGACCGTATGCGATGATGGTCAACCTGGAAAACAAGCGCTGTGTGGTCGTCGGCGGCGGGCAAGTCGCGGAACGAAAGATCGCCAGTCTCCTTGCCGCAGGTGCCGCCGTCAGCGTCGTGAGTCCCGCCTGTACAGCGGCGATTCGCGAATGGGAACAAGCTGGCAGGCTGACGCTCTGGCAGCGCCCGTTTGCTCCCGCAGACGTCGCGGGCGCCGTGCTCGTCATTGCGGCGACCAGTGATCCGGCTGTCAACCTGGCGGTGTACGAGGCGTCCGAGCCGCAGCAGTGGGTCAACGTGGTGGATCGTCCCGATCTGTGCTCGTTTACGGTTCCGTCCGTAGTCGAACGCGGCGATCTGACCGTCGCCATTTCCACCGGAGGAAACAACCCTGGGCTGGCGAAAAAACTGCGCCGCCAGCTGGAAGCGTGGATCGGGCCGGAGTACGAGGACTACACGCTTTTTTTGGGCAAAATGCGCCGCCGCGTACTCGCGCTGGACGAGCTTGGCCCGGCAGACAAACGCGCCATTTTGGCAGAGCTGCTGGACGACCGCTTTTTGCACTGGACCCGAAGCGGGGAGATCGCGCGCAGGGACCGGGAGGCAGAGGCGCTGGTGGCAGGATGGCTGGGAAAACAAGAGGAAACGTAAGCTGAAGCAACCTGAGCCTGTTTGGAAGATGGGCTTGGGTTGTTTTTTTGTGAAAAAGGTATCCAACAGAAGATAGGAGAAAGATTCCTTTTTGCGCTCGTACAGCAGGCATACGCCCCATCACGCTTGCAACACTATTTTGCCCGGAGCATTCCATTATCCCCCTTTTCCTGATATGTTGATAGGTGGTACAAGCTATCTTTTCCAAGGAGGAAACAGCTTTGTCGGACGCCTTTCAGATCGGTCCCTTTTTGTTGAAAATGAGCACGCTGGCTGTGATCGTCTCCATTGCCAGCGGCTTTCTTGCGATTACGTTTCTGTTTCCAAAAGAGAGAGCGAAAAGAGTGGCCATCACAGAGCTTTTGAGCAACGCGGTCGTTCTCGCTTTTTTCGTCTGGAAGCTCAGCTATGCGTTGTTTCATCTGGAGCAAGTTCTGCAAAATCCTTCGTCGATCCTCTATTTCTCCGGGGGTGAAAACGGAGCGTGGCTCGCAGCCGTGGCGGTTGCGGTCTATCTCGTGGTGACGGTGCGCAAAAAAGCTTTGCCGATCCAACTTGTGGCCTGGGCGCTGGCGACAGGCTTTTTGGCTGCGGCTGGCGTACATCATCTGCTGACGGCTTTGCTGGAAAAAGGCGGCGTGTGGTACCACGGCCAGCAGCTCATGCTCTGTCTGTTGTTCATCGTCTGGCTGCAACGAATGCGCGAAGCACTCAGCGAGCTGACTGCCTGGCTTGCGCCGCTCATGTGGTATGCAATCGGGCAGGTCTACGTGCTGTTTTATTTTGAGCCGCGCCAAGCGGTGCTGCTTGGACTGTCCGCCGAGCAGCTCGTCTGTTACGGCTGTGCCCTCCTGCTGCTCTTTTTATCCAGGCGCGCAAATCAAGTGAAAGGAGAGGGGCTGGATGAAACGTAATCAGATAGCGGCTGTGGTCGTGCTGATCGCCTTGTTGGCGTGGGGAGTCGTGGATGCATACGTGCTCGACAAAGGAGCGGAAAACGCGGCGACCAGCGGAGCGAACAGCAGCGTGCCAATCGGGCTGGAAAAAGGCAATCTGGCCCCGGATTTTGAACTGCAACAGCCTGGTGGCGACAAAGTGAAGCTGTCCGATTTTCGCGGGAAAAAAGTCATCGTCAATTTATGGGCGACCTGGTGTCCGCCGTGCCGGGCGGAAATCCCGGACATGCAGCGGTTTTACGAAGCAAACAAGGCGAACGGCGTCGTCATTTTGGGCGTCAACCTGACGGCAACGGAGACGAAGCCGGAAGATGTGGAGAAATTTGTCCAGGCGTACGGCATGACCTTTCCCGTGCTGCTGGATGGCGAGAAACAGGTCTCTGACATGTACAAGGCCATTTCTATTCCAACCAGCTTCATCATTGACAGCCAAGGCGTGATCCGTGAAAAGTACATCGGCCCGATGAGCTACGAATGGATGGAGAAAACGCTGGGGAGAGTGCAGTAAATAGCGTGCAGGCCCGAGGTGCCGCATGTCCGCCTTTTCCCCAGGCTGCCATCTGTGGAGGCGAACTGCCTCCCATGCTCACTCACTTCCGTTGCTGAGAATGGCCTTGAGTGCCTTCACCTGCTTTCGCTCTCCCGCTACAACCAGCGTGGAGCCTGCACAGAGCACATACTCGGGACCAGGGTTGATGGTTTGCTTGTGATCTTTTTCAATGACAGCGATAATCGTGGCTCCGGTCTCCTGACGCACATCGAGCTCGCCGATAGTCTTGCCGATTGCGCGTGCGTCCGGCTCGATCTTGTACCACTCGATCATGAGCTTGTCCAATGCGATCTCGACTGTTTCCAAAGCGGTTGGCTTGTAGGTCAGCCCGCCGACGATTGCGGCAACCTGCCTTGCTTCGTCATCGTCGAGTGTGACCATCGAGATGTTGTCATCGGGATCTTCGCGGTCAAAATGGTACATTTCCCGGCGTCCGTCATCGTGAATGACGACAACCAGTTTATCGCCGCTTTTTGTTTCTACCTGATATTTTCTGCCGATGCCCGGCAAATCTGTTTCTCGAATAGAGAACATGCAACAGCCTCCTTCATAAATCCAATGTGTAATCATCTGTACTTGTATAGGTAATCACTCTTTAACGAGAAAGAGCACTCTGCATGCCGCCGATCCTTTATTGGAATGATAACTGCGCCGAAGTTACGGCAGTCATCATCCCGCTGCTTGCACGAGTGTACTGTCGACATACGTACCTATTATCCATTATTATACACGAAGCGGCATCTGCTTTTTGGACGGAATAGAAAATGATATAGATGCAACAAACTCCGACAGAATTGACACATTTTTTAAGGGTGATGAAAGCGTGGCCAACAAGCAATATCGTTTAACCGAAGCCGAATGGCATTTTATTCAGGATATGCGCTCCATGGAGATGGATGAGCTATTGGACATCGTGATTGCCTTGCGCAATGAGGTGCGGGAGCTGGAGAAAAAAGCAGAGATTATCCGGGAGCGGGAGAAGGAGAACTGGCTGGAGGAATACCAGGCTGCGCAGAAGCGAATCAAACATTTGCGCCAGTTCGAGCAGGATTTGCGCAAGACATGGCCACATGATTGAGCAAGGGCTTCCATGCAAGAAAGGGAACCTACCGAAAGCAGGTTCCCTTTTGTAATGGAAGCGGAAAGCACTAGCCAAAAACAGCCGTGCCTATCATGATGTCAGGCCAATATCGCTTTGCCCTCTGCTTCCTGTTCCGAGCCTGGTTCTGTTGCCTCACTCGCTTGCTGGACGCGTCCAGGGTGGAATTCGTCCTCCTGTTTGGCAATGACAACCGCTGCTACGCCGTTTCCGATCAGGTTCGTAATGGCACGCGCCTCGGACATGAAGCGGTCAACCCCGAGCAGCAGGGCAATACCTTCGACCGGAATCATCGGGAAGGCTGCCAGTGTAGCCGCCAGCGTAATGAAGCCGGAGCCTGTCACGCCTGCCGCGCCCTTGGACGTAATCATCAAAATGCCGAGCAGCGTCACCTGCTGCCAGATGCTGAGATCGACGCCGTACGCCTGGGCGATAAACATGGCGGCCATCGACAGGTAGATCGAGGTTCCGTCCAGGTTGAACGAATAGCCTGTAGGAACGACGAGACCGACGACCGATTTGGAGCAGCCGTACTTCTCCAGACGGTCCATCATCCGCGGGAGAGCGGATTCGGAAGAGGAGGTGCCGAGTACGAGCAAAATTTCTTCCCGAATGTATTTGATAAACGAAAAGATGCTGAATTTGTAGTAGCGGGCGATACTGCCCAGCACCAGGACGATGAACAAAAACATGGTGACGTACACCGCTGTCATCAACAGGCCCAGACGGGAGAGAGAGCCGATGCCGAATTTGCCGATCGTGTAGGCCATGGCACCGAATGCCGCCAGCGGGGACACTTTCATAATCATGTTGACGACGCCGAAAAATCCGTGTGTCAGCTTGTCAAACAGCTTGATGACTGGCTGGGAGGCTTGCCCCATCGCCGCGAGCGACAGCCCGAACAGCACAGCGAAGAACAGGATTGGCAGCAGTTCGCCTTTTGCCATGGCACCGACGACGTTATCCGGGATGATGCTGACGATAAACTCAACGAAGCCGTGGCTCGATTGCGCGGCAGCCTCTGTGTACTTGCTCACGTCTCCGCTCGTCAGGCCCGTTTTGTCGAAGCCTTCGCCCGGTTTGATAATGTTGACGACGAGCAGGCCGATGGCAAGGGCAATAGTGGTAACGATTTCAAAATAAATCAGCGCCTTGCCGCCGATCTTGCCGACCTTTTTCATGTCGCCCATGCTCGCGATTCCGTTTACGACGGTGAAGAATACAATCGGCGGAATGACCATCTTAATCAGCTTGACAAAAATATCCGCCAACACTTTCAGTTCCGCGCCGAATTTGGGAGCAAAATGCCCGACGATAATACCGAGAATAATGGCAATCACGACCTGGACGGTCAGGTTTTTAAAGTTGATCCGCATCGAACCGACCCCTTTTCACTAAATGTCTTTGTAAGCGCTTCAACTGTCTATTTCGCATTGTATAGAATGGACAAAAAATTGAGAATGATACGGTCATATTGGTTGTTTTGGTCGTTTTGGTCATGGAGTTCCCTGAAACTGGAATGGGAAAAATGCAACGTTGACATATTCTCGACACGATCAATAGGTAAAGTAAATGTTGTACATAGCAACATGACTTGAAAAAGACAACCGGGAGAAGGAGGATTTTCGATGTTCAAAAAGCAGTATCTGGCAGTTTTCTCAGCGGTGGTTCTTGCGACAAGCTTGCTGCCGACAGGCTCTCAGGCAGCGACTGGAACAAAAAACTTGCAGGCAAAGTACAACAATATCAAGGTTTTGTATAACGGCGTAGCCGTTCCGACTACCATCGAACCATTTATCGTCAACGGAACCACCTACATTCCGCTGCGCATGATGGCTGGCGTGTTCAACAAGGAAGTCGTCTGGGATGGCAATACGTACACCATCACGGTAAAAGATCAGGCTGATGCCCAGCACGCGGCTGAACTGGCGGCGCGCGATGCGCAAATCCGCAGCCTGCAAAGCAAGATCGACTCGCTGAACAAACAAATCGCTGACCTGGAAGACGATCTGGAAGATGCGAAGAAGAAAAAAGACGACGATTTCGACGATGAACTGGATGACTTGGAAGATCAACTGAACGACGACTACGAAGATTTCCGCGGCGCTGAGTGGGATATTTCCCTGAGCGGCGACGAGGATGAGATCGAGGTGGAAATCGCTCTCGACTTCGACGAGTATGAGGACGAATTGGACGATTCCGACTTTGAAGACCTCGTGATTAACGTCATCGAAGACATCTGGGATGAATTCGACGATGCAGACGTAGTCGGCGAGATCGTCGACAGCAGCAACAACGACAAGACAAAATACGATTTTGAAGGCGATGCAAGCGATGGCGACATCTACTTCGAGGACGACATTATCAACTAATCGCATTCAAATAAGGCCTTGCCTCTTATACAGGGGCAAGGCTTTTTTCCTATTTTCCATAATCCGCAAATCCAAATATAAAAAGAACGAGGTAAACTGATAGTATAGTAGTACCTACTAGAAGGAGAGAACCATGCGAGCAATCGCAAATGGGAGAATAGGGAGCTTATGAAAAGCATTTTGTTGGTAGAAGACGAACTGGTGATCTCGCGTGTACTGAAAGCGTACCTGCAAAAAGCGGGCTATCAGGTCTGGCAGGCTGAAGACGGAGTCGAAGCGATCCGCCTGTTTGACGAAAAAAAGCCGGCTCTCGTTCTATTGGATCTCATGCTCCCCGAGCGGAGCGGTTGGGAGATTCTGCAGTATATTCGGGAAAAAAGCGCCTGTCCGGTCATTATCATGACAGCGCTGGGGCAAACCGATCAAAAGCTGAAAGGGCTGAATCAGGGAGCCGACGACTACATAACAAAGCCGTTTGTCGCCGAGGAAGTGGTGGCGAGGGTCAATGCCGTGCTGCGTCGGTCGGTTATTTTGGTGAAGGATCAGGAGACGCGTTTTTTCGGCAGTCTGAAAATCAATTTCCAGTCCCATCACGTCACGCTGCACGGACTGGAACTGGTGTTTCATCCGCGCGATCTGTCCCTGCTGCTCTTTCTGGCGCAAAATCCGAACCAGACATTTACCCGCGAGCAGTTGATTGAGCAGGTGTGGGGAATGGACTACGGAGGCAGTGACCGTGCTGTGGACCTGGCCATCAAGCGCGTGAGAAAAACATTGGAAAATTGGCCCGCCCATGAAGGCGAGATTAAAACGCTGCGAGGGGTGGGTTATCAGTTCTGTGTTTACTAAGAAAAAGGAACCCGTTTCGCTCCTGCGCTACTGGACGACCCGTTACCTGCTGACTCTTGCCGTAGGCTTGCTCATCGTCGGGGCGGTGTCTGCCTATTGGATCAAATATGCTGCGGTTGAAAAGCAAATCGAGGTGACGCGGCTGTTTGCCGAGGAAGTGGCGGATCGGGTCGTAGACGACGAAGGCAACATTTTGGTCGGAGACAAGCTGCATCAGGTGCTGGACAATCGGCGCAGGTTCATGGGAGTGGATCGCAACCTTGTTCTGTTCATCAAAAACAGTGAGGGAGAGGTCATCTACAGACGCCCGGGGATACTGCCGCCCGTGCTTGAAAAGACGCTTCCCAGTTTGCTTGAGCGGGCGGATACGGACGACACGATCAGGCAAGCATCAGGCGACACGCTTTACGTAATCAAGGAAAATTTGGAATATAATGACAATCGGATCGGGAAGGTCATCCTGCTGTTTCCGGAAACCGACATCAAGATCGGCAGGGAGCAACTGCAGTATTTGGTCATCATGCTCGTCAGCCTTGGCATACTCGGCTGGGCCGTCATTTACTTTCACTCCCGGCGGTTGTCCGAGCCGATTCAGCAAGTCGTGCTGTCGGCGCGCAAAATCGTGGAAGGCAACTACGATGTGGCGATTACGCAGCCGATCCAGGAGCGGGAAATTCACGAGCTGGTCTACACATTCAAGGAGATGGCTGACCGTCTTCGCCAACTGGAAAGCATGCGGACAGAACTTCTGGCCGGAGTGACGCACGAACTGAAAACACCAGTGACCTCAATCAGCGGACTGGTCCAGGCGATTAACGATGAAGTCGTATCGGGGGCAGAGCAGAAGGAATTTCTGGAGATATGCCTGCGCGAAACCAAGCGGTTGCAAAAAATGGTGGAGGACTTGCTCGATTTCAACTCGTTTGCCGTGGGGGCGATTACCGTCCACAAGGAGGAGCAGGACATCAGCAAGCTGGTCAGGGAAATCGCCTCGCAGTGGCGGATCGTGCAAGACCTGGAGATAATCTCGTTTGCGGTCGTCATCCCGGAGAAGTCTGTGACCGTTTTTGTTGACCCTGTCCGTGTGCAGCAAATTTTGACCAATCTGCTGAACAACGCGAGACAGGCGATTGGAAAAGCGCAAGCCGACGGCAGCATTGAACTGGTGCTGTATGAAACCGAAAGCGACGTGCGCATGGACGTAAAAGACAACGGCCACGGGATTCCAGCAGAGGAGCAGCCGCTTGTCTTTGAGCGGTTCTTCCGCGGAAGCAACAAAAAAGACAAGGTGCGGGGACTCGGCCTTGGGCTGTCCTACTCGCGGATGATGGCCAAAGCGCTGGGGGGCGACCTCATGCTGCGGCATAGCAGTGAACGAGGCTCCGTCTTTACACTCATTCTGCCAAAGCGGGGTTGAGACTTCTGAAAACGGGTGAGAGCTTCACTGTCTCTGGTGAAGCTCTCTGATTTTTTCCATCAGGTCAGCGCCGATGCTTTCCGCGAACTTGTCGTAAACGGGCTGCACAGCCTGAATCCAGGCTGCCCGCTCTTCTGCTGTCTGCACGTGAATCTGGATGTTATTCTGCTGCTGGAGCAGGCGCAGTTGGCTCGCATTCATGGAAACAGCCAATTGATTGTTGTACGCGGTTGCTTCTTGCATCGCCTCCGTGATCGCTCGCTGAATATCCGGGGGCAGCTTGTCCCAGAACGATTGATTAATGATAACCGTGTAGCCGAGAAAGCCGTGGTTGCTGATGGTCATATACTTCTGCACCTGGTACAGCCGCTTCGTGTACACGTTGGAAATCGTATTTTCTTCGCCGTCCACTTCTCCGTTCGCCAGCATGCTGTACAGATCGCCGAAGTACGAGCCGATCGGAATCGCCTGAAAAGAGCGAAACTGCGCTTCCAGTACGGCGCTCGGGATGATGCGGAAACGCTGGCCGACAAAATCGTCCGGCGCAATCAGCGGGCGGTTGCCTGTCATTTGCTTGAAACCGCTGGACCAGAAGGCAAGCCCCTTCATGTTGGATTGTTCCAGGGTGGAAAACAGCATCTGTCCGATTTCGCCATTGAACACTTTTTCCACATCCTCCTGCGTCCGGAACAGGTAGGGCAATTCGAGCACAGCCCATTGGGGGATCGTGCTGGACAGATGCGAGAAGGCGGGGGCGATCATTTGCACATCGCCATTTTGCAAGGCAGACATCTCGGTTTTTTCGGAGTGCAGCACACTGTTGGGGAACACCTGCACTTCCACGCGCCCGTTTGTCTTGTCTTTGACCAGTTGGGCAAAGCGTTCCACCGTCAAGCCTTTTGGCGTGTTTTCTGCGACTACGTGGCTGAATTTGATGATGATGCGCTCGGACAGTCCTTCCTGTACCTCGTCATAGCCGAGCTTTTCCAGCGACAGGTCTGTTCCGAAGCCGATGATGACAGCGCTCACAAGTCCGATCAATCCAAACAGCGCGATGCTCAGAAACGATCTCATCTTTTCTTTCACCTGCCTGCGAACAGTTGATTTGCTGGATGTACTGTACCAAAATATAGAAAAGCAAGCAATCCCCACTGGAAAGGAAGAGCTGGTCTGTTCAAACGGTTAACGATCAAATGGAAGATTATGCTGCTCTCAGTGGGCATCGTGCTGTTTTCCCTGATAATCGGCATGCTGATTATTGTGGGAGGCATGATTCGTGTGACGGAAAATCAGCTGGGGCAACGGCTGATGACGATTGCACGCACAGTCGCCCAGATTCCGCTGGTGCAGGAAAGCATTCAGGAGCCGGACGGCTGGCGGCAGATCAACCCGACGGCGCACAAGCTGAGAGTCGTCAACGACGTGACCTACATCGTCGTCTTGAATATGGAGCGGGTGCGTTACTCCGACCCGCTGGACGAGCGGATCGGCACGGTATTTGCCGACCCGGCAGTCGAAGAGGCGTATTCCGAGCACTCCTATTTGCAAAAGGTAAAAGGCGACATGGGCACGGCGCTCCGCGCTTACGTGCCAATCGTAGACGGGCAGCACCAGCAGGTCGGGGTGGTGCTGGTGGGCCGGGTGATGCCCGGCACGTGGGAGATGATGAAAAACGAGCGCGGCAATATCGCGTTGACCCTGTTTCTCTCGCTCCTGGTGGGCGTCTGGGGCAGCTACCTGCTGGCGCGTCACATCAAAAAGCAGATGCTCGATCTGGAGCCGGAGCAGATTGCGCGCATTCTGGTCGAGCGGACGGCTACTTTTCACGCCATGCATGAAGGGGTTATTGCCATCGACAATCAGGAGCGGATCACGATTTTCAACGATCGGGCCAAGCAAATTTTCGGCATTGAGGGAGAGGTGCTGGGAAAACCCATCCGCTCGGTTCTGCCTGACACGCGCTTGCCCGAAGTACTGGAGCTGCGGCAAAATTTTACGAACACCGAGCTGCACGTAGGCAATGCGTTGCTCTGGTCCAACCGTTTTTTGATTAAAGTGGAGGACAAAATCGTCGGCGCTCTCGCCATCTTCCAGGACAGGACAGAGGTTGCGCGGATGGCGGAGGAACTGACAGGGGTCAAGGAGTTTGTCGGCGCCCTCCGCGTGCAAAACCACGAGCACATGAACAAGCTGCACACAATCGCTGGCTTGCTGCAGCTCAACCAATACGACAAGGCGCTCGCCTACCTGTTCGAGATTAACGAGGAGCAGGAGGAACTGACGTCTTTTCTGACGACGCGAATCATGGATGAAAACTTGTCCGGGCTGCTCATCGGCAAGGTCAGCCGGGGCAGGGAACTGGGCATTCGCGTGGTCATCGACCGGATGAGCCACCTGGAAAAATTTCCGCCCTACATGGACCACCATGATTTCGTGCTCATTTTGGGCAACCTGATCGAAAATGCCTTTGACTCGCTGGAACAGTGCGAGCGCGCGGACAAGGAGATTACGATCAGCATCGAGCAGGATGAAGAGGTGTGCTCGATTCTCGTAGAGGACAACGGGATCGGCATGGACGAAGCGACGCGCGCGAAGATGCTGGAGAGAGGTTTTTCCACCAAAAGCCGGACAGACCGCGGCCTTGGTCTGCATCTGGTGCATCAGCTGGTGCGAAAAGGACGAGGCGAACTGGTTTGCCATTCCCGGCCGGGCGAAGGGGCGAGCTTCATGATTACATTTCCGATGAAGGAGGTGGATGAATAGTGGGGGAGGAAAGCATTCGCGTACTGGTAGTGGAAGACGATCCGATGGTGCAGGAGATCAACAAGCAGTTCATTGAGCGCGTGCCGGGCTTTTGCGTCGTCGGGATGGCGGCGAACGGTGCAGACGGCGTCCGGATGGTGCAGGAGCTGGCGCCGGATTTGGTCATCATGGACATTTTCATGCCGATTCAGGACGGGGTAAAAGCGCTGACGGAGCTGCGCGCGGCCGGCCAGGACGTCGATGTCATCGTCGTGACGGCAGCCAAGGACAAGGCGACGATTCAGGCGATGCTGCGCGGCGGAGCCATGGACTACATCATCAAGCCATTTGCGTTTGACCGCATGAAAAAGTCGCTCGAAAACTACCGGGAGTTTCGCCAAAAGCTCGAACAGGCCGGGACGGCTTCGCAGGATGAGGTAGACCAGCTGGTGTTTCGCGGGGCGTCAGAGCGCGACGAAGAGCAGGAGCGGCCAACTCCGGCAAGCAACAAGCCTGGTCCTTTGCCAAAAGGTCTGCATGCCGTGACACTGGAGCAGATCATTCGCCAACTGGACGGCGAGGAACAGGCCCTGTCCGCAGAAGATGTCGCGGAGCGGGTAGGGATCGCCAGAGTGACGGCGAGACGCTACCTGGACTACCTGGAGAAGACAGGCGTGGTGAGAATCGATGTCAGCTATGGCGGAGTTGGCCGACCGACAAACCGTTACGTGCGCGTCGACGAGACAAAAGCAGGGGGTGGCAGGCGGTCGTGATCGGCGAAAATACGTCAGGCGGCCGCAGCTTCTGTGCAAGTGAGTGAAAACGTGTATTCCGTCCGTGAATAACGGCTGTACACACAATGAGCCAGCGGCGTGCCGGAATTGTTTTTGAAATATTGGAAAAGTCATGGCTGGAGCACAGGCAGCATACGTGTGTGCATGAGAAACGATAAAGGGAGACGTGTCGGATGAAAAAAGGAAAAGTATTGCGGGCAGGAGATACGATTGGGCTGGTTGCTACTTCCAGTCCCGCGACGGAAGAGGTGCTGGTCAAGGCAGTGGACGCCATCATGGAGATGGGCTTCAAGGTCAAGGTCGGAGCGGCGTGCCATGAGACGTACGGCGGGTATTTGGCTGGCACGCCGGAACAGCGGGCAAGCGAACTGAACGCGATGTTTGCAGACGACGAAGTGGACGGCATCATGTGCATGCGCGGCGGTTACGGTTCCCCGCAAATTTTGCCGCTGCTCGATTACGATCTGATCGCGCAAAATCCGAAGCTGTTTGTCGGATACAGCGACATTACCGCGCTGCATACGGCTTTCGGGCAACTGGCGCAACTCGCGACTCTGCACGGGCCGATGGCGACGTCAGATATTGCGCAAGGACTGGACGACTGGTCCAGGCAGTATTTGCTGCGGGCGATGACCCGGCCGGAACCGCTCGGACCGATTGTCAACCCGCCGGGAGAGGACATTCTCTGTCTCGTGGAAGGGCAGGCATACGGCCCGATTGTCGGCGGAAATCTCTCCCTCGTCGCCGCTCTGATGGGCACGCCGTATCAACTGGACACCCGCGGCAAAATCCTGTTTCTGGAGGACATTGACGAAGAGCCGTACCGTATCGATCGCATGCTGACACAGCTCGCGCTCGGCGGCCTGTTCGACGATTGCGCAGGCATCGTCATCGGCACGTGGACCAGCTGCGAGCCGAAAAAGCGTGAAGGTTTTTCGGTGTGGGACGTCTGCCAAAACATCATCGTGCCTTACGGAAAGCCAACGATCTGGAACGTGCAGATCGGACACGGCTCCTGCAATATGGCGCTGCCCTTTGGCGTCGAGGCTACGCTTGACGCGACTGCCGGAGTGCTCGCACTGGAGGAGAGTCTGACCGTCTGAATCCCGGTTAAGTGGATTCTGCTCTGAAAAGGCGGCAAGCATGCAGGGAAAGTAACTTCTGCGGCTTGCGCAGCATTTTTCCAGACAGGGGTATAGGATCAAGGCGGCAGCGGAACACTACAGACGCTGTATTTTTCATCAGAGAAAGGAGCGTCTGCGTGAGTATTACGATGAGTCGGACCGTCACCGATGTCTTGAATAAACAGGTTGCCAACTGGACTGTGCTGTATGTGAAGTTGCATCATTTTCACTGGTATGTAAAAGGCCCCCACTTTTTCACGCTCCACGCCAAGTTCGAAGAGTTGTACAACGAGGCAGCGAAGTACGTGGATGATCTGGCGGAGCGGCTGCTTGCCATCGGCGGCAAGCCTGTCTCGACCATGAAGGCCTGTATGGAGCAGGCTTCCATTCAGGAAGCGGCTTCCGGCGAGACAGCCGAGCAGATGGTGCAGGCGGTCGTAAACGACTTTACGACCTTGATCGGCGAATTGAAGGAAGGAATCGCCGCTGCAGAGGCAGCCGACGACGCAGCGACTGGCGACATGTTTTTGGGAATGATGGAAAGCCTGCAAAAGCATGTGTGGATGATGCAGGCGTATTTGGGAAAATAAGCGCGAGCAAACGAGCAAGCTGATACCGTCGGTGTCAGCTTGTTTTTTTGCAAACGGTATGGTTTGAAAAAAACTTCCTGACTTCTGTTGAATCCCGTTCGGCGTAGGCTTCGGTACGCATCTGTTTTCCTGAAAAAGAAGGTGCCAAGACTGTATTTGGTACATCCCTCTTGTTCCCAAGAGCAGCATGCTAGTGTAAACTTACCTTGTGATGAAACAAAGAAAGCACTTTCATGATGGAAAGGATGTACATTCCCATGGCATCACCATACGTTACGTTTAATCGCGAGCAGTGGAGAGCGCTGCGAGCCTCCACGCCGCTTACCATATCAGATGAAGAGCTCGCCTGTTTGCAGGGATTGAACGAAAATATATCCATAACGGAGGTAGCCGATATTTATTTGCCCCTTTCCCGACTGCTGAATTTGTATGTCGGCGGCACGCAGGAGCTGTATCAGGCGACGCATACGTTTTTGGGCAATCAGGACGGCAAGGTGCCGTTTATCATCGGGATTGCAGGAAGCGTGGCGGTCGGAAAAAGCACGACGGCGCGTATTTTGCAGACGCTTTTGTCGCGCTGGCCGAACCATCCCAAGGTCGATCTGGTGACGACGGACGGCTTTTTGTATCCGAACCGCGTGCTGGAGGAGCGGGGGATCATGAAGCGCAAGGGCTTTCCGGAAAGCTACGACCTGCGCCGCTTCATCAACTTTTTGGCCGATGTGAAGTCCGGCATCCCGGAGGTCAAGGCTCCGGTCTACTCCCACCTTGTCTACGACATCGTGCCAGGGGAATGGCAGACCGTCCGCCAGCCAGACATCCTGATCGTGGAAGGCTTGAACGTGCTCCAGCCGCCAAAAGGCGACGAGCCGCGCATCTCCGAAGTGATCGTCTCTGACTTCTTCGATTTTTCGATTTACGTGCACGCCGAGGAAAAAGATATTTTGCAATGGTACGTGGAGCGCTTCAAGCTGCTGCGCAAGACGGCTTTTTCCAATCCGAACTCGTACTTCCGGCGCTATGCGGACCTGTCTGACGAGGAAGCGACAGAAGTAGCGACAAACATCTGGACGGAAATCAACGGAGCCAACCTGGTGCAAAATATTTTGCCGACGCGTGTCCGGGCGCAGCTGATTCTCAACAAAGGCCAGGATCATCTGGTGCAGAGCGTCAAGCTGCGCAAGCTGTAAGCACATTGGCGGAGGGGATAGTCTGTGAAAGTGATTAGCGCTTGCCTGATCGGCTGCGAATGTCGTTATGACCAAAAGTCTTGTCTGGACGAAGGGCTTGAACAACTGCTGCGCGACGGCAAGGTCATTCCTGTCTGTCCGGAGCAGTTGGGCGGCTTGCCTACACCCCGTCCGCCCGCGGAGATTGTCGGGGGAGACGGTAACGACGTGCTGGACGGGCGGGCGAAAGTGATCGACCGGACAGGCCGTGACGTGACGGCTGAATTTTTGGCGGGTGCTTATCAGGCATTGAGGCTGGCAAAAACGGTCGGGGCTACCTCTGCCATCCTGAAAGAAAACAGCCCGTCCTGCGGCAGTTCGTTTGTGTACGACGGTCATTTTGCCGGGAAAAAGGTGCCGGGGGCAGGTGTGACGGCGGCGCTGTTTCGCAGGCACGGCATAGAGGTGAAATCAGAGCAAAGCTAGCTTTACTTGAAGCGGATAAAAAGCTTCCTGATCGGCACAAAAAAGAGCGGGAGTGCTGACCCGCCCTTACAGCATTTGTACATACAGGCTGATGTTTTCTCGCGCCGCACCTCGCTTTGCAGCATAGACCACGTGGAATGGTTGCTCTCGTCAGGGACCACCCGCTCCAGCAGGCGGTCAGGGGTGGAAATGGTATGGTACGCGACCTTATTTCCTGACGGCTCCCGTTCATAGTCGATCTGGTACGTGACGTCGGAGAAGAGCGATTTTGTGTAAACCAGTTCATCCGTGGCAAAGTGGTGGCGTTCCTTTACGTTTTCCCAGATGATGAACCAGCTGAAAAAGAGTGCGATCACCACCGCCAATTGCCAGTATGATTTTGGCTGGATGCGTACGATGGGTGTGTTTTGCAAATTCGACCATGCCTTTTGAGTTTTTTACAAATTATACCATAAAACCCGTGGCGATGCGCACGGGTTTTTGTGTACATGGGCGTAGCCGGAAAACAGGACAACCGCGCGATCACGAAAACGTCTCGATAAACCGCTTGGCGGCCTTGGACAAGTGGCGGCCCGACTGCCAGACGACGGCCGCAGACGAGTAAATGGACGTCCCGGCAAGCCTGATTCCGTGGATTTGTTCGCTTTTATGCGTCTCCCATGCGGAGACCGGGACGATGGACGAGCCGACGGAAGCGGCGACCATGCTGACGATCAGCGAGATGTCCGGGCATTCGCAGATGACGCGCGGCGCAACGCCAAGGCGTGAAAACTCCTTGAGGATCAGGTCGTAAATGCCAAGGCCGGGCAGGCTTGGCATGATAAGCGGAAGCTGGGCGATTTCCCGCATGTGAATCTCGGTGCGGTCAGCATAAGGCGAGTTTGCAGGGACGATCAGGACGAACGCTTCTTCTTCCAGCGGAATCATCGTGCAGTTGCTGAGCGAATGGGGCAAGCGCACGATTGCGACCTCGATGGTGCGCCGCTCCAGCCACTGGTTGAGCAGTTGGGTATCGCCCTTCCATACTTTGTAGGTAATGAGCGGATATTTTTGCTGAAACAGGCGAATCTGCTCCGGCAGACGGTAAGCGGACAAGGCGCTCACCCCGATGGACAGCGTTCCGCGAATGCCTTCGCCGGTTTCTTTTACTTCCGAGAGCGCTTCTTCCATCTGGTGGACGATATTGAGCGCCTGGCGGTACAGGGTCAGCCCGGCTTCGGTCAGCTCCATCCGTTTCCCGGAGCGCTCCACGAGCGTGACACCCAGTTCCTCCTCCATTTGCTTGAGCTGCTGGCTCAAAGGGGGCTGGGCCATGTTCAGCCGTTTTGCCGCCCCCGTAATCTGCCCTTCTTCCGCGATGGCGATAAAGTAGCGCAATTGCCGTATATCCACGTGTCATCCTTCTTTCGTTTGTTCAACCATATGATTTCGATATGAATATCAGATTTACTCGATATTTTTCATATTAATGTCGCTATGATAGCATATTTTTCAGCAAACACGGAGAAGACAACGAAAGAAAGAAGGGAAACTGACGTGCGTACGTGGCTGGATAAGCTTTTTCACTTACGCGCTTGCGACACAACGTTCCAACGGGAGCTTATCGCCGGATTTATCGGCTTTGTCACCATTGTCTACATTGTTGCCGTAAACGCTTCGATTTTGCAGGATGCCGGAATCCCGATGGAGGCAGGGATTTTGGCGACTGTTCTGACCGCTTTTATCGGATCATTGTTAATGGCCTTCTGGGCGAATGCACCGATCATCCTTGTCCCCGGCATGGGGATTAACGCGCTGTTCACCTATACGCTCTGCCAGTCGATGGGCCTGACCTGGCAGGAAGCGCTGGCAGCCGTATTCGTATCCGGCCTGATCTTTACCGCCATCGCCTTTACCCGCGCGGCGGCGATTTTGTCCAACGCGATTCCCGCCTCGCTCAAGGAAGCGATCACGGTGGGCATCGGCCTGTTTTTGACCTTTATCGGACTGCAAAAAGGCGGCCTGATCGTCACCAATCCGTCCACCTTCGTCGCGCTGGGCGATTTGTCCAGCCCGCATGTCATCGTGACGCTGGTGACGCTCGTCCTCACCCTGATCTTGTTTGTACGCAACGTCCCCGGCAACTTCCTCATCGGAATTGCCGCTGGTACGGGACTTGGCTTTTTGTTCGGGATCGGCGGGGCGGCTACCGGGGAGACGTTTTCCTTTGCGCAGTACGGACAAGTATTGGGCGGCATGTCGTTTTCCGCCATCTGGACCTTGCCGTTTTGGATCGCGACTTTTTCGCTGGCGATGGTAATCGTGTTTGAAAACATCGGCCTGCTGCACGGGCATACGGCGATGATCGGCCAACCGCAAAAGTTCCGCCGCTCGCTACAGGCAAACGCCTTGTCGGCGGCCATCTCCGGCATCATGGGAACGAGCCCGACCGTTGCAACGGTAGAGACGGCAGCGGGAATTGCTGCGGGAGGAAGAACCGGACTGACCACGCTCGTCACCGGGACGCTTCTATTGTGCTCGCTCGGCCTGATTCCGGTGGTGAAAATGATCCCGAACAGCGCGGTTGCACCTGTGCTCATCATCATCGGGGCGTTGATGCTGCAAAATGTGCAAAACATCAATTTGAAGGACTTTTCGGAGGGCTTCCCCGCCTTTTTGATTATCGCCATCATTCCGCTGTCCTACAGCATCGTGGACGGCATCGCTTTTGGCTTCGTGGCGTACCCTCTGATGAAGCTCGCGCTGGGCAAGCGCCGGGAAGTGCCTGCCTTGCTGTACGTCATCGCCGGGCTGTTTTTGCTGAATTTGATGCTGCCTGTGTTGGCGTAAGGCAAAAGAGGGAAAGCGCCAGGTAAGTCGGAATATGCAAAAAAAGGACACCTTTTACTCCGTCAAGAGAAAAGGTGTCTTTGCTTGTTGGCACCAAGCTCCTGCTTTCCCGTCAGTCTGCCCGCGAGCATTGCGAAAACAACCGATTCCAAGTAGAATGATGAAATGCCCAAAAGGGCCGCGGTTCGCAAAACTCCCGCGTTATCAAAACTAGGAGGCTATCATATGTTTAATTTTGCCCTCGGAGTATGTTTTACTCTGGTGAATTTCGGGCTGTTTCTGCTCTGCTACCGCCTGTTCGGCAGAATGGGGCTGTACGCCTGGATCGGAATGGCTACGGTGCTGGCGAACATTCAGGTGGTCAAAACCATCGAGATGTTCGGGCTGGTCATGACGCTCGGCAATACGATTTACGCATCCATTTACCTGGTGTCTGACCTGCTGAATGAAAAGTACGGCGAGCGGGCGGCGAAAAAGGCGGTCTGGTTCGGCTTTTTCACCTTGATCGCGACGACGATCATCATGCAGCTCGTGCTGTTGTTTGAGCCGCAGGCGGAAGACATCGCCCAGGAATCGCTGGAGAATTTGTTCGGCCTGATGCCAAGGCTCGCTTTGGGCAGCCTGTGTGCGTACTTGCTGAGCCAGTTCGTGGACGTGAAAATCTACTCCTGGCTGAAGATAAAGTGCCCGGGACGCAACCAGCTGTGGATTCGCAACAACGGCAGCACGCTGTTCAGCCAGTTGCTCGATACCTTGACATTTTGCACGATTGCTTTTTGGGGCGTCTACCCGCTGGATGTGTGGTGGCAAATTTTATTGACCACGTATCTCATCAAGTTCGTCGTCTCGGCTGCCTCGACGCCGTTTCTCTATATCGCACGCAATATGAAGGTGCCGGAAGATGAATCGACAAAATGACACAAAAAACGCCAAGGCGTCTGAGCTTTGGCGTTTTTTGTTTCGTAGAAATGGAAGGAAAATACATTCTTTACATATAATTTACATAAAATTCGGACTATATGTTTACGATGTTCATAGCGAGCATTTCGCATGTTTGAGAGGAGGCAGAAAAAGAGAATGCAAAGCAAAAAGGGGAGATTACGCTGTCTGGCGAAGCTGGCGCTGATTGCGGCGGTTGCTGTCAGCGCCGTTTTGCCGAGCGGGTGGGGGCAGCAGGCAAAGGCACAGCAAGCTGGTCATGTCGTCATCAGCGAGGTGTACGGAGGGGGAGGAAACAGCGGGACCTTCTACAAAAACGACTTTATCGAGCTGTACAACCCGACTGGCACGACCGTTTCGCTGGCAGGCTGGTCTGTGCAGTACGCTTCTGCAAGTGGATCGACATGGAGCAAGACAGATTTGACGGGAAGTATCGCCCCATACGGGTATTACCTGATTAAACAGGCGGCTGGGACGGGGGGAACGGCTGAGCTGCCTGCCCCGGATGACGAAGGCAAGATTGCCATGTCAGGAACACAGGGAAAAGTGGCCCTCGTCAGCAGCGGAACGGAACTTACGGGAGTGGATGTCACTGCCCATCCTGATGTAGTAGATCTGGTCGGCTTCGGAGCCGCCAACGGCTATGAAGGGGCTGGTCCTGCTCCTGCCACGACGAACTCCACCAGCGCTTCCCGCAAAAGCAACGCGGATGGCATTGTGCCAAACGGCGGAAACGGCTGGGACACGGACAACAACAGCGCCGACTTCGTGGTGGGAGAGCCGACTCCGAAAAATACGCAAAGTCCGGCAGAGCCGCCGACAGACAGCGATGTCAGCGAGAAGCCGAACGGCCGGGAGTTGCTGTTTGACGTGACGAATCCGGCGGAAGCCGTCATTTTCGGCCAAGTCCGTCCGCATGTCACCATCAAGGTGTACGCAGCCCCGCCTGCCGGCAGCGAAACGCCTTTGGCCGAGCAGGTGTCGGACGATTTTGGCCAGATCGAACTGACTTTTGCCCATCCAACCTCGGCAGCGGTCTATCTCACCGCGACGGAGAGCGGCAAACAGGAGAGCGAGAGCATCGAGCTGCTGCCAGCCGCAGAAAGTCCTGTCTTGGCGGCTGAAAAAATCAGCTTGCAGCAAGTCGGAAGCACAGCAGAGCTGAAAGGCCAGGCGGGGGCAGCAGCGGGCAAGGCGATTTTGCGCGCCTATGATGCGCCAAATGGCAACAGCCTGCTGCTCGGCGGCAATCCGACTGGCAGCGCAGGGGAGAACGGCGCGTTTTCCTATTCGCTGCAAGGAATTGAGCAGTTGGACACCATCTACGTGACGCAGCAGCTCGCAAGCGAGCACGGCATGATGTTCGAGAGCGAGCCTGTACCGATTGCCAAGTCGGTACGCTCGACCCTGCCAGTTGCCGAGGCGAGGGCGCTGGCAAAAGGAACAACGGCGAGTGTTGCCGGAACGGTGACGGCCATCTTTGAGGCGGGGGGCCAAAACAACGTCTACATGCAGGACGAAACAGCCGGGCTTGTCGTGCGCGGTCCAGGGCTTGCCGCCAAAATCGCGGTCGGAGACAAAATCCAGGCGACCGGAAAAATGAACGACTACTACGGCCTGGCACAGCTCGAAGTCGCAACAGACGACATGACTGTCCTGGAGAAGCAGGCAGGCGTGCCAACGCCGCAGACGGTGACATCGGCAAATTTTGCAGCCAATGCAGGCGAAGCGATTGAAGGCCAACTGGTGACTGTCCGCAATGTGACTGTCCAGTCTGTGCAAAGCGGCAATTATACGTTGCAAGACGATCAGGGGAATTTCCTCTCCCGCCCTCCAGCCACGCTCCCGCTGGAACTGGGCACGACTTACGCCAGCATCACCGGCGTGGTCAACTACGATTTTAACGAATACAAGCTGGTGCCTCGGACGCTGGCAGATTTGGTAGAGGACGAGACGAGGGTTCCCGCAGTAACGGCGTATCCCCAAGGCCCGCTGGTGGCAGCAGGCACCAAAGTGACCCTGTCTACGACGATGGCGGATGCCAAAATTTACTATACGACGGATGGCTCGGAACCGACCAGAAACAGTACGGTTTATGCGGAGCCGATCCAGCTTGATGCGGATACGACGATTCAGGCGTTTGCTGTCAAGGAAGGCTACACGGACAGTAAAATCGCCATCTTCCGCTACACCATCCAAAAAGACGCCGTGCGCATCCACGATATTCAAGGAACCTCGTACCAGTCCCCGCTTGCGAATGGCACAGTCAAGGGCGTCACGGGAATTGTCACGGCAGTCGTTAAAGATGGCGGATCGGTACATGGCTTCTACATGCAAGACCCGCTCCCGGACAGCGATCCGCGCACGTCCGAGGGCATCTACGTATACGAACCGAAAGCGGCAGTCAAAGTGGGAGATGAAGTGAGCGTTGACGGCACGGTGAAGGAGTACGTGCCGCAAAACAGAGCGGCGACCGATCTCACCCAGACGCAGATTGATGCGGCAAAAGTCACTGTGATAAGAAATGCGCAGCCGCTCCCGGACCCGGTTGTTCTGGGCGAAGGAAACTACCGTTATCCAAAAGGGATCATTGACAACGACAGCCTGGGCACATTCGATCCTTGGGAGGATGGCATCGACTTTTGGGAGAGCCTCGAAGGGATGCTGGTGCAAGTCAAAAATCCAATCGTGGTCGGGGAAACAAAAGTTTTCACCAACCCGGCAAGCGTGGAGTTTGTGGTCATCGACGATCTGGCGCATCGCGGACAGCCGCGTACTCCGGCAGGCGGAGTGGTGCTTGCAGCCGACGATTTTCACCCTGAGCGCATCACGGTAGCAGACAAACTCGTGCCGATTTTGCAGCATCCAAAGGTCGGCGACAAAATTTCCGAGCCGCTGGCAGGAATCATTGATTACAGCTTTGCCAATTACAAGCTGTATCCCATCGAGACGTTTTCCGTCCAGCCCGACGGCAGCCAACCGACAGTGACAACACTCGACCCGAAAGCCGATGAACTGACGATTGCTTCCTACAACATCGAAAATTTTTCGGCCAAAACGGAGTCCAAAAAAATTTCAAGAATCGCGGAAACGATTGTCGAGAACATGAAATCGCCGGATATTATCGGCGTAGTGGAAATGCAGGATAACAACGGACCGACGGACAATGGCGAGACAGATGCCGCAAAATCCGCAGAAGCGCTGATAAAGGCGATCCGGCAGGCAAACGGCCCTGCCTACCGCTACATCGACATCGCTCCAGAGAACAACAAGGACGGCGGCCAGCCCGGCGGCAACATCCGCGTCGGATTTTTCTACAACCCGGATCGCGTGCAGCTGGCAGAAGGCGTAGCGGGAACGGCGACAGAGGCCGTACAGGTGGAAATGCGCGATGGAGCCGTACACCTCTCGCGCAATCCCGGCCGGATCGACCCGACCAACGAAGCGTTCGCGTCCAGCCGCAAGCCGCTCGCGGCGCAGTTCGTCTTCCAGGGCAAGCCTGTGTTTGTCATCGCCAACCATTTCAATTCCAAGGGCGGGGATGGAGCGCTGTTTGGAAAAGACCAGCCGCCGAAGCTGGTGAGTGAGGCGCAACGGATGAAAATCGCCCGCGTGGTGAACGGCTTTGTGAAACAGATCCACGCACAAGATCCACAGGCCAATGTGGTCGTATTGGGCGACCTGAACGATTTCCCGTTTTCCAATCCGGTAAAAGCACTGGCAGATGGCGCTCTGGTCAATATGGTTGAAAAGCTGCCGCCGGGCAGGCAGTACACCTACGTCTACCAGGGCAATTCACAGGTGCTCGATCAGATTTTGGTCAGCCCCCATCTGGAAAAACGCACCAAAGTGGACATTGTGCATATCAATGCCGGATTCACGGAAAACGAAGGCCGGGTGAGCGACCACGATCCGGTGCTTGTGCAGATTCGTTTGCAAGCCCAGGACGAACACGAGACGACGGCGCAGGAAGTGGCAGATGGCATTACCAGTCTCGCCCAGCCGGCAGCAGGAGCGACAAGACTGCGGTTGCCAGAAGTGCCTGCAGGCTTTACGGTTGCGATCAAGCATTCCAGCAACACGGGCGTCATCGCGCTGGATGGCACGATCACACCCCCGAGCCGCCAGACTGACGTGGAGCTGATTTTGCAGGTAACGCGGGAGTCGGACGGTACGACTGCCACGACTGAAAAGCTGACGGTTCATGTGCCAGCCAGACCGACAACCCCGCCCCCTGTCAATCCGCCAGACACGACCCCGATGCCTGACAGGCAGAAAGACTTGCACAGGCAGGCAGAACAGGCCATTTTGTCTGCCGCAGATGAACAGAGCATCGAGGAACAGGTGCAGCGGGTGCTTGCCAGCCTGCAACAACTGTTCGACGCCAAGCAGGTCACGCAAGCCGAGAAGTGGGACGCTGTTTCGCATTTCGTTTCAACCGTGCTGGCCGCTGTCGTGGAGCAGGCAGAGCGTGGAATCATTCGGGAAAAGACACTGCACGAGCTGAGTGAAAGCTTTTTGGACGAAGCGTTTGTTCCTCTCGCAAAATGGGAAAAGGTGGACACAGAACTGGCCCGACTGGGACTTACTGCCTTGACGAATTTTGCGAAAACTGCACTGGAGCCGTTCGATTCAGACGGTATTTCCAAGGATGTAGCCAAGCGTGTTCGCCTGCTGGCAGAAACGCTGCTGAAACGGTCCGGCACGATCACCGTCGAGCCTGGAGACGAGATCAAAGCATCTGACGAGCAAGTAGAAGGGGTGCTGGATACGCTAGCGGATTTCATGCAGGCCATTGAGGGCATTCAGGAAAAAATTGGATTTTCTCCGGTGCTGTTCATTCGCATGGAAGGTGACGAAGGGACATACGAGCCAGATACCGATACAGACGATCGTCTCCGCAGTAAAAAAGCAGGAAGCGAAGAACAGGCGATTACTTTGGAGAAGAAGCTGGTCGAGCTGCTGAAGAAAAACGAAGTCGGCGTCAGACTGACTGTTCCGGCAGGAGCATGGGTGGAAGTTCCGGGCGCTTATTTTGCCAAGGAACGCGCGGGAAAATTTTCCCTCCATCTGACAGAGGCAGAAGCAAAAGCAAACGGCTGGAAGGGCGTTACCAATCCCGGAAAAGCATACTTGCTGGAAGCGTGGAGCAACGGAAAAGAGCTGGGCAGCTTTGGTGAGCGGGGCTTTACACTCGCTCTGCCGCTGGCGTTTGACGCTGGCGAAAAGCTGCAGGCTTACACGTACCGCAACAAGCAGTGGCGAGCCGTGACAGGAGAAAAGGGCAAGCCGCCGAAAGTGACAGAAGAGGATGGAATGGGCGTCTTTACAGTCAAGTCAGCCGCTTCCTATGTCGTGGGAGACGCTGCGGTGGAGGCACTCGAAGCCAAACCGCAATCGTTGAAGCTCGCGCCTGGAGAAAAAGCGCAGCTAGAGGTGCTGGCGATCTTCAGCGACAAAAGCTCGGAGGACGTGACGAAGGCGGAATCAATCACGTACGAGTCCAATCGTCCCGAGCAGGTAGAGGTAGACGAGGAAGGCCGAGTGGTCGTTCTGGACGATGCGGAAGCGCGCACGCGCGCGACGATTACCATCAACTATGGCGGAAAAAGGGCGAAGGTATACGTTTTTGTCAGAAGCGCTGAAAAGTAAGGCTGTTACGGGAGAGCGGGCGGCAACGGTTTACCGCCGCGAGCCGCGAACCGGGTCTCGCTCACCAATGAAAAAACGGGTCGGGAGAAGCTTCCCGGCCCGTTTTGCGTCGCGATTTTCCTAGCGCGCCATACCCATTGCTTTTTCTACTTTGTGCAGCATTTCGTTCGCTACGGCATTTGCCTTTTTGGCGCCCGCCGAGAGGATGTCGTCCAGCTCGGAGGAATGGAACAGTTGCTCGTAGCGTTCCTGGATCGGACGCAGCGTCTCCACCACGATTTCCGCCAGGTCGGTTTTGAATGCGCCGTAGCCTTTGCCCTCATACATCGCTTCGATCTCTTGCAGCGACTTGCCGGAGCAGAGCGAGTAGATCGTCATGAGGTTCGATACGGCAGGCTTTTCTGCCTTGTCATAGCGCACGCTGCTGTCGGAGTCGGTCTGCGCGCGCTTGATTTTTTTCGTGATCGTCGCCGGATCGTCGAGCATGGAGATGAAGGAGCCCTGGTTCGGGTCGGACTTGCTCATCTTTTTCGTGCCATCGGTCAGCGACATGATGCGTGCGCCCGCTTCCGGCAGGCGGACTTCCGGAATGGTGAAAATGTCGCCGTAACGGTTGTTGAAGCGCTGTGCCAGGTCGCGGGTCAGCTCCAGGTGCTGTTTCTGGTCCTCGCCGACCGGAACGTAGTCTGTGCCGTAGAGCAAAATGTCCGCGGCCATCAGCGGCGGATACGCCAGCAAGCCGGCCGGAATCGATTCGCCGCGTCCGTCCGATTTGTCCTTGAACTGGGTCATGCGCTCCAGCTCGCCAAGGTACGAGGTGCACAGCATGATCCAGCCGAGCTTGGCATGTGCTGGCACTTCTGATTGGACGAACAAAGTCATTTTGTTCGGGTCAAGCCCGACTGCCAGGTAGAGCGCTGCCAGACGGCGGATGTTTTCGCGCAAGACGGCTGGCTCCTGCGGCACGGTGATCGCGTGCTGGTCGACGATGCAGTAGAAGCAGTTGTACTCGTCCTGCAGCGGAACGAAATGCTTCATCGCGCCGAGGTAGTTGCCGAGGGTCATAATCCCGCTCGGCTGAATGCCTGAAAAAATCGTTTTCATGAAAATGCTGCTCCTTTCCATAACGGGAATCTGTTTTTGGAAAATAAAAAAGGTCCATCCGCCCTGGACAGGGACGAATGAACCGTGGTGCCACCCTTGTTATTTTGCACACGGAAAAAGCCATGCGCAAAATCGCTCTATTCCGTACCGTTTTGATACGGTGTCCTTTGTAACGTGCGGACGTCACGCCAGAGCCTACTGCCGCTTTTAAAAAACGGGTTCGGTCTGGAGCTCGGGAGCCCATTCACCATTTCCTTGACACTGATTCGCACCAACCATCAGCTCTCTGCCGTCGCGAAAAATGACTACTCTTCTCCCTCATTGCCATCGAAAGATACTCTTTGAACAATCATTTTACGCAGTCCAGGAAGAAAAAGCAAGAGGGGATTGACAATTTCATCCAAAGATTGTAAAAGTAACTCAAGAGTTATATAACTGTCGAGTTACTTTTTTGGGGGGAAACCGGATGGCTCACAAAGTTTCCAAAGGAGAGCAAAGTCGTGGACGCTTGCTGGCCGCAGCGGTTTCCGAGTTTGCGGCCAAAGGCTTTCACCGTACCAGGGTGAGCGACATCGTGAAGGCGGCCGGGCTGACGCAAGCGTCTTTTTACCAATATTTCGAGAGCAAGGAAGGGCTGTATCAGCAGCTTATGGACGAGTTTTTCGCCAAGCTGTGGGAGCTGGCTGACGGAGGAAGCAAGGTGACAGCGCTGGACGAGGCCGATGTGTACGGGCAGGTGCGGGAAAATCTCGTGGCGCTGTTCCGCTTTTTTAAGGAGCGGCCTGAGCTGACGCAGATTGTGCTCTACCAGGCGGAAGCGGGAGAGGAACTGCACGGCAAACTGGCCGCCATGGTCTGTGCCAACCTGCGGAAAAACCAGGCCGCAGGACACGTCCGCGCGGATTTGTCGCCTGAGGTGGCGGCAGAAGCGATGGTCGCCGTCTGCTACCGTCTGACGTCCCGCTTTTTGCTAACGGGGGAAAAGACGGCCGAGCAGCTCGCCGACGAGGCGGTGTCTTTTTTGGCGCACGGGATCCTGGCGAAAAAAGACAAGGAGGGGGCAAAGCATGAGTGAGTTTGTGAATCTGATCTGGCTGTTGCTGGTCGTGTTTGTGTTTCACGATCTGGAGGAAATCATCACCGTCGAGCGCTGGCTTGGGCAGAAGCGAGCGCAGGTTTTGCACGCGCTGCCGGGGCGGCTGCAAAAGCTGATGGAGCCGTCGCTTGCGATGAACACCGCGCAGTTTGCCGTAGCCGTCACGTGCATCTTCGCTGTCCTAGTGGCAGCCGTCGTGCTTGCGGCTGCCACGCTGCCGCTCGGGACGTATCTGCCGTTTTTCCTCGTCTGTCTGCACGTGATGTTTCTGCACGTTTTCACGCACATCGGACACACGATTGTCTTGCGCGCGTACACGCCGGGTGTCGTGACGGCAGTCATCCTTGTTTTGCCGTACAGCGTCTACACCTACGTTCGGCTTTTTGAAGCCGGAGTGATTACGTGGTCGCTTGTCTGGAGTACGCTGCCGTTCTGCTTGTTGGCCGTGCCGATCCTGTATGTTGCCCACTGGCTAGGACAGGCGGCAGGAGGGCTGGTCAGTCGCTGACGAGGCGAGATTGGCTGTAAGTGCGGACGTATTTTTGCTATTCTTAGAAAAAACGTTGGGAAAGGTGGGCGTGTATTGAAGCTGCGACTAGGCGTGATCGGAGCGGATGATTCGCTTGTCATTATCCAGTCGGTCATGCAGGAGTTTCCCGAGATTGAATGCCTGCCGATCGTGTATTGGAGAGAAGAGGAAGTCGTCGATCTGCTCATGGCGCATCTGGATGAGGTGGACATGTGGCTTTTCTCCGGGCAGGTGCCCTATGCCATGGCATGCGAGACGGGAAAAATCCAGGTGCCGATGGCTTATGTGCCGCATATTGGCGCGAGCCTGTACCGAACCTTGCTGCATCTGTCCCATCAGCTCGGGATTCGCGTGGATGAGGTGAGCTTCGATACGTTTTCAGGCGAGGAACTGGGGCAATTTCTTACGGAAGCGGGAATTGCGGAAGGCTACAAATGGCTCAAGCACTACGAAGGGGCGATCTCTGCCGATGAGCTGGCGGATTTTCATGAGGCGTTGTGGAAGGAAGGCAAGACAAAGGCGGCGGTGACGTGTCTGCGGACGGCGGAGCTTGCGCTTGTGCGCCGGGGCGTTCCCGTGCATCGCGTCCTGCCGACGCGCGCGGGTGTGCTGTCGGTTGTTCACATGCTTTTGCGCACGCATGAGATGCTGCATTTCAAGGATACGCAAATCGCCGTGCAGATGATGGAGATCGATCCGTTCCGGGAGCTGGCAGGCGGGAATTTTTCCACGGACGAATGGCAAAACGCCGAGATCAAGACGATGGAAAAGCTGTTGCGCTACGCCAGGTATTTGCAAGGCTCGCTGAAGACGGCAGGACCGGGACGCTACGTCATCTTCACGACCCGCGGCAAAGTGCAGGAGGTCACTAGAGGCTATGTGACGGTGCCAGACGTAGAGGGGCTGTTCGGGATTCGCGCCGACCTGGTGACGTGCGGAATCGGGATCGGCAAGACCGCCTACGAAGCGGAAATTCACGGGGGGATGGCGCTCTTGCACGCAAAAGAGCGGGGCGCAGGCAACTGGATGGTTTTTCTCGACGACAAAAGCGTCGTGGGACCGCTCGGACGCGACGAGCAGATCGCCTATCGGTACGACTCGAAGAAGCTGCAGGAGTTAAGCCAGCTTACTTCGCTGAGCGTCATGACGCTGTCGAAGCTGGAGTCGATTTTAAAAAAGCGGGGAAAGCAGGAGATCAACGCGCACGAGCTGGCTTCGCACATGCAGATTCTCCCGCGCAGCGCCCGCCGCATTTTGATCGAGCTGGAATCGAAGGGCATTGCCGAGGTGGTCGGGGAGGAAAACCCGCATCCACGGGGGCGTCCGCGCAAGGTGTACCGGATTCGTTTGTGAGGGGCTTTGCACTGGCAGATCAGCAGGAACCTTTTTTCCTTTTCAAAATAGACAGACTACTATACAATTAGGGACATAGCCGTAAATCAACCGTTAATAGGCGGTGCTACGAAGGGGGAGTCTCTCGACATGATTCATGCGGACCGATTGTGGGACCGGCTGGGGCAAATGGGGAAGATTGGCGCCCAGGAGGCCGGAGGGGTGACGAGGCTGTCGTTTACTCCTGAGGAGCGGGCGGCAAAAGACCTTGTCGCCAGCTTCATGAAGGAAGCGGGACTGACTGTTCGCGAAGATGCGGTAGGCAATCTGATTGGGCGAAAAGAGGGGAAAAATCCTTCGGCACCTGTTGTTCTTGTAGGCTCGCACATCGACTCCGTGCCGAACGGGGGAGATTTTGACGGGCCTCTCGGCGTTTTGGCAGGCGTAGAAATTTTGCAGACGATGCAGGAGCAAGGAATAGAGACCGAGCATCCGATTGAGGTGGTCGCTTTCACGGATGAAGAGGGCACGCGCTTCGGCTACGGCATGATCGGCAGCCGCGGGATCGCCGGGCGGATTCAGCGCAGCGATCTGGAGCAGGCGGATAAGGACGGCATCACGATTGCCGAAGCGATGCGCCAGGTCGGACTCGACCCGGATCAGACCGATCAGGCGGCGCGCACGCCAGGCAGCGTCAAGGCGTACGTGGAGCTGCACATCGAGCAGGGCAAGGTGCTGGAGAGCCGCAATTTGTCCGTGGGGATCGTGACGGGTGTCGCTGGACCGCTCTGGATGAAGTTCATCCTGGAGGGCGAGGCGGGCCACGCTGGAGCTACACCGATGAACTTGCGCCGCGATCCACTTGCTGCGGCAGCGCTCGTAATGCTTGCCATAGAGGAAGAGGCAGCGCGGACGGGCACAAGCGTGGGGACGGTCGGACAGGTGCAGGCATTCCCAGGCGGGGTCAACGTCATTCCGGGCCGGGTGGAGTTTACGCTCGACTTGCGCGATGTGGACGAGGCGGTTCGCGATCAGGTCGAGCAGCGTATTTTCGAGCGGGCAAAAGCGATTTGTGCCGAGCGAAACGTGACGATGCAAGTGGAATTGCTGCAGCGGATCGCGCCTGCCGTATGCTCCGAGAGCATCCAGCAGGCGGCGGCAGAGGCTTGTGCGCAGGAAGGGCTGGAAGCGTTCCGGCTCCCGAGCGGCGCAGGCCACGACTGCATGCAGCTGGTTGACCTTTGTCCGGTCGGCATGATTTTCATTCGCTCCAAAGACGGCATCAGCCACAATCCGGCCGAGTATTCGACGAAGGAGGATTGCGCGGACGGAGCCAACGTGCTGTACCGCACCGTGCTGGCTTTGGCGAAGCAAGTTTAATGTAGAGAGACTGACGAACAAGCAACACGCGTACAACGATAAAGAGACGAGGATTCGGCAGCTTGGCGACGACGGGCCAAAAGCGCACCGAACGAGGAGGAGAACCGTATGACAGCGACAGCAGTCACCATGAATCAGGCAGCAGAGGCGCTCAAAGAGCAAGTAATCGCGTGGAGACGCTATTTGCACGAGCATCCCGAACTGTCGTTTCACGAAGAGAAAACAGCGCAGTTCGTGTACGAAACTCTTCTGTCTTTTGGCAATCTGGAAGTGAGCCGGCCGACGAAAACAAGTGTGATGGCCCGCCTGATCGGTTCGCAGCCGGGAAAGGTGCTGGCGATGCGCGCCGACATGGACGCTTTAGCGATTACGGAAGAAAACACGTTTGCGTTCGTCTCGAAAAATCCGGGCGTGATGCACGCGTGCGGACACGACGGACATACATCCATGCTGCTTGGAGCCGCCAAAATTTTGTCCGGGATGAAGGAGCAGATCAAAGGCGAGGTGCGCTTTTTGTTCCAGCACGCGGAAGAGGACTATCCGGGCGGGGCGGAGGAAATGGTGCAGGCGGGTGTCATGGACGGTGTGGACATGGTCATCGGCACCCATTTGTGGTCGACGATGGAATTCGGCACGGTGGGCATTTGTCCTGGTCCGATGATGGCAGCGCCGGATACGTTCTGGATTACCGTGCTTGGAAAAGGCGGACACGCGGCGCTTCCGCACGAGACGATCGACAGTATTGCCATTGCGGCGCAAGTCGTGACCAACCTGCAGCACATCGTCTCGCGCAATACCGACCCGCTGCATAGCCTCGTCTTGTCCATCACGCAATTTGTGGGCGGTACGACACACAACGTCATTCCGGGCACGGTGGAAATTTGCGGGACGGTGCGCAGCTTTGACAAAACGCTGCGCGAATCCGTTCCCGGCCTGATGGAACGCGTCATCAAAGGGATCACGGAAGCACATGGTGCCAGTTACGACTTCAAGTACCAATTCGGCTACCGACCCGTCATCAACGACGAGGAAGTGACCCGCCTGATGGAAGAGGTCGTCGTGGAATCGCTCGGACCTGAGTGGGTGGAGCATATGCGTCCGACCATGGGCGGCGAGGATTTCTCCGCGTTCCAGCAAAAAGCGCCGGGCTGCTTTTTCTTCGTCGCTGCGGGCAACAAGGAAAAGGGCATAACGTATCCCCACCACCACCCGCGCTTTACCATCGACGAGGATGCGCTTGAGGTAGGCGTGAAAATGTTCGTCAACGCGGCAAGAAAAATCGTCATGTCATAAGGAACGACGCGAAACGAGCCTTGGATGCGACTCCAAAGGCTCGTTATCTTTTTTGAATAAAGGAAATGATATTCATGTACAATGCTGCCATTTCTTCTGGGGTTTTCTCTAAACCATTTCGCACCCATTGTTCAATTAATCCCAAAAAGGCAGACGTGATAAACGATAACAAGTAGTCCATCGGGACTTTTCCTTTTGCATGGAAGTTTTCGTCCTTTTCCAAATGGGAACGTACTTTTTCTGCCAGGGCATCTCGAAAGCGAATGTGAAAACCCGCTCTGCCGTGATCGCCTAAAAAAATCTTCAATGCTGGCACATGGAATTGAATAGAGCGAAATAAGGCAGCAGCTAATTCCTCTTGTCCTTCTCCAAACGTATGCATCACCGAATAGCGAGACTGCAATTCATCAATATGACTTCCCAGATCCTCAAACAACTGCTGCTCCATTTGCTCCAGCAAATCGAATTTATCCGTATAGTGCAAATAAAAGGTCCCGCGATTCATTTGCGCTGTTTTGGCAATTTCCCCTACCGTAATCGATTCAAACGGCTTGCTCTCCAACATTTGCATAAAGGAGCGCTGAATGAGCTGTTTTGTTTTTCGATTTTTATCTGCATAAATGCCCACGAACAAACTTCCTTTCAAAAATGAACAACCTGTTCATTTTGTTCATTGCTTATCGTCTCGGCAAAATTATAAGATAGACATACACCACTGAACAACATGTTGATTATTGAGGAAGGGTGAGTTTGTTTGAAATTATTTAAAGAAAAATTGGCATGGGCTGCTCCTATTGCTGTTATCCTTATCATTGCTCTTTTTTCGGTGAACTTGTTTGCGCAAGGAGATCCTCAAGCAAGAAATTTGCCAGTTGCCCTTGTAGTAAGTGACGAAGGAACGTATGTAGACGCTGTACACGCAGCCGTTGAGCAAATGAGTAAAGGCACCGATGGCGCAGAACCGATGCTGGCTTTTACAGAGGAAAAGGAAGAAAATATGGAGGATGCCTTCCGTGAGAAAAAGTATTATGCCGCATTGGTCATTCCTGAAGGCTTTAACGAGAGCGTACAAAACGCGCTGACGAATCATACGCCAGCAACTTTGCAGCTTTATGTGAACCAAGGCTATAACGTGACAGGTGCAAACTATGCAAAAACGGCCCTAAACGCCCTGGTCGTACAGTTGAGCCAACAGTATTCGGCAAGCTTTCTTGCGCAAATGAATGGTCAACAAATCCATGCAGACCAGGCAGCTGTACTGGTAAATCCGATTGTTGCCGAAGAGAAGGTATTCAACGCCGTTACTCCCGCTACGGCAAACGGTAGCGCCCCGACCTTATTGGCGGTGCCTGCCTGGGTAGGTGCATTAATTGGCGGTTTCCTATTATTCCTGTCGACGTCGAACATTTCGAAAAGAGAATCGTTGACACGCAAACAAACAGCAAGCCTCATGGGTAGCCAAATCTTATTTGGGGTTATCATTGCCCTGTTCTCCGGCTTTACCGTTGCAACATTATGTGTCGTTGCTGGCATCAATATTCCGGGCTACTTCTTGGTTGGTTCGTTCGTGTCGTTTGCAGCATTCTGTTTCTTCCTGTTAGTATCCGCCGTTACAGCATGGATTGGCAAACCAGCCATTACGTTATTCATGGTTGTGATGCTGTTGGGGATGGGTGTTCTCATGATGCCAAAAGAAATGCTTCCCGATTTCTTCGTCACATTCATTCGCCCCTGGATTCCGATTCGCTTTGCTGCTGATGGTTTGCGCGAAATTTTCTACTTCGGCAGTGGCTTCTACACTGGCCAATCCTTCAACACGATCCTCGGAATTGGTATAGCAGGCTTTGTCACATACCTGCTATCCATTTTTAAACCAGTGCGTGCGACAAAAGCCATCGCTGAATAAAAACATGAAATGATGTGCATCGCCAACGTCCGGAAAGCTCACTTTCGTTCATCCAATTGGATCTGCTGTTTTGCCAACCCTTATGTGGTTGGCTTTTCATTTTTTAAATAATAATTGGCTAAGAAGCTCCTTATAATATTGGAGCATGGAAAAGGAGATGGAGGAATGGGGCGTAAATCGTCGAGTTCAAGCTGGGCGATCACATTGTTCTGCATCGGGGTATTCATGGCGGCTCTTGATAACGGAATTATTAGTGCTGCACTGACAACGATTAACAGTTCGTTCGACGTCTCTGCGAACTGGGGCGCTTGGGGTGTAACCGTTTATACGCTGGGTCTCGCAATCAGTATCCCGATTGTAGGTAAAATTTCCGATCGATATGGTCGAAAAAAGCTGTTTATCGTTGAAGTTGCTTTATTTGGGCTAGGCTCATTACTGGTAGCGCTAAGTCCAACCTTTTGGTTTTATTTGGTTGCCCGGTTCATCCAGGCAATGGGTGGGGGCGGAATCTTTATCATTGGCAGCTCCCATGTGTTGAGTACGTTTCCGGTTGAAAAACAAGGGAAAGCGCTTGGAATATTGGGCGCCATGAACGGTGTAGGGGCGATTTTAGGTCCGAACCTTGGCAGTATGATTTTGGATGTAACAGGTAATTGGCATTTCCTCTTCCTTATTAATGTGCCAATCGCAGTCCTTTTAATGATTTTCGGATGGCTGAACATACAGGAAACAAAAGAACCGGCAGTCGGGAAACTGGATGTAGCAGGAACGATCCTTTTATCCGTAGCCGTTCTCAGTATCATGTATGGCCTGACAAATATTGAAGGGACCACTTTGCTCGAAAGTCTCGCGACCGCTGATGTTTATGGATTCCTATTTGCGGGGATCGTCTTGTTTGCAGGTTTGCTTTTCTATAACCGCTCATTGGAAAAGCGAAATGGGGATCCGATCTTGCCGGTGAGCTTGCTGGTTCGCCCTGTTTACTTGCTGACGTTACTCATTGGTGCGTTATCAGGTGCATTACTGGCCGGAATGATTTACATTCCTTCTTTTACAGAGCAGGTGTTAGGCGTAGCTGCTGAATACTCAGGCTATTGGATGACACCATTGGCATTGGCGTCAGGGCTCGGCGCTGCACTTGGCGGTGTGCTTGTTGATAAAAAGGGACCCATTCTTGCCGTGTTTTTATCTGGCTTCATCACGGCGATTGGCTTTGTATTATTCCCTGCATGGATCGAAGGTAAAATGCAATTTGTCATTTCTTCCTGTATCGCTGGTCTTGGGATGGGCATTCTTCTGGGAGCACCGTTGAATATTTTAGCGACAGAGCACCTGGAAAAGGATAAAGGATCGGCACTGGCTGGGCTTTCCCTTGCCCGACAAATCGGGATGACAATTGCTCCCACCCTTTATGCGGGATTTATTGTCCGAGGGTTTAACCAGATTCCAAGTCTTTTTCAAAGTGACTTCGGCCGTATTTTGCAAGAGAAGATGAAGACTGCTGATTTAAGTCCGGAGGCGATGCAAGAATTCCAACAGGTAGTCAGCGCGATGCCTACTGCTGGCACACCGTCGTCGGAAACGGATTACGCTCAGTTAATAGAGCAAATTCATGATCCGACGTTAAAAGAGGTCATCCAATCAAGTGTCGATCAAATTACATGGATGGCTGCACAAGAGGGCTATGGAGGATTATTTTATTCAACAGTCGTGATTGCAGCTATGGTTGTGTTATTGGCTATTATCGTAAGGCCTGTTCGGAAAAAAGCCATGCAAGAAGCATCTTGAGATTAGCAATAAACTGGAGGCAAACCCGGTGAATCGGGTTTGCCTCCAGCAGCCTTTTTGCTTACTTCCATCAAGTCAGATCGCGCAAGATAAACTTGCTCAGGTCATCCGACAATTCCTGGGACATATTCTTTAGCTCATTGGCAGAACTTTGGATTTGCTCCATGGACGCCAGTTGTTCTTCTGCGGCTGCAGCCATGGTCTCAGCTTCATCCGAGGTGTTGTGGGAAATGTTGGATACTTCTTCGATCGAAGCTGTTATTTCCTCCATTTCAGCCGACATTTCTTCTGAGGTTGCGGATACTTCCTGAATCTGTTCACTTACCAGTTTAATATCATGGAGAATGCGATTAATGGCAACTTTCGAGCGCTCAATGGATTCCATACCCAAATTCGTCTCGGTTTGCATCGAATCCATAGCGGATACCGTTTCTCCAATCAAGGAGCGGATAACATTCAACAGCTCCGAAATGGACTCCCCAGACTTTGAGGTTTCTTCGGCAAGTTTTCCGACCTCTTGGGCAACGACAGCAAATCCACGGCCATGCTCTCCTGCACGCGCTGCTTCGATATTCGCATTCAGGGCAAGCAGCTTCGTCTGATTCGCAACTTCCATAATGGCGTCAATAATCCGGCCAATATTGACTGAATGTTCGTCGAGCTTCGCTACAATCTGGGAAGACTCAACCTGTGTCTTCTTAATGCTTGCCATTTGATTTACTGTTTCTACCAGTTGCTGATTCCCATGCTCCGCATGCTCATTCGCGCGCAAGGCGAGATTGGCAACTTCAGACGCCGCTTCCGCAATTCGCAATACGCCTACCGACATTTCATTCATTGTCGTTGCCGTTTCAGATGTAGCGCGTTTTTGGGAATTTGTCCCTTCCGATACTCCCTGTACAGAGGCGGCAACTTGCTGCATGGTCATTGTAGATTCATGGGCAATATCCGATAGTTGCCGGGAGGCTTGGAAGGTGGTTGCCGCAATTTTTTGATTGTTGCTTAGCACGCGATTCATTGATTTTTGCATTTCATTAAAGGCTATCCCTACAAGCTGTAGCTCATCTTTCGTATGCAACACGATATCCTGCGAGAAGTCGCCCTTTGCCATAGCTTCCGCTCGCTCTTTTAACACGTTTACCGTCTCCATAACATTTCTATAAAAGGCTACATAAAATATGGCGACTAGAATCAGGACGGCAGCCGTAATCCCTAAGGTTATATTACGCGTTGCAATAGCATCATTGAGCCGCGCCTGAAGCACTTGATCCAATTGTACAGTCGCAAGCTGGAATACCTCAGCTGCTGATTCGATTGCAGTCGTTCCCTCGGTAAAAAAGGCATCAGGCTCCATGCTTATCTCTTGCTTGTTTAAGATTTCCTGATCGAGTAAACCAAGGAAGTGCTGAATGTCTTGTGAAGCTTGCTCTCCTTTTTTAAGCAGTTCCCCATAGGCGGAACTGTTTAAGTCCGCAATTTTGGTAAGGGACTTGTTGAGGTTGGCTAGCGCTTCCTTGCTTTTGGTTGATTCGAGAAGTAACTGCAGTTTGATGTCATTCGTCAGTGTTTTCGACGCAAGAACGCCGTTGCCACGCCCCCGAATAACGGCGGAGCCTTCGATCAAATCAGGCAATTCCTGTACGATCAATTTCATCATGTAGTGGGAGTCAATATCACTATCGAGCGATAATGTGAACGCTCACCAAAATGTTGACCACTTTGCTCATCATAAAGTTACCCACCTGACAGTTTGAGCACACGTCATCATTTTCACACCTAATTGCAAATGTTTTTACTGAGCCAAGGATCGTCAAGGGCTTGCGTAGCAAGGGGTTTACCCTTTATCCTTGACGATCCTTGGTGCAGGAAATAAAATGCTACTTTGTGTGAAAAAAAGCATCGTAGGTGGTCAACTCGAAGATGAGCGTTTGCTCCAAAAATGGTCAACTTTTTGATTAGCATTCACAGACTCAATATTTTGTTTAACATGCACTCTTCACCTCTTGGATTGTATGTTTGCTTTGCATGCTTCCGTACTGCTTCTCCCCATAACATCTGCTAGCAGGTTTATGTTCCCCTTGTCATATTCCCGAGACTTTAATAAAGTAAACAATTTATTTGCTTCATTTTCTTTAAGAGCGATTAATGTTCAGGTTCGCTCCAGCATTTAGTAATACTTTTACAAGATTATCTTGCGTTGAACGGACGGCCTACAGTAATGGTGGCTCTCCCATCATTTATACAAGTTTGGATCAGCACCTAGTGTGAAAACCTAGACGACAAGTTGGCCAAGTAATACTTGATATTCGTATACGTTGTTAATAAAGATGGGGATTTTGTATCAGCAAAAAATTAGTTTATGTATGAATTACCTTGCACTCAGAACATATCAGTGTATAATCGACTTTGCATATCAATTAATTGGGAATAGAGGAAGGAGTTTGTAAGGATTGATTCACTTAAAACGACTTTTGTGCTGCTTTGTAATGTTTTGCCTATTGTTAGAACCCATCCATTTTTTTAGCCAGCCACTCATTTTTAGCAACATGGTTTTTGCTCAGGAAGCTGTTTCAACCGTCGATGAAAGCAATTCGAGTACGGACACCAAGCTGGTATCTATTGATTCATCTATAAAAGAAATGACGTTGCAAATGGGAGACTCTCAAAAAGTCGAAATCAACGCCATTTATAGTGATGGTAGTAAAACAGATGTATCCAAAGAAATAGAGTGGGAAGTAGCAGATCTCCATATTGTTTCCGTTTCTCGGGGTAAGATATATGCCAAAAGCGTAGGAACCACAACTCTTGTGGCAAAATACGGGAAGGAGGTTCTTCCTATCCACATAACCGTGACCGCTCCTTCGGAAGAATCTGTTCAGACTGAGACAGAAGAACAGAGTGTTGATGTCACGGCATCAGAAAAAACAAACGAAGCAAAGCATGCTGTTCTCGAAGAAAAGGTTCCGGCAAAAGGGAAGTTTGCGCTAGCGGCAGCTTACGATGGATCCGTCACCTTATCAAAGGGTGAATCTTATAAATTCACGAACATTCATACGAATGCTACGTACATAAAATCTAACGCGACGAGTACAAAAACGTACGATTACGCCATCTACCTGCCAGACGGCTCCGGCTACGATTATGATACCGATTCAAAGTCTACATCTAGGTCCATTCGTTCCGGTGGGCACATGGTCGTTACTGTTACTTCGTCAAACCCTGTTACTTTCACTTTTACTACTAGTGAGGTCATCTCCGAAGCAAGCACTACTCCAGCATTATTAAAAAAAGAAGTGTCGCCAGGAGAGAGCTTCTCGTTTGTAAATACCGGGACGGATAAAAACTCCATCAAGGTGGAGGGTATAACAAAACAGTTTAGTTATCAAACGTATAAAGAAGATGGTACTTTATCAACTGAAGCCTATGATTACGTTTCCAGTACCGTAACGATACCCGCAGGTGGGAAAATCATCGGTACAGTGACAGCCAACAATCCAGTTACGTTTGCTGGATACTATGATTTTAACGACGAAGAACCTGTAAGCGATGCATTAATTTTTGTAACCTTGGAAGCTGGGGAATCCTATCTTTTTGAAAATCTCGATGATACGGATACTCACGCCATTAAAACAGATGCTTCAAATTCGTCTCGTGAAAAGAAGACATACGATTTAGCCATTTATAAAGCAGATGGTCGCGCTCATGCCCAGGATGCCGATGCAATTGCTACTTCCAAAACGGTCCCTGCTGGCGGGAAAATGGTCGTTACTGCCACGTCAGCCACTCCTGTTACATTCAAGGCTTTTACAACCTATTTCAATGGTAAAAGAATCGATAATCCAGCACTAATCAAAAAAACTCTCAAAAAAGAGGAAACCATTCAATTATTCAATACGGCAACGGAGAGCACACCCGTTTTGGTAAATGGTTCCAGCAGTAGACGTTACAGTTACCAGTTGTTTAAAAGTGATGGGTCTACTTATCAACAGTCCTATGACTCTGGAAATACCTCTCTTTACATTCCTGCTGGCGGTAAACTGATTGCAACAGCAATCAGTGATACACCTGTTACTTTTACAAGCTATTATGATCTCTTGCAAGACCTTACATCGGCGGATTCGATCATTACGAAAACGTTGGAAAATGGTCAATCTTATATTTTCGTAAATACGTCAGGTTCGAACCAAAGCATAGATACAGATGGTACTTTAAATTCTTTCGGTAAAAGAACTTTTAACTACGCCATCTATAGCGGTAGCGGGGATCCGTTATACCAGGATGTAAATTCAGGCGCATCTTCCAAAATTGTCCCAGCAGGCGGAACAATTGTCGTTACTGTAACATCGGAGTTGCCTGTTACCTTCCGAGCATTTAAATCTTATTTTATCGGGCAAGATACATCGAGACCTGCTCTATTTACGCAGACGCTCAGTAAAGGGAGTAGTATCTCGGTAACGAATATCGGCAAGGCGAATGCAGACTTGCTCACTATTAGCAGTGGAGGCAGGTTTAGCTACCAGTTGATAACAAACGGAACAGTTACATCTGCCCATCATAATGCCAGCGTTTCCTATCGAAACATCCCTGCGAATACAACTATCCTTGCTACTGTAACATCGGAGGAGCCTGTCACCTTTAGCGGATACGAACAAATATTTCAACCGAAATTAGAGAGTGCTTCCTCTATTATTCAAAAGACTTTGGAGAACTCTCAATCATATGAGTTTGTGAATCGAACCGATCAGCAACAAAGTGTTGATATTCGTTCCAATGGTTCAAAGTCGTTTGATTTTGTGACTTTGAATCAGGACGGGTCTATCGGTTCACAAGATATTGATGCGACTGCTTCTATCATGCATGTTCCACCACGTGGGAAAATCATCCTTACAAATCAATCCAATGATCCACTCATGCTAGAGGCTTTCACCTCGGATTTTGCTGGCTTGGAAAGAACACATCCTGTCATTAGCAGAGAAACCGTTGTTCAAGGCCATACAGTTACATTTAAGAACAACTCTTTGTTTGAGAGCCAACTGCTGAGATACGATGCGTTCAATGTGGTCGAAAGATATGACTACGAAATCTACAATAGCGTAGGTTCGTTGGTTTCCAGCGAGTTCAACTCAACGGATCATTCCCTTAAAGTCCCAGCGGGTGGAACGATTAAAGTAAAAGTAACTTCAGCGGCTCCGATCACTTTTTTTGGTTATGCCGATCATTTTCAAATCGCAAATGACAGCGGAAATGAACAGCAGATTGAGAATCTGGGTGTCAATTCCTTTGTAGATGTAAATAAAAATAATACCACAACAGCTTTCTTCACAGTGACGCCAGTCCATTCTGGTAAGCACCGGATTTTTTCATCTCCATATTTGAATAATGGAGTTGAACAAGACACAAGACTGCATATTTATTCGGATGCAACTATGCAGAATGAAGTAACAAGCAACGACGATCATGATGGTCCGTTTGGCACCAAATTTTCAAAAGTCGAATGGGACGCAACAGCGAATACAACATACTACGTTAAGCTTGAAGCAGCAGCCCCTTCTTTGCAGTCTCGACTTACATTTGAAGAAGACTTGGACAGCACGAGAGAAACAGCCATTCCGGCCGAATGGGATAATATTTATACGGACAAATTGTCCTCTCCCTATGATATTGACTACTTTGTGCTTACGGCTGAAGAAATGGCATACATGAACCTCTATGTGACAAATAACATGCTCATTCTGGAGGACTCGCAAGGAACAGCGCTTAAAACTTTCCATGCGAATGAGGAAGACACGCTGTTTGTTACAGAAGCGGCTGGGATCTACTATGCAAAGGTAGTTTGGAAGCCAAGTCAGGCTACAGCCCAATTAAGGTCTGGCATTTCACTAAGGTCCTCTGAAATCGGTAATAGCTATCAAGCAGGTTTTCATGGTCCAAAACGAATTTCCAGTAATTTTGCTGTAGATACTACACCAGGCTACGAAAAATCAGTAACGATACAATGGAGATTTTCAAATCCCCATCCGAGCGTAAAGATTCAAGTACTCAAGCAAGGAACACCAGTCTATGAAGAGGTCAGAACGAATCTATCAGCTGGATACCATACGTTCAGTTGGAATGGCATCTACACGAAAGTCAATCCCGGACAGCGGGCTGAAACTGACGTCTACATGGTTAAAATTGTAGCTTCCGATGCCAAACAATTTCAAATTCAGGTGCCAATAAGTGTCGTTAATACAAAACTGAATGAAGAGCTGGATATTCAGTATTTAATCTCTCGCTACAACAGTACCATTCCAAGCACTACGATCCGTCAAGCACAAGAAGATCTAAAGACAATGATGTTCTATAATGGCCCGATCACAGGCTCGTACAATGAAGACTTTTTACTGTCTGTCATTGCTTTTGAAACGATTCTGAACAGAAGTGTGCACGTTTCTCTCAACGTAAACGTTGGAGGGGGAAAAGTACTTGAAGAAAAAGGGGAACTAACGAATCAGTTAGTTTATTACATTCACGCAGGAAGAGCGACTGGTCGGGATAAGTATGGAAAGTTTGCCGAGGTTCTATTTAATGGAGATATTATTATCTATGAGACTGGTGCAGCTACGGTTCCTTTGCTTCGTTTGACTAAGATTGGTGGAAAGATCGTCAAGAAAGCTGGTAAGACGATTGATGATCTATTTGAATGTAATTGCTTTACAGCGGGTACAAAGGTGTTAACTGACGAAGGGGAGAAACCTATTGAGGAAATCAAGGTAGGTGACAAAGTTCTAGCCAAAGACGATGAAACAGGCGAGATGGCTTACAAGGAAGTTGAATGGCTCTTTCAACGTGATGTTGAGGAAACGTATAATATAACTGTTGACGGTGAAGTCATCACGACTACTGATGGGCATCCGTTCTGGATTGTCGGCATAGGATGGGTGGAAGCACAGCATCTTGCGGTGGGTGATGTTCTTACAACCTCAGATGGTAAAGAATTAGCAATTGAAAAGATTGAGGTTAAGCAGGAACATGTTACAGTTTACAACTTTAAGGTTAAGGACTTCCATACGTACTTTGTTTCCAACCTTGGTATTTGGACACATAATAAATGTGGCGTAACAGTAAATTATAAAGGTGCTGAAGTAGCGGTTTATCGAGGAGGTAATGATTTTACTATTAAGCCAGGTGAAGTAAAAATAGACTCGAAAACTGGATTGGTAAAGACAACTCATGGTGTCTCTTTGGATGTAAACCCTGACACTGTTTCAAAATTTGGTGGTGCTTATCGTATTGAATCATTGCCTGAAGGATTAAGAATAATTCAAAGGGGAAGCAGGGCTGAACACTTTGAGATAGTTCCTGCATACGAAATGCCTTTAGAGCAATTTCAAAAGTTATTAAATCAAATTACTGTTTCACGGGTAAAATAGGAGGTAAATGTGAGCGGTTATACAGTTATCTTTACTAATAATACGGAATTAGCCGAATTTGAAGCATTAAATAAAGGTTATCGTAATGATGTCTTTGTTAAGATTGATGAGGACTACTACAATTTGAGAGTTTATGATATCGTACGATTAAAACAAGATTTCGAAAGCGAAATGGAAGATTATGGTTATTATTCTGTTGAACCTAACTTAGTATTAGTCACAGAAGTGACAACAGATAATATTTTGAAAATTATTTCACAACTTTATGAAGATGGGTATTTTAATCATCTTAAGCCTGTAAACAAAAGCTTGTTTAATTTTGATTAGCCATACTTACTTTTTGACCTTGAGTGCACATTCCTCAAGGTCTATTTTTTATCCTCCCCCTGTGCCGATTGAAGCGGGCGTCTGGATTGTCAACACTAAATCAGACAATTTTTATAAGGGCTTCTTGGTGATACTGAACAGGCGTCATATAGCCTAAGGTGCCATGAATACGATGCTTGTTAAACCAGTTCACGTAATCGGATAATTCCAGCTCCAGATGACGAAGACTCTGGAAGTTCATCTGATTCACAAACTCTGTTTTCATGATCTTGTAGGTGGCTTCTGCCACAGCGTTGTCGTACGGACAGCCCTTCATACTTAGTGATCGGCCGATTCCAAACGTCTCCAAAAGCTCATCCATCTTTTGATTGTTGAACTCGCTACCACGGTCAGTATGAAACCACTGAATTTGGCGTAAATCACCTTGTACCGTCGCAAAAGCGCGGGAAATCAGTGCAGCGTCCTTGTTCGGACCTGCACTATGCCCAATAATCTCTCGATTGAATAAATCGACCAACACACAAATGTAATGCCATCGGTTCTGGACCTTCACATACGTTAGATCGCTGACGACGAAGCGTTTTGCCTCCTTCTGATCGAATTCTCGATCCAGAACATTTCCCGTCGTTGCTTCATTACAAGCGGTTTTATGGGGCTTATATTGAGCCACGGTATAGGGGGAAACGAGTCCTTGCTCTTTCATGATCCGACCAATCCGTCGTCTGGAGACGACGAGTCCGCGTTCCTGAAGCTTAACTTTGATCTTTCGTGTCCCGTAGGCCTTACGATTCTTCTGGAAAATCTCCACAATCGCTTCGGTTATTTTCTCTTCCTTTGCTCGTTCTTTCGCTTCATAGTAGAACGTACTTCTTGCGATTTGCAGGACGTCGCACATTGCTGATACCGAGTATTTATCACGATTATTCTTTATGATAGCTACTTTCGTCCCATGATCAGCGCGGCTTGCTTTAAAATATCTATCTCCATTTTCAGACGTTGGTTCTCTTTTCGCAAAGCAATCCATTCCTCTTCTTCTGATGAACGATTGTCCTTTTCCTTGAAAGAACCGGTTGTCTGTGCTTGCTTGATCCAGCGGTCCAGGGCAGAAGCTGTGAGGTCATATTCCTCCACAATTGCCGCTCTTGTTTTTCCGTTTTCATACAGCTTCACCATTTGAGTTTTAAACTCGGTTGTGAACGTGCGACGTTGTTTTTTAGGCATTGTAGAGATCCGCTCCTTTTTTCTGTCCAACTTAGTGTAGCCGATCCAGTAAGGGGGTTCGCGACGATGGATGTCCTTCCGTGTACATAAAAATCTTGACAGACAGACTCTCTTTTGGGGCTATTCCAGGGACTGTAAAATATTTTGT
>NZ_RHHS01000054.1 GCF_003710935.1 Brevibacillus gelatini
ATTCAGTTTTGAGGGAATAAATGAAATAGTTGCGTAAAAAGCCGTGCAAACATCATTGCGTGGCTTTTTTGCGTATAAACACCCTAGCTTGCCGGGGGATTTTAGCTGAATGGGACGAGAAACAAAGCAGTCGCGAAGAAGGAGAAGCTGATGAAGCAAAAGCCGGTCAAACGATATGAAGCGGACATGTACGCGCCCATTCGCGACTATTTTGTCGGGCAGGGCTATGAAGTCTTTGGAGAGGTCAATCATTGCGATTTGACTGCGATCAAGGAAGATGAACTGATTATCGTCGAGTTCAAGCGAAACCTGAGTGTAGAACTGCTGATCCAGGCAGCCAAGCGGCAGCGATTTACCGATCATGTGTACGTGGCCATCCCCAAGCCTAAATACAAATTGTTTTCGAAAAAGTGGCAAGATGTAGTATATCTTATCAGAAGGCTGGAGCTTGGCTTGATCCTCGTTTCTTTTCCCAAAAAAGGCGCTGTCATGGAAGTGAGCATTTCTCCTGCGCCGTTTGATCGGGAAAGAAGCAAGCAGTTCAACAAAAGAAAACGGGCACGCATTATCCAGGAGATACAGGGCCGCTATGGCGATTACAACGTGGGAGGCAGCAGCCAGACAAAGATCATGACGGCTTACAAGCAAGGTTGCATACAGATCGCCGCGCTGCTTCAGCACTATGGACCGCTTGCGCCCAAGGAGTTGAAGGAAAAAGGAGCGACTGACAAGACATCCTCGATTCTCAGCAAAAATTACTATGGGTGGTTCACGCGAATCAAGCGAGGCGTGTATGCTCTTACCACAGCAGGAGAGAAGGAGCTGGCAGCCTATCCGGAGCTTGTTGACCATTACATAAGCATGGCAGAAGGGAGCATTTCCTCATCGGAAGGGGAAATATCCCAGCACGACCAAGCTGAGGCAGAATGAGCAGCGAAAAGCAGGGAGTGGGGCAAAAACGATCAAGGAGCAGAGCGAGGCGAAGCTTGCGGTCGTTCATCCGTTTGAGCCGGAACTGTCTGGCAAATAGTCGTGAATCCGCCCGCCCTGCTATAAGACAGTTTCCAGCTGCGCTGAGGATAGCGGCAGGACAAAAGAGGCGGCATGCTGCAGATTGTTTTGTGAACGGTTTTGTTCATGTCCAGCATATAACGGTGTCACAATACTGCCACGTATCAGGGCATCTGCTTTTTACCGACACTTTTGTTATAATGGCTGAGACAAGTATAAATGAGGAAAAAGGAGTTGGATGCTGTGCCGTATAAAGCGTTGCTCGAGTCCCACGTAGGCAGCTGGGAAGTCGCGATTGTGCTGTTGATCGTAGCCTACTTCCTGTACCGCGCGGGCAAGGAAAAGGCCGGAAAAATTGTACATATGCTGCTCAGACTCATGATGGTCATCATTCTCGTATCCGGCGCGTGGATGCTGTTCACCGTTCATGCCAGCGAGGTTTATTATTACGTGAAAGGCTTGATTGCGATCGTCGCCTTCAGCTTGATCGAAATGTCGCTCGGTCGGGCGAAGAGACAGGAAAACAGCATGGGCTTTTTCATCGGCTGTTTGGTCGCGTTGGTAGTCGTCATCATGCTTGGCTACCGCGTGTTCTCGTAAAAAACGGATGTTCATCGAAGCTTTCTCTTGCAGGCAGCGCTTGCGGGGGGAAGCTTTTTTTATTGGTAAGGAAGCTTAAGCGATATAGCAGTTTCAGGAGGCGAGCTGCGTTTTTTGGGGAGGACCATGCGGTTTCAGGAAGCGAACTGCTTTTTTGGGGAAACAATGCAGTTTCAGGAGGCGAGCTACCTTTTCTGGAGCGAACAATGCCGTTTCAGGAGACGAACTGCTCTTCTTGGTTAGAATAGCGCGGTTTTAGAAGACCGGACTACTCTTGTGTAGGAGAAATACTCCACTTTATACAAAAGTGATGGCGGATAACTCCATTCTTGTTTATAATGACGGTAGAAAACAACTTCAATCCAAAAAGCTCGGCAATCACACGAACGAAACAGGGCTTATGAGCAAAGGAGGAAGCGACATGCCAGGCCACACCCAGGAGTTGTCCAATCCGGGGCTGAAAAACAATACGCTTTTGCATATCCAAAGCCTTCTGCCCTCCTTTACGAAATCGGAACAGAAAGTCGCGAGCATCGTCTTGCAGCAGACAGACAGCGTTATCTATTCATCCGTGATCGACCTTGCGGAAAAAGCGGGTGTGGGCGAGACGACCGTGCTGCGCTTTTGCCGGAAGATCGGCTTTCGCGGCTATCAGGAGTTCAAGCTGGCGCTGGCGCAGGAGATGGTTGCCCCGGTGAAAAACTTGCACGGCGAAGTAGGCGAGGAAGATTCACTGGAGACGCTGGCGCAGAAAGTGACGGCGACAAATCAGCAGGCGATTGCCGATACGGCGGCCTTGTTTGATCCAAAGCAGGTGGAGCGCTGCGTGGAGCTTTTGCAGCAGGCAGGCACGATTCACTTTTACGGAGTGGGAACATCTGCCGTGACGGCGCAGGATGCCAAGTACGCGTTCTTGCGGATCGGACTGCGGGTGGACGCGATGAGTGAGTCGCACCTGCAGGCGATGGCGGCGGCGACATTGGGACCGGGAGACGTGGCGGTTGGGTTGTCCGTTTCAGGCAGCACCAAAGACACGATTGACGCGCTGAAAGTCGCCAAGGAGGCAGGAGCGACGATTATCTGCATCACGCATTACCGCCGCTCGCCGATTACGAATGTAGCCGATATGACGCTTTTGACCGCAGCGCAGGAAGGTCCGCTGCAGGGAGGCTCGCTTGCGGCAAAAATCGCCCAGTTGCACGTGCTGGACGTCATCTGCACGACCATTGCCTTGCGCAACAAGGAAAAAGCGCTCACGTACAAGGAACGGACGGCCAAAGCCGTGCTGGAGAGAAAATATTGACCGAGGTGAGATGAGTTGAAGCTCGTCATTGTCAAAGACTATCAGGAGATGAGCCGAAAAGCGGCGGAGCTGCTCGCGCAGGAAGTGAAAAACAATCCGCAGACCGTCCTGGGGCTGGCGACGGGCGGCACTCCCGTCGGCATGTACCGGGAGCTGGTGAAGCTGTATCAGGAAGAGGGAATCGATTTTTCCCAGGCGAGCAGCTTCAACCTGGATGAATACGTCGGCTTGTCCTCTACTCATCCGCAAAGCTATCGGGCTTATATGCAGGAAAACTTGTTTCGCCACATTAATTTGCCAAAAGACAAGGCACACGTTCCGGCGGGAGACGCCAAAGATCTGGAAAAAGAGTGCGCGCGCTACGAGGAAGCGATTCACGAAGCGGGCGGGATTGACATTCAGGTGCTGGGGATCGGCAACAACGGACATATCGGCTTCAACGAGCCAGGCTCATCTGCCGAGTCGACGACGCGCGTGGTGCAACTGACGCAGAGTACGATCGAAGCGAATGCCCGCTATTTTGCAAGCGTCGAGGAAGTGCCTACGCAAGCTGTCTCCATGGGGATCAAAACGATTCTCGGCGCGAAAAAAATCGTGCTTCTGGCGAGCGGCGAGGCCAAGGCCGAAGCTGTGCGGCTGATGCTGGAAGGCGAGCCGACAGCAGATGTGCCCGCTTCCTTGCTCCAGCTTCACCCGGATGTGACAGTAATCGTAGACGAGGCTGCGGCAAGCCGGCTTGACGCGGCCGCAGCGGGAAGCGAAGACAAGCGGTAGCCGTCGGGCACCGCTTGTTTCTTTGTTGTTCACCAATCTGTTCCGAATATATGTCTGTCCGTTATGCTATACTGGGAGTGTTGCCAAGAGGTTGACCAGATTTTTCTAAAGGAGCTGATTTTCGATGAGCGCAAACGAAGCGTTGCTTACATTGGAAGGTTGGTACACGTATCACAATTTCCGCACCATCAATTGGGAAAAGTGGAGAGCGGCTTCGGCAGAAGAGCGTCAGGCAGCGCTGGACGAGTTGAACGACCTGATCCGCACCTGGGAAGCTAACGAAGCTGAGAACCAGGGCAGCACCGCTTTCTACTCCATTCTTGGGCACAAGGCAGACCTCGTGTTCATGTTCCTGCGTCCAACCATGCAAGAACTCGACGAAATCAAGACGGCTTTCAATAAAACCCGCTTTGCTTCCTATACAGAAGCTCCTTACTCGTATGTATCTGTCGTCGAGCTGAGCAACTACGTACATAACCCGGGAGAAGATCCAAAAGCGAATCCGCATATCCGCGAGCGCCTGTATCCAATCCTGCCAAAATGGGAGCACATCTGCTTCTATCCAATGAACAAAAAACGCGATCTGCAAGACAACTGGTACATGCTGAGCATGCAGGAGCGCCAGGAAATGATGCGCTCTCACGGCATGATCGGCCGCTCCTACGCTGGCCGCGTGAAGCAAATTATCGGTGGTTCCATCGGTTTCGACGATTGGGAGTGGGGCGTAACCTTGTTCGCCAACGATCCGCTGGAATTCAAGCATATCGTCTACGAAATGCGCTTTGACGAAGTGAGTGCCCGCTTTGGCGAATTCGGCAACTTCCTTGTCGGAAACGTGCTGAACAAGGAAACGCTCGCGAAAAAGCTGGAAGTCTAGCGATCCGTCCAAAAGACCTGTTGTGCGGCAGTACATGACCGCATCAGCAGGTTTTTTTGCTTTATTTTCCAAATGTTGGTGTTAAAATAAGAAAGGGTTGTCCCAAAACAAGAAAGAGAGGAGAAGGTAACTTTGCTAAGAGGCGCAAAATCGTGGGGGCTGAAAATGGGCGTGTCGTCATCCCTTGTATTCACCACTTTGCTTGCAAACGTGGGAGCAATCGGGGGAGCGCCGTTGGCTTATGCGGCCGAGCAGCCGACAGCGAAGGTGCTGACACAGGAAGAAGCGATCAAGCAGGCGCAGAAATGGGTGAAGGTTCCGGCTGACTACAAGCTTACGCAGGCTCGTTATGATGGAGCAAACGAAGCGTATTCAAGCCAGCCGAACTGGTGGCTGAATTGGGAAAAGGGGAACGATGCGAATATTTCCGTATCGATTGATGCTCGATCAGGCAAACTGCTGTCCTATTACCGATATGGAGAGAACGACAGCGACGGCGGTTCAGCCAAAATTTCCAGAGAGCAAGCGGAAAAAGCAGCCCTTGCATTTCTGGAGCGGGTGACGACAGAAGACGAACGGGCACGCCTGTCCAAAGCCAATGAGTATGAGCCTTCCAATCAGTATTTTGGTCAGGATAGACAGAGGGAATCTGTGGCCTTTACCCGTGTGGAAAACAAGATTCCTTTTTTGGAAAACGGTTTTTGGCTCACCGTGGATCACAACGGGGAAGTGATGAGCTTTAACCGGAATTGGTACGAAGGCAAGCTGCCTGATGCCGGAAGTGTCATAGACAGCGCCGAAGCTGCGAAAAAGTGGGAGGAACAGGCAGCCCCTACGCTGCTCTTCAGCAACATGTCCATGTTCGGAAGCTTGGAGCGTCTGGATTCCTACCAGCTTGTGTATAAATTTGAAGCGGGCGATCCGCAATTCGTGGATGCAGCTACCGGACAAGTGCTCAATGCGTATGGCAAGGCAGCAAGCGCGAGAAGCATCGAGCCGTTGGGAAACACCCATGCCAGAACAGCAGAGAAAAAACCGCTGATTTCCAAAGAAGAGGCGCAGAAAATTGCGGAGCAGTATATAAAAAAGCTGCCGGGAGAGTATCGCTTTGACGGCAACTCCGGCGGCGGATCCAGCATTGGCAGGGATGGAGTCGAGGTACGCAGATGGAGTTTCAGCTTTATGCCGCTCCAGGGAAAGGGTTCGCCTGAAGAAGAGACAGAAATCACGATCAACGACCGCGGCGAGTTCGTGGAGTACAGTGCCAACGAAAATGCGCGGTTCCGGATTCGAGGCCAAAAATGGGAAAAGACTGTAGCCTGGGAACAAGCAGAGGCATCTGCGCTCAAGCTGGTGCGAACCTTTTACGCGGACAGGCTTGGTGACATTTACCTGGTCACGCAAAAGCCGTCCAAGGAGGCGCTCCAGTATTTGCAGGAGAAGGGGCAGCCGTACGCGTTTACGTTTGGCTGGCTGCGAGATGGCATTCCGATTGAACATGTGCAGTTTACAGTAGAGGTCAATCCCGAAACAGGGGAAGCCGAGGCGCTGAACGACCGCAACATGTGGGAAGCAACGTTGTTTGACGGAAAAGCAGGCAAAGACATCGTGGCTCCTGCTGCTGCGAAAAAGACCGTGCAGAAGCAAAAAACGCTGCAGCTGACCTATTACCAGCCGCAGGGTGAACCATTGCCGGTGCCACAAAAGCCAAGTCAGCCGATTCTCGTGTACCGCTATGTGGGCGATGAGGGCGTTGTCCAGGCTGGTACAGGCGAATGGCTGAGCTTTGCCGAGATGCAAAATCGGCAAAAGCCGAATGACATCGAAGGCCATCCGCAGCAAGCAGCGCTCGAACTGGCGGTGCGCATGGAGTGGATGATCGCAGAAGACGGCAAGCTTTTGCCGGATAAACTCGTGACGCGCGGCGAGCTGATCCAGATGGCTAGCCGTTTGACGAACCGGATTGAGTTTAGCAACCTCCGGCCGCGTTTCCGTAGCGACGAAGCCGAGAAGCTGTACACATTTGCTGATGTAGACAGCAAGCACCCGAATTATGCCGCGATTCAGAAAGGGTTGCAATACGGTCTGATTCCGAAAACAGGCAAAATGTATGAGCCGGACCGGGCGGCAACGCGTGCAGAGGCAGCGGAGCTCGCCGCCCGCATGCTCGGCTACGGGGATGTGCTGGACAAGCCGGAGGTTTTCACCGTACCGTATCAGGACGTGCCGAAAAAACAGGTGCCGGCAGTGGCGCTGGTGACGGCTTTCGGCCTGATGAAAGGAAAGTCGACAGCCGCGTTCGCGCCTGATGGGACTGTATCGCGGGGAGACGTGGCCGAGTTGATGCAAGCCCTTTACGAGTTGAAAAAGAAAAATCAGTAGCTGCCCGGGCAAACGACCTGTAGGCAGGACAACGGACTGGACACCATCACGCGAACGATGGTGTCTTTTTTTCCCGGAAACCGATTTGTCGGCCAAACGTACTTGTAATAGATGGGGAAAATGTGAGCAACAAGAAAAACGCTTCCGGCAAAAACGTCCGGGAAGCGAGGGAGAGGATGCGGATGAAAAGTATCAAGCCAGGCAGAGGGCAGTCGGCAATGGGAGTGGTTGGAAGCCTCGCAGCCGTTGTTTTCGGCATTTTTTGGACGATCCTTACGTTTTCGATCACACAAGATTCGCCGTTTCCTATGGTCGGCACGATTTTTCCGCTGTTTGGCGTCGTGTTTGTCATCATAGGCATTGTGCAAGCTGTCTACCATTTTAAAAACGCCACGGGAGAAGAACGGATGTCGCTCTACGATATTACGGATGCGAGCGAAGAAGGCGATCCGCTGAACCGCAAGTACGGCGGCGAGCGCACAGCAGCAGAGCCGACAAGGACAGAAGCAGCGGGCGAAAAAGCGTTTTGCCCGTACTGTGGACAGCGCGTGCAGGCGGACTATCAATACTGTCCTGCTTGCGGGAAAAAAGTGTGACGGCGACAGCCTTTTTCTGACAGCGCACTACGTTTGCAGGCCGCTTCACAAAACGTTTACCTTTTATAAACCAAGTCTTGTCTTTGGTTCCCGGCCGCTTTTTGGTACAGTAGAGGAAAAAGAAAGCAAGCAACATCAGAGCGGAGGGGAACAAGACTGGGCTTTCTCAAACTGAAAATTGGCTATCGCACATTAAAAACGGCGATCGGGACGGCGATCTCGATCTTTTTGGCCCAGCAGCTTGATCTGATGTATCCGGCATCGGCGGGAATCATTACGATTCTTTGCATCCAGGTGACAGTCAAGCAGTCGTTTCGCACAGCGTGGAACCGGATCATGGCCAGCTTTCTCGGGGTGGGGATCGGGATGGTGCTGTTTTCTCTTCTCGGTTACACGCCGCTTGCCATTTTGCTTGTGATCCTGTTCTTTTTGCCGCTGGCTGTGCGCTTCGGGATTCAGGAAGGCTTCGTTAACAGCATGGTCGTGCTCATGCATCTGTACTCGGCGGAGCGAATGGATTTTCCACTGCTCCTGAACGAAGCGGGGCTGCTGGTGATCGGCGTGGGCGTCGCGCTGCTCGTGAACCTGTACATGCCGAGCCTGGACAAAGATTTGCGCGCCATGCAAAAGCAGGTGGAGCAACTGTTCCGGCAAATTTTGCGGGAGTTTAGCTACTACTTGCGGCACGGCGAGAGCGAGTGGGACGGAAAAGAGATGATCGAGGCGCCCGGTCTGCTGGAAAAAGCGATACGGCTGGCCGCGCGTGACATCGACAACCGGCTGGGACGCCGGGATGATTCGTACTATCAGTATTTTGTCATGCGCGAAAAGCAGTTCGAGCTGCTGGAGCGGATGATGCCGATCGTGTCTTCACTGGACACGCAGGTGCCGCAGGGGCAGCGTATCGCGGACTTTCTGGAACAAATCAGCGCTTCGGTGCATCCGGGCAATACGGCGTACCGCTTTATCGACCAACTGCGCAAGATGCGCCAGGAGATCAAGGAGTCGGAGCTGCCGCGTACGCGTCGTGAGTTCGAAACGAGGGCATCGCTGTTCTACCTGTTGCGCGAGATTGAAAACTATTTATTTATCAAGCACGAGCTGGGCAAGAGCAGTGACGACAACAAGGCAGCATCTGTAAAAAAGGCAAAGTCGGGCGCATAGGGCTTGGCAAAGCGACAGTGGCTTCCTCTGGTTAACGATCCGGAGGAAGCCATTTTTCTTGTTACATGCATGCATATTTATTCAGTAAATTAAATTTTTCTTGATTGTCTGAAAATATACAATTATAATTTTAATCAGTATAATTCGAATCGGAAATCGTTTCCGGTATTCGGAAAAACGCAAGAAGCAATCCACCGGCAACAGAACGATAGGGGGATAGCAGGATGATTGAGGTTAAGCAGCTTGTCAAATCTTTCGGCTCGCTTACGGTGCTGAAAGGGGTAACGCTTTCGGTCCAGGAGAAAGAAGTTGTCGTCTTGCTCGGGGCCAGCGGTTCAGGCAAAAGCACATTGCTGCGCTGCTTGAATTTCCTTGAGTTTTACGATGACGGCGAAATCTGGATCGGCGGGGAGAAGATTGACCCGCACAAGACGAACCTGAACCATTTCCGCGAGAATGTGGGCATGGTCTTCCAGCACTTCAACCTGTTTCCGCACAAGACGGTACTGGAAAACGTGATCGAAGCGCCAGTGCACGTAAAAGGAATGAAGGTGGCGGAAGCAAAAGAGTTGGCCTACGAACTGCTGAAAAAAGTAAACATGCATGAGAAGGCCGATGTCTACCCGGACATGCTCTCCGGCGGACAGAAGCAGCGCGTGGCGATTGCGCGGGCGCTTGCGATGAAGCCGAAAATCATGCTTTTCGATGAACCTACCTCCGCACTTGACCCTGAGCTGGTCGGCGAAGTGCTGCAGGTAATGAAGCAGTTGGCAAAAGAAGGAATGACCATGATCGTCGTAACCCATGAGATGGGCTTCGCCCGCGAGGTTGCCGACCGTGCTGTATTCATGCACAATGGTCAAATTTTGGAGCAAGGACCGCCTAGTGCGTTCTTTGAAAACCCGCAGCATGAGAGAACAAAACAGTTTTTGGGCAGTATCCGCTAAAAAAAGAGAAAACAGGGGGAATATCAAATGAAAAAAAGCGCAAAATGGTCAAGAGTTTTGGTGTCGACTGTACTGTTGGGCTCACTTTTGCTCGCAGCATGTGGCTCGCAGGAGAGCAGCGCGCCAGCAGGCGGCGGACAGGCAGCGGGCGGCGAAGGCAAAAAAGATTTTACTTATGCGATGAGTGGAGTGTACAAGCCTTTCAGCTTTAAGGAAAACGGAGAACTGACAGGCTTTGACGTGGAAATCGGCAAGGCATTGGCGGAAAAAATGGGCATGAATCCGGTGCCGATCACCAACCCGTTTGAGACGATCATCCCTGGCCTGGAAGCGAAAAAATACGATACGATCATCGGCAGCTTGACCGTGACGCCAGAGCGGCAAAAGGTAGTTTCCTTCACGAACCCGTACTATCGCTCCGGCTCGCAAATTTTCGTGAAGAAGGGCAACACGACGATCAAGGGCAAGGACGATCTGAAAGGAAAAAAGATCGGGGTCGTCAAGGCTTCCAACTACCTCGACTGGGCGAGAAAGCTGACGGATGAAGACAAGATCACGCAGTACGACAGCGACATTACGGCGTTGCTCGACCTGCCGACAGGACGCCTCGATGCGGTGATTACCGACCAGGTCGTAGGCTTGCGCTTTATAAAAGAAGGCGGCGGGGACGTGATCGACGTCGGCGAGCCGCTCAGCTACGACGAACAGGCGATTGCCGTGCGACTGGGCGACCAGGAGGCAGTCGACCGGATCAACAAGGCGCTGGACGAAATTATCAAAGACGGCACATACGAGAAAATCAGCCAAAAATGGTTTGGCCGCAATATCCTGCAACAACAATAAAGTGGGCAACGGGGTGTCCGGTCTGGACGCCCCCCTTTTTCCGCTTCATGTGAGGAGGATTTTCCAATGATTATTGATATTTTCCTGTCCAGTTATCCCCTTTTCCTCAAAGCGACATGGCTGACTGTGCAGCTTACGGCTGTCGCCCTCTTGCTCGGGTGCATCGTCGGTCTGGTCATTGCCTTTTTCCGCATATCCGATTCCAAGCTGCTCAACTACTTCGCGCACGTGTACATTACGGTCATTCGCGGGACGCCGTTGATCGTGCAAATTTGTATTTTGTACTTCGGACTGGCGAACATGGTGACGCTCTCCCAGTTCTGGGCAGGAGCGATCGCGCTTGCGGTCCACAATGGCGCGTATATCGCCGAGATTTTCCGCGGCTCGATCCAGTCGATTGACCGCGGGCAGATGGAAGCGTCGCGCTCGCTCGGGATGTCGTATCCGCTGGCGATGCGCCGGATTATTTTGCCGCAGGCTTTCCGGCGGGCGATTCCGTCTCTTGGCAACCAGTTCATTATCGGGTTGAAGGACTCGTCACTGGTCGCGTACGTAGGGATGCAGGATTTGTGGGGGGCGGGTCTCGGCGAGGCAGCTTCCAACTACAAGCAACTGGAAACGTACATGGTTGTCGGCATGTATTATCTTGGGCTGATTATGCTGTTCACTTATTTTGTCAACCGTCTGGAAGCAAGACTGGCCCGCGGGCGGACGCCGAAAAAGCAAGGCAAAGGGTTGAATGTTGCAGCGTAACGCACGCTTTACGGAGGACGAAGCAATTATGGTTCAATCTATCGAGCGGACGATGAAAATAATCAGAGTGCTAATATCTGACGAAAAACCTGCCTGGCCGATCTCGGAGCTGGCGGAAGCCACTGGCTTGCCCATCAGCACGCTCCATCGTTTTCTTGACTCGATGATCCAGTTTGGCCTGGTGGAGCAGGACCCTGTCACCAAGCATTACAAACCGGGATATACCTGGATGGAGATCGGCTTTATCCTGCACGAAAAGCTGAATTTGCGGGCTGTAGCGCGTCCGTTCATGGAAGAGCTGGCAAACGACGTGGAGGAAAGCATTTTCCTCAACGTACCGGCGGGGACAGATTCGATGCCGATTGAAAAGGTCGAAAGCCCGCTGAAAATCCGCATCGACGAGAAACTGGGGGAGCGCATTCCTCTCACCGTAGGCGCTCCCAGCAAAATCATTCTCGCCCATGCCAAGGCAGCGGAAATCACCAAGGTGGTCACAACGCAGTTGCCCGAGCATCGGCAGCAGGAATTTCTGGAGCAACTGGCATTAGCCAGAAAAAACGGCTACACCATCAGCTACGGGGAGAAAACGGAAGGGACGATGGCAATCGCAGCCCCGGTTTTCGGCTACGGCAATCAGCTCGTGGGAGCCCTGTCCATCAATGCGCCGACCTTCCGTGTCCCGGAGGAAAGGCTGCCGCAGCTCATTCAAAAAGTAAAAGAAAAGGCGACCGCGATCTCGGCAAGAATCGGCGGTGCCTGAATCAAACCTCCATTTCCGTATGAACGGATGGAGGTTTTTCTTTTTCGAATACATTTGAATCAAAAGACAAGTGCAAATTGCTTGTATAAAATGGACACCTTTGCTCGTAAACTTAACTAACTTCTGTGACGGTGGATGTACAGGCGTGCGAGTTCCGAGAAAAACAGGCAACCAAAAGGGGGAGTCCATTTTGAAAAAGGTCAATCACAAGCTGAAAACCTGGCTGAAAGGTGTCTTCGTCAGCTCCTTGGCGCTGACTGTAGCCGCGTGCTCGGGTGGAGGACAGGAAGCCAAGCCTGCTGACAATAGCGCAGGCGGTCAAACGGACACACAGACAATAGCCACGTCAGCTGCATCCGGCGAGCCGCAGAAGCTGGTCATTTACACCGCACGCGATAAAAACATTTTCGAAATCGTGCTGCCGAAGTTTGCGGAAAAGTATCCGAACATCGAAGTGGAGACGCTGGAGATGGGTGCACAGCAAATTTTGGAGCGGGTTCGCGCCGAGAAGGCAAATCCGCAGGCTGACTTTTGGTGGGGCGGTACGCAATCTGCGCTGAGTACGGCCGCCGACGAGGGACTGCTGGAGCCTTACAAGCCGACATTTGCCGACAAGATTCCGGACTTGTACAAAGACTCGCAGGACCGCTGGTACGGCGAGATGCTTTTGCCGGAAGTCATCATGTACAACTCGCAGGCGCTCAAGCCGGAGGAAGCGCCGCAAGATTGGGATGATTTGATCGATCCGAAATACAAGGACAAAATCGTCATCCGCAACGTTCTGCCATCCGGTACGATGCGGACGATTTACTCCGCGATGATTTACCGCCAGGGCGCAGACACGCCGCAAGCAGGCTACGACTGGCTGCTGAAGCTGGACGCCAATACAAAAGAGTACACGCAAGACCCGACCAACCTTTACCTGAAGCTTGACCGTCAAGAGGGCGTCATTTCCCTGTGGAACCTGCAAGACGTCCTGATCCAGAGCAAGCAGAACAACCATCCGTACGACTTCATCTATCCGAAGAGCGGAGCACCGATTCTCGTTGACGGAGTCGCACTTATTAAAGGCGCGAAAAATCTGGATGCAGCGAAAAAATTTATGGAATTTTTGATGAGTCCTGAGATGGCGTCCCAGCTCGCGAAGGAGCGCTTCCAGTTCCCGTCCCGAACGGATATTAGCAAGGATGATCTGCCAGACTTCATGAAAAACCTGGAGCTAAAACCACTGGAGCTCGATTGGGCAGTCATGGCAGCCAAAGAGAAAGAGTGGATGCAGCACTGGGACGAAAACATCAAGGGCAAAGGCAAGAAGTAAGCGGCAACGGGCTGGACGGGAAGGAGCGTTCCTTGCCGTCTGGCCGCTTCTGCCAGGCAGGAATGATTGGCGGCGAAGGAGGAAACAAAACCGGATGAGCAGCGTAACACTCGATCACGTCCACAAAAGGTTTGGCAAGGCAAAAGGAGTAGAAGACGTCCACATTCACATCGAGTCAGGTGAATTTTTTACGTTTCTCGGTCCGAGCGGTTGCGGCAAAACGACGACCTTGCGGATGATTGCCGGCTTTTACTACCCGACAGAAGGACAAATCCGCTTCGGGTCCAGGGAGGTTACTTCCGTTCCTCCGCACAAGCGCAACACAGGGATGGTTTTTCAAAACTACGCACTGTTCCCGCACATGACTGTTTTCGAAAATATCGCGTTCGGCTTGCAGGTGAGGTCGGTCGGCAAGGCAGAGATAAAGGAGCGCGTAGAGCGGATCATGAAGCTGGTCCGGCTGGAGGGCTTTGGCGAGCGGCGCATCGACCAGCTTTCCGGCGGACAGCAGCAACGGGTGGCACTGGCGCGGGCGCTGGTCATCGAGCCGCAGATTCTGCTGTTGGATGAGCCGCTGTCCAATCTGGATGCCAAGCTGCGGGAAGAGACGCGCTTTGAGATCAAACGGCTACAGTTGGAGTTGGGAATTACGACGATTTACGTCACGCACGATCAGGCCGAAGCGATGTCCATGTCCGATCGGATTATGGTCATGCAAGGCGGAGTCGTGCAGCAGGTCGGCACTCCGCACGAAATCTACCACCGTCCCGTGAATCGCTTTGTCGCTTCGTTTATCGGGGAGACCAATCTGTGGGCAGGCACCGTGGTTGGCCGCGATCAGGCGGAAGTGCACGTACGAATCTCTTCGGGCCAGGTGCTTTGCGGGCTTGCGAAAAATGCGTCCCCCAAAGCCAGGCTGGCAGTCGGGGAGCAGGTCACGCTGTCCATTCGCCCGGAAGCGGTTCAGGAGAGCAGTGAGCGGGTAGGGATGAACATCGTCACAGGCACTGTCGTCCTGTCTGAGTTTACCGGGGCGTGCGTCCATTACGTCACGGCAGTGGGGCAGGAGCAGTTGCGCAGCATGTCGATCAACATGGGACGCCCTGTCAAGCAGCGCGGCGATGCCATTGGATTGCACATACCGAAGGAGAGCATCTACTTCGCGGGATAAGGAGGGAGAAGCTTTTGAGAGCACAAATGCAGCAAGCGCCGGAAACGCCAGGACGAAAGTCGATCACTGCTTCACCCGCCTTCGTCTATGTGCTGGTATCGCCGCTTTTTTTGATTTTGCTGGCTTATGTGATCTATCCGTTGTTTGAAACGTTCGTCGCCAGCATTCATGTCGACGGGCAGATTACGTGGAAAAACTACACGCGCTTTTTCAGCCTGGAGCATACTGCCAATCTGGAGGCGCTGTGGACGAGTGTGTACATCTCTGTGCTCAGCGTCATCACCTGTGGAATCGTCGGCGTGACGATGGCGTTTTTGCTGGAGCGCTACGAGTTTCCAGGGCGAAAAATTCTTTCGGTGCTGGCGCTTGTCCCGATGGCTTTGCCTCCGCTGATCGGCGTGCTTTCTTTTACTTTTTTGTACGGCGAGAGCGGTATCTTTCCGCGAGCGATCAAGGAGCTGTTCGGGCTGGAGCAGGTGCCGTTTTCGCTCAAAGGCATCTGGGGCGTCGTCGTCGTGCATACGTTTACGATGTACACCTACTTTTTCATGACCGCGAGCGCCGCAATCAAAGGGCTTGACCCGTCCCTGGAGGAAGCAGCCGCGAGCCTGGGCGCCAACCGCTTTACTGTCTGGCGTCGGGTCATTTTGCCGATGCTCACGCCTGCCATGGTGGCTTCTTCGCTGCTCGTGTTCATGATTTCCATGGCTTCGTACACCGCACCGCTCATCTTCGGCATCGACAGGACGATGACGATGCAGATTTATTTGTCCCGCACCAATGGCGACCTCGACATGGCGGCGGCGCAGTCGACGATTTTGTCCATCGTTTCGATTGCGTTTCTGTTCATCATGCGCTGGTATCAGGGCGCGCGCAACTACCAAAACGTGAGCAAAGGCGTCAGCGTGCACCGGACGGAAATCAAAAGCAGGGCCGGGCGCTGCGCCACGATTGTGCTGTCCTTTATCGGTACGGTCATTTTGATGCTGCCGATTCTCGTGCTCGTGCTCATTTCCTTTTCGGTGGATGGAACCTGGACGGTGCAAATATTGCCTCCGCAGTACACCTTGGAGCATTACGTGGACTTGTTTACCGACAGCAAAACATGGCGGCCGATTTTCAACAGCCTGCAACTGTCGGCGATTGCAACCATTGGGATTGTCCTGTTCGGCGTGGCGGCGGCTTATGCCATGGTGCGTCTGAAATTTCGCGGAAAGACGCTCCTGGATGTGCTGATTATGCTGCCGTGGGCTTTGCCGGGCACAGTGGTTGCGGTGAACCTGATCGCGGCGTTCAGCGAACCTTCGGTGTTCAGCTTTGGGCAAGTTTTAGTCGGAACATTCTGGATTATTCCGCTCGCTTATTTTGTCCGCCACCTGCCGCTTGTCTTTCGGTCCACGTCCGCGACCTTGCTGCAGATGGACCCGTCTGTCGAGGAAGCGGCGCGCAATCTGGGCGCATCGTGGTGGTACAGCTTCCGGCGGGTCGTGTTTCCGATGGCGCTGGGCGGAATTCTCGCCGGAACGCTGCTTTCGTTTGTGCAGTGTATCGGGGAGTTCGTTGCCTCGATTCTGATCTTTACGCCGCGGACGACCCCGTTGTCCGTCGCCATTTTCCAGCGCATGTACAGCTTTGAATTCGGCACCGCCTGCGCCTATGGTGTATTGCAAATCGTCGTCATCATCCTCGTGCTGTTCATCTCCGGCAAGCTGACCAAAGACCAGGGCAGCACAGCCATCTAGCGAAAAACGTTTAGCAGTAACAACTCCTGCATACGGAGCAGTCCATCCCGGTAAAAGTAACAGGGAAGCCAAAAAAGGCCATTCGCCTGAACAGCCCAATCCATCGCGCCAGGATGGATACAAACCTCAATCGGAAAAGGGAATGGAGGAGAGTTCATTGAGGAAGGGGAAACTCGCCAAGCTTTACGCGATTGCGGCCGCATCCGCACTTGCCGCCAGTCTGGTCATCCCGCTCGCGCCGCAGCCTGTGCATGCCGATCGGGGAGTCGTCGACCTGTGGAAAGCGATCAAGCCGCTCACCACGATTGCCAGCGCGATGAATACCGGAGCCCATCCGGACGACGAGCACAGTGCCATGCTCGCCTATTTGTCGCTCGGCAAAGGGGTAGACACCTCCAGTGTCATCGCCAACCGCGGGGAAGGTGGACAAAACGAAATTGGCAGCGAACTGGGCAACGCGCTGGGGATCATTCGTACCCGCGAATTGCAGGAAGCTTCCAAAATCACGAACATCCATCTGGAGAACCTCAGTGAAAAGATTGACGACCCCATTTTCGACTTCGGCTTTTCCAAAAGCCCGGAAGAGACATTGGAAAAGTGGGGAGAGGACATCGCTTACGAAAGGCTGATCCGCAAAATCCGCACCTTAAGACCGGATGTCCTGATTCCCGCATTTTTGAATGAACCTTCGACCCACGGCCATCATCGCGCCATTAACGTCATGACCGTTCGGGCATTCAAGGATGCCGCAGATCCAAACGTTTTTCCCGAGCACTGGAAAGAAGGTCTGTCCCCGTGGCAGGTGAAAAAGCTGTATGTGCCCGCCCAGGAAAAAGACTACTCCGTGAGCATCCCTGTCGGAGCCTACGACGAGATTTACGGCGCTTCCTACGTGCAACTGGGCGAAGAGTCCCGCTTTATGCACAAAAGCCAGGGCATGGGCCGCCACTATGACGAAGGGCCGAGCTATAGCTACTACAAGCTGGCTCAGTCCATCGTCGAGACGAAGGCGAAAGAAGCCGACTTTTTCGAAGGCATCGCCTACACCTTCGACGATTTGGCGAAAGAAGCGGCTGCTCAATCCGGCGGCGAAAAAGTCGCCAATGAATTGAAAAAGCTGCAAAAAGACGCAGAGGAAGTGATGGCTGCCTATCCGCGCTTTGCCGCAGTAGCCAAGGAAGCGCACGAGATGCTCGCTGACGTGCAAAAAGCGCTGCGCGAAGTCGAGTCGTCCCCGCTTCCTGCCGATACAAAAACAGACTTGCGCCATCGCTTGGGCGTAAAGCAGGCACAGCTGTACAAGGCGAGTGCAGAAGCCCTCTCGCTCGTGACAAAGGTGAAGCCGGAGACGAATGAACTGGTCGCAGGTCAAACGACAAAAGTCACAGTGAGCGCGTACAACGGCGGCCAGGCCAAGGTGAACAACGTGAAGCTGACGCTGAACGTACCGAAAGGCTGGCAGGCGCGGGCGCTTTCCACCACCAGCTTCCCGTCGCTCGGCTACAACCAGACAGTGAAAACGACCTATGAAGTGACAGTCCCTGCCCATGCGGAGTTGTTCCAGCCATACGCAGCTCCGGCGATTACGGCAGATGTCAGCTACAGTTTTGCAGGCTCGACAGCAACCAGCCATGTAGTGCCGTCAGACGCGGTTGCGGTACTCCCGGCATTCGCCATGACGCTCGATCCGAACGCAACCGTGCTGAACACGCTGCAGCCGCAAGAGCCGATTCCGGTGAAAGTGACAGTGAAAAACTACAAGCCAGGTCCGGCACAGACGAGCATTTCTCTGGAAGTGCCGGAAGGCTGGAATGTGGAGCCAAAAGCGGCACCGCTCCGCTTTGACACCAAAGGAGAAACGAAGTCGGCAGCCTTTACGGTCAAGGCACCCGCTTCCGTCAAGCCGGCTGCCTACACGATTACGGCTGTGGCCGCAGGCGGTGGAAAAGAAAGCCGTCACGGGGCGCAAGTCATCCGTTACCCGCACATTGGCACTACGTATTTCGTACAGCCGGCAACCCTCACCGTTCAGGCGTTTGACCTGAAGGTTCCGGCGGGACTCAAGGTTGGGTATGTTTCCAGCGGCTTCGACAACATCGATCAGTATTTGGCGCAGTTGGGCGTCGATGTGACGAACCTGACGGCCAAAGACATCGAATCCGGCGATCTCGACCAGTACGACACGATAGTGCTGGGCATTCGCGCTTACGGCTTCCGGCCCGAGCTGATTTCGAGCAACGCCCGTTTGCTGAAATACGTGGAAAACGGCGGCAACCTCGTCGTGCAATACCACAAGCCGGAAGATAAATGGAAGCCGGAGCTGGCGCCGTATCCAATCAAGATCGGCACGCCGCTGATCGAGTGGCGCGTCACGGACGAGAACTCGAAGGTGACGATGCTCGCACCGGACCACGCCATATTCAACACGCCGAATAAAATAACCGAAGAAGACTGGAACAACTGGATTCAGGACCGCTCGGCCTACAACCCGTCCGAGTGGGGCAAGGAATACACCGAGCTGATTGCCAATGGCGATCCAGGGGAAAAAGAGTTTACAGGCACATTCCTCACTGCCAAATACGGCAAAGGAACGTACACGTACAGCTCACTGGTCTGGTACCGCGAAATTCCGGCGCTTGTGCCTGGAGCGATCCGCATGTTCGTCAATATGGTCAGTCTGCAACAGTAGCAAAAGCGGCACTTCGCTTTGCCAAAGACGGTGTTTTGCCGGGGAAGGGCGAGATGATCGGGCTCGGTCGTCTCCCCGCCCCAAAAAGACAAAGCTCCGCCGAGGCTAATAGGCACACGCAATCAAGCAGAGGTGCACGAAGCCGTCGCAGTAAAAATGAGTGCTGAACAATCGGCGGGGAAGGAGAGGCGAGAAAAATGGATTACAGAGAGCGCATATTTTTGCAGGAGGGAGCCGGTTTTCCCGGGAAGACATACGCGGAGGCGGTGTTGGAGCCGGCATTCAACGAAGCCAAGCACCACCTGTTGCAGCCGATGATGGCGATTAACAAGGCGCACCTGATAATGCTGCGCGAGACGGAACTGCTGACGGACGACGAGGCCAGGCAGATTGCCCGCGCACTTTGCGGGATCGATCTGGAAGAGTTGCGTCGCTCGGCCTACACCGGGCAGTTTGAAGATTTGTTCTTTCAGGTAGAGAGCCGTCTGCTGGAGCTGGCCCCTGATGTGGCTGGCAACCTGCACCTGGCCCGCAGCCGCAATGACATGGGGATCACGATCTACCGCATGGTGCTGCGCGAAAAATTGCTGGTGACAATCGCATCTGCCCTCTATCTGAAAGAGCATTTGCTCCTCTTTGCGCACGAACACGCCGAGACGGTCATGATCGGCTATACGCATACCCAGCAGGCGCAGCCAACGACTATGGCGCATTACATCATGGCGGCGACAGACCTTCTCGGCCGTGACATCAAGCGGCTGATCCAGGCGTACCAGACAGTCAACCGTTCCCCGATGGGGGCAGCCGCCCTGACGACCTCCGGCTTTGCCATCAGCCGCGAGCGGATGCGCGAATTGCTCGGCTTTGACGAACTGGTGGAAAATTCGTATGACGCCGTCTGCGGTGCGGATTATTTGGGCGAAGTGGCGACGGCGGTTCAACTGGCTGCAATCAACCTGGGGCGCACCGTGCAGGACATGCTGCTCTGGTGCACGCAGGAGTTTCATGCGCTGAAAGTCGCCAGTCCCTACGTGCAGATCAGCTCGATCATGCCGCAAAAACGCAATCCGGTTTCCTTTGAACATATCCGCTCACTGCTGTCTACCAGCGCCGGAAACGCCACGACGGTGCTGACGATGATGCACAACACGCCTTTTGGCGACATCGTCGACACCGAAGACGACATGCAGCCGTATGCCTGGAAAAGCATGGCCGTGCTGGAGCAGATGTACCGCCTGATGGCCTGCGTCGTCGGGACAATGGAAGTTAACAAGGATGTGTTGCTGGAGCGGGCCAAAGCCAGCTTCGCAACCGTGACGGAGCTCGCGGATACGCTGGTGCGTACAGATCGCCTCTCGTTTCGCAAGGCGCACCACATTGTGAGCCGCGTGGTCAGGGAAGCGGCCAGCGCCAGCCTTTTGGCCAACCAGATCAGCCTTGAGCTGGTCAACCGTGCGGCGGTGGACGTGATTGGCCGAGAGCTGTCGATTACGGCAGAGGAACTGCGACTGGCGCTCGATCCGGTGCATTTCGTCATGATCCGCAAGCTGCCGGGCGGACCGAATCCGGAGGAAATCAAGCGGCAAATCGCAGAGCGCAGAGCTGTGCTCCAGCAGGAAAACGCATGGCTTGCAGCGAAAAAACAAGCCTGCACAGATGCAATGAACAGGCTTGACCAGATGATAGCCGAATGGAGTGTGGAGTAATGGCAGTGGTGCGAATACCTCTTCTGGCAGTGGACGGAGGGGGCACCAAATGCTTGGCGGTGCTCGTGGACCGATCGGCAAGAGAAGTCGGCCAGGGACGTTCCGGCTCTTGCAATTACCAGGGGATCGGAGAAAAAGCCGCTGCTCGCGAGCTGGCCGCAGCGATTCGCCAGGCGATGGAGGACGCAACCTCGCGCGGCACCTTGTCCCCGTTTGTCACCGGACAGGGCGCAGGCGAGCTGGAATGGGAAGTGGACTGCGCCGTTTTCGGGATCGCGGGCCTGGACACGGAGCATGATCGGCAGGTAATCTCGCAAATGGTGCGGAAAGTGCTCGATCAACTCGGCATTCGGGTCCACCATCTGATCGTGGAAAACGACGGGGTTGCCGCCTTGCTCGGCGCAACGGGCGGCAAGCCGGGCATTCTCGTCATCGCCGGGACAGGTTCCATCGCCTTTGGCGTCAACGAGGCCCAAGAAACGGCGCGTGCTGGCGGCTGGGGGCATCGGGTTGGCGACGAGGGAAGCGGCTACTGGATCGGCAAGCAGGCGATCATGGCTGTGCTGCGGGCAGCAGACGGCCGCGGCGAGCCGACGCTGTTGAAGGAGATGCTGCTGACCCACCTGGGGCTTGCACGCGTCGACCAGCTGTTCAATTGGACGTATAGTGAGCACTACGCGGTTGAAAAGGTAGCCGAGCTGTCTCCTTTGGTCAGTCAGGCGGCGCTCGCGAAAGATCAGGTGGCGGCGCACATTTTGCAGGTGGCGGGAGAAGAGTTGTTTGCTGCCGTTCGCGCTGTCATGGATGCCTTGGACATGCAAGCGAAGCCGTTTCAGCTGATTATGCAGGGCGGGGTTTTGCAAAACGATGAGCGCGTCCGTAAAATCGTCGCGGAGCACGTCCAGCGCTACGCTGCCCAGGTCGTCATCGAAAATGCGCAAAACGACCCGATCTACGGAGTCATAGCAAAAGGATTGGCGTATTTGGAGCGTCAATCCGGCAGCAAGTGAGGTGCATACAATGAAAAAAGTGATGGTCGTTTTTCCCCACCCGGATGACGAATCATTCGCCTGCGGGGGAACACTCGCCAAATGCAAGGCAACAGGCCGGGAGACGTGCCTGTTGTGCATCACGTCCGGCTGCAAGGGGCGCTCGGGACCGTTTGCGATTGAATGCAGGGAAAAGCTGGCCCGTCACCGCGAGCAGGAACTGGCAAAGGCGGCGGAAGTGCTCGGCATCAAGCGTCTTGATTTGCTCCGCTATCCAGACGGCTCCCTGCAGCAGGTCGATCTGCACGAGCTGGTTGCCAAAATACGCGACGTGATCGTGGAGTGGAAGCCAAATGTCGTCATCACGTTTCCGCCGGATGGTGTGACAGGCCACCCCGATCACATTGTCACCTGCAAAGCGACGACACTGGCTGTCGAGCAAGCAGAGAAGCAGCTTGCACTGCAGGAATATCCGGATTTGTACTACGTTTCCATTCCGCATTATTACGACCATTGTCCGGATCGCGGTCCCGAGCCTGCTGTTCCCATCACGGGCAAAGTAGACATCACCGACTACCGGACGCAAAAAGGCGAAGCGCTGCGCGCCCACCAAAGCCAGGTGTATTCCGTCAACCGCGCCTATCCGGGTGTCATCGACGGCGATTTTTCGGTGATCGGCTGCTACGAGTATTACACGCTCGTCCGTTCGGCGGGCAGACAGATCGAGCCAGCCCAGGAGACGAACGGCATTCCGGTGATCGAGCTGTAGGAGAGCAACAAGACTGAACCATGCGCGTTTGCCTGGGCCAGTCTTTTTTCCCAATCTCTTATTCGGAGACGAAAAAGGCGAAAAGGAGCCGCAACCATGGATTTTTTTCTCACGCTCTTTTCCAAATACAAATGCCTGGTCTATACGGCGTTTGGCGACGAGCAATATTTGCAAATCGCGCACAAGCTGTCTGCCTGCGGCGTACCGTTTCGAACCCGTTCGCACTTGGATGCGAATCGCTTTTTGAGCGACAGTGCGGGCGTGTTCCCCCGCGAGGATCGGATTCAGTACGATATTTACGTCAAAAAAGCAGACGAAGCCAGGGCTTATCAGGCAATCCACAAAACCTGATGTGCCGCCCGTCATTTCCGGCGCAACTCGTTTTTGCTCTCTATACGAATCGGCGATCCATTCTATATAATGAATGGGAATATGTGAAAACGGCAGAAAATGGAGAAATTTCGCTCTGTCTGAGCCGTACGTTGAGGGAAAACCATAAGGGAGGTTTTACGATGTTTGGAAAACTCGCAGCAGATGCGCTCGGTTTGAGCAATGTAGGGATCGTGGTAAAGCCCGCCGATTACGACAAGGTCGATGCAGACGACTATGTCATGCATGAAGACAACGAAAAAATCTACTTCCTGATTAAATCCAAATCCGATGAATACTGCTTCACCAACCTCGCGCTGATTCATCTGGACGGAACGAGCGCGACCAGCAAAAAGCGCGTGCTGCGCCGTTTTTCTTACGATAAGCACAAAATCTCCAACGTCACTTTGGAGACAGCTGGCACGATCGACCTCGATGTGGAAATCAAATTTACCATCGGCGAGCAGTATTACTCCATCGACGTGAACAAAAAACATCTGGAAGAACTGAAAGACCTGTACAAAGCGTTGCTGAAAATCGCCTCGATTACGCACGAAAACGAAATCGCGCTCCAGCACGCGCGGGAAAGCCTGACTGTGGCGCAAAGCGTACTCGGCAGAGGCCAGCAGGCAGACGCAGCCGCCCAGTTCAAGTCGATCAACCAGTACGCATTCGACTGGCTCATGGACGCCAGGGAAAAGTACGTCGTCAAAGACTTTGGCAAAGTGTTTGAAAAATATATTTACAACTAGAACCACGCATCTTTTCCGCTCGAAAAGCAAAGAAAGCCACGATCTGAAACATTTGGATCGTGGCTTTCTTTTTTGTCGGGGATCAGTCGTCGCGGCGGCGGCGAACCGTTACAATCAGTCGGTCACCGGGACGAAGCGTGAGCCGGAAAGTCCGTCTCCTTCTTTGTTTGGCACTGAAGCGTTTTTTGTTGCTCATCGGTATCCCTCCTTGCACTTTCGTTACCATATCTTATGTGCTCGCCAGCGGGGGGGTTGGACAAGTGGCGTAGAGAGGTTGACCATTTTTGCGGACGAGGGGGTGATTGGGTGTTGTATAGTTCGCAACGTGGCTGGCTTTTTCGGTACGACTCGCAATGGTATAGTAGACTTGGAGCATACAGAAAAAGAAGCGGGGGAGCGCTCATGAGTTTGTTTGCACAGACGCCAAAGCCACCGTACTACGCGGTCATTTTTTCCTCTCAGCGGACAGAGGGCGATCAGGGCTATGGCGAAATGGCACAGCGGATGGTGGAGCTGGCTGCCGGGCAGCCCGGTTTTTTGGGGGCAGAAAGCGCGCGGGATGCATCCGGCTTCGGCATTACCGTTTCGTACTGGTCGTCGCTGGAAGCGATCCGCGACTGGAAGGAGCATGAGGAGCATCGCGTGGCACAGGAAAAAGGCAGGCAGATGTGGTACGGCCACTACATTACCCGCATCTGCAAGGTAGAGCGCGACTACACGCTGTAGGAGCCAATGAAAAAGAGCAGGCCCCGTTCATCGCTGAACCGCACCGCAGATGAACGGGGCTTGCATGCTTGCTTGGCAAATCCCGTTTAGCCCCGTATAATATGCATTGAAAATCATTCTCATGGTTCAGTTTATGTACATAAGAAATGGAGAAGGGGGCTAGCATGGGGCAACAATCGAAAGCGGAACAGTTTCGTTCTCGTCCGTGGGCAGCAACGCTGATCCTGACGGGCGGGGTCTTTGCATTGATATTGGGCATGTTTCTGTCCGTCTCATTCGGGGCAGCAGACATCGCGTTTTCTGTCGTTTGGGATGCCATTTTTCATTTTAATCCAGATATTACCCAGCATCAGATTATTCAGGAGATACGTCTTCCCCGCTTGCTGGGGGGCGCGATGGTCGGAGCCAGTTTCGCTGTTGCAGGCGCGATCATGCAAGGGATGACGCGCAATCCGCTCGCAGACTCCGGCTTGCTTGGACTGAATGCCGGAGCGGGCTTCGCGATTGCGCTTTGCTTTGCGTTTTTGCCGGGATTGCCGTTCATGTACCTGATTTTGTACGGCTTTTTGGGCGCTGGCCTTGGGGCAGGATTGGTTTACGGAATCGGCTCGATGGCCAAAGGAGGGCTGACCCCTGTGCGGCTCGTGCTTGCCGGGGCAGCGCTCAGCGCACTTTTGTCCGCCCTCAGTGAAGGGATTGCACTCTACTTCAAAATCGGTCAAGACCTCGCTTTCTGGTACGCAGGCGGGGTAGCCGGAACGAAATGGTTCCAGTTGAAGGTGATGTTCCCCTGGATTGCGGCGGCCATCCTGGGGGCGATTGTGATGTCGCGTTCGATCACGATGCTCAGTCTCGGCGAGGAAGTCGCCAAAGGATTGGGGCAGCGAACTGTCCTCGTCAAACTGGCGGCTACCGTCATCGTCTTGATTTTGGCAGGCTCGGCTGTTGCGGTTGTCGGCGCGGTTGGCTTTGTCGGCCTGATTGTTCCGCACCTGACCCGCTATCTCGTCGGGGTCGACTATCGCTGGATTATTCCATGCTCGGCCGTGTTGGGCAGCTTGCTTGTCGTTTTTGCCGACCTGGCCGCGAGAATGGTGAATCCGCCGTATGAAACACCGCTGGGAGCCCTGATTGCGCTGATTGGCGTTCCGTTCTTCCTTTACCTCGCACGGAAAGAAAGAAGGGAGATGTAAACATGCAACCGGCTATGGCTCATTTTGGTGCCCGCAAGCGCAAGAGAGGCATCCTCGTCATGACGATTTTGTCCGTGCTGATCCTGATCGCCTTTATCATCAGCATGAATACGGGATACATCCGTCTGTCACCGCTGGAACTGCTCAAAACCTTGTTCGGGGCAGGGACAGAGAAGCAAAACCTGATTTTGTTTGATTTCCGCTTGCCGCGCATCGTGATCTCGATTTTGATCGGCGCAGGTCTCGCTGTTTCCGGCTGTATCATTCAAGGGATTACCCGCAACGCCCTGGCGGACCCGGGGATTTTGGGAATCAACGCCGGGGCGGGCTTGATGGTGATGCTGTTCATTTCCTTCTATCCGTCGCTGGCTGACGCGCCTGTCTTTTTGCTGCCGGTACTGGCTTTGGTCGGGGCGAGCCTGACGGCGGCCCTGATTTTCGTTCTTTCCTATCAACGGCACAAAGGCTTGTTGCCGATTCGCATCTTGCTGACCGGGATTGCCGTCGCTGCGGGAATGAGCGCGGCGATGATCGTGCTGACGCTCAAGCTGAGCCCGGACAAATACCAGGTCGTCGCGACATGGCTTGCCGGAAGCATCTGGGGAACCAACTGGAAGTTTGTGTTGTCGCTCCTGCCGTGGATCGTCGTCCTCCTGCCTTTTGTCTTTTACAAGGCGCGCGTGATGAACGTCCTCAATCTGGGAGAGGAACTGTCGATCGGGCTTGGCGCTCCGGTGGCGAGAGAGCAGCTCAAGCTGTTGGCTGCATCAGTCGGACTCGCCGCATCGTGTGTGGCGGTCAGCGGCGGGATTGGCTTCGTCGGTCTGATTGGACCGCATCTCGCCCGCAGGCTGGTCGGGCCGAAGCACGAGATGCTGCTGCCTGCCTCGGCGTTGACAGGCGCACTTCTGGTCATCGTCGCCGACACGCTCGGGCGCTGGATGTTGCAGCCGTCCGAGATTCCGACAGGCATTGTGGTCGCTGTCATCGGGGCACCGTACTTTTTGTACCTGCTTGCCCGTTCAAGGGCGTAGAAAAAAGCGATAGCCTGGACAGCGCAATGGTGCAGACCAGGGTGCGGGAGCAGCTTCGCCCCCAGCGCGAGAACAAGTGAAAACCGATCAGGCTGGAAAAGCGGCGAGCGTATCTTTCGAACCAATGGATTTGGAAGGTACGCTCGCTTTTTTGTTGGGCGACTGATCGGCTCCCCTTGGAGGAAAAAGCGCTCCGGCCTGTTGCGCTGGAGAGTTCCTTGCAAAAGAATGCACTTGTCTTTCCTTTCGCGGTCGGTAATGCGGAGATTTGGTTGTATAATGGGGGTAGCAGAAAAGGTTTTTAGACAATCGTTTTGGGACGGGACAGGAAGGAGTGGCGAGCGTGATTGACCGACTGGACCATCTGGTGTTGACTGTCCGTGATCTGGAGGCAACCTGCCAGTTTTACGAGCGTGTGCTGGGCATGCAGGTCGTGACATTTGACCATGGCAGGCGAGCCTTGCACTTTGGGCAGCAAAAAATCAATCTTCATCTGGCTGGGCACGAGTTTGAGCCGAAAGCGCGGCACCCGCAGCCAGGCTCTGCCGACTTATGCCTGATTGCAGCAGTGCCGCTGGAACAGGTCATGGAAAAATTGACCGCCAGCGGCGTGGCAATCGAGGTGGGGCCGGTTTACCGGACTGGAGCTGCGGGACCGATCCGTTCTGTCTACGTGCGCGATCCGGATCATAACCTCATTGAAGTGGCGGAGTATGTGCAAGCTGCCGAGCCGTTGGCAAAGGAAGCGGCAGTAACGGAAATTTCCCGCGTGCTGCAGCAGCGCCCGCCAGGAATCATGGGGGCGCAGCAGGTCGGGGAGTTTGGCATTTTGCTCCCGTTGGTGAAAATGGACGACGGCAAGCTCGGCGTGTTGTTTGAAAAGCGGGCCAGCACCATGCGCAGGCAGGCCAACGAAATTTGCTTTCCCGGCGGACGGGCGGAGAAAAGCGACGAGTCAAAATGGGCGACGGCGCGCCGGGAGACGAGCGAGGAGCTGGGTGTGCCGCCCGAAAACATTCATTTCGTCGGAGAACTGGACTGGCTGACCGGGCCGGGACGTGCCGTCATTTATCCGTTTGTGGGCTTCGTGGAGGGAATCGCCGACATGAAGCCGAATCCCGACGAGGTCGGTGAGGTGTTCGTCATCTCGCTTGAGCGGCTCGCTGCGGCAAAACCTTCCACCTATACGTCTTCCCTTGTCACTGAGCCGGAGGAGGACTTTCCTTATCACTTGATCCCCGGCGGCAAACGGTATCCGTGGCGCACAGGCAAGGTTGAGCATCTGTTTTACGAGCTGGACGGACGAGTCATCTGGGGACTGACCGCGCGCGTGCTCGCGCATTTTCTCGAACGGCTTCCAGGCGAGGGCTGGTCTTGCAAGTAAGAACGCAACAGACAGAGGGAGTGGATGAAGCATGTGGAAAGGAAATCCGGTTACGTCACGTCTGCGCATCAAATGGCCGATTATTCAGGCGCCGATGGCGGGGGGAGCCACTACTCCGGCACTGGTCGCAGCCGTATCGGAAGCCGGGGGACTGGGCACACTCGGAGCGGGCTACATGAGTCCAGAGCAAATTCGTGAAGCGATACGCGAGATTCGTGAGCGGACGGACAAGCCTTTTGGCGTCAATCTGTTCATCCCGGAAGCATTCGACGAAAAGCAGCCGATCGCTGCCAATGTGGCTGCGGCACTCGATGAGGTGCGACGAGAGCTGGACATCCCGGAAAATCCGCCGATAGAAAGCTTTGCCGAGTCTTTTGCCGAGCAGATGGCCGTCGTACTGGAAGAAGCGCCTGCGGTGTTCAGCTTTACGTTTGGCCTGCTCGATCCGCACTCGCTCCAGGCGCTGAAGCAAAAAGGCGTGACGGTCATCGGGACGGCGACGACTGTGCGCGAGGCGGTCGCTCTCGAAGCTTGCGGAGTGGACATGATTGTGGCCCAGGGCAGTGAAGCGGGCGGGCATCGCGGGTCGTTTTTGCCGGACGCCCCCAGCAATCTGATCGGGACGATGGCGCTGGTGCCGCAGATCGTGGATCGGGTGGGCATTCCCGTCATTGCCGCAGGCGGAATCATGGATGGCCGAGGCATCGCCGCCGCTTTCGCGCTGGGAGCGCAGGCGGCACAGCTGGGAACGGCGTTTTTGACCTGTGCGGAAAGCGGGGCGCACCCTTTGCACAAGCAAGCCATTCGGGAAACGAGCGACGAGAACATCGTGCTGACGCGTGCCTTTTCCGGAAAATGGGCCAGAGGCATCCAGAACGCTTTCATGCAAAAAATGGCGGCACTGGAGCACGAGCTGCCGACCTATCCGGTGCAAAACGCGCTGACCAAAGACATTCGCGCCGCTTCCGGCAAAAAGCAGCAAAGCGCGTACATGTCGATGTGGGCCGGGCAGGCTGCGCCGCTTGGAAGAGAGCTGGGAGCGGGCGAGCTTGTCTTGCAACTGGTGGAGGAAGCGCAGCGGGTATGCCGCAGCCTGGTGTAGGCCAGTCCTTTTGACAGATTACGGCAGGGCCATGACGGAGGAATAAACATGAAACAGGAGTACGCACTCAAAGGGAAAACAATCGCCGACAGGCAAGTCATCGAAGACGGGCTTGTCGTCGTGGCGGACGGAACCATTGTGTATGCCGGAGAAGCGGCGGGCTATACCAAGCCGTGGCCGGCAACGGTGGTGACAGCAGGGACAGGCTGGATTTGCCCCGGCTTCGTGGATATGCACATGCACGGCATTGACGGACACGATACGATGGATGGCACGCCTGAATCTTTGCAGGCGATTTCCACGGCGCTTGCGCGGTACGGTGTGACCTCGTTTTTGGCGACGACGATGACAGCGCCTTACAAGGAACTGGAGCCAGTGCTCCAAAACATTGCACAGGCGGGCAGGCAGGGGCTTTTCGGGGCACAGGTCATCGGCATTCATCTGGAAGGGCCGTGGATCAATCCGCGCTACAAAGGGGCGCAAAAGGAAGAAAACATCGCCCTGCCCAAGCTGGAAGCGGTGCAGCGGCTGTACGGACTGTCCCAAGGACTGATGAAGGTCGTCACCATCGCCCCGGAGCAGCCGGAGGCGCTCGAAGCGATTGCCTGGCTGAAAGACCAGGGCGTGATCGTCTCGGCCGGACATACCGGAGCGACGTTTGCCCAGGCGGCAGAAGCGGTTGATGCTGGCGTGCGTCATTTTACCCACTGCTTTAACGCCATGACCGGACTGCATCACCGGGAGCCGGGCGTCGTCGGAGCCGCGATGTACCATGAGCAGCTGAGCACGGAGCTGATTGCAGACGGCATTCACGTGCATCCGGCAGTAATGCGCATTTTGTACCGGGTGAAAACGGCTGAGCGGCTCGCGCTGGTCAGCGACTCCATGCGTGCCGCAGCCTTGGGAGAAGGCACCTACGATCTCGGCGGGCAGGAGGTGCGCGTCCGCGAAAATCAGGCCAAGCTGGCCGACGGAACCCTTGCCGGAAGCATCCTGACGTTGAACCGGGCCGTGGGGAACATGGTGACGCTCAGCGGCGTGCCATTGCCAGAAGCGGTAGAGATGGCCTCCCACACACCTGCCTCGATTCTCGGCTATGGCGAGCGAAAAGGACGTCTTGCGGCTGGCTACGATGCGGACATTACCGTGCTGGACGAAAATTTTGACGTGACGCTGACGTTCGTTTCCGGGAAGAACGTATACGCCCGCCCCGACGAAGCGAAGGCGTGATGAGTGAAGAGAAAAAGCAGCCTGGGTCGTGCGGGCTGCTTTTTTGATTGACCGAGCGTCTGTGGCTTCATACACTGCAAGATGCGACTCGTGACGCATCCCTGCTGTCCCAAGCGTGCTCCAGGCGAGGCGAATCCCCACATATTGCCATCCTGCCCGCGAATTTGGTATCGTTTCTGGAGAGTGAAAAAGAGGCCAGGGGGGAGTGGACACAAAGGCTGATGGATAAAGAAAGATGCCTGAAAAAAGGCACGATTTTGCAGGGCGTCTACCGGATCAAAAAAGCGATTGCGACGAGCGAGCTGTCCAACGTGTACGTCGTCTACCAGATGCGGGCGAAAAAGACGCGGATCCTCAAGGAATTTTTTCCGCGCTCACTGGCGATGCGCGACCTGGATCATCGCAGTGTCATCTGCCGCACGCCGTCGGCAAAAGGCAGGTTTGCCACGCTTTTGGAGAGCTTTTGGCAGGAAGCGGCGATTTTGCAGGAGCTTCATCATGAGCATATCGCTTCCTATGTCGACCATTTTGCGGAAAATGGGACAGCCTATCTGGTCATCGAGCTATGCAAGGGCAGGACGCTCGACCAATACATGCAAAAGCAGCAAGAGCTGGAAGTCGGGAGCTTTTTGCGCACGATTGTGCTTCCGCTGATCTCCGGCCTGGACTACCTGCACAAGCAGGGAATCATCCACCGCGATATTAAGCCGCAAAACATCATCGTCACGGACGAAGGAAAGCCGATGCTGATCGACTTCGGTTCGGCAGTTCGCATTGACACGCATGAGCCACGGCAGATCGTGACGACGGAAGGGTACTCTCCGCTCGAATTTTATTCCGGCAAGTCCCGGCAAGGCGTCTTTTCGGACGTGTACAGCCTGTCGGCCACGCTTTATTTCTGCCTGACAGGACAGCGGCCTGCTGATGTGGCTGCGCGGGTGATCGAGGATCGGCTGCCTTCTGTTCGCGAGCTGAATGCCGCTGTGCCGCGGCTTTTGTCGAATGTCATCTCCTGGGGGATGGCCGTCGAGGCGAAAAAAAGATGCCCCTCACTGCGGGTGCTGGAAGCAGCCGTCCGTGCGGAGCATCTGTTGCAAAAGGGCAAGCTGCGTTTGCCGCTACCCTTTCTTGCGGGGAAAAACTGATATTTTTCGTTTACGCGGATTCCCAGCTCCCAGCCTGTCCGGAGCTGGGTTTCATTTCTTTAAAGCGAAGTTCAATCTCGGTCACGCGGTCCTCAAACGTCACGTATATTTTGTCGTTGTAGTGGAGCACCACTTTTTGATGGCGCGGCAAAATGTCCTTGCCTTTTTGCAGAGTACACTGGCTGTGGTTCGTCATGATGAGCGTCTGATTTTTCCCTGGCTGGAAGTAAATTTTTTGCGATTCCGGCAAATGCTCATTGACGTCCAGACTCGTGAACAGCTCGTGCAGCGTGATCCGCTGTTTTTGGCCAAACGCGGCGAGCGGCCAAAACTTCACGGGAATGTCGTTGCCGCTTGCGGTGTTCAGAAAATACCCTTCCAGTCGTCCGACAAAATGCGGTTTTGGACGTGTGAACCAGTAAACGCCAGCACCGATTGCCGCCAGTGCGAGTACGATCAGTCCAATCGTGATGTAGCGATCCCAGACGGAATGCACGGTGATGACAAGCGAGCCTGTTACGCTTGCCCCCTCGGGATCGGTGGCTGTGATCGTGATTTCGGAAGTCCCGCTTTTTTTCGGCGACAGCTTCAAGCCACCGCCTTGGATGCTCGCTTCAAATGTGTCGGCAGAAGCGCCAGAAACGAGGGCAAACGTCAGCTTGTCCTGGTTGGCATCGGTAAAATAGGCGGACAAGTCAATCGTCTGCTCGCCGTCTTCCTTTTCCACGGTCAGCTCGTTGTTCGTCACGGCGACTGGCGCCAGGTTGGCAATATCAAACGTTTGGACTGCGGTCTCCCGGTAAAAATCCGGACCGCTCATGAAAACTTTCCACTGGTACTTGCCTGAATGCGGGAAGACATAGTCGCCGACAAAGCTGTTGTCCACCTTTTTTAGCGGAACGGTCATTGTTTCGTTTCCGGCGAGATCTGTTACGATCAGCTCTGCCTGCATCGCCGAGTAAACATCGGCATCTGCCAGCCGCTGATTGTTCTCAAGCTGGGTCAGATAGGTCGTGAACGTCGTCGGATTTCCTTTGGTCACAGACTCAGGCGCAACCTGGACATCCGCTTTCAGGCTGTAGTTGCCAAGCAAATTGACCTTCACCAGATCCCCTGGACGCCCTCTGAATTTGACCAGGTAGCTGCCTTTTTTCGGCTGCTCGATTTTCATCAGCGAATATTTTTTCGATTTGATAAAGTGCACGTTTTTCGATTGATAGTACACCTGCGATTCCAGAAGCGGGTAGTTGGACAAAAGCACGATGTTTGCTTCCTGCATGCTGGAGTTCGGAATGTTGACCGTGACCTCCTGCAAGCTGCCGGTAGCGGTCATGGCCGCTACGGACACGAGCTGCGACTGGATGTGCTTGGCAAAAATCTGATTGAAAATCTCCGGCAAATCATCCGTGCTTTGGGTGACGAAGGAGGTTCCCCCCGTTGTCTCCGCAATTTTTTTCAATTGCTCCTTCTGTACCGAGCCGTCGCTGTTCAGCCCGATGGTGTAGATCGGATAGCCCGCAGCCTTCGCTTTGGCGATGACGGATTCCACATCCTTGTTGGACGCCGCCACGCTTCGCCCGTTCGCATTTTGCCGCAAATCCGTCCCCCCGTCCGAGAGCAGGATCAGAAACGGCTTTCGCGACGAATCCTTCGCACGGGCGATCATTTCTTCCCCTTTTCGCAAACCAAGCCCCAAATCGGAATACCCCGAGTAACGCAATCCCTGAATCTTGCTTTTCAACAGTTCGCGCTCTCTGCTCTCCGCCATGCTGGTGAGCGGCTGTGTCTGCACGATGCGGTCACTGTAGGCAACGAAGCCGATTCGCGTCCGGGAAGCCTCGCTCATGTCGATAAACATGCTGATGACCTCGGCGGCTGTTTTTCCCGGGTCTGTCTGGTTCATCGAATTGCTCGTGTCGATGACAAAGACCGCGTCGATGCCCGTCTCACCGGTTCCGGTTGCCGAGACGGGGACAGGCGAGAGAAAGAGGATGAGAGGAATCAGCATGGCCCATATCCCCAGCCTGAAAAACTTTCGGAGAGGTGTGGTGTGTGTCATTTGTTTGTACATGTTTTCACCCTTCTTGTTCAAAAGTTCACAAAATGTCCATATTTAGCTGAAACAGGACCATTTTCCTATAAATTCTAGTTTGCCTAAAGTGTGAGAATTGTTTTGCCGAGATATATATAGCACAACCATATCCATTTTTGTAAAAAGCAAGGATGAGTTTGTCTTTCCTTGTCGATCATTCGGAGCGGATCTGTACCAATCGTTGTACGGCTCGGCTTCGCGACGTAGGGACAAAGTAAGGCGCGGTGATGATTTTATCGGGAAAAGCAGGTAGGAAGGCTCTCTGGAACCAGCATAAAGCGCCCAACCAGAAAAAGGAATACAAGTGGGATAAAATGGGTCTAAATACTGGGAATGGTCTTTTTCCAAATAGGAAAAATGTCGTAATGGGCGATAGATTGACAAAATATGGCGAGCGAGTTTATTTTAGAGGCAAGATTTTTGGTTTTATTGGAATTTATGTCATGAAGTGTAATTTGGTTGGCAAGTAGCACTCATACACTAGAAGAGGCTAGAAGACCTTGGGACCAAGCATTTACGTCAGACAGAAGGAAGGGGCACTTATGGACATTATTAACCAGACCAACAGAACCATGTTGTTCGAAGAGATCAACCCGGAAAAGCTCGATCTGATTACGATCGTGGGTGACGTCAAAGGCATCGACAGCCTGAGCGACGACAAGATCAAGGAGATCAACGAGCATTTGCTGGTGAGAAGCTTCGACGAGTTTTTGGACAAGTTTTCGCCTACGGTCTACTCGTTCTACAACGCCGTCAACCAAAAGGTAGTGTACACCTTGAAAAAGCCGGACGGCATTGCGGATGACGCGATCTCCGAGATCAAGATCGACCAGAACAACGACTTTCTGAAAATGCTGTTCACGCTGATCGATACGAAGCGCAGCCAGGGAATTACGAACGTCGACTTCAAATTCGAGAATCTCCTCGACATGATTTCTCCGAAAAAAGTGATGGACGACATTCGCCAGGTGCGCAAGGAGATTCACTACCTGTACAACCAATACGAAAAGCTGGACGACGGCGATCCGAAAAAACTGGATCTCGGCGACAAGCTGAACATCTTGTTCGAGGATGCCAGCAAAAACTACAACAACGTCATGGCAATGCTTCCGCTCGCCATTGAAGATATTAAAACCCGCCTGCTGCTCGGCGGCGCGCAGGAAGAGAACCAGTCCGAAGCGATTCAGATCGGGATGCTGACGATTGGGGAAAACGGTGAACTGAAAATCATCGAAGCGCCGAAGAGCGACAGCCGCGAGCTGATGGTGATCGACGAAAATAACGGAAGCGGCCTGATGGGAGTGTTCGAGGAGGATTACGAGTCCATTACGGAAACGCCATCCTCCTATGTAAAAGACCTCGTGGTGCGCACCTTCTGCCCGCTGCCATCCGTTCAAAACGAGATCGACATCGAGACAGAAGTGCAAAACTACAACACGTACCTGGAGTTCTACAAGAACGCGAAGGACGACTTCGTGAAAACAGTGAAGCCGCTGGTCGAGAAGATTCTCGGCGTGAAAATGTTCTTCGATCAGTACGTGACCAAGAACAAAGGCATGCAGCCATCGCTGCTCATCACCAACAACAAGCTGGACATGCTGGTGAAAAGCAGCAACATCCCGCGCCTGGAAACGTACCTGAACACCGTCAACTCGAAAAACGACTTCACCGATACAATCTGGTTCGGAATCGTGCCGTCAATCGACATGGATGCCGGAGCGAAAGCCAAGGTGACGCGCGAGCGCTTCCGCGGCAACGAAAAGCTCGTCAAGCAGGACGGCAACACGATGGAGTCGCTGACGATGCTTTTGCAGGTGGTCAAAGACTTCAAGGTGCAGATTTTCTTCAGCTTCAGCACAGGCGAAGAAACGACCTTCAACAGCATGGCGACCGCCGGCATCGACAAGTACATGGACAAGTGCAGTGTTCTGACCCGCAAAGAGTTCAGCGAGTTTGCGATTCCGTGCATTCCGAACTTTACGATTATTCCAAAGGACAAGTCCGGGGTGGTCATCGACAGCCGGATGCTGCAAACCGAAGACGGCGTGAAGCTGTCGCAGGAAAAAGAAGACATCCTGAAGCTGTGGATCGAGGGCGTGTACGTCGGGGCCAGCTACGTCGCTGCCGGAATTGTGGCTGCGTATCAGTGTCCTGAATATTTGCGCGAGACATTCAAAGTGGCCAGCCGCGAATATCCGGGCGTGCGCTTTGACATCGAAGCAGGCGAAAACGGTCTGCGCGCCGTCACGACAATGGCCAAGGAAATTTCCGGCTTTACCAACAACATCAAGGATTCGATCAACCGCAAAAACTTCGGGTTTGTCTTTTCTTCGGAAAACGCGCAAATCCAGGGCAAAGACATCAAGCGAATCACGGTGTACAAGGCGCGCAGCATGGCGATGTCCGAGGACGGCTTCGATCCGATCTACAAAACGCTGGTCAGCACCTACATCGAGCGGATTCTCCGCTTCCAGACCGGCGATTTCAAGCACGACAACATCGTCAAGTTTTTCAGCAACAATCCGAGCAGCCAAAAGAGCAAATGGCTCAGCACGCGCGGCTTTGTCAACTCCATCATTCAGGATGGCGACGACATGAGCTACATCATCGACGACAAGAGCAACCTGTGCCATATCGACCTGATCTTCAACGGAAACGTGAAGAATCTGGAGGTTACGATCACCAAAGGCACAACGCCTGTCAAAGCGTAGGCTTTCGGGATCGCTTTTATGAAATTTTTCCGCACACTGCTCAGGTGTTTAGAGGTGTGCTTCCCCAAGAAGCGCACCCTTGCACATAAATCTCGAAGCCCATTTGGCCTTTCGAGAGCACATATATTTACCAAGGAGGTATTTTTCATGGGTTTTCGACTCAAAGTAGAAGGTTCTGAAACGATCGAGCTGGGGATGGACAACATCACATCTGTCGTATATGACACGGATACCCCAGATGATTCCAACGCTCGTTCCACTGACGTAGGAGCAACGCTGCGTGTGACAGGCAAAATCATCACCGCCACAGACGGCGACAGCGCTGACGATACCATGAAGCTGGCACTGTGGTCCCTGGTTCCGGCAGAAAAAGCTGACTGCTACCGCAAAGTAACGCTGGAAGTAATCGCTGCCGATCAAGTGATCCGCAAAATCTACTTCCCGAACGCTTTCGTCGTGGACTACACCGAGCGCTTCGGCGATACAGAAGGGGTAGGAACCTTCACCCTGTTCATCAAGCAAAAGAAAGACAAGACCGAGTTCGCCAAAATCGAAGGCGGCTACGCTGTCTAGTTTTGTCCCCAAACATCAGCCGTACCTTGAAAGCCGTGTTCAAGGTACGGTTTTCCCAAAATAAAGCCAGACAAGAGGTGCGAGGATGAAAAATTATTACGAGATTTTGGGGGTTGCGAAAACAGCCTCTCTGAACGACATCAAGAAAGCGTACCGACAGCTGGCGAAGAAGCATCATCCCGATGTCAACGCGGGAAGCAAGGAATCCGAACAGCTTTTCAAGGACATTACCGAAGCGTATCAGATACTGCAAGACGAGGCGTCACGGAAAGCCTACGACGAACGCTACGAAGCCTATGTGCAAGGCAAGGGCCAAGCCCGTCCAAAAAGCGGCGCAGGCAAGGCTGGTGCCAACACGCAGACGCGAACAGCCCGTGAGCGGGCGAATCCGGGCATGAACATGGAAAATCTGGAAAGTACGTTTGAACGATTTTTTGGTTTTAACCCCAAGACGGGGGAAGTCAATAAAAAAGCCATGAATGGCGGCAAAAAAAATCCGTTGGATACGACGGATCTCTTTGAGCAGTTTTTCCGCATGAAGAAAAAATGAGACGCTTTCACACAGAGTCGAACAAAAACAGGCGGCATACCGAAAAGGAAAAAATCGGGCGATCATCCTGACGGCACAAGAAGAAACGAGGCCGTGACAGATCGGATGACAGCTCCTTGATGGACATAGAAGCAGCAACCAGCTCCTTTCTTTGGATGGATGTCAGCAAAAAACCATTCTCCCAAAGCTTGGGGCACTTTTTGCGTAAAGGGGGGTATTGGATATGGCAAAAAACGGAAAGTCCTACCAAAAATCATTCAGAGTGAAGCTGATCGAGCTGTTGATTGCATGTTTGTCGATAGGTGCACTTATCTATGTTTTTGGCTATACCGACAGCAACGCTCTGAAGATTTTTACCGGAATCGCCTTTGGTCTTTTCCTGTTTGGCGTTTTCATCGTCAAGGTCGGAGCGCCGGACGAGACGGAGGAGAAAAAGGAAACAGGCATTACCAAGCTTGTGTTGCTGGATGAGGACGGCGAGAGTGTGAAGGAGTGGTTTATCCAGGGCGCGACTTCGCTGTTGATCGGCAAAAGCACGAGCCAGAACGAAGTGGACATCGACCTGTCGGACGCGGAGTACGCCGCTCTCATCAGCAAGCAGCATGCGGTGCTCAACTACGCGTCGGGAAACTGGTTTATCGAGGACATTCACTCCCGCAACGGCACCGGAATCAAGCAGGCGAACAGCCGTGACAAAAACAGGCTGGAAATCGAGCAGCCTTACAAGGTGAAGGCGGGCGACATCATTTACATAGCAAATACACGCTTGCTGCTGAAGTAGAGCGGGGAGCTGGAGAGAGTAGAAACGGGGGACGATCATAATGAGTTTGACAAGATGCGCGAATGGACACATGTTTAGCAGCAGAAAACACGGCAACACATGCCCCTATTGCAGCCTGGTGGTGGAGCCGGCGGCAAAGTCTGAGGGCAGGCAAGCCCGGGGCGTCGAGGAAGACGACAAGACGATGCCTTATTTGGGCGACACGGAAGAGATCGAGCCTGTCACGGGATGGCTGGTTTGTATCGAGGGTCCGCAGCAAGGCCAGGATTACCGCATCATGGCGGAAAAAAACTTCATCGGCCGCGCCGAGGATATGCACATCCGCATCATCGGAGACAACAAAATCTCACGCCGAAACCATGCCGTCATCGTCTACGATCCGAAAAAACGCAATTTTTACCTGCTTCCCGGCGACGCATCGGGTTTGGCCTATCACAACAACGAGGCAGTCTACACGCCTGTCGAGCTGACCGCCTATGACGTCATTCAGCTCGGCAACAGCAAGTTTATTTTCATCCCGCTGTGCGGTGTCCACTTCGAATGGGACGACGCAGGCAAAGACAAGGAATGATGAGCATGTTTCTACAGGAGGTCATTCCTTATTTCGTTGTGGTTGCCGTGATCGTCGCCATTATTTTGTTGTTTCGACTCCGCGCTGCCATCATCCGGCAGGAAAAGAATCCGGTCATGCAAATCGGCAATGGGCAGACCATCGGCAGAAGAGAAGAGCAGGACGACTATTTTGCCACGGCGACGACTTCGCACGGAACGATTGCCGTACTCGCAGACGGGATCAGCGGACTTGCCAACGGCAGACTGGCTTCGACGCTTGCGGTCAACACGTTCATCCGCGAGTTTTCCAAGCTCGATCATCCGCGCCACCTCTCGCTTTACTTTTCCAGGGCAGCCTCGCTTGCGAACGCGGAAATTTTGCAGGCGCTAAAAGGAAGCCGGGGCGGAACTACGCTGGTTGCCGCTGTCATTCACGATGGCATGCTGCACTGGGGAGCGGTCGGCGACAGCATTTTGACGGTTTTTCGCAGGGGTGAATTCATCCCGATCAACCAGAAAGACATCTATGAATCGGTCTTGGAGGAGCGCTTCCTCGCCGGAGAGATCAGCAAGGACGAGGCGATCAGCCATCCGAAGAAAAAGCAGCTGATTAACTACCTTGGCTACGAAGGCTTTCAAAACATCGAGATTGGCCGCGAGCCGTTTCCGCTGGAGAAGGGAGACAAGGTGCTTTTGCTCAGCGATGGCGTCTACGATACGTTGACAGAGTTAGAGCTGGAGAGAATCCTGTTCCAGAAAATCTCCGCTCACGATGCTGCCGAGCAAATCATCGAGACGGTGGAGAGCAAGCAAAAAGCCAACCAGGACAACGCGACGGTTGTCATCCTGGAAAAAGGCTGGTAAAGGCGAAAAGGCGATCGGCATCCGGACGACAAGGAGGAGCGGGTAGTTAAGGATGAGAAGGGACAACAGTGATTTTGTAACCGGATTTTTGTCCGAATCAGGCACGCATGTGCGCAACAAGGATTACTTTGCCTATACCGAGCTGGACGATATTGCCTGCTGGGTAATCGCCCGCGGCCTGGACAACGATCAGGAGGTGGAGAGCGCCGAGCTGGCAGCGAAAGCCGTGCTGGGACACTTTATGCAAAAGCCGTCGCTTTCCCGTTATCGCATCAGCCGCTATTTGCGCGAGGCGCATCGCGTGCTGAAGGAGGAAAGCTATCGGGTGCGGCTGAAGGCCAGCCTGACGCTGATCGTCACCGACTATGCCCGCGTGGTTTACGGCGTGGCGGGCAATACGCGGCTGTACTTGTTTCGCAACGGGCGGCTGCATCTGCGCAGCAAGGACCAGAGTTTGTCCCAGCAGATGGCAGATCGGGAGGAAATCGCGGAGGACGTGCTCGATCATCACGAGGAACGCCACAATCTGTTGAGCTATTTGGGCACGCCGGGCGAGTTTCGGCCGTACATATCGAAAAAGCTGCCGCTCTATGACGGCGATGTCCTCCTGCTGACGACCCCCGGCTTGTGGGAGAGAGTCGATTCGGCCGAGATGCAGGATGCGCTGGAAGAGGCAAAAGATCCCACGGCGCTGCTCGATACGCTGGAGGACGTGCTACTTGGCAAGCAGCAGCGGGTGGTGAACAACTATACCGCCGCTGCCATTTTTGCAAACAAAATATTCAAAATCGACCCGCAGAAAAAATGGCGCATCATCAAACGAGTGGCGCTCATCGCCCTGCTGCTCGTCTTGACTGGCGGCGGCGCGCTTTTGTTCAAGATGAAGGAGGCCGAGAGAATCGCGGAAGCGGCGACAGGCATGTTCGAGCATGAACAGAACGGGGATGCGTATATCGAAGAGAGCGACTACCCCAAGGCGCTGAAAGAGTACAGCGAAGCGAGAAACATGGCGAACATCGTCAAGGACAAGGTGCACGCGGCGCTCTTGAACAAAAAGCAGCGCATTACCCAGCTCATCGTCGACGGAGATACGGCGATGAAGGATGAGCAGTATACAAAGGCGCTGGAAAAGTACGACAAGGCGCTCAAGGAAATGAAAGGCCGCGATGATTTCAACGAGCCGGAGATCGCAGCCAAAAAGGAAAAGGTAGAGTCGTACCTGCTCGTCCTGCAATGGAAAAAGGAAGGCGATATGCTGCTTGAGGCGCAGGATTACGAGGGTGCGGAGGCGTTTTACCAAAAAGCGAGAAAGCTGGCACTGGAATCGGGCTTTCTCACGGGAGAAAAAGAGATTCGGGCCAAGCTCGATGAAGTCGGGTCCAAAAAGACGGGCATCGACAAGGAGCAAAAAATGCTTTCCGCCGACAAGCTGGAGAAAAAAGGCGACGACAGCTATGCTGCGGGTGACTTTGCCGGCGCAATCGAATCGTTCACGATGGCACAGGAGATCTATCAGGAAATCGGCGTGTTGGAAAAGGTACTGGCGATGGAGCGCAAGGTGACCAAAGCAGAGGAAAAACTGAACCCGCCTGCCGCAGCAGCACCAGCCGCCGCTGCAACCGCAGCACCAACACCAGCCGCACCGCCAGCGAGCCAGGCTGTTCCGCAGGCTGTCCAGCCACAAGCGGCCAACCCGGTAAATGCCACGAGCCCAGCTCCGGCAGCGCCCCCGGCTTCTGCTGCTCCGACATCCGGAACGAATGCAGGGAATGGAGCCAACTCAGCTCCGGCAGCGAATCAGGCTCCTGCTGTTCAGCCGCCAGCGGGCAATCAGGGACAAGGTGCCAATTCTGCCTCGTCTGCGCCCTTGGCCCCGGCAGCCGAGCCACCTGCGACCAATTCGGGGAAAGCTGCCAGCCTCGCTCCCTCCGCCCAGCCGGACGGGACCGGGAGCAAGCCAGCTGAACCAACAGCCAATCCGGCGCAAAAGGAGGCTGTCACCACCCCATGATGAAAGAAATCGTACTCGACCGTTTGAACAAAATGGAGGACCTGGAACAGCGCAGGATATTAAAGCAGATGATGAACAGCGTCTTTTTGCACCTCGTGGAATATCAGGAGGAAATGCAAAAAAAGCTGGAGCAGCGCGTCTTTTCCGAATTCGAGGACAAGGAAGACAAGCTCGATATATACGTAACGCTCTGCCATCGCGACGATTTCGATCCCATCCACGACTTTTTGTACCCGATGATTCCCGGCGACGAGCAAAGAAAGCTGTGCGATCGCAAGGCTTTGCATGAACAGCTCACCCGTCAGGAACAGGCGGTGCTCATGACCATATTCATGGAGTGCGGCTACAGCCGGATTCAAGAGCTGATAAACAGCAAACGCACGTTCAAGGGCCGATTGACGACGACAGAAAAGTCATACCCGATTGAGGTGCGTTTGCAGCAAAACACGCTGTACATCGACGAGCTGGAAAAGCTGTACAACATGTTTTTGAAAAACGGCATGCCGTGGAAAACCGTGAATCATCCGTATGCGAACAAGTTTTTCGATGTCGTTCTCGTCTCCTGCGAGGGGGAGTTGGGCGAAGACGAGGAGATCGCGGAGGTGACGGTGCACCTGGAAGAATGGGAGCCGTACAAAAAGCTGGATGTCATCCCGCTCTGGAACATCGAGCGGCTGGCCTTGAAAAACATCGGCTTTCCCGTGCCAGCAATCGACCGGGTGAACTTCGAGCATGTCCTGTCGCTGCGCAAGACAGGGAGCCAGCACGGCTATCTCGTGGACGGGGATGAAGCGCTGATCCGCTATATCAAGCGCTCGGCAGAAGAGCTGACCATTGTCTCCCCCCAGGAAAAGTCGGGCATCTGGAACGTCTGCAAAATCACCCAGCCTGTCGCGACCCCGACGTCCCGTCTGCAATACGCGCTGGTGTCCAACCGGCGCAAAAGCAGCTTCGTGGGCAGCTTCGCCCGCAAGCAAGGAATGCCGGTGCGGGCCAAAGGCGAGATCATCCGCATCGTCCATTCCTTTGAAGCGGCGGAGCAACTGGAGCTTGTGCACGTAGAGATTCGCGAAAAAGGCGGGCGCACTTCCGCTACGTACGAAATGAACCCGTTCATCAGCGACAATGTCCGCGTGGAGCACGACAAAAAAATCATGCAGCTCGGCTTTCGCCGACGCGGAGCAGACAGCTTTATTTTGGAAGACATGATGAGCTTTCTCGTCTCCGAGATTCAGATGTACTTCCCGGAATACAAGTGCGAAGGAGAATGGGCGTGAACTACATCTGGGATTTGGTCATCAAGGCCAGGCGAGCCGGAATTGCCAAAGAAGAGCTGGTGTTCAAAGCGGCGAAGGTTTACTCGCCGTACATGGAGCTGAGTCTGGAAGCGATCAACGCGAAGACGGTGGACAAGACGGTAGAGGTAAACCCGTTCTACCGTTTTGAGGACATTTTCCGCGAGTTGTTTGACGTCAACTACACGGGCGAGTCCGAACTGCGTCAGGTCTTGTTTGACATCGTGACACACCTGTTGGCCGAGATCGACCTGACACAAGGGATGAACAAGCGAGAATACTACATCCGCTTTGTTTTGCGCGATCTGGAGGCGGGGCTGTTCGGCAGTCAGGCAGCGGAAAACATCAAGCTGTTCACCCGTGACGAACAGGAGATTATTGCCGGCAATCTGCTGCGGCTCTATGAGACAGGAGAAGCGGTTTACCTGCTCCGCGATACGATGCGAAAAATTTTTCCTCACTCTACCATCTACGCCAACTGCGAGGAAAAAGATGAGCTGCTGCTCTACGTCGGACAGGCGGAGACAGACGCAGCACGCGCCAGGCTGGCGCTGATACTGGATATTTTTCTGCCTGTCCGCTTCCAGACGGAAATATATTGGCGAAACCACTTCGGCATCCTCGATGTCGAGGAAACGATGCAGATCGATCATATCGCCCTGTACTAACAGACCGCAAGAGAGTTTGAGAGAAAGCCGTGTGAGTGTGGGAGGATCGGAGTCATGAGAAAATTATCGTACAAGCTTCATCTCCAAAAAGGCAACATCAACGTCCAGCAGAGCGAAACGACCTATACGCGGGATGAGCTGATGGAGATGACGACCTTTCAGTTGCGCAACATTTGCCACAAGGAAAAGCTGGTTGGCTCGGTGGTAAACAATCTCGACCGGGAAGGACTGCTGCAAACGATCCTGCGATTCCGCGGCGCCGAAGAAAGCATGTTTATCGAGTCGGATGTGGAGGGCGGCTTTGAGCGGATCGAAGCGGCTTTGCATGCGTACTTGAACACGCCGCTGCCTGGGGCGGACTCCATCAAAATCCCGGCCAAGATGACGCTGTATGCCGGGCTGGCTGTCAACAGACAGGACGATTATCGGGTGGAGTCGGCCCAAGGTCTGGCCGAATCCAATGTCCTTTTGGTCAATGACCACATGGAGCTGTGCGGAATTTTGCAGCTGCGAAAAGACGACGACAAGCCAGGGCACTACTGGCTGCTGTCGCACAAGGACGTTCCGCTGCGGAAAACGGTGAACCAGAGCTACAGTCTGCTTTTTTTCCGCAAGCAGGACTCGGACTACCTGTACAAAGCGTACAGCGAAGACAAGCCGCTGCCGCCGACCAATCTGCACTATTACAAAGTGCCTGTCGCCGATCTGGAAATCCGGGAGCTGGAAGAGACGGACGCGGTGCTGGCGATTGATTTTGGCACATCTTCGACAACGGCTGGCGCCTTTTTGGACCACGAATACATTAGCGCCCCTCCCGGCAACGATTTGCTGAATGGCCGGGTCAAGCTGAATGCGATCAATTACGTCTCGTTTCCGGACACGACGCAAAAGAAGGAAGAATGGATCGAGGTACTGCCGACAGTCGTCAGTGTGGCGGATTGTTCCTCGCCGCATGACGTCCGCTTCCACGTCGGCTATGAAGCGTTGCGTCACATGAAAAAGAACGGATACAGCTCGCACGCGACGGTGTTCATGGGCATCAAGCGCTGGGTGAACAGCTATCACAAGCTGGAAGAGGTCATGGACAGCCAGGGCAATACCGCGATGGTCAAGCGCAGCGACATTTTGCGCCACTATTTGCTTCACGTCATCCAGATGGCAGAGCATCAATTCAAATGCCGTTTTCGCCACCTGCACATCACCAGTCCGGTCAAGCTGAAAACACAGTTTATCGAGATGTTTACCGAAATTTTGCCGGAGTACCGCATCGAAACAGAAGACGCGCTCGATGAAGGGATGGCCGTGCTGTTCAACACGATTGCCGATCAAATCGACAAAGACAGCTTCCTCGACGGCGAGACGTACCAGGCGCTCGTCATTGACTGCGGCGGAGGAACGACAGACTTGTCATCGTGCAGCTTCCGCATCGAGGACGGCCACATTTCGTATCGCATCGACATCAGCACGACCTACGAAAACGGCGATACGAACTTTGGCGGCAACAACATCACCTACCGGATCATGCAGTTCATGAAAATCGTCTTTGCGGACTACTACAGCAAAGGTCGGCACACAACCGACATCGACCAGCTCATTGACATTCCCGGCTCGGAAATTTTCCGGCATGTAGATGAGTTTGGCGTCGACTCCGTCTATGAACGGTTTGAAGAGCGATACCGGGAGGCCGAGGCGATTTTGCCCACCTGCTACAAAGCCTACGAAAACAAGAGCCGCGACGACTACCAGCGCGTCCGCAACAACTTTTATTTTTTGTGGGACCTCGCGGAGCAGATGAAAAAGGAATTTTTCCGCCAGACAGGCATTTTGCGCAATCGCTTCACTACCGAAGGCGAGCAGCGTCAGGAGCAGGATTTGAAGCTGACCGCAGTGGAGCGGTGGGTGCTGTCCATTCGCGAGGAAGGGCGCTTCCGCGATGTGTACGACTTTCCTGACGTCGTGTTCACCAGCAAAGAGATCAATCACTTGATTAAGGCGGACATTTACGAGATTTTGCGCGTTTTCCTGGACGACTTTTACCAGGAGGGAAGGCTGGCGGACTTCTCGATCATCAAGCTGACGGGGCAGTCGTGCCGGATTGACGTGTTCCGCGAAGCGTTGAAGGAGTTCGTGCCAGGCCGCAGCATCGAGTTTCGCCAACGGTCAGAGGAGACGGGCAAAGTGCCGGACTTGAAGCTGTCCTGCCTGCGCGGAGCGTTGCGCTATCAGAGCGCGAAAAAGGCCGGCTTCATCGAAGCGCACATTACCAATCACGCGCCTGTCGTTCCGTATTCCGTGACCGCTTTTACCCACAACAAGCAGGAGCGCGTGCTGATTCGCAGCCAGGAAAAGCTGAGCCATGTGCACGGAGCCATCTCGCGCCCGTTCGGAGTCAGCGAGGTGGAGTTTTTCCTCAAGGAAAGCGACGGCCTTTTGCGCAAACGCTATTTGTACACAGACGACCGGACCCATTACAAGCCTGTACTCTACGAAGACATCCGCGCCAAGTACGGCCGACATATTCCGCAGGAGGAAACCGACTCGATCCAAAACGGAGAAGTCAAGTTTTTCGTCTTTTCCAGCGGCAACGAATGGGGCTTCCATGTGCTTCCGGTCGCGCGGCAAAACGAGCAGTTGTTTTTGGGCAAAAAAGTGTTCTGTCCATTTGAAAGCGACCTGTCTGAGCTTGATTTCTTTGACGGGATGAAATAACGAGAGAGCCATATTGAACGAAAAAGGGGGGAACAGCGGTGTTTTCCCATCTCCATCCCCAGTTTCACAAGGGGCGAATTCTCAAGCGAGAGATGCTTGAAAATTTGCGGGATTACCCCAGACATTTTGTCGACTTGCATTTTCAGATGTACAGCGACGGCATTATTTCCGGTATGGACGTCACGGTAGACGACCGGCATCTCATCATCGGCAAGGGCATCGTCAAGCATCGTGGCCGCGTCTATTTGTTCGAGCGCGAAGAACGCCTGCCCTACACGGCGACAGGCCACGAGACGGTGCTGAAAATCCGTTTTGCCGAGCAGGCGACGTTGACCGACTTTTTTTCCTACGAGACATCCTATGTGCTCGATTCGGAGACAGCCATCAGCGAAGATGAGCGCGAGCTGGGCCGCTTCAAGCTCAAGGAAGGAGCCAGACTGCGCGCGGACTACCCGTATTTTCTCGATCTGCTCACGGAATTCAACACGTGGATTTTTGCAAACGTGGAGCATGCCGGCTACGAGCAGCCGACACTTGCCCCGGCGATCCTGCGCTACTTTTCCTACGAGTTGCTGAAAACCGGGACGACAAATGCCTACGACCTCGCCTTCGCCATGCAAGGGATCAACGCGGACAGGGTCGAGCGCAACCTGATTCTTCATTATATAAGCAGCCGTTTGGGGAGCAATTACCGTCCGGGCACCAATCTGCAGATCGTCAAATATTTGGGGCGCATCTTGGAGGAAGCGAAGAACGGGAACAAGCCCAGACAGGAGTGGAGGGCGTCCGGGCGGCAGCGGGTGATTGTGGATTAACGACAGAAAGGGGAATGGCAAATGGAGCGCATGGATGAAAGCATTATCGGCATGATGAACGAGCTTGCGGAGGAGGACGCTCAACCTGTCACGAGACGTTACGGGCCAAAAGGAAAGCTGCGGCAGGACATGGCGGAAAAGCCGTTTATCACCGTGGGCGAAGGGACGATTCCGGTAGAAGAAAAGCGGTTGCTGGACGACCGTGTGCGAATCCGCCTGCCTAGGACGTTTACGCTGATGTCGCCGCAGGTCGCAGCCATCAAATACCCGTCCGAGCGCAGACCGCAGGTGATCTATACCAATCAGACTGCTTCAATCAACGTGGCTTTTACCTATACCGATAGCAAGCTGGCCGATTCTGCTGACCAGCTCCAGGCTTTCATGGACGTCATGAAGCAGGTATTGCGCAAGACGCAGCCGCTCGCTCGCTGGCAGGAGGAAGGCATCCGGGAGATTGCGGGCAAAAACGTCGGCTTTTTCGAATTTATCACGCCCGCGCTGGATGCGGACATCTACAACCTGATAAGCTTTGTCTCCCTGCAGGGGCGTGCGCTGCTGTGCACATTCAACTGCACGGAGCAGGAGCTTGCAGACTGGAAGCTGGCAGCCTGGGGAATGATGGATTCGCTGGTGATTGAGTCAGATGATGCTGCGAAAGGAGAGGAAGGAAAATGAGTCTTTCCGTTATTGCTTACAACAATTTGCAAGTCTCTCCCTATGAATTGATTCATCTCGTAGAGTTGACGATCACGAAGAAAATGAATGAGCATGCCCGCCTCACGTTAACCGGAATCGTGCCGGAAGAAATGAAAGACAGCTATGTGCAAATGACTCAGGCGCAGACCCCCATTGAAATCAGTCAGGTAGACGCCGCCGGCAACGCCACGCCGCTTTTTGCCGGAATCGTTCTGGAGATCGGCATCAAGGCGGTGCGTGACGTGTTTTATTTGTCTCTCGAAGCCGTTTCTCCCACCTACAATCTCGATGTCAAACGCAAGAGCCGCTCGTTCCAGAACAAAGCCATGAGCTACGGGGCCTTGTTGCAGACGATTGCCGCCGACTATCCGGGCATCGACAT
>NZ_RHHS01000055.1 GCF_003710935.1 Brevibacillus gelatini
TGACTTTCTGGACAGCCCCTATAATTTTAGGGAGGGTTTATGATTGAAATTCTATAATTATGAATTAAAAAATTTTTATGACTTCCTTCTTTCAATTGAGTTAAGAGGCAAACAAAGTCGAATGAGAACGAAGTTGTGTAAACTTATTGGAGAAAGATTACATGAAATAACTGATGAAAGAGATAAACTTATTGCTGAATTTGTTGAGCGTGATGAAAATAACAATCCCCTAACGAAAGAGGCAGAAGGTGGCAAATTAAAATATATATTACGAGATACAGAAGCATTTGCAAAAGAGTATGATTTGCTAATGCAAGAAGAATTTATAATTGAAGAAAATGAAGTAAATAAAGACATGCTCATGACAGTTGCAGATGTTGTGTTGAACTTAGATATTCCGCTAAAGGGACAAGAAGCAATCCTGCATGAACGATATTGTGAAGTATTAGAGAGTTTAAATTATTATCAAATAAACAAAAGGGTATAACAGGGAGGGTTGTAAATGGCTACAATTAAAAATCTATCACTTTCTCATATCAAGAAACAAGATGCAAAAAAATTTAAAGAGAAAAAACAAGTTCTTCTTGATGATGGCACTGTAAAAGTAGATGTTGACGTTACGTTTAGAACCAGCAAAAAGAATCAAGTAGTTGCTGATTTGATTAAACTTATTCAAGAAAAGGTAAAGAAAAACGAATCAGTAACAGGTGAGTCAATTTCTGCTGCAATGCTTAGTTTAATTATCAAACAATTTACCAGCATTGATGTGAAAAGTCTTAACACATTGGATGATTATGTCGAGATGTTTATTATCATGACAGATAATAATTACATCTCCCCTATTATAGATTCATTTGATAAAACTGAATTGCAATCCATGATTGATTATGTTAATGAGCAGCTTGACAAATGGAATGTTGAAGTTCGTAAAATTTTAGAAGAAATTCGCACAAATGAGGGTGTAAATAATGGGACAGAACTTCAATAATTTGGGAGATTTAGCAAAGTATCTTGACCAAATTGTAAAACAGTCTCTTGTCTCAGATGTTGGAAATAAAGTTAAACAAGTTATGCAAGAGCATATTATTGATGATGTATATGATGCGTATACTCCTTCTGCTTATGAGCGTACAGGGAAACTTATGAGAGAAATTCAGGTTAATAAGATAAGCGATGGGGTTGAGATTTCCCCTGTGCGAGAAGAAGATGATGTATATATTCCAGCAGTTATTGAAAGTGGACAAGGTTATACTTGGGTAAATTCTGAGATATATAGAACAAAACAAAAACGACCATTTGTAGAGAATACAAAAGATGAAATTATAAAAAATAACATACATGTTGAATCCTTAAAAAAGGGTCTACGTAAGGCGGGACTAGATGTAAAGTAGGTGAAATTATTGAGTGAGTTAAATGAGAATATGTATAGAGATAGAGCTGAACGACTTCCTAAAATAACGGATGAACAGTGGAAAGAAGTAAACTCTTTTAACAGAGACAAGGTTGAAGAGTATTTACTTGAATCTACTCATTTGTCTAAACAAAGTCAGACACAATATAAGTCTGCGCTGCGACAGTTTTATTACTGGGTTCACGAAACTTTTGGGGAAAAGAAAAAAATATATGAACTTAAGAAAAAGGACTTTATGAGATTTCAAAATATGCTCATAAGACGTGGGATGTCTTCAAACGCCATTAAGCTTAAAAGAAGTTGTGTTTCAGCTCTTAATAAATATCTTATCAACTTTTACGAAGACGAGGAGGAATTTGCAACATTTAGGAATTTTGTTGATGGAGTTCCAAATCCAACCCCCAACAAAGTATACAAGAAGATTCCTCTATCCCATGAAGAATTTGAACAAATCCTAAGAGTGCTGGAAGAAGATGAACAATGGCAAATTATCGCAGCTCTTCATCTTATGTATGCTTCAGCTTGTCGCAGATCAGAACTTATCCAGTTAAAGAAAGAAATCGTCAATTATTCTTATGTTAAAGATAAAGAAGGTAATGACACTAGTTACTATAAGACTCATGAAGTTAGGGCAAAAGGAAGAGGACTTGATGGAAAGCCAAGGGCACTACTCTTTGATGACAAAGCTAAACAGGCTGTCTTAAAATGGTTAGAAGTTCGCGGAGACGATGATTGTCCGTATATTTTTGTATCTAAACAAAATGGTGAAGTCAAACAGATCAATGTAACCACAGTTAATTATTGGTGCAAAGAAATTATATCGGACATTATCGGCAGGCGTGTTAATCCCCATCTAATTCGTGGTACACGCAGTACCCATCTACTCCTAGAAGGTAAAGATATTAAAAAAGCACAAGCATTACTTGGACATGAGGATAGTTCCACGACTGATAAATTTTATGATTTGCGTGACAATAAAGATGATCTTAGCGATATATTCTAATGTGATACAAATTAATGTGTGTTTAAAAGTGTCAGTAGACCTCTCCCCTACTGACAGTCTTGAGTACACATTTAAATCAAATTCTAATTTTATTAACTATTTTTAAATCACCACTCACCTACGATGGTGATTTTTTATTTTCACCAGAAAGGATGTGGTATTGTGGCAACAAATAACAATAGGCTTAGTATTCTAATTACAGGAAAGCTTGACATAAGCTCAACACAAAAACAAATCACTGAACAGCTTAATAAATTAAAAAAAGAAAATGTAAATTTAAATGTTAACTTTCAAACAGATAAAGTAAATAAACTTACAGAAACTATCCGTAAGCAAGCCATAAATTATGAACAATGGTGGGCTTCTGCCCTTCTCAAAGAAGAAAAGCAACGCGAAAAAGTCCTCCAAACTGAACAAAAAATCAGAAGAAAGCTTGAGCAGTTGCAACTTCAAGAACAGCAACGAACACAAAAAGCCGCTCAAGATTATGTCAATTGGTGGACAAAGGCTTTAAAAGAACGTGAATTAAAAGAGGAACTGTTATTTCAACGTTTGTCTGCCCAACAGCAGAAATTGGCTGCAAACCTTAGTCTATTTCAAGATAAAGCAAATTTTAATGCTACTAGACTACTTCAGAATGTTGGCAAACATGTTGACCAGAAAGCTTTAAGTGATTGGGTACAAGAAGTACAACGTTTAACCATCCAAACTCCTAGATTGCAGCAAGAAATGGCTCGTTTAAATGAACGTTTTAGGCAAATTAGTACTACTGCTCTGGATGCGAAAAAGTCCACTTTTTCATTTTCTGAGCAATTGGGACATGCGCTGAATAAAATTGCTTTATGGGGTACTGCTGGCAGTATATTTTTTGGCGCTCAAGAAGCATTAAAAGAACTTTTCTCAACCCTTGTAGATATCGATACTAAGTTAACCGAGTTGTCCAAAGTTTTATCTAGTGATACAAACTTTGGTGAATTAATGAGGGATACGGTTGAACTAGCAAATACCTACGGGCGTTCATTAACAGAAGCACAGGATGCTCTCATTGAGTTTGGTAAGGCTGGTTTTGAGGCTGAACAAGCGTTACAAATGACTAATGCTACCCTTTTGGGGGCGAATGTAACAGGTTTACAGACTGGGCAGATGGCTGAGTATCTTACAGGTGCATTAGTTCAGTTCAATATATCCGCGAAAGAATCAACAAAGGTTATTGATAAGTTAAATGAAGTTGATAATAATTTCAGTGTAACTTCTCTTGGATTAGCTCAATCTATTGCAAAAGCTGGTGAGTCAGCCCAATCTTTCGGTGTCACTCTTGACGAATTGATTGGAATGACCACGGCAATTGGACAAGCCACAAGAGAATCAGGGAATGTTATAGGTAATGCCTTAAAGACTGTATTTGCTCGTTTAAACATGGATAAAACCCAAGATGCTCTTGCTTCTATTCGAGTAGCAGTAAAAGATTTTAACGGAGAATTACGTTCGGCAACAGACATTTATGCTGATGTTGCTTCCCAGTGGAATTTATTAACAAGGGCGCAAAAAACATATATAGCAGAAGCTTTAGCTGGTAAATATCATATAACTCGTATGATTGCCATGCTGGACAATTGGGATACTGTAATGAAGGCTTCTGAAACTTCTCAGAACAGTCTTGGTTCTTCAATGGAAGAAAATCGAAAGCATATGGAGTCACTTTCTTCTGCGATAAATAAAGTTACCGCTGCAGGACAAGAATTAGCATATTCTATCGGTGAAAGTGGATTGCGCGATGCAATGTACAATGTGTTAAATGTAACTTCTACTTTCATAAAAGGTATAACTGAGTCACTGCCATATATCTTCTCTTGGCAAACTGGGATTACAGGATTATCACTTGTCGTTGCTGGGTTCATACCAAAACTTGCGCAAATGATTCCATTGCTTGGCTCTCTTTCTGTGGCTGTTCGAGGTTTGGGAGCATCATTCCTTACTTTAATGGCTAACCCTGTCGTTCTCGCAACTAGTGCTATAATTGGACTTGGTGCTGCAATTGTATACACAATGGGGAAGCATAAAGAGTATGTTGAGGAGTTAAAAAAGCTTGATAGTGCAGCTAAAGATGCAAATGATCGTTTAAAGGAAATTGAGGAAACCCTTCGTGTTATTGGAAGCACTAAAACTGAGCAAATTTTTGATTATACCAAAACTATAGAAAATTTAGATAAAGTAAAGGTTAAGCTACAAGAACTACAGAGGCTTCAAAAAGAGCAAGATGATTTCCAAAGGAAATTGTCACGTATAAATCTTAAATATACACCTATATTGTTAAATGATCGCCTTGATCCTAGCAAAATTGACCAAGAATTAAAAGATCTAGCTCAAACTGCTGGTATAAATATTCTTCAATTTAAGACACTAGAAGAGGCTTTATCTGCTGTTAACCAAAAGCTTCAAAGCATGAACAATACTGCAAAAGAATTGAAAAACAACAATCTTTCTGAGGTATTCGATACTGAAGGTAAAAAGATTGATGAGTTAACGCAGATACTGGAGCGAATGAATAACAAGCAAGGATATACTGCAATACAGGCAAAAGAGATAACAGATAAGTTTAAAGACCTTGCCCCTGCTCTTACTCAAATTGGTGACAAGTATTATTTCACAAGTGATAAAGTACAAGAATTGATTAACAAGCATAAGGATCTTATTAAGCAATCTTATGATAATGCTAAAATTGAAGTACAAGAGCGTGAAAAAGCACTCATCCAACTTGTAAATGCATATGATAAAGAAATTAACAAAATTGATGAGCTAATAATTAAACGCGACCAATTAAACAACTCTATTACAAAAAAAGTTTCTGAGACAGTCATAACAGGTGTAGATGGTAGTACAAGGAAATATGATGCTTCTGAGGCTAGGTATGCTGCTTTAGCTGCACAACATGAAATTGATAAAAGACTTGAGGATATCAAGAAAAGCAATGAAGAGCTTGAAAAGTTTGATAAATTATACAATGGCTTAGGCAAGGCTTCTATATCGGAAACCAAACCTAAAAAACCAACAAGCTCTGGGGCTAAATCGTCAACTACCTATACTCCACTCACTCAAGATGCGAAAGAATTGCTCCGAATTGAAACTGAACTTGTTAAAGTACAAAATAAAAGACAGTTATTGCTAGATACTTCTAGTGCTTACAGGGATAATCTTAAACAAGAAAAAACATTACAAGAACAAAAATTAAAGCTTTTAATCAAAGAATATGAACAAGTCACAAAAACGAAAGTTCTTAACGGAAAAATTCAGAGCAATAAGTTTCCTGCTAAATTATCCGATGATGCGCTTAAACGAGCATATGAGCTAGAACAGCAAATTGCACAATTGCAAACACAAATCGCCACCCTTTCATTTGATGAACTCTCTTCTTCTCTTAAAGAATATGCAGAGAAAAATGATTATCTTGATTCAAAAATTAAAATCATTCAAGAAAGAATGGTTTCTTATTCAAAAACATCACAAATATATCGTGATGCGATTGAAGAAGAAAATCTTCATCTTAAATTAAAGCAAGACAACCTGCATGAGGAAGCAGAGCTTATTCGTAAACAATTAGCATATGGACAACTAACAATAGCACAAAGAGAAGAGCTAAATAATAAGCTCATTGAACTTCAAACATCTTGGTTGAATTTGCAAAATAGTATTGACACCAATAAACTTGAACAAGCAAACAGTCTACTTAATGAGCAAAAAAATAAAACAGATGAATTGTCTAAGGCTATTGAATTAGCAAATGCCAAAATGAATGCTGTTGGTGATACTACATCTGAACAATATTATGCAGAGTACGCCAATTATGTCCGACTTATTTCTCTTAAAAAACAAAGTCTTCAAGAAGAGATTTCACTGCGCGAGAAGTTGATTCAACAAAATCAAAACAATATTGATTTAATTAGACAGTATAAAATGGAGATTGTTGATCTCCAAATTGAGCAACTTCGTTTACAAGAAACAATTAATCAAGTAACTGCCAATAAGATTATTGATACATATAAACGAGTATATGAAGAACAGAAAAATATAGCAATCAAGGCAATTGAAGATGAAGAAAAAAGAGAAAATGAGCGACATAAAAGAAAGCTTGAACATATAGAAGATGAACGCAAAAGAAAAGAAGATGCAATTAAAAAAGAGATCGATGCTATAGATGAAGCTAAGGATGCTGAAAATGAACGCCATAAAGCAGCAATGGACGCACTAGATGAAGAAATGGAAAAGTTCAATGAAGCTATCGATAAACGCTTACAATTAATTGACAGGCAATCTAGTGAACGTGAATATAACAACGAACTAGAAAAACTCCAATCTGAGCGTCAAAAACTTCAACAACAAATCAATACCCTTTCACTTGATGATAGTTATGAAGCAAAACTTCGTTTGAGTGAATTAAATGAACAGTTGGCGGCAAAAGACAGGGAAATTGAAGACCTTAATTACAAACGTAGTACAGAGCTTCGCAAGGATAATTTAGAAGACCAACGTGACGCTTATGAGAAAGATATTAATGCTAAGAAAAAGGCAGAACAAGCAAAATATGATGAAACTGTAAAGAAGCTTGAGCTTGAAAAAAGAAAACTAGACCAACAACTTACTTATTACAAAGATTATTACGACAAGTTAATAAAAAAAGAAAATGAAAAACATGAAAATATACTAGCAAAGCTTCAAAAAGAAAAAGAAGAAACAGAACGTCATTTTAATGAACTTATTGCAGATGAAAAACGCTATGCAGATATGCGAAAAGCAATATTAGCAGGAAATCTCTCATCTATGCAGGGCGACCTATTGAAATTTGAGCAGTTCGTAAAAAACAATATGGCTGCCATTGGAAATAGTATTGCTCAAAATCTATTGGCGAAAATTGAAGAGTCAAAAAGAGCAATTGAATCGCTCAATAATATTAGCATTGGAGTAGGTTCTGGAAGTTCAGGATCGTCCAATGGTAATTCGGGCAAATACGCACAATATCAGTCCATCGTCCGTGATATTGTGAACGCAAAAAAGAAATGGACAGATGCCCATAACACAGGCGATAAAGCAGGAGAAAAATATTGGGCTGATTATGCAAAACCATTATATAGTCAATTACCTGCGGAATTGGCTAATGAATTAGCAAAAAGCGATTATGACGATGCTTTGGATTTGTATAACAGATACTATAAAGGGAAATATCATGACGGTGGGATTGTTGATGGCAAGAGTGACAGATTGACGGAAATAGTCAATAAAATGTTCAACTTAAAACCCGATGAAGGATTTGCAAAAGTATTAAAGGGTGAGCTATGGACTACTCCACAAAATATTGCTCAGAACTTTATTCCAAATTTAAAAAATCTCATGTCTAGTATTACTCCTGTAGTAAATCTAAATACAGCTACAGGCTCTGGAGATACTTTGGTCAATATTAATATTGAACGGTTTACTGGAACAGAATCTGACTTGAATAAGTTTAAAAACATTGTCCTAGACGCTGTTGTAAAAGCTAACAAAAAGAAAGGACGATAGTGTTGTGAAGGAAGGCTTAGAGTTTAGTTATGATGGTATCAAGTCAACCGATATGGGTTTGATTAACGTTAAAGTGGGCGGCGGCTTGTTTGAAGAGCCTTTTGTAGCAGAAAAAGAAATCCATGAAATTAAAATTAGGGGGAATGACAAGCCCTATTTTCAAAGTGTTGAACGCTCCCCCCTTGTTTTTTCTTTACAGTTTGCATTTGAAGATCCATACGACCATGAAAAAATTAGACAGGTTGCCAGATGGCTAGATCAGGATTATTATAAGCCTTTTTTCACAACCGATAATCCTGATCGAATTTTTTATTGCCTTCTACACTCCTCTTCTACCTTGATCCATAATGGAGCTAAAGAAGGGTATGTAGAAATTGAAATGCGCTGTGATTCTCCCTATTCATATTCGCCACAATATACTAGTGAATGGTATGAAATAAAAGATAACCCTTTGATTATCACAGAAACAACCCAAGAAGATTTCCAAACGGGTTCATTGCAAAATATGATTGCTTTGCCAAGTGGGGATTTACAATTAGGAACGAAGAAGCCTACTTGGGGAGATATAAAACAAAAGAAATGGGGTGAACTCAAAAATGCCGAATACATCGCTGATTAACATGTCTCTCCCATCATATGATGATGATGCAGATATTGCTGTCCTGAATTCAAACTTCCAGATGCTTGATGATTGGCTTAAAGATAATGTTATTTCTCGACATGATGATATGTTTAATGACTTTATTATAAATGGATTGCAGCCAAGTACAACAACAAATGTTCTAGTTCATGATTGTGACTCTTTATGGGATGAAATTAGTCCATCAAGTGGCATAACAGTAGTTTTAGATACTTTTGACTATAAACAAGGTAGTGGCTGTCTTAAGATTAACATGGATAGTAATGCTGGAGTTGGGATTTTAGCATCAAAAGCCCTCTCCCCTATCGATCTTAGAGATACAACAGGTATTAAACTATGGGTGAAATCAAATGTAAACACTAATGCAGGTGACTATTCTTTGTTGCTGAGCAAGAGTCCAATGTCTCAGCAACCCATTGTCACTCTCCCCTTTCCTGCTCTAGTAGCAAATTCATGGACACTTATTACTTTACCTTTTTCAGATGTATCCGAATTATATGACATTATTTCGGTTAGTGTTAAAATGAATGTAGATATGGGCATATGCTCACTATGGATTGATTACGTTAATGCAATTAATTTTGCTTCAACGATTTCTTCTGGTACAGCTTATATTAAAGGCCACCGCATTGTAAAACCAGAAGTTTTACATACATTTTCTGAAAATAAGGATACCTACATTTATTTGGATGTTAATAGTGATTACATATTTAAAGAAGTTGCTATTGGTGGAAATGAACCTCTTATGCCCCCAGATACAATTAAAATAGCAAGGGTGATTACTAGTTCGTATAATATCATTGAAGTTATTGACTTAAGGAATATGAGTGCGATGGTAGTCAGCCCTACTTTAACAGATGGACAAGTTACAGAATCTAAACTAGCAACAGATTCAGTATCTACAAATAAAATAAAAAATAATGCAGTAACTAGTGTAAAAATCGCAACAGATGCCATTCTTTCGTATCACATAAAAGACAGTCAAATTATTAATGCAAAACTAAAAGATGGTGATATTAGTCTAGGAAATGGAACTCATGCGTCCAAAGCAGGAAAGCTAAATGCAGAATTTCGTACTTTTACAGTCAGAGGTAATTACGATTCCTATAATCCAGAAGATGTGATCGCTCACGGTCTTAATCGAATACCAAAAGGTTATTTATTAGTCAGCACGGATAAGCCTGTACAACTTTATTCGGGGAACTCACTATGGACAAACACTCATATATATTTAAAAGGTACGACTGCCAATGCTGTAGTGACAATCATGATATTTTAGGAGGTATACATGGCTAAATGGGATGATTTACGCAAGATGCGTGGAACGCGAACATCTCCTACTTTTCATGTTGCGTTGGATACAGGTGGGGGTCATTCATTATTGCAGTGGAATGAAACCGTCCCAATGAGTAGTACAACTCGATTAGAAACAAATGTGTCATATGATGGTGGGTATACATGGGAGGGTTGGAAGGTTGCTACTAATGGCAGCCCTCTCCCTGATTTCTCCCCTTTTACTAATTCAAAACATACAGTGTTTCAATATAGGTATGTTGCTGATTCTACTGTTATTACTTCATTACCTGTTTTACATGACTTTCAGATCACAGTAAAACCAACGTATCTTTTTGTTAATTATGGAGATGTTCCTTGTAAGCCTGAAATCTGGATTGAAAAGATTGGAAACGGTGATCTTTCTATAATTAATAAGTCAAACAATAATCAAGAGTTTAAGTTCGTTGATATTTTGGACAAGGAGCTTTTATACATAGACTGTGAGCGTGAACACATCGAAACAGACATCAATATGAAATATCGCTATGACAACTTTAACAATGAATATCTTGAGTTGGTTACAGGTAATAACTTATTAGAATTTGTTGGACATTTTAAAGTTATGTTTCGCTATCAATTTAAGACCATCCAAGGCTAAAAGGAAGTGATTACTTGCTTGGTGATATTGATTTAAGTAAAAAGCCAGTTAAACCTCAAATATTTCTTGCAAAGCCTAATCGGACTATTATTGCAAAACTTTCTGAAGCACATGATATTGTTTTCAATAAACGTCTAGGTTCGTTAAATGAATTGAGCTTTTCTATCCCTTATGAACTTGATATTAATCATGAGTTTGTCCGTAACCCTAATGTTGACTTAATCCGACATAGGTATTTGTTGAAATTAGTTCTTAACAAGTATGAAGAATGGTTTATTATTGATAAATGTGTTGACTCAATGACTGATGAAGGTGATATTAAGCAGGTTACAGCTTTTTCATTGGGATATGAGTTAAATGATAAAATTATAAGAGCATATAAGGAAGACTCAAAAAGTGCGTCACAAGTTTTATTAGATGCCCTTAGAAATACATTGTGGAATATTGGATCAATTGACGCTGAATTTGATGTTAAATTTCGTTCCTTTGATGTTAGTTCAAAAACAGTTCTTGATTTTGTATATGAGATTGCAGAAACATTCAATGCTCTAATTCTATGGGACACACAAAATCGAAGAATCCATTTTTACAATCATGAATTGATTGGGAATAATTTGGGACTAAAATTCTCATACGGAAAATATTTAAAAAGTTTAGATCGTGAAATAGAGCCTGATGAAATGACCACAAGGTTAAAAGTCTATGGAAAAGACAATCTTTCTATTCAACGTGTTAATCCAACAGGCACAGATTACATTGAAAATTTCGGTTATTTTATGTACCCTTTTGTGAGAGATGAGAACAGAAATGTCTTGTCGCATAGTGAGTATATGAGTGATGAATTGTGTCATGCGATTCTTGATTATACAAAATTAATTGAAGATAATAAAAATACTTTTTCTACTTACTTGAAAGAACTTGAAGATATTCAAAAAGTGTTGCTAATTGAACAACAAAAACTTGTTACACTTCAGACTGATTTACAAAAAATTGAGGATAACATTTTTATTAGTGACAAATCCAGCCCCTACCCTACAGGAATTTATGAGTCTCAAAAGATTGCAAAAGAGCAAGAGATCGCTGCACAAAAAATTGTTATCCAAAATGTTCAAAATCAAGTAAACACTGCTCTTTCAAGGATTAATCAATTGAAAGCCACCTTGTCAATTGAAGCAAACTTTTCTCCAGAACTAATCAAAGAAAGAAATCAGTATATCATTGAAAAAGAGTGGGCTAATGAGCAGATTATTGATGACAAAGATTTGCTAGAAGCTGGCATGAAGGTTTTTGAGGAATTTTCCAAGCCTAAAACAGTTATCTCTATGGACATAGTGAATTTCCTTGAAATTGTTGAAGAACAGCGAAACTGGAACAAATTAAACCTTGGTGATACTGTAGTAATTTCATACGAGAAACTAGGCGTAAATGTAACTGCGAAGATAATTGAAATTGAATATGATTATAGCGATGGAGATATTAAACTCACTATTGCAAATGTAACAGATATAGAAAGCAATGAAGAAAAATTTATTAAGTCCTTGTATCGCAATTCCTCCTCCACCAAAGTAGATATGAGTAAATTCAAATGGGACAAGTATGAAAATGACTTGGGCGATATAAGCAAAGTTCTTGAAGAATTTTGGGATAAAGCTAAACAACAAATTGAAATGGCTGTCAATGAAACAGTTATTATTGATCGGACAGGTATCACCATTAAGGATGAAGCTGATCCTACTAGATGGATTCGTTTGACACATTCCGCAATAGGTTTGACGCGCTCAAATGGGAACAGGTATGAAACGGCGCTAACTCCTGATGGAATTGTAAAAGAAAAATTATATATGAATGCAGTTAAATTTAAAACGCAGAGGATGGAGTAATGCTCCTATCCTCTATTTATTAGAATAGACAGTCGTAATAAGGAGGTATAAATTATTCTTATAGAGGAACTAGTAGAAACAAAATGGTCAAATACAAATAAAGATTGGTATACATCGAAAGGTTATAAATTCACAAAAATGTTAGACAAATTGATTGTATCCATTAAGGATTTACCTAAAGGGAGTATGGTTAAAGTCACTAGCGTTGCGCTTTTTATAGACAATGTGAAAATTGATATTGAATATGATGGATACTATTTCCATAAAGATACTGCTCTTAAAGATCGGCGTAGAGATGAATTCTTAAAACAAGATGGATGGAAAATCCTAAGAATTAAAGGTCGTAGAAATGTTCCTACGTTCGATGAGCTAAGGGTAGCAATTAATAAGTTGTTAAATTCTGATAGAACATATACAGAGTTAGTTTTAGACGATTGGGGATTAACTGGCTAAGGAGGTGATTTCTTATCAGTAACGTAACCCTATTCCAATTCTATGATTCTATATACATTGGTTCAGATTCAGCAGTATCCGTAACCATTAACGACACTATATATCGTTTATGTGATGACGGAAAAAAACTTTATCCCCTACAGGATAAAGTTATTTTTTGTTCCGGTAATATGCTGTTAGTTGAACAAGTCATGGATGATTTTTTTAAATCTAAAAATCAACAGATTGATGTTCTTTCTCAAATAGCAAAGAGAGTTTTTACATCTGCCCCCTACCCTGTTCATGAAAATTCTCTTGAAATTGTCGTTGCTGCTTATGAGGACAATAAATCTGTGGTGTATCATATTTGTCCAACAGATAATTTTGATGTACAACGAAATATACTTTTCTCCCCTTCTGATTGTGCAATTTTTACTGGTGGCATTAAAACAGAGCAATCATTTAATGTTGCACATGAAGGATATATGAATAATTTATCCCTGAGTCAAATTTTTCAAAATGTCTTTGACTCAATATCATTTGAAGGGGTTGGCGGCAATTTAGAGGTATATAAAATTGATTCTACTGGTGCTAACTTATTTTATAAGAATAAAATTAACGAAAACAATATTGAATTTATTACTATTGATTTGTTAACTGAGTATTTTGAAAAGCATTTCATAATTGCGGAACGCCTGTTCGGTAGGATAATCACGGGAGAGCGTGTAATCGTCGGTGATCCAGACGGCATTCTTGAGATTCGCGGAAATAAAATGGTCATTACTGATCGTAATGGTCGTGAAGTAATGTGGTTTGGCTTATATGGGACAAACCCAGATAAGTTCGGTGTAAAACTCGAAAATGATACAAATCAAGTTGTCATGGATAGAGATGAAGGGTTCTATATCACTCGCAAAGATGGAAATGCATGGGACAGAATCATCTGGCTTGATACACAAGGATACATACATGCTAAAGGCTTGAAATTACATGGACGTAACAGTGAAATCATTCTTGATGCTGATGAAGGATTGATTGATTTACGTCCACTTCAAGGGTATTTGGGGCAAGAAATTCGACTCAGTATTGAAGATGGGATTACAGTAACAAGAGCAAATAAAAATAAGATTTGGCTAAATGCAGATAAAGGAATTGCAATTGATCGTTACGATGGTGGAACATGGACTCCTGTTTTCTATGTTGACCTAGATGGTAATATTGTTTGCAATGATATTACAGCCAATAAAATGATTGCAAAGGACTTAACCATTGAAAATGACAATGGACTGATTACTCTACGCCCTGATGAGGGTATTAAAATTACTCGCAAAGATAGACAGGTTGAAATTGGGCTTAATGTAGACGATGGAATCTATATTGATAATGATGGCGACCGCAAATTTTGGGTTGATCCCAATGGTATCTTGCACGCCAAAGACCTAATTGCTGAGAGCTTGTTGCTAGTTGGTTCTAACGGGAAGATTTTACTTGATGCAAATGAGCGCGTATTAAACCTTGAGAATTTCGATATGATTATTGGTTCTCTTGAGGCTCAGAACGTTATTTCAACCTTCTTTGATACTGATTTTGGAGCGATTAATGACCTGACTGTAAATCGCTTACGTACCGTTAGAAGAGATCAGCTTGGACTGGTTGATTTCATTGATATTCAAGACAAATATATGAGATGGGTTACTGCTGTTGCAACTGAATCTGGAGAACAAGCTGAGGATTCTAAAGGCAGACCTTTATATTGGGTAGACTCGAAAAAAAATCGGGTCACTACTGAAGATACCGGAATTCCTGTTTATCTTATTGACTATAACACTGAGCGTTACGAGAAATTAAAAATGTACTTTGTTGGCACAGGATATGAATCATACCCAATGATGGAATGGGGTGTCGGTAGTGGAAATGGCGAATCTGAAAAAGGCTATTTATACAAAGAAAAAGGGAAAATGCATGTTAGATATCATACATCAGCAGAAACAGGATCTGGCAAAAGGTCGCTGATATTAGGAGACAATGATTTGTCGCTAGTTTCTGAGATGCCATCTGGAACAAGTACTATTAAATTCATAAATGATGGAACTATAAAGATTGAACATTTCTCTGGTAGTAGTATATCTATCGGACAAAATATAGAAATTCGTGCTTCTGGGAACTTGAAATTAGTAGGTCAGCGCGTTGACATAAACTAATTGGATAAAAGTTTGCTCTGTGGTATAATTTAGTAGAAAATTATACTAAGGAGGTATATCATGAAAAGAGCTTTTGTTACTTTAATTCTTGCTGTAATTCTAGCAATTCCCAATTTCAGTTTGGCAGCGAAATCTCCAATATTCGATGTTCAGACCTCCACTCCCATCAGTGGGGTAAGTGATTTTCCAGTTAATCAAGCTATTACAATTAAGTTTACGCGAAATATAGGTCGTGGCACAGGAGTTATCAATTTCAAAGATAGGTACTGGAGGGACATTCCTTTTACCGAGGAAATCCAAGGAGATACTTTGATTATTAAATCGGTAAATAAACTAGAGTACAACCATCTTTATACTATCGAAGTGTTCCCAGATGCAGTAAAAAACATTGAGGATAATTCAGAAAACTATTTCAGAGATAAGTTCGTGCTTTCTATTTCAACTCCATATTTTAATCAAGAAGAATTTGCAAAGCTAAAGAAAGCAGAAGTTCTATCTATGATAGGAACTCAAAAACCGATAACGCTTCAGCTTTTCCATGAATCAACAGCTTATCCGGGACAAGCGCATATTCTACAAAAGGACTTATCTGCCATCTATATATTAAGTACAACGAATGGCAATTACAAGTTATGGACTTCTAATCCGCAAGTAGCATCGTTGCAAACCAAAGGTGATACACTTATTGTTAATGGTTTAAACACAGGAGCTGCACAGATAGCTGTTAGAAATCTAGTAGACAATACAAAAGTTGTTCTAAATGTTGTAGTACAATAGAATAACAGTTTATCTCCCCTATCCAAACTTGGATAGGGGTTTTGTATTATTGCCAGATGAATTGATATAAAATATAAAATAAAAAGTATTTACTTTATGTTTTTCTCATGCTATTATAAAAACATAAAGAAAAGGAGTCATTCGACTCCTCTCCCAAGATTAAAGTAAAATATAATGATATTCAAAATCTGTTTCACCAAACTCATTAACATATTTTTGCTCAAACCATTTGCAATGTCCCTCTTGAACTGTTAGAATACCATTGAATGCTTCGCCGCTGGCAGCTATCCAGTCGTGAAGGTCATCCAAAGAAGCTAATTCGATTGACTGATCTGTTGCTAGTCGTTCTTCTTTTGATGTCGAAAGCAGCCAGTGGCAAGTATTCTTATTAACATTAAAATTGTAACGATAGATGTAAACGGGTTTAGCATTGAAATTCATTATAAACACCTGCTTTCAGAATTTGTTTAATGCCATTAGCATAAGATTTCTCAAACATATGTTGCTTGATTAGCTTGTGGATGAACTCAACACCTTTTGCTGAAACAAGTGTTTGAGATGACATCACCAATCCAGCGTCAGTGCGCAACGGAACAGCAATCAATCTGAAATAGCCATTGTCAATGTAACGTTGATATGGAATGTTCCTTTCGTATTGGGATTTATAAAAAAGAACCTTGTTTTTTCGCAGGAATTTGTACAGTCTATTTCTCCCCCATCTTAGAGACTTTGCGACCTGATTCATTGTCTGAAAGTTTGTGGTATCCATAAGGGAGTTATAAAGTTCGATTTTCGGAGATTGTTCAATGAGTGTGTTTTGCAAGCGTTCGTTTTCCTCGACTTTTGCCACCAGTTCAAGCAAAGCTTCCTTGTAAGTCATAGGAAGTTTGAATCTTGAAGGATGGTCAGCAGATATGTATTGTCCAGTTTTGCGAATAGATGGCAATACCTCATGAGTGATCCAACGCTTAAATGCTTTGGCTTCAGGTTTGCGAGAAGTCAGGATAAGTGAGTATAATCCCGATTCATTGATTAACCAAACTTCTCTATTTTGACCTGATACAAACATTGTTTGGGTCAGCTTCTCATCTGAGTCTAGGCGTTTAATAGCTGTACTGGTATCACTATGTTCAAGGAGTGCGCATACATCACGAGCGACAAACCAAGGTTGATTTTTAATTAGTATAACTCTCACCTCTTTTGATTGATAATTGAAGATTTTTTCAAGTTGTTTCATAAAAATCATCTCCTTCTGGTCAGACATTATCTGACTGATTTAACTATATATTAGTCACACAACATCTGACTGTCAAGGGGTATTACTATGGATTTCAAAACTATTTTAGGTGAAAGAGTTAAAGTTTTACGACAAACTCGTAAAATATTGCAGAAGGATTTAGCAGAAGAAGTTGGAATAACAAAGCAATCTTTAAGTGTGTTTGAAAAAGGTTCGAGTTCCCCTAGTTTGGATACGCTTGTAAAAATCGCAAACTACTTTAATGTTTCAGTTGACTATCTTCTTGGGCGTACAGACAATCCAGAAATAAATAATTAATTCATTTTGATGTATCAATTGACTATCTTTTAGGAAGAACAGATAACCCAAAATCTCACAAATAGTTCATTGGCAACCACCTCCTTTTCTTGTAAAATATTGTGGGAAGGAGGTGAAATTGTGTTTAACCTGAACAATCATATTGCCAAGTTTATTTCTAATATTGCACTTCTTACAGTTTTTAGTGCAATTATTGCTGGGGTTGTTTTTGGTACTGTTGAGATTCCTGCTACATACACTACTGTTAGCAAATCTACATTTGATATTACCATTGCTCTGACTTGGTGGGTAGAAGGTGCGATAGCTTTTGCGCTACTTTTAGGATTTGCGTATATCGTTGAGTACTTGTACCTTATTTCTGAGAGGTTAAAATCAGAAGACCAGTAATACAATTTACAATCCTCCCCTACTCTTCTGTAGGGGTTTTGATGTTTTCTTTTTATTTTCGATCAAAGCCTAGTTTAATTTGGATAAGTACCGAACAAAAACCTTGACAAAAATTTGTTTGACATTGCACACATTATTTACTTTGTGGCATAATAATATTAGGCAAATGAATGTTCGTATGCCTTTTTATTATGGAGGGAGCAAAATGCTACATAATCAAATCGATCCCATAAAATTGTCGAAGTACGTAATAAACTACGTATCGAATTTTAAAGATGATATGAGTCACTTGAAGTTACAGAAACTCCTTTACTATATCGAAGCTTGGCATTTGGTGGTTTTTGACGAACCATTATTTAAAGAGGAATTTCAAGCTTGGGTTCATGGGCCAGTAATTCGAGAAGTTTTCGATCATTACAAAGACAAATCTATTCTTAATAATCTTTTACCCAAAGAGGAACTAGATTATAATCTCGATGATTATTTGAGTGAAGAGCAAATTGAAGTAATAAATGATGTCCTCGATGAATACGGTAAGCGATCACCTTATTATTTGGAATGCTTGACACATGATGAAAAGCCTTGGAAACAAGCTAGACAAGGATACGGAGCCAGTGAACGGTGTGAAGAAATTATATCAAAAGCAACTATGAGAAAATTTTATCGTGAGATGGCTTACGATGAGTAAAAAGGTTGGTAAGAGTAAAAATAAAAGAAAGCCTTTAATGGCGGGAGCATCGGAGAGAGAATTCTCGGAGGACAAGGAATTTGTTATTAGTTTCAAGCATTTAGATAGACAACAAGGACAGTCCTTATCTGATTGGGAGAGTTTGGGCATTTTATCTCAAGCTATAGAAACTCTAAGGGGCTATTGTGGAGAGACATTACATTCGAGATTGGATAATAAATTTACGATTTACGGAAAATTTCCGCCTTCTGATAAAACAGATTTTACTCATCCTAAACATGTACCAGAAGATGCGGAATGGGCACGTATACATGTTAATGGGAAAGTATGTATAGTTGGTCATGTTGTGAGAAATATTTTTAATGTTGTATTTCTTGATAAGGATCATCGTTTTTGGATTAGTGAGAAGAAGCATACTTAAAACCACTGTCTTCGGATAGTGGTTTTTTATCGTACTCTACCCTGCTATGGAGGATGGGGATTTGTTAATCAATTTAAAAACAGAGGTGAAATAGTTGAATAAAATCTTAAACTCTAAAACAATTGCTCTTTTCCTTTCAGTTCTTGCGTTTGTTCTTGTAATAGTACTAATGGTCAGGATGTTTGAAACTGATTTACGCAAAAGAGAGCTTAATCAAGAATACGAAAAACAAATTGTGATACTACAAGAAATAAATGAAATTAATAAAGAACGACTTGAGGCAAATCAGCAATTTATTGACTAACAGAGCAACGAATTAAACAATTAGAAGTGTTGATTAATCAATTTCAAATGCTGCTCCCTGCTCAAAAACAAGACTAAACTCTCCAATCAAACCTAATAAAAGATGAATTTCATTGGATTAATAACTCTATATATTGTACTATTATGTGATGCACGATCTATATATAGTGTCTCAAGGAGGTAGGTAAATGCCCGCAGTTGCTTTTAATGGTAGTAAAACAGTCGATGTTCAAACAAATGACATTCAATATCGTGTTTGGAATCCTTGTCAATATACAGTTGGCGATCCTCCTTCATGTGTTGGTGGTTGGGACTATTATTCTGGAGGGCGTTCGATTATTCACGGTACAGTCGTTGCTTCTTCACCAAATGTTTTTGTAAATGGTAAGCCAATTTCAAGAGTTAATGACAATGTAACTGAAACTGAAACGCCTCAAGTTCCCGGTGAGCCAGTTAGCAATCACACAGGTGGTACAGGCACTGTTACTATTGGCAATAATAAAAATGTTTATTCTGGGGGTCAATTGGTTGCTACTGTAGGCAGCACAGTAAAAACTCACTCTACCCCAACAACAACTATTGCGGATGGCTCTAATAATGTCTTTATTGGCGGTTAAGGAGGTGATTCAAATTGCAAGCCAGATTATACAATCAATACAATGATTCTATACGAATCATTTGGCGGAGCAATACTCAAGACGATCCATATGTAGATAAAACAGAATCTTTGAAAATTATAAATAATCGTATTGTTTTATCTGAGATCCCTACAGAATTTCATCGGGTTTTGATTAATGGATATACGGAAATTGACCAAAGAAAGCCTAACTCTAAAAAAATTCCTGACGTAAATGATTTTATTGTTAATTATTCTAATGGAGTAATTGATTTTCACCCCTCACAAGAAGGAAAAACAGTAGTTGCTGTTTATAAAGGGCGAGGAATGATACAATATCCTGCTTCTCGGATTTGGGCACATTACCCTAACCCAGATGTTGTAATGAATCTTCAAGAAATTATTGAAATATCTCGACAGCGAGTGGAAGAGATTATTGCCGCAACCGAGCAAGCTGTTCGAGCTGCTGAAAATGCCAATATTGCTACTGAAGGTGCAAATATTGCAAAAGATAAGGCAATTCAAGCTGCTGAAGCTGCTGCTTCTGCCGCCAATACAGCAATAGATGCAAGTAAACGTGCAGATGATAGCGCAAAATTTGCAAATGATGCTGCTTTAACAACAAGGCTAATTTGGCTAGAACCTGTTCCAACATATGAAGATATTTTTACTACATACCCTAATCCTGAAATTGGGTCTACTACTATGGTAGAAGAAACTGGCTCTAGGTATCGTTATGAAGGAAATGGTTTATGGAGACAAATTGATAATTACACTAGAGGCTCTATCCCTCTCTCCTCCCCTACTACAGATGGCTTGATGAGTAAAGAAGACTATTCATTAACTCATAATAATTTAAAATATAGAACAATTGCGTTTCTTCTTCCGGTTATTACTGATAGTGGTATACAAAAAATATATCTTCCTTTTGACTATGAAGGCACAATTTCTTCTATTAAAGGTATATGTGGGACACCTGCTGCATCAGAAAGAACCACTCTATACATTGAAAAAATTAGCAAAGATAATTTTAATGGTACTTCTGAATTGTGGGAAAGAATTTTGGAAGGAAGTATAATCTTTGATATTAATGCTTCACATGCTTTCATCCCTTCCTTGATGAATACAGAGGTTCATGAAGGTGATGTTTTTCGTATAGTTGTTGATGAATTCGATCCGCTTCAAGAAGGTATTTCAATAACATTGCAAATTGAAATGAAATAAATTAAATTGGAGGAATATAATATGGCTGATCCAAAAGTCACTTGGAGGACTAGTGATAACCTTTCTGATCTAAAACAATTGGCGGGTGGCGAGGATAAAGTTGCATGGAATTTAGGGACAGTTCAATCTAATACTGAATCTGCTCCTTTTCGATGCTTGATATGGAATAATTATGGTGATGCAAACAATGATGTTTCTGATATGAATGATTGTGTTATTACAACTGTAGATACTAATGGCGGTTCAAATAGTCCAGTCGTTACAGGTAAATGGATTTATGTAAAAGTTATATCCAATTCTGAAGTCAATTATAGTCGAATTGGCGGAAATGGTATTAATGACGGTCGTATGATTAAAGCATCAGGTCAACCAAGTGGTGTGATTAGTGGTGCAAGGAATAATGGCGATAAAGCTGCAAGTACTGCAAACTTTGCTGATGTAGAACTAAAAGCTGTACTTGGATTAAATGTTCAGGCTGGCACTCATTTGTTCAATCTTCGAGTGTCTTATACATTTACATAATAAAAAAAAATAAATAATTCACTAAAAAAAGGACTGCCTAGATTGGGCAGTCCTTTTTATTTTGAGGAGGAAATGACACAATGTTACCACTTTACTCCCCTACCTCTCTCAGGGATTTTATATGGGTAGCAAATTATACAGATGGTTCCTTTTTTACAGAGTTTGATTATCATACCAAGGACAAGAATGATTTCAATTCTATTCGTAAACATGATCTTATCAACTTTGGTCTAGTAGGTCACGGATTTCATTTTTATCACGATGCAATTGGAGGTACTTTTCATTTACCACAAGGTAAAATTGATTTTAAATATGTTATCGGGAATCAGACAGTCAACCTAACTAATAATTTTGACTTTTGTAATGACATTATCACATATAAAAAAGCCCACTCCACATTTAGCCCTTTGGCTTTTCGGGATAGTACCAATACAAACATTGAAGAATATGTTTTTGGTTACAAGAAAAAAGTAGTAACCAAAGAGTTTGAATCACATGTTAAATTGCTGTTTCATATTCCATTTGGAAGCCCTATGTACTTATCAATTCGACTAGTAGCTGATCGAGATGTCGATGGGAAGTTACAGATTTTACGAAATGGTATTATAACCGAAGAGATTGGTGCTTCACTTTATAAAGATATGAGTGCAGAGATCAACTGGGAGGTTTATTAAGTGTCTAATAACAAAAACGCTGTAATTTGTTTAAATGATAAGAATGTAGTTATTCCAAGGGACACTGATTATGAGGTTACATTTCGAATAAAAAAGCCAGTGTACGTTGAACCTATAACACTAAATTATGAAATGAGCTTGGCTGATCCAGAACGAGAAAATGTTTTCAAAAGAACCATCAACAGGTCTGTTTGGAAAAAGATTAATTCTATTGAAGTTGAATAAACGGTATTTAATAATCCTTTTATAAAAGGGAGGCGTAATAATTGGCGTTGATTGGACAACCGTTAACCGCCCCTGAGCCGGGTTGGAAAAGGTATGATGATACCCATGCGGCGATAAAAAGAGTGGGAACGTGGTCTGTATCTACTAACTCGTCACATTGGAATGGTACTGCATTTTATTCTCCTAATGAAGGAGATCAAATTATTTTTTATTTTAAAGGAACTAAAATCAGGTTTATTTGTCAAAACTCAATCACATATCCCGATAGTGTACCCGTAAGTATTGATGGTGTAACAGAAACATTTAGCATATACCATGAATCTACAACAGGTACGTTTCAAAATCTAGAATTTGAGAAAATTGGGCTTGAAGATAAAATTCATACTGTAGTAATTACCGTTCCTTCTGGTGGGAAGAACACACATATTGATGCTATTGATATCGATGAAGAAGGTCGCCTTATCCATCCTGATGAAGTATTTAATGTGTCTGATTTAACTGTAGGGAAAAGGATACGGTGTCATTATAGGGCAAGTGTGTCTGGTCAAGTGGGTATTTTTACTGATATTGGCAAGGAGAATTATGTGGATGGAATTAACGATTTCATTCCTACTACAAGTACTGCCATAGCAGACGGAGATTTTTATTTTATCATGGTAGACGACTTCAATGGACAAATAAAGTTGATTGCAGATAGAAATTTACAGCACAGTCTTGCGTGGGAAACTTTAAATTTGGCTGGAATAGCAAGTGAAAGCGGTATTTCTCTAAATGGTGTTTTTGCTACGAAATCTTCGCCTAAAAACTATGTTGTAGTGGATGACAAACTCAAGTTACGCTTTGTTGAAGATGTTACTGTGAATGCTAAGATAAAACTACATGCATATAGAGATACAGGTGTCATTTTAACGTATGCTGGTTATGGAGAAACAAATGCTAATAATGTACTGTATCAAATAGGATATACTGCGTCTGGAATGTTGAGTTTAGGTCACGAATATAATGCTGGTTCAGATCAATTTTTTACTACTACTTACAAGATTCCTTTAGAAGAGATTGTAGACATTACGATTACAAGGGATTCTGCCAACAAAAAGTACATCCTATATATTAATGGGGAATATCATAGCACTATTGGGTATTCTTATCAACCGACAACAAGTGAATCGTCTACCCACAAGCTTTGCTTGGGCGGCAATATTACAGCGGCGGCATTTCCTGGTATGGATGTTACGTATTACGGTGTGTCCGTTGATAATAGATACGTAAGTCCAGAAGAGTATGCAGACTACGCTGTAAATAAGTGGACGGGCAAGCCCTTTACACTCGATTTGATTAAGGGAGATGAATTCTTTGATTATGTTCTTAGATTACCTAGCAGTGGAACAAATGAATTATACACAGACAATGAATGGGACAAGTACATTGTCAACAGCACTCTCAATGGAACCATTACAGCAGGAGATAATGCCGTATGGAATTGGAAAGGTGTTTATAGTTTAACTAACACAAGGAATTCTAGTAACAATATAATAATACGAGGGAATACAGGGGTTCAGTCATTAAGTACAATCTCATCAAGCTCTACTTTGGCTACAAGCACTGGCTTTCGACCGTTGCTTGTTGTTATCAAAAAACCAAAATCGTTAGTTTATCACCAAGGAGAATATAAAGCTTTTAATAATGGAAGTTGGAATAAAATATCATCAATATTACCTACTGAAAATACTATTAGAGAAAGAGGGAATAAGCTTTCAGATTATGACAGAAAAGAAAAAACATTCTCTCTTGAAATGTCAAAAGCATCGTTTGGGCAAGGAACAAAATTTAGTGCGACTGTAGATTTTAAAAAATTTTTTGATATTGTAAGGATCGAAATAGAGTAGGATAGACACCATCTACTCTACTCTATTTCCTCATTTGAAGACAAGTTTTATTGAGAATAAAAGAGAATAAATGTCTATACTTCATTGAGCAAAGGAGGTTTTTATTGATGAGGACAACTATATTGCCTGTTATTTTAAACGAAAACGATAAATTAGGCTCTTTAACTATATCAAATGGGAATCTGACTGTTCAATCCAAAGGTTTAAACTGGATTCGTGCTACACATGGTCGATCTAGCGGCAAGTGGTATTGGGAAGTGAAGTTAGATATAGGCTATAATGGTTTTATTATTGGGGTAGCTAATAAATCGTACACAACACACACATATACTGGAAATAATTTCGTAGGTTTTTATGGGTATGACGGATATAAATATCCAGAAGCCACATCGTATTCATCTGTTGTATCTGTTGGAGATATAATTGGAGTGGCACTTGATCTTGATAATGGAACTTTGGAATTTTATATCAATGGTGTAAGCCAAGGTAAGTCTCACACAAACTTAAAAAATATGGGTGAAGTGTATCCAATATTCATAGATGGGTCAAGTATTTATTCAAAGACTGCTACTTTTAATTTTGGTGCGGCTCCATTTGCTTCCCCTGTACCAGATGGATTTTTAGCTTACAATATTGAAATTATTCCACCAAAGAATAAAGTATTATTTCAATCAAAAAATGGCGAAATTGTATCGTTTTATTCTAGACCAACAGACCAGTCAGCGATTCCAAAAATGACCAGCAACACTACCCCAAGTGGTATTGCAAGTTCAAGTAGCGTTTACACTGGTGGATATAGTGCTTATTTAGCGTTTGATAAAAGTTCAGACAGTAATTCTGGATGGATTTCTTCTAACAATACTTATCCTCAATGGTTATCATATGAATTTCCAGAACCCGTATGCATTAATAAGTATTCTATGCTTGCTAGAGAAGCAACTGTAACTGCGATGCCTAAAGAGTGGAGTTTTGAAGGTTGGGATGGAGACAAATGGGTAATTTTAGATAAAAGATTAGAGACTGGATGGCAAAAAGATTATTATATGGAATTTACGTTTCAAAACTTCAAGAAATTTAAGGCATATAGAATATATATCATTAACAATAATGGTTATGCTAACTATGTTGCTATTGGTGAGATGCAAATGTTTTATTCTGACATATCCATATTGTCTCTTCCAGAAATAAACATTGATCTGTTTGACACTAAAGGTGTAGATGAAGAAAAATTAATTGATATTGATTTTAAAACTGACTTTAATGTAAAAACATTTTTGGCAAACAGCTTTTCTCCATTAGAAGGAGGTAAAGTGTTCTCTACATCAATTGACACTTTGAATATGCCAATTAAAAAAATAGAAATCCAAAAAACATATATTTGAAAGGAGGAAAAAAATGGCTGGACAATTAAAACCGCACCAGTATGCCGTTCAAGCTGAGTATACTGTAATTGGTGGGTCAATGTATGTTAATCATAACAAGTTATTTGATGGAGATATCAATACCTACGCACAATTTTATCAGAATGGAGATTATGTAGAGATTGATGTTGCGAGTAGATTTGTGATCTGGTCACTGCCTTATTATGGCACTAATTATAGCGGTGATACCATTGACATCTTTAAATGGGATGGCAATTCGTATGTAGACACTGGTTTAAATATGATCGAGAATCCAGATGGAGGAAGTAATAGAAAATGGTATCAGAGTACAGGAGAGTTAGAAAAAGGAAGATATAAATTTGTCAGACAAAGATCAGGGTATCCATGTAAAACAGATTATGAATGGTTTATTGAACATGTTTCAAATGATAGGATTTTAGTTTGTAATGATGGTGTTTATAAAAAATACAATTCTGACATGTGGGAGATCGTCGCAACTACTGAGCCATCATTGATGGACTACTTAAACGGAATGACATTAGCAGAGCTTTCTTCTATTCCTGAAAAGGCATGGAGTGAATTAGAAGGTGTTGTTAAAATTTGCTACTTTACAGATGATGAGTCGGTTGAAGAACCTTTATTTAATATTAAAACAAAACCATTTACTTTGTATGATGAATTCGGTGAGAGTGTAGATATTTTGTATTACACAGACGATAATAGCATTACAAACAAAACTTTAGAAATAACTACAAATTACTCTCCCCTAGATGATTTAGAAGGAGATTTTGACATCGTTTTATGGAAGGAGAATACAGTAAATAAAACTATGTTCGTGAATGGTATTCCCTATCCCAACTATCGCCATAAAGTAGAAATTTCCGATCCAGATCGAGTATTACAAGATTGGTCAAATTGGACATTACAGGACAGTTTAAACACAGTAATTGTCTCTTCTAACATGTTTGCTTCACACCATCCGCATACATTAACAATATCTGTTGAACAGGTAGATGGGAAAATAATTCAAGAAACGGGAATATTCACTATATTTGACACTGAGCCACAAATTATTGCTTCTTATATTGGGAATACTTTGGATTTGAAAATTGGCGATGAGGAATCTGACAAAGTTCAATTTAAAATTATATTAAATGGAGAGCAAATTTATCCAGAAGAAGGATTTACTCCTCTATTGCCCTCGCCAATTAATTTTAGTCGTATCTTTAGCAATAATGAAATTAAGATAAACCAATTAAACTCTATTGTTATTGAGTGTAAAGATGAATATGGCATGAAAAGCACTGCTACACTCACTTTCATTGGAGATTATTCTGGAATATTATTTATGGATTTAAATGGGAAATATTTTTCAGATACGTTTGGAAATATCCTTCAATATTTAGATTTCGGTTCAATAATTGCTGGTCGAACTACATTGCCACAGAAGGTACGAGTCACAAACAAGAACAACTTCCCAATAAAGAATATGATTCTTACCGTTGGCGATATTGATCTTGATTTGGACAGCAACAGAAGTTCAAATACTAAAATTGAAATATCCAAAACGGAATCTCCTTTTGTAAGCGAAAATGTTTTAACTTTTGAGGATGAGCTAGAAACGAATGAGGAGATAAACTTTTATGTTCGAATTGTTACAGATAAAGACGATCCTCCACACAGTGGTTTGTTCGACATTATTGTGGATGCAGAACCAACTTAAATGTTTCTCAATACAATGAGAAGGTGAAATAGTTTGATACATAATAAAATGTCGGGTAAGTTTCTTGTCTGGGGGTATCGAGAAGCTGATCTACTTTCAAGCATTTCAGTCAACTTTGGTGGATTTTCTAGTTTATTGAGCAGCATTACTATAAATCCCAAGAATAAAATGACTGGTATGTTTAACGTGCAAGAACCTCCATTAGAAAAATATTATTTAAGTCCAGTTAAGGATAGTACAATTAGAGAAAGCATCCCCACGCTTAACTACGGAACGGATGCGCAAATGCTAGTTGGTGCAGATGAATTTAATGGAGAGATATTTAGATCGCTAATTCAATTTGATTTTTCCTCAATTCCATCAGACAAGATTTTAAAGAAAGCAATCCTAAGACTGTATAGTATTCCATTTCCAAATGATATTGATATTGCAATTTTTAATATTTTAAATGATTGGCAAGAAAAAGACGTTACTTGGGCAAATCAACCACCAGAAGGCGAAAAGCTGACTGTTAAAAGTATTCCTTCTTCGCAAAATGACTTTGTTGAGATAGATTTGTTAACAATTGCTAAAGGTTGGTATGAGGGAACGATTCCAAACTATGGAGTGCTGCTTGGTGCAGATGATGAGACTAAAAGAGCGTTAATTCCCTTTGGGACAAGAGAATCTTCATTTCCCCCTGAACTAGAATTAGGATTTGAAATGCCTGTTTTTAATGAGGGGATAAGTAATTTATACTCGTCAATAACTGTTGAAGCATTAAAAGAAGATAGTTTGCTTTCAAGCATCAATGTTATTAGCAAATATCGTGAAGAAGTGCTCCATTCATTATTGCGTATTGAGAAGAAATCTGATGAAAATCAACTGTTAGCTTCTATGGATGTGCGAGTAAAAAAACCTGATGACCTTAGAAGTTCGCTTCAAATTAACAAGATAAATGGACAGGATTCTATCATTGGGTCTGTTACCGTTCCTGAAAGTTCATACCTTAAATCTTCAATAAATATTAATAAAATTGAAGACAGCAGTTCATTACTCGGTCAACTGGTTGTTAAACATGAAGCAAATTTAAGATCACAGATTCAGATCGATAAAATAAGCAGTGAATCTAATTTATTAATGGCTCTGAGTGTTAAAGGGCATAATGACCTTTCCTCCTCTATTACAATTCCTAATCGCAATGATTTACGAGGGAGAATTCGGGTCGAATATGTTAATGAACTCCCATCATCCATTTTTGTGAAGTATGGTAATGATTTACTCAGTCAAATGCATGTCATTGGACGTGAACAAAATGATTTAAAAAGCCAGATTACAGTTCGTGTAAAATTGGCGTCAGATTTGCATGCAAGCATTCGTGTTGTGGATACAAGCCGTAAAGCTAGTATGCAATATGCTATAATTTATTAAGTTCATTTATTATATTTAGAAAGGTATGATACAAATGCCTCCTACTCCATCTTTAGAAGCACTAGAGGTTCGTCTAAACAATTTAGAAAAAAATGTAGAAGATATTAAAGCTGAACAGAGGGAAAGTCAAAAATTACTTACAGAAACACTAAAAAAATTACAAGATAATGTGATTCGTCAAACAACACTCATGGAGAAAAATGAACAACGCGCAGAGAAACAAGAACAAAGGCTTGATAAAATAGATGAAAAGTTAGAACAAGTTAATGTTGATGTGCAGACTATTAAAGTGCGAAGTGAAATCAATCATTCAGGACATCAAAATGAATCAGGGGAGCAAAGTACTATAAGTTGGCTTCAAAATTTCAGTTCATTAAACAACAAGTATCTTTGGTTTGCCTTTTATTTGATTTTAGGCACATTACTTGGATTGAAAGTGCCGGATATTATGAAAATAATTGGAGGCTAATGTTGACATGATTATTCAAAAGTTCATATCTGTTAATCCTTATTCTCGACCAAACATTAAGTTAAAAGGGGTTAAAGGAATTGTAATGCATTACACCGCTTCCCCTTCTGCTCCTGCAATTAATATTGTTAAATACTTTGATGGACTAAAGAATCAGAATAGTGCAAAGTCTCCTGTGTATGCTTCTGCTCATTACTCTGTAGATGATAATTCAATTTATCAAGCAATTCCAGATGATGAGATGGCATATCACTGTGGGTCAAATACATACACGTCAGAAGCATTAAAAAGATTAAGCAAATACCCAAATGATTGTACTATTGGTATTGAGATGTGTATCGATAAAAATGGAAATATAACCGAGAAAACATTTCAAAATGCTGTTGATTTGGTAGTTACTCTATGTAAAAAGTTTTCTTTAACAGAAAATGACATTTGGACTCATAAGGGTATTGTCGGGTGGAAGAACTGTCCCCTACCTTGGGTTAATAACCCTAATGAATTTGAGCGTTTCAAAAGATGCGTAAAACAAAAATTAAATATTTCTAAAGAAGAAAAAAATAAGGAGAATGAATTTATGAAATTTGTCATGTCTGACCAAGGGAAGCAGTATGCCAAGAATGCTATTTCTAGTTTAGCTCAAAAAGGATATTTAAACAACCCTGATGATTGGGAAAAACGAGTTGATGATGGAACGATTTATCAAGAGTTGCCTTGGTTAACTCTTGTGTTAATGGATCGAATTACTGACCCTAATTTTTGTTAAAATATCTCTTTTATTCAATATAAATTTAAAACAATTTGGAGGGATTTTGTATGGAAACTTTATTTGGTCAAGTTGTTCTAGATTTGCTTTTTGCTGTAATTGTTGGTGTTGGCTTTTGGGTAATTAAACATGCTGTTACTTACTTGAAAGATAAAATCAAAAGAGAATATGCGGATCGTGCTGTCCAATTTGTTGAACAAGTGTGTATAGATATTAAAGGTACAGATAAGTACAATGAAGCAGTTAAATGGTTTGTTGAACGAATGGCGACCTATCGTATTAAAGTTACCGAAGACGAGGTTAAAGGTTTAATTGAGTCTGCTCTGTTTCGCTTAAAGAATGAATACAACAAACAATGGTGATGTATTGATGAGTTTATCTTCTGAATTTACAGCAAGGATTGACAATACTATTGATATAAAATGTTTGGAAGATGAGATTGAATCACTGTATCACATATTGTATAGAAATCGAGATGATTCTAAGATCAGATTTGAAATGATTGAAAAAATTCAATATATAACCAAAAGATTGCGTGATATAAACACAAACCCCCTAGAATAACTAGGGGGTTTGTAATGTATAAAAGACCATAGTATTAAAACCAAATTTTTGACATTAGTTCTTCTGCATCAATCCTCCTTTGTTCTTTGGTGTCGTTTCTTCTACAATCAAGACAATATGGGTCTTTGCAAAAATTCCTAAGCCGTTGGAATGTGTTTTTAAGTAACTTTCCACATTTACACTGATATTCAAGTAGTTGCCTCTGATTTAAATATTCTTCTGTGATTAATTTGCAATATCTATCCTCAAACCATTGATTGACCTCACTTTTTGTAAATCTCTGCCTCTTTCCACTGCATTTGTTGCAACGATCCCCTCTTTTAAAATTGTTAAATGTAACTGTATAACTATGTCCATTTGGACATATCAAGTTCAGTTTTTGTTTTTGATTCTTGTATTCGGCTGTTAGTAATTTATAACCATTTTCACTAAAGTAACTCTTTATATATTCGTAATCTGTCCGTTTACGCAACCTTTGTTCCTCCTGCCAAAACTTGATTCCAACACTCATTTTATTATAATGTGTTATGGGTAAGTAACAAAAATTTTAGGGAAGGATGAAAAAATGAAACGCATATTAACAGTTATGGGTTCACTTTTACTCTCAATAAGTTTGCTTGTAGGATGTGGTAATACAACAACGCCGTCACCTCCTGAACCAACAGAAGCACAACCTGTTCAACAAGAGAAACCAAAAGATACTGTTTCTTCTAGTCCTGTGCTTTCTGGGAAGTATAATACTTACCCTGATATGGTCATAGATTCAAACAAGAAGTACGAAGCAACAATCAGCACTACAATGGGAGATATTAAAATTGAGTTATTTGCTAAGGATGCACCAAAAACAGTAAACAACTTTGTTTTTCTAGCCAAAGACAAATTCTATGACGGAGTTAAATTTCACCGTGTACTTAAAGACTTTGTGATTCAAACAGGTGATCCAACTAGTAAGGGTAGCGACACAACCTTAGGCAATGGTACTGG
>NZ_RHHS01000056.1 GCF_003710935.1 Brevibacillus gelatini
AGATCCAGTTTTGAAGGAATAAATCCTTCAACGTTCCTCGGTAGCTCAGTTGGTAGAGCAATCGGCTGTTAACCGATCGGTCGGCGGTTCGAGTCCGTCCCGAGGAGCCATTCACTTGCTCCTGTAGCTCAGTCGGTAGAGCGTTTCCATGGTAAGGAAGAGGTCGCAGGTTCGATTCCTGTCGGGAGCACCAGAAATGATTTTGATAATGGCCCGTTGGTGAAGCGGTTTAACACAGCAGCCTTTCACGCTGTCATACAGGGGTTCGAATCCCCTACGGGTCACCTATATACCCAACTCGTTGTTGGGGTCCCGCAAAGTGTTCGGTGTTGGCAACGCAACCTCTTCACTTTGCGGGGTACTTTGGAGGCTTAGCTCAGCTGGGAGAGCATCTGCCTTACAAGCAGAGGGTCGGCGGTTCGATCCCGTCAGCCTCCACCACTCATCACATCTGGGTGGTCAGCAAAACCTGCCACATTTTGTGGCAATGCTGACAATGGATATTCCCAATCGTCGCGGGATGGAGCAGCTCGGTAGCTCGTCGGGCTCATAACCCGAAGGTCGCAGGTTCAAATCCTGCTCCCGCAACCAAATATGGAGCTGTGGTGAAGTTGGAGTTCACGCCGGTCTGTCACACCGGAGGTCGCGGGTTCGAGTCCCGTCAGCTCCGCCATCTTTTGCAAGGTGGCCTCCTTCATGAAAATGGAAAATGTTTTAGTGGAAATAAAAAAACATTGATTTTTCATGAAAGATATGTCATAATTTAGTAGTATGCCGGTATAGCTCAATTGGTAGAGCACCTGACTTGTAATCAGGGGGTTGTGGGTTCAAGTCCTATTGCCGGCACCACTTACTGGGGAGATAGCGAAGTGGCCAAACGCGGCAGACTGTAAATCTGTTCCCTCAGGGTTCGGCGGTTCAAATCCGTCTCTCCCCACCAGTATTTCGAGCCATTAGCTCAGTTGGTAGAGCATCTGACTTTTAATCAGAGGGTCGAAGGTTCGAGTCCTTCATGGCTCACCAGTGTTTTTCCAAAAGTGGATATGCGGTCGTGGCGGAATTGGCAGACGCGCTAGATTCAGGTTCTAGTGGTGGCAACACCGTGGAGGTTCAAGTCCTCTCGACCGCACCATCTTCTCACAAATGTGAAGTTTTTTGTTCCATACTTATCAAAATGCGGACGTAGCTCAATTGGTAGAGCGTCGCCTTGCCAAGGCGAAGGTCGCGGGTTCGAGACCCGTCGTCCGCTCCATAATCATGTGCCCTTAGCTCAGCTGGATAGAGCGTTTGACTACGAATCAAAAGGTCGGGAGTTCGAATCTCTCAGGGCACGCTTTTCTTTCATTTTTAATAGTCGGGAAGTAGCTCAGCTTGGTAGAGTACTTGGCTTGGGACCAAGGGGTCGCAGGTTCGAATCCTGTCTTCCCGACCATGATTTGCTTGCCCATAGATTCATAACGAAATTGCCGGGGTGGCGGAATGGGCAGACGCAACAGACTTAAAATCTGTCGGGAGTTTCTCCCGTACCGGTTCAAGTCCGGTCCTCGGCACCATATACGTCAGATGCGGGTGTAGTTCAATGGTAGAACTCCAGCCTTCCAAGCTGGTCGCGTGGGTTCGATTCCCATCACCCGCTCCATACACAAAAAGCAGAGAAGCCAATCGCTCTCTGCTTTTTTGCTGTGATGATCCAGAGCCAGAGGGGAAAGGCGTTTCAACTCAGGGCGGAACCGATCCGCAGGTGACGGGACAGGCGTGAGGGCAGGTGCGGGGCAAACGCGAGGGCAGGTGCAGGGCAGGGCAAACGCGAGAGCAAACGCAAGGGCAAAAAAGCTGCTGGCGCAAAAAAAAGCCCACGAATTGGGCTTGATGCACAAAGGTATTCATCGTCTACTTACGAAAATCCCGCTGCTTGGACTGCCTCCTCTGGCGATAAAATCGGCAGCGAGACGACGAAGCGGGTGCGGTTTTCGTTGGAATCACAATGAATCGTGCCATTATGCTTGTCGATAATATTTTTGCAGATCGACAGACCGATGCCTGTCCCATTTTGCTTGGTCGTAAAGAACGGCTGAAACAAAATCTCGACAATCTCTGGCGGAATCATTTCTCCGTTGTTTTCCACGCTCAAATAGAGCCAGCCATCTGAAGCGGTGGCAATGACGTGTATGTACTTGTCTGTTCGATTTTGCACAGCGTCGATCGCATTGTTCAACAAATTGACGACGACCTGTTTTAAGCCTTCCTCATAACAAGTCAGCGCGCAGGGGTGGATTTGTTTTGCAAATCGTATGTTCTCTCCTACCAGTCGAGGAGTAATAAGGGTTTCTACTTCATCGAGCAGTTGCTCAACTTGAACCGTTTTGAAAATTTCATCCAAGATCGGTTTTTTGGAAAAGCTGAGAAAGCCGGTTATTTGCCGGTGCAAATTTTCGAATTCATGCATGACAACTTGAATATACGTTTGCAGCTGCGCTTGTTCCTGTGTAGACTCGCTAATCAGCTTGAGAAAGCCTTCTATCGCGCACAGCGGATTGCGCAGCTCATGGGCCATGTTGGCAGCGATTTTTCCCAACATCGTCAGCTTGTCATTGTGCAGGTAGGAAATCGTTTCTTCCTTTTGGACGAGCTCCTTGTTTATCATCTGCTCGAAATGATAGACGGCCCAAAAAACACTCTCATCCATCGCTTTCCCCAGCTCTCGCTCCAGATAGTGCATGTCCTGCGGAGAGAGGGACCATTGTTGCAGTTCAGGATGCAGCTCACGCCAAAAGACATTTCGGTACAACTGATACGTGCGCAAAATGGAGGAAAAGGGGAATTCCTGCGAGCGCAGCCACTCTCCCATATCCAGTGCCCAGTTCTGCATGTCCTGGTCTACGTTTTCCACCAGATAACGGGCTAGGAGCACAGTTCGTTTCTCCGCAAAATCACGAGGAATTTTTACAGGAATTTCCATACTACGAACAATTTCCCGCATCCATATTGTAGTAATTCTTGGTGCTAAATCCAAAATTTTCCGTGAAACGTTTGCTAGATTAAGCCTCACAGTCTCCACCATCGCATTATCCACCCCACTAAAATCGTAAGGGAAAAGGGTAAGATTAGACAAGGTATAATTATCCCGATTTCGCGACAAAATGTTTTTTTGCAGGATTTTTTATTGACAAAATCCGCTGAAATACGTCGCTATTCGAAAAAATATTCAATCATGAGTCCGATTCTAGTCACATAAAGTAGAATGGACAAACATTTTGATGGACCAGGGAGGCAGGGATGGGAGAGCATTTTTGGCTGGGACTGGTGCACATTTTCATGATTGATCTGGTGTTGAGCAGCGACAATGCTGTCATCATAGGAATGGCTTGTCGGGGGTTGCCTCCGCGGGAACGCAGCCGTGCTGTCCTGTACGGAACGATGGGGGCTGTCGTCCTGCGAATCGTGTTGACGGGTGTGACGACCTGGATGCTCGATATTCCGCTTGTCAAGGCGATCGGGGGAGGACTGCTCTTGTGGATCGCTGTAAAGCTGATGGTGAGCAACGAGGAAGAAACGACAGAGGTGGCGCAAAATCAGACAATCGGCCAGGCAGTCAAAACGATCATATTGGCTGATTTTGTCATGAGCCTGGACAATGTTTTGGCCGTTGGGGGAGCGGCGCATGGCGATCTGTGGCTGGTTTTGCTTGGACTGGGGATGAGCATTCCGCTTTTGATGTGGGGAAGCGCGTGGGTAGCCAGGCTGATGAACCGCTTTCCGGGCCTCGTCATTATCGGCGGCGGGGTGCTTGCTTTTACGGCGGTGGACATGTTTCTGGAAGACCCGTACGTGTGGAAATGGATCAATCCGCTCCTGCTCAATCACATGTGGCTTCCGGCTATTGCCTCGGTCGCCATCATGCTGTGGGGACGGATGAAACGGGCCTGAACAGGTAATGAAAGGAAGGGAGAGTGGGGAATACTACAAGTAAACATCGCCGGAAAGGAACCGTTGCACATGAACACAAGTCTCTTGATGCTATGGAGATACTGGGATGAAATCTATCAACGGTGCACCAGACTAACCTATATCGAAAAAGGAAAAAATATTTTCCGGGTCGTTCCTTTGCGTTATCGGGGGGAGCCATTACGGACGTCAGATGAGCAGATCATTCAGGACGGCGATTTCATTTTAAAAATACATATTCACAACTATTACTTTGCATCACTCTGCCGCGGTGTGCAGGACGAACTGCGGGTAGCCTTGCTTTTGCGCAGGCATATTTTGCAGTCGCTGCCCAAACTGGCGGCATTTTTGGAAGCGATGGAAGAGCGGGAGAAGATCAAGGGCATCGTCGGCACAACGATGCTGCACAAAGGAGTGGTTCCTTTGGGATTTTCCATCTCGGACGTGCCGATGAACTGGTTTTTCCGCTACAAGCGCTGGTACTTGCGCCTTATGCTTAGGCTCGTTCATCCCGATGGCAAAAGACGGTTGCAGACGTGGAAGCAGGACATGCCGTTAAAACGGGTTTACATGTCCAAGGAGATGTTGCTTGCGCGCTACGGGCAAAACAGGCAGCAGACGACAGGAGATACGCTTTGAGGGGCAAACGTTTTTTACTGGTCACTGAGGAATGGGCAGGAAGCGGGCACAGGGTAGCAGCAGAGGCGCTCCAGGAGGTTTTGCTCAACATGGACGGGGTGGAATCAGCCCGGCTGATCGGAGGCTTGCAGACAGCCAGTCCGAGTTTGCGCGTGCTGTCCCGTTTTTTTTATGTCAACATGCTCAAATACGCCAGGCCTGTATGGCACAGCATGTACGAACAGGATGAGATGTGGGGAAAGGCGCTGTCCAGGCCGCTCGGCCGGTGGCTCTCGGCGAGGCTGCTGCGGCGGGTGCTGCAGGCGGAGCAGCCGGACGTCGTGATCGTGACGCATGCCTACTGTCTGTCGGCGCTTGCCTTCGCCAAGAAACAGATGGACAAGCCGTTTCAACTGGTCAGTATTCCGACTGATTTTCACGTCAATCGCTTTTGGGTGGACCGGGAAATCGACGCTTATATTGTCGCGCATGAGTATATGGCGGAGTGTCTGCAACAAAAATATCAGATTCACCCTGAAAAAATTCACGTCTGCGGCATTCCGATCCGACGGGCGTTCAGCCTGGCAGAGAGCACGCCCAAGCACGAATGGAAGAAACGGCTCGGGATTGCTCCGGAGCGCTTTACCGTGCTGATCGGCGGGGGCGAGGGCGGTTACGGGCAGATGGAGGAAGTCATCCGCGCCTTGTTCACAGAGGAGCAGCCGCTGCAGGTTGTTGCGGTGACGGGAAAAAATGCCCGGCTGAAAAAGCGGCTGGAGACGGAGTTTGCCCACGGAGACGGGCGACACGACCTTGTCGTCAAAGGCTTTGAAGACTGTATGTGGCAATGGATTGGCGCGGCGGACGTGTATGTGACCAAGCCGGGCGGTATCACTTGTGCAGAGGCACTCGCGATGCGGACGCCGCTTGTTTTGTATCAGCCGCTGCCTGGACAGGAGCGGCATAACAGCACTTTTCTCACGCAGCAAAACGCAGCGGTGCTGGCGAAAACGCCGCAGGAAATCCAAAACGTTATCAGGCGTTGGCGTCACTCTGATGAAAAGAATAAAATTCCCCTGCAAATGGACAAACTAAGGCGTCCGGAAGCGGCGAATCAGATCGCTACGCTGCTCTTTCAACTAGAGTCTAAATTTGGCAACGAAAATGAAGAATGAACAACGAAAACTTCACACATATTAAACCTACCAACGACGAGGAGGTGATGACAGATGGCTAACAACAACCGCTCCAGCAACAATCTGGTGGTTCCTCAAGCAAACCAGGCACTGGACCAAATGAAGTACGAAATCGCTTCTGAATTCGGCGTTCAGCTTGGTCCGGACACTACTTCCCGTCAAAACGGTTCAGTAGGTGGCGAGATCACAAAACGTCTTGTTGCCTTCGCTGAACAACAATTGGCTGGCCGTGGCTAATTGCATAGTTGGATGAGGAAAGGCACCTGCGGGTGTCTTTCTTTTTTTGTCTGCGGCTTTTGGTGATAACTTACAGGGAAAATGGAAATCTGGAACGCATATTTCAGTGGCAGAGGCTGACTCTATATGTGTTGGGAGGTGAAGGATGATGACAGTAGGAGCACAGGTGAAACAGGCGCTTGCCAGCCTGAAGGGGGCGCAGGCAGATTTGGAGTCGTTCGCGCTTAGCACGCAAAACAAGCAAGCGAAGCAAATGTACACAGAAGCTGCCCAGCAAACCCAGGCGATTGTGAACAACCTGCAGCAGCGTGTGACAGAGTTGGAGAACGAAGAGCCACAGTACAAAGGCTTCTAGTCTGCTGAGAAAGGGAGAGGGACTCCCTCTCTCTTGGCTTTTCTTTTAAAGGCTGACGGAGGTGGAGCATGCCTGACTGGTTGAATATTTTGCTACGCTCGCTGGGAGCGCTGGCTTACTTGTTTATTCTTACCAAAATTATTGGAAAGCGGCAAATCAAGCAGCTAACGCTCATTGAATACATCGTCGGCATTACGATCGGCTCCATCGCTGCCTTCATGGCGACGGAGATGGACGGGCCGATTGCCCACAGTCTGATTGCCATGGGTGTGTTCGCGATTGTTCCTGTCCTGATGGAATGGCTGACGCTGAAAAGCAAGGTGCTGCGCGACTTTTTCGAGGGCAAGTCGACCATTCTTATCAAAGAAGGAAAAATTTTGGAGGACAATCTGAAAAAGGAACGGTTGACGGCGGAAGATTTGCTGGAGCAACTGCGGCTCAAAAACGTGTTCCGGGTAGCGGACGTAGAGTTCGCCATGATGGAGACAAACGGGGAACTGAGCGTGCTCTTGAAGTCCGAGAAGCAACCCGTCACGCCGCAGCAGTTGGAATTGACCGTGTCGCCCGCAGAAGAAAGTCAGGTCGTCATCATGGATGGCGTCATCATGGACGAGCCGCTTGCGACAGCGGGCTACAATCGCCGCTGGGTGCGCACGCAATTGCAAAAAGCGGGGGTGGCGCTTGAAAACGTGTTTCTCGGCCAGGTCGACAAAAGCGGCGAGCTGTACCTCGATTTGTATGACGACAAAATTCAGGTGCCCGCTCCGCAAGCGATGAAGCGGACATTTGCCACCTTGAAAAAGTGTCAGGCCGATCTGGAGCTGTTTGCCCTTGCGACGAAAAGCGAACAGGCCAAACAGACTTATCAGCGTGACGCGGAGCAATTGCAGCAAGTGATCGACCAAGTGAAGCCGTTTTTGATACGGTAAAAAGGAGTGAGAGAAAAGTGGCGGATCAAAAAAAGAAGAAGCTGACCCCCGTGCAGCAGGAGTATCAGCAGTTGGCGCAGCGTCATGAGCCGAAGCGTCCGCTCGTGCGCAACTTCACCCGCGCCTTTTTCGTGGGGGGCTTTATCTGCCTGATTGGCCAGGGGATTACAGAGCTGTTTATCCGATACTTTGACTTTACGGAGAAAACGGCCGGAAATCCCACGGTTGCTGTCCTGATTCTGCTCTCGGCGCTGCTCACCGGACTGGGCGTTTACGACCGGATTGCACAATGGGCAGGGGCGGGGACGAGTGTTCCGGTGACGGGCTTTGCCAACTCGATTACCTCAGCCGCCATCGAGCATAGAAGCGAAGGGCTGGTGCTTGGCGTCGGCGGCAATATGTTCAAGCTCGCAGGCTCTGTCATTGTGTTTGGGGTTGTGGCCGCTTTCATCATCGGTCTGTTAAAAACGTTGTTTACGATGGGAGGGTGACGCATGCGCCAGGGCCATCAGTCGTGGGTGTTTCCCTCGAAACCGGTTATTCTCGGCCACGCAGCCATCGGCGGGCCGTTCGAGGCGCAGGGACCGCTGGCAGAGGACTTCGATACGCTGCACGGAGATTTGATGATCGGGCAGGATAGCTGGGAAAAGGCGGAAAAAGTGCTGCTGGAGGAAGCGTGCTCGAAAGCCATCGAAAAAGCGGGGCTGAGGAAGGAGCAGGTCAACTTTTTTCTCGCAGGCGATTTGATGAACCAGATTATTTCCGCCAGCTTTTCCGCACGTACGCTGGCGATTCCTTTTCTCGGCATTTTCGGGGCGTGTTCAACTGCCATGGAAGGTCTGGCACTGGCAGCGCAACTCGTGGACAGCCAGGCGGCGGACTATGTGCTTGCAGCGACATCGAGCCATAACGGGGCGGCGGAAAAGCAGTATCGCTATCCGACGGAGTACGGCTCCCAGAAGCCGCCGACCGCCCAGTGGACGGTTACGGGAGCAGGAGCAGCAGTCGTCGGCAACAAAGGGAAAGGCTTGCGCATAACAGGCGCCACGATTGGCCGGGTTGTCGACATGGGGATGACCGATCCGTTCAACATGGGGGCGGCGATGGCTCCGGCTGCACTGTCGACGATTGAAACGCATTTTCGCGACTTCCAGCTTCCGCACGATCATTATGACCTTGTGGTGACAGGAGATTTGGGCAAAGTGGGCCATGCCATTTTGTCTGAATTGCTGCCCAAACATAACGTGATGGTTCCGCTGCAGCGCTATATTGACTGCGGCAAGCTCATCTACGGAGACAACCCGAATGTCTGGTCTGGGGGAAGCGGCTGCGGCTGTGTTGCGACGGTTACATATGGCCACCTGCTGCGGAGGATGAGCAGGGGCGACTGGAAGCGGATGCTGGTGGTGGCGACAGGCGCGCTGCTATCGCCGATTTCTTATCAGCAGGGAGAGAGTATCCCCTGCATTGCGCACGCCGTGGCTATCGAGTCCGAGCAAACTGGAGAGTGATCGCATGACGTTTTTATGGGCGTTTCTCGTAGGGGGAATCATTTGTGTGGTCGGTCAGTTTCTCATGGATGTCGTCAAGCTGACCCCGGCGCATACGATGTCATCGCTGGTGGTCGCCGGGGCGGTGCTGGACGGCCTTGGGCTGTATGAGCCGCTCGTCCGGTTTGCCGGGGCAGGCGCTACCGTCCCCATTACCAGCTTCGGCAATGCCCTCGTCCACGGCGCGATGGCAGAGGCAAAGCAGCACGGGCTGATCGGCATTGTTACTGGCATTTTTGAGGTGACGAGCGCGGGCATATCGGCGGCGATTGTCTTCGGCTTTTTCATGGCCCTGATCTTCCGGCCAAAAGGCTAAAAGAGGAAAAAAGCGCGTCATTTGTTGCCTGTGCTGCCAAAATGCTTGAATTGAACCTGCTTTCGCCAGCTAGTAGAATGATGGCGTAAGGAGGGGATGTTCATGTCATGGATGAAAAAAACATTGACTACCCTGCTCGCGGCGATGCTTGCCGTCGCATTTGTCTGTCCTGCTGAATCGTTTGCCGCGCCTGTCTTGAAGCGGGGCAGCGAGAGCGGGGATGTATGGGATTTGCAGTATCGTCTGCAACTGTTGGGGTACTATAAGGACCGACTGGATGGCAGCTACGGAGCGAACACTGTCCAGGCAGTCAAAACGTTTCAAAAGGCATACGGACTGCCAGTCGATGGTGTCGCTGGTACAAATACATGGCGGGCGTTAAAAAAAGTATCGGTCAATCGAGACGAGCTGCAACTGCTCGCCCGGTTGGTCTATTCGGAAGCGCGGGGAGAAAGCTTTACAGGGCAGGTGGCCGTTGCGGCGGTAGCCCTGAACCGCCTGAAGTCCAAAGACTTTCCGAACACGCTCAAGGGCGTTATTTTCGAGCCGTACGCGTTTACGGCGGTCATGGATGGACAGTACTGGTTGAGCCCCAACAAGACGGCCTACCAGGCCGCATGGGAGGCAGCAAGAGGCTGGGACCCAACCAATGGTGCGCTTTATTACTTCAATCCATCCATCGCCACTTCCAAATGGATCTGGTCTCGTCCGCAAGTGGGGAAGATCGGCAAGCACATTTTCGCAAAATAACGCAGCACGGAGCAAAAGGCTCTTGATTTTGGCGCACCTCGTGCCGAGCAAGGGCCTTTTTTCATGAAGGCAGACAGCCCGACGTGCGGCACCGCCCGGCCAAAAGCGCTATTTTGCTTTACAAGCGGCCATTTGGGAACAATTGTCCATTGAGCTTCCGAAATGTTTCGATAAAATGAAACGAAAGGATGGCAAATCGCTTTTTTGGAGGATGATGATGAGGAAACAACTGATCCTGGCCTCACTGGCAGCCTTGCTGGTCATTGGCACGCCAGTCGCAGAGGCAAAGACAAGCGAGACGAATGCGACACCTTATACTGACATAGCCGATCATTGGGCCAGAAAAGAAATTGAAACACTATACATAGCAGGGGCGGTTGGCGACGCCGAGTCGTTCCGCCCGAATGAGCCGATCACCCGCGGCGAGCTGGTGACGATGTTTGTGAAAGCAAAGGGGATTGCGCCGGGAACGTCAAGTGAGTCGCCGTTTGCCGACATACCTGCGGGCAGCTGGATGGCTCCTTTTGCAGAAACCGCCTATCGGCTCGGAATTGTCCACGGGAAGAAGCAAGGAAGCCAATTGCTTTTGCAGGTAGATGAGCCTGTCACCAGAGAAGAACTTGTGTCCATTTTGATTCGCACAAAGGGCGATAGCGGTGCCGTCAATCAGTTGAAATGGTCGACGACGATCCAGACGCTCGCCAAGTATCCCGATGGGCAAAAAGTGGACAAGAGCTGCCAGCGTGCTTTCGTTTACGCGCTGGAAAAAGGCTTGGTCAGTCCGTATGCAGACGGCACATTGAAGCCGAAAAGCGCGATGACGAGAGCGGAAGCAGCCACGTATGCGGCGCTGCATCTCGTCAACAGCAAGGCGGCGAAAAGCGCGCAGCTTTTTAACGGAACCGCTTACAGGCAAGCGCTGACCGTTCAGACGACCGCGTACAGCAATCCGAACCAGCCGATTCTCTCGTACCTGGAGTATCCGCTGCGCGAGGGTGTCGTCGCTGTCGATCCGTCCGTCATTCCGCTGGGAAGCCATCTGTATATCGACGGCTACGGCTACGCGGTGGCGGCGGACATCGGCGGGGCAGTCAAGCAGCGCCATGTCGACTTGTATTTGCCGACCTTGCAGGAAGCCCGCAGCTACGGCATGAAGCAAGGCGTCAAAGTATACGTGCTGGATTAACGTGAAGTTGCAAACATATTTCCTGCTCTTTCCACTCATACTAACGGTGGAAAGGGTGGGATTTTTTTGTGGGGCTGGGTATTTGCCGGATTGCTTGCTGTCTTGGTACTGCTTGCCATCACGCCAGTTAGAATCACTTTCGACTACAGTCGGAAAGAGGAAAACGACCATTTGGAAATCGAGATTACGGTATGGCATGGCCTTTTTACCCGAAAATACGAGATCCCGATGCTTTTTTTCAAAGTGTCCCCTGCCGGCCCGGAGCTGGTCGCGAGAGTGGACACGATCCAGCAAGGAAGCAAAATTCAGGAGAAGGTCAAAGACTTTACCCGCAGACAAGTGAAAAAGTGGTATCGCAACTACCGGGAACTGGTTGAGCAGGTACGGGATTTGCTCCCGCTCATCAAAAACTTGTGCAAGCAGATTCGCTGTACAAAGCTGGAGTGGCATACGCTTTTGGGCACGGGGCAGGCGGCCGAGACCGGGGCACTGACCGGAATGATCTGGGGCGTCAAAAGCGTGATTGTCAGCGTCTTGTCTCATTCCATCTCGCTGCGGGCGATGCCTGTCATGAGTGTCCAGCCGGTCTGGAACGCTGCGGTCATCCGGACGACTTTTCGCTGCCAGTTTCATTTTTACTTGGGGCATATTCTTTTTTCTTTATTGAAAATTGCTTTGCGGATCAGAAGAGATAGCCAGCGAAAATGGCAAACGACTCCTTCGCAGGCGTAAAAGCAGACGGCAACCGGAGCGATTTTGCTTCGTTGCGCATGACACCGTACATGCTCTGATTTCGTTGGGGGAATGTTAACAGATGAGACATACAGGAAGGAGGAGCAGATTACGATGGCAGAGCACCCCATTCAAGGCTTGATGCGAACAGCCATGGAAAACATCAAGCAAATGGTCGATGTAAATACGATTATCGGCGATCCGGTCGAGACACCTGACGGCAGCGTGATTCTTCCGATCTCCAAGGTAGGATTTGGCTTTGCGGCAGGGGGGAGCGAGTTTCAGTACGACCAGCATCCCAATGGACTCACAGGCCATCCTTTTGGCGGCGGAAGCGGGGGCGGCGTCTCGATTACGCCAGTTGCCTTTTTAGTGGTCGGAAAACAAGGAATTCGCTCGATCCCGCTTGAAAATTCGACGCATCTGTATGATCGGATTCTCGATTCGGTCCCGCAGTTTGTGGACAAGATGCAGGCGCTGTTTAAAAAGCAGGAGGAAACACATGCCCATGCCCATCCGGCAAGGATGAGAGCAGACGAGCATGACCTGGAAGAGTTGATGGACCGGAGATAACGAAAAAACAGGTATGCGGCCAAAACATGGGCATACCTGTTTTTTATTGGGAGTGGCTTGCAAGCCTTTACCACAGTTGATTGAAAAACAAGCCAGTCCGCGCGGCAAAATGGAGCTGCATGACGGAAGCTGTGGCCTGGCCGTACGGATTGGGCGAGGCAGCCGCTTGATACGGGCGGGAGAACGAGGCAAACGGTTTATTTTGCACTCGAACGATTTCCTCGCGAAAAGAGCGGGACAACTCGGCCATCGCTTTGGCAAAGCCGGAAAAGTTGGCGGCAACCGCCTCATGCCAGGTCGACTCATCCAGGGCGAGCTGCCCATTCTGCTGAACGTGAAAACCGTAGCGGCCAAGCGTTCCCCCGGCTGTTTGCGCCACCCGTGTGAACGCATCCAGCTTTTGTGTCGCGAGCATGGGAGGCTGCTCCGCCAAAAAAGCATGCAGGCGGTTGTAGCCGTTCAGCAGCATGCGGGTGTGCCGCAGCAACCGCTCCATGTCTGGCATGATTTCGATGGCAATATCGCTCGTGCCTGCCTGGTGCAAGGAAAGTTGCACCGCACCGTCCGCGAGCGCTACCTGATTGGACGGGCTTGTATGCTGTTTGCCATCCCACAAAAAGATGGCGTCTTTTGCCCTGTTTGCAATCCGATCCAGCCCAAGCGAACGGATGGTGTTTCCCGCCACATCGCGCAGTTCAAACGATTGGGCGGCTCCGGTTCGGCGGGACGAGACCGTCAAGGCGACGGACTGGTCTTGCGCCGTGATCCGGACATCTACGAGAGAACTGCTCCGCATCGCTTCCGCAATGGAACGGAGACTGTCCGCGTGGGAGTGGGTGGCTTTTGCATAATAGGTAAACCGTTCTTCTTGTTCGCCCATGCGCAGAACAAACTGCTGCAGGCCTTCCGCAACGACGGCAGGAGCGTCGCCCGGCAACGCCTTGCTCGTATGGGACTGTCCGCTTGCCAGCGAAACGATGCGCAAACGGTGCGCGCCATTCGCTGCCCGAAAATCTGCCTGGACTGCTGCCGACTCGGGGGCGGAGGAGGCGACAGCTCGCTGGTTGATCGCGCTGTTTGGCCGCGACGGATCAAACTCGCGCGCAGCTTTATCCAGGTCAGCAAAAAAGCGGTACAGGCGGGACAAGGAATCGGAGAGATCAGTCATCCACTGTCGCTGCCGTGTGTAGTAGGGCTGCAGACTATAGCCAAAAATCGGCTCGACAGGTGTGCTGAGCTTCGCCTGAACCATCTGGAAATGGTAGCGGCCGACTCGGTGACTATACGGAATATGGCTGAACCGATCCAATTTCATGCCGATCACCCCCCACGAACAATTCGATACGATGGAATTTATCGTCTGTTACTTCCCATTATAGATGAAGTCTACTCCATTTCAATCAGCAGATCGCCAGTTTCAATCGCTTCGCCCGCTTTGACGTAAACCTCCTTGATTTTTCCGTCCTGCGGTGCCTGAATTGTCGTCTCCATCTTCATCGCTTCGCTGACGAGCAGGTGCTCGCCTTTGCGCACCCTGTCGCCTTTGGATACAAGTACCTTCAGCACTTTTCCTGGCATCGAGGCGCCCAGGTGAGCGGAATTTTGCGGATCAGCCTTGCGTCGGACTGTCTCCGAGACTTTGGCCGACTGGTCGCGGACGAAAACTTCCCGCGGCTGCCCGTTCAGCTCGAAGTAGATGATGCGGCGACCGTCCGGATGCAGCTCGCCGACGGCAACCAGCTTGATAATCAGCGTTTTCCCGCGCTCGATGGTAATGGCCGTCTCTTCGCCTGGACGCAGCCCGTAGAAGAACGTAGGAGTGTTCAGGACGGACAGATCGCCGTATTCTTTCAGGCGCTGGTCAAATTGCAGGTACACCTGCGGATACATAATGTACGAAAGCACATCCAGCTCGCTCGGCTTGCGTCCGATTTTTTCCTCCAGTTCAGCAGCGACTTTCGCAAAATCAATCGGCGCCAAGAGTTCGCCTGGACGAGCCGTAAAGGCATCGCGGCCTTTCAGGACGAGCTCTTGCAGTCTTTTCGGGAAGCCGCCTGGCGGTTGGCCGAGGTAGCCTTGGAAAAACTGGATGACGGAGTCCGGGAAGTCCAGCCGTTCGCCTTTTTCCCAGATGTTTTCTTCGTTCAGGTTGTTTTGCACCATGAACAGGGCGAGGTCGCCAACGACCTTGGAGGAAGGAGTGACCTTCACGATGTCGCCGCACATCTGGTTGACGACAGCGTACATGTGCTTCACTTCGTCCCAGCGGCCTTCCAGACCGACTGCCTTGGCCTGCTGCTCCAGGTTGGTGTACTGGCCGCCTGGCATCTCGTGGATATACACCTCTGTGTTGCTCGACTTCATGCCGCTTTCGAAGCCCTGGTAGTACGGGCGCACGTCCTCCCAATAGTCGGACAGTTTGTTGAACGACTCCAGCGACAGGCCCGTATCGCGCTCGGTGTGGGCGAGGCTCGCGATCAAGCCGTTCAGGCTCGGCTGCGAGGTCAGGCCGGACATGGAGCTGACGCACGCGTCGACGATGTCGACTCCCGCTTCGACGGCTTTCAGCAGCATCGCTGCGCCGTTGCCGGACGTATCGTGCGTGTGCAGGTGGATCGGAATGCCGATTTCCTGCTTCAAGGCCGTGATGAGCTTGTAGGCAGCGTAAGGCTTGAGCAAGCCCGCCATGTCCTTGATGGCGAGGATGTGCGCCCCGGCTTTTTCCAGCTCTTTTGCCAGATTGACGTAGTAGGACAAAGTATATTTCGTTTTGGTCGGGTCCAAAATGTCGCCCGTGTAGCAAATGGCTGCTTCGGCTATCTTGCCTGTTTCGCGCACTGCGTCAATGGCCGTCTGCATGCCCGGCAGCCAGTTCAGGCTGTCGAAGATTCGGAAGACGTCGATGCCGTTTTCCGCAGAAGCTTTGACAAACGCCTGGATGACGTTGTCCGGGTAGTTCGTGTAGCCGACTGCGTTTGCCCCGCGCAAAAGCATCTGGAACAGGACGTTCGGGATGCGCTCGCGCAAAATTTGCAGGCGCTCCCACGGCGATTCCTGCAAGAAGCGCATGGACGTGTCAAACGTCGCGCCGCCCCACATTTCCAAGGAGAAAAGTCCCGCGCCGAGCTTGCCTGTCGCTTCGGCAATCGAGGCGAGGTCGTAGGTGCGCACGCGTGTGGCAAACAAGGACTGGTGGGCATCGCGGAATGTCGTGTCGGTCACGAGCACCTGCTTTTGCTCCTGAATCCAGCGAACGAGGCCATCTGCGCCTTCCTTGTCCAAAATTTGCTTCGTGCCGTCCGGGTACGGCTGGGCAAACGGCGTGCGCGGAATGCGCGGAGTGTCAAAGTGCGGCTTTTTGTCCGGCTTGGCCATGCCCGGATAGCCGTTGACAATCGTGTTGCCGATGTACGATAGTAGTTTCGAACCCCTGTCCTGACGACCAGGGAATACGAACAGCTCCGGCTTTGTATCAATGAAGGAGGTGTCGTAGTTCCCGCTGAGAAAATCAGGGTGTGTCACGACGTTCTCCAGGAAAGGCAGGTTGGTTTTCACCCCGCGGATACGGAATTCGCGCAGCGTACGCAGCATTTTGCGCGCGGCCTGGTCAAAGCTGGTTCCGTACGTGGAGATTTTGACCAGAAGCGAATCGTAAAACGGCGTGATGATCGCACCCGGATAGCCGTTTCCGCCGTCGAGACGGACGCCGAAGCCGCCGCCGGAACGCCAGGCTGACAGGCGGCCCGCATCAGGCAGGAAGTTGTTTTCCGGGTCTTCGGTGGTTACGCGACACTGGATCGCATAGCCGCTCATTTGAATCTGGGACTGCGAGGCGATCCCGATTTCCGGATCGGAGAGGGCATGTCCTTCTGCGACACGGATTTGCGACTGCACGATGTCGATGCCGGTAATCAGCTCGGTAATCGTATGCTCGACCTGAATGCGCGGATTGACTTCAATGAAGTAAAAGCGCTTGTCCGGCGTGAGCAAAAACTCGACGGTACCCGCGTTGGAGTAGCCGGCTTTTTTCATGAGGGTGAGTGCGGCCTGGCAAATTTCTTCGCGCAGGTCGTCGTCAAGAGAAAGGCTTGGCGCCACTTCCACGACTTTTTGGTGGCGTCTTTGGACAGAGCAGTCGCGCTCGTACAAATGCACGATGTTGCCGTGGTTGTCGCCCAGTATTTGTACTTCGATATGTTTGGGCTGTTCCAGATAGCGCTCCAGATACACTTTGGCGTTGCCAAACGATGAACGTGCTTCGGAGCGGGCGCGATCCAGCGACTCCTGCAGCTCTTCCTGGCTGCGCACAATGCGCATGCCGCGTCCACCGCCGCCGGAAACCCCTTTGATGATGATGGGATAGCCGTACTCTTTGGCAAACAGGAGAGCCTCCTGCAAGGATTCGATCGGCTCCGGCGTCCCTGGAATGACCGGAATTTGCGCTTCGATGGCAAGCTTTCGCGCTTCTACTTTGTCCCCGAATTTTTCAATCAGTTCAGGAGATGGCCCGATGAAAATGATGCCTTCCTCCTGGCAGCGCTTGGCGAAATCGGCATTTTCGGCGAGAAAGCCGTATCCTGGGTGGATCGCATCAATATCGTTGCGCTTGGCAATTTCAATGATGCTGTCAATATCCAGATAAGCTTCAATCGGGCCTTTTCCGGCACCGACAAGGTAGGACTCGTCCGCTTTGAAACGATGAATCGAGACGTTGTCTTGCTCGGAGTAAATCGCGACAGTGCGAATACCGAGCTCAGTAGCAGCGCGGAAGATGCGGATCGCGATCTCGCCGCGGTTTGCTACCAGTAACCGATTGATCTTTCTCTTTGCCAAATTTCTCTCCCCCTCTGTCTCCAAACGAGACAAAATAAAAAGATATATACAGCATAAATATACAAAATTTTCGTTACACAAGACACCCTTATTTTCTTCCCACCATCTGGATGACTGGAGTGAGTCCAATTGCTTAAGCAGTTGCCCGTTTTTGTCTACGGCACATTGTTAAAAGGCTTTCACAACCATGCGATTTGCGTCAGACCGTTTGCCCATACAGAAGCCAGGGCGTCGGTCAAAGGTGAAATTTATCATTTGCCAGAAGGCTATCCCGGTTTGCTGACAGGAGCAGGGGAAACGAACGGGGCAGTAGTGACAGGCGCGGTCCTTGACTTTGCTCCCGAAGTGTACGAAAAGGCACTCGCCGTCCTCGACGAGTTGGAGGCGTATTACGGAGAGGGCGACCCGCGCAACGAGTATGAGCGGATTGTGGTGAATGCCTGCTTGGCAGAAACAGGACAGGAGGTGCCCGTATACGTCTATCGCTATCTGGATGATGATTACGCAAGACGGGTCGGAATGAAGGTAGAACACGGCGACTGGCGGCGATTCATGGAAGAGGCGGCTGAATAGCAGCGGCGCGTTTTGCCAAAACTGGTAGGGTAAAGGAGGGACCCTGCCATGGAATTGTTGAATGCGACCCCTGCGCAAATCTGGCGCTTGCTGATTCCGCAAAACTTCTGGATGTTTTCCGAGGAAGTTCCCGAAGACGAACTGATCTTCCATTATCGCGACCATATTTACTTTGTGAACAAGGATGGCTCGGTCTTGGCGCTGCCCAAGCCCGCCTGCTTTGAGACACTGGATATGGAGACGCTCCTGGAGTATTTGGCTGCGTCTGACGACACGATTGATTTTGACGATGAAGGTCAGTTTGACTACGGCTTCGTGCTCAAGCAGATGGGCTACATCGTCCCTGTTAAAAAGAAGCGGGAGAAGGCTGTCTATCAGATCGAAATTATCAACACGGCTCTGCCAAAAGCGTACGGAACCCGCTACGAGATGAAGCATGTCGACTTCGTCTTCGCCCTCTATCACGCGCTGATGCGCTGTCACGAGCTGAACGCGAAAACCGACTGGGAGTACGAGCACGTAGTGAAGCGGATCGTCAAGGTCGATGCCAAAGCGTCAGGCAAAGTGCAAGTGAATCTGTAATTTCTACTATTGGCATAGTGAAAAAAAGTGAATGATAGGGTATGATTAATGAGGTACATATGAAAGATTTGGTGAGGAGGAAGAAATCATGACAGCTGCTGTTGAGCGTCAAGGCGCATTCGTTTTCAAAGGGGGTCCTGTAACCCTGCTCGGTCCGGAAATCAAAGTGGGCGATACAGCTCCTAACTTCACCGTAGTAGGCGGCGACCTGTCTCCTGTAACTCTCGACGATTCCAAAGGAACCGTTCGCATCATCTCCGTCATCCCATCCATCGACACTGGCGTTTGCGACGCGCAAACCCGCCGCTTCAACGAAGAGGCTGCCGGACTGGAAGGCGTAACCGTGCTGACTGTATCCGTCGACCTGCCATTCGCGCAAAACCGCTGGTGCGGCGCTGCCGGAATCGACAAAGTGAAAACCGTATCCGACCACAAAGACCTGTCCTTCGGTACAGCTTACGGCGTAGCGATCAAGGAATACCGTCTCTTGTCCCGCGCTGTTTTCGTTGTCGATGCTAACGACAAAGTTGTTTATGCAGAATACGTGCCTGCTGCTGGTGAGCATCCAAACTACGAAGCTGCAATCGCTGCTGCGAAAGCTGCGAAGTAAGTTTTTGCACCATAAGCTTTTGTGTCAGCAAGACCCTCTGTTCGTTCAAAAAGACGAGCAGGGGGTTTTTGTTTGTCCTGGTTGGCACGATTTCCTTCGTTTGGACGTCTGGAAAAAAAGCTTGACGGTTTTAGTAACCGTTGGTTATATTATTACCAACGGTTACTAACCACTGGTTATTTAGTGGGCATCAGGAGTGAATCATTGCATGGCAACGAGACAGGAAATACGCTCAGAGGAAACGAAGCGCGCGATTCTTGCTGCTGCGACAGAGCTTTTTGCAAAGCGGGGATTTGACGCCGTCTCCATCCGCGAGATCGCCAAGGCTGCTGGCTGTTCCCATACGACGCTCTACATATACTTCAAAGACAAGGAAGCACTTTTGCACCAGCTCTCCAAAGGTCCGCTGCAAAGTCTGGCCGAGCAGATGGAGCGCACATTGGCAGACGAAGCGTTGCCGCCCAGGGAGAAGCTGCGCGAAATCAGCCGACAGTTCATCCGCTTTTGCCTTGGCAACCGCAACATGTATACGCTGTTTTTTATGGTGAAAGCCACCCGGATCGATGTCGAGGAACCGGAAAAAGAGTTGCAAGCGCTGCGCACGCATCTGTTTGGACTGCTGCGGCGGGCGGTACTGCACGCTTTGCCAAAAGAGGCGGCAGAAGAGGAAGCGCTTGCGTTTGCGCGGATTTATTTTTATACGCTGCACGGCATCGTCGGGACTTACACGCATTCAGAGGAACCGCTGGACAGCTTGCTGGAAAGACTTTCCCCTACGTTTGAGCTGGCTGTAGACGTGATCCTCGCGGGCAGTGAGCAAATGATGACAAGGAGTGTGTGAAAATGAAGGTAGAAAAAATCTCCGAGCGCATCTGGTGTATCAAGACATGGCTGCTGATTCCCGTGCGCGTCTGGGCGGTGCTGGAAGAGGACGGCGTGACGTTGGTCGATGCCGGGATGCCGTTCATGGCCAAAGGCATTGCGGCTTTCCTGAAAAAAGAGGGCGCAGGGCCGTTGAAGCGCATCCTGCTGACACACGGGCATTCCGATCACGTCGGGGCCGTTCGCAAGCTTGTCGAGACCATGCAGGTCCCGGTGTATGCGCATCGGATCGAAATACCGTACATGGAAGGACGCGAGCCGTATCCGCGCCGCAAAAAACGGGAGGTCAACGTCCAGCCCGGACTGGCGCAGCCGCTTCCGGAAACGGCAGACGGGGGACTTTCGGCAATCGCCGGGCTGCAGCCGTATTGGACGCCAGGCCATTCGCCGGGGCACGTCGTCTACTATCACGAGCAGGATCGCGTGCTTTTGGCGGGTGACTTGTTTACGTCGAAGCGAGGCAGGCTGCATCGCCCCATGCCGATGTTCACCGCTGACATGACAGAGGCGGTGAAAAGCAGCCGGATTTTGCGGCAGCTAAAGCCGCTGCGGCTGGAAGTATGCCATGGTGACGCCGTGCACAATCCCGCCGAGCAGCTCGACGGGTATTTGGCAGAAATGTCCCGCTCCCTTTCCATTCCGGTGAGCACGTTGCAGTAGGGGACAAAGTTTTTTCCATTGATATGATGCGGTGCGCATGCTTACGTGCAAAGGGAACGCGACTGGAAGGAGGTTGTCCTCGCGGTGGGTCTTTTTGCTATACTGGACAGCAGGGAATGCAGGGAAGACCTAAAGGAGAGACAACATGCAGGAAGAATTGATACGCTTTACAGCGGACGAGGCAGATGCTGGCCAGACGGTGCGGGATGTTCTGCAAAAGCGCTACGGTGTCTCGCGTCGTTTGCTGATCCGGGCCAAATTCAACGGGACGATTACGCGCAACGGCAAGCTCGTGTTTGTAAACGAAAAGCTGCAAGCCGGGGACGAACTGGCTGTCATGGTCGACATAGAGGAGGAAGAGACGGTAGCTCCCGAAGAGATGCCGCTCTGTATTCGCTACGAGGACGACGATTTGATGGTGATCGCAAAGCCGGCCGGGCTGGTCGTGCATCCGACAGGCAACCATCCGGCCGGCACGCTTGCCAACGGAGTGATCGCTTACTGGAAAAAGCGCGGCGAAGCCCGAAGATTTCGCGCCGTCAACCGCTTGGACAAGGATACCTCCGGCTTGATGATTGTCGCGAAAAACCAGTGGGCACACGAGCAGTTCAGCCGCATGCAGCAGGAGCGGACGCTGCACCGCTTTTACCAGGCGATTGCCGAGGGAACGATTGCCGCGGAGGAAGGGACTATCGACGCGCCGATCGGGCTTGCGGAAAACTCCTTTATTACCCGCAAGATTCGGCCGGATGGACAAACGGCTGTCACGCACTATCGCGTGCTGGCTCGCGGTGTCGGCATGACGCTTTTGGAGTTGAAGCTGGAGACCGGGCGCACTCATCAGATTCGGGTGCACATGCAGAGCATCGGTCATTCGCTGGCAGGCGATGATCTGTACGGAGGCGGGCGTGAACATATCGGCAGACAGGCGCTGCATGCGGCGCGGCTGTCTTTTGTCCACCCGCGCAGCAAGGAGACGATGACGTTTGCAGAGCCACTGCCAGACGATATGCAGGCGCTTTTGCAAAAGTTTTTTCCCGCGCTGCCAGAAAGCCAGAACGAAACGATGTAGCCGAAAAAAATCGGCAAATTCCTCTGGAAAGCTGAAAGCGTTTTCGGTATGATAAAAGAAACAGGAAATACGCTGGTTGTCTGCGGGGAAAAATCCCGCAAGATTTTTTTCAGTAGCAGACAGACCCAGCTTGCGCCTGACGCATGTTTCGGCATAGTTGACAAGTTTTAGGGGGACTCCCTCTTGTTTGTCATGCACCGGATGAGCGAACGGGGTGAGCTGGGTTTTTTGTTGTACAAAAAAGACAGCCAAGGCTGGGCCAGTTTTTTCATCCCGATGAAAAGGAGTGGAGCGCATGAAAGTAGTCTCCTATCGGCCAGACGAACAAACCAAGTGGCGGGCAGGGCTGCTTTTGGACGAAACCGTCAGGGACATCGCAAAGGCACTTCCCGGCGCGCCGGGCACGGTGCAGGAGCTCTTGGAGCAGTGGGACGTGTGGCGGGAGCGGCTGGCGTCGATTGCCGACAACACCCATGCCATCGAAGCAGATGTGGCTTTGCAAAAAGTGCGCCTTGGCTCGCCGTTGCCACGCCCTGCCAGCTTTCGCGATTTTTACGCCTTCGAGGCGCATGTGAAGACAGCGCGGGCACGCCGCGGGCTTAAGATGATTCCCGAATGGTACGAGTTTCCCGTCTTTTACTTTTCCAACACGGCGGCCTTCCACGGACCGGAGGAGAGCATTCGGCGGCCCAAGGCGACACAGTGGCTGGACTACGAACTGGAAGTGGCTTGTGTCATCGGCAAGGCGGGGACGGATATTCCTGTTGAGCGGGCGCACGAGCACATTGCCGGATACTGCATTCTCAACGACTGGAGCGCGCGCGACATCCAGCGCGAAGAGGTCAAGGTCGGGCTGGGGCCAGCCAAAGGCAAGGACTTCGCTACGTCGATGGGGCCGTGGCTGGTGACGCCAGACGAGCTTGCAGATGTGCGTGTGCCGGGAGAAAAAGGCGACCGCTACGATCTGACGATGGTGGCGCGGGTGAACGGCGTGGAGTATTCCCGCGGCAATTTGCGGGATATTCACTATACCTTTGCGGAAATGATCGCGCGTGCCTCGCAGGACTGCACGCTGTACCCGGGGGATGTCATCGGCTCGGGCACGGTCGGCACCGGCTGCATTTTGGAGCTTGGACCTGAACAGTACGGCTGGCTTGCGCCGGGCGATGTAGTCGAACTGGAAGTCGAGCGCCTGGGTGTGCTCGTAAATACGATCAGCGAATAACGTTGAAAAAAAGGGGGAAGCAGAATGGCTTTTTATCACCGCATGGGAGAAGTGCCGCAAAAGCGACACACGACTTTTTACAAGCCAAACGGCGAACTGTACCGTGAGCAGGTCATGGGTACGAAAGGCTTTTCCGGAATTCAGTCGATTCTCTATCACCACAATCCGCCGACACAGGTGCGCGAGACGCGCAAATACGCGGACGTCCGCCTGGAATTTGTGGAGCAGGCGGAGTTGAAGCATCAGCATTTCAAGACGTTTGACCTGCCGCCAGGGGGCGACCCGATCTTCGGCCGCCGCTATTTGCTCGGGAACAGCGACGTGGTCATGGGCGTCTGCTCGCCGACGGAGCCGATGGACTATTTTTACCGCAATGCGGACGGGGATGAGGTTGTGTTTGTCCACGAGGGCGAGGGCGAGCTGCAGACGATTTTTGGCACGATTGCGTACAGACCCGGCGATTATCTGGTCATCCCGATTGGCACGACGTACCGGATCGTGCCTGCGGTACAGAGCCGCTTTTTGGTGATCGAGTCGCAAAACGAAATCGTCCCGCCGAAGCGTTACCGCAACGAGCACGGGCAATTGTTGGAACATTCGCCGTTTTGCGAACGGGATATTCGCGTGCCGGAGAAGCTGGTGACGCATGTGGAAAGCGGCAATTTCGAAGTGCGCGTCAAACGGCAGTCTGTCGTCTACAGCTACTTTTTCGACTTCCATCCGTTTGATGTCGTGGGCTGGGACGGCTACCTGTACCCGTATGCGCTGAGCATTCACGATTTTGAGCCGATTACGGGCCGGATTCACCAGCCACCGCCAGTCCACCAGACGTTTGCCGGACAAAACTTCGTCATCTGCTCGTTCGTCCCGCGCCTGTACGACTACCATCCGCAGGCGATCCCCGCACCTTACTACCACAGTAATGTCGAGAGCGACGAAGTGTTATACTACGTCGATGGCAATTTTATGAGCCGAAAAGGCATTTACGAAGGCTCGATCACCCTGCACCCGATGGGTATCCCCCACGGGCCGCACCCTGGCAAGATCGAAGCCAGCATCGGGCAAAAAGAAACGAAGGAGCTGGCAGTGATGCTCGATACGTTCCAGCCGCTTTACGTCACGAAAGAGGCGTTGACGATAGAGGACGAAGCGTACATGTCGAGCTGGCTGCCGGCCAAGTGAGAAAAGGCGGGATAGGGATGGAAATCGCGATTCGCGAACTGGAGCGACAGGACAAATACAAGCTGTTGATCGGCTGCATCATTCCGCGGCCGATTGCATGGGTAACTTCACACGATGACAAGGGAGTCGTCAATGCCGCTCCCTTCAGCTACTTCAATGTCGCAAGCATCGAGCCGATGATGGTCTCTGTCGCCGTCATGCGCAAGCCGGGCAGCGTCAGAAAAGATACGGCGCGAAATATTTTGCAGACAGGCGAGTTTGTCGTCAACATGGTCGACATCCACAATGTCGATGCCGTCAACCAGACCTCGGCAGACTATCCGCCGGACGTAAGCGAGGTAGAGGCGCTCGGGCTGGAGGTTGGCCCGTCTGCGGCGGTCAAGGTTCCAAGGCTGCTTTCGTCGCGCATTCATTTTGAGTGCAGGCTGCATCAGATTGTGGAGCTGGGTACCCCCACTACTTCTGACCTCATCATCGGCGAGGTCGTGCACGTGCATGTCGCCGACGAGCTGTATCACGGGGGCAGGATTGACCCGCACGCCTTTGCGCCTGTGAGCAGGCTGGCGGGGCATTCGTATGCGACGCTGGGCGACTTGTTTGACCGTCCGCGTCCTGTTTACGACCCGTCCGCCGAATCCAAATCGAAATAGGGAAGCAGACAGGGAAAAGCCGTTCCGGTGTGCGACTGGAACGGCTTTTTCCGTTTTCTTGCGTCCGCTAGTTCAAGCCGGGATAGCGGGAGATGGCGTCTGGCCTGATCGGGCGATTGTAGTCAGAGGAGGTTCCGGCATTGGCAGGCGTGCCGTAAGGGGTAGCGTTCGGCTCTAGCCCGAGTGGATGGACCACGCTTTGCTGGTAGTACAGCTCGCGGTCGCTTTGAATGTAGGAGCGTTCGGGACCGTCGGCCAAGGAGCATCCGCTTGTGGACAGGACCAGCAGCAGGAGCAAAAGGATCGGCATAGCAAATCACCTCGTATGTAGCGTGACTTTTCTGTCCTGATTTCATACGGGCGAAGCGCATCTCCGTCCAGGGACGGAGGACAAATCCCTCTGTGGGCCATTTTGCCGCCGGGCGCGCAAGGGTATCCTTAAAGCATGGAAGGCAAGCGGACACTGTAGGGAGGAAGGATTGTCATGATGGAAAGACGCTTATATCGCTCTTCGCAGGATAAACGGTTGTTTGGAGTTTGCGGCGGGATTGCCCAGTTTTTGCGTGTGGATTCGACGCTTGTGCGTGTGGGAGTCGTCATTTTGACGGTTTGTACAGGCATCCCGATTTTGCTCTACATTCTTTTGGCCATGATTATGCCAAAAGAACCGCATTGGGCTTACGCGGGTGACGGATACGGCCTGTACGATGCGCCCGTGGGAGGGTATGCGCGGATGAACGACCTCGATTCGGAAATCGAGCGCCTGGAAAAGCGGGCGCTGGTGCAGGAAGTATATCGCCTGCGTGAAGAACTGGCGAAATACAGAGGCTTGTAAAGTGGAGAGGCTTCCTGCCGCGTGCGGGGGCCTCTTTTCTTGGCTTCCAAGCCAACGCGAAAATCAACAAGAAAGCGCGAAAGCGTCAACTTCTCTATTTTTCCGCATAACATGTAAGGTGGGAGAATGTACATAGGGAGGGAGAAGCAGTGTATCTCGGCGTGTTCGATTTGAATCAGCGTCTGGAGCAAACCCGCAAAATCCTGCGGGAAAAGCAACACCTGAAAAAGCTGATTGAAGAAGACATCCAGGAGCTTGAGAAAGATGTCCAGGCATTGGAAGCCATGATAAACAAAAACAAGTACGCAACCAGCGGCCAGCGATAACTATCGCTGACAACGACAGAAAGTCACCAAACAGCAAAAGTGGCGACTGCGCAAGAGGCAGACGGCCACTTTTTTATATTGTCCGCCGCCGCGCCCAGAGCAGAGGACGCTGTCATTGGCAGCGGCGGCAGCACGGTGTTTTGGCGTTTCGTTATTTCGAATCTGCGCCCGCGTCAGCACCGACAGCGGCAGCGAGCAGCTTTTCGACGATACTGGGGAGTAACTGGATCGCGGCGTTGTCGGTCCCGTACGTCTGGCTGTCTGCATGCGTGCCCTTCATCAGCAGGATCAGCGTGTAGGCCAGCTCGCGTGGATTGTCTGCGCCCAAGGCGACTGTGCGCTCCAAAAAGGCGTCGAAAATCCGTTTCTGATGCGCACAGACCAGCTCGCGCACAGGATGGGCGGGATCGGGAAACTCTACCGCAACGTTGAGGAAGCAGCAGCCGCGAAACTCCTGGGAGGATGCGCGGTCAGCCAGATCGGCAAAAAATTGGACGAGCTGCTCCCGCGGTCGATCAGGGTGTCTCGCCATGCTTTCCTCCCACTCTTGCCAGAAAGCAGCCTGTTTCTTTTTCAAGTAAGCGATAACCAGGTCTGTTTTCGAGGAAAACTGGCGATAGACGCTCATCTTGTTGATCCCGGCCCGCTCCACGATGGCATCGACACTGACGGCGTGGATGCCTTCCTGGTAAAAAAGCTCATCGGCCGCTTGCAAAATTTTTTCCTGTGCTTGTCCGCGAGGGACCCTGGCTCGTTTTTTGGACGTCATCGGAGAGTCAGGTCCCATTCTACGATTTCCACACGTCGGCGACGATCTCGAAGGAGCGCACGCGGTCCTCATGGCGGTACATTTGTGTCGTAATCATCAATTCATCCGCCTGGGTCGCCTCCAGCAGTTCCTGCAACTTGTGCTTGACCGTGTCCGGATTGCCGATGATGGAGGAACGAAGCTGGGCGAGCACAGACATTTTTTCAAACTCGCTCCACAGCTCATCCATGTTGTCGACTGGCGGCTGGATCGGCTTCAGATCGCCGCGGATGAGGTTGAGGAACGCCTGGTAGTGCGAGGTAGCCAGCCGCTCGGCAAGCTCATCCGTATCGGCCGCCATGACGTTGACACCCAGCATGGCATACGGCTCGGACAGCACTTCGGATGGGCGGAAGCACTGGCGGTACGTTTGCAGCGCTGGCAAGGTGTAATTGGGCGAAAAGTGGCCGGCAAACGCGAACGGCAGTCCGAGCATCCCCGCGAGACGCGCCGAAAAATCGCTGGAGCCGAGCAGCCAGATCGGAATGTTCAGGCCTTCGCCGGGAACAGCCCGCAGCGCGCCGGGATTGTCGCTGGTGCGCGGACGCAAATACTCGCGCAGTTCCTCCAATAGCTCGGGAAAATCGTCGCCGCCGATCCGCAGGTCGCGCCGCAATGCCCGGGCGGTGCGCTGGTCCGCGCCGGGAGCCCGTCCCAAGCCAAGGTCAATTCGTCCCGGATAGAGCGACTCCAGCGTGCCGAACTGCTCGGCGATAATCAGCGGGGCGTGGTTAGGCAGCATGATCCCGCCGGAGCCGACGCGTATTGTTGAGGTGCCGCCCGCAATGTAGCCGATCAGCACGGCTGTGGCCGAGCTTGCGACACTGGGCATGGCGTGGTGCTCGGCGAGCCAGTAGCGGTGAAAGCCCCACTTTTCCACCTTTTGCGCCAGGTCCAGGCTGTTTTGAAACGACTGGGCAGCCGTACTGCCTTCTACAATGGGAGCGAGATCCAGCACAGACAGCGGAATATCGCGTAATGTTTTGGTCATGAAAAGAAACCTCCTCTGAGGGTCAAATTTGTTACTGGTCGGTAACAAACGTACTTGCATCTTACGGGGAGGGGAGGGGGCTGTCAATGTTTCGATGGGTTGAGGCGGCACTTTGCGTTTTTTATCAGAAAGACTTAGACTGTTGCTGGTGAAGGTGAAAAGCACCAGAATGTGTTTATATTGTGATTAATTGGGTGAGAGGATGAAACGGAAACAACTGTTTGTAGATTTGAAAATCAACAGAAAAACGGGTCAATTTTCTGATTTGATAAGAGAGATGATCCAGACATTCAAAGAGGATGGTTACACAGAGGTAGAGGTATTGCAAATCGTGAAAATCAACAGCAAAGAGTATTTCATCATTTTCAATGTCATGGAAAATGGATAGAGCGTTTCCAAAAACACAAAAGAGGCGTCCCCAAGCCGAAAAATCGGCTATGGAGACAGCCCCTTTCAAGCGCAAGCCAAGCTGCGCAGCGAAAACATCTTGGCAGGCACCTACTGCTTGGTCAAAATAAGCGGCCCATCCGCAGTAATCGCAATCGTGTGCTCGTACTGGGCCGACAGCTTGCCGTCGCGCGTTCTCGCTGTCCAACCGTCCTCGTCGATTCTCGCATGATAGGTGCCGATATTGAGCATCGGCTCGATGGTGATGACCATGCCTTCCTTGAGGCGCTGGCCTCTGCCCGGAGGACCGAAGTGCGGAACGTACGGCTCCTCGTGCATTTCCTGCCCGATTCCGTGGCCCGTGAAATCGCGGACAACCGAAAAGCCTTGCGCCTGGGCGTAGGTTTGGATCGCGTGGGAAATGTCTCCGATCCGGTTGCCGACAACAGCTTGTTCAATGCCCAGGTACAGCGATTTTTCCGTGACCTCCAGCAGCTTTTTCGCTTCCGGGGAGATGTTCCCCACGGCGTACGACCAGGCCGAATCGGCCAGCCAGCCGTCTTTGCGCACGACCATGTCGATGGTGACAATATCTCCGTCGCGCAGCGGCTCTTTTTTCGGGAAACCGTGGCAAATGACGTCGTTCACCGACGCGCAGGTGGCATATGGATAGCCTTGGTAGCCTTTTTGCTCAGGAGTGGCGCCGTGGCTGGCCAAAAATTCTTCTACGAATTGATCGATTTCCCAGGTCGTGATCCCGGGACGAATCATCGACGCGATTTCGCGGTGGCAGGCGGCCAAAATTTTGCCTGCGGCGTGCATCAGTTCAATTTCTTCGGGTGTTTTGAGGATAATCATCGGTTCTCTCCTTGTCCTCACGATAGTTCTCTTGCTTTATACAGTATATAGTGTAGACCTGTTTCGGGCCAATTGCCACAGGCAAAACCGCATGGTAGGATGAGGAATAAACGAAACAACCTGGGGGTAGGTAGCGTGGACAAGTTTCAGGAGCATCTGGCAAACTACCAGATTCATGTAAAAGACGATATGGAAAAACGGATTGCGTTTATTCGCGAGCAAATCGACGGAAACGGGCTTGGCGGTGTGGTTGTCGGCATTTCCGGCGGGATCGACAGCGCCGTGACGGCTGCTCTGTGCGTGCGCGCCCTTGGCCGCGAGCGCGTCATTGGCGTATGGATACCTGCGTACTCCCAGGCGGTGCATGCGGAAGACTCGCAGCGCCTGGCGGAAGCAATTGGTCTGAACCTGCACACCGTCGATGTAGGCCCTGCCTTCGATGCGCTCGTGCCTGCCATCGAGGGTGTGCTTGCGCTTGGCGACAAGACAAAAGGAAATACGAAAGCCCGCCTGCGCATGACCGTGCTGTACGCAATCGCCAACCAGAAAGGCTATCTGGTCGCGGATACGTGCAATCGCAGCGAAATTCACGTCGGCTATATGACCAAAGGCGGAGACGGTCTCGCTGACTTCAACCCGGTGGCAAGCCTGACGAAGCACGAAATACGCATCCTCGCTGCCGAGCTTGGCGTGCCGGAATCGATTATTGCCAAAGCGCCTTCTGCCGATCTGTGGGAAGGCCAGACAGATGAGCAGGAAATGGGCTTTACGTACGAGGATCTCGACCGTCTGCTGATTACAGGCGAGACCAGACCGGAAGCAAAAGAACGGATCGACTACCTGCACCGCATCTCTGAGCACAAGCGCAATCTGATGCCAGGGATTTAACAGGCCAGTTGCCATGTGACGGCCAGCCGAAAAGCAAGCATCCGCGAGATACCCGTGCGCACAGCCGGGTGCGGTTGATGAAGGAAGCGCCGTTGCTTGCCGGTTGATTATTGGGCGGTTTTGTACGATAATAGAAGTTACGCACAAAACTTTCGAGGAAAGAGGTGGAACAGATGTCGACGACTGAATTGATGCTTCGAACAAGTCTGGAAGGCCGTGTGAAGCGTACGTTGCAAACGTACTTCCGCCGTCCGAACGACGTGTTGATAAAGGAAAGCCTCGGAGCGAACGGCCTGTCCCCAGAACAAGTGGAAGTTACGATGGAGCTCTTGACACAAGGCTATACTGTTGCTGAAATCATTGAGCAACTGCGGGATAAAGGCTACTTCGCATAAGCTGCACAGGAAAAAGACCGGACTGGCAAGCATTTGTCGGTACCGGCCTTTTTTATTGTCCGAAGTGAAGCGCCCACAAAAGCGTGTGATTTGTGCATGCTGTTATCTTTTGGCATAATGGAGAGGGCAGACCTGCAAGAAAAGTGGTGGAAGACATGACAGAAGTTATGGGAACATTTGGCGACTATATTGCGCAATACGGCTATGGAGCTTTGTTTGCCCTGTTTTTTCTCGGGATTTTGGGGATGCCGTTGCCCGAAGAAACCTTGCTCGTCTTTTCCGGGTTTTTGGTTTCGACCGGCCAACTCGCTTACTGGCCTACTTTTCTGGTCTGCTTTCTGGGCTCCGTAACGGCGATGACAACGGCTTACTGGATCGGCCGGACATTGGGCTTTCCTTTTCTGGAGCGCTACGGAAAACGGCTCGGAATGGGCTACACCCTCTATAAAAAAACGGAAGAATGGTTCAACCGCGTTGGAAAATGGGCGCTGCCGCTCGGCTACTTTATCCCTGGCGTGCGCCAGTTTACTGCCTATTTTGCAGGGATCACCAGGCTTCCTTTTCCGACTTTCCTGTTGTACACATATGCGGGCGGGCTGTTTTGGAGCCTGCTGTTTGTCACCTTGGGCTGGCAACTGGGAGAGCGCTGGGATGAATTGTTCGATCTCATCTCGCGCAATCTGGCGATTTTCTTTATCGCCGTGTTTGCCGTCATTGCTGCCTGGTCGTACTACCGTCACCAGGCAAGTCTGAAAAAGCAAAAACGGAGGGGATTGCAATGACTGAAGAAAATCGGCAGGAAAACCGACAGGAAAGCCAGCTTCCGGCTATTCGCCAGCCGGAGCAGCTCGTTCCAATTAAATTGCCGGAGGCGCATCAGCGCTTTTACGATAAATTGCGCGCCAAAATCGAAGCGTTTATCAAAGACAAAGGGGTAAACGAGACAGTCGCCAACTATATTTTGCTCGCGCCCGACCTGTTCGTGCTGCTTGCCCGCCTGCTGCTCGACAAGCGTGTCGGGGTTCAGGCCAAGGCCGTTGCCGGGATTGCCGTCGCATACTTCATTACGCCGCTTGATTTTATTCCGGAGGCGCTCGTAGGCGGCGTTGGCCTGCTGGACGACGTTATTTTGGCCGTTTACGCCCTGCGCCGGATTTTGGTCGACGTGGACGAAAAAATCGTTCGCGAGCATTGGAACGGCAAGGATGACTTGCTCTCCGTCATTACCAAGGTCGTGAAGGCGGCAGATGACCTTGTCGGCAAAAAAATCGTGAAAAAGCTGGAAGAAATTTTGTTCCGAAAAAAATAAACAGGATGGGACACAGATGACAAAATATTTGCTTGATTATCAAGAGGGAGAGCGGGTTGTCGCTTTTTGCCTGGTGAAGAACAAGGAAGCCGGAGTCGCGAGCAACCAGAGCGAGTATTTGAATCTGGAGCTGGGGGATCGCTCCGGGACGATCATGGCGAAGCTGTGGGATGTCAGCCCGGAAATGAAAGAGTGGATCACGGTCAAATCGGTGGTGAAAATCGACGCGCTCGTCCAGGTGTACCGGGGGAAAAAGCAACTGGTGATCCAGCGCATCCGTCCTGCCGCGGCATCAGACGAAGTCATGATGGAATCGCTCATCCCCGTTTCGCCTGTTCCGGTGGACGAGCTGTGGGCGAAACTGGAAGCGACAGTGGACAGTCTCAAGAGCAGCACGCTCAAGGCGATCATCCGCGAGGTGCTCTCTACAGAGGAGATCAGGGAGCGGCTCCGCCACTTTCCGGCAGGGGTGCGAATGCACCACAACTACTATCACGGACTTTTGGAGCATATCGTCTCGCTCTTGACAGCGGCCCAGAGCTTGCTGTCGCTCTACCCGCAGGTGGACCGCGACGTCTTGTACGCGACCTGCATTCTGCACGATATTGGCAAGCTGTACGAACTGTCGGACCCGATTGCGCCGGATTACACCACGCCAGGCCAGTTGATCGGCCATCTGGTCATGGGCGTTGAGATGGTGAGCGGCATTTGCCGCAAGCTCGACATTCCGCTGGGGGATGCCGAAGTGCTGCATCTGAAGCATTGCATCCTGAGCCATCACGGGGAAGTGGAAAACGGCTGGGGAAGCGCAGTATCCGGCAAGACGCCGACGGCCATTCTGTTCCACTACCTCGACCAGATTGACAGTAAAATGAATGCGCTCGGACAGACGCTTGCCGACATGAGCGAAGACGAAGAGTGGGCGTACGCCGGGGCGCTCCGCCGAAAAGTTTGGCGCGGCTATTAGTAGCCTTGCTAGAGAAGACGAAGCCCAAAAAGCCGACTGCATGGATCAAGGCAGTCGGCTTTTTGGGCTTTTTGCGGCACAAGTTTTCTGAAACCTTTTCCTGTCCGGGGCGTCTTACTAAAAGAAGATTGGCTTTGCAAGGAGGAGAATCTGTGAAAAAAAGGAGCAAAATGGCTGTGCTTTTGCTGGCAGCCAGCGTACTTGCCGCGCCAGCAGTTTCGTTTGTGCCGGCTCACGTTTACGCCTACGACGGCAAATCTGATCTGGAAATCATTCCGTTGCCGGAAGACATGCGCGAGCTGCTGGTCGATTTGCGAGAAGATTACGTGCCAGCGCTGTCGGAGATGCATGTCGATGCAATCGGCAAAGGCAGCAATTCCGAGACGATCATTTCCCTGTCTGACAAGAAAAACGTCATTACGGCAGGTGTATCGATGAAACTGGTCGTCGATGCTCGCGGCAACATTACTTCCCTGGAGCTGGAAGGCACCGAGCGGGACAAGTCGAAAAAATGGGACAAAAAAGCAAGCTATCAAAAGCTGAAAGATTTTATCCGCGAGCAGGTGCCTGTCAGCCACGTTATTGATACGCAGCCGATGCTCTCGACAGAGCGGAGGGCACAGCTCGATCAGTTGGCTGTCGTGTCTTTTTACCCGCTGCTCAACGACGTCTGGGTGAAAAAAGAAATGGGCCGTGCGTTCATCGACGCTTCGGGGCAGATTGTCCGGTTCCATCAGGAAAAAGTCAAGCTGCCGCTGGCATCGGAGGTGGCCGACCCGAAAAAGGCAGTAGCGCCGGAGAAGGCGAAAAGCGAATGGGAAAACCAGCTGAATATGCAGTTGGTATACGATACGGCAGCGGGCAAGCTGGTGTACCAGCCGACTGAGCTGCCGGTGATCGACGCTTTGACAGGAGAAGCTGTTCCTGCTGTTCAGATGAAAAATAGTGAGGTTCTCAAGCTGAAAGGCTATGCGGACAACAGCATCTGGGGCGACCGCAAAAAAATGGAGAAGTGGCTGGAGACGACGTTCAAGCTGCGCATCAACACGCTGTCGTTCAAGGCGCCATCGGAGAAAGTGAAAAAGCGGGACACGGATCTGTACGAGTGGAACGCCAGAATGTACCAGAGCGCTTCTGTTTTGGTAGATCGCAAGACAAAATCGCTCATCGAGTTCAGGCTCGACGGAACGGCAGAGCAGGAGCTGGAAAAGCCGTTGCAGGCGGAAGAGGCAAAGGCCCTGGCGAGAGAATTTGTCGAGAAGCACTTGCTCGGCAAAGAGCAGTCCTTCGTAGTGACGGAAACTCGCCCAATCGACCATTTGCCTGGCTGGGCAGACCAAAATCTCGTCCGGCCGATCTACAGCTATGCCTTCTACCCGCAAAGTAGCGGCATCCCTGCAAAAACGCCGCTGTATACAGTCGAGGTAGACGCGAAAAAGGGAGCGGTCGTGACAGCAAAGGTGAGCGATTCTCCTGCGCTGCCAGCGACGCTCGATCAGTCTGGCGTCATCGGTCAGGAAAAAGCGAAGCAGGCTTTTCTGAAAAACCTTTCCCTGCGCCTGGCGTACGACTATCCGAAGGTAGGGGGACAGACTGCCGCCACTCCGCAGCTCGTCTATTTGCCAACGGCCGACACGGAGGCAATGCAGGTGGACGCGGCTACAGGCGAAGTCGTGGACGGCTGGGTCGAGTGGACAGAATCATAACCGATCAACAATTGCCCGGCATGGAAAAGAGCGTGCCGGGTTTTTCCACGTGCTCGCTCCTGTGCCAAAAGTCCGGCTGCGCACTATTCTTTTCAAAATAGGCAAACACTTTGCGGCTGGTAGGATTTTTTTTCTTTTTGTAGAATTACTTCTTGATTCCCATTTGATTTGGCAAGAACGCCGATCACGAGAAGGAGAAAGTGCATGAAACGGCCAACCTATACCCTACCAAGTATTGTCAAGAAGGTATTCCGGTCCGGCGAGCGCTCCCTTCCACGTACAGAGATTTGTTCGCGGATGGAAGCGAATGAGCTGACGGCTTTGATGGATCTGGACAGTGCGACACTGCTTGATAAAGTGTTGAAGATGGAGCAGTCACCAGTGCGGGTTGCCAGCTCGGAGGCGATCGTGGAGATCACCTACCAGCCTCATCAGGTGTACGATCTGGCGTACCGCTTTTTGCGTGACACACAGCATCCGAAAAAGCTGGAGCAGATCGTCGCAGAGCTGCGCCGCCAGACGCAGTTTGGCTGGAACCAGATCCTTCGCATGTTGCAACTGGAACGCGACCCTCGCTTCGTGCAGTATCAGGGCGACGACAGATGGTTTTTGGCGGAGTGGACACTGGCGAATGACCAGGTGTACGATTTTTGCCGGAACAATGGCATCACGCAGGTAGCGGCCCGTTCGCTTGTCCATTTTTTGGAGCAAGAAGTGGGGATCGCGGCAGATGCTGCTTTTCTGCCGATGCTGGACGACCGTTTCCGGGTTGAGGGAGATACGCTGTATATCATTGTGCGCAGTGATGTGACTGATGAGGAGCTGGCTGTGGAAGAAATGGCAGCGGCTGACTCTTCTGTATCGATAGCCAACATCGAGAGTGAAACAGAAGAAGTTGTACCGGAACAACAGGAACCAATTTTTACCAAGGGGGAAACGAACATGACAAATGCGACAAACGTGCGAGTGCTGGAGGAAGTGCAACAACTGCTGCAACAGGCGATCAGCCGTCTGGAAGGCCGCAACCAGGAGATGGCCCAGGAAGTTGTCACTCATTTTCAACAAAGCAACATGCAAGCTATAGAAGTGCTGATGAAAGAGAAACATAAGCATGAGCAGATCGTACTTGGCATTCAGCAAGTACTTGCCACCAGTGAGCAACAATGAGCAAGCTTGAGGCCATGATCCGGTTGGAACAGCGATTTGATTTGCTGCGCGACGTTATCGCGAGTTATCGGATTCGCCTTCAAGACATGGAGCGGGAAGTGGTGGAGCTTTTTGCCGCCAACCAGCTCTCTGCTATTTCTGCATGCATGAGCGAAAAGCAGCGCATCGTCCGGTTGATGAACCGTCTGGAGCTGTTTATCAGCCAGTGGGAAGGCAACGGCGATGTGGGAATCGCTCATGAACCGAAACGAGAAAACTTGAACACATGATGGAAAATGCGGTAAAATAGGGGGATTGTGCAGGATTCCCCGCGCATGCCGCGTGGGATGGAAAGGAGATCCAAACCCTCTATGTCAGTAGGAAGAAACGAACTGTGCCCATGTGGGAGCGGAAAAAAATACAAGAAGTGCTGCGGGGTAGTCACTCCGATTACCGAACTGCGCAGCCGTCATGAGCAAAAATTGCAGAAGGAATATGCAGGTTGGGTGGAGCGTCTGAATCATTTCGTCGGCGGCCATGTGACCAGCGAGACGATTCAGGAAGCGCGCAGCCGCTTTGCAGCAGAAGTCGGCCTGTCCGAACAGGAGGTTACACGTCCGGAGTGGGCCGCGCATTTCTTCAACTGGTGTGTCCTGGATGTCAAAACAGGCGGAAGCACGCTGCTTGAGAACTACATCAAGCAGCACGGCCGCCGGATGGAGCCGGATCTGCGCCGTGCTTTTGCCGGCTTGCATCTGAACGTGTACGAAATCATGGAGGTTGATCGGGAGGTTTTGACCGTTCAACAGCCACTGACGCTGGAGAAGCATTACATCCTGCGATCCGGCAACCTGAACGTCATGCCAGGCCAGATCATCGTGGGACGTCTGCTGAACCTGGGGCTGCGCAACATGCTGTTTCCCGGCAGCATCATTTTGCAGCCGCACGTCAAGGACAGCCTGCTGGGATGGCTGAAGGAGCATCCGGAAGTCGAGGAAGCGGCCGACGATACAGGCAAACGAGTGTACACAACCGCGCTGTACCGCTTTATTGTCCAGTTTGGCGAAACGAACAACGGACAGGCAGGAACCAGCGAAAACGCCTTGCTTCGTCGCACGTACTCGTTGCAAAATCGCGGGCAGCTGCTCAAGGCGATTGAGGCAAACCCGGCTTTCGAACTGAAAAAGTCCGACAGCACAAAAGAAGTGTGGGTGTATGCGACGCGCAAGGAAGAGCACCTGTTCTCCGCTTTGAAGGATGCGCTTTTGGAACTGTACGAAGTGCAGGCAGAAGTGCTGCTCGAAAATGACAAGCTGTATCTGGAAGGATACGCACCGGAGCTTGAGGAAGTGGCGCAACTGCTTTTGCTGCCCGCGTACGAACACGAGGAAGAGATTCGCGTCCTGACCTCGACCGGCTCGAAGCTGTCCAAAGGCACGTTGTTTATTACCAGCCAGCCTGCGCTGCCGCCAAAAGTTTTGCAGTGGGCGGTGCAGACGTATTTTGCGGAAAAATGGCTGGTGACGCCACACGAAGCGCTGGAAGACCTGGCCCCTGTTCTGGTTGCGGCATCAGACAGCAAAGAGCTGCACGCCAAGCTGGAGAGCCTGCTGGAGCAGCTGGAGCAAGACCGGAAAGTAGGACAAGGTCTGGCACGCTTCATTCGGACAGACATGCTGCGTCCGCGCCTGTCGCTGCCAAACCACAGCATGCATGTGAACAACCTGCTCACCCGTCCGCTGATCGAAGGCTTGCCGGAGAGCGTGTATACGGTGCATCCCGACAGGCTCGCGGAAATCAACCGTTTTGTTCAGGAGATGACGAGTGGCAAGTCGGAAGCAACGGTCAAAAAGTACGATGAGGTTATGAACAACTTCCGCTCTTTTGTCAGATGCGCGTTCAGCCCTTCGTTTACATGGGAACAGTTGCGCAAGGAAGACCTGGCTTACTTCCTCGTGCATGATATTTATACACGCGCAGATGCCGTGACGAAGACATTGGCAGCAAATCTGCTGTCGGTCATGACCGCTTTCTTCAAGTGGCTGGACAAGCAGGGGGCAACAAGCTTGCATGCGACCATGCAGTCCTTGTTTGCCGAGCTGAAGGAAAGCTTGCCGGAGGCCTACCGTTTGCGCGGTCTCTTGGAAAAAGAAGCGAACCATAACCTGTTCAACCATGCGACTGTGCCAAAGGATGTCGTGGAAGAAACGCTGGTCGTGCTTTCGGTTGACGCGAACGGTTTGGTAGCCAAACGCTCGAATGGTGAAAAAATCACGTTGTCTGTAGCGGCAAATGTGAAAGACATGCTGACTGCCGACTGGATGATCTCCGGCTTGTTCGGCAAAGGCGAAGACGGCCTCTGGCGCCTGTATGGCACGCCTGAGCTGTATCCGCCAGCTATTGCCCATCTGCTCGGAGTACAGACTGGTGTATTGGTTTAACAAAAAGACTTGATCGGTATACAAACAAAGGGGCGTCTCCAAGTCGAAAAGTCGACTTTTATACGAAAATGC
>NZ_RHHS01000057.1 GCF_003710935.1 Brevibacillus gelatini
ATCCGAAGACCTTCATCGTTCACGCGGCGTTGCTCCATCAGACTTTCGTCCATTGTGGAAAATTCCCTACTGCTGCCTCCCGTAGGAGTCTGGGCCGTGTCTCAGTCCCAGTGTGGCCGGTCACCCTCTCAGGTCGGCTACGCATCGTCGCCTTGGTAGGCCGTTACCCCACCAACTAGCTAATGCGCCGCAGGCCCATCTCCCAGTGATAGCAAACGCCATCTTTCCTTTTCAGATCATGCGATCCAAAAACCTATCCGGTATTAGCATAAGTTTCCCTATGTTATCCCGGTCTGAGAGGCAGGTTGCCTACGTGTTACTCACCCGTCCGCCGCTAGGGTTCGAAAACCCTCGCTCGACTTGCATGTATTAGGCACGCCGCCAGCGTTCGTCCTGAGCCAGGATCAAACTCTCCAATAAAGTTTGGTACTGGTTCAAAGCTGGTAAATCATTAAAAATGATAGACTCATCAACGCTTTCGCTGTTCAGTTTTCAAAGAGCATTTTTATCAATCGCCCAAAGGCGACTTTACTAATATATCATGCCGTCTGAGTTTTTGCAAGAAGTTTTTTTGAGAACTTCTTTTCACTCAGCAGCGACAATTCAACACTTTATCAAATAAGGACCATGAAGTCAACACTTGAATGATCTTTTCTTATTTGATGTCTACTTCCATCGAAGCGACAATAGGTATCTTATCACGTATTCATGTACTGTGCAAGTATAATTTAAAATTAAACTAAACATTTTTCGCTAAAATTAAAGAGAGGCGTATTCATCGCCTCTCTCGCTGCTCTAAGATTGCTCCAGTACACGGATAATCGACAAGTGTCCGGCATCGACCAGGTTAACAATCTTTCCTCCGGTTTCCACCATCGGTCGAGTAGGGTGGTTTCGATCTGTAAACACAATTTTTCCAATCGTTCCGTCACTCAGTTCGACAATCGTGCCGATGGCAAATTGGGTAATCCCATCCACAAACTTGCGTACAATGGTCGGATCAAGCTTGCCAAAGCTGTCCTGAACCAACTGCTCTACTACCACATATGGGGAAAGTGCTTGTTGGTAAATCCGATTCGAGCACATTGCATGATACACATCTGCTACCGCAACAATCTTGCTGTACAGGTGCAATTTTGAACCTGTCAGCCCTAAAGGATACCCTGAACCATCCTCCCGCTCATGATGCTGCAGTGCGGCCAATGCGACTCCTTCGGTTAATCCATGGGAAGCTTTTATGATTTGGTATCCATAAATGGTGTGCTTTTTCATTTCCTCGAATTCGTCATCAGTGAGCTTTCCGGGCTTTTGCAAAATTCTGCGGTCGATCTTGGTTTTGCCAATATCCAGCAACGTACCTGCCAATGCAACCTGCATCCATTCCTTTTCCGGAACCTTAATCCACTTGGCAATCATATAAGAAATGATGCCAACCGCAATTGCATGCTCATACGTGTAGTCCTTGCGCGCAAAACGGTGCAGCGACAACAATGCTTGCGGCTGTTGCTGGAACTCCGCAATAACCGGAGCGACCGCCTCACGCACTTCCATCACCGGGATGTTATTTCCGCCCTGTACCTGACTCATCACGTTTTTCAGCCTTGATACCGCGCTGTCGAAAGTCTCCTGAATAGTTGACTTGACAGGAGACAGCTTATCAAAAGCTTTTGCCTGCTCTTCGGCTGGCGCTTCTGGGCATTCCGTACTACTGCCAACTCCGGTTTCTTCAATAGTTACCTTTTTAATCATAAAGGCTTCGAGAAATTCGATTTCTTTCTCATACAAAAGGGTTCCTTTTGAAAACAACATTCCCCCTGATGCCGTGTATACTTCCTCCGCCAATCTCGCTCCTCTGTTCAGTTGCTTCACATCTACGGTCGGCAACTTGGTCACCACCTGATCCAACTTGTTCATATAGTTTTCTTTTCCTAATTTTACTCTAATTCCAATTGATTTAAAGGACTAAAGTAGCAGTTTCTCAAACTTTTTGCACAAAAAAAGAAACGCCCCATGATTTTACTGGGCGCTTCCTCGAAATTTTTCCTTATTCTTCAGTTGGCTCGTCGGGTTCAGCATTTGCTTGAGCGTCAGCATCGTCAACAGTAACATCAAGCTCTTGCGCTTCCGAGTCCACTCCATCGTCTTCCTCATTCGGTGGGCATTTGGCTACTGAACCTACCTGCTCGTTTTCAGACAAACGAATCAGTTTCACGCCTTGCGTATAGCGGCCCATTACAGAAATACCCTTCATTTCTGTCCGGATGATAATGCCCGAAGTCGTGATAATCATCAGATCTTCCTGTGGCTCAACCACTTTCAGGCCGACCACTGGACCGCTGCGTTCAGTTACATTGTGGGTCTTGATCCCTTTACCGCCGCGAGACTGGATGCGGTATTCGTCAACAGGAGTCCGTTTGCCATAACCGTTGGCAGTTACGATCAGGACTTCCGCGTTTGGCTTGATGACGTCCATATCAATGACATTGTCGTCATCATCGAGGGTAATCCCTTTTACGCCAGTCGCGTTGCGTCCCATCGTCCTCACATCGCTTTCGCTGAAACGAACAGACATCCCTTTTTGCGTACCCATGATGATCTCTTGCTGTCCGTCAGTCAAACGGACCGCGATCAGTTCATCATCTTCACGCAGATTGACTGCAATCAGCCCGCCTTTGCGAATGTTTTCAAAGGACTCCAGCGTCGTCTTCTTGATAATCCCTTTCTTGGTCGCAAAGAACAGGAAGCGATCATGGTCGAACTCCTTGACCGGGATTACCGCACTGACCCGCTCCCCTTTTTCGATCTGGATGAGGTTGATGATCGGAGTGCCTTTTGCCGTCCGGCTGAGATCAGGAATTTCATAGCCTTTCAGGCGGTACACCTTGCCCTTGCTCGTAAAGAACATGATATAATCATGCGAATTCGTAATGTAAAGATGCTCAACGAAGTCGTCATCCTTGGTGCCCAATCCTTGGACTCCCCGACCACCACGTTTTTGCGAGCGATAGGTGGATACGGGCAGACGCTTGATATACCCGTCATGAGTCAAGGTAATGACGACATCCTCTTCCGGAATCAGATCGGCGTCCTCGATATGGTCTTCCGCCAATGTAATCGCTGTGCGACGCTCATCGCCGAATCTCTCCTTGATTTCGATCAGCTCTTCCCGAATGATCGCGTAGATTTTGGCTTCGTCAGCGAGAATCGCACGCAGCTCGGCGATTTTCGCCAGCAGCTCCTGGTACTCATTCTCGATTTTCTCCCGCTCCAAACCGGTCAGACGCTGCAGGCGCATATCGAGAATCGCTTGTGCCTGCTCGTAACTCAGGGAGTAGTTTGTCATCAGTCCTTCGCGTGCTTCTTCCGTCGTTTGCGAAGAGCGAATGAGACTGATAATCTCGTCGATATGATCCAGCGCAATCCGCAAGCCCTCCAAAATATGGGCGCGCGCTTCTGCCTGCTTCAAATCGTATTCGGTTCTTCTGCGGATAATTTCGCGTTGGTGCCGCAAATAGTAATACAGCATGTCCCGCAGATTGAGCACACGCGGACGACCGTCAACCAAGGCCAGCATGTTGACGCCAAACGTGGTCTGCATTTGCGTATGCTTGAACAGGTTGTTCAGCACGACTTTTGGAATGACGTCGCGGCGGAGCTCCATCACGATGCGCATCCCTTTACGGTCGGACTCGTCGCGCAGATCCGTAATGCCGTCAATTTTCTTTTCGCGGACAAACTCTGCGATTTTTTCCACGAGTCTTGCCTTATTCACCTGATAAGGGATCTCCGTCACAATAATGCGTGCTTTGCCCTTCTCCTCTTCGATTTGGGTTTTCGCTCGCATGATAATCGAACCACGGCCTGTTTCGTAGGCACGACGGATCCCGCTATAGCCGAGAATTTCTCCGGCTGTAGGAAAGTCCGGCCCTTTGATGATCTTCATCAGATCGTGAACCGTAATATCCGGGTTGTCGATCATGGCAATCACGCCATCAATGACTTCCGACAAGTTATGTGGAGGAATATTGGTCGCCATCCCGACGGCAATCCCCGAAGCCCCGTTCAAAAGCAGGTTCGGGAAGCGAGAAGGCAAAACAACCGGCTCTTCCTTGCGCCCGTCGTAGTTGGGCGTGAAGTCCACTGTTTCTTTATCAATATCGCGCAAAAGCTCCAGCGCGAGCTTGGAGAAGCGCGCCTCTGTATAACGCATGGCCGCTGCCGGGTCACCGTCTACAGAACCGAAGTTCCCTTGCCCTTCCACGAGCATATAACGCATATTAAAATCTTGTGCCATACGTACCATCGCTTCATAGATGGAAGAGTCCCCATGCGGATGGTAGTTTGCCATAACTTCCCCGACTACGTTAGCCGATTTACGGAACGCTTTGTCAGGTGTAAGTCCCATGTCGTGCATGGCATACAAAATACGCCTGTGTACAGGCTTCAACCCATCGCGAACATCAGGCAATGCGCGACTGACAATAACGCTCATCGCGTAGCTGATGAACGATTCTCTCATTTCCTGGCTAATATCGACTTTGGGAAACCGAGCAGTTTCTTCTGCCATAAACGGTAAACCTCCAACTGGTTATCACAATACGTTATTATACCATATAGAAAGAGGACACGTCCAAAAATTCCAGCCGAATGTGTGAGTCAAGCCATAGTG
>NZ_RHHS01000058.1 GCF_003710935.1 Brevibacillus gelatini
ATCCGAAGACCTTCATTGTTCACGCGGCGTTGCTCCATCAGACTTTCGTCCATTGTGGAAAATTCCCTACTGCTGCCTCCCGTAGGAGTCTGGGCCGTGTCTCAGTCCCAGTGTGGCCGGTCACCCTCTCAGGTCGGCTACGCATCGTCGCCTTGGTAGGCCGTTACCCCACCAACTAGCTAATGCGCCGCAGGCCCATCTCCCAGTGATAGCAAACGCCATCTTTCCTTTTCAGATCATGCGATCCAAAAACCTATCCGGTATTAGCATAAGTTTCCCTATGTTATCCCGGTCTGAGAGGCAGGTTGCCTACGTGTTACTCACCCGTCCGCCGCTAGGGTTCGAAAACCCTCGCTCGACTTGCATGTATTAGGCACGCCGCCAGCGTTCGTCCTGAGCCAGGATCAAACTCTCCAATAAAGTTTGGTACTGGTTCAAAGCTGGTAAATCATTAAAAATGATAGACTCATCAACGCTTTCGCTGTTCAGTTTTCAAAGAGCATTTTTCCGTCCATCGCCCAGAGGCGACTTTTTTAATTTACCACAAAACCACTCATCAAATCAAGTGTTTTTTTGGGTTATCATCGCCGACATTTTGTTTGTGCAGCAGCGACGATTGTTAATATAGCACGTATCCGAATCAAAAGTCAATATCATTTAAAAAACTTTTACCTCAGCAATATTAAGCCGATCTCCTTGTCGCCATTTGCGCCCTCCGTGAAGACTACTTCCTGGATCAGCAGCCTTTGAATCATTTTATCGATAAGAAGAGGAACCTCAATTTTGGCATCTACAATCGCCGGATGATTCATCAGTTCCTCCAGTCGCCAAGGTCCTGTTTTTGTTTCCATGACTTCCATTAGGAAAGTGACGGACTCCTTGATTTTGGAGGTGATCCAAAACTCGATGGCGAGCACAAGCAGTTCAATCCGCTTTTCAAGTGCCTCGCCGTTTACCGACAGTTCTTCGTACAGCTTGAATACCGATGAATCCATCTGCTTCACCTGGGACCACAATGCAGCCTGCGGATGTTCTCCAGCCTCGTATACGATCAGTCTCGCCCACGAATGCAGCGATTGAATCAGCGAATGATACGCATCCAGAATCAATCCTTGCTGCAAAAACTCCTTTGTCTCGTGGAAAAACCTGAGAAGTTGGGAATACTCCCTACAAATCAACTTCTTTTGTATCGCTGACGGCAGGCGGTTCAGCCGGAGCTTCATTTGCTTCATGTAGCCGTCTTTGTCCCACAGAACCTCGGCTCTGCCAAGCATCGCGGCAAGGCGTTCATCCAGGCCACAAACCGCTCCTTTTTCAAGCTGCCACGTGCTAATCTGCTGCTCCATGACCACTCGTCCCTGAAGATGCAGGCGGCGGATTTTCCCCTCAGTTTGCGGCTGGTTGACCACTACTAAGTAAAAGGCTCCATCACGAAACGGGACCAGCAGATCCGAAACTGGCAAAACCAGTACAGCTTGTACGTCCGGGCGCTGTTGCAGCTTTTTCAGATACGCTTGCTGACTCTCCTCTCGCTTCATAGCCATACCGTGTTCCTCCCTGCCCTGGGTTGAACTTATGGATTCTACACGATTTGTTCGTTTCCTGCTTGTCAACAGACAAATCCTTTGTATGCTATACTGTATGGTAGGAGGAATGATGATGAAAAAAACTGAACGCCTGAGCAAAATCAAACGCATGCGCACTTGGGGCAACTGGAGCATGGTGATCGGCATTTTGCTGATGTATACAGGGTACGCTTTTTTCGGGGGTTATCTGGACTTTATACCTTTCCTTGGCAATCTGCTCAAAGGCTCTCACATCTTCATGACACTGCTTTTAATCATCGGCTTTATCCTGACGATGGGCAGTACGGTCTTGTTCATGATTTCCGGCATGGTTTCCACCTCCGCTCCCCAGGTGGAGTGTCCTTCGTGCCAAAAAGTAACGAAGATGCTCGGAAAAGAAGATGCCTGTATGTTCTGTGGACAGCCGTTGCGTCTGGAAGACGAGCAGCCGCAGCACAACCAGACATGATCTGTTCCTCGACTTTTCGATACGCAAAAAGCCACCTGCACAAAACCCGTTCTTGGGGCAGCAGGTGGCTTATTTGTTACTGAGCCGTTATAGCGCTTTTCAAGCCTTCTTCGATGGTCGGCCAAATCTGTGGTTCTTCAAATCCGCGCCGCCACGAAGCGACTCCGGCCAGATCGTATTTTTTGACCAGTTCGATCCGCTTTTTCATGGAAGAGACGTCCTCCAGCCACATCTTGTAAACATTTCCGTCTTTCGGATCACGATATTCCACGTAATGCTGGCCGGATGCCTCGTCGAGAACGGGAGTCAGCTTTCGCTCCTGCACCCATTCCTGCGCTCTTGGCATGGACAGCGCCTTGGAGCTTACTTTGACTGTACCGTCAGCCTGCTTCGCTTCCGTCCACAGTCGGGTGTAAAAAGGAACGCCCAGCAGCAGCTTTTCGTTTGGGACTTCCTCAAGCACACCTTGCAAGCCTGCTTCCACCCAAGGCAGCGATGCTACAGAACCTGCTTTTGGACTCGCCGCCCAATGCTCGTCGTACGTCATGACCGCCATGTAGTCGACCACCTGGGCAAGTGCCCTGCGATCCAAAAACATGGACCACGTCTTCGCATTGGACTTGATGGTCACATCCATTGACACGGTCAGGCCTTGCTGGTGCAAATACGGTGTCAGCTCGCGCACAAACTGGACGAGTCGCTCCTTGTCTTCGTAGTACACATTTTCAAAGTCGATATTAATGCCGTCCAGATCGTACAGGTGCGCGTAGTGAATGAGTTGCGCGATCAGCTTGTCTCGTTTGTCGTAGCTGCCGAGCACTGCCTGGGTCCAGTCCGGGTTGAAGCCGTTTGTGACCAGCCCCCACACCTGATAGCCGCGCTTATGCGCCCATTTTACATACGCCGGGTCAGCCCTGTTCAAAAGCGTCCCTTCCGCATCCTTCAGTTCAAACCAGGTGGGCGAGACGACATTGACGCCAGGCAAAGCCCCGATCTGGGCGACATTCGGATTTTTATTGACAACGTGCTCCCAAACGAGGTTTACCTTTTGCCCATTCGGCTTCCACGCAGTTTGCCCCTCGGAAGCAGTGGCGTGCTGCAAGCTGACTTTTCGCTTGCTGGTCATCTCCAGACTCTTCTCCGGGAGATAGCCTGCGATTCCGGAAGCGGTCAGCACGCGGTAATATCCTTCCTGCTGGCCGAGTACATCAACCACCTCTCCAGGGGATAACTCGGCAACGATCGGAGTGCGATGGGAAGCGCCAACGCGAACGGGCTCCTTTTCCTCGTCACTGATAACGTTTGCCTGGCCGATTTCGTATCCTTCCTGCTCCACCGTCAGGACGCCTGTGTCGGCTTTGCGCTCAAAAGCGAAAGGATACAGCTTTTCCAACGGGTCAAGCGGTACGTAGCGAGTATTGCCCACTTCCTTGACGGGAACCTGCAAATTGACTGGCTGCTTGTTCAGATGGGCGACTACCTCGCCGCTCTCCATTCGCAGCACCTTGTCCTTCGTCGTCACGATTACCGACTTGGTAGGCTCATCCCAAAAGATCGCCGGGTCGATTTTTTCCTTGATAAAATCAAAAGGAAGCAAGATTTGCTCAGCCTCAAGCAAATACGAGGCATCCGCCCGCTCTCCTTCAAAAACGATGACTGCTTTGTCGCCGCCGTACGGCTGGACGTGCTCGGTCGAAGCACGGAGCACGAAAAACCAGTAAATCCCGCCAAAAATCGTCAGCAAAAAAAGCGTGAGCGCAAAAAGTCTGCGCAGCGCCCTTCTCCGTCTACGCCTGGGGCGAGGTGCCATTCCAAGCTGCGTGTTCATGGCCTGATCCTCCTCCCAGCCAAACAAGCCCGCATGCGGGCCAGATCATATTCATGTGCCTGTCATTTCGATCGTAACGTGGATACAAACGATTCACAACCTTTTGTATACTGGAAAAACGAGAGACAAGCTCAAGCTCTCCCCCAAAGAAGACGTTTGATCTGTCAAAACGTTACACCTTTCAACAGAAAAACACCTTCCGCCTCAACTCGTCAGCTTTTGTTGAAGCAAAAGGTGTTCGTCCGTACAACTCATGTTTAGTGGGTGCTCTTTTGACAGGACTCGCAGATGCCATATACTTCCATGCGATGTCCGGTGACTTTGAACCCAATGTCTTTCGCGGCAGCTTCTTCCGCCTCCCGCAAATACGGAAAGTGAAAGTCGCGAATCGCTCCGCAACTGGAACAGATCGCGTGGTAATGATCTTCCTCTACATTGGCATCGAAGCGGCTGGACGAGTCCCCGTAGGTAAGCTCAATCACCAGGCCCGCATCTTTAAAAACCCGCAGGTTGTTGTAAATCGTTGCGACGCTCATGTTAGGAAACTTACCTTCGAGAGCTTTGTATATTTCGTCAGCCGTCGGGTGAGTCATCGTCTCCAGCAAGTACGTCAAAATGGCATGGCGCTGAGGTGTCATCCGAACCCCGGTGTTTTTGAGGATTTCTACAGCTTTTTCCACACGCTGTGTCATAATTTCACACCCCACAGTCTTCGCAAGACAAAAGATCAGTCAATCCTGTCTGTCATTGATTAGAATTACTTTAAATAAGTGTACGTCTATTCGGCGAAAACTGTCAATATCCATTACGCTGAATTAAGGAGAAAGAAGTGGAAATCACGTTTCCGCTTTCGTTCTGGCCTTCGCTTTCGGCTTTGCGGCTTGCTTGCCTGCTTGCCTCGCCGTCGTTTTTTTCTCCGCTTTTTTGGCCTCCGCCAAGGCGTACTTGCACATGGATTGCAGCGGACATTGATCGCACTTCGGATTGCGCGCCGTGCAGACTCTTCTGCCGTGCCAGATCAGCCAGTGATGGGCATCCGACCACTTTTCGCGCGGGATGCGCTTCATCAGCTGACGCTCCACTTCGTCTACATTGTCGCTTTTGGCCAGACCGAGGCGGTTCCCCACGCGAAATACGTGCGTATCGACTGCAATCGCCGGAATGCCGAACGCATTGGAGAGGACTACGTTGGCAGTCTTTCTCCCTACACCCGGCAGCGCTTCCAGCTCGGCATGCGTTTGCGGCACCTCCCCGTTGTACTTTTCGTACAAGATTCTACAGGTCTCCAAAATGTTTTTACTCTTATTTTTATACAAGCCCAGACCTTTTATATGCTCTTCCATTTCTTCCTGGGTCAGGTGCAGGTAGTGCTCCGGCCGGTTCAACTGCTTGAACATCGGCTCGGTAATTTCGTTCACCCGCTTATCCGTGCACTGTGCCGAAAGAATGGTTGCAATCAACAGCTCAAACGGGGTTGTATAGTTCAATTCGCAGTGGGCATCCGGGTACATTTGCTGAAGCGTGTCCAAAATGTCTGCGACGGGTACTTTGCGTTGTGCCATAAATATATCCCCCTTTTTCCTACATTATACCGATCCTGATCGGCTCGGCAATTGTCGCAAGCGATAGCAGTGACTGCTATGCTGATGTTAAAATGGGCTTGGAAAGATGTAACGGGGGCGATACATAATGAAAGTTTTCCTGACGGGAGCTACCGGATTTGTCGGAAAAGGCGTGCTGCAGCGGCTGCTTGCAGATGGCCACGATGCTGTTTGCTTGGCACGCCCCGGTTCCAAAGACAAGCTGCGCGCAGAGCGTACCGGGCCGGGACGTGTCTATCTGGCGGAAGGAGACATTTTGGACGTCGAATCGCTGAAAAGCGCCATGGCAGGCTGCGAGGCGGTCATTCATCTGGTCGGAATCATTCGCGAGCAGCCGGGCAAAGGAATTACTTTTTCCAAAATTCATGTCGAAGGGACAAAAAACGTCCTGGAGGCGGCGAAGCAGGCGGGCGTGCGGCGCTTCATCCACATGAGCGCACTCGGCTCCCGGCCAAACGCGACAAGCGCCTACCACCGCACGAAATACGAAGCCGAACAGCTCGTGCGGGCAAGCGGAATCCCTTACGTCATTTTTCAGCCATCGGTCATCTTCGGCCCTGGCGACGAGTTCGTCAACATGCTCGCCGACCTGGTGCGCATGCCGGCCACGCCTGTGATCGGGGACGGCTCCTATCCTTTACAGCCCGTGGCGAGAAAAACAGTAGCGGACGTGTTTGTCCAGGCTTTGAGCCTGCCTGATGCGACGAACCAAACTTTCGAAACGGGCGGCCCTGATCGGCTCACCTACGCGGAAATACTCGATGCCATCGGCGAGGCAATCGGCAAAAAGCGGGTTCGCAAAATTCACATCCCGCTCGCCCTCATAAAGCCTGTCGTCAACATGCTGGAGGGCTTCTCGTTTTTTCCGATCACCAACACGCAGCTGACCATGCTGCTCGAAGGCAATGCCTGCCGCGACGGTCAGCGGCTATACGACACTTTTCCTACTGATAAAATTCCGTTTCGTTCGGGCATCTCCACCTACCTCCGATAATTTTCGGCGAAGAGCTGGAGACTATTCAAAAGCAAAAAGGGGCGTTCTCCCGGTCGGATCGCCGACTTTTTGGGAAAGCCCCTTTTGCTTTATTCATGCAGCGTTTTTTCCACGCCGCCTGTCTCTTTGTTCACGTGACGGGCGACGACGAAGAGATAGTCAGACAATCGGTTGAGATATTTGACGACCGCCGGGTTGACCTGCTCCTGCTGCGCTACATGGACGGCTTTGCGCTCTGCGCGTCTGACAACCGTGCGGGCAACGTGGAAGGCAGCAGCAGCGGGATGGCCGCCTGGCAAAATGAAGTTGGTCAGCGGCGGCAGCCCTGCATCCAGCTTGTCGATTTGCTCCTCCAAAAAGGTGACATCCTCTTCCTTGATCGGCCAGCCTACTTTTTTCCCTTCCGGTGTGGCCAACTCTGCGCCGACATGGAACAGCTTGGTCTGAATGACATGGAACACATCCTGCAGCTCCTGCCACGCATCCGTCGCGGGGAGAAGAGACAGGGCCAGCCCGATCTGCGAATTGGCCTCGTCGCACGTGCCGTACGCCTCGACGCGATCTGCGAACTTCGGCACGCGCACTCCCGCCACCAGTGAAGTCTCGCCTTTATCCCCTGATTTTGTGTAAATCTTCATCTGTACCCCCGCCTTTTTTCTTTTTCTGAAAAAGTGCTACAACGCCTCGCAAACGACAATCAATTCCGTGCTGCTCGCATCAAAAGGCGCTTTGGCAAAGTTTCCGTACCGCCGGGTCACTTTCAGCCCGTTCAGGCGCAACAGATGGTGGAGCTCGGTCGGAAAAATATAGCGCAGCACAAACCGTCCATTCACGCGCTCAACCACAGTACCCCGTGCGTCTGTGCGTTCGTACGTGCGGGTCACTTCGCACAGTTGCTGAAAGTGGTCGTAGCGGGTGTAATCCCACATCAGCACTTCTCCCCCGGACGGCAGTGGATACGTTCCGCGCAGCGACATCTTTTCATTTTCTTCGTGAAAATGATTGATTTTGGGCACAAACACGTTCAGCGCGAGCTTTCCGCCAGGTGCCAGGTGCTTGCGAATGCACCGCAATGCTTTCATCTGCTCCTGAATGTGCAAAAGGTGCAAAAACGAGCGGAACGGGATCATGATGAGGGAAAAAGTCTCCCCGAGATCGAAGCTGCGCATGTCTCCCTGGAGCAGTGTAAGCCCTGTGGTCACGCCTTGCTCTTTCGCCTTTTCCTGTGCACGCGCCAGCATGTCCGGCGACAAGTCAATGCCCGTCACCTCGATCCCGGCCTGGGCGAGCGGAATCGCGATTCTCCCGGTGCCGCAAGCAAGATCGAGCACTTTGCCGCCAGCCTGCTTCGCTTCTTCCAGGTAAAACTCGACGTCGCCCGCAACCCCGCGCTGTGTCAAGTCGTAATAATCGGCCCATTGATACATATTGCTCATGCCGTCCTCCTATGCTTGCATTTCCTCCGAGGTCAGGTAAGCCATGACGAGTTTCGCCGTATTTTCCAGCGCTTCCTTGTGCGTGCGCTCGTGGGAGTGGGAAGCGTCTACGCCAGGGCCGATCAGCCCGTGGACGATGTCGTACCCTGCGCGCAGCGCCGCGCTCGCGTCTGAGCCGTAATACGGGTAAATGTCTACCGCGTAGTGCAAGCCGTTTTCCTGGGCCAGCCGGGTCAAATGGCTGCGCAGTCCGTAGTGGTACGGCCCGGAGGAATCTTTTGCACAAATGGAGACGCAGTATTCGTCTGTCGTCTGGCCGTCGCTGATCGCTCCCATATCCACCGCCAAATACTCCACGACGTTTGCCGGAATGCTGGAATTGCCGCCGTAGCCGATCTCTTCGTTGTTGCTGATAAAAAAGTACGTGGTGTAAGGCAGTTGCTGTCCGGTTTCGCGAAGCTCCTTCAGTACGCCGAGCAAAATGGCGACGCTCGCCTTGTCATCAATGTGCCGGGACTTGATGAAGCCGCTGTCGGTTACGGTCACACGCGGGTCGAAGGAGACAAAATCCCCGACGGAAATGCCCAGTTCCTGCACTTGCTCCCTGTTTGTCACTTTTTCATCCAGACGCACTTCCATGTTGGCGTCTGTTCTTTCTTCCTTGCCTGCACTGCGGCCGTACACGTGGACCGAAGCCTTCGTGGACAAAATCGTTCCGGTGACGAGGCGGCCGCTCGCGGTTTCCACCGTGCAGTGTTCCCCTTCAATTGCATTGAACTCAAAACCGCCGATCAAAGTCAGTTTCAGACGGCCGTTGCTTTTGATTTCCTTGACCATCGCGCCAAGCGTATCGACGTGCGCTGTCAGCAAGCGCGCCTTGTCGTCACGTGCTCCTGGCACGGTTGCGACAATCGCTCCCTTGTTCGTCCGCTTGTACTCGACTCCGAGCTTTTCCAGCTCCTGGGCCACCCACGCCATGACTTTGGCTGTATTGCCGGACGGACTCGGGATGTTCGCCAACTGGCAAAAGGACTGAACCACATACTCTGTAGACACACTCATGGAATGCTCCTCCTCTATGTATCAAACCTGCCTTGCTTGTCAGTCTTGCAGTTCTTCCTTGATGAACTGCAGCACTTCCTGCACGTGCCCTTTCACCTTTACTTTTGGCCAGACCTTCGCGATCTTTCCTTCCTTGTCGATCACAAAGGTCGTCCGCTCGATCCCCATGTACTCGCGGCCATACATTTTTTTCAGTACCCACACTCCGTACGCCTCTGCCACCTTGTGCTCCGGGTCTGCCAAGAGCGGAAACGGCAGTTCGTGCTTGGCGCTAAACTTGTCATGCGATTTGACCGAATCCGGGCTGATCCCGAGAACGACCGTATTTAGCTCGGCGAACTGCGGATGATAGTCCCGAAAATCGCACGCCTCAGTCGTGCAGCCCGGCGTCATGTCCTTCGGATAAAAATAGAGCACCACATTTTTCCCGCGGTATTGGGAAAGCGAGATTGTCTGATCCTGATTGGCCTGCAACGTAAATAACGGCGCGGCCTGTCCGCTTGCGATCATGCTCATCCCTCCGTAAAAATCACTCGTCTCATTTTACCACAAGCGTACAGGCACTTCATCCGCATATACGTTGCGCTTTCAATCAGAAAACGCTAGAATTAATTAAGAAAAATAAAACGGCCTAGTCATTTGGATGGTGAGAATTGGCATGAAAGAGTTTTTTGAAGTAACCGATCCAGAAGCGCTTAAATCCCTTGCCATAGCAGAACGGGTTAAGATTCTTGAACTCTTCGAAGATTTGGAGCCGCGTACGGCCAAACAAATCGCTACGGAACTAGGCGAAAATGCAGCACGCCTTCACTACCACGTGAAGGAGCTCGTGCGTGTCGGTTTGCTCGAACAGGTGGATACCCGCGTCAAAGGGTCCATCGTGGAAAAATATTACGAGCCAGTCGCCAAGGTGATTCAAGTCAAGCTTCAACTTATGATTGAAGAAAACGCACAGCAATTGAGTGAAGTCATGTTCACTCCGTTTCGCACCACGGAAAAGGATCTCATGAGAACACTCAACCGCCTGGTCGCAAGCGACCCGGATGTACGCAAGGAATACCAGAACACGTTTGCCTTTAACCTGACCGAATTTTACTTGAGCCAGGAAGAGCGCAACCAACTGGTCGACGAGATCAGCGATCTTTTGCAAAAGTACAAAGGCCTTAAAAACGAGGCGGGACGACGCAAATTCAAGTTCTTCGACGTTCTGTTCCCGTTGACGCCTGCTGACCCTGCCGACGACTCAGATGAACCGTTTGAGGATACAGACGATCAGGTCAAACCTCTGTAAAAAGCAGAACATCGCACCAGGAAAACCATCAAAAGAGATGGTTTTTCTTAGTTTTTCAGAACAAAAGGGAGTGCCCTCGTCTTTACGCGAAGGACACTCCCTTTTCTTCGTTTCAACCGTATGCGTTACCAGAGCTGCCTAGTACGCCCGCCCGAACCAGACTGTATGCTTCGCCTCTTTGCCACAGCAAATGCAGGCTGCTTTTTTGGCAGGCGGATCGAACGGGATGTTGCGGGACGTGAACTTGGTTTCTTCCTTGACCTTGGCTTCGCAAGCGTCGTCTCCGCACCAGCCGCCCAGCACCCAGCCGCTTGGGCGGTTTTCGCTCTCACAGTTGGCAATGTGCGCAGCCAACTGCTCCATGGTGTCGATATGCAGATGGGAATGAGCTTCCCGGAAAGCCAGCGCTTTTTGGAACATGTTTTGCTGGATGTCTTCGAGAAGCTTGGCAATCGTCTGCGCAATTCCGGAAAGCGGCACGGTCACTTTTTCGCCCGTATCGCGGCGGGCCAGAATCGCCTGACCGTTCTCCACATCGCGCGGGCCAAGCTCCAGGCGCAGCGGCACCCCGCGCATTTCCCACTCGTTGAACTTCCAGCCCGGCGTCTCTTCGCGCAGGTCGGCACGCACGCGAACCCCTGCCGCTTTGATCTCGTCGAAAAGCGGATCGAACGCCTCCATGACTTTTTCCCGCAGTTTCATCGGCCCTACCGGAATCATGATGACTTGCACAGGCGCCACCCGTGGCGGCAAAGCCAGGCCGCGGTCGTCGCCATGCACCATAATCATCGAGCCGATGAGCCGCGTTGAGCTGCCCCACGAGGTCGTATGCACGTACTTGAACTGATTGTCGCGGTCGAGGAACTTGATCTCGAAGCCGCGCGCAAACTTGTCGCCCAAATAGTGCGAGGTGCCGGCCTGCACGGCTTTTCCGTCCTTCATCATCGCTTCGATGGAGTACGTGTCCACCGCACCCGCGAAGCGCTCGCTCGGCGTCTTTTGCCCTTTCCATACCGGAATCGCCAGCTCCTGCTCGACTACTTCGCGATAAATTTCCAGCATCTGCATCGTTTCCTGGCGTGCTTCTTCTTCTGTCGCGTGGGCGGTGTGGCCTTCCTGCCAGAGAAATTCCGATGTGCGCAAAAACGGCAGCGTGCGCTTTTCCCAGCGGAACACGTTGGCCCACTGGTTAATCAGGATCGGCAAATCGCGGTAGCTCTGAATCCACTGGCTGTACATGTGGCCGATAATTGTCTCCGAGGTCGGGCGCAGAGCGAGCTTTTCCTCCAGTTGTTCGCCGCCCGCTTCCGTCACCCATGGCAGTTCCGGGTTGAAGCCCTCAATGTGCTCTTTTTCTTTTTGGAAAAACGACTCGGGAATCAGCATCGGGAAGTAGGCGTTGCGATGTCCGGTTTCCTTGAACCGTTTGTCCATCGCCTCCTGAATCCGCTCCCACAGCTCGAAGCCGTCGGGCTTGAAGACGATGCAGCCGCGCACCGGGGTGTAGTCCATCAAGTCCGCCTTTTTGATCGCATCAATGTACCAGCGCGAAAAATCTTCCGACTGCGGTGTAATTTCTTTTACAAACGCTTTGTCCTCTTTCATCCTTCTACGCTCCTTTTTCCTTATATGAAAATGCAAAAATCCCCCATCCCACATAGGGACGGAGGATTGACTTCCGCGGTACCACCCTGATTGACCATGGCTTGAGCCACAGTCCTCTTCTTTCACCCGATAACGGCGGGCAACCGGACCAGCTCGTCGCTGGCGGCTTCAGGATGGGGTGCAGGTATGCCTCGTATCAGCCTTCCAGACTCGGGCCGACTCTCTGGAACGAGGGAAATAGCTGCGGGTCCTTTCATCGCCTTTTTGACAAAAATGCTTCGTTTAAGAACATATCTTAGCAACTCGAAAGACCGATGTCAATTTGAGGTACGCAGGGCCAGACGAGCGCCCAGCTTGGCGTATACAGGATAGGCGACCAAGGCGAGCACGACGCCTTTGAAAATGTTGAACGGCACGATACCGGCCAGGACAAGGGACCAAACGCTGGTCGCATTGAACATCGCAAGCAGGTCTGCCATCGGCATCTGGTAAAGCGCAGCGTAGGCCGGGAGCAGGACGTATGCGTTGGCGACAGCCATGACGACCGTCATCAGCAATGTGCCGAGCGCAAGGCCCGTCAAAAAGCCTTTTTTTCCTTGGCCGTTGCGCTGGAGCAGGATAGCCGGCAAGATGAAGCTGGCCCCTGCAATCACGTTGGCAAGCTCGCCAATCAACAGTCCGTCTGTATTTTTCAACAGCATGTGCAATGTATTTTTCAAAACTTCAATGATGATTCCCGCCACCGGACCATACATGAGTCCGCCGATCAGCGCTGGCAGCGTACTGAAATCAAGCTTCAAAAAGCTCGGCATCAGCGGAACGGGAACCTCCAGATATTGCAGGATAAAGGCAACGGCAGCCAGCATCGGAATCGTCACGATCCGCTGGGTTGCTCTTCGCGAAGAATGCAAGGCTGTTTCTTTCATGTGTACCATCTCCTCTTTAGTTCTCCTTCTTTGAGGAATGGCAACAGTGGTCGTGCCACACGTGTTGCTCCCGTATGCTTTGCCTGCGCACACGCAAAAATACCCTGAGAAAGATTCTCAGGGCAATTTACAAGCGTATGACAAAGCATGTGCATAAAAACAGGTTCACGAAACAAAAGGAACTGATCCTGCATGCCCCTTTTGCCGCTATTCCCGTTTGCACAGGCAAACAAGCACGTGTAGAAAACGTACTGTCGTCATCCTTCTCCCATCCAGACTGTACTGTCGGCTCTGGAATCTCACCAGATCCTGCACTCCGTCGCTTGCTTGCAAGCTCAGGAGGCTCGCGGGCTTAACGTACTCGCGGTACGCTCACCGCCGGTCGGGAATTGCACCCTGCCCCGAAGGAATTGTGTAGTTGTATATGCATATTATACTGCGCTTTTTTGATTTGACAATAGAGGAAGCGGGTAAACCGACAATTTTGTTGTTTTCCGATGTTTTTAATGCGATTTTAATTTTTCATAAAAAAAAGGCTTCCCAGCCTAAAGTCGCCCTTTGCTATAATCTGCCTGTACAAATGAAGCTCTGCTCCTCAAGGGTGGTCGCCGCTCATCCCCAGTAGAAAGGGGGTGAGGCTATGGTGACGAACGAAACGCTCGGACTGCTATTCCAGTTTGGGTTGTTCCTGGTCGCTTTGATCGGGTTGGTAGTTACCTTGACCAAAAAGAGATAGACCGCCCTTGAGTCCCAACTCCAGCGGTCTATTCTTCCAGAATTTTTGAGCCGGCCCCCTTGAGGGAAAGCTTCCATTGTACAGACCGTCCGTTTGCCCCCGGACGGTCTTTTTTTAGCTTGTTACCTCTAATGTTACCATAACGGGTCGCAAATAAAAACAATATCCATTCGGTTTCTCCAGCGCGAATCACGCCGCAACTGCTACGAACCCGCTCCCCGATATTTGCGGACTCCCCAGTTCCAGACGAACAGACCAAGGCCAAAGAAAACGACCGCCACAAGCGGAGTAAACGCGGCGTAGGTGTACCAGACTTCTTTGCGCAAAAAGTAGGCAGCCGGATAGACGCCGACGAAGGCAAACGGCAGTATATAAGTCAACACGATGCGGATCGCTTTGTTGTACACATCCACCGGATAGCGGCCGTACTGCTGAATGTTGTAGATCATCGGGGCAATTCCCGTCCGTGAATCGGAGAAAAAGCTGACGGCCGCAATCGCTGTGTACACTCCGCCGTAGATGAGTGCGCCGCTCACGACCAGCACGATGAAGATCAGCGGGTCGTACCAGTGAAACGACAGGTCGAGCTGGAACGCCGCATAGCCCATGATAATCAGACCCGTGATGATGCCGAAAATGCGGTCCGGCGCGATGGATTCCAGACAAACCTGCGCCAGATTGTGAATCGGCCTGGTCAGGATGCGATCCATCTCGCCGCGGATGATGTAGCGTTCGTTGAAATCCCAAAAGCCGAAAAACATCGAGAACAACGCATACGGCACCAAAAAGAACCCGTAGATGAAAATGATCTCGTCCCGCGTCCAGTCTTTCATCAGCGGGACGTGCGTGAACACGACGATGATAAACACGAGGTTAATCAGCTCGGAAACGAGGTTGGACACAAGCTCCCCGAGAAAATCAGCCCGATAGGCAAGCCGCGTCTTGAAATACTGGCCCAGGTAGTCGGCAAATATGCCGAAAATATGTTTCACGTTTTGCATCGTCTACCCTCCTTGCACGACCAGCCGGTTTCGCGCCATCCGCCACAAAACCAGGATAGGAACCAGAATGACAACCATCCAGATCGCCTGAAAGCCGATCAATTCCCAGGCGCGTCCATGAGTAATCGCTCCGGTAAAAATCAAACTTGGATAGTAGTTGACTGCCTGAAACGGCAGAAAGCCCATGACAGTCTGCGCCCAGCCCGGAAAAAAGCTGATCGGCAGCACGAGGCCGGACATCAGATCGACGACGACCCGCTTCGCCCGCATCATCCCGTCGTTGCGGAACAGGAAAAATGTGAACAGACCCGTCAACAGGTTAATCTGCGTATTGATGAGAAAAGCAAACAGCAAACTGAGCAAGTACAGTCCCCAGTCAGTCGCGGTCGCCGGAAAGTGAAAGGGAATAATCAGGCTGATGAGGAAAATCCCCGGCCCCGCGAAAAACAGGAAGCGGAAAATCCCTTCCCCGAACGCCTGGGCCGTTTTTACGGACAAGTAGTTGTAGGGACGGATCATCTCGATGGCGACTTTGCCCTCCCGTACGTCCTGGGCGATCTCCATATCAATGTTGTTAAAGTAAAAAGCACGCGACATCCAGGCGATTGCCACGTAAGAGGTCATCTGCTCGACCGACAGCCCGCCAAGCTGCTGCTGGTCGCCGTAGATCGCTCCCCACAGGAAGTAGTAGGCGCCGATGTTGATCGCGTAGATGATAATGCCGCTGTAGTAGTTCACGCGGTAAGCGAGCATGGTCAAAAAGCGCATGCGGATCAGTTCCATGTAGAGCCTATGCATGGTCCCGCACCTCTGTATCAGCCTGGTAAATGTTGCGGACGATGTCCTCTGTGCTCGTCTCCAACATTTTCACGTCACTGACCTCAAACGACGACATGACGGTAGACAGGACGAACGGCAGCATTTCCTGACTTTGCTGCACCTGGACGCTGAGTGTGTACTCGTTTTCCTGCGTGATCTTGCATGGCATATCGCCCAGCGCCCGGCGCAGCTCGTCAGCGGAGGTGCGCTTTTTCATCTGGAAGGAAACCTCTGTGCCATTGCCCCACTTTTCCTTCAGATCGCTGAGCAGGCCGTCGAAGATCAGCTTGCCTTTGTCCATGACCAGCACCCGTTTACAGAGCGCCTCGATGTCGGAAACGTCGTGGGTCGTAAGCAGAATGGTCATGTTTTCCGTCTCGTTCAGATTGCGCAAAAACTCGCGGATTTTTTGCTTCACCAGCACGTCCAGCCCGACTGTCGGCTCGTCGAGGAACAACAGCCGCGGCTTGTGGATCAAGGACGCCGCTACCTCGCAGCGCATCCGCTGGCCAAGGCTAAGCTTGCGCACCGGCTGGCTGACGAACGAGCTGATTTCCAACTCCTCGATCAGGCGCGTGAGCCACTTTTCGCCCTCTGCCTCATCGACCTTGTAGACGCTTTTCAACAGGCGAAACGACTCCAGCGGAGACAAATCCCACCACAACTGCGAACGCTGCCCGAAGACGACGCCGATGGAGCGCACGTATTCCTCGCGCTGTTTGAACGGAACGTAGCCGTTAATGACGATCTCGCCGTCACTCGGGGTCAAAATGCCCGTCAGCATCTTGATCGTCGTCGATTTTCCGGCGCCATTTTCCCCGATCAGGGCAAACATTTCCCCCTCTTCCACCGTGAAAGAAAGGTCATCCACTGCTTTTACGGTCTTGTACTCGCGGCTGAACAAGTCACGAAAAGCACCCCCAAGCCCGGATCTGGCCTGGTGGATGCGAAACTCCTTTTGCAAATGCTTCACTTGGATCATGGAAAACCGTCCTTTTTGTCTTGCTTCAAATAACAACTGTTAGTGTATATGAGCTTGTGAAAATGTGCAAAAGGGAAACTGTAGAAAACTGTAGCTCCCCATCCATATTCAGGTGTCTTTGGCTGTGTTAAGATAATGAAGGACTTTTTCGATAAAGAAAAGAGGGAAAAACGCATGAAACGTGAACGATCCGCACAGCTGCACGAACAAGCCATGGATGTCATTCTCGGTGGGGTAAACAGCCCTTCCCGTTCTTTCAAGGCCGTAGGCGGGGGCGCTCCCGTGACGATGGAGCGTGCCCAGGGTGCGTATTTCTGGGACGTGGACGGCAACCGATATATTGACTATTTGGCGGCGTATGGCCCGATCATTACCGGCCACGCCCATCCGCACGTAACCAAAGCGATCTGCGAAGCGGCGGCAAACGGCACGCTGTACGGGACGCCGACTCCGTGGGAAATCACTTTTGCCAACATGATCCGCGAAGCGATTCCTTCGATGGAGCGCATTCGCTTCAACAACTCCGGTACAGAATCTGTCATGACGTGCATTCGCGTAGCTCGCGCTTACACCGGACGCGTGAAAATCATCAAGTTCGCGGGCTGCTATCACGGGCACTCCGATCTCGTGCTCGTCGCGGCAGGCTCCGGCCCATCGACGCTGGGCATTCCGGACAGCGCCGGCATTCCGCAGAGCATCGCCAACGAAGTGATTACCGTTCCTTACAACGACATCGCGGCGTTTGCCGAAGCGATGAGCAAGTGGGGCAGCGAAACAGCGTGCGTGCTGGTCGAGCCAATCGTCGGCAACTTCGGTATCGTCACACCGGAGCCAGGCTTTTTGGAAGAAGTGAACCGGATCACGCACGAAGCAGGTGCGCTCGTTGTGTACGACGAGGTCATTACCGCATTCCGCTTCTGCTACGGCGGGGCGCAAAACTTGCTGGGTGTAACCCCTGACCTGACCGCGCTCGGAAAAATCATCGGCGGCGGCTTGCCGATCGGCGCGTATGGCGGACGCCGCGATATTATGGAACAGGTCGCGCCGCTCGGTCCAGCCTATCAGGCAGGGACAATGGCGGGCAATCCCGCTTCCATCCGCGCCGGAATCGCTTGCCTGGAAGTGCTGAAGCAGCCTGGCGTCTACGATGAGTTCGAGCGGCTTGGCGCGCTTTTGGAAAAAGGCATTCGCGACGCTGCGAGCAAGCACGGCGTCGCCATTCAGCTCAACCGCGTCAAAGGAGCGATGGCTGTTTACTTTACGGACGAGCCTGTCCGCAATTACGAGGACGCGCAAAAAGCCGATGGCGAGCTGTTCGCCCGCTTCTTCCGCCTCCTTTTGGACGAAGGTATCTGCCTCGCCCCATCCAAATACGAGGCGTGGTTCATCACGACCGCGCACACGGAAGACGATATTCGGGAAACAATCGCGGCTGTCGACCGCGCTTTCGCACAGTTGAAGGCGTAACACAGCCGCACGGATGAGCTTGACGCTTTTGCTGCCGAGACAAGCATTGCCAAGTCCGCTCCCTTCCTTTTTGGAGATACTAACGATGACAAGTGAGTATCATCGCGAGGAGGAGATTTTCGTGTCAAAAGGCGAAAAAACGTATCCGCAAGCTCCGGAAAAGACGCTGGATCCCAAAGAGAGCAGCAAAATGATGGAGGTCGTCGGCTTCCAAAACCCGCGCAAAACCGAGCATCACAAAACGCAAAACCACGATCGCTAGACGTGCCACGCAGACACATTCCCGCCAGAGGGTGTGTCTGCTTTTTTGCTTTTGCCCGCGTGGTCCGCCACATATAAACCTTTGATGATATTGTCAAGGTTGGTCAGAGATTGTACAATAAAAATAATGAAACTGCCGTGACACTTATTCGTATACATGGATATGGGACAAAATGTATATGGAACTGCTATTGTGCATATTTCGTAGATAAAAACGAGGAGTGAGTGCTCAATGTTTTTTCACCCGATGGACTTTCTGATTTTCATCGCATTCGGACTGTCGCTCTGGGCTCAATTCCGCGTAAAGGGAACCTTTAACAAGTACGCGGAGGTCCCTGCTTCCTCCGGCCTTACCGGGGCTGAAGCGGCGCGGCGGATGCTCGATGCAAACGGCTTGACCAACGTACCAGTCGAACATATCCCAGGCACGCTGACCGACCACTACGATCCGATGGACCGCGTCGTTCGCCTGTCTGATCCTGTTTACTTCGGCAACTCCATTGCATCTTTGTCCGTTGCTTGTCACGAAGTCGGCCACGCCATTCAGCACAAGGTTTCGTATCCGATGCTGGTAGCGCGCCACCGCATTTTCCCGGTCGTCAATCTGGTATCCGGTGTTGCGCCGCTCCTGCTGCTCGCAGGCTTCTTTTTGAAGATGGCGGGTCTTTTGTTGATCGGGATTATTTTCTTCTCCGGCGCTGTTGCCTTCCAGCTCATCACGCTGCCAGTCGAGTTTAACGCGAGCAGCCGTGCCAAAGAGCTGATGCTGAAAATGGGCTTCATCCGCAACGAGGAAGAACAGGGAGCGAACAAGGTACTGGGTGCTGCCGCTCTGACTTACGTAGCAGCCGCTCTGATTTCTGTTCTGGAGCTGGCCAAATACATCATGATTTTCCGAGAATCTGAAGACTAATCGTCTTTTCACAAACAAAAGCAAGGTACAGCCTCTTCCGCTATGGGGGCTGTACCTTTTTATATGGACTTGCGATACAATGGGACGGGAGGTTGTGTACATGCGCATCGGAATTATCGGATTGGGAAGTATGGGGCAAATGCTCGTGAAGTCGTTTTGCAAAAGCGAAGTGATACTACCGGAAAATGTGCTCGTCTTCAACCGGACGCAAGCAAAGGCAGACAAGCTGCAAGCAGAATACGGCGTGGCCGTCGCGGCAACCACGCAAGCGCTATGCGAGCAGGCTGAGCTGATTTTCCTTTGCACGAAGCCGTTGGACATCTTGCCTGTTTTACGCGGGCTGTCGGTTGCTGCCGACAAGCATATCGTCTCGGTCGCCGCCGGGGTCAGCATTGCCGATTTGGAAACCGTCCACTCCGGGCCGGTCAGCAAAGTGATTCCGACTGTCACTTCCTCAGAGTTGCACGGGGTATCGCTGTTGACAAACAGCAGCAAAGTCAGCGCCAAACAAAGGGAGGATCTGCTGGCGCTGCTGTCTGCCATTGGCGAGGTGCAAGAAGTTACCGAGAGTGAGATCGAGACAGCGACGATTTTGAGCAGCAGTGCGCCTGGACTGATCGCCGGGATTCTCGATGCTTTTGCCCAGGCGGCTGTTCGCAAAACACCGGAATTGGGGATCGAAGCAGCCCGCAGCATTCTGGTGGAGACGATGCTGGGAACGGCTTTGCTTTTGAAAAATGAGCAGCTTGGCTTCGACGAACTGATCGAGCGCGTCGCCACCAAAGGCGGAATTACCGAGGAGGGGCTGCGCGTCCTCGACAAAACCTTGCCGGGCGGCTTTGACGAGCTGTTTGCCATGACAGCGTCCAAGCATGCCGCCTTGAAGGAGCTTGTACAAAAACAGGTCGGAGAACAACAAGACGAAAAGGAGTAATCAGACATGATCGTAGGTTGGATTGGCTTGGGCAATATGGGCGTACCGATGGCAGGCAATCTGCTTGCGGCAGGCTATGACGTGCGCGTCTGGAACCGCACCCCTGACAAGGCGGCTCCGCTGGTCGCGCTCGGTGCGAAACAGGTGACGTCGCTGCCACAGCTCGCAGAGGAATGCGATGTGCTGTTCACAATGGTCAGCGACGACGATGCAGGAAAAGCAGTCTACACAGGAGCAGATGGCGTGCTGTCCGGGCGAGTATCCGGCAAGCTGGCGATTGACATGAGCACAGTTTCCCCGGAGACATCCCGCTTTTTGGCGGAGCAGGGGAAAAAAGCCGGGCTGCGTTTTCTCGACGCCCCGGTTTCAGGCAGTGTCGGTCCGGCAAAAGAAGCTCAACTCGTCATCATGGTCGGCGGCGAAAAAGCGGACTACGACGAGGCGAAGCCGCTATTGGACAAGCTCGGCAAAACCGCGATTTACTTGGGCGCAAATGGCGCAGGCACCTCTGCCAAGCTGGCGATCAATCTTTTGCTCGGCATCACAGTGCAAGGCGTCTCGGAAACGCTGCTGTTCGCCCGTTCGCTCGGGATTGAGACGGAGCAAATGCTGGAGATTATTTCGCAAAGCGCTGTAGGCACTCCGCTGATTCGCGGCAAAGCGGCCTCGATTCTCGCAGACGACTATCCTGCAGCCTTTGCCTTGAAGCATATGGCAAAAGACCTGCGCCTGGCCCGCGAGGCCGGCGTGTCTACGCCACTGGCGGAATCGGTGCAGGCAACCTATCGCCAAGCGCTGGAGGAAGGGCTAGGCGAGTTGGACCTGATGGCGATTTTGCGTTATTTGAGAGGGGCTTCTCTTGTAAAATAGCCGAATAAAGGAAATAGGAGATAACCAGAAAGGACACTTCCGCTAACGTTTAAAAATTAAAAACATTGATATACCAACGTTTTTGAAGTAAAAAAGGGGCTTCTCAAAGTCGAAATATCGACTTTTTATACGAAAA
>NZ_RHHS01000059.1 GCF_003710935.1 Brevibacillus gelatini
TTTCGCTGTTCAGTTTTCAAGGAGCATTTACTGATTGCTTGTCCGCTGAGTATTCATCGTTTTTCGTGATGGCGTCTCAAGGACAAGAACTAATCTATCATGTCACCCGCATAAGAGTCAATAGTTTTTTTCAAAAAGTTTTAGGTGAAGTGTTCCTCGCCCAGTTTTCTGCGTCTCACGTACTTGGAAAGCTCACTGGGAGAGGCTATTCTGGCATACATGCGGAACATGATGGAGTAGCGTTCTTCCATAGCGCGCTTCACCAAAGAGTCGATTCGTTTATCGCTAAAGTCGAGCAACATTTCTTCGAGTTCCCGTTTCAGTAAATACTCTAGTTCTTGCACTTCTTTGGCATTAAACAAAAACCCTAACAACGATATCGCCTCCGCCTTACGAATCTAACCTCTATCCTTTCCATCCAAATTCAACCCTATTCAAATTGAAAAGCCTCCCGTTTAGGAAGGCTTTAATTTGTTAGCAACTCTGAATTATTTCAGCAAGTTCATTTGCTGTAATTGTTCCCCGATCGTGGCTTTGAGAATAAATGGCGTAATCGAACTTTCTACGATCCCCGCAATCAGAAGCAATCCAATGACGAGCATCACCGCAGTTGGAAATTGCTTGAGAGTGTCGTACCAGTCATTTTTCACGCGCTCCTGATTGTGCGGCGCAAACAGCAACCCGACTGATCGCAGGCTGAGTATCCCGAGCCGTATGCCAATTCCCGCGGCAAACAGGACCGCAGGCAATTCAAAAATCCCGTGTGGCAAAATGCCTGCGCTGAAAACCAGCCACGGACTAATCCCAATCTCACTGGATTTTGCGAAGATGTACCCGAGCAGCAACCCGTTTGTCAGCATTCCAATTATGGGAAAGAATGCAAAAAACAATCCAAGGGCCATCATCATCAATGCGCTGAGCACGTTGTTGGAAAAAATCGCCCAAAACGTAGCGAACACGCCTCCCCCGCTCTCTTTGATCCGATCCGCAACTTCTTTCAGTTGCTCCATCATGCTCTTTACCACGGGATCCATGGCGGGGGCCTGCAAATAGCCAATTAGACCGCTCCCGAAAAAAATGAGACAAGCGGTCAGGAAAAACCGTTTGTTATCCAACCACAGACGCTGCAGCCTTTTGTTCATGAGCAACGCTCCTTTACTGCCTCTTACATTCACTATATGCATTGTACCTCAACAATAGCCAACTGGCCAAAGAATATCCTTGTCTTCCCTGCATAAACTGTTATCGGACAAAGGAGGTGCTTATCCATGAGATTCATTTATGTCGTGAGTACCAATCGTTTGAAGCAAATCCTCATTATCGCAGCAGCTATTCTGTTGACCGCAGTGATTGGCTATGCGGAACGCGATACGATCTCGGCTTTTTCCAGCAGCGGCAACAAGCAGGGGCCCCAGGCAATCTACAAGGTAGATACCAAGGAGAAGAAAATTGCTCTCACCTTTGACATCAGTTGGGGAGAAAACCGCGCACTCCCTATTCTCGATGTATTGAAAGAAAAAAATGTAAACAAGGCAACCTTCTTCCTGTCCTCTCCCTGGAGTCAGCGCCATCCGGAAATTGTGAAAAGAATCAAGGAGGCCGGACTGGAAATCGGTTCGCATGGCCATAAGCACGACAACTACAGCAAATACACGGATGAGGAAATTCGCAGCCAGATCGCCAAGGCTGACTCCATCCTGACAGAGATGACTGGAAAAAAACCGACCCTGATTCGCATGCCGAATGGCGATTTTGACAAACGCGTACTGGAAATTGCCAACCGGATGGGGTATACGGTTGTCCAGTGGGATACGGACTCCAAGGACTGGATCGAGCCGAAAAAAGATGTCATCATCCAAAACGTTCTGTCCAAAGCCCATCCTGGCGACATCATCCTGATGCATGCGAGTGATTCCGCCAAGGAGACTCATCTAGCCCTTCCCGTTATTATCGATCAGCTGCGCAAGCAAGGATACGAGTTCGTCACGGTATCCGAACTGATCGCCGGCACCAGCATCCAGAGCAAGGAAGTGAATTAAACGTACACAAAAAAGCTGACCGCGATAAAGGTCAGCTTTCTCTTTTTACCAGACGATGCAAATGCATCACTTGCCATACGTTGCAAAACAGTAAGGGTACAAGCATGGACAATGTCGCATGCACGCTGTCTTCCTTCAGGGCCGGAATCCATTCCAGAGCCGTGATGACAAACATGAAAAACATCGTGGGAATCCACGCCGTTCTGTTCGTCAGCCTTACTTTTCCGTAAGCAGTAACCAGAGCGACAATCAAAAGCAAAATCGGCTCAATAAAGTATGGTCCGACTCCTTTTCCTTCGCCCAGCGACGTGTAGCGGAGGTAAATCATGTCAAAAAAGACAAAGAGTATGAAAAAAACTTGAACGCTCTGCCACAAAGAAGGCGTCTTGAAAATCGTTTTGGCAAAATAATTGATTGTCATATACGCAAAAAAACCCATCTGGGCCACAATGCTAATGGTCATCCCATACAAAAGATACATCAGTGTGCCGACAAAAAAGTTGCCCGCGCTGCCTTCCGAAAGCTTGTCCAAATCAAAAATAAAGGCGACCAGAACCCCTCCCAGTCCCCCCAAGAGCAACGTGGTGACAAAAAGCCAACCATACTTTCTTAAGCTCACCAAACATTCCCTCCATTCCACATCGAATATGATTGTACCAATGGATACAAGAAAATACTAGCGTAAGAACAAAACAAAATGCGCACGTTACTCTTAGGCAGAGTAAAGAAGGAGGTGTCCACCCCATGAGAAAAAAGGCATTGTCTTTTTGGCTCTCCGCAATTGTCTGTCTGGTCCTATCCAGTTGCTCAAGCGGCGGGCAAGCACAAAGTTCGTCTCAGCCTGATTATAAGAGTGTCAAAGACATGGTGCTGGACATATTGCAGACTGACGAAGCGAAGCAATCCGTTAGCAAAATGATGAAAGATGAAAAGTTCAAGCAAAACCTGATGATTGACGAGTCCACTGTTCGCACCACTTTAATACAAAGCATGACGAATCCGAACAGCCCCCACATCAAAGAGGCCTTCAAAGATCCGAAATTCGCCAGCACATTGGCCAAATCGATGAAGAACGAGCAAAAAACGCTGATGAAGGATCTGATGAAAGACCCTGAGTACCAAAAACAGCTCATCAGCCTGATGAAGGACCCCGAGTTTGAAAAAAATCTCATGGATTTGATGAAAAGCGCTGCTTACCGCCAGCAAACCATGCAAATCATGAAGGAGTCCTTGCAAAGCCCTTTGTTCCAAGAAGAACTGATGAAAATCATGACAAAGGTCTCCGAAGACCTGACAAAGCCAAAAGAACTCAAGTCGAAGAAAAAAGGCAAGGGCGAAGACTCCGGTGGCGACTCCTCTTCCTAAGAAAGCCTCTGACGAAGCCGTTCAAGGATGAGCGACCGCGTTTTAGCGTAAGAAAAAAGGTGAGCTCTCATCCAGAGCCCACCTTTTTGGTATCTTTTGCGCTTACTTCTGCTCACATTTTTCAATGACGCGTTTCGCCATGTCACGGTACAACTGTCCGATTTCGGAGCTTTCCCGGTAAACAGAAGGAGAATAATCCGGCTCAGATGGATGGTTGTCCGGCTGTCCCAACGGAATTTGCGCCAAAAGTTCGGTAGCCAGCGTCTCTGCCAGTTTTCCACCGCCTCCGCGGCCGAAGACGTACTCTTTGGAGCCGTCCTTCGCTTCGTACCAGGCCATGTTTTCCACGACACCGAGAATTTCGTGTCCCGTCCGCTTTGCCATCGCCCCGGCACGTGCCGCGACAAAAGCTGCCGTAGGATGCGGCGTTGTCACGACAATCTCCTTGCTTTGCGGAATCATCGTATGCACGTCCAAAGCCATGTCGCCCGTTCCTGGCGGCAGGTCCAGCAGCAAGTAGTCCAGCTCTTCGCCCCAATGCACTTCCGTAAAGAAATTGCGCAGCATTTTTCCGAGCATCGGACCGCGCCAGATAATCGGGGAGTTGTCCTCGACGAAAAAGCCCATGGACATGACCTTTACGTTTTGCTTTTCTACAGGGAGAATCGTTTCGCCAATGACAGTCGGGCGCTGGTCGATGTTCATCATGTCCGGCACGCTGAAGCCATAAATGTCGGCGTCGATAATGCCGACCTTTTTCCCCAGGCGAGCCATGGCTACGGCCAGATTGACAGTGACCGTTGACTTCCCTACGCCGCCTTTACCGGATGTAATGGCGATAAAGGTTGTCTTCGAATCCTTGGCCAGAATCGGATTGAGCAAAGGAGCTTGTCCCGGCGTCATATTATGTGTTTGTCCGCCCTGGGTATTGCGCAGCTGAGCGCTGAGGGCTGCTCGCTCCTCATCGGTCATCGAGCCGAAATGCACGCGCACTTCCTCCGCTCCAAGCGCTTTCACAGCCCCTATGACGTCGTCTTCGATCTTGGCCTTTAGAGGACAGCCGGAGATCGTCAAAACGACTGTCAGGCTCACTGTAGCGCCTTCAACACGGATGTCCCGGATCATGTTCAGCTCGACCAGACTGCGATTGATTTCAGGATCCTTCACATCACGCAGCGCTTCCAGAATTTGTTCTCTGGTCAACATGGTTGCTCACCTCATCTATATCGTCTTGGCCATCATTTTTCCATACCTTCTATCACTAGATGGTTTGCGCGTTCATTATAGCACATTCGGACGGGCGGGACACAGCCGCCGCCCGTTCAAGGTGTCATTGGCACTTTTTCACCGGAATACTGCCGCAAAATCCCCTGGTAGATCGCATTCGCCATCGCTTTTTGGTACTCCTGGCTTTGCAGCCGTTTCGCTTCTTCGGTGTTGCTGACAAACCCAACCTCGACCAAAACAGCCGGGCAGTTGACTTCCCGTATCAAAAATACGTTGTTCGTCTTGCTCGGCACACGATCGGTATTGCCCAGCACCCGCTTGATCTCATCCTGGATGAGATAGGATACCTCCGCGCTTTTTTTAAACGTAGGCGAGTAAAACGTTTGCGCACCCGACCATTTGGGTGAAGGGATGGAATTGACGTGAATGCTGACCAGCAAATCGGGAGAGCTGTCATTCACCAGTTTCACCCGGTTGCGAATGTCTTCTGCTTTTCTTCTTTTGGCCAGGTCAGCCTCCGGCGATGCCAAATCCTTGTCTTCCTCCCGCGTCATGATGACAAACGCGCCTGACTGCTGGAGAAAATCCCGCAAGTACATACTGATTGCCAGCGTCACCTCCTTTTCCACCACATCGCCTGTGCTGGATATAGCACCACCGTCTTTGCCCCCGTGTCCCGGGTCGATGGCAATGACGGTTCCTGTCAGCGGCAGCGACCATGCCATCCACGACGAACGATCCGGTGATTCGTAGGTGAACAGCACCACCAGTAAAGCAAAAGCCAGTATCCAGCCTACCCCTTTTCGTATCACGGCGTATCGTCCCCTTTTGTCCCATTCTCGTTCCATCATATGGACAAACAGAAACAATTATTCCACGCATGGGCTGTGAGGGGGGCTTGCGGTTTGGAAAGGCAGCGGAGCGGGGCTTTTGACAGCGATATATAGCATAAAAAAAGACCCCCGAACCAAAAAAGTTCGAGAGCCTTGCCAAACGGAAAAATTAGCGTTTGGAGAATTGAGGCGCGCGACGAGCTGCTTTCAAGCCGTATTTTTTACGTTCTTTCATGCGAGGGTCGCGAGTCAGGAAGCCAGCGCGTTTCAGAGCGCCGCGCAGTTCTGGGTCTGCTTTCAGCAGAGCGCGAGCAACGCCGTGACGGATTGCACCAGCTTGACCAGTGGTTCCGCCACCGTTTACGTTAACCAGTACATCGTAACGACCGAGGGTTTCAGTCAGAACGAGTGGTTGTTTTACGATCAATTTCAGTGTTTCCAAACCAAAGTAATTATCCATATCACGTTTGTTGATAACGATGCGACCTTCACCTGGAACCAGGCGAACACGTGCTACGGAGTGCTTACGACGACCTGTACCGTAGTATTGTACTTGTGCCACGTATATTTCCTCCCTTTACCTTAACCGCGAATTTGCCAAACTTCTGGTTTTTGTGCTGCATGAGGATGCTCAGCGCCAGCGTATACTTTCAGCTTCGTGAACATTTGACGTCCCAAGCTGTTTTTAGGCAGCATGCCTTTTACAGCCAGTTCGAACATACGAGCTGGTTTTTTGTTCAGCATGTCGCCAGCTGTAGTCTTTTTCAGACCTCCTGGATACAGGGAGTGAGAGTAGTAAATTTTGTCTTGCAGCTTGTTACCAGACAATTTCACTTTGTCAGCGTTGATTACGATTACGAAATCGCCAGTGTCAACGTGTGGAGTGAATTCAGGTTTCAGTTTGCCACGCAGGATAGAAGCTACTTCGCTTGCCAGACGGCCCAGCGTTTGGCCTTCTGCGTCAACGATGTACCATTTGCGCTCAACTTCGAGCGGTTTCGCCATATATGTGGTACGCATTTTTGTCCCTCCTAAGTATCTTACCTTTACATGTCCATCTACTTATAACCAAAACAATCGAAACTTGCAATGGAAGAAAATTGCTGCTAACGGGTGAGCAACTCTTCCAGGTGTTTCATTTATCACGAACTTGTCTTTCAATCCCGGGGCTAGAGTGGGGCTAGGCGGGGTTAAAATACCAAGGAATATCGTACTACATCACAGACTCGTAGTCAAGGGCCTTCCCTCGGTCTAATAGTTGGAAATCTGTCTGTTAATAGACGACCTCCCACATCGTCAGACCTTTGGCTGGCGCTGTCTTTCCTGCCATCTCCCGATCCCGTGCCGCAAGAATCTTTTTCAGCTCATCGGGATGGCGTTTGCCCTGCCCGACCTCTACCAAGGTGCCCACTATGATGCGCACCATGTTGTACAAAAAGCCGTTGCCGCGGCACGTTACCCATACTTCGCCGCCGAAGCGCTCCACAGTCAGGCTGTACACCGTTCGCACCTTGTCCTCGACAAATGTCTTCGCCGAGCAAAACGACGTAAAATCATGCTCTCCCACCAAATGACGTGCGGCCTGCTGCATCGCCTCCACGTCCAGCGGAAAGCGGATGTGGTCGGCATAGCGGTGACGAAATACATCTGCCACTGGGTTGTTGTCAATGCAATACCGATACTCCTTCACCCGTACGTCAAAACGGGCGTGAAAAGTCTCCGGCACCTCTTCTACCGACCGGATCACAATTGAGTCAGGCAGTTGATTATTGAGTACAAACCGCCACTTGTCCAACGGAATGTGACTGTTCGTATCAAAATGAATCACCTGTCCGCGCGCGTGCACCCCGGCATCGGTACGACCCGAACCATGGATTTGAATCTCTTCTCCCGTGATTCGTTTCAGAGCGGCTTCGATCTCCCCTTGCACCGTTACCTGATCGGGCTGAACCTGAAAACCGCTGAAGTCTGTTCCATCGTATCCCAAAACACAGCGTAACCGCTTCATGCACGCCACCATCCAATCGTAATCGCGAGCAACACTCCGGCAGCTGCTATCCCGGCATCTCGCCAGGAAAAGGCCAGCTTGTGCAATCGGGTTCGCCCGACACCGCCTCGATAGCCGCGCGCTTCCATCGCCAAAGCGAGATCCTCGGCCCGGCGAAACGCGCTGACGAACAACGGAATCGCGATCGGGATCAGGCTTTGCGCTCGCTTCACGAGACTGCCGCTCGTAAAATTGGCTCCCCTGGCCGTCTGCGCCTTGATGATTTTATCCGTCTCCTCCATCAAGGTCGGAATGAACCGGATCGCAATCGACATCATCAGGGCGATTTCGTGCACAGGAACCCCAATCCGGCCAAATGGTCCGAGCAGGCGCTCCAGTCCCTCCGTCAAATCGATTGGCGATGTGGTCAACGTCAGCAAGGAGCTAATCACCACCAGGAGTCCCAACCGCAAGGAAATGAAGATCGCTTGTTGTATTCCACGTTCCTCGACTGTAAACCAGCCCCATTGGAAGTACACCGCGCCGCCTTTTGTCAGGAAAATGTGCAGGATGATCGTAAACACGATCAAGATCCATACCGGTTTCAAGCTTTTCAGGATGTAGCCAAGCGACAGCCTGGAGAGCAGCCCGGCATACAGGGTAAAGGCTACCAATACGGCATAGGTGACCGTATTGTTGGCCAGAAAGACTAGCGTTGCAAAAAGAATGATAAAGAGCAGTTTGCTTCGCGGATCTGCGCGATGTAAAAAGGAATGCCCAGGTACGTACTGACCAATGGCAATATTCTGCAGCATGCCTAGCCCTCCTTCGGTACGGACAGTCGTTCCAGCAGATGGGCAATCAACTCTTCCTCCCGATAAACGGAGTTTGGCAGACTTTCCTTGTCCGGCAGCAATTGATTCAGCCTCGACACAAAAGCGACTGTCTCCGGCACATCCAAAGCAAGCTCGCGGAGACGCTCTGCCTGCATGAAGATTTCATCCGGCTTGCCCTGCAAGGCGATCGTGCCCTGTGCCAGTACCAGCATATAGTCGGCGTAGCGCGCTGCTTCCTCCATGCTGTGGGTGACCAATAGCGTCGTCAGCTTTTGCTCCTGGTGAATGCGGTAGATCGCTTCCAGAATCGACTGACGCCCCATCGGGTCCAGCCCTGCCGTCGGCTCGTCCAATACAAGCACTTTTGGCTGCATGGCCAGAACTCCTGCCAGCGCGACACGGCGCATTTGCCCGCCACTCAGGTGAAAAGGCGAACGGTCCTTGACTTTTTCGTAATCCAGTCCAACGATTTCAAGAGCCTCTTTCACGCGGGCCTCTACCATCGCTTCCGGCAAATCAAAGTTCGAAGGTCCAAAGGCAACGTCTTTTGCCACTGTTTCCTCAAACAGTTGATGCTCCGGATACTGGAAAACAAGCCCGATATTCCGCCTTTGCTCGTGAGGCAAACGCTGCTTCGAGGTGATAACTGTGTCCCCCAAAGTAATGGTCCCAGCGCTGGGCAAAAGCAAGCCGTTCAAATGCTGGATCAAGGTAGACTTGCCAGAGCCTGTCTGCCCGATAATCCCGACAAACGAACCGGACGGAATCGTAAACGAGATGTCGTGCAAGGCTACCCGCTCAAACGGGGTTCCTTTTCCGTAGATATGGCTTACCTGGTCAAAAGTAATCTGCATACGTGCTCCACCAGCTCCTCTTGGTGCAGTACAAACGGTAGATCAATCCCTTTGGCAGCCAACATGTGTCGGAGGCGGACGGCAAAGGGAACATCCAGCCCTACCGCTTTCAAACGTTCTACCTGGTTGAACACGTCACCAGGCGGCCCCTCCATCAGAACTTCTCCGGCATTCATCACAACGACCTTGTCCGAATAGACCGCTTCTTCGGGAAAATGGGTAATGTTGATGATGGTAATTCCTTCGTCACGATTCAGCCGTCTGACCAGTTGCAGCACTTCCTGTCTGCCCTGGGGATCAAGCATCGCTGTCGCTTCATCCAGGATGATGACGGATGGCCGCATCGCCATAATGCCCGCGATTGCCACGCGTTGCTTTTGTCCCCCTGACAGCCGGTGCGGCTGCGCCAGCAAGTACGGCTCCATCCCGACCGAAGCCAGCGCCTCATCAATACGCTGGCGCATCTGTGCAGGATCGACGCCCATGTTCTCAAGCCCAAAGGCCACATCATCTTCCACCGTCGCCCCGACAATCTGATTGTCAGGGTTTTGAAAGACCATGCCCACATGGCGGCGTATTTCCCAAACCAGTTCCCCTTGGGACGTATCCATCCCGGCGACGAGCACCTTGCCGCCCTCTGGCAAAAGCAAGGCATTCATCAGCTTTGCCATCGTAGACTTGCCCGAGCCGTTATGACCCAATACAGACACAAAGGAACCCTTTTGAATGGTCAGATCGACGTCCTTCAATACCGGGACACGACTGCCAAGCTCATCATCATAGGTATAGGATACCTCTTGCAGTGCCAGCAGGTTCTCTTCATTCATGAGGCATTCACATCCTCTCCAGCCTTTGCAGACTAGCAGGATTTCTCCTTAGAGAAAGAAAAAAAGGGTTGAATCAGAGTCCAGCCTATGACCAGATCTGCCCCCACCCTTTTCACGGTCGATTACCGGTATCGAGGTTGTGTCTCGTTTCCCATGTAAAATGACCAGTTTCTATCCATTATTAAACGAATTCGATGTACGCCATCGGAGCAGCGTCGCCGCGGCGAGGGCCGGCTTTCAGGATACGAGTGTATCCACCGTTGCGCTCTTTGAAGCGAGGCGCGATTTCATCGAACAGTTTTTGTACAGCATCGCGACCTTCTGCATTCGCAACTTCTTTGCGAACAAAAGCAGCAACTTGACGACGAGCATGCAGATCGCCACGTTTCGCGAGCGTAACCATTTTCTCAGCGATTGGGCGCAGTTCTTTCGCCTTCATCTCTGTAGTTTCGATGCGCTCGTTGATGATGAGGTCAGTTACCAAGTCGCGGAACAACGCTTTACGAGCTGCACTACGACGACCCAATTTACGGTATGCCATGTCTTTACCTCCCTTTTCAAGCTGGCAACACTACGTAGAAACTTCTACTGTCGGGAAGCCAGATCTGTATTCCCCCAAAATGGGGGCTGACTTGAGAGAACAAAAGTCTGCTGTCAGGGTTTGCTTCTCTAGTCGTCGCTGCGCAGGGACAGGCCGAGTTCAGCCAGCTTTTCCTGCACTTCTTCCAGAGATTTGCGACCCAGGTTGCGGACTTTCATCATGTCCTCTTCGGTCTTCTGCGTCAGCTCTTGCACGGTGTTGATACCGGCACGCTTCAAGCAGTTGTAGGAACGAACAGAAAGATCCAGCTCTTCGATTGTCATCTCCAACACTTTTTCTTTCTTGTCTTCCTCTTTTTCAACCATGATCTCAGCATCTTTGGCCTCATCGGTCAGACCGACAAACAGGTTCAAGTGCTCCGTCATGATTTTTGCGCCGAGACTAACGGCTTCTTCCGGACTGATGCTGCCGTTTGTCCAAACCTCAAGTGTCAACTTATCGTAGTTGGTCATTTGCCCTACACGGGTATTTTCCACCTGATAGTTAACGCGCTTGATCGGCGTATAGATCGAATCAATCGGAATCACGCCAATTGGCAGATCCTCAGACTTGTTTCCATCTGATTGAACATAACCACGACCACGTCCAGCTGTCATGCGGATATGCAGACGACCGCCATTGGCCAACGTTGCAATATGAAGATCAGGGTTTAAGACCTCCACATCACTGTCAGCACGGATATCTCCCGCTTTGACAACGCCTTCGCCTTCTGCATCGATCTCGATTACTTTTTCTTCATCGGAATGGATCTTCAGCGCCAAGCCTTTGATGTTCAGGATGATCTCGGTTACATCTTCAACGACGCCTTCAACCGTAGAGAACTCGTGAAGAACCCCGTCGATTTGAACAGTACGAACTGCCGAACCTGGCAAGGACGAAAGAAGAATCCTTCTCAGCGAGTTGCCAAGGGTAGTCCCGTATCCGCGTTCCAGAGGTTCTACAACAAATTTTCCATACGAGTTGTCGTCGCTAACTTCCACAACCTCGATTTTTGGTTTTTCTATTTCTATCATTAAACAAACCCTCCTTCAAAACGTCGAAATCCTTGGGTGGGCCGCATACGTGCCCACTCAGGAATTTCCCCGGCGGTTTACCGTTTGCGTGCATGACAAGCTATAAATCAGAATTTACCATTCTAGTATGGACATGTTCTGAACAATATAAACCAGTTACACGCGGCGACGTTTTGGTGGACGGCAACCGTTGTGCGGAATTGGCGTCACGTCTTTAATCATGTTCACTTCGAGACCAGCTGCTTGCAGGGAACGGATCGCTGCTTCACGACCAGCACCTGGACCTTTTACCGATACTTCGAGGGAACGCATGCCATGTTCCATAGCGACACGTGCAGCCGCTTCAGCAGCCATTTGCGCAGCAAATGGAGTGCTTTTACGGGAGCCTTTGAAGCCGAGGGAACCAGCGCTGGACCAAGAGATCGCGTTACCGTGTGGATCTGTGATGGTTACAATCGTGTTGTTGAAAGTGGAGCGGATATGCGCTACGCCGACTTCAACATTCTTGCGATCACGACGACGGGTACGAGTTGTTGTAGCCTGTTTTCTTTTCGCCATGTCAGTTTACCCTCCTTTACTTCTTCTTGTTAGCTACTGTACGACGTGGGCCTTTACGTGTACGAGCATTTGTTTTAGTACGTTGACCGCGAACTGGCAGTCCACGACGGTGACGGATTCCACGGAAGCATCCGATTTCCATCAGACGTTTGATGTTCAAGGAAATCTCACGACGGAGATCGCCTTCCACCTTCACGTTCTTGTCGATGTAATCACGCAGTTTGCTTACTTCGTCTTCTGTCAGATCGCGAACACGAGTGTTCACATCTACGCCAGTAGCGGCCAGAATTTTTTGAGACGTGGGGCGGCCAATACCAAAAATGTAGGTAAGAGCAACTTCAACGCGTTTTTCGCGCGGCAAGTCTACGCCTGCAATACGTGCCATGTGTCAAAAGCACCTCCTTGTTTACCCTTGTTTTTGCTTATGCTTAGGATTTTCACAAATAACCATTACGTTACCTCTACGACGGATAACCTTGCACTTTTCGCAGATCGGTTTAACCGAAGGTCTCACTTTCATGGTTCTTGCCTCCCTTTTCTAGGGGTTTTGCTTGCTATTTGTAGCGATACGTAATACGTCCGCGGGTCAAGTCGTACGGTGACAGTTCAACAGTTACTTTATCCCCCGGCAGGATGCGGATAAAGTGCATGCGGATTTTTCCGGAGACGTGAGCGAGGACTTTGTGTCCATTCTCCAATTCTACTCGAAACATAGCGTTCGGCAAAGGCTCAATTACTGTACCTTCTACCTCAATGACATCATCTTTTGCCATGGTAAACTCTCCTTTCTTCTGCTCTTCAGTCGGACCATGAGTTTTGCGAAATGATCACACAACGAACTTATCGTCGACACGTTGGACGACAATCCCGAAACACTCGGTACTCTCGCATTATGTTCGTGTTAAAATCTCATAGCCATCTTCCGTAATCGCGATGGTGTGTTCAAAATGAGCACATGTTTTCCGATCCAATGTTACTACCGTCCAATTGTCCTCCAATGTGCGGACATAACGTTCGCCGGCATTTACCATTGGCTCAATTGCCAACACCATGCCTGGTTTTAACCGTGGACCCCGATCAGGCGGGCCGTAGTTAGGAACCTGCGGATCTTCGTGCAAGTTTTGCCCAATCCCATGCCCCACATACTCGCGGACGAGTGTGAAGCCGGCAGCTTCTGCGTGAACCTGAATGGCATGAGAGATATCGGACAATCGTCCCCCAGGAACAGCTTTTTCAAGCCCCTTGAACAACGCCTCTTCCGTTACCCGCAACAGCTTTTCATTTTCCGCGGAAATTTTGCCGACCGGATACGTCCAAGCGGAGTCTCCATGGTACCCCTGAAACTGGGCACCGATGTCGATGCTGATGATGTCTCCTTCTTGCAACGTCCGTTTTCCTGGGATCCCGTGTACGAGTTCTTCATTGACTGAAGCACAGATACTACCTGGAAAGCCACCGTAGCCTTTAAATGATGGAACTGCTCCCATGCTGCGAATAAATGTCTCGGCAATTTCGTCAAGCTGCTTTGTCGTGACACCAGGCTTGATCGCCTTGGCCAGCTCTTGATGGGTGAGTGCGACGATACGACCAGCTTCGCGCATAACCTCAAGTTCTGCTTTCGACTTCAGGATAATCATTCGGCAATTACCCTCTTAGCAACGACTTAATTTCCGCAAACACTACCTGGATATCTTGTTCCCCATCGATATCTCGCAGGAGCCCCTGTGCGGAGTAGTAGTCGATGAGTGGTTGAGTCTGGGCGATGTTGACATCAAGACGCTGTGTTACCACTTCGATCTTGTCGTCATCACGCTGATACAGCTTACCACCATCTTTGTCACACACGCCAGCCTCTTTTGGAGGATTGAACATCGTGTGATAGCTAGCTCCACATACAGGGCAGATCCAGCGACCGGTCAGACGTTCAATCAATTGCTCGCGACGAACGTTGATGTTAATCACATGATCGATTTCGCGTCCCAGCTCTTTCACAGTAGCTGTCAACGCTTCCGCCTGCGGGACTGTGCGCGGAAAACCATCCAACAGGAATCCTTTCGCGCAGTCGTCCATCGAGAGGCGCTCCCGCACAATTCCGATGACTACTTCATCGGGAACAAGCAAACCTTTATCCATAAAGGATTTGGCTTGCAGTCCGAGCGGCGTTTCGTTTTTAACCGCTGCTCGGAACATGTCGCCAGTCGAAATGTGCGGGATGTCAAACTCTTTTACGATACGTTCTGCCTGTGTTCCTTTACCGGCACCAGGCAGCCCCATCAGGATTATGTTCACGTCCATTCCCTCCGTCCCATAAAGAAAAGCTGCAGAAGCTTTTCTCTAAACATCTAAGTCATTACTTGATAAACCCTTGGTAATGGCGTTTAATCATCTGGCTTTCGATCTGCTTCATTGTGTCAAGAGCTACCCCGATCACAATCAAGAGCGAAGTGCCGCCGATGTAAATCTGCTGCGGCAGGTTAGCCAGCTTGCTGAAGAAGAATGGCAAAATGGCAATTGCCATCAGGAACAATGCGCCAGCCAAAGTTAGACGGTTTAGTGTACGAGTAATGTATACCTCAGTGTTTTTACCGGGTCGGATACCAGGAATGTAACCGCCATTTTTTCTCATGTTTTCTGCCATTTGTACAGGGTTAATCTGAACAAATGTGTAGAAATAGGTGAAACCGAGAATCAGGATAGCGTACAACGTCATTCCCAACGGTTCAGTCACTTGGAAGTTTTGATAAATCCAGTTGGCAAACCCTGTTCCGGATGAATCCACCCAGAACTGTGCGATTGTCGACGGGAACAGTACCAGCGAGACAGCAAAAATTACGGGAATAACACCGGCAGAGTTGATTTTCAACGGAATGTGGGTGGATTGACCACCGTACATTTTACGTCCAACCACTCGCTTCGCGTATTGCACCGGAATTTTGCGGATACCTTGCTGCATAAAGATAACCCCGACGATAATAGCGAGGATTACCAGCAGAATGATCGCAACTTTGACGATGCTGAAAAAGACATTCTGGGAAGGATCACCGAACTGTGTGGTGTAAATCGTCGTAACTCCAGTTGGAATGTTGGCGACGATCCCGGCAACGATCAGGATCGAAATCCCGTTGCCGATTCCCTTCTCCGTAATCTGTTCCCCCATCCACATCATGAATGCGGTCCCAGCCGTCAGTGTCAGCGCGATGAGTGCATAGCTGCCAATCGAAGTGTCGTTGAGCAAGCCAGGTGCCATATTATTAAAGCCGATTGTCATCCCAACTGACTGAATCAAGCCAAGGATGATTGTCGCGTAACGGGTAACGGTAGCGATCTTGCGACGGCCAACCTCCCCTTCGCGTGCCCATTGCGTCAGCTTAGGCACAACATCCATCGACATCAGCTGCATGATAATCGATGCCGTAATATATGGCATGATACCCATGGCAAAAATCGAGAAGTTTTGCAGTGCTCCACCAGAGAAGGTGTTCAACAAACCCAACAAGTGGTTTGTGTTCTGCTGAAACAGCTCGACGTTGACGTTCGGAACCGGTACAAAGCTACCGATCCGGAAGACGACCAACATCATGAGGGTAAACAGGACCTTACGACGTAAGTCGCCAATTTTAAAAATGTTAGTTAAGGACGCTAACATTAGATCACCTCGGTTGTTCCACCGACTTGAGCGATCTTCTCAGCTGCAGCTCCGGAAAACTTGTGAGCTTTTACAGTCAGCTTCACAGTCAGTTCGCCGTTAGCAAGAACCTTAACACCGTCGCGCAGTGCGCTGATAACACCAGTTTCTTTCAACAGTTCAGGTGTTACAACAGTACCCTCTTCGAAGCGGTTCAGCGCATCCAGGCTAACAATCGCAAATTCCTTGCGGTTGATGTTAGTGAAACCGCGTTTAGGCAGACGACGGTACAATGGGTTTTGACCACCCTCAAAACCAGGGCGAACTCCGCCGCCGGAACGAGCGTTTTGACCTTTGTGACCTTTACCAGCAGTTTTGCCAGTACCGCTACCGATACCGCGACCAATGCGCTTACGAGTGTGACGGGATCCTTCTGCAGGTTTCAGTTCATGCAATTTCATACGTTGCACCTCCTAACTAATTGAGATGTGTGATTATGCTTCTACTTCTTTCACTTCAACCAAGTGCTTCACTTTGAAAATCATTCCACGAATCGCAGCGTTGTCTTCCTTCACTACAGTGGAGTTGATTTTGCGAAGACCCAGAGCTTTTACAGTATCTTTTTGGTCTACAGTGCGACCGATCAGGCTACGTTTGAGGGTGATTTGCAATTTTGCCATGTTCATTCCCTCCTTATTAACCCAACAACTCGTCAACAGTCTTACCGCGCAGTTTCGCGACTTCTTCCGCTGTTTTCAGACGGCCGAGGCCTTCCAGCGTAGCGTTGACCATGTTGATAGGATTGTTGGAACCAAGAGATTTACTCAAGATATCGCCTACACCAGCCAGTTCGAGTACGGCACGAACAGGTCCGCCGGCGATAACACCTGTACCTGGGGCAGCAGGCTTGATGAGAACTTTACCAGCACCGAATTGGCACATAACTTCGTGTGGAATGGTTGTTCCTCTCAACGGTACACGGATCAATTTTTTCTTAGCGTCTTCAATCGCTTTGCGAATGGCGTCTGGAACTTCTTGAGCTTTACCCATACCAGCACCTACGTGGCCGTTACGGTCTCCCACAACAACCAGGGCGCTGAAGCTCATGCGACGTCCACCTTTAACCGTTTTCGCTACACGGTTAACAGCGACTACTTTTTCTTCGAGCTCTAATTTGCTAGGGTCGATACGCATTCCTTACCCTCCTTGTTGTTAGAATTGCAGACCAGCTTCACGAGCTGCTTCTGCCAGTGCTTTAATACGTCCATGGTAGATGTAACCACCGCGGTCAAAAACCACTTCAGTCGTACCTTTTTCTTTTGCACGCTTAGCGATCAATGTACCTACAGCAGCAGCAGCTTCCACATTAGCGCCATTTTTCAGGCCCAGCTCTTTATCCAGAGAAGATGCAGATGCCAGTGTTACACCATTTGCATCATCAATCAGTTGAGCGTAGATGTGCTTGGAAGAACGGAACACGTTCAGGCGCGGACGGATCGCAGAACCAATCACGCGTTTGCGAATACGCAGGTGACGTTTTTTCCGAGCTTTGTTTTTATCAGGTTTCGTAAACATTAAGCGGCCTCCTTTCTCATGAAGCTAGAAGCTTATTTACCTTTTTTACCTTCTTTACGACGAACCACTTCATCGCTGTACTTGATACCTTTACCTTTGTATGGCTCAGGTTTGCGCAGCGAACGAATTTCAGCAGCAACTTGACCTACGCGCTCTTTGTTGATGCCTTTTACCACCAGAGTGGTTTGGTTTGGTACATCGATTTCGATACCCGCTTCTGGAGTAACTTCCACTGGGTGGGAGAAACCGAGAGAAAGAGTAACGCCGTTCCCGTTTTTCGTAGCACGATAACCTACACCGACGAGCTCCAGAGTACGAGTGAAGCCTTCGGATACGCCTTTTACCATGTTGGCAATCAGCGCACGAGTTGTACCATGCAGAGAGCGATGCAGTTTGTTGTCGCTTGGACGCTCTACAACAACTTCGTTTTCAGAAATGTTGATTTTAATATCTTCATGGAAGTTACGAACGAGTTGACCCTTAGGGCCCTTTACCGTCAGCTCAGTTCCGTTCAGAGTGAGGGTAACGCCTGCAGGTACCACGATCGGTTTTCTACCGACACGAGACATGTGGTGCACCTCCTGTGCTTTTTTACAATCTGTTAATTACCAAACGTATGCAAGAACTTCTCCGCCAACATGAGCTTGACGAGCTTGCTTGTCAGTCATCACACCGTTGGATGTGGAGATGATCGCGCAACCGAGGCCACCCAGAACCTTAGGTACTTCATTGCTTTTCGCATAGACACGAAGTCCTGGTTTGGAGATACGTTTCAGACCTGTGATAACGCGCTCGTTGTTCGCACCGTATTTCAGGAATACGCGGATGATTCCTTGTTTGTTGTCCTCAACAAACTCAGCATCACGGATGAAGCCTTCTTCTTTCAGAATGCGCGCGATTTCCTTCTTGATGGTGGACGCTGGGATCTCCACTTTCTCGTGGCGAACCATGTTAGCGTTACGAATACGTGTCAACATATCTGCGATTGGATCAGTCATAACCATGAGAGAAAACCTCCTTCCCGTTTCAAATTACCAGCTTGCTTTTTTCACGCCTGGAATTTGACCTTTATAAGCAAGTTCACGGAAGCAAATACGGCAGAGTTTGAATTTGCGCAATACGGAGTGCGGACGTCCGCAACGCTCGCAGCGAGTATACGCGCGCACTGCAAACTTCGGTTTGCGCTGTTGCTTGATAATCATTGATTTCTTTGCCACATTCTTCCCTCCTTACGAGTGGGTTTATTTACGGAATGGCATACCCATTTGAGTCAGCAACTCACGAGCTTCCTCATCCGTTTTCGCGGAAGTAACAATTACAACGTCCATACCGCGAACTTTGTCAATTTTATCGTACTCGATCTCAGGGAAGATCAGTTGTTCCTTCAGACCAAGTGTGTAGTTGCCGCGACCGTCAAACGCTTTGGAAGAAACGCCACGGAAGTCACGGACACGTGGAAGAGATACGTTCATCAATTTGTCGAGGAAGTGGTACATACGCTCGCCGCGCAGGGTAACCTTCGCACCGATCGGCATACCTTCACGCAATTTGAAACCAGCGATGGATTTCTTTGCGCGAGTTACTACAGGTTTTTGACCAGAGATGGTTTGCAGGTCTTCAACCGCAGCATCCAAGGTTTTAGCGTTGCCTACCGCTTCGCCAACACCCATATTGATGATGATCTTTTCAACTTTCGGCACTTGCATGATGGAAGTGTAGTTGAACTTGCTCATCAGGCTAGGCACGATTTCTTTTGTATACTTTTCTTTCAATCTTGTTGCCATCTAGGATATCCTCCTTTCCAACCAGACTACTTGTCGATTACTTCGCCAGACTTTTTCGCGTAACGAACTTTCTTACCGTTATCCAAAACTTTGTAACCGATGCGAGTAGGTTTTCCGGACTTCGGATCGATCAAAGATACGTTGGAAACGTGAATCGCTGCTTCTTGAGTCACAATGCCACCTTGCGGGTTAGCTTGGGACGGGCGGCTGTGTTTCTTCACGAGGTTGATACCTTCAACCAGAACGCGTTCTTTCTTTGGATAAGCAGCGAGAACGCGACCTTTTTTGCCTTTATCTTTGCCCGCAATTACGATAACAGTGTCGCCTTTTTTAACGTGCATCGCTTGGTGCACCTCCTATCGAACAAACTGCCTGAGTTTTTCCGTTCAATTAGATAACCTCTGGAGCCAGAGAGATGATCTTCATGAAATCTTTGTCGCGGAGCTCACGAGCTACTGGTCCAAAGATACGAGTACCACGAGGGGACTTGTCTTCCTTGATGACTACAGCTGCATTTTCATCAAAACGGATGTAGGAACCATCTTGACGACGAACGCCGCTAACAGAGCGAACTACAACTGCTTTAACTACTTGACCTTTCTTGACAACGCCGCCGGGTGTAGCGGATTTTACGGAGCACACGATAACGTCACCGATGTTCGCCGTTTTGCGACCGGAACCACCCAGAACCTTGATGCACATGAGTTCTTTTGCACCGGAGTTGTCAGCAACAGCCAATCTCGTCTGAGTTTGGATCATTTACTGTTCCTCCTTTCGGATTTGATATCCGAAAATCTGACTTATACGATTACTGCCTCTTCGACGATACGTACCAAACGGAAACGTTTATCTTTGGACAATGGACGAGTTTCCATCAACTCTACGATGTCGCCCACTTTTGCCGTATTGTTCTCGTCGTGAGCCTTGAACTTTTTGGAGTATTTCACGCGTTTGCCGTACAGAGGATGTTTCTTGTAGGTTTCAACAAGTACAACAATGGTTTTATCCATTTTGTCGGAAACAACGCGACCTACAACGGATCGACGCATATTGCGTTCTGCGGTCATCGTTCAAACCTCCTTCCTTTAATTAGCCGATTCCCAATTCTCTCTGGCGCAGGATGGTTTTCGCACGAGCAATATCCTTACGCACTTGTTTGATGCGAGATGTGGTTTCGAGTTGACCTGTTGCCAACTGGAAACGAAGGTTGAACAGCTCTTCTTTCAAAGAAGCAACGTTTTGTTCGATCTCGGCAGTGGTCAAATTGCGGAACTCATTAGCCTTCATGTGCGTCACCACCCACTTCTTCACGCTTCACGAATTTGCACTTGATAGGCAGCTTGTGCATAGCAAGACGCATAGCTTCGCGAGCGACTTCTTCAGGTACGCCAGCAAGTTCAAACATGATCTTGCCTGGCTTTACAACCGCTACCCATTTCTCTGGAGAACCTTTACCGGAACCCATCCGTACTTCGAGCGGTTTTTGTGTAATTGGCTTGTCAGGGAAGATTTTAATCCATACTTTACCGCCACGTTTGATGTAACGAGTCATCGCAATACGAGCAGCCTCGATTTGACGGTTCGTTACCCAAGATGGCTCCAATGCTTGCAATCCGTATTCACCGAACGCAACAGTAGTACCGCCTTTTGCGTTACCAGTCATTTTCCCGCGGTGTTGTTTACGGTGTTTCACGCGTTTTGGCGTCAACATGATTACTTGCCTCCTTCCTCAGTAGCGACGTTCTTTCTCGCTGGAAGGACTTCTCCACGGTAGATCCACACTTTTACACCGATGCGACCATAAGTGGTATGAGCTTCAGCAGTACCGTAGTCGATGTCGGCACGCAGAGTGTGAAGCGGAACAGTACCTTCGCTGTAACCTTCAGAACGTGCGATGTCCGCGCCGCCAAGACGACCGCTTACCAAGGTTTTGATACCTTTGGCGCCAGCACGCAGCGTACGAGTGATCGATTGCTTTTGCGCACGACGGAAAGAAATGCGGTTTTCCAATTGACGAGCGATGTTTTCAGCTACCAGAGTAGCATCCAGATCCGGACGTTTAATTTCGTTGATATTGATATGAACGCGTTTGCCAGTCAGATCAGTCAAGGATTTGCGCAGAACTTCTACCTCTGCCCCACCTTTACCAATTACCATACCAGGCTTAGCGGTGTGAATCGTTACGTTCACGCGATTAGCTGCGCGTTCGATTTCGATAGTGGATACAGCAGCATCTTTCAGACGCCCTTTTACAAACTTGCGGATTTTCAAGTCTTCGTGCAACAGTGTTGCGAAGTCCTTGTCAGCGTACCATTTGGACTCCCAGTCACGAATGACACCGATCCGAAGACCTACCGGGCTTACCTTTTGACCCACACGTAACCCTCCTTATTTCTCGTTTAGTACCACTGTGATGTGGCTAGTGCGTTTATGGATGCGGCTTGCGCGACCCATAGCGCGCGGACGGAAACGCTTCAACGTAGGACCTTGGTCCACGAAGATTTTGCTAACTACCAGGTTGTTAGGATCCATTTCGTAGTTGTGCTCAGCGTTTGCAATAGCCGACTTCAGGAGTTTTTCAACAACTGGAGAAGCTGCTTTTGGCGTGTGCTTCAGGATCGCCAATGCTTCACCTACTTGCTTGCCTCTAATCAAGTCAACCACCAGGCGAACTTTACGAGACGCAATGCGAATATTGCGAGCAACTGCTCTTGCTTCCATCTTTGTACCTCCTCTCTGTCAAGAGAAAATTAGCGCTTCTTGGACTTCTTGTCGTTGTCGACGTGACCCTTGAAGGTACGAGTTGGTGCGAACTCACCCAGTTTGTGACCAACCATGTCTTCAGTTACGTATACTGGAACATGTTTGCGACCATCGTATACAGCAAACGTGTGTCCTACGAACTCAGGGAAGATGGTGGAACGACGAGACCAAGTTTTGATCACGCGTTTCTCATTCTTTTGATTTTGCTCGTCAACTTTTTTCATCAAGTGGTCATCCACGAAAGGACCCTTTTTCAAGCTACGTCCCATTAGTGAACCTCCCTTCGCCAAAGGCGTTCGGTTATAGTATCAGCCTACCTTACTTCTTGCGGCGGCGGATGATGTATTGGTCGGACTTGTTCTTCTTCTTGCGAGTCTTGAGACCCAGGGCTGGTTTACCCCAAGGAGTAACAGGTGCTTTACGACCGATTGGAGCGCGACCTTCACCACCACCGTGTGGGTGATCGTTCGGGTTCATTACGCTACCGCGAACAGTTGGACGAATACCCAGCCAGCGGGAACGTCCTGCTTTACCGATGTTCAGCAGTTCGTGATCGAGGTTACCTACTTGACCGATGGTAGCGCGGCATACGTTGTGAATGCGGCGAGTTTCACCGGAGGACAGGCGCACGATTACGAATTCACCATCACGACCGAGCAGTTGAGCGGAAGCACCTGCTGCGCGAACCAGTTGGCCGCCTTTTCCAGGTTTCAGCTCAATGTTGTGGATGGTAGTACCTACAGGGATTTTTTCCAGTGGCAGTGCGTTACCGATTTTGATGTCGGCATCTGCTCCGGAAATAATCTCGTCTCCTACTTTCAGGTTGTGAGGAGCGAGGATGTAGCGTTTTTCACCATCAACATAGTTGATGAGTGCGATGTTAGCGGAACGGTTTGGATCGTACTCGATAGTAGCTACGCGACCTACGATGCCGTCTTTGTTACGCTTGAAGTCGATAATACGGTATTTACGTTTGTGACCGCCACCTTGATGACGTACGGTAATTCTACCTTGGTTGTTGCGACCAGCTTTTTTGTTAAGAGGCGCCAGCAAGGATTTTTCGGGAGTCGACGTAGTGATCTCCTCGAAAGTAGAAACCGTCATTTGGCGACGACCAGGAGAAGTCGGTTTAAACTTTTTGATACCCATGTTAATACCCTCCTTTTCGGTAGTCGTCGAGGTTATACGCCCTCGTAGAAGGCCAGTTCTTTGCTGTCATCAGTCAGCTTGACGATTGCTTTCTTCCACTCGGATGTGTAACCGGAATATTTTCCGTAGCGTTTTGGTTTAGCAGGGACACGGATTGTGTTAACTGCTGCTACTTTCACGCCGAACACTTTTTCAACAGCTTGCTTGATTTCGGTTTTGTTGGCTTTGAGCGGTACTTCGAAAACGTACTTTTTCTCAGCCATCATGTCAGTGGTGCGCTCGGTAATGACAGGGCGCTTAAGGATATCGTGAAGGCTCTTCATTATGCGAGCACCTCCTCTACTTTCGCAACCGCGTCTTTTGTCACGATTACTTTGTCATGCGCTACCAGATCCAGAACGTTAATGCCTGCAGCATCTACGAACTTGGCGCCTGGAATGTTACGGGAAGAGAGCGCTACGTTTTGATCGAACTCGGAAGTTACGATCAGAACTTTGCGATCTACTTTCAAGTTGTTCAGAACCGCTGCCATTTCCTTTGTTTTAGGAGCTGCAAAGTTCAGAGCATCCAGAACCAGAAGTTCGTTGTTTTGTACTTTCGCGGACAGCGCGGATTTCAGAGCCAGACGGCGAACTTTACGGTTCAGTTTGTAACCGTATTTGCGCGGAGTTGGACCGAATACAACACCGCCACCTTTCCATTGCGGAGCGCGAATGGAACCTTGGCGAGCGCGACCAGTACCTTTTTGACGCCATGGCTTGCGGCCACCACCACGTACTTCAGAACGGTTCTTTACATCGTGTGTTCCTTGACGTTGGGATGCTTGTTGCATCACGATCGCATCGTACAGAACAGCGTTGTTAGGCTCAATCCCGAATACGCTATCTGCCAACTCGATTTCGCCAACTTGAGAACCAGCTTGGTTATAAAGAGCTACTTTCGGCATGTCAGTTCCTCCTTTCCTTAGTGTTTCTTGACTGCCGTCGAGATCAGCACGCAGCTGTTTTTCGGACCAGGCACGGAGCCTTTCACGAGAATCAGGTTGCGAGCTGCATCTACTTTAACTACTTCCAGGTTTTGAATGGTTACGTTGTCGCCACCCATTTGACCTGGCAATGTTTGACCTTTGAAAACGCGGTTTGGAGCGATAGCACCCAGGGAACCAGGACCGCGATGGTAACGCGAACCGTGAGCCATAGGACCGCGGGCTTGGTTGTGACGTTTGATCGCACCTTGGAAACCTTTACCCTTGGTTACGCCAGACACGTCAACGATGTCTCCCTCGGCAAAAATGTCTACTTTCAACTCTTGACCAACCTCGTAATCAGCGAGGTTTACTCCGCGAATTTCACGAATGAAGCGCTTAGGAGCAGTGTTAGCTTTTGCTGCATGTCCTTTTTCCGGTTTGTTAGCGCGCTGTTCTTTTTTGTCTTCGAAGCCGATTTGGATCGCTTCGTAGCCATCGTTCTCCACGTCTTTCTTTTGAAGAACCACGTTAGAACCTGCTTCGATAACTGTTACAGCGATTGCTGTTCCGTTCGGACCAAAAACTTGAGTCATGCCAAGTTTTTTTCCTAAGATTCCTTTGGTCATTTGTGCCACCTCCTGTGCTTATTTCAGTAAAACGTTTTATATGTTGTATCAAGTCCCCACCGATGCGCAGGGGTGCCATTTTAAGGGTTTGTTGCTTGGTATAACACGCTTATCAAGACAACGTCTGCGCGTGTATCGCTTTTTGGGACCTTACAGTTTAATCTCGATGTCTACACCAGATGGCAGATCCAGACGCATCAGAGCATCTACTGTTTGTGGTGTAGGGTTCAAGATGTCGATCAGACGTTTGTGAGTACGCATCTCGAATTGCTCACGAGAATCTTTGTACTTGTGCACCGCACGCAGGATCGTATAAACTGCTTTCTCAGTAGGAAGCGGGATTGGACCGGATACGTTTGCTCCGGAACGCTTCGCTGTGTCCACGATTTTTTCTGCGGATTGATCGAGGATTTTGTGATCATACGCCTTCAAACGAATACGAATCTTTTGCTTTGCCATTTTAGTCCCTCCTTTTTCGCCCATTTATTAAACGGACATTTCTCCGTGGAAATATCCTGCACCCCGGTCATGGCAAAGGGGCCGGGTGTGTCAGCAACCTCCCACATCATCGCAAGTCCATGACCAACATTCAATATTGTACTAAAAAAATCTGGGCAGCGCAAGTTAATTCTTGGCCTCCCACGCATTTTTTGTACACGCAAGCCTACTGAAAAGCTCACCTTGTCCATATTACTGATTTCCCGGCAGAAAGGCAAGCGGGATTACCTGCCAACTTTCTCCCGTCCTGTCTATAATAGAAGGAAGACGTTATACTTATGAGTGAGCTGTCTAAGCAAAGGAGGCTGTCCGTATGTCTGAAGCCATTCGCACTCCATATGAAATGATCGGCGGGGCAGATACACTGGCTCGTCTGGTAGATGCCTTTTATGATCTGGTTGCTCGGCACCCTGATCTTGCTCCCCTTTTTCCTGAAGACTTCACGGAAGTAAAAGAACGCCAATACCAGTTTCTTACCCAATTTCTCGGCGGCCCGGCCCTCTACACAGAGCGCCATGGACATCCGATGCTGCGTGCACGCCATATGCGCTTCCCGATCGGTCCTGTCCAAGCGGAAGCCTGGCTGGCTTGTATGAGAACGGCCATGGACAAAATCGGGCTGGAAGGCGAACTTCGTGAACAGATTTTTGAACGGCTGCGTTTGACTGCTTATCATATGGTGAACAAATGGGACGAAGAAAAAGCGTAGGGTATCCTACGCTTTTGTCGTCAGCTCCGGTGTTGCTTTTGCTTGCGGCGGACCTGGCTTTACCACATTGCGTGAACCAAGGTACACCCCACTTGCAATCATGAGAAGGGCAAGCAGGTGCACGAGCTTTAGCTGCTCACCAAGAAACAGCGCGGCAAACAACAAGCTCGCCATCGGCATACCGTTCAAAAATACGGCTGTTCGGCTGGCCCCCAACTGGCGGATTCCGTAGTTCCAGCCCACCGAGCCAAGTGCTGTAGATAGCCCACCAGAGGCGAAGATCACCAGCCACTGAAACGACGATACCTCCAAAGAAAAATAGTACGCGGCCGGCTGCTGTACGAGCGCTGCCGCCCACAAAAACACAATCCCGAACATTTGCGACATGGCCGTAATCAGCAGCACAGGCACTCCTCTCACGACCAGCTTGCGAATCAGCAAGCCCCCCGTCACATACATCAGCATGGAGAAAAACATGATGGCGTCACCCCAGCCGTTCATATGAAGGCCTCCGTGCTGGGAAATGACCACAATCAGCACTCCGGCAAAGCCTACGCCAATGCCAAGTCCTTTTTGCCACGACATGCCTTCGCCGAGAAAGATCATCGCCAGCAATGCTGTCGCCAATGGATTCAATCCCAGAATCAGCGAAGCATTGCCTGCTGTTGTCGTCTGGACGCCGGCCGCCAGGGTGATCTGGTGCAGCGCGATCGAGCTGGCACCGACACCGGCAATCAATAGCCAATCGCCTTTTTTCAAGTGCAGATTGGATTTGTATTTATAAATAATCGGAGCCAAGCATATTCCCGCTACTGTCATTCGAATCGCAGCAACGTAGAGCGGCGGAAACGTGGCAAGGTATTTTACCATCACTACGTTCAGGCCCCAAAGCGTGACAACGCCGATCAGCATGAAAAACAACAGCTTCTCCTTATTTTTCATTTCTCTATCCCCCATCCGCTGATCGTATTGTAGCACACCGCCAGTCGCCGGCTTATTGAATCATTTTGATGGGGGCGATGCAGAAAATTGATGAGACTTCGCAAGCAAATAGAAAAACCCGACAACAAAAGCTGTCGGGTTTTTGTGTATCCGTAAAAATTACTCTTCGATAGAAGCTACAACGCCAGCGCCTACTGTACGGCCACCTTCGCGGATCGCGAAGCGAGTACCTTGTTCCATCGCTACTGGAGCGATCAGTTCAACGGTGAACTCAGTGTTGTCGCCAGGCATAACCATTTCAACGCCTTCTGGCAGTTGGATGATACCTGTTACGTCAGTTGTACGGAAGTAGAATTGTGGACGGTAGTTAGCGAAGAATGGAGTGTGACGTCCACCTTCTTCTTTGGACAGAACGTAAACTTCTGCTTTGAACTTGGTGTAAGGTTTAACGGAACCTGGTTTTGCCAAGCATTGTCCGCGCTCGATGTCTTTACGCTCAACACCGCGCAGCAGGGCACCGATGTTGTCACCAGCTTCAGCTTGATCCAGCAATTTGCGGAACATCTCAACACCAGTTACAGTTGTAGAACGAGTTTCTTCGGACAGACCAACGATTTCTACTTGGTCACCAACTTTAACTACACCGCGCTCAACACGGCCAGTAGCAACTGTACCACGACCAGTGATTGTGAACACGTCCTCAACTGGCATCAGGAAAGGCTTGTCAGTTGCACGCTCAGGAGTTGGGATGTAGGTGTCTACAGCATCCATCAGTTCAACAATCTTTTTAGCCCAATCGCCGCTTGGGTTGTCGAGAGCTTCTTTAGCGGAACCTTTGATTACTGGAATATCGTCGCCTGGGAACTCGTATTGGGAGAGCAGGTCACGGATTTCCATTTCAACCAGTTCGAGCAACTCTTCATCGTCTACCATGTCGCATTTGTTCATGAATACTACGATGTAAGGTACGCCTACTTGGCGGGACAGCAGGATGTGTTCGCGAGTTTGTGGCATTGGGCCGTCAGCTGCGGATACAACCAGGATAGCGCCGTCCATTTGAGCAGCACCGGTAATCATGTTTTTCACGTAGTCAGCGTGACCAGGGCAGTCAACGTGAGCATAGTGACGATTTTCAGTTTCGTACTCAACGTGAGCGGTGTTGATGGTGATACCGCGCTCTTTTTCTTCTGGAGCAGCATCGATGCTGTCATAAGCCATAGCTTTTGCTTTACCTTGTTGCGCCAATACAGTAGTGATTGCAGCAGTCAGGGTAGTTTTACCGTGGTCAACGTGACCGATAGTACCGATATTAACGTGTGGTTTACTACGCTCAAATTTTTCTTTTGCCATGAGAGCTAAAGCCTCCTTAAATGATAAGGGTTTTATAGGTAAGAAAGGTTTACCCTATCGAGGGTTGCACCTTAAATATTGTAAACCTTTCCTGATTCAAGATAAAGCGGAACCGTAAATTATTCGCCTTTAGATTTCTTAATGATCTCTTCAGCGATGAATTTAGGCACTTCTTCGTAGTGGTCGATCACCATGGAGTATACGCCACGGCCTTGGGTACGGGAACGCAGAACTGTGGAGTAACCGAACATCTCGGACAGTGGTACCATCGCACGGATTACTTGTGCATTCGCACGAGCTTCCATACCTTCGATACGACCGCGGCGGGAGTTCAGGTCGCCCATTACGTCGCCCATGTACTCTTCCGGCATTGTAACTTCTACTTTCATGATTGGTTCGAGCAATACTGCATCACATTTTTTCGCAGCTTCTTTCAGAGCGAGAGAACCTGCTACTTTAAACGCCATCTCGGAGGAGTCGACATCATGGTAGCTACCGTCTACGATCGTAGCTTTGATGTCAACCAGTGGGAAGCCGGCGAGAACACCATTTTTCATCGCTTCTTCGATACCCGCTTGTACAGCAGGGATGTATTCGCGCGGTACCACACCACCGACGATTTTGTTTTCGAATTGGAAGCCTTGTCCTGGTTCGAGTGGTTCGAACTCCACCCAAACGTGACCGTATTGACCACGACCACCGGACTGACGAACGAATTTACCTTCCACTTTCGCAGCTTTACGGAATGTTTCACGGTAAGCTACTTGTGGAGCACCTACGTTCGACTCGACTTTAAATTCGCGTTTCAGACGGTCAACGATGATCTCCAGGTGAAGCTCACCCATACCGGAGATGATTGTTTGACCAGTCTCTTCGTCTGTGCGGGTTCTGAACGTTGGATCCTCTTCAGCCAGTTTGGACAGGCCGATACCCATCTTGTCTTGGTCTGCTTTGGATTTTGGTTCGATCGCAACAGAGATAACTGGCTCTGGGAATTCCATAGACTCGAGGATTACTGGAGCCTTTTCATCACACAGAGTGTCACCAGTTGTTGTGTCTTTCAGACCTACAGCAGCAGCGATGTCACCGGAGTAAACCACTTGGATCTCTTCGCGGTGGTTAGCGTGCATTTGCAGGATACGACCTACACGTTCACGTTTACCTTTTGTGGAGTTCAGAACGTAAGAACCGGAGTTCAGTACGCCGGAGTAAACGCGGAAGAAGGTCAGACGGCCTACGTACGGGTCAGTCATGATCTTGAAAGCAAGAGCAGCGAACGGACCGTTGTCGTCTGCAGGACGTTCAACTTCTTCTTCAGAGTCTGGCAAAGTACCTTTGATTGCAGGGATGTCTACTGGAGATGGCAGATAGTTAACAACGTTGTCCAGCATAAGCTGAACACCTTTGTTACGGTAAGAAGATCCGCACATTACAGGAGTCAGTTTGCACTCAATGGTACCTTTGCGCAGAGCTGCACGGATTTCGTCATTGGTCAGCTCTTCGCCTTCCAGGTACTTCATCATCAGCTCTTCGTCTTGTTCTGCAGCAGCTTCAACCAGTGCGAGACGCAACTCTTCGCACTTGTCTTTCAGCTCAGCAGGGATTTCGGTAGCATCGGAAGTTTTGCCCAGGTCATCGGTATAGATGATTGCCTTCATTTCGATCAGGTCAACCATGCCTTTGAACTGGTCTTCTGCTCCGATTGGATATTGAACCGCTACTGGGTTTGCACCCAGACGTGTTCTGATTTGCTCCAGGCACATATCAAAGTTAGCGCCCAGGATATCCATTTTGTTGATGTAGCACATACGCGGTACGCCGTAGCGGTCAGCTTGGCGCCATACGGTTTCGGTTTGCGGCTCAACGCCACCTTTTGCGTCAAAAACGGTTACAGCACCGTCAAGAACGCGCAGGGAGCGCTCAACTTCCACAGTGAAGTCTACGTGGCCTGGCGTGTCGATAATGTTGATACGATGGCCATTCCATTGAGCGGTAGTAGCAGCCGAAGTGATGGTGATACCGCGCTCTTGCTCTTGTTCCATCCAGTCCATGGTTGCTGCACCTTCGTGCGTCTCACCAATCTTGTGAACGCGACCGGTGTAGAACAGAATACGCTCAGTCGTTGTCGTTTTACCAGCATCGATGTGAGCCATGATACCGATATTACGCGTATTCGGCAAAGAGAACTCGCGAGCCATTCAGGTATGCTCCTTCCATACTCGAGTTTTTGAATAATCGGGTATCCAAAACGGACACCCGATTCAATTTCCTACCAGCGATAGTGAGCAAACGCTTTGTTCGCTTCAGCCATCTTGTGCGTGTCTTCACGCTTTTTAACTGCTGCACCGGTGTTGTTAGCAGCGTCCATGATCTCGTTAGCCAGACGTTGTTCCATGGTTTTCTCTCCGCGGCTACGGGAGTAGTTAACCAGCCAACGCAAACCAAGAGTAGTACGGCGCTCCGGTTTTACTTCGATTGGTACTTGGTAGTTAGCACCACCTACACGGCGAGCTTTAACTTCCAGTACAGGCATTACGTTTTTCAGTGCTTCTTCAAACACTTCCATCGGGTTGCGACCGGTGCGCTCCTGAATGATGGTGAATGCGTTGTAGAGAATATTTTGCGCTACACCGCGTTTGCCATCCAACATCAGGCGGTTAATCAAACGAGTAACCAGCTTGCTGTTGTAAATAGGATCAGGCAACACGTCACGACGGGTTACAGGACCTTTACGAGGCATCGTATTCCCTCCTTCTTTTCGTTATAAATTCACGCCGCTTCACAGGCGTTTTTCTTACTTCTTAGCTGCTGCTTGACCTGGTTTTGGACGTTTTGTACCGTATTTGGAACGACCTTGTTTACGGTTGTTAACGCCTGCAGTGTCAAGTGCACCACGAACGATATGGTAGCGTACCCCTGGCAAGTCTTTTACACGACCGCCGCGCACCAGCACGACGCTATGCTCTTGCAGGTTGTGGCCGATACCACCGATGTAAGCTGTTACCTCGATTCCGTTAGTCAAACGCACACGAGCGTATTTACGCAACGCAGAGTTTGGTTTTTTCGGAGTCATGGTACCTACACGAGTGCAAACACCACGTTTTTGAGGAGAGCTTTGGTTGGTTTGGCTTTTCTTGAAGCTGTTGTACCCTTTTTGCAGAGCTGGGGACTTCGACTTCACAACCTTGTCCGCACGACCTTTACGCACCAATTGGTTAATTGTAGGCATGATGTTACCTCCCTTCTTAATACCCAATCTTCAAGACCACAGATCCAGGTGAGTCATTTTTAGGCCAAATAGAAAGTTCTTGTCCACCTTTTGCGCAATGCGCAACAGACAAAAACATCGTTAACCACTTTTCTTGATCGCAGCGGTAGCCGCTCCCACTTCAATTCCGCACGCTTTGCCTAATCTGCGCATGGAATCTACATGGATGACTGGAACACCCTTCTCTTTGCAAAGGAGCTCGACTTTTTGGGTCAAACGTTTGTCGGCATCTTCCGCGATGTAAACTGCTTCAACCTGGAGGTTTTCCACGGCTTTCATCGTTTGCTTGATGCCAATCGTCAACTCCTTGGCCCGCTCTACTTTTTCATAAGACATGATTCTCATATCCTCCAAAGTACAGATGTCAGGCACACTTGAATATAATATCAGGTGGGCTAGTTGTTGTCAACGCCCAGCTCATATTTTTTATTCAGGAAGGCGCCCCCCCAAATTTTGACGGGCGCCACTCCTGCTATTACTCGACAGAAACGGCTTCCTGCGCTGCTTTCAGCGCTTCCTGTTCTGCTTCGTAATCAACCTGACTAGCTACTTTTACATTGCGATAACGGGACATGCCGGTACCAGCCGGAACGAGTTTCCCGATAATCACGTTTTCTTTCAGGCCGAGCAGGCGATCCACTTTTCCTTTGATCGCTGCGTCGGTGAGAACGCGAGTCGTCTCCTGGAAGGAAGCTGCCGACAGGAAGGAGTCGGTTTCCAGGGATGCTTTTGTAATCCCCAAAAGAACCGGACGACCCACTGCTGGATTCTTGCCTTCGATGAGAACTTTTGCGTTTGCTTGCTCAAACTCTGGAACTTCCACATAGGAGCCTGGCAAGAGGTCTGTGTCTCCGCTGTCGATGACACGCAGCTTGCGGAGCATCTGACGGATCATAACCTCAACGTGCTTGTCGTTAATTTCTACACCCTGCATACGGTATACTTTTTGTACCTCTTGCAAAATGTAGTTGGAAACGCCGCGCATGCCGCGAACTTTGAGCATTTCTTTCGGGTCTACGGAACCTTCCGTGAGCTCGTCACCGGCACTCAGCTTGGTACCGACAGATACCTTGATACGCGCACCGTATGGAGCAGAGTACACTTTGCTTTCCGCTTCGCCGCGAACTTCGATTTCACGACGGTCTTTGCCTTCGCGAATGTCGACAACTTCCCCGTCGATCTCGGAAATAACGGCCTGACCTTTTGGATTGCGCGCTTCAAACAGCTCTTGAATACGCGGCAAACCTTGGGTAATATCGTCTCCCGCAACCCCACCGGTATGGAAGGTACGCATGGTCAGCTGGGTACCAGGCTCACCAATGGACTGAGCGGCGATAATGCCAACCGCTTCTCCCACTTCCACCTCGGCTCCGGTTGCCAGGTTGCGTCCGTAGCACAGTTTGCAGACACCATGGCTGGTGCGGCAAGCGAGTACGTTGCGGATGTAGACACTTGTGATGCCCACTTTTTCGATATACTCGGCGATCTCTTCGGTAATTTCTTCGTTGCGGCCGACGATGACTTCGTTTGTTTCCGGATGGCGCAATGTCTCGAAGCATGTACGTCCAACCAGACGGTCAGACAGCTTCTCGATTTCTTCCCGGCCATCCTTGATCGCTGTAACACGGATCCCTTTATCCGTACCGCAATCTTTTTCGCGGACGATTACGTCTTGGGCAACGTCTACGAGACGACGGGTCAAGTAACCCGAGTCCGCAGTACGCAGCGCCGTATCGGCGAGACCTTTCCGCGCACCGTGCGTGGAGATAAAGTACTCCAATACGGTCAGACCTTCACGGAAGTTGGATTTGATCGGCAACTCGATGATTCGGCCGGACGGGTTCGCCATCAGACCGCGCATACCAGCGAGCTGTGTGATCTGGGACACGTTACCGCGGGCACCGGAATTCGCCATCATGAAGATCGCATTGAATTTGTCCATGGACTTCATGAGTACGTCGGTTACTTCGTCCTTGGCTTTGGACCAGATCGAGATGACGCGGTCGTAACGCTCGTCTTCGGTAATCAGACCGCGACGGAACTGCGTCATGACGGTTGCCACTTTTTTATCCGCTTCTTCCAGAATGTCTTTCTTCTTCTCTGGTACGGCAATGTCCGCTACCGCGATGGTAATACCGGCTTTTGTCGAGTACGTGAAGCCCAGTTCCTTGATCTTGTCGAGGATCATGGACGTTTTCATCGTACCGAAGCGGCGGAAGCATTCGGAAATGATTGTTCCCAGGAAGCCTTTTTTCACCGCGCCCGGATCAGGCAGCTTCTTGATGAACTCCGGAATATTTACGCCTTTATCGAAAATAAAGTATTCGTCAGGAACCATGTTTTGCAGGTTCGCTTTTGTTGGCACGTTAATGTATGGCAGCTCTGGCGGGAAGATTTCGTTGAAGATCACTTTCCCGACAGTCGTTACGATGAGCGCGTTCTGCTGGCGCTCGGTAAAGCTGGTTTTGTTCAGGCGTTTCGCAGGCAAGGCGATGCGCGTATGCAGGCTGATAAAGCCTTGCTGGTAAGCGGCAATCGCATCGTGAGGATCGCGGTAGACCGTACCCTCGCCTTTGTCGCCTTCGCGTTCGAGCGTCAGGTAGTAAGAACCAAGCACCATGTCCTGGGATGGCGTTACTACCGGTTTGCCGTCTTTCGGGTTCAGGATGTTTTGCGCAGCCAGCATGAGGATACGGGCTTCCGCCTGTGCCTCTGCGGACAACGGAACGTGAACCGCCATCTGGTCACCGTCGAAGTCCGCGTTGTACGCTGTACAAACGAGCGGGTGCAGACGGATCGCACGGCCTTCGACCAGTACCGGTTCGAAAGCCTGGATACCCAGACGGTGCAAGGTGGGGGCACGGTTCAGAAGCACTGGATGCTCGCGAATCACGTCTTCGAGAACGTCCCATACTTCAGGCTGAACGCGCTCTACCTTGCGCTTGGCGCTCTTGATGTTGTGAGCGAGTCCTTTGGACACCAGCTCTTTCATCACGAACGGTTTGAAGAGTTCCAGCGCCATTTCTTTTGGCAGACCGCACTGGTACATCTTCAGGTTAGGTCCTACAACGATAACGGAACGTCCGGAGTAGTCAACACGCTTACCGAGCAGGTTTTGGCGGAAACGTCCTTGCTTACCTTTCAGCATGTGGCTGAGAGATTTCAGCGGACGATTACCTGGGCCAGTCACCGGACGACCGCGACGGCCGTTGTCAATGAGCGCGTCTACTGCTTCCTGCAGCATCCGTTTTTCGTTTTGTACGATAATGTCAGGAGCACCCAGTTCGAGCAGGCGCTTCAGACGGTTATTCCGGTTGATTACGCGACGGTACAGATCGTTCAGGTCGGAAGTGGCAAAACGTCCACCATCCAACTGAACCATCGGACGAAGCTCTGGCGGAATTACCGGCAAAACGTCCAGAACCATCCACTCCGGATGGTTGCCGGAGTTGCGGAACGCCTCCAGCACTTCCAGGCGCTTGATCGCACGGTTGCGACGTTGGCCTTGCGCTGTTTTCAGGTCTTCCTTCAGCATTTCCACGTCTTTGTCCAGGTCAATTTCCGCGAGCAGGCGCTTGATCGCCTCGGCACCCATCATCGCCTGGAAAGAGTGGCCGTATTTCTCCCGATAGTTGCGGTACTCTTTTTCCGAGAGCAACTGCTTTTTATCGAGTGGAGTGTCACCTGGATCAGTTACTACATAAGAAGCGAAGTAGATAACTTCCTCCAGGGAACGCGGGGACATGTCAAGCACCAGACCCATGCGGCTTGGAATCCCTTTGAAATACCAGATGTGAGAAACCGGGGCAGCCAGCTCAATATGCCCCATGCGCTCACGCCGTACTTTGGCGCGGGTCACTTCCACGCCGCAACGGTCGCACACGACACCTTTATAACGTACACGCTTGTACTTACCGCAATGGCACTCCCAGTCCTTGGTCGGTCCAAAGATGCGTTCGCAGAACAAGCCGTCTTTTTCCGGTTTCAGTGTGCGGTAGTTGATCGTCTCTGGCTTTTTCACTTCCCCGAAAGACCACAAACGGATCTTGTCGGGGGAAGCCAAGCCGATCTTCATATATTCGAAGTTGTTCACGTCTATCACAGGGCGTTACCTCCCTTTGTACCGGAATCTTACTCGTCGTTCAAGCTTCCACCTTCGAGAACGAGGTTCAGTTTTTCACCGTTACCTTCATCCTCGTCTTCCATTTCTCGCATTTCAATCTCCTGCTCGTCACCGGACAGGATCTTCACGTCCATACCCAAGCTTTGCAGTTCCTTGATAAGAACCTTGAACGATTCAGGAACACCTGGCTCTGGTACGTTTTCACCTTTGACAATCGCTTCGTACGTCTTCACACGGCCCACGACGTCATCCGACTTGACGGTGAGGATTTCCTGCAAGGTGTAGGCTGCACCGTAAGCTTCCAATGCCCAAACCTCCATCTCCCCGAAACGCTGTCCGCCGAACTGGGCTTTACCACCCAATGGCTGCTGGGTAACGAGAGAGTATGGACCAGTAGAACGAGCGTGGATTTTGTCATCCACCAAGTGAGCCAGTTTCAGCATGTATACGCATCCGACCGTTACACGACGATCGAACGGTTCACCTGTACGTCCATCGTACAAAATGGTTTTACCATCGCGGTCGAGGCCAGCCTCTTCCAACGTCTCGAATACTTCCGCCTGACGGGCACCGTCGAATACAGGTGTCGCCACGTGGATACCGAGAAGCTTCGCCGCCATACCCAGGTGCGTCTCCAGTACCTGACCGATGTTCATACGCGAAGGTACGCCCAGCGGGTTCAGGACGATTTCAACCGGAGAGCCGTCTGGAAGGAATGGCATATCCTCTTCTGGCATGATCCGCGCGATAACCCCTTTGTTACCATGTCGTCCGGCCATTTTGTCACCCACGGAAATTTTCCGTTTTTGGGCGATGTAGACACGTACCAGCTGGTTTACGCCTGGAGGCAGCTCATCGCCGTTCTCACGCGTAAATACTTTTACGTCTACGACAATACCGGAACCACCGTGCGGCACGCGCAGGGATGTGTCGCGAACTTCACGAGCTTTTTCCCCGAAGATCGCGTGCAGGAGGCGTTCTTCGGCAGTCAGCTCAGTAACCCCTTTAGGTGTTACTTTACCAACGAGGATATCGCCGTCCTGGATCTCTGCACCGACGCGGATAATACCGCGCTCATCGAGGTTTTTCAGAGCATCTTCCCCGACGTTTGGAATGTCGCGGGTGATTTCCTCTGGACCCAGTTTGGTGTCGCGAGCTTCGGACTCGTATTCTTCAATATGGATCGACGTGTAAACGTCATCCTTCACAAGCTTCTCGCTAAGGAGAATCGCATCCTCGTAGTTGTAACCTTCCCACGTCATAAACGCGACGATTACGTTACGTCCCAGTGCCAATTCACCTTTTTCGGTGGATGGACCGTCACCAATGATGTCGCCTTTTTCAATCCAGTCTCCGCGTCTTACAATCGGGCGCTGGTTGATGCAAGTACCCTGGTTGGAACGGATGAACTTGTGCAATTTGTATTTGTCGATGTCTCCGGCTACTTTCTTGCCGTCGATTTCTGTGTAGCGGCGAACCCAGATTTCGCGAGCGGTTACGCGCTCTACCTGGCCCGGATGCTTCGCAACGATCGCGACACCGGAGTCTTGCGCTGCTTTGTGTTCCATACCAGTACCGACGAACGGCGCTTGAGGAATCAAAAGCGGAACGGCCTGCCGCTGCATGTTGGAACCCATCAGTGCGCGGTTCGCGTCGTCGTTCTCCAGGAATGGAATGAGCGCGGTCGCCACAGATACAACCTGCTTCGGCGATACGTCCATGAAGTCTACCTTGTCGCGCGGCACGCTCAAAATCTCGCCTTTACGACGGCAGATAACCATGTCGTTGACAAAGCGGCCTTCCTCATCGAGTGGCTGGTTTGCCTGCGCCACGTTGTACACATCTTCTTCATCCGCAGTCAGATAGACGATGTCATCCAGAACAAAGCCTGTTTCCGGATCTACCTTGCGGCGCGGTGTCTCGATGAAGCCGTAGTCGTTGATGCGCGCAAAGGACGACAGCGAGTTAATCAAACCGATGTTCGGACCCTCCGGCGTCTCAATCGGACACATACGGCCATAGTGAGAGTGGTGAACGTCGCGCACTTCAAAGCCTGCGCGCTCCCGCGTCAAACCACCAGGTCCGAGCGCGGACAGACGGCGTTTGTGCGTCAGTTCAGCCAACGGGTTTGTTTGGTCCATGAACTGGGACAGCTGCGAGCTTCCGAAGAACTCCTTCAGCGATGCGATCACTGGACGGATGTTAATCAGAGCCTGCGGCGTAATCTGGTTCTGATCCTGGATGGACATGCGCTCGCGCACCACGCGCTCCATACGGGACAAACCGATACGGAACTGGTTTTGCAAAAGCTCACCCACGGAACGCAGACGACGGTTGCCCAAGTGGTCGATATCGTCTGTGGAACCAACGCCGTGCAGCAGGTTAATGAAGTAGTTGATCGCCGCTACGATGTCCGCCGGCGTAATATGCTTGACAGATTTATCTACATTTCCGTTTCCAATCACTTTGATGATCTTGCCATCTTCAAGCGGAGAGAAAATGTTGATGGATTGCAGATGAATCGTGTCTTCTTCCAAAACGCCGCCATGTGTGCGAACGTCAAGGTAGCCGACATTGCTTTCAAGTGCTGGCAAAATGCGATCCAGCAGACGGCGGTCAATCATTTGACCGGCTTCAGCTAAAATTTCACCTGTTGTCGTATCGACCAATGTCTCAGCAAGACGCTGGTTGTACAGACGGTTTTTCAGGTGAAGCTTTTTGTTCATTTTGTAACGACCTACAGATGCCAGGTCATAGCGCTTTGGATCGAAGAAGCGAGAGATCAGGAGGCTCTTCGCGTTTTCGACTGTTGGCGGCTCGCCCGGACGAAGACGCTCGTAAATTTCGATGAGCGCTTTTTCCGTAGAATCGGTGTTGTCTTTTTCCAGCGTATTCTTGATATACTCATCTTCACCCAGCAAATTGAGGATCTCAATGTCGGAACCAAAACCGAGTGCACGCAAAAGAACCGTTACCGGGATTTTTCGCGTACGGTCGATGCGGACATAAATGACGTCTTTCGCGTCGGTCTCCAGCTCAAGCCAGGCACCCCGGTTCGGAATTACCGTAGCTGTAAACGTCTGCTTGCCGTTTTTGTCCACTTTGGTGTTGTAATATACACTGGGGGAACGAACAAGCTGGCTGACGATTACGCGCTCAGCACCATTAATAATGAAGGTTCCCGTTTCGGTCATGAGCGGGAAATCCCCCATGAAGACTTCTTGTTCCTTCACTTCTCCCGTCTCTTTGTTCAACAAACGTACCTTCACACGCAGAGGCGCCGCATAGGTGACGTCACGTTCTTTCGACTCGTCAACATCGTACTTGGGTTCTCCCAAGCTGTAGTCGATAAACTCCAGCACGAGATTGCCAGTGAAGTCCTGGATTGGCGAAATGTCCTGGAACATCTCACGGAGCCCTTCATCAAGGAACCATTGGTAGGACTTTTGCTGAATCTCGATGAGATTTGGAAGGCCCAGCACTTCGTTAATACGTGAATACGTACGACGCTGGCGGTGTCGGCCACTTTGAATCACTTTACCTGCCAACTTATTCACCCCTCAGGTTGTGTTTTCACACATAGAAACTTGGCATTCGGCAATCTTGCAATTGCGAGCGAACACCTTAAAATAAAAATGGGTTAAAGCAGCATTAACCATTTTTAACCCAGAGAAACTCTATTTTAAAAGAATTCCCATGTTTTTACACAAACATTCCTATCTTGTAAAAAAACTAGAAACGCTTGACAAACAGGGAATTACTGAAAAATAGACATTTATCCCATATTGACATTTTATAATGCTACCACAATCAAATATTCACGTCAAGAAAAGTTTTCTAATGATTGTCGCTTGACTATTTGATTGCCCGAAAAATGCAGTATCCTTTTTCCCGATCCACTTCTATTACTTCACGGTAAGTCTCTTGCAGCTTCTTCAAAGCAGATGGAGCGCCTTGCTTTTTCTGAATAACGACCCACAACTCTCCACCTTCAACAAGCAGCCCGTGTCCTTCTGTAAAAATGCGATGAACAATTTCCTTACCCGCCCGAATTGGCGGATTGGTCAAAATGACATCGTACTTCTCGCCTTGTACGGCACTGTACACATCACTGACCCGCACTTCCACATTTTTGATCCCGTTTCTTTCAGCATTCCGACGAGCCAGGTCAACCGCACGCTCATTCACGTCGATCATCGTCACCCGCCCCTGATCCGCAAGCATCGCAGCCGTCAAGCCGATCGGCCCGTAGCCGCAGCCGACATCGAGCACACGGGCGTGGCGATCCATCTCCATGTTTTCGATGAGCAATACACTTCCAAAGTCAATCCGGTCCCGGGAAAAAACGCCTGCATCCGTAATGAAGCGCAGCTCCTTCCCGCGCAGCACAAACGAAAACTGCTGCTCGTCATGCGCCGCCCCCGGCCGATTGGTGTAATAGTGATCTGCCACGTGTGATTCACCCTTCCTTCGATTGGAAAACACTCGCCGTCCCCCTACAGAAAAACCCCCTGCCGCAGGCAAGGGGAATTTCTAAAGAAAGCTAACTTACTTCACTTCTACTTGTGCGCCAGCTTCTTCGAGTTTTGCTTTGAGAGATTCTGCTTCCTCTTTGGAAACGCCCTCTTTGAGTGTTTTTGGAGCGTTGTCTACCAGGTCTTTTGCTTCTTTCAGACCCAGACCAGTCAGCTCGCGAACAACTTTGATAACGTTGATTTTGGAAGCGCCGCCGCTTACCAGAGTTACAGTGAATTCAGTTTGCTCAGCAGCAGCTTCAGCAGCGCCACCAGCAACTACAGCTACAGGAGCAGCAGCAGTTACGCCGAATTCTTCTTCGATTGCTTTTACCAGATCGTTCAGTTCGAGAACGGACATGCCTTTAATGGCTTCCAAGATTTGCTCTTTAGACATTATGAAATCCTCCATTCATATAAATAGTATTGTGTAAGGCTTAACCGATCAGACGATTACGCGCCTTGACCTTCTTTTTGCTCTGCCACTGCTTTGACTGCCAGTGCAACGTTGCGCATTGGAGCTTGCAGGACGGAGAGCAGCATGGACAAGAGACCTTCGCGGGAAGGAAGAGTTGCCAGTGCTTTGATTTGATCTGCACCAACTACTTTGCCTTCGATCACGCCACCCTTGATTTCCAGCTGTTCGTTTTTCTTCGCGAATTCAGCGATGATTTTTGCTGGAGCAACAGCATCGTCTTTGGAGAACGCCAGAGCGTTCGGGCCAGTCAGATATTGATCCAGTTCAGTCAAGCTTTCTTTCGCAGTAGCCAGACGAGTCAGGGAGTTTTTCAACACCTGGAACTCAACACCAGCTTCACGCAGTTGTTTGCGGAGCTCGGTAACTTGGGCTACAGTCAGACCGCGGTAGTCAGCCACCACTGTGGTTTGGCTCTCGCGGAGCTTGGTTGCGATTTCGTTGATTGCTTGTACCTTTTCTTCACGAATAACGGTTGGACGAATTTCTGCCATTGTTTACACCTCCCGTGCTCTAATCCTGGAAAATGAAGAATGCCCTCGCAGACATCACGAGGGCATAATGCTCTATCGTCAAAGGAAATGACCATTTCCTCTTTCGTACATTACACGCCTCGGAGGGATATTAAGCGTTACTCTTGCAAGTACCGCACCTTCTGTCTACGGCATATTCTTTTCATCAACAGGAACTATCTTAACAACTCCCCAAAGGGAAGTCAAGCGTCATTATTTTACAGCTACGCGTACACCAGGGCCCATTGTGGAGCTCAGGGTTACATTTTTCATGTAAACGCCTTTTGCCGCAGCTGGTTTCGCACGGTTCAGCGCTTCCGTCAGAGCAGCCAGGTTTTCAGCCAGCTTGTCAGCGTCGAAGGACACTTTACCGATTGGAGCGTGGATGTTACCTGCCTTGTCTACGCGATACTCGATTTTACCTGCTTTGATTTCGTTAACCGCTTTTGTTACGTCAAAAGTAACTGTACCGGTTTTCGGGTTTGGCATCAGGCCTTTTGGACCGAGTACACGACCCAATTTACCTACTTCACCCATCATGTCAGGAGTAGCTACTACGACGTCAAAGTCGAACCAGCCACCTTGGATTTTCGCGATCATGTCTGCATCGCCCACGAAGTCAGCGCCAGCAGCTTCTGCTTCTTTTGCTTTTTCGCCCTTAGCGAATACAAGAACGCGTTGTACTTTACCAGTACCGTGTGGCAGCACTACAGCGCCACGGATTTGTTGGTCAGCACGCTTAGGATCTACACCCAAACGGAATGCTGCTTCAACGGTTTCGTCGAATTTGGCAGTAGCTGCTTTTTTCACCAGCTCAATGCCTTCAACTACTTCGTACACTTTGTTTTTATCAACGAGCTTTGCAGCCTCTTGATACTTCTTGCCTTTTTTAGCCATGAATAATAATCTCCCTTCAATGTGGTCGTAGCGGTTAATCCTCCCACAGACAGGGGGGCACAATGTCTGTGCCCCCTTGCACCCAAGACAATTAGTCTTCGATTACGATACCCATGGAACGAGCGGTACCTTCCACCATGCGCATAGCCGCTTCTACGGATGCAGCATTCAGGTCAGGACGCTTCAGTTCAGCGATTTCGCGAACTTTATCACGTTTCAGCGTAGCAACTTTTGTTTTGTTTGGTACGCCGGAACCGGACTCGATACCAGCAGCTTTCTTCAGCAGAACAGCAGCTGGAGGAGTTTTGGTGATAAAGGTGAAAGAGCGGTCTTCATATACGGTGATTTCCACCGGAATAATCATACCTGCTTCGCTCTCTGTACGAGCATTGAATTCTTTACAGAACCCCATGATGTTTACACCAGCTTGACCGAGAGCCGGACCTACTGGAGGTGCAGGATTCGCTTTACCTGCTGGGATTTGTAATTTAATTACGCGGATAACCTTCTTAGCCACGTAAGACACCTCCTTACTTCACATGTGGTTATTACGGGGGAATGCCCCCTCCCACCGTCTTATGAAAGTCTCGCAAAAGACTTTCGATCTATAGTGAGAGTGCAAGAAACCCCAGATATTGTTGTGGGATTGTTAAAACAAAATGAAATGTACCACATAGCGCGATACTTTTCAAGTTGAATCCTAATCCAATTTTTGAACTTGTGTAAAGTCTAGCTCTACCGGTGTTTCGCGACCGAAGATGTCCACCAATACGCGAACCTTCTGTCTGTCGGGGTGAATCTCGATAATCTCCCCGGTGCGATTCGAAAATGGACCATCTGTGACGCGCACCATATCGCGGAGAGCAAAATCGACTCTGATCTTGGGAATTTCGATCCCCATCTGCTTGAGAATCGCATCGGCCTCTTCAGGACGCAGCGCTGTCGGCTTGGAGCCAGCGCCCGTGGATCCGACAAAGCCGGTAACCCCAGGAGTGTTACGCACGACATACCAAGAGTCGTCCGTCATCACCATTTCAACAAGGACGTATCCAGGGAACACTTTTTTCGTGACGGTGCGCTTTTTGCCATCCTTGGTCTCCACTTCTTCTTCAGTGGGAACGAGAACGCGAAAGATCTTGTCTTCCATGCCCATCGACTCGACGCGTTTCTCCAGATTCGTCTTGACCTTGTTTTCGTAACCTGAGTACGTATGAACGACATACCATGCTTTTTCCATATCCACCAGGACGTTAACCGTCCGTCCCTCCTAAGACTTGCAAAATTACGTTCCTAGAATCAAATCGATCAAGCGCGAGATTCCCAAATCAACGACGAAGAAGAATATCGCCAGAAGCACAACCGTAACGAGAACAACGATTGTATAGGTCGTCAACTCCTTACGATTCGGCCAACGGACTTTCTTTAGTTCGGACATTACGTCGCCAAAGAATTCACCGGTGCGGCGAAAACTGGCTCCGATTCGTGCTAAAAAACCCACTTTGCCACCCCCTGACTTCGTCGCATCAACCATTACTTCGTCTCGCGATGAAGGGTTTGCTTCTTGTCACGGGAGCAATACTTTTTCAGCTCAACACGTTCAGTAGTGGTGCGTTTGTTTTTTGTGGAGATATAGTTACGCTCGCCACACTCGGTGCATGCCAACGTGATGTTTACTCGCATTTATTGCCACCTCCATCTCATTTCAAACCTGCTATTCGTTAAAAGTACCAAATGATAAATAGTACGGGAAAACCGCTACTTTTTCCTGACCATTTCATTCATTAAAGTAACCAAAGAACAGAGAGATAAGAGTCTAAGGCTACCTAAATAAATTTATCACACCGAAATACCCATGTCAAACAAATCGACTTGACAAAAAGAAGGCCTTTTGCTTCCATATTCCGCTGCTTTTGTTATGTACAAAGCTTTCTGCTCCAAGGTGCCCAGAAACAAAAAGAGATTCCCCTGTTCTACAGATGAATCTCTCTTCCTTCCAGATAGCGCTCCAGCTTGCGTTTGACGCGCTGCAAGGCATTATCAATCGATTTGACGTGACGCTTGAGTTCGACGGCAATTTGCTGATAGGACCGTCCATCCAGGTAGAGCATCAGCACCTGCCGCTCCAGGTCACTCAAAATTTCACTCATTTTCCCTTCGATGTCATCAAACTCTTCGCGATTGATGAACAACTCTTCCGGATCAGTTACCTTGGTCCCGGAAATCACATCGAGCAGAGTCCGGTCAGAATCCTCGTCGTAAATCGGCTTGTCCAGCGAGACGTACGAGTTGAGCGGAATGTGCTTTTGCCTGGTCGCCGTCTTGATCGCCGTGATGATTTGGCGAGTAATACAGAGCTCGGCAAACGCCTTGAACGACGTGAGCTTGTCCCCTCGGAAGTCGCGAATGGACTTGTACAGACCGATCATGCCTTCCTGTACGATGTCTTCGCGGTCAGCCCCAATAAGAAAATAGGATCTCGCTTTGGCACGCACAAAGTTCTTGTACTTGTTAATCAAGAATTCCAGAGCTTCGGCATCATTATCGCGAACCAGGTCGACTACTTCTTCGTCGGTCATTAGTTCATATTGGGCATGTTTTAACTCCTTGAGGTCAACACTCACAAATGATCCCTCCGCCAACCGGTTTCTCCATAGCTAGCGCTATTATACATGATGCCGTAAAAAAGCGTCAACCGAATCCAAGTTATTCCCTTCTCCATTTTTCGAATATTTTCGCTATTTCGTCATCCAATACAATCCGTTTGGAGAATCGTTTTTCGTGTGTTTTTTCGACTTGTTGCTTGATTTCTTTGCCTGCATTTTCCATATCAAGCAGCAACTCCCGCGCTGATTTGCGCAAGGCTCCCTGTCCAAAAATGACGCGCTGGGACGTATAATCCGAGGTCGCTACATAAATTTGTCGATTTTTTTGGTGAAATTCGGAGACAAGCTGCTCAATTTTTTCGTCAGCCGTCTCCTTTTTCTTCGTGAAATAGATTTCCACCAGATAGTCTTCCATTTGCCGACCGATGCCCGGAACGTTATACGCGTCGAACACGATAATGACTTTTGTTCCGGTGTAGCTTTGATACTCCGCCATTTTGGAGATCAACAGATCGCGGGCCTCGTCCATCCGCTCCTGCTCCTTCAAAATGCGCAACTCAGGCCAGGCCCCGATGATATTGTAGCCGTCCACGATCAAGAGCTGCTTGGCTTTTCTTTTTGCCATCTCACTTCACCCGCGTCGAAAGAGGGCTCCTGGAGCGGTATACTTCATACATCAGCAAAGCAGCGGCCACCGACGCATTCAGGGAGGTTACGTTGCCGACCATGGGAAGGCTGTAGAGAAAATCACAGTTTTCCCGCACAAGACGGCTCATTCCTTTGCCTTCACTGCCGATGACGACGGCGAGCGGCATTGTGTAATCGCCCTCGCGGAAGTCCTGCTTGGCGCTGGCGTCCGTTCCCGCGATCCACACTCCGCGCTGCTTCAGCTCCTCCATCGTGCGCACCAGATTGGTGACACGCGCGACCGGCACATAGTTGATCGCTCCGGCAGACGCCTTCGCCACTGTCGCAGTCAGGCTGACAGAGCGGCGCTTCGGAATGACGATGCCATGTGCTCCCACTGCATCTGCGGTACGCATGATCGAGCCCAGATTATGCGGGTCTTCCAGCTCGTCCAGCAGCAAAAGAAACGGCTGCTCGCCTTTTTCCTCGGCACGCCGCAAAATGTCGTCCACTTCCACGTAATCGTAAGCCGCGACAGAAGCCACTACGCCCTGATGGTTGTCGGTCGACACCAGTTGGTCCAGCTTTTTGCGGTTGGCGGTAGTCACAATGACGCCCTGCTCTTTTGCCAAGGCAAAAACAGGTGCCATCAAGTTTTTGTTGGTCCCTTCCGCAATCCAGATCTTGTTGATCGTGCGCCCGGAACGCAGCGCCTCGATCACGGGGTTTTTCCCCAAAATCCACTCTTCACTCATGCTTTACTCTCCTTCCACAATCGCAAACGCCTGTTGCACAATTTCTGCGATCCGCTCTTCTTTTCCGCACAAATACAAGTATCCAATCAACGCTTCAAAAGCCGTAGCATGCCTGTAGTCGATAATATCAGCATTTTTGGCCGTGGAGCCGGACTTGGCATTCCGCCCCCGTTTTACCACATTCAGCTCTTCCTCCGGCAATGTCGGCATCAGCGCGAGCAGCACGTTGGCCTGTGCTTTGGCTGAAACGTAACGATTGGCCGCCTTGTGGAGCTGGTTAGGTTTAACCAGCCCCTTGGCGATCAGATGGTACCGCACGCAATGCGCATAGGTAGCATCGCCCAGAAAGGCGAGCACGAGTGGATTGGTCAGGTTCGGATCTCGGGTCAGTTCTTCTTTTTGCATCTAACTTCTTTAGCCCCTTATTTTCGGCGCCAGCGAACACCTTGTGGCGTGTCCTCCAGCACGATTCCTTTTGCCGCGAGCAGGTCGCGGATTTCGTCCGAGCGGGCAAAGTTCTTCGCTTTGCGCGCCTCTGTGCGCTCCTGGATCAGCGCTTCGATTTCACTGTCCACCAGCTCTTGTTCCTCGGCAATCTCAAGTCCGAGAACTTCTGTCAATTCCACGAGCAACTCCATGTAGGCGCGAACCTCTTTTGCCCCTACATTTTGGTGGCGCAAATACAGGTTCGCTTCCTTGACCACGTCGAAAATCACTGTGATGGCATTGGCTGTATTGATGTCGTCGTCCATTTCGGTGATGAACCGTTCTCGCAGTTCATTGATGATGCGCTGCTGTTCTTCCGCCTGGCCGTTCGGCTCTTCGTCTCTTGCCGTATCCAGACGATGGGAGAGGTTCGTGTAAGCCGTTTTGATGCGTTCCAGGCCGTTTGCCGCCTGCTCCAGCAGTTCTTCGCTGAAGTTGATCGGGTTGCGGTAGTGGCCTTGCAGCATGAAGAAACGGATCAACTGACCGCCAAATTTTTTACAGAGATCGCGAGCGAGCAAAAAGTTTCCGAGGGATTTCGACATTTTCTCGTTGTCGATATTGAGCATCCCGTTGTGCAGCCAGTAGCGGGCAAACACTTTTCCGGTAAAGCACTCGGACTGCGCGATCTCGTTTTCGTGGTGCGGGAACACCAGGTCAGATCCGCCCGCATGAATGTCGATTTCCTCGCCCAAAAATTTCAGGGCCATCGCCGAACATTCGATATGCCAGCCCGGTCTGCCCTCGCCCCACGGGCTGCTCCAGGTTACTTCGCCTTCCTTCGCAGCCTTCCAGAGCGCGAAGTCGAGCGGGTGTTCTTTTTTCTCGTTGATCTCGACGCGCGCGCCCGCCTGCAGATCGTCCAGCGGCTGGTGCGAGAGCTTGCCGTATTCCTGAAAACGTCCCGTGCGGAAATAGACGTCGCCCTCGCTTTCGTACGCGTAGCCTTTTTCAATCAGCCCTTCCACGAACGAGATGATCTCCGGAATCGTCTGCATGACGCGCGGCTGAATGTCAGGCGGCAGCACGTTCAGCGCACGCAGGTCCTCGTTGTACGCGTCGGTGTAGCGGTCTGCCACTTCCTTGACCGTCGTTCCCTCCTGATTCGCCACGCGAATCAGCTTGTCGTCCACATCCGTGATGTTTTGCACGAACGTCACTTCGTAGCCGCGGTATTTCAAGTAACGGCGAAGCGTGTCGAACACAATAGCCGGACGGGCGTTTCCGATGTGAATGTAGTTGTACACGGTCGGACCACAGACGTACATCTTTACCTTGCCTGGCTCCAATGTGACGAACGGTTCCTTTCGCCGCGTCATCGTATTAGTCAGTTGAATGCCCATGGTTCTTTTTATCCTCCCTCAAAAGCTCCAATTCTTTACGCAATTGATCGATTTCCTTTTGCATCAGACGAATCGAATCTGCAACCGGGTCAGGCATGTTGACGTGGTCCAGATCGTGTTTGACGCGTTTGCCATCCTGGATGACAATGCGCGCTTTAATCCCTACTACGGTCGAATTGGGCGGCACTTCCTGCAAAACAACTGCGCCGGCCCCTATCTTTGAATTATCGCCAATTTTGAAAGAACCCAACACTTTTGCACCCGTCGCGATAATTACATCGTTGCCGATGGTGGGATGGCGCTTGCCTTTTTCCTTACCGGTTCCCCCGAGCGTGACGCCCTGATAGATCGTCACGTTGTCGCCGATTTCACATGTCTCCCCGATGACGACCCCCATGCCGTGGTCGATAAACAAGCCTCTGCCAATGCGCGCCCCTGGATGAATTTCAATCCCGGTGAAAAAACGTGTAACCTGCGACACAACCCGCGCAAGGGTATACCACTTGGCCTTCCATAGCTTGTGGGCAATCCGGTGCCCCCATATGGCGTGCAAACCTGAATAGGTCATGACAACTTCCAATACACTGCGTGCTGCCGGGTCTCTTTCAAATACAGCCCGAATGTCATCTTTCATCTGTGCGAACATAGTTGGGTGGCACCTCCTGCCTGGATTTCCTACTATTTTTTAGTGAAAAAGAAAAACGTCTCCACCCCTTCCATGACGAAGGGACAGAGACGGGGTTTACCGCGGTTCCACTCTGCTTAGATCGTTTTTCATCCGGCTAAAAAACGGCCAAACGCACGATCTCGCTCTACATCCCGATAACGGTGGGAACCGTTGGCACCTACTGATGTCGTCCAAAACAGTCAGACACGTTCAGTTCACTGCTCACAGGCGCATTTCCGAACAGGGCACGCTGGATGGCTCTCACCTTTCCACCCTCTCTGTAAACGTGTATCCTGCCGTACTTCTCCTGATCGTCGCATTCGTTATATATCGCTGGCCCTTTTTACAGGCTATTTTTCATTTGCAAGCACACGCTGGGCGCGCGCCAATACTTTGTCGCGACCCAGCAAATACAGCGTCTCCGCCAAGTCGCGGCCGTGCGCTTGACCCGTTGTGCCGACACGCACCGGCATGAACAATGCTTTGCCTTTGTGGCCCGTTTCCTTTTGCACGTCCTTCAGCACCGCTTTGATGACATCCACATTATATGCATCCTGGGCTGACAGGTGTTTCACAAAAGAAGCGAGGACTTCGGCAAACTGCGGTTCTTTCAGTACCATTGTCGCTTCTTCATCGTACACCACTTCGTCCAGGAAGAAAAGAGCCGCCAATGGCACGATTTGCGCGCAGTAGGACATTTGCTCCTGATACAGCGCGACAATGCTTCTCACCCAATCCCGCTTCTCGTCAGACAGTGTCTCTTCGATAAAGCCTGCTTTTTGCAGGTGCGGAATACACATGTCGGTAATCAGATCGAGCGGCTGGCGCTTCAGGTAGTAGTTGTTCATCCAGTTCATTTTGGTCGCATCAAACACGGCCGGCGACTTGCTCACGCGCTCCATGGAGAACAGCTTGACCAAATCGTCCATGAGGAAAATTTCTTCCTCGCCGCCTGGCGACCAGCCCAACAGAACGAGGAAGTTCACGATCGCTTCTGGCAGGAAGCCAAGCTCGCGGTATTGCTCGATGAATTGCAAAATGCTTTCATCGCGCTTGGACATTTTTTTGCCGTCCTGGTTGAGAATCAGTGCCAGGTGGGCAAATTGAGGCGGTTCCCAGCCAAAAGCTTCGTAGATCATCAATTGACGCGGCGTGTTGGACAGATGTTCCTCACCGCGAATGACGTGGCTGATTTTCATCAGGTAGTCGTCGATCACAACGGCAAAGTTGTAAGTCGGGATTCCGTCCGGACGGCAGATGACAAAGTCGCCCATTTCGTTGGAGTTGAATGTCACCTGTCCGCGGATCAGGTCGTTGACGACGTATTCGCGGTTATCCGGCACAAGGAAGTGAATGGATGGCACGCGGCCTTCCGCTTCGTATTGCGCGCGCTGCTCTTCGGTCACATGGCGATGCTTCTCCAGAATACGTGGAGTCTCTCCACGCGCCAGCTGTTCTTCGCGCTCGGCATCCAGCTCTTCCTTGGTCGCGTAACAGTAGTACGCCTTGCCTTCTGCAAGCAGTTGATCGATATATTTACGGTAAATGTCCAATCTCTCGGTTTGGCGGTATGGGCCGTAGGAGCCGCCCACATCGGTGCCTTCTTCCCATTGGACCCCGAGCCATCTCAGGTTTTTCATTTGCTCTTCATCGGCATTTTCCTTGTTGCGCGTTTGGTCGGTATCCTCGATCCGAACGATAAATGTACCGCCGTGATGTTTGGCAAACAGATAGTTAAAAAGCGCTGTTCGCGCACCGCCGATGTGCAAGTGCCCCGTAGGACTCGGCGCATAACGCGTGCGGATTTCTTTCGCCATTTTTAGCACCATCCTTGTGAATGTAAAAGGCTATGATCCTTCATGAATACGTTTCTAAGGCTCTATGTTACACCTTGCCCCTTTACTTGACAAGCAAGCAGACAGCCTGGGCCGCGATTCCTTCTCCCCTGCCCGTAAAACCGAGTTTTTCCGAAGTCGTCGCCTTCACGTTTACCTGTGAGGCGTCTTCTGCTTCCAGCACACGGGCAATGACTTCGCACATTTGCGGTATGTAAGGAGCCATTTTCGGCGCTTGCGCGATAATCGTCGCATCTACATTGCCCAAGCGATAGCCGCGCTCTTTTGCCAGCTTCCACACATGCTCAAGCAGCACCACGCTGTCAGCCCCCTTGAAGGCTGGGTCTGTATCCGGAAAGTGGCGGCCAATATCGCCCTCGCCAATCGCTCCGAGAATCGCGTCGCTGATGGCATGCAGCAGCACATCGGCATCAGAATGGCCCAAGAGGCCTTTTTCATACGGAATGGTGATTCCCCCGATAATGCACGGACGGCCTTCCACCAGTTGATGCACATCAAATCCTTGTCCAATACGCATGGATTACTCTCCCCTTCGCTTGCGCATAATTTCTTCGCCGAGCCACAAATCATCCGGCGTCGTAATCTTGATATTCTCATAGCTTCCCTGCATGACGGACACAGGATGCCCCAGCCATTCGACCAGCATCGCATCATCCGTACCGAGCTTGCCCGCTTTTTGTGCTGCCTCATGCGCCTCTTGCAGCAATGACATACGAAAAGCTTGTGGGGTTTGAACCGCCCACAAGCTTTCCCGTGCCGGGGTAGCCTCCACAAGCCCTGTGGCCCCCACCACTTTTATCGTATCCTTGACAGGTACGGCCATGATTGTAGCCTGATCGCGACGCACCTGCCGGATCATGTCGCTGATTTGCTGCTGTGTGACGAAAGGTCGGGCAGCATCGTGAACAAGCACGTAGGTACAGGATGAAGGAAGTGACGCCAGACCGTTTCTGACGCTGTCCTGCCGCTCGGCGCCGCCCAAGGTGACGGTTACTCGCAGCTTTTCCGCATCCATCAGGGCAAGCACGTCGGCGTAATCCGCTTCACTCACGACCAGGACGATCTGGTCGATCTCCTGATGCGTAGCAAAAAGGCGAACGGTGTGAACCAAAATCGGCTCTCCTGCCAGCGGCAACCACAATTTGTTTCGTTGGCCGCCCATTCTTTTGCCGGAACCGGCAGCAACGATCACGACCCCTGTACTCACGCTTTCTTTCCTCTCCCGTCTTCTGCTTCTCGCCTTACAGCGCTCTTTCCAGCAGCTTTGGCTTGGCGAAGATCATCCGTCCCGCCGAAGTTTGCAGCACGCTGGTGACCAATACGTCCACGTCGTTGCCGATGAATTCGCGTCCGCCTTCCACGACGATCATCGTGCCGTCGTCGAGATAGGCAACGCCCTGACCGTGCTCTTTGCCGTCTTTGATGACCTGCACGTTCATTTCTTCCCCTGGCAGCACGACCGGTTTCACGGCGTTGGCCAGATCGTTGATATTCAAAACTGCCACGCCTTGCAGCTCGCATACTTTGTTCAGGTTGAAGTCGTTGGTGACGACTTTTCCGTTCATGACCTTCGCCAGCTTAATCAGCTTGCTGTCCACTTCGGATACTTCTTCAAAGTCGCCTTCCCAAATCTGTACCTTGACCTTCATTTCCTTCTGAATCTTGTTGAGGATGTCCAGACCACGGCGGCCGCGGTTGCGCTTCAGCACATCCGAAGAATCCGCGATGTGTTGCAGCTCCTCCAGGACAAAGCCCGGAATGACCAGCACGCCCTCCAAAAAGCCCGTGCGACAAATATCGGCAATACGTCCGTCAATGATGACGCTCGTATCCAAAATCTTGTGCTCGACATTGGTCGCTGCAGCAGCCTGTTCCTTTTTCTTATCCTTGCGTCCAATAGAGAAAACCGACATAATCTCGTCCCGCTTGCGAAACCCTACCTGAAAGCCCAGATAGCCGAGCAACCCGGAAACAACCAGCGGCAACAGATCACCTATAAGCGGAACCGGAATCTTGCTGATGGGCAGGAATAATAAAAAGGCAACAATAAGACCACTAATCAACCCCATCGCTCCGAACATCACGTCAACAATCGGCATTTTGACGAGCGTCTCTTCTCCCCAGCGAACCACCTTCAACACATAGTCCAAAAGCCAATTGGCCAAAAAGAAGAACAGAATGGCACCAAGTACCGCCCCAATATATTGCGCTCCGGCAACTACGCCAAAATTCAACAGCGGGTTGAGCAGCGAAAACAGCTCTGTACCGTATTGGTACCCCAAGCCACCGCCAACCAAGACAAAAAAGATTTTTCCTATGCGGCGTACCATGCCTTCACCTCCTTTTATTAATATAGACAGAAGCCTATGAGTAAAACCCTGTTTCTTTCCAAATAGCGAAATTGCTTCATTCTCGCTTTCCCTCACTATAGCAAAAAAGATTTTACCATGTCAAATAGCCAAAAATTTTAACATAGTTGTCATTTTCCCGTCAACATCAAACACCTGTTTCCTTCCCGGGCAAATTGACAGCGGCCAGACTCCCTTCTTATAATGGCAGTAACACATGAGCGAAAATTGTGACGATATGAACAGCTTAAAGCAGAGGTGAACCGATATGGACAACCGAAATGTAGACGACTTTCAAGCGCAAGTATCCGAGCTTTTGATCCGACATCGAAGCGTACTGGACGTCATGTCCAAAGTTCAGGAAACGGCGTCTCGCATCAATCGCTCCCTGACAAAAGCCATCACCGAATGCGGCTGTGTAGAAGTGGTAGCCAAAAAACAAAGCTACGACGCAAGCAAAAGCCTGGAGGAAAACAAGGCTCATCTGGACACTCACTTTAAAGGCCCACTATGCGAACATTGTCGCGACGTAGTCACAGCAGAACTTGGCAAGAACCTTTTTTACCTGACTGCCTTGTGCAACATTACGGACATCAAGCTGGCGGACGTCTTGGAAAAAGAATCGGCCCGGCTGAATACGCTCGGTGTGTTCAACCTCTCTTAACCCCTCACTCGTATTACGAATGAACCCTCCAAAAAGTTGCATGCAAAAGCAAAAAACCCGCAAATCGAAACGCGGGTTTTTTCGTTGCCTGGCTTATTCAAATGGCACAGATTCTTCTTCCTTGTTTTTTCGCTTGCGTAATTTTTTGACGAGAAAGTCAACGTTTTTTTTTATTCCATACAAGGCATAGAAGGCAAGCGGCAGGAAAACAATTTTGGGAAACTGCTGCGGATACTTGATCGCCACCACGACAACAATTGCGATAATGATCGGCGTAATCCAGTAGGCCGATTTGGGAATCCCGACCTTTTTAAAGTTCGGATACTTGACCTTCGACACCATGAGGAAAGCGAGAAGCAGCATGCTGACCGCAAGCAGTACCGGATTGAAAACCTGATGATACAAGGCCAGCGTCGCCAGCACACCACCGGCGGCTGTGATCGGCAGCCCGATGAAATACCCCGGAACGCCGGCCTGAACGTTGAATCGGGCCAGACGGAGCGCGCCGCAGATCGGGAAAATGGCGGTAACGAGAATTCCCAGCAAATCAAAGTGCTGCAGGACAACAACATACATAATGAAAGCCGGAGCTATCCCAAACGTAATGACGTCAGAAAGCGAGTCAAGTTCCTTACCAAATTCGCTTTGCGCATTCAGCATCCGAGCGACGCGTCCGTCCAGCCCGTCTGCCAGCATGCCGATGATGACCGTAATTGCCGCGTAATCGACGTAATGATCGCCTCGAAACGCAAGGATGATTGCCAAGACTCCCAGAAACAAGTTGCTTACGGTTAGCATGTTCGGCAACGATTTCACGAACATAGACTACCTCCTGATTTCTTTTGCAGAGGAGACGGTGTATCCTGTCAAGCTTGCTGTTGCTTTCAAGTCCCCTGGGCAAATGTTGAATAACAAATAATGCCTTTATCCTATTCTACCTCAAATGTGCCTGTCAATGAACACTTGTTCCTGAATCCGTTTCAGGCCCTCCTTGATCGCCCGTGCCCGCACCTCGCCGATCCCTTCCACCTCGTCTAGTTCCTGAATGGTCGCCATCATAATTCTCGGCAAATAATGAAAATGCGCAACCAGATTGGTGATGATGGACAGCGGCAAGCGGGGAATTTTGTACAAAATCCGGTACCCCCGCGGCGACACCGCCTCTTCCAGCATGCCGGCACTTGCGGAAAACCCGAGAACACGCAGGAAAGACCCGAGCTCCAGCACTTCCTCCGAGCTTAGCTTTTTCATATCGCGCAGTACCACCTCTGGAGAATGCGCCGCGTCTTTGGTGTAGTCGCGAATGAGCATGTGTGCTTCTTCCTCAATATTCGAGACAAGCTCCTCCAACTGCATGCTGACGAGCCTGCCTTCTGTCCCCAGTTCACATATGTACTTGGCAATTTCCGTCTTGATCCGCAGTACCATCTCAATCCGCTGCAAGACAGATGCGACTTCATGCAAAGTGACCAGCTCTTCGAATTCAAGTGCGCCGAGATTGGTCAAGGTCTGGTCCAGCACCGCCTTGTATTTTTCCAGGGTGGAGACAGCCTGGTTGGCCTTGGCGAGAATGACGCTAATATCGTTCAGCACATAGCGAAAATTTCCTTGGTACAAGGTAATGACATTGCGCCGCTGGGATATGGCGATGACCAGGTAGTTCGTATGGATCGCCGTCCGTTGTGCAGTCCGGTGACGAGTACCTGTTTCGCTGGTGTGAATGGAAGCGGGAGGAAACAGTTGGGTATTGGCGTACAGGATTCGTTTGGCATCTTCACTTACTATAATCGCCCCATCCATCTTCGCCAATTCATACAAATGTGCAGGAGAAAAATCGCAATTGATCGAAAAGCCGCCATCGACGATTTGCTTCATTTCCGGTCCGTAGCCGACGACGATCAGTCCGCCTGTTTTTGCGCGCAGAACATTTTCGAGTCCTTCGCGAAGCTGCGTCCCCGGCGCGACCAAACGAAGCACATCGCCAAACTGCGGAGTTCTTTTTGGGTTCTCCTGCATAGCCCGCCCCTACCTCCTTATCACCTCGTTCAATGCATCCGCGATATTGCCGACGCCGATCACTTGCATATCACCAGGCACATCCAGGCCGCGTATGTTTTTCTCCGGTATAATCACGCGTTTAAAGCCGAGCTTGTGCGCTTCCCGCACGCGCTGTTCAATCCGCGATACGCCTCGCACCTCTCCGGTCAGGCCGATCTCCCCGATCACGACGTCATGCGGATTGGTGGGATGGTCGCGGAAGCTGCTGGCGATGCTGACGGCTATCGCCAAATCGACAGCAGGCTCATCCAGGCGGACGCCCCCAGCCACGTTGACATACGCGTCCTGGTTTTGCAGCATCATCCCCATGCGCTTTTCCAAAACGGCCATAATCATTGCCACACGCTGGTGATCGACGCCTGTCGCCATTCTCCGCGGAGTGACGAAGCTGGTCGGTGCCACGAGTGCCTGAAGCTCAACCAGGACGGGACGGGTGCCTTCCATGCTGGCTACGACGGTGGAGCCTGCCACACCGAAGGGACGCTCAGCCAAAAAAATCTCAGAAGGGTTGGCAACCTCTTCCAGTCCGCGATCTTTCATCTCGAAAATACCGATCTCGTTTGTCGAGCCGAAACGATTTTTGACAGCGCGCAAAATGCGGAACGTGTTGTGACGCTCCCCTTCAAAATAGAGAACGGCGTCCACCATATGTTCAAGCATACGGGGTCCCGCGATTGAGCCTTCTTTGGTCACGTGGCCGACAATAAATGTAGCGATTCCTTTCCCCTTGGCAATCCGCATCAATTGGGCTGTCGCCTCGCGCACCTGCGCCACACTTCCGGCCGCGGACTGCACAGCGGGATGGAACACGGTTTGGATCGAGTCGATAATCAAAACATGAGGGTCTACTTGATTAATATGCTGCTCGATCAATTCCAAATCATTTTCTGCCAACACAAACATCGGGGGCGTCTGCATGTGCAGCCGGTCTGCGCGCAGCTTGATCTGCTTTGCGGACTCCTCCCCGGATACGTACAGCACTTTGGCCCCTTGATGAGCCAGTGCAAAAGAGGTCTGCAGCAGCAGCGTAGACTTGCCGATGCCCGGATCGCCGCCGACCAGGATGAGCGAACCCGGAACAAGCCCTCCCCCGAGCACACGGTTCAATTCACCGATGGTGGTGTCCATGCGCGGCTCTTCTTCGCTGGCTACCTGCGTCAAAGGGATAGCCGACTGGCGCGTACCGCCGCCAAGCCCTTCGTGACGGTGTGCCGCCTTGATTGCCACTTCTTCCACCAATGTATTCCAGCTGTTGCAGCCTGGGCATTTTCCCATCCATTTTGGCGATTCATAGCCACATTCTTGACACGCGTATTTCGTTTTATACTTTGCCATCATCGCACCCTCGCTTGGATTTTCTTCTCTACTTTTATCATAGTTGTACGGCCAAAAAAAGAATACCTCCCAAAACAGGAGGCATTCTTCACGCTGCTTTCGCCCAGCTTACGATGTTGTTTTTTCCAGTCGTTTGACGACCAGCTTGCCATCTTCGGCTTCGATGTTGACCGTATCGCCTTTGCTGATGGTGCCTTTGAGCAGTTCTTCCGACAATTTGTCTTCGATGTGGCGCTGAATCGCACGACGCAGTGGGCGCGCCCCGTACGCCGGATCGAATCCTTCTTTTGCCAGCAGCTTTTTGGCATCTTCCGTCAAGTAGAAGTCAATGTTTTGTTCTCTCAAACGCTTACGCAGTTCGTCGGTCATCAGCGATACGATTTGCTCGATGTGCTCCTGCTCCAGGGAGTGGAACACGATGACTTCGTCGATGCGGTTCAGGAATTCCGGACGGAAGCTCTTTTTCAGCTCATCCATGACTTTGTCCTTCATATCCTGATATTTTTTCTCGGTATCGTTGGTGGTGAACCCGAGTGTCGTGTTTTTCTTAATCATGCTGGCCCCGACGTTGGAGGTCATGATGACGACGGTGTTGCGGAAGTCTACCGTCCGGCCCTTGGAGTCGGTCAAACGTCCGTCATCGAGAACCTGCAGCAAAATGTTGAACACATCCGGGTGCGCCTTCTCGATCTCATCCAGCAGGATAACGGAGTACGGCTTGCGGCGCACTTTTTCCGTCAACTGGCCGCCTTCGTCAAAGCCGACATACCCTGGAGGAGCGCCTACCAGACGGGCTGTCGAGTGTTTCTCCATGTACTCGGACATGTCGACGCGGATCATGGCGTCCTCGTCTCCAAACAGCGTCTCTGCCACGGCACGAGCCAGTTCGGTTTTCCCTACACCTGTCGGGCCGAGGAAAATAAACGAGCCGATTGGGCGTTTCGGGTCTTTCAGACCGGCACGGGCACGGCGGATTGCACGGGCAATCGATTTGACTGCTTCGTCCTGGCCGATGACGCGATCATGCAAAATCTCTTCCATTTTCAAAAGACGCTCTGTTTCCTCTTCCTTCAGCTTCAGGACCGGGATTCCCGTCCAGCTGGCGACGACCGTAGCGATGTCCTCTGGCGTCACTTCCATGTTCAACTTGCCTTGGCGCTCTTTCCAGTCTTTCTTCGTTTTGTCCAGTTCTTCGCGAAGCTTTTGCTCCTGATCGCGCAGTGCTGCTGCCTCTTCAAACTCCTGCGATTGCACGGCAGCGTCTTTTTCCTTGCGCACCTCTTCCAGACGTCCTTCCAGCTCCTTGAGGTTAGGTGGAACGGTGAAGGACTGCAAACGCACCTTGGACGCCGCCTCGTCCACGAGGTCGATCGCCTTGTCCGGCAGGAAACGATCGGTAATGTAACGGTCAGACAGCTTCACTGCCTGCTCGATGGCTGCATCGGTAATTTTTACGCGGTGATGCGCTTCGTAACGGTCACGCAAGCCATGCAGGATGCGGATCGCGTCCTCTGCCGTCGGCTCATCCACCTGAATCGGTTGGAAACGGCGCTCCAGGGCAGCGTCCTTTTCGATGTATTTGCGGTACTCATCGAGGGTGGTTGCCCCTACGCACTGCAGTTCGCCACGAGCGAGAGCCGGCTTGAGGATGTTGGAGGCGTCAATCGCGCCTTCCGCACCGCCTGCACCGATCAAGGTATGCAACTCGTCGATGAACAGGATGATGTTGCCTGCCTGACGGATTTCATCCATGATTTTTTTCAGGCGGTCTTCGAACTCACCGCGATATTTGGTGCCCGCCACGACGGTTCCCATGTCGAGTGTCATGACGCGCTTGTCACGCAGCGTCTCCGGAATTTCGTTGTTCACGATTTTTTGCGCGAGACCTTCTGCGATGGCTGTTTTCCCTACACCAGGCTCCCCGATCAATACCGGATTGTTTTTGGTGCGGCGGCTCAGCACTTGGATCACGCGCTCGATTTCTTTTTGACGGCCGATCACAGGGTCCAGTCCGCCATCGCGTGCGATTGCAGTCAGATCGCGAGCCAAACCGTCCAGTGTCGGCGTATTTGCTGCCGGATTGCCGCCGGAAGGCTGATGCGACGCCATCATTTCCGAGCTGCCCAACAGTTGCAGCACTTGCTGGCGCGCCTTGTTCAAGCTGACGCCGAGATTGTTCATGATTCTCGCGGCAATGCCTTCGCCTTCGCGGATCAGACCGAGCAGGATGTGCTCTGTGCCCACATAGGTGTGACCCAGTTTGCGTGCTTCGTCCATGGACAGTTCGATCACTTTTTTGGCGCGAGGTGTATAGTTGGGTGTGTAATTACTGCCGGACTGCTCTGTTCCGCGTCCGATCAACGACTCTACTTCGCTCTGGATTTTGTCGAGGCCAAGTCCGAGCGATTGCAAAGCCTTGGCAGCAATCCCGTCACCTTCCCGAATCAATCCCAGCAGCACATGCTCCGTCCCGATATCTTTGTGACCGAGACGCACCGCCTCTTCCAAGGCAAGCGCGAGTACCTTTTGTGCTCGTTCTGTAAAACGTCCAAACATCATATCGCACACCTCCGTATAACCCGTAATTTTCTCTATATGTTCACTTCAGTTGATACCTTATGTTCTGGTCAATCACACCCGGCCAGTCGCACTGAGTCTCTCCCGAATCAACCGCGCCCTTCTTTCGTCGCGCTGGTCCGGCGTCAGCTTTTGTCCTGCATGATGCTGCAAGAACCCCGGCTGCGTCGTCACCAGCAGCTCGTTCATCACCAGAGGCGTTACGCCCGAGATGATGCCCAGGTCAATGCCCAGTCGCACGTCAGAGAGGCGTTGGGCCGCTTCCTTGGACTCCATGGTGCGCGCATACAGCAAAGTTCCGTAAGAACGGAAAATGCGGTCTTCCAACGAGATGCGCGTATGCTCCAGCAAATAAGTACGTGCTACGCGTTCCTGCTCAATGATCTGTCTGGCAACGCCGTAGAGGTTGGAGAGAATATCGGTTTCCGACATTCCGAGCGTGACCTGGTTGGAAAGTTGGAACAGGTTTCCTAGAGCTTCGCTGCCTTCCCCGTAAATTCCTCTAACAACCAGACCAACTTGATTAATCGCCTGCAAAATTCTGCTGATCTGCTGCGTCATCACCAATGCAGGCAGATGCAGCATGACAGAGGCGCGAATCCCCGTACCGACGTTGGTCGGACAACTCGTGAGATAGCCTCTCGTCTCATCGAATGCGAAGTTCAGGTGTTTCTCAAAAATATCATCAATTTTGGTTCCTATTTCCCATGCCTCATTCAAACGAAACCCTGGCAACAGCACCTGAATCCGAATGTGGTCCTCTTCGTTTACCATAATGCTGACAGACTCGTCGGGACTCAGCAGCACAGCGCCTTTTCGCGATTCCTCCGCCAAATGCGGGCTGATGAGATGCTTTTCCACCAGTACCCGTTTCTCCAGCGGATTGATTTGGTCCATATGGAGAACCTGCAGCGGATGGCGCTTGCGCATGGCTTCGGATTCGCTCACTTCCGTTACCTTTCTGACCACTTCCTCGCCTTGCGAGTCAGTTGCCAATAACGGAAAAGGGTGCTGGCGCAAGTTTCGGGCGATGCGCAGCCGTGTGCTGATGACAATATCGGAATCAGGACCTTCTCCTTTCATCCAATTGCTCCACGGATTTTGCATAAACTGCTTTTGTGACATGACCAGCTTACCTCCCCTTTGTTACGACTTGGCGATTTTTTGTTCCAGCGCGCGGATGCGGTCGCGCATCTCAGCCGCTTTTTCAAATTCCTCGCTGGCGACGTGGTGTTGCAACGCTCGTTTTAACTGCTCCAGTTCTTTGCGGATTTTCAACTGCCCGCCTGTGCGTTCCGGAACTTTGCCAATATGTTGGGTATTGCCGTGGATGCGTCGGAACAGCGGATCGAGCCGATCCCCCAGGAAGGTGTAGCAATCGCTGCAGCCAAATCGGCCGCTTTTGCTGAACTGGGCATACGTGAGTCCGCACGTCTCGCAACGGAGCGGTTTGCTGGTAGCAGGCTCGCGTCCGTTTTTTTGCATGGGATCAAATTTTAACAGTCCTGACAGGAGATTGTTGATGCTGAAGTTGTGAAATCCGGTAAAGACGTCCCCTTTTTCGGAAGCACAATGCTCACAAATATGGTATTCGGTTTTTTCACCATTGACGATTTTCGTCAAATGAAGTGTCGCCGGTCGTTTTCCGCATTCTTCACAGTTCATAACATCCTACCCCCTAACACTTGCTTCCGGTTACTTTAACAAGATAGTCGCAATCATCTGCTTTAAAATATTGGCCCGCAAACGATCCCGCAATTCAGACTCAAGAGTCAAAACATTCCGCGAGGTTGCGATTTTCATCAAGGCTGCTTCTCTGGCGTTGACCAGGCCTTCTTCCTGCAGCCTTTCTATAATTGCGTTCCCGACACTCTGTGAGATGCTTTCGCCAATCAGCTCTTCGGTCAGTAATTCCTGCAATCGCGCCTTGCTCACAATCTGTACCTTGCGAATGCGGATATAGCCTCCGCCTCCACGCTTGCTCTCTACAATGTACCCTTTTTGTACCGTAAATCGCGTATTGATGACGTAGTTGATTTGAGACGGCACACATTGAAATAAGTCGGCAAGCTCACTACGCTGGATCTCGATTGAGCCATTGGGACTTTGTGTCAAAATGCCTTTTAAGTGTTGTTCAATGATGTCCGAGATGTTACGCAAGTCATCGCCTCCTATTCCATATGTGTATGTGCTTGCTACTGACTTTGACTATCTTTGACTTTAATTATAATGGGTTTGCAACGCGCTTGCAAGTGATCGCTACACTTAATATTGTGGGCAAAAGGCGGGCGCTTGAACCATCGAAAACGGTTAAAGCGCGACCGTTTTGTCGACGGCATGCGGCACGTTTCGGCTCATGAACTGTCGAGGCGTTTTTTCGTTTGTTTATAACAGATATAACAGAAAAAACCACTCCTCGAAAGGAATGGTTTATGTCAGTCTTTGTGATTGGGTGTAAATTTCCAGCAAATGATCCAGTAATTGCGCGAACTGCGTAATGACGACATCTGCCCCGTCCAGTTCTCCTGGCTTGGCGAAGCCGAAGTCACATCCGATGGTAAACAGGCCGTTTTTTACTCCGGCCTCTACATCGGAATGGCGGTCGCCTACCATGACCGCCTGTTCCACCTGGTAATCGGCTATGAGCTTGGCTACCAGATCCACTTTGGAACGCGTGCGGAACCGTCCCGCCGAGTACAAGTCCGTCAGCAACGGCTTGAGTGCATACTCCTGGCAAATGGCTTCTATGTATTCCTCCTGTCCGTTGCTTGCGACAAACAGCGGAATCCCCTTGGCATGAAGCTGCTCCAGCGTCTCCCTCACGCCAGGGTACAAATCGGTCACTTTTTCTTTGAGCAAGGCAATTTCGTTTTCCAGCAAAAAAGCATCCGCCGCGCGGACAGCTTCTTCATTCGCCCCTGGCAAAAGCTTTTTCCATACCTGTTCGACAGTCATTCCAAGCACGTTGACCAGCTCTTCCTCGCTTGGCGTCTCGCCTGTCCACAGGCCTTTTTCTCTCAATCGCTCAAATGTCCGCAAAAAAGCGGGCGTCGACAGCTTCTCCGTCTGCAGCAACGTGCCATCCATATCAAAGAAAATGGCAAACGGCATACTCATACGCTTCCTCCTGTTAGCCCGTTCTACGAACTTTTGTTAGTGGTTGCTTGCAACATACTCATATCATCCAAAATAAATTCTGCGATGCGCTGGGCGGCATCCGGCTTTGCTATTTTTTGCCCCATCCGTCGCATGTAGTCAACTTTTGACGGACTGTGCAACAATTCATCGATAAAGTAAATGAGCTGCTCGGACAAATTGGCGTGTACGGCGCAGCCGTTGTTTAGCAGGAAGTGGCTGTTTCTCTCTTCCTGTCCCGGCAGCGGGTTGTAAATAATCATGGGCACCCTCTTGCTCATCACTTCGGCAGATGTCAGTCCGCCGGATTTGGTGACGATCAAATCGGCAACCTCCAAATACTCATGGAAGTTGTTAATGAATTTGAGGGGAACTACCTCATGACGATACGTTTTGTTCGTCACTTTTTTGTACAGCTTTTCATTGGTTCCTGTCATTACGAACGTTTTCAGCGGAAGGTTGATGGCTTCCAGTCCATCGAGAACCTTTTCCATCGAACCGAGGCCAAGGCCTCCCCCGGAGAGAATGATGCATTTTTGCTCTGGCGCGAGCCCAAGCCTTTGCCTGATCTCATCGGCATCAAGCGGCATGCGGAACTTGCGCATGATCGGAATCCCCATCGGAATGAACTTCTGGTGATCCTGCCGGTAAATGTCAACCAGGTAGTACAATTGTTCATGTCCGATGAAGTAGTAATTGATATGATGATTAATCCATGAAGGATGGATCGTATAGTCCGTAATAATCGTATAGAGCGGTTCTGTCCAGTCATTTCTGCCCTTCAATACAGACAGCATGCAACTGGCAAAAGGATGCGTAGCAATAAAGGCATCGGGTTGAACGCTGTTAATCAGTTTTTTCAGCTTGTTCGCCAATAATTTGTTCATCAGGACGTTCATGTCAAAAAAACGGCTTTTTTCCGTGTTATGGTAAATTCTCCCCCACATTTTTGGCGACAATCTCAAAAGATTCATGTAGCTTTCCAGCAAAATCTTGTGAAATGTGGGACTGATATATTCCAACGTATCAATTATCATGGACGTACATCCATTCTCAGCCAGGCTTTCCTGCATCGCTCTCGCTGCCTGATTATGACCGTTACCGATGGAAGCGGAAAAGATTAGAATTTTTTTCATGCTTATTCTCCTTCATAACCTTGCCTCGCCTACTCCAACGCCTGGATCGGGTACCTTATCATGTTAGTCTACCCCTAGACCCCTCTGCAAGAGGGAACTTGTCGGTCATTCGGCCTAACTTGTCGACAAAAAATTCACTGGCAGCTGTGAAGCCCGAAGCCTGCTTTGCCGTCCAAAAACAAAAGCCTCCTTACCCATTGTGGAGTAAAGAGGCTTATTTCATTCCCTGAAAACTGGATCTGCATGTTTGCCAAG
>NZ_RHHS01000006.1 GCF_003710935.1 Brevibacillus gelatini
ACTATGGCTTGACTCACACCAGTAGGGATTGGGTCTTGCGGATGAAGGCGGTTTCTTCTAAGATTAATGAGAAAGCTTTAGTGCTTGAAAATTGTACAGCGAGAAACCGTCCAAAAGGCGGAGATCATAATCGGGGTGACGAACATGCAACTGGAAAAACTGAAGGGGAAAGGGATTGAACAGCTTTTTGAAGCGATTCTGTCTCTGGAAACCATTGAAGAATGCTATCAATTTTTTGACGATTTGTGCACGGTAAACGAAATGCAGTCGCTGGCGCAGCGGCTGGAGGTAGCGCGCATGCTCCGCAAGGGCTTTACTTACAACCAGATCGAGGCGGAGACAGGGGCCAGCACAGCCACCATCTCCCGCGTCAAGCGCTGCCTGAACTACGGCAACGACGGTTATCAGATGGCGCTGGAGCGCATTGGAAAATAGCTAGGAGGCAGGCAACGTTGATTGACTATCGCAGTTGGCGCCATACGTTTAAGCTGGACCCGGACAAAACCATTGACGACGAGGCGCTGGAGCTTGTTTGCGAGTCCGGTACAGACGCGATTATTGTCGGCGGTACGTACGGCGTGACATTCGACAACACGCTCGACCTGATGTCCCGCATCCGCCGCTACGCCGTTCCGGCTGTGCTGGAGATTTCTTCGCTCGACGCAGTCGTCCCCGGTTTTGATGCCTATCTGATTCCGCTCGTGCTGAATGCGGGTGATCCCGACTGGATGTTTACGCCGCATGTCACCGGACTGAAAACATATGGCGCCTATATTCACTGGGACGAGATTATTACGGAAGGTTATCTCATCGCCAATCCCGCAGCAGGTGCGGCCAAGCTGACGCACGCGCGGCCGATTGCGGACGCCGCAGAAGCGAAAGCATACGCGCAAGTCGCGACCAAAATCTGCCGTCTGCCTGTCGTTTATTTGGAGTACAGCGGCACGTACGGCGATCCTGCGATCGTCAAGGCGTGCAAGGCTGGAGCGGACGAAGCCCATGTCTTTTACGGGGGCGGCATTCGCACTCCGCAGCAAGCGGCGGAAATGGCGGCGATTGCCGACACGGTCGTTGTGGGGAACGTGATTTATGATGATTTGCAAGCAGCTTTGGCGACGGTGGCTGCCGTGAAGGGTTAACAATAGCAGACAGAAGACGAGAGCCACCAATGAGGGGAGGCTCTCTCTTTTTTGTGGGGACACGGTTTGGAAAACTGGGTTGGACCGCAGCTTCGTGTGCGAACCGGCGACGGCGACAATGAAGGGATGATGGTCGAAAAGAAACCGCCGAATTTGTATATATTCTGGCGGTTTAGGCTGCTTATTCTTATTTTTTTAAATCCTCTAGCAACTTAATGATTTTGTCGTTTTGTTTGACTATGCTCCTTAAATTAAACGCAACAGCTAGCAGAAGAGCCACTATTACAGGCATGTAGAAGACTTCCAAAATTGTCATTATCTTCACCTCGTTTATTTAGGATATCTGATATATGTGAAACGAGCAATCCATCAAAAGTATGGATTGCTCGTTTTTTTTAAAATTCACTTTGAAGGTTCGGAAGGGTCAATACTATTAAATGCTCGAGCGGCTTTTTTCTCATGAGGAATCATGTCATTCATGATATTTAAGCATACACTTGTCAAAGCGAAGGCAGCAGCAATACCTGCCATAATACCAACGGTAAGTGCTAGAGGGGGATTTACACATATCGCTGCGATTACGGCAGAAAACCCAACGCCAGGAACACCCCAAGCAATTGCAGTTGCTAAATTTTCTTCAAGATTTCTTAGATTGTCGATAGCTTCAGCAAAATCCCCCAAATCATCATCATTACTGTTATTTTCAAATGTTGTCATAGTTTCACCCTCCCATTGGAGAGCCCAAAAATCTTGATTTTTATAATAATCGTAGTAAATTTCATAGCTTCCCTCGTAAGATGCTACACTGTTTTCGACATCTGGGGAAATAGCCAATGCTTTTACAGACCTTTTCTTTTCGGCGTAATCGTCTATATCGATGCTTGTAATATCGCCATTTGTTTCGATTTCTAATACATTGGTATCTTTGTGTAGTCGGGTGATTACCACTTCATTATCTGTTGTAACTTTCGTCTCCCTGACACGCTCATCTTCTGTAATATACTCGATTTGAACATTCTCATCAGCAAACCCATCCAGCTTTTGGAGTTCTTCGTTCAGTGTCTTCACATATTCTAGGTTTGCTTGCTTAGCTGCGGTTATCGGAGCGAGCATGGCAGTAAAAGTAAAAGTGGTAATAACAGCCGTTGAAGCAATCTTCATGAAATTTTTTCTTAATCCAAACATACCAAAATCCCTCCTATTTGTATTTTTATATTTTAATTCCATATAATCAAAATAAATGAAATCTGGATATATGTCAAATAATAGTTAATATAAAAAAAGAATTTATAGTTGTTGGCATTTTTAACCTCTGTCGTATTAAGACAAGTTTATTGAATAGAGCGTATCTATTTCAGACGATGGAAGAGGCTCTCAGACCTGAATGCCACGCAAGAGATAGGCACAAGACAAGCCCCTATTTTTCGCGTTTAAACTGGCCCCGGACAAAATCGTTGACGACGAGGAGTTGAAAGTAATTTGCCAAATCGGGCACAGACAATCGTCAGAAGCACTTACGGTGTCACATTTGACAATGCGCTGGAGCTGATGCCCCACATTCGCTGCTATGCAGTCCCGACCGTCCTGGAGATTTCCTCGCTCGATGCCGTGATGCCGGGCTTTTATTCGTATTTGCTCCCCCTCGTCCTCAATTTGGGCAATCCCGGGTGGATCTTTCCCTCCACGTATCGAGATTGAAGGTGGACGATAAGGGAAATTTTACCTACGCAACCAGCTTCGACAAGCCCTAATCGGCAGGAGTTCCCTCGGCCCTCGTTGTACATGTAAATCAGCGGGGGGTGCTTATGTACAAATTGATTTTGGTAGATGACGAAGAAGATGTAAGAGAAGGGGTCAGTCAGGAGATTGACTGGCACGCATACGGATTTGAAGTGCTGGCAAAGGCCGAGAACGGCAAAGAAGCGCTCGACCTCGTGGAGCGACTTAGGCCGGATGTGGTCGTGACCGATATCCGGATGCCGTTTATGGACGGCTTGCAGCTGGCGGAAGCCGTGCGCAGACAGTTTCCCGCGACCCGCATTATCATTCTCACGGGCTTTGACGAGTTTGAATACGCCCAGAAGGCCGTCAAGCTCTACATTGATGAATACGTGCTCAAGCCGTTTTCCGCCGTCGAGTTGATCGACGCGCTGGTCAAGGTGAAGAACCGGATGGACGAGGAAGCAGCTCAACGGGAGAACAATCAGCTGCTGCGAGAGCGCTACCGAAAAAGCTTGCCGGTATTGCGGGAAGTTTTTTTGTCCTCGCTGCTGACTCGCCGGCTGACGCGCGAGGCCATTTGGACAAAGGCGGCAGAATACGGTGTGGCCCTGCAAGGCAGTGAATTTCTCGTGGCGGTCATCTCGCTGGACCTGAAGAAAAAAGAGGAAGCAGAGATTCTCCAGTTCGCCGTGAAAAACATCGCCCAGGAGCAGCTTCAGCTCGGATCGTATGCGGGGCTCGTCTTTTTGCACAACGATCTGGTCGTGCTGCTTCTGCAAAAGGAAACGGGCGAACAAGAGCGGCTGGAGCACCTGATGCAAGGGCTGGCTGAGGAAATCCGGCGTCTGGTGGAAAAATATTTGGGCGTTACTGTGACGGTCGGGGTCGGAACGGTCGTCCCTGATGTGACACAGCTATCCTATTCTTACGAGGACGCCGGCCTTGCGCTCGATTATCGCGGAATTCTCGGCAACAACCGGCTCATTTTTATCGATGACGTCGAATCGCAGCCGCGAGCCAGCGTGCGCTTCGATGAACGCAAGGAGCACGATCTGGTCCGCTGCATCAAGATGGGGACGGAGACAGAACTGCACACGGTGGTCGACGAACTGTTCGCCGACGTCATCGAAGGGAATGTTTCGATTCACGATTATCGCATTTATTTGCTGGAGATCATGACGACGATTTTGAAAACCGCCCAGCGCGCCGAACTGGATATGGATCGGTTGCTTGGCGGACAGACGCACCTGCTTGCAGAGATCACGACATTTACGAGCGTGCAGGAGGCGAAAAGCTGGATCATCGACATATGCCGGAAAATCATGAACAGCATCGCCAGCGGGCGCAACAATACGTACAAGCGGCTCGTCGACCAGGCGATCGCCTACACGCACCAGCATTACCAGTCACCGGACATTTCCATCCACAAGGTGTGCGCCGAGCTGCACATCAGCCCCGGCTATTTCAGCAGCATTTTCAAACGGGAAACCAAGATGACCTTCGTGTCCTATCTTCTGCAACTGCGCATGGAAAAGGCAAAGGAGCTGCTTCTCACGACCGATCTGAAGACCTTCGAGATCGCCGAGCGGGTCGGCTATTCGGATGCCAACTACTTCAGCTTCTGCTTCCGCAAGCACGTCGGGTTGTCGGCCAAAGAATACCGCAACAGCAGAGGAAATAGCGGAAAAGAGGAAATGCGATGAAAAGGCTCCTGTCGGGCGTGGTAGACGCGATCAAGGCCAAGAGCATCCAGTTTATCATCACGACGTCCTTCACTCTCGTTACGGTACTTGTGGTGCTGTTTGTCGGCGTGATGCTGTACAGCAAATTTACAGAGACGGCGGAGCAAAATGCCTACCTGAATACGCAGCAGATTCTTGAGCAGGTCAAATACAATCTGGACAGCTATTTGAACGGAACGACGCAAATTTTCGAACTGGTCGACGACAAGATCAGGCGCAGCCAGGGCGTAGCCTTGGAGAAGCTGACCGAGCAGTTGGAAGCTATCGTTGAGACACGCAAGGACATCGTCTCGATTGCCGTGTTCAGCCGCACGGGCGAGCTGTTGATCGGGACGCCCGCCAAGCCGATGCGCAAAAACAGCGAGCTTGCGGAGCAGAGCTGGTTTCAGTCGGCTGTCGCTGATCCGAACAACCTGTCCTTTTCCTTGCCGCACATTCAAAACCTGTTCAAGGGCGAGTACACCTGGGTCGTCTCCATGAGCAGGGGCATCACGATCAAGGGGGACAGAGGAGACATCCCCGCCGTGTTGCTGGTCGACGTGAACTTCAAGGAGATCGACGACCTGTGCCAGCGGGTCGGACTGGGCAAAAAGGGGTACGTCTACATCATCGACCTGGTCGGCAACATCGTGTACCATCCGCAGCAGCAGCTTGTTTACGTAGGGTTGAAGAACGAAAATCGCTCGCTGCCGCTTCGCTATTCCTACGGCAGCTACGTGGATGATTCCGGGGGAGAGCAGCGCCTGATTACGATCAAGACCGTCGATCAGCTGGGCTGGAAAATTATCGGCGTCTCGTACATGGACGAGATTGCGACGATGAAAAGCGAGATCAGCCGCTTTTTGATCTGGCTGCTGTGCTTTGTGTTCGTCATCGTGCTGCTTTTGCTCTCCTACATTTCTGCGAAAATCTCGCGGCCGATCATGATGCTGGAGCGGTCGATGGAACGGGTGGAGCAAGGCGACTTCACCGTCAACGAGCCGATCCGCGGGTGCCATGAGGTCGAGCAGCTGTCTGCGCGCTTTCACCTGATGATGGCCAAGGTTCGGGAGCTGATGAACCAGATCATCCGCGAGCAGGAAGCCAAGCGCAAGAGCGAGCTGGAAGTGCTGCAGGCGCAGATCCATCCGCATTTTTTGTACAATACGCTGAACTCCGTCGTGCGCATGGTCGGCATCGGGAAAAATGAAGACGTCATCACGACGATTACGTCCTTGTCCAAGCTGTTCCGCATCAGCCTGAGCCGAGGCAAGAGCATCATCACGGTACAGGAGGAGATCGAACACGTCAGAAATTATCTCATCATTCAAAAAATGCGCTACAAGCAAAAGTTCGAGTACGAGATCGAAGCCCGGGAGGAAGTGCTCGCCTGTAAAACGTTGAAGCTGCTTCTGCAGCCAATCGTGGAGAACGCGATCTACCACGGAATCGAGCCGATGGCTGATCCGGGGCATATCCGAATATCCGCTTCCCTGTGCGAAGGCAAGCTGCTCTTTGTGGTCCAGGACAACGGCCTTGGGATGCCGCCGCATGTGCGCGAACAGGTTCTGGCGGGAGGGTATAAAAGCGAGGGCGGATCAGGAGTAGGCATTCAAAACGTTAACGAGCGCATCCGACTGACCTTCGGCGAAGAGTACGGACTTGAGATCGAGAGCGAGCTGGAAGTCGGGACGACAGTCAAGGTATGGCTGCCGTACCTGCGCGATGACGAACAAGAGGGCTGACCATATGGAGACAATCAAACGTTATGTCATATACACGCTGTTGCTGGCCGTCGCAGTCGCGGCCTTTACCTTCTGCGATTCCCGGCTGGACGAGGCGCATCCGGGCCGGAAAAAGACCGTGGCGCTGATCGTGCGCATGAAGCATGGCGACTACTGGCGGACCGTGAAGCTGGGGGCGGAGACGGCGGCCAAGGAGTACGATCTCAACCTCAACTTTTACGCGCCGGACTACGAGGAAGACACGCAGACCCAGATGGAGCTGCTCAGGCAGGCGGCGCTCGACGGTTACGACGCCCTGGTGGTGGCGCCGAGCGGAGACAGGGTGCTGCAGGAGGCGATCGCGCTGACCAATCCGCGCGTCCCGATCATCACGCTCGACACGGAGGGGCAGCAGACAGCCGTGAAGAGCTACATCGGCACCGACAACTACGATATGGGCAAAAAGGCGTGCGAAAAGATGATTCAGTTGATCGGAAAAAGCGGTCAGATCGCCTTGATGGGCACAGGCAGGAGCACGGCGAATGCCGTGAGCCGGGAAAGGGGCGTGCGCGATGTGATCGCAGGCGAAAAGCACGTGGAGCTGGTGTCCGCCGAATACGGCAAGCTGGACAAAAAGCTGGTTGGCGAGCTGACCCGCGACTTGTTCCAGCACTATCCCGAGATCCAGGGCATCATTGCGCTGGATGCGAGCACGGCAGTCGACGTGGCGGAAGAGATCGAGAAAATGGGCTTGCAGGAAAAGATCAAGATCGTGGCGATCGACAACCCGTCAGAGGTGCTGGAATATTTGCAGGAAGGGGTCATTTCCGCGACGATCATCCAGAAGCCGTTTTCCATGGGCTACCTTGGGGTCAAATACGCGCTGGACGCAAGCGAAGGACGCCCGGTGCCGAGCCGGGTGGATACGGGTACGAAAGTCATCGACCGGGAAAACATGTTCTGGTCCGAAAACCAGAAGCTCCTGTTTCCTTTCGTCAAATAACGAAGTAAAAATGATGAGAATTTTCATAAAAATGCGCAGGATTTTCGATGGAATCCGAAATGGAAAACGTTTACATTCTGTATATATAAGATGTACACATAGGGAATAAAGGGGGAAGTTTTCATGAGAAAGCTAGTTGCTAGTACGCTGGTCGCCGCGATGACTCTCTCGGTAGTCGGCTGTTCCCAATCGACAGGTTCGCAGCCTGCCTCCGGGGGAGACGGCAGTTCAACTGCACCAGCTGCCCAGGCGCCCGCAGCTTCGGAGGGCAATCCGAAAATCGGTGTTGCCATCTACAAGTTTGACGACACCTTTATGACAGGTGTGCGCAATGCCATTTCCAAAGCGGCGGAGGGCAAGGCCGAGGTGGACATCGTCGACAGCCAGAATGCCCAGCCTACGCAAAACGACAAGGTCGATCTGTTCATCAACAAAAAAGTAAGCGCTCTCGCCATCAACCCGGTAGACCGGACGGCGGCAGGGGTTATCATCGACAAGGCGAAGCAGGCGAACATTCCGATCGTCTTCTTCAACCGCGAGCCGATGCCAGAGGATATGCAAAAATGGGACAAAGTGTACTACGTGGGAGCGAAGGCAGAAGAGTCCGGTACGATCTCTGGCCAGCTATTGGTCGACTTCTGGAATTCTCATCCGGAAGCGGACAAAAACAAGGACGGCGTGATGCAGTACGTCATGCTGAAAGGCGAGCCCGGACACCAGGATGCGGAACTGCGGACGAAATTCTCCGTCAAGGCGATCGAGGACGCAGGCATCAAGGTGGAGAAAGTGGCAGAAGATACCGCGATGTGGGATCGCGTGAAAGGGCAGGAAAAAATGGCGGCGTTCCTCGCGGCAGCGGGTGACAAGATCGAAGCTGTGCTGGCCAACAATGACGACATGGCGCTGGGCGCGATCGAAGCACTGAAGGCAGCCGGATACTTCACGAACGGCAAGTACATACCGGTCGTCGGCGTAGATGCTACGGCTCCGGCGCTCAAGGAGCTGGAAGCAGGCACGCTGCTCGGAACGGTGCTCAACGATGCGAACAGCCAGGGCCGGGCGACACTGAACATCGCGACAGCCTTGGCGAAGGGCGAAACGCCGAGCAAGGAAATGATCGGCTTCGACATTACGGACGGCAAGTACGTTTGGGTGCCGTACAAAAAAATCACCAAAGAAAACATAAACGACGCGAAATAGAGCTTTCAGCTGGCAGCAGGGGACGAGAAAAAGCGAGAGAGTCGGTTGATGAACGAAATCGATCTGTCTCTCTTGCTTTTTCCTGCTTACAGGGCCGCACCCGCATCCTGCCGGAGTGAGGAGGCTTTGAGGGTTCGACTTTCCGTAAGCGAGGAGGCATCGGCATGGTTCAAAGCGCTTATTTGCTAGAGATGAACAACATATCCAAAGAATTTCCCGGTGTGAAGGCACTCGACAACGTCACGTTGAAAGTGCGGCCAGGAACGGTGCACGCCTTGATGGGAGAAAACGGGGCAGGCAAGTCTACCTTGATGAAATGCCTGTTTGGCATCTACAAGCCGGACGGCGGCGAAATCAAGCTCAACGGAAAGCGCGTGACGCTGAACAGCTCCAAGGAAGCGCTGCTGCACGGCATCTCCATGATCCACCAGGAACTGCACCCCGTTCCTTTTCGCAATGTGATGGAAAACATCTGGCTTGGCCGATTTCCCGTCAAAAAGATTGGTCCTTTTCCGTTTGTGGATGAAAAGAAAATGGCAAGCGATACGAAAAAGCTGTTTGCCGATCTGGGGATGGATCTGGATCCGTATGAAATCGTGCGCAATCTCTCGGTATCCAAAGTGCAGTCGATTGAGATCGCCAAGGCTGTCTCGTATCAATCCAAGGTCATTGTGATGGACGAACCTACTTCCTCGCTGACCGGAAACGAAGTGGAGCAGCTGTTCACCATCATCCACGAACTGAAGAGCAGGGGCGTCGCGATCATCTACATTTCGCACAAAATGGAAGAAATATTGCGAATTTCCGATGACGTGACCATCATGCGCGACGGCAAGCTGATCGGCACCTGGCGAGCAGCCGAGCTGACGACCGATCTGATTATCTCAAAAATGGTCGGGCGCGATCTGACGCAGCGGTACCCGCAGCGGAGCAATACACCAGGGGATGTATTGCTGAAGGTCGAGGGTCTGACGTCGGCATTCGCTAATTCGTTCCGCAACGTCTCCTTCGAGCTGCGCAAGGGGGAAATTCTCGGCGTCGGCGGGTTGGTCGGGGCGCAACGGACAGAGCTGATCGAGGCGTTGTTCGGACTGCGCTCAATCAGTGCGGGGAAGGTGTATTTGCACGGCAAGGAAGTGCGAATCCGTTCGCCCAGGGAGGCCAAAAATCACAAAATGGCCTTGCTGACAGAGGAGCGGCGGGTGACGGGTATCATCCCCGTGCTGCCCGTTTTGGAAAACACCGTCATTGCCAATCTGGCCAAGTACGAGAATCGCTTTTTTCTGCTTGACGAACGCAAACGGCGGGAGGACGTCAGCCAGAGCATCGAGAAGCTCCGGGTAAAGACGCCGTCGATGAAGGCGCTCATCAAAAACCTGTCCGGCGGCAACCAGCAAAAGGTGTTGCTTGCCAGGTGGCTTTTGACGGAGCCGGATATTTTGCTGCTGGACGAGCCGACCCGCGGCGTAGACGTCGGGGCCAAGTACGAGATTTACACCATCATTGCAGACCTCGCCAAGCAAGGCAAAAGCATTATCATGATTTCTTCCGAGATGCCGGAGTTGCTCGGAATGTCTGATCGCATCATGGTCATGAGCAACGGACAGCTCTCCGGGGTCATTGATGGAGCGGAAGCGACCGAAGAAGAAATCATGAGACTGGCTACCATGCATTTGGGCTGACCAGAGAGGGAGGACTCATATGAACGCTATTACACAAAAGAAAATACAGAGCTTCGTGACACAGAATGCCATCTATATCGTTCTGGTCGTACTCATCGCGGGGATTGCCATCTACGACACCAATTTTCTTTCGATCACGACGCTGCGGGATATTTTGCTGCAGTCGTCGACGCGGGCAATCATCGCTTTGGGAGCGGCATTTGTTTTGATTACAGGAGGAACAGACCTGTCTGCAGGGCGCGTCGTCGGGTTGACCGCCGTTATCTCAGCCTCCCTGCTGCAGGACCCCAATTACCCGCGTCGCTTCTTCCCGGATTTGCCGGACCTGCCGCTGCTGGTGCCGATCCTGATCGCCATCGCGGCTGGCCTGCTTGTCGGGCTCATCAACGGAATCATCGTCTCTCGTTTCAGCGTCCCTCCGTTCATCGCCACGCTGGGTATGATGGTCATCGTCTACGGGGTCAACTCCATCTACTTTGACATGGAGCCGAACCAGTCCCAGCCGATAGGCGGGCTGCGCCAGGACTTCGGGCAACTGGGCACCGGCTTTATTGGACCGAGCGGCCCGTATTCGATCCCGTACATCGTCATCATCGCGATCGTCGTCTCCATACTCGTCTGGGTCGTCTTCAACAAGACGCGGCTCGGCAAAAACATGTACGCCATCGGCGGAAACATTCAGGCGGCGACGGTGTCAGGAATCAACGTAGGGTTGAATCTGATAATCATCTACGCTATCGCCGGGGGCCTCTACGGTCTGGGCGGCGTGCTGGAGGCGGCGCGCACAGGTGGCGCGACCAACAACTACGGCAACATGTACGAGCTTGACGCCATCGCGGCGTGCGTGGTGGGCGGCGTGTCCACCTCGGGCGGGATCGGTACCGTTCCCGGCGTCCTGGCAGGTGTCCTCATCTTTGGGGTCATCAACTACGGCCTGACGTTCATCGGCGTCAATCCGTACTGGCAGCTGATTATCAAAGGGTTGATTATCGTGGCAGCCGTCGCTTTTGACATCCGCAAATATTTGGCGAAAAAATAACGTTCAAAGCCCCCGATCCGTCCGCGCTATGGCGGAGTCGGGGGCGTTTTGCGTGGCGGGGCACCAGCCTTTTATCGGGCGGGCATGACATGTGCCGCGACGTCTGGATACGCTGTTTTCCAGTGGATGGAAAAGTGTCGCAACTCCGGTTACAATGGAGCAAACAAATCTCTCGGAAAGCAAGGAAGGAACCCAATGAGACCGAAAACACGAGGCAAATGGAGGCTCGCGGCAGGCATCAGCTATTACCGGCTGAAGCGGTGGTGCGAGTGGTGGTTTGGGGGCAGGCGCTATGCGAAGAAGAGGTGCAGTGAGCCGCTGCCGTATGTCCACATGCGCCACCAGACGATCCTGCTGCGTGAGTTGAAAGATGTGGAGATGTGGATGCAGCACAACAAAGTGACCAATCTGCGGCTGGCGGTCCGCCGTCTGGACGGCCTGAAGATTCTGCCAGGCGAGACTTTTTCCTATTGGCGGACGATTGGCAAGCCGACCCGGCGCAAAGGATACGTGGACGGAATGGTGCTGTCGCACGGCCGGGTGACGGCTGGCGTCGGCGGCGGGCTTTGCCAGTTGTCCAATCTGCTCTACTGGATGACACTGCACACCCCGCTTACAGTGATCGAGCGGCACCGCCACAGCTACGACGTCTTTCCCGACGCCGGGCGCACACAGCCGTTCGGGAGCGGAGCGACCTGCTTTTACAATTACCTCGACCTGCAGATCGCAAACGAGACCAAGCAAACGTTTTCTCTTCATGTGCGAGTGACGGACACGCATCTGGTCGGAGAGTGGCGATCCGACATGCCGCCGACACGAAAGTATGAGATCGTGGAAAAAGATCACGCCATCCAGCCTGCCATCTGGGGAGGATACGAGCGCTCCAATCGGCTGTACCGCCACGTATACACGCTGGAAGGGGAGTGGATCGGCGAGGAATGGGTAGCGGATAATCGCGCGATGATGATGTATGAGCCTCTGCTGCAGGAAGGCCCATCTGCTGCGGACGGACAAAAGTCGGGAGGATGATGTTTCCTGTTCACGATCCCAACTGGCACTCGACTCCATTCTGTGCGAAAATAGGAACATATGCACTCGTCTAGGGAACGTGGAAAGGTGGACTTATACATATGTCTTTAGCAGAGCGAATTACAGCAGGCTTGAACCCGCAGCAGCGGGAAGCCGTACTGACGACAGAAGGCCCTGTCCTGATTCTGGCCGGAGCGGGCAGCGGCAAGACCAAGGTGCTGACGCAGCGCATCGCGTATCTCATCAGCGTAAAGCAGGTGGCGCCATGGAGCATTCTTGCCATTACCTTCACGAACAAGGCGGCGCGGGAGATGCAAAACCGCGTGGCGGCAATTATTGGCGGCGTGGCAGCGCAGGATACGTGGCTGTCGACGTTTCACTCCCTATGTGTGCGAATTTTGCGCAGGGACATTGACCGAATGGGCATCAGCCGCAACTTTACCATTCTTGACGCGGGCGATCAGCTGTCTGTCGTCAAGCAGTGCCTGAAGGAGCTGAACATCGATCCGAAGCAGTATGAGCCTCGCTCGATTTTGGCGGCCATCAGCGGAGCGAAAAACGAGCTGACAGACCCGGCCACTTATGCCAGACTCGCAGGCGATCCGTTTGCGCAGGTCGTGGCGAAGGTGTACGAGGCGTACCAGAAAAAGCTGAAAAGCAACCAGTCGCTGGACTTCGACGACTTGATTATGACGACCGTTCGCCTGTTCAAGGAAGTGCCGGAAGTGCTGGAATTTTACCAGAAAAAATTCCGCTACATTCACGTCGACGAGTACCAGGATACGAACCGCGCCCAGTACATGCTGATCTCCATGCTCGCGGACAAATACCGCAACGTATGCTGCGTGGGGGACGCCGACCAGAGTATCTACAAATGGCGGGGAGCGGATATTTCCATCATCCTCAACTTTGAAAAAGACTATCCGGAAGCGAAGCTCATCAAGCTGGAGCAAAACTACCGCTCGACGAAAACGATTTTGCAGGCAGCCAACCAGGTGATCGCCAACAACAAGCTGCGCAAGGAAAAGAAGCTGTGGACGGAAAATCCGGGCGGAGACAAAATCACGTGCTTCCAGGGCGAATCCGAGCACGACGAGGCGTATTTCATCGTCGATACGATCCGCAAGCAGTTGCCGACGTACAAGCGCTACGACAAGTTTGCCGTCCTGTACCGGACGAACGCCCAGTCCCGCGTGGTGGAGGATGTGTTCATCAAGTCGAACATTCCGTACACCATCGTCGGCGGGACGAAGTTCTACGACCGCAAGGAGATCAAGGACATCCTGGCATACCTGCGCCTCATCTCAAACCCGGACGACGACATCAGCCTGCAGCGGATCATCAACGTGCCCAAGCGCAATATCGGGGACACGACGGTCGAGAAGCTGCAAGCCTACGCCAATGCAAACGGCCAATCGCTGTATCAGGCGATTCAGGAGGTCGCCTACATGGGGCTGCCGGCGCGCACGACAAATGCCATTTTGTCGTTTAACGACCTGATTACCAACCTGATGCAGATGACCGACTACCTGAGCGTGACCGAGCTGGTAGAGGAAGTGCTGACGCGCTCCGGGTACCGCGATTCGCTCAAAGAGGATAAAACGCTCGAAGCGCAGGCGAGACTGGAGAACATCGATGAGTTTCTTTCGGTGACGCAGGAGTTTGAGCGCAAAAACGAAGACAAGAGCTTGCTTGCGTTTTTGACCGATCTGGCACTGGTCGCGGACATCGACTCGCTCGGGGAAGACGGGGAAAAAGAAGAAGCAGCGGAAAACGGGCAGGTTGTCCTGATGACGCTGCATAGCGCCAAAGGTTTGGAGTTTCCTGTCGTGTTCCTCGTCGGTATGGAGGAAGGCGTATTCCCGCACAGCCGTGCGTTGTTTGACGACGTCGAGATGGAGGAAGAGCGCCGCCTCGCGTATGTGGGCATTACCCGGGCAGAGGAGCGGTTGTACTTGACGTGTGCACGGATGCGGACGCTGTTCGGCCGGACGAATGTGAGCGTGCCGTCGCGTTTTTTACAGGAAATCCCAGCGGAACTTTTGGAAGGAAATCCTGCAAGCGCCGATCAGAGCTTTGCCGGCAGTCGCGGCGGGGCTTTCGGGCAACGCGATTCAGGGGCGAGAGCATTTGGCTCTGCGACTTCGCGAGGGGGCGGCGGCAGCTTCGGCATGACAAAGCCGGGCATGGCGCAGCGCTTTGCCGGAGGCTCACAGGCAACGTTTTCCCGTCCGGGCATGCAGGCTGGCGACAAGCTGCCTGGCCACGGCCAGGGTGCCGGAGTGGATTGGAAGGTCGGAGACAGGGTGCAGCACGGCAAATGGGGCACAGGCACTGTCGTCAAGGTCAAAGGGACAGGCGACGACATGGAGCTTGACATCGCGTTTCCAAGCCCGACTGGCATCAAGAAGCTGCTTGCAAAATTCGCACCGATACAGCGGGCATAAGGGAGAACTATCGCTAAAGTAAAGGATGAACAAGATGGATCGATTGACGGCGGAAACAAAAATCAAGGAATTGGCGAAACGAATTGAACGGCATAATCGTCTTTACTATGAAGAAGATCGGCCTGAGATTACCGACCAGGAATACGATCAATTGATGCGGGAGCTGATCGAGCTGGAAACCCGGTTCCCGGAGCTGGCTTCCCCGGATTCTCCTACCCAGCGCGTGGGAGGGGAGCCTTTGCCATTCTTTGAAAAGGTCGTGCACAAGACGCCGATGCTCAGTCTTGGCAACGCCTTTGGCGAAGCGGATATTAGAGATTTCGACCGCCGCGTCCGCCAGGCAGTAGGCAACCAGCCTGTGCGCTACGTGGCGGAGCTGAAAATCGATGGGCTGGCTGTTTCCCTTCACTACGAAAACGGGATGTTTGTCCGCGGAGCGACTCGCGGAGACGGGACGACAGGCGAGGACATTACGCAAAACCTGAAAACGATCCGCTCGATTCCGCTCAAACTGACCAGGCCGCTGACATTGGAAGTGCGCGGCGAGGCGTACATGCCCAAGGCTGCTTTTGAAAAGCTGAACCGGGAGCGGGAAGAGCGCGGGGAGCCGCTGTTTGCCAATCCGCGCAACTCGGCGGCAGGCTCACTGCGCCAGCTCGACCCGAAAATTGCCGCCTCCCGTCAGCTCGACACTTTCATTTACAGCATCGGCGAGCTGCAAGGCGAGACTGTCGAGTCCCACAGCGAGGGGCTTGAACTGCTCGAATCGCTTGGATTCAAGGTGAACAAGGAGCGCCGCGTTTTCGACGACATCGAGGAGCTGCTCGCTTTTATCGACAGCTGGACGCAAAAACGCCCGAGCCTGCCTTACGAAATCGACGGCATGGTCATCAAGGTAGACAGCTACGCGCAGCAGGAGGAACTGGGCTACACAGCCAAAAGTCCGCGCTGGGCGATTGCCTACAAGTTTCCTGCGGAGGAAGCGATCACGATTCTCGAAGGCATTGAAGTGTCGGTAGGACGAACCGGGAGCGTGACACCGACAGCCCTTTTGAAGCCGGTCAGCCTGGCGGGCACGACGGTCAAGCGCGCTTCTTTGCACAACGAGGACATCATCCGGGAAAAGGGCTTGCTGATTGGCGACCACGTCGTCGTGAAAAAAGCGGGCGACATCATCCCTGAAATCATAGCAGTGCTGCCGGAGCGCCGAACCGGAAACGAGACGCCGTTTGCCATGCCGACGCATTGTCCGGAGTGCGGCAGCGAACTGGTGCGGCTGGAGGAAGAGGTCGCCTTGCGCTGCATCAATCCGATGTGTCCGGCGCTGATCCGCGAAGGCATGATCCACTTTGTGTCCCGCGCGGCGATGAACATCGACGGACTCGGTGAAAAAGTGGTGGCGCAGCTGTATCGCGACGGCATCATTCACAGCGTGGCAGACCTGTACTACCTGCATGAAAAGCGCGATGTCCTGCTTTCCATGGAGCGCATGGGCGAGAAGTCGGTAGACAACCTGCTGGCAGCCATTGAAGCGAGCAAGCAAAACTCGCTGGAACGCGTACTGTTCGGACTTGGCATTCGCCTGGTCGGAGCCAAGGCAGCGCGCGTGCTGGCCGAGCATTTTGGCCATATCGACGCGATCATGCAAGCTTCCGAGGAAGAGCTGACGCAAATTAACGAAATCGGGCCGAAAATGGCGGCAAGCCTCATCAACTACTTCGCCCAGCCGCAGGCACAGGCGGTTATCGAGCGGCTGAAGGCAGCCGGCGTGAACATGGAGTACAAAGGCGTGCGCGTTGAAGCTGGCGCAGATTTGCCGTTTTCCGGAAAGACAATCGTCCTCACAGGAACGCTTTCGCAAATGTCTCGTCAGGAGGCAGAGGAAGCGATTGTCCGACTGGGCGGCAAGGTGACGAGCAGCGTCAGCAAAAAGACCGATTTGGTCATTGCGGGAGAAAAAGCCGGCTCGAAGCTGGAGAAGGCTGAAAAACTGGGCGTTCCTGTCATGGACGAAGCCGGATTTTTGGAGATTCTCAAATAACAAGCGCCTGTAAAGAAAACAGTGGCGACAGACGGATGAGCCAGGGAAGGGACGTGAGGAGCATGAATAGCTTTAAGCGATGGGGAATAGGAGCAGTGGCAGTGCTGCTGTTGGGCGGTTGCAGCGACAGCGGAAACGTGCAGGAAAAGTCGGCTCCCTCTTCGGTTATGGCGGCTGCTCTGCAAGGTGACTTGACCTATCAGGACGTTTTGGAAAAGGGAGAGACGATTCACACGCTGGCGATGACCCCCGATGCTGCATATGTATGGGTGGGCACGCATGCGGGACTGTACAGTTCCACTGGAGGAGGCCTGTGGGGCCTGCTTTCTCCGCAATTGGAGCAGTTTGACATCGTCGGCTGGTTTGTGGACCCGGAAGATTCCGAGCACATTTATGTCGGCGGAAACGAAGGAGTACGACGCTCAACTGACGGCGGCAAAAACTGGACCCCGGCGAGCAACGGCTTGCCTGAACCTGCCCAGATTCGCAGCTTTGCCGGAACGCGTCAGGGGGAAAAAGTTCGCCTGTTCGCTTTTGTATCGGGTGAAGGCATCTACCAGTCGACGGACAAGGGAGAGACGTGGAGCCTTTGGCAGCCGATGGACCAGGAAGTATATGCCATGGATTTTGACCCGAAGGAGAATCGTCTCTATGTAGCCGCACAATTCAGCTTGCTCTATAATGAAGAGGGGCAGTGGAAGACAGAGGAGATTCCGGAAGCAGAGCAAATCTATTCGCTCTCTGTGAACAGGCGCACTGGCGTTCTCGCTGTCGCAACGGAAAAAGGCGTCTATGAAAAAATCGACGGAGAGTGGCGTTTGCTTGATGCGCGCTCACCGGAAAAGCTGATCGTCATCGCCTCAGGCGGCGGCGATACAAAATGGGTGGGAATCGGCGAATCGGCGCTGATCTACAAGCTCAGCGACAATCGCTGGACCAAATGGAACTAGTCCCATTTTTTCAAGACAAAAGGAGTAGCGTATGAAAGCGAAGTTTTCGACAGGATGCAGGTACATAGCTGCGATTGTGCTCGCGATTGCGACCGCTGGCTGTTCGTTGTTGCCAGGGGGCAAGGTTCAATCGCCCGAGCCTACCGCGCCATCCTTGTCTGAAGTAGTGGAAGTATCCGAGGATTACTACGGCAGCATCACGCCGTACAAACCGAATTTGACGCGCGGCATGCTCAACAGTACGAGATACCGGATTGATTTCAGCCACCTGGAACTGGGCTTGATGGAGTTTGCCCGCGATACGTTCCCGACCTCCGAGTATTATTTCCAGGAAGGTCAAGTGGTGAAAAAAGAACAGGTGACACAATGGATTGCCCAGGAAAAAGCGAGCGGCACAAACGGGCAGCAGAAAAACGGTATCCTCGTACACGTACTGGAGCATGACTACCTGAACAAAAAAGACAAACAGTTGGCCGGGATGGTGCTGGGCTTGTCTGTCTCGCCGAACTATCAGGACGCGACGGGCAAAGAAATGGTGTACACCCAGCAGGAACTGCAAGCAAAAGGCCAGCAGCTTGCTTCCACCATCGTTTCGGCATTGCGGGTGAGCGCGCCGAATGTGCCGATGCTGATTTTGCTGTATCAGGTGCCAGAGGCCAATTCATCGCTCGTGCCGGGCCATTTCATCATGTCGGGAACGGTGGCGGCCAACGAGTCGGCTGTATCGAAGTGGCAGCCGATCAACGAGGAATTTTTCCTGTTTCCGAGCGCGGATGTCGAAAAAAAATACGCTCAGCAATCGTTGCAGTACGACAAGCTGATGCGGCAAGCGCAGGCTTATTTCGGGGAGTACGTCGGCATGACAGGCGTTGGACGCTTTATGGACGGCAGACTGACCGAGCTGACGATTACGGCCACGGCGGAGTACGACTCGCGGACGGAGGTTCTCCAGTTTACGCAGTATGCCGCCGGAAGTATCAACCAACTGTTCGACAAAAGTGTTCACGTCAACCTGTACGTCCAGTCGATGAACAAACCGCTGGCGATCTATATTCGCCCGACATCCGGCGATCCGTATATGCATCTTTATCGCCAATAGAGGGAGAGAAGCCCGATTTGCACCAACCAAGTGCGAATCGGGCTTTTTGTGCAAGATGTGAACAAAAGTGTATATGATTTGAGCAGATTGTAAACAAAAGTGTCGATTATCGCTTTCTGAACTTGGCTGTTGTTTTTCGCGAAAAAAGCAAACACTATCGAAGTCGAGCTATTCAGTTTGAGGTTGGTATGATCCTTGCATATGTTTTATGAGTGATCTCAGGAAGAAATTGATAAGGAGGCGTCACCAAATGCAAGTTGAATTCAAAAACGAGGCGTTTACCAATTTTAGCCTGCCGGAAAATAAAAAGGCATTTGAAGAAGCACTCGCCAAAGTAGAAAGCGAGCTTGGCCGCGAGTACCCTCTCATCATTGGTGGAGAGCGCATCACAACCGAGAAAAAATCCAAATCCATCAACCCTTCCAACAAAGAACAAGTAGTGGGCGTTGTTTCCCAGGCAGACCAGGCGTTGGCTGAAAAAGCGATCCAAACCGCAGCCAGCACTTTCGAAACCTGGAAAAAGGTTCCTGCGCAAGCGCGTTCCCGCTATCTCTATAAAGCAGCAGCCATCTTGCGCCGCCGCAAGCATGAATTCTCTGCCTGGCTGGTAAAAGAAGCCGGAAAAAGCTGGGCAGAAGCTGACGCGGACACAGCAGAAGCTATCGACTTCATGGAATACTACGGCCGTCAAATGGATAAACTGTCCCAACGCCATGAACTGACACGCATTCCGGATGAGGACAACGAGCTGTACTACGTTCCACTCGGCGTAGGCGTAGTCATCCCGCCATGGAACTTCCCTCTGGCGATCATGGTCGGTATGACAACAGCAGCGCTCGTAGCGGGTAATACCGTCGTGCTGAAGCCTGCTTCCACTACACCGGTTATTGCAGCGAAATTCATGGAAATTCTCGAAGATGCTGGCGTACCAGCCGGTGTTGTGAACTTCGTTCCAGGCTCCGGCAGCGAAATCGGCGACTTCCTCGTAGAGCACACGCTGACTCGCTTCATCAGCTTCACAGGCTCCCGTGACGTAGGTCTGCGCATCAACGAGCTGGCTGCGAAACATCGCCCAGGCCAAAAATGGATGAAGCGTCTGGTAGCGGAAATGGGCGGTAAAGACTCCATCATCGTTGACAACGACTGCGACATCGAGTTGGCTGCCCAATCCATCGTCACTTCCGCATTCGGCTTCTCCGGTCAAAAATGTTCCGCTTGCTCTCGCGCAATCGTTCACCAGGACGTGTACGATCAAGTGCTGAACCGCGTAGTAGAGCTGACCAAGCAACTGACTGTAGGCGACGTGAGAACAAACGACTTCTACACAGGTCCAGTTGTGGATGAAAAAGCGTACAACAAAATTCTCGAATACATCGAGATCGGAAAAACAGAAGGCAAACTGGTTGCAGGTGGCGAAAAAGGTCCAGAAACAGGCTACTTCATCATGCCAACCGTATTTGCTGACGTAGATCCGCAAGCGCGCATCATGCAGGAAGAAATTTTTGGCCCGGTAGTAGCATTCTGCAAAGCCAACGATTTTGACCATGCACTGGAAATCGCAAACAACACCGAGTACGGCTTGACTGGCGCAGTTATCAGCCGCAACCGTGCAAACCTGGAGCGCGCTCGTGAAGAGTTCCACGTGGGCAACCTGTACTTCAACCGCAAGTGCACAGGCGCACTGGTTGGCGTGCATCCGTTCGGCGGCTTCAACATGTCCGGTACCGACTCCAAAGCGGGCGGCCCAGACTACCTGCTGCTGTTCACCCAGGCAAAACTGGTTTCGGAAAAACTGTAAAAAACACACCGCAAAGCTGCCTCCAAACGGGGGCGGCTTTTTTGCGCTCATTTTGTCCACACTAAAGGGTAGAAAATGATGTTCGGGCAGGTGAGCGCAGCTGTTTACTTACATTGCATCAGGGCTCTCGACATTTTTTCTCGTCTACTTGCTGATGCCGTTAGCATACCGTTTGGCGTGGAAAACGAAGCTGCTGGATATTCCCAGAGGAAGGAAAGGACACAAAAGGCCTATGCCCTTGTCCGGCGGGCTGGCGATGTTTGTCGGGCTGCTGTTGGTGACAACTTTTTTTGCAGGGGCGCAAAAAACGGTGGCAGTTTTGGCAGTTGGCGGTCTGCTGCTGGTGGCGATCGGCTGGGTGGACGACGCCTTCAAAGCCCGGCAAAAAGATTTTCCTGCCTTGCCGAAGCTGCTGGTTCAGTTGGCGGTTGCCGTTCTGGCTTTTCTCTTCGATATCCGGTTTCGCGGTATCAGCTTGACCTGGCTCGGAGCGGAGGAAGGGACATACGTTTCGTTTCCGGTACTGGTTTCCTTGCTGGCGACGGTGTTGTGGATTGTGGGACTTATCAACATGGTGAACTTTTTGGATGGGGTGGACGGGCTTGCGGCCGGGGCGACATCCTTTTCCGCAATCACCTTGTTTTTCCTGTCCATGGCAAAGGGGCAGGAAGTGACTGCTCTGCTTGCGGTTGCGCTGGCGGGAGCTGCACTTGCTTTTTTACGGTTTAATTTTTATCCCGCGAAAATTTTCATGGGGGATGCAGGGGCTATGTTTCTGGGGTTTGCGCTGGGGGTAATCTCGTTGGAGGGCACAATGAAAGGTGCGACGCTCATCTCGCTGGTCGTGACGGTGCTGGCGCTTGGCTTGCCCGTCGTGGACACGCTTCAGGTGATAATTAGCCGGCTGCTGGCCGGTTCACCGATGTACCAGGCAGATCGCAGGCACGTTCACCATCGGCTGATGTCGTTTGGCCTGTCGGCCAAACAGACGGTCGTCGTCCTGTACCTGGTGAGCTTGCTATTTTCCATTCTGTCCGTATTTCTGTTTTTATACGGGTAGATTGCTATTGCCTTAACGTGATGAAGCCTTTGGCAAAAGAGCGGCCGCCAATGAATTGGCGCAGCCGAAAACGATTCATAAAACGGCGAACGGCTCAGTTTTGTGCGGGATCGAAGAAAAAGAACTGGTTGCGTCCCGTCTCTTTCGCTTTGTACAAAGCCTTGTCCGCATTGCTCAGCAACTGGTCCGCTTCGCTTGCGGAAACAGGGTAAAGCGCGATACCGATGCTGGACGTAACGGAGAAAGTCTGGCCCCGAAAGCTCCACGGCTGTTGCAGCGAATGCAAAATCCGGGTTGCGACTTTTTCCGCCTGACGCTCGTTCTGGATGCCTGTCAGAATGACGACGAATTCGTCTCCCCCCAAGCGAGCGACCATATCCTGTTCGCGGACACAAGCCTGAAGGCGCTGGGCGAGCATTTGCAGAAAAGTATCCCCGGCATCATGCCCCAACGTATCGTTAATTTGCTTGAAATGGTCACAATCGAGATAGAGGGCGGCGACCATTTCGCCAGATTCCTTGGCCTTTTCCAAAGATTGCTGGAGATTTTCGTACAGCAGACGTCTGTTTGGCAAGCCGGTAAGCACATCGTGGTAGGCCATGTATTCCAATTGCCATTCCAGTTTTTTGCGCTCGGTAATATCCCTGGTCACGGAAAAAACGTGAGTGCATACCCCATCGGAGTTGAAGACGGGAGAGAGAATCGACTCTCCGATCATGTCGCCTTTTGTTGTGAAGTGGGTGGGGCTTGCGTCTTCCACTGTCTGTCTGTACATGCTGTTGAGCAGGTCCGCTTTGTCCGGAGGATATACTTCTTCTATCAATTTTCCGTAGGTGTCCTCACCCAGATTTGCTCCCTTCATAGCGGCTGGATTCATTAAGACATACCGGAACTGATAATCCCCATTGGCGTTTTTTTCTACCGCCATGAGGAAAAACATGTCCGACATGTGATGAAATAAGCTGGTCAAAATGTTGCTGTGCTGACTGATGATTGTTGTAATATCAAGCTTAGCCATATGTGTAGTCTCCTGATTGTAGGCTTGTCCCATTATTATAGTATAGCAAGCCCAGTCAAGGAAATGATGAGGCGTTGGTAATAGTGCAGGGTTTACTGGTTGTAAGTGGAAGTGGTAAAGTAAGGGTATTCGCTACTTGCTGTCTAATCGAAAACGATTAAGGAGTTCCACTTATGCGTAAAAAGCTATTGCCAGGTCTGATTCATCGACTTCCGCAAAATGCAATGTCGCGGACCATGGGGAAAATCACCGCTTCTCGATTCAGTCGATTAGCGATCCAACGATACATTCGTCACTATAAAATTGATGCCTCCATCATAGAAAAGCCGGTAACGGAATACCGGACGCTCAAGGAATTTTTTACCCGCCGTCTGAAGGCAGGAGCAAGGCCAATCGCTCCCGGACACGATGTGATCGTAAGCCCGGTGGACGGGACCGTCTCCCAGCTTGGCGACATCTGTGAGGGCACGCTGATTCAGGCAAAAGGCAAAGAGTTCAGCGTGACAGAGCTATTGGGCGGCTCGGAGGAAGAAGCGAAGCGCTACTACGGCGGAAAGTTCATCACGATCTATTTGAGCCCGCGCGACTATCACCGCATCCACATGCCAGTGGCGGGAAATTTGGTCCGCTACAGCTATTTGCCGGGGCGTCTCTATCCGGTGAACCGGCTCGGGATTGAAAATGTGGACCGACTGTTTGCCCGCAACGAACGGCTAGTCACCTACATCAAGACGAAAGGCCTGGGAGACATGGCATTGGTCAAGGTTGGCGCACTGTTCGTCGGCAGCGTCAAGGTCGTGTACAATACGGCCACGACCAATATCAAACACGGCCGGCAAACCACCGAGCCAATCGAAGGCACTCCACACTACGAAAAAGGCGACGAACTGGGCTGGTTTGAGTTTGGATCTACCGTCATTTTGCTGCTGGAATCGTCGCAGATAAAATGGGCAGAGGGTGTGGAAAAAGGCAAGTCACTGCTCATGGGGCAGGTGCTGGCGAAGGTAGAAAAGGAACAAGCATAGCGGCTCGTTGCCAGAAAAATAAAAGCCGAATGAAAAAGGAGTCCCGCTGGAAACAGGGATTCCTTTTTTCTATGGAATATTTGGATGTTTTCTAATAAAAAGCTGCGATTAACACTGGGACCGCGTCCCGCCTATTGCCTCGCCTGTAAAGCATTTTCACTCGAAAAATTTTTGTTTCTACACGGCCGAATCCGCGCGAAAATTGACTGAACCTGCTGTTTTCAAGTAAGATCAAAGTTATGTGAGACGATTCGGAGGTGGAAGAGATGAGTGCCATCACTCGCAAAGAAGTAGAGCATGTAGCCAATCTGGCCCGCTTGCAGTTGACGGAAGACGAGGCTTTGCAATACACAAAGGACTTGAACGCCATCCTGGAGTTTGCCGCGAAGCTGAACGAGCTTGACACGTCCAACATTGAGCCGACCAGCCACGCTACGGATGTGAAAAACGTGATGCGCGAGGACGTGAACAGACCGTCGCTGCCGCGCGAGGACGTGCTGAAAAACGCACCCGATCACGAGGACGGGCAATTCAAAGTACCGGCTGTATTCGAATAATCTGTCAGGAGAACGAGAAGGGAGGAACCCACTGTGTCGCTGTTTGACAAGCGATTGTCGGAAATACATAGCGCCTTGCGCGCAAAAGAGCTTTCAGTCACAGACCTGGTGCAGGCTTCCATCGCAAGCATCAAGGAGCATGATGTAAAAATCAAGTCCGTCCTGCACGTGGATGAGGAGGGCGCACTCGCCCATGCTCGTCAGTTGGACGAGCGTTTGGTCAAGGAAAACGGGGAGCTTGGGCTCCTGTTCGGCTTGCCGGCGGGACTCAAGGACAACCTGATTACAAAAGATGTACGGACAACCTGCGCCAGCAAATTTTTGGCGAACTACGATCCTGTCCATGACGGAACCGTTTCCAAAAAGGTGAAGGAAGCAGATGCCGTAATCGTGGCGAAGCTGAACATGGACGAGTTCGCCATGGGCGGCTCCAATGAAAACTCCGGTTTCTTCCCGGCGAAAAACCCGTGGAACACCGATTACGTGCCAGGCGGCTCTTCTGGCGGTTCTGCCGCGGCGATGGCTGCCCGCCACTTCTATTTCACACTCGGCTCCGATACAGGCGGCTCCATTCGCCAGCCAGCCGCTTTTTGCGGTGTCGTTGGCCTGAAGCCGACTTACGGCCGCGTGTCCCGCTTCGGTCTGGTGGCTTTCGCTTCTTCTCTCGACCAGATCGGACCTCTGACCAAGAACGTAGAAGACGCGGCATACGTGCTGCAAGCGATTGCCGGACATGACGAGTACGACTCCACCTCTGCCAATGTGGAAGTGCCGGACTATCTCTCCGCGCTCACTGGCGATGTCAAAGGTCTGCGCATCGGCGTGCCACAAGAGCTGATCGGCGAGGGCATTGATGCCGAGGTGCGCGAGGCTGTACTCGCCGCCTTGAAGCAGCTGGAGAGCATGGGCGCAACCTGGAGCGAAGTCTCCATGCCGCATACCGAATACGCGGTACCAGCCTACTACCTGCTGTCTTCCTCGGAAGCGTCGTCCAACCTGGCACGCTTTGACGGCGTGCGCTACGGCGTGCGCGCAGACAATTCGTCCAACCTGATTGAGCTGTACAAGGAATCGCGCAGCCAAGGCTTCGGACCGGAAGTAAAACGCCGGATCATGCTCGGAACCTATGCGCTTTCGTCCGGCTACTACGACGCCTACTACAAAAAGGCGCAGCAGGTGCGCACGCTGATTATCCAGGACTTCAACAACATTTTCGCCGACTTCGATGTGATTTTGCACCCGACGACGCCATCGACCGCTTTCAAAATCGGCGAAAACGTCAACGATCCGGTCAAAATGTATCTGGAAGATATTTGCACCGTTCCTGTCAACCTGGCAGGACTGCCAGCGATCAGCGTACCGTGCGGATTCGCCCAAAACGGTCTGCCAATCGGTATGCAGATCGTCGGTCGCGCGTTTGACGAATCCACCGTATTGCGCGTAGCACATGCGTACGAGCAGGCAGCAGGCTACAGCGAGCGCAAGCCGGAATGGGTGAGGGGGTAAGAGGCATGAGCAAGTACGAAACCGTCATCGGCCTGGAGGTCCACGCCGAACTTTCGACCAAGAGCAAAATTTTCTGCGGCTGCCCGACTGAGTTCGGCGCGCCGCCGAATACACATACATGCCCGATTTGTCTGGGACATCCGGGCGTGCTTCCCGTAACGAACAAGCAAGCGGTAGAGTTTGCGATGAAAGCGGCGCTCGCGCTCAACTGCGAAATTTCCCGCGAGACCAAGTTCGACCGCAAAAACTACTTTTACCCGGATTCCCCGAAAGCGTACCAAATCTCCCAGTACGACCAGCCAATCGGCTACAACGGCTGGATCGACATTGAAGTCAACGGAGAGACGAAGCGCATCGGCATCACCCGCCTCCATCTGGAGGAAGACGCGGGCAAGCTGACGCACAGCGACTTCGGCGGCGAATCGCTGGTAGACTTCAACCGCGTAGGCGTACCGCTCATCGAGATCGTTTCCGAGCCGGACATTCGCTCACCCGAAGAAGCGCGCGCCTATTTGGAAAAGCTGAAAGCGATCATCCAGTACACAGAGGTGTCCGACGTGCGCATGGAGCAAGGGTCGCTGCGCTGCGATGCCAACGTCTCCATCCGTCCGTATGGGCAAAAAGAGTTCGGCACCAAGACCGAGTTGAAAAACATGAACTCCTTCCGCAACGTGCAAATGGGGCTGGAATACGAAGTGCAGCGCCAGACAGAGGTGCTGAACTCCGGCGGTACCATCGTGCAGGAAACCCGCCGCTGGGATGAGGCGAACAGAAAGACGGTCAGCATGCGTTCCAAAGAAGAGGCGCACGACTATCGTTACTTCCCGGACCCTGACCTTGTGCGCATGCAAATTTCCGAGGAATGGATTGAGGCTGTCCGCGCGACGATTCCGGAGCTGCCGGATGCCCGCAAGGCTCGCTACGTAAACGAGTTCGGCCTGTCGCAAGCAGATGCCGAGGTCATCACCATTTCCAAGGAAACAGCCGATTTCTTCGACGAAACCGTCAAGACAGGCGCAGACCCGAAAGCAGTTGCCAACTGGCTGATGGTGGACTTGCTGGCTCACCTGAATGCCAACAACCTGACGTTTGCCGATGTGAAAATGACGCCGCAGGGCTTGGGCGACATGATTAAGCTGATCGCAGACGGCACGATCTCCTCGAAAATCGCCAAAACCGTCTTCAAGGAGATGGTGGAGACCGGAAAAGATCCGAAGAAGATCGTCGAGGAAAAAGGGCTGGTGCAAATCAGCGACGAGGGCGCCCTGCGTCAAATCGTCGTCGACGCCATCAACTCCAACCCGCAGGCAGTAGCCGACTACAAGGCCGGAAACGAAAAAGCAGCCGCTTTCTTCGTCGGTCAGGTCATGAAGCAAACCAAAGGCAAGGCAAACCCGCCAATGGTCAACAAGCTGATCCAGGAAGTATTGAACAGCCTGTAAGGCATCAAAAGAAGCAGCACTTTCCGCTTGGGGAGAGTGCTGCTTGTTTTTTTACACGGACGGGCTGGATAGCGCTTCGCTGCACCGTGCACTTCGACGATGAGCCGTTCATGCGGGCTGAGGCAGTACAAAAGCTTTTGATCGTCGTAAACAGCTCGCGGCGCATCAAGACTTCCTCGGGGGTGCCGTTGCTCTCGGCGGCTGTCGACCAGCCTGCCAAACGCCTCGTCCTGCTCCTCTTCTCTTTGACTGACTGGCTTGATTACCAAAACTCCTCGTTGTTCGTTGACTTACTGCATAGACTACCGGACGCAGGATTTTCTGACAGATGCGCAAAAACTTTTTTAAAAAAACGTCTGCCGAACTTGCCGCGGGTTGGCCGGATTTGTAAGTAATTCCGCTCTCCCCTATAATGAACTTACACGAACAAAAAGGGGGAAGGAAAGTACATGAAGCTGATTTCTGTCAAAGGAGAGAGTGTAGCGCCGGGCAAGGGCGGCTCGCCATCCGATACATTTGACCGTTCGATTGCGACGTGGGAAGACAACGGGCAGCAAAAAACGGTGACGGTGACCTACTGCCGCTACTTCGGCAAGGTGCTGGCTGAGCGGGGCATTTACGACCAGGAGGCGGAAGGGATTCCGGTCACGCATCTGGTCGCTCCGCTGTTTGAAGAAAAGTACCCTGGACAAAAAGAAACGCGTCACTACATTAATGACACCGAAAAATTTGTGGCGCTGTTTGACGGCTTTTCCCTGTCCACATGGAAGGAACGCTACGCGAGTGCCCTGACCTTGGCATGAAAAGAGCGCCGCGACAGCGCCTGTGTGTAAAAGTCGAAAGATTCTGATCCGCCGCCGGAACATCGCGCAAACGTTGCAAAAGGGCATGCTAAGAACAACCATTACCTGGAGATGATTAGCATGCTTTCTGTTTGGATGATGCTTTTGCTGATGACTTCTGCCAGTCCGGCAAGCCCGCCTGGCGCAGCATGTCCGGATGCCACCGCGATGTTTGCGCCAGCAGCGGTTCAGGAGTTCGACGCCTTTTTGCAGGATTGGAGAGGCGGGCTTGCGCTTGCCTCGCTTCGCCATCCGCTGTTTGACCTCACGCGGGTATCGGGCGGTGTTGCCGGAGCTGTGAATACGATCGTTTTTTCCGGGGAGGCGCACGGTGCCGCAGGGGAAATCTCGCTCGTGTTTTACTCGCTGGACGGAGAGAGGATCTACTCTCCGCCAGGGACGGTGCATGTCGCGCGAGTCGATGACAGGCACAGGCAGTTCCGCGTGGCGGCGGCGATCCCGCGCGTGCTGCAAGGCCGCACAGGAGTCGTACAGGTGACGTTTTCCGGAGAGAAAAGAGCTTCCTATTTGCTCAAGGTGCAATTTTGACGGCAGGACGCCATCTGTTGTCTGGATGGCTATGGAAAAAAGGTGGCCGTCCGGTTGGGAAGGATTAGGAGAGGAGGGCTGCTGTTGATTGAGGTAAAAGAAGTCAGCAAGCAGTTCGGGACGATCACAGCGGTTCGCGATTTGACGTTTCGCGTGGAAGAGGGCGAGGTGTACGGCCTTTTGGGCGAAAACGGCGCAGGGAAGACGACGACGATGCGCATGATGGCGACGATTCTCACTCCGACTTCGGGAGACATCGAGATCAGCGGTTTTTCGGTACGGCACGAGCCGCTGGAGGTGCGACGCAGGATCGGCATCCTGTTTGGCGGGGAAGTCGGATTGTACAGTCGGCTGACAGCCAGGGAAAATATCGCCTACTTCGGCAGTCTCTACGGCTTGACGTCGTCGCGGGTGCAGCAGAGAATCGACAGCCTGAGCCGCATTCTGGAGATGGAATCGTTTATCGACAGGCGCGTCGGCGCTTTTTCCCGGGGAATGAAGCAAAAAGTGGCGATTGCCCGCACGCTCGTCCATGATCCTGACGTCATTTTGCTGGATGAGCCGACGACGGGGCTGGATGTAACGGCTGCGACCATTTTTCGCCGGATGGTGGCAAGACTGCAGGAGGAAGGAAAGACGATCCTGTTTTCCAGCCACAACATGGGCGAGATCAACAAGCTGTGCAAGCGGGTTGCGCTGATCCACAAAGGCAAGCTGCGCTTTTCAGGAGGATTGGACGCCTTGCGCAAGCAGTTCGGGACAGACGATCTGGACGACATCTTCATGGCAGTCGTGGAAGGAGGCAAGCTCTGATGGGCTGGCAAGTCATCTGGATCGTTTTGAAAAAGGAGCTGCTCGACCTGTTTCGCGACCGGAAGGCGTGGCTGGGGACGTTTCTGGTGCCTTTGGTCATTATTCCTTTTGTGTTTTTCCTGTTGGGAAACTCTTACAGCAACGTGGAAAAGGAAGCGCGGGAATACGTGCCGCTGGCTGTGCATGGCTCCTCCAGGCTGATTGCGCTTCTGCAAGAAAATCCGGGGGTCAAGCTGCTCCAGCCGGCCGACCCGGAGCAAGCGCTGCAAGCGGGGCAACTGCGCGCCATCATTACGATTCCGGAATCGTTTGACGAGCAGATTCAGGCGGGGAAAACGGCCAAACTGCATGTCGCATTTGACTCGACCAATTCCAAGTCGGTCTACGCCCGCGATCTGATCGAGCAGACTATCGAGAGGTACAGCAAGGAGATCGTGGCGAAGCGGCTCAAGCAGGCAGGCCTGTCCGAGCAGGCGATTCAGCCGATCACCCCTGACTTTCAAAACGTAGCGTCGGAGGAAAGACAGTCGGGCGGGATGCTCGCAGGCTTCATTCCGCTCATGCTCGTTGTGTCGCTCGCCTCTGGAGGAATCGCCTCCGCCAACGACCTTGTCGCAGGGGAAAAAGAGCGGGGGACGCTGGAGTCGCTGCTGACGGCGCCGATTGCCGCCAACCACATTCTCACGGCGAAGCTTTTGGCGGTCATGGTCATGAGTATCATGAGTGCGGGAGCCTCGCTCATCTCGGTATCGCTGGTGATGAGTGTGGGGCCGTTTGGAGGGGCGGGCGACCATTTTTCGCTCGCGTTTTTCTCGCCTGTTACCTTGCTCGTGCTGATTGTCGTCATCCTGCTCATGGCGGCGACTTTTGCCGGACTGGAGCTGATGCTCAGCACAATCGCGAAGACTTTCAAAGAAGGGCAGACGTACATGAGCGGGGTCATCTTCCTGGCGATGGTGCCGTCGTACATGCTGATGCCGCAAAGCCCGGTGGACATCGCGGAGCATTACTACGCGCTGCCTGTGTTCAATGGCGTGGCGCTCTGCAAGGAAGTCTTCTACGGCAAGGTTGACCCGGTGCATGCGCTGGTCGGCATCGGTTCTTCGCTGGTGTACGTGGCGATCACGATATTTTTCGCCTCGCGACTGTTCCGCAGAGAAGGGGCTGGATTGAAAAACTGATCGAGAGCGTAAATCCAGGCTGCTGTTTGTCTCTGTGTCGCTGTCATTTGAAAAGGGCTGGTGAATATCGTGAATCCGTTGTCCATCGGAGTGCTGTACGTGCTTGCTTCGGCTGCCGGCTTTGGCGTGATGTCCATTTTTGCCGTGTACGCCTATGGCGCAGGTGTTTCTGTATCGACGCTCTTGTTTTTACGCTTTTTGTTCGCGGCTGTGCTGTTTTTCGGGCTCCTGGCCTGGCGCAGGGAGTCGTTGCGGCTCAATCGGCGGCAGGTGCTCGCCCTGTTTTGTCTGGGGGGAGTTTTGTACACGCTGCAATCGCTCAGCTTTTTTTCCGCGGTTCAGTACATTTCGACCTCGCTGGCGGCTCTGCTCTTGTACACGTTTCCCGTGTTTGTGGCGGTTCTGAGCTATTTTGTGGAGAAAGAGCCGCTGACGAAAAAGACCGTTTTCGCGATGCTGCTGTCACTGCTGGGATTGGGGCTGGTGCTTGGGCTGTCGTTTGACGGCATTCAGCCGTTCGGAGTCGTGCTGGCGCTCGCGGCAGCGCTGTTCTACTCGGTGTACATCATCGTGGGCAACCGGGTTGTCAAAGGTCTGTCCTCGTATGTAACGTCGGGTTATATCTCGCTGTTCGCGGCAGCGACGACCTTTTTGATCGCGCAAAAAGAAGGCGGCGTCGATCTGTCCTTTGCTCCGGCAGGCTGGTTGGCGTTGGGCGGAATCGTCGTTTTTTCTACGGTACTGGCGATTAGCTTTTTCTTCCGTGGTCTGCAACTGATCGGTTCGACGAAAGCTTCCGTGCTCAGCACGTTCGAGCCAGTCGTGACGATTGGGTGTTCGGCGCTGCTGTTTGGGGAAGCATTCAGCCTGCTTCAACTGCTGGGCGGCTGTGCGGTGCTGGCAGGAGCAGCGCTGATTGTCGCGGGGAAGGAGCCGAAGCCTGGGCAGGCGGAGGAAGGGAAAGCGACTGCGCGGACGATTGAATGGTAATCCAAGTGAAAAAGCGCTTCTGCGAGGCAGTTATGCTGCTGGCAGAAGCGCTTTTTTTACGGATGGGAAAAGTGGGAATTTTCAGGACAAACTAATCGTTTACGCACGTAAAGGGCAGCTACTCTTCCATCTGCGAGCGGATCAGCCAGCCCGCTCCGTATACGCCGGCGTCGTTGCCCAGCGTGGCAGGGACAATCCCGGTTGCTTCCACGACGTACGTAAAGGGCACGAAGCGGGCGAAGGAATCGCGAATGCGGGAAAAGAGGAAATCGCCTGCCGCCGCCACGCCGCCTCCGATGACAAACTTGGCCGGATTCAGCGAAATCGCCAGATGGGAGAGGGCAAGTCCCAAGTAGAGCGCCACCTGATCGGCGATAGAAAGAGCAGCGGCGTCGCCTGCTACGGCTGCTTCGAATACGTCCTTTGCCCCAAGCTTGCCATTTTCGGCCAGCACGGAAGCAAGGTATGGGCTTGTTCCGTTTTCGGCAGCGAGTCGCCCTTCACGGATAATTGCAGTGGCGGAGGCGTACGTCTCCAGACAGCCTTTTTTGCCGCAATTACAGAGTGCGCCGCTGTCTGGCGTTATGGTGATGTGCCCGATTTCCCCGCCGACTCCGTTCATGCCGTGAACGATCTTTCCGTCCAGGATGACACCGCCGCCGACTCCCGTTCCGATTGTCACCAGCACGAGGTCTTGTGCGCCTTTGCCTGCGCCCTGCCACATTTCGCCCAGTGCCGCCGCATTGGCGTCGTTCTCGACAGCGACAGGCCGCCCTGTAAGTGCTTCCAATTTTTTCTTCAAAAAGACAGGCTTGGTCCAGTGCAGGTTGACCGCTTGCATGACAATGCCGTCTTTTGCATCGATAGGTCCGGGGATTCCAACGCCGATCCCGCTCACTTGCTCCAGCGCATAGCCGTGCTTGTGCAGCAGGACGCGGGTCATCTCCGCGATTTTTTGCAGGACGCCATCCTCCCCATCTGCGACTGGCGTAGGCTCTTGAGTTTTGGCCACCAGCTCGCCATCCGGGGTAATCAACGCCATTTTGATTGCTGTTCCACCTACATCAACACCAACGATGATTTTTTTCATCATTCTTCCCCTCGCTCTCCATTTTGCCATCTTTTTCTATATTATCACGCTGTCTCCTGCATAGCGATTCCCAAAAATGGCTATACAGGATATGATGGAAGGAAGTATACCCGTGAGCGAGGGAAGGAAGAAGGGATCTGCCTTGAAACGAGCCAGATTGATCTACAATCCGAGCTCCGGCCGGGAGATCGTACGGCGGCGATTGCCGGATATTCTCGATTTGCTGGAATCGGCCGGATACGAGACCTCCTGCCATGCAACCAGAGGGGAAGACGATGCAACCGAGGAAGCGGCCCGCGCCGTGGCCCGCGGCTTCGATGTCATCGTGGCTGCTGGCGGAGACGGAACCATATACGAAGTAGTGAACGGGATGGCGGAGCAAAAAGCACGCCCCACCCTTGGAATCATCCCCTGCGGAACCAGCAACGATTTTGCCCGGGCGCTAGGCATACCGAAGTCAATCACACGCGCTACAGAGATCATCACCAAAGGCAAGAAGAAGCGCATCGACCTGGGCCGGATCAACAACCGGTATTTTATGAATATTGCGGGAGGCGGCTCCCTCACCAACCTGACCTACGAAGTCCCGAGCAAGCTGAAGACGCTGCTCGGACAAATGGCGTACTACGTCAAAGGGCTGGAGAAGCTGCCCTCTCTGCACCCGATCCGCGTCCGCCTGGAAAATCGCAAGGAAGTGTTGCTGGATGAGGAGATCATGGTTTTCCTCATTGCCAACAGCCATGCCGTCGGCGGCTTCGACAAGCTCGCCCCGGAAGCAGATTTGTCAGACGGCAAGCTGGATGTCATCGTCGTGAAAAAGACGAACATCGCCGAATTCATTCGCCTCGCCGCACAGGCGGTTCGCGGCGAGCATCTGCGCGACCCCAACATTCTGTATTTCCAGGCAGATTATATCAAAGCGACCTCTCCCACAGGCGAGGTGGTCCAGCTCAATCTGGACGGCGAACTTGGCGGACAGTTGCCTTGTGTCGTCGAGGCCTTGCCGGGACATATCGAGTTGTTCGTCCCGTAGGAAGATAGTAAAATGAATAGCAATAGCCGCAGGGATGCCGCGTTCGCTGTGCATCCCTGCCTGCTTCCTTTTGGCCAAAAGCAGCCGGGAAGCAAGAGCGCAAGACAAAAGGAGCAAAAGAATCGTGGCAAAAACAACAAAAAAGCGGCGCGGACCGCAGCAGACCGCCAAGGTAGAGCTGGATGTCCCGGTACGTGTCGGCCAAACCGTGGAAGTGGAGATAACCGGACTGAACCACGAGGGCGCTGGAGTCGGCCGGGTTGAAGGATATACGCTGTTTGTAGACGGCGCACTCGCAGGCGAGCGAGTTCTTGCTCGTGTCGACCATGTCAAAAAGAACTTTGGCTTCGCCAAGCTGACGAAAGTGCTGGAAGCAAGCACCCACCGCGCACAGCCACCCTGTCCGCTGTACGACCGTTGCGGCGGCTGTTCGCTGCAGCACCTCGCCTACGAGGAACAACTGCGGCACAAGCAGCAGATCGTCCGCGACAATCTCCGTCGCATCGGCGGTTTTCAGGTGGAGGGAGAAGGAGCCATCACGGTGCACCCGACGCTCGGCATGACCGACCCATGGCGCTACCGCAACAAGGCACAGGTGCCAATCGGCGAGGAAAACGGCGCCTTGGTCGGCGGCTTTTACGCGGAAAAATCCCACTCCATCATCGACATGAACGAATGCCTCATCCAGCACCAAAAGAACGACGAGGCAGTTGCCACCGTGAAGCGAGCCGCTGCTGCCCTTGGCATCAAGCCGTACGACGAGGTGCGCGGCACAGGTCTGCTGCGCCATGTGGTCGTCAAGGTAGGGGTTAAGACGGGGGAAGTCATGGTCGTGCTTGTGACGACAGAGGAAGCCATTCCGCAGCGGGACAAGCTCGTGGAAGCGATCCGCACGGAGGTGGCGGGCGTCACCAGCATCGTGCAAAACATCAACCCAGACAAGACTAACGTCATTTTCGGCAAAAAGACCGTGACGCTCTGGGGCAGTGACGTCATCTACGATTACATCGGCCCGATCAAATTCGCGATCTCGGCGCGGTCGTTTTACCAGGTCAACCCTGCACAGACGGAAGTGCTGTACAACAAAACGCTGGAATACGCCGGGGCAACAGGCACGGAAACGGTCATCGACGCCTACTGCGGCATCGGCACCATCTCGCTGTTTTTGGCGCAGAAGTCGAAGCATGTGTACGGCGTGGAGATCGTTCCGGAAGCAATCGCGGATGCGAACCGCAACGCCAAGTTGAACGGCGTGGAGAACGCGACGTTCGAGGCTGGCCCGGCAGAGGTTGTGATTCCGGCGTGGAAGGAGCGGGGCATCCGTGCTGATGTAATCGTGGTCGACCCGCCGCGCAAGGGCTGTGACGAGGCGCTGTTGACGACGATTTTGGAGATGCAGCCGGAGCGCGTGGTGTACGTGTCGTGCAATCCGTCGACGTTGGCGCGGGATTTGAAGGTGTTGGCGGAGAGGTATGAGGTGAAGGAAGTGCAGCCGGTGGATATGTTTCCGCATACCGTGCATGTGGAGTGTTGTGCGCTGCTTGTGAGGAAGTAGCATTATTGAGCTGCATTTACCTATATTTATTTATAAATGGTCTGACAAAGCTCAAGCGATATTATGTGCTTGGGCTTTTTGTCTGGAGACGGATATTTTTTCAGTAAGTAAAGTTCTAGTAGATGGGGGAGAGGGAAATTGAGGATGAATTTAATTTCTACTGTAATAACATTGAAATAGCTGCCGTTGGGGAAATTCATTTGCGGATTTCAAAACCAAGCGATAGCCGTGCGACGAATATACTCACTCCGTTTCCTGCTTGACATCAAAATATCTAAATAATACAGTATAAATACATAAAAATAAGGGGATTTTATATGTATAAATTATTATTATTCGGAACAGGAAGTATCTGTAAGGAATTTTTAAGTACTGTTGATTTCGAAAAAGTAAGTATATTAGCTTACGTAGATAATAATGAGAAAATCCAAGGTAATTTAATCGATAATATCAAAGTCATTCCCCCTGTTGACATCATACATTATGATTTTGATTATATTATTATAACAAGCACTTACTATGATGACATTTACAATCAACTGATTAATTTAGGAGTTAACAAAGATAAGATAGTTCCATATCTACATCATTATAGTGAAAGATTTAGTGAATTAATTGATGAACTAAACAGTCTAAACAGTCATACCATTATATTGAATCAATTTTGTTTACACCCAGTAGAACCTTATGCTGCTTGCAATATTCGAAATTTAGGAAGAAATAGATTGATTGATGTTCATCAAACCAAAGATTATGTGAGGCTGTCTTCCTTGGAATTGGTAGCTAAGGAGATTTATGACTCAAACATAGAGGGAAGCATTGCCGAATTAGGAGTGTTTAGAGGGGACTTTGCTAAGCTTTTAAACGAAGTATTTTATGATCGAAAGTTATTTCTCTTTGATACATTTGAAGGTTTTAATGAACAAGACCTTTTTATTGAACGCACTAGTAATTATTCCAATTCCAGCATTCGTGATTTTTCAAACACAAATGTCGAGCTTGTTTTATCGAAAATGAAATATCCCCAAAATTGCATCATAAAAAAAGGTTATTTTCCGGATACAACAGAGAATCTTAATGACGAACAATATGCTTTTGTTAGCATAGATACTGATTTATTTAATCCTATATATTCCGGTCTTAGCTACTTTTATCCTCGTATGGCTAAAGGAGGATATATCTTTATCCACGATTACAACAACTCGAGATTTAAAGGAGCTAAAGAAGCAGTTCGAAAATATTGCGAGGAGAATTCTATTAGCTTCTTTCCTTTAAGTGATTTTTCTGGAACAGCAGTGATCGTTAAATAACTTTTATTGACAAGAGCACTTCACTTGGTTGTTCTCACTGAATACACAACACATATGGAGTGCTGTGCACTGTTGAAGAGAAATGATTAACAACAAGATGGATCAGTGCTCAGGGGCAATCCAGAACGTCAGTATACAATGATGTTCTGGATTGCCCCTTTTACAGTGAGAGTTGTTATCCAAAAATCCTTATACAAATTCTTCGAAAATGTCTAGTGCTTGGTCGATTTTTTACCTTTACCAAGGAGAAATCCGTATGTTGTTTCTGCATGCCCAACTTCAGCAATGAGAATTGCCCTGATTACCTTCTGCTTACTTCTCTTGGAAAAAATCTTCTCCGCTTGCCAAGAAAGCTTTTATTTATTCAGGGATTTTTATGGTAGGGCTCATAGATGCACGAGAGGTATTGAAATGCGCATAGATGTAAATATATGTGGTTAAAGTAAATTATTGGGTTTACTTTTCGGTTTTTTTACATTAAAATCAGTTATATAAAATTTTAGTAATTTCCGCTAAGTCACCTAAAGCTATTCAACATGATTGCTGCTATTCCGATAGTAGTGGGCGGTTTCGCTCGCCAGTTGGTAGAGTAGACACTTACCATGAGAAAGGAATACAGAGATCGTCCAGCTTTTGGAGATACTTTGTTTAGAGTTAGAAAAGCAAAAGCCGTAGTCTTTGCTTCGTTTTTGTCGTGCTTCGACTTCCAAACACGAAAGACCGTATGAATGTTCAAATCGTACGGTAGACGTACGAGTATACACTGCATCAACACAAATGGGGGAAAGGAGTGGAGTGGAACTTTTGCTGGATCGACGATGTGACTTCATCGTTTTGTCTACTTAGGCAGCAGTGAGTGCGGATTTTTAGAAAGGAGATCAGTTTGTTATGAAAAGAAAGTTATATGCATTTTTAGTTGCTGGCATGTCGGCGTCTTTCTTTTTGAATTCCTTTGAAGTATCCGCGAGTGAGGACAATACGATTCCGCTGAACATGTTGCCTGGCACAGTATTGAAATATGATGATAATCTCCAGATGGTTATAGAAAAAGGTGGGCATGCCAAATTCGCTGTTAGCCAAGATTCCAGGAGACTTGATAGGCCGTATATAGTGAATGTTCCTGAAGATGCTACAGAAGAGGAAGCTAGGCAGATTGAACTTGAGAATAAATTGGCAATAAAAGCATTTGAAATGAGTAAGGAGGGCAATTATATTCAAGCGCCTCCACCTAAAATATATCCTGGAATGAAAGTAGTTTATGACGAAGTTACAGGCGAATTAAACAACATTTATTATGTGGATGAAAACGATCCTTCTGGTTATTCCCTTCATAATGAGCCGGTTACAGAACGGGAACTTAATGAACAATCGAGACAAGTAATTCAGGCTGCTACTGGCGATGTCCAGTGGAAATGGGGGACGAATAATCGAAATGTGTTGACGTATCAGGCTAGTGACGATAGTTTTTTAGGGACAGGCAGAGCGACTTATTATACGGGTACAACCGGCAATAGAGATAATAAACTGAAAAATTATGATTGCGCAACTCAGAAGAAATATGATTATTCCAAAAAGGGAGATAAGGATATTACATTAAGAAATTTAGATACAAATAAGACATTTACTTTTTATCAGGCAGATGTAGGAACTTTGCCTGATGCTATTATCGATATTTGGGGAAAAAGCAATTTGCAAACAGTTGCGGGGAATACAACTGCTACTTCCGCGCCTAATGTAAGATATTACCATAAGAGATTTTCGGATCAGAGCATACCAACAAAATAAATTTTTTATCGTTAAGCATATGTAAATCATTGGTATACGCTGTTCTTTTAAAAAATTTTTTTAGAAGTAAACGGCGTATACCTTCAACAGCGATATTATTCAAAATCTATAGCTTTAGGAGTATCGTATGACTATGAAAAAGATAATGATAACATTTGGCAGCATCATCGCTGTTGTTATTTTGGCTATCATTAGTATAAGTATAAATCAACATACACTAGAGAGTAGCACAAAAGGAGAATGGAAAGAACATTTACATATAACAGCTACCGCTTATAATAATGGAAAAAACGATGCTGACGGGATTTCATTAGTATTGTACCATTATTCGATTCCAGATAAAAAAATATCGGAACTCTTGAGGATTCCCGTAGATCCTGGATATCCGGTGGCTTTTGCCGATCTTCCAAACGATAAAGTGTATTTTAGTGATAGCGCTTCAGGTGACGACGTTGATAATTTATATGAATATAATCTAAAAACAAAAGAAAAAAAACAATTAACCTTTGGGAAATTTCTTTTTAATGATCTGTTTGTCATAGATAACAAGGTGATTACAAACGTTGCACCGCAATTCGCTACCGTTACTCAACCGGCCATTTTTGACCAGACAACGAAAGAATTCACTTATCTAAATCCAAACGACGATGACACCTGGTGTTTCTCATTGTCCTATAATTACGCGACAAAAAAGTTACTGAGCCTTACTGCTTCCGATTCCGAAATGAGGACACCCAAAGTTACGGAAGTTACACATATTAGACCAAAAACTCTTTATTTGATGGATTCGGATTTTGGAAATTATCAGCCAATCTACCACACGGACGAATTTGAGATCAGACTGACCAGACAGCTTGATGCAAATAGAATCTTAATGACATACGACCCATTTATGGGTTCACCCAAGCCGAGGACATTAAAGATGTTGTATATTGACAGTCAAAAGGTCGAAGATTTTGATATTCCGGGCATTAAGGAAGTGAAATCTTTTTACCCGAGGGCTAATGCAGAGGGGTTGTTTATTTTAGGAAGGGATACCAATAATCAATATGGACTTTTTTATTATGACATGGTTACAAAGAATTTAAGCAATGTATTTGAGAATTACCCGCTTCCAAAAGATCAATACAGTTTGGTCGACTTTGTTTATAGTATGGAATGAATCTCTGCCGTGTGTTTGGCGGGGATTTTTTTTGCGAAAAGAAAATATCGCAAGCTCGTCTGAACAACAGGAGCAGGTTGTGCATATTAACTGGAAATACTTTTGTACACGCTGGCTTCTGTTGTTCATCAGCTTTGGTTTAGAACTTAAAGTCAAAAAATGTCAAGTTATGAGTTATTCATATATTTTTTGCCAAAATGTTATATGATTAATTTTGACAGCGTTCTACAAAAAACAAACAACCAGGTACAGGATGCGTCAGGCATGGATACTCGCTGAATGATAAAAAGGAGGCGGTAAATCATGAATTTTATCGCGCATATTCGGGAAAGCGATAAACAGATTCAAAGTGTCGCGGAGCATTTGCTGGGAGTAAAAGCATTGGCGGAATCGATCGGCGAGAAGATAGGCGTCAAGCATATCACAGGGCTAGCCGGGATGCTCCATGACATGGGAAAGTATACCGATGAGTTCAAAGACTACATTATAAAAGCCGTGGAAAACCCGGGAGATGCGCCGAAAAGAGGAAGTGTCGATCATTCGACTGCAGGTGGCAGGCTATTATATCAGAAATTTCATACAGGTAGCCCCTCCAGGGGAAGCTGGATTCTCGCAGAGGTCGTCGGAAATGCGATTATTTCTCACCACTCCTACCTCCATGATTTTTTAAATGAGGATTTGGAATCTCCGTACTTGAAGCGAGTCCGGGATAAACCGTTGAAGGAATACGACAAGTCGATGCAGCAATTTTTTGACGAAGTAATCAGTGAGCAAGCGTTTCAACAATATGTATTACGAGCAATCGATGAACTGGAAGCCTATCTCAGCCCACCTTCTGTAGAGAACAGCGAAAGCAAATTGATGTTTCTGAGCAAGTTTGTGTTCAGTGCATTAATTGATGCAGATCGTACGAACACCAGGTTGTTTGAGGAAAACAAACAAGAGGAAACCACTCCATGTCGCCAAGCCTTGTTTCATACATACTATGAGAGACTTATGCAAAAGCTTCACTCTTACCAAGAGAAAGAAGATGCAAAGACACGGATCAACGAGCTGAGAAGGGAATTGTCAGATCAGTGCGACAAGTTTGCGGAGAAGCCGTCCGGTATCTATACGTTGTCCATCCCGACTGGTGGCGGAAAGACTTTGGCAAGTTTGCGCTACGCGCTCAAGCATGCCATTCGGGAGAACAAGAAGCACATTATATATGTAGTACCGTTTACAACCATTATCGAACAGAACGCAGAAGAAGTTCGTAAAATTCTCATGGACGACGCGCATATTCTGGAGCATCATTCCAACGTCATAGACGATATGCGCGATGACGATGAGGCACAGGATGGCATGATGAATGCACAGCAAAAACTGAAGCTGGCCAAGGATAACTGGGATTCACCGATTATTTTTACGACAATGGTTCAGTTTCTAAATGTGTTCTACGCCCGGGGAAGCAGGTATATACGAAGGCTTCACAACTTGTGCGAGTCGGTCATTATTTTTGACGAGGTACAGAAAGTTCCGGTTTCATGTGTATCGTTGTTTAATCATGCACTAAACTTTTTGAAATCATATGGTCATTCCAGCCTTATTCTTTGCACGGCTACCCAGCCGGCTCTTGATTTTGTAGAGCGCCGTCTGGAAATCAGTGCTGACTCTGAAATGATTCAAAACGTGGATCAAGTCATTGAGGCTTTCAAACGGGTGGAAATTGTGGATAAAGCAACGGGGGAAACCTTTGACACGGACAAGCTGGCTGATTTTATTACCGAGAAAATGGAAGAGGTCCAAAGTATTCTGGTTGTCTTAAACACAAAAACGGTTGTTAAGAGATTGTATCGGCAAATAGAGACGCTCGATATTCCTCTCTATCACCTGAGTACGTCTATGTGTGCGGCGCATCGAAACCGCATCCTTGAGCAAGTGCGAGGACATTTGCAGCGTGAAGAAAAAGTGGTATGCATTAGTACGCAGCTAATAGAAGCAGGCGTGGATGTCAGCTTTGATTGTGTGATACGTTCGTTGGCCGGACTGGATTCGATTGCACAGGCGGCCGGCAGATGCAATCGCCACGGGAAAAAGGAAATTCAGCAGGTATATATCATTGACCATGCAGAGGAGAATTTGAAGCATTTGCAGGAAATCAAGGTAGGCAAACAACTAGTGCAGCGAATGCTTATTGACCTCAAAAAGGATCCCAATCAGCACGGCGGCAATCTATTGTCCGTTCAGGCGATGGAGCAGTATTTTAGAAAATTTTATACGGAGTTCAGTTCGCGTTCGCTTTTAAACTATTATATTCGCGGACTAGAGAAGGACATGACAGAGTTGCTGATGGCAAACAGGAACAACAGCTCATATAACCTCGAATACAAAAATTCAAAAAAGGAGAGTCTGCCGCTATTTATCGTGAACAGCTACAGGACGGCAGCAGATCACTTTCAGGTGATCGATGACCAGACAACAGCCGTTCTTGTTCCGTACGGAGAGACAGGAAAAGAGATTATTGCGCAACTAAATGGCGATGAAACGATCAAGAACCTGTCGATGCTACTGCGAAAGGCACAGCAGTATACGATCAGTCTGTTTGCGTATGAACGGGAGCAACTGAGTAAAAACGATGGGCTCGTAAGCTTGATGGACGGAAAAATACTGGCGTTGAGTGAATCGACGTACAGCGAGGACTATGGTCTGGATGTTGAAATGAGTATGTTTTGAATGTGAGTAGAACCTATCTGCATATAGAGATAGGTTCTCGTATCATAAAATATATATTTCAATCCACGCCTTTGGCGACAAAATTAATTATAACATAAAGGGAATGGAATTATAATCTTTCATATAATTTATGATACACAGATTGACTAATTACGAGGGAAATATTACCATTAAGCTATGGATCGGTATATTTCAATCACATCGATAGGAAATGGAGAGGATGTTCATGAGGAAACGTAAGCGTCGGTCATTTACAGACGAGTTCAAGCAACAGGTGGTTCAACTCTACGAGAATGGAAAACCGCGTGCAGATATTTTGAAAGAATACGATCTGAGTGCATCTGTATTTGAACGCTGGGTCAAACAGAGTAGAACCACAGGTTCTTTTAAAGAAAAAGACAACCGAGCGGAGGAACAGAATGAACTCCTTGCGCAGCGCAAGGAGGTTCAGCGACTAAAAATGGAGATTAAAGTAAGCAGCGCTGATCTTCAGACGGCAATAACAGTGATTCGAGAATGAGTACACTTTGTCAACCATCCTCTAAGTGTAAATTGCATAGTAAAGTGCTTAAAGTTCTAGCAATTACTTATGCATATTAGTTGGGTTTGACATGGGGAGGTGGGGATGATAGGTGCTTTGGTCATTGCAACCGCTCATAACCATAAAGGCCCCATGTCAAATCTTTGCATAAATTTTACTTATCGATGTGTGTTGATAAAAATATAATTGTAAAATTAGGTATTTTTCATTTGCCAAACACTCCCAGTTAGTTGATTACTTACTAATAAGTTAATCAGAGTAGGGTTCGTAAAGATCGGTAGTATTAGTCGTTGACACAGTTGAAGGTGGAACTAAGAAAATACGTCAAGTGGTTTAACGAAACAAGAACGCAATCGAAAGTATCGAAGTACACGAGTTTGCAAACCGAGGACACTTAAGAAATCTGTCTGGTTTTGTCTTTACGGTTTACTATTAAGTAAGTCAGTACAAGAGAGGAGGTAATGCTATGCGAAACGCAATCGAGTTTGAAGTTTTTGGGTCTTATGCTCTATTCACCGACCCATTAACAAAAATTGGCGGAGAAAAGCTTTCCTACCAAGTTCCTACATACCAGGCTCTCAAAGGCGTAGTGGAGTCCATTTACTGGAAGCCCACATTGGTGATGATCGTAGATGAAGTGCGGATCATGAACCCAATCCGCATGGAGTCCAAAGGCGTTCGTCCAATCGAATACGGCGGAGGGAATACGCTTGCCAACTACACGTATTTGAGAGATGTGCGCTACCAAGTGCGAGCCCATTTCGAGTTCAATATGAATCGCCCGGAACTGGAGTATGATCGCAACGAGCATAAGCATCACAACATTTTGAAACGCTCACTTCGGGCTGGAGGGCGAAGAGACATCTTCCTTGGCACGCGGGAATGTCAGGCATATGTCGAGCCATGCGTGTTTGGCGAGGGAGACGGATTTTATGACAAATACGAGGAGATTCATCTGGGAACGATGGTGCATGGCATCAATTATCCAGACGAAACCGGGCGGAATCAGATGGAAGTTCGTCTATGGAATCCTGTAATGAAGAACGGGGTTATCCGCTTTCCTAGACCAGAGCAGTGCACGCAAATTCGACCGATTTCTAGTATGAAGCCAAAGCATTTCGACTCTACTAACCTACTCTCCGTGGATGATCTGTTTGCCGAACTGGAAGAGGTGGACAAGCGATGAGCTGGCTATTGAATTTGTACGAAACATACGAAGCGAATCTGGAGTTTGTCGGCAAGATTGAGAGAAAGTACAACGACCAGGAGTACATGCTGCTGCCTGTTTCGCATACTACGCAAAATGCCCATATCGAAGTGGATGTAACGGAAGATGGAGAATTTCATTTTGCGACAGTAGTTGAGAAAAACGATGCCAGCACAGTCATCCCATGTACAGAAGATTCCGCCAGTCGATCAGGTACAAAGATCGCCCCTTATCCATTGCATGACAAATTAAGCTACGTAGCGGGAGATTACAAAGACTATGGTGGAGAAGTCAAAAAGGAAGAGCCCTTTCCGCACTATATCAAGCAATTGGAAGAGTGGGCAAATTCTCCATACGCTGTCGACAAGGTGAAAAGCATCTACCGCTACCTGCGCAAGGGGCGGTTGATTCAGGATTTAGTTGCGCATGGGATTTTATATGTAGACGAAAATCAGCGACTGTTGAGCAAATGGGATAAAAATGCCGAAGCTCGTTACGGAGCCAAGCCACCGATCTTTTCGGTCGTTGCTGGTGAGCAGACAAGCGCGTTTGTCAGATTTAACGTCTACTCTCCGACGAAGGTACTGTCGAAGGTGTGGAACGATCAGCAGGTATACGATTCTTTCATTCAATTTTACAGCAGCAAGCTAGGTGGCGAAGATTTCTGCTACGTAACGGGTAGGAAATTGCCTGCAACAGACAAGCATGCCAACAAAATCAGGAATGCAGCAGACAAAGCCAAGCTGATCTCGGCTAATGACAACAGCGGCTTTACATTCAGAGGGCGGTTTGCACAAAGCCACGAGGCGGCAAGCATCAGCTACGAAGTATCCCAGAAAGCGCATAATGCACTGAAGTGGCTAATCAATCGCCAAGGGAAAATTATCGATCAGAGAGTGTTTCTTGTCTGGAGCAATCAGGAACTGGATATTCCCGGTGTTACTGAGGATTTGTTTGCAATTGATTCTACTTCGGACTCTACCAAAGACAAAATTGCATATACCAATAAAGAATTGGCTGTAGAGGTAGCGAAAGCGCTGGACGGGTATCGCAACAAACTGTCAGGTTTGTCCGACAGAAAAGAAAATGTGAATATTTTGGTTCTCGATTCGGCAACGACGGGGCGCATGGCGGTATTGTATTACCGCAATATGGACAAAGAGCAGTATTTGGACAAGCTGGTGAAATGGCATTCGACTTGCACCTGGTTGCATAAATACCGCAAAAATGACAACGGAGACTTTGTGCAGTTTATTGGAGCACCTGCCTTGAAGGATATTGCATTTGCTGCATACGGACCACGGGCAAGCGAGAAAGTGGTCAAAGGTGTCATGGAGCGAATGTTGCCTTGTGTGCTGGATGGCCGAAAAATTCCATTGGATATCATAACGAGTTCCTGCCGGCGCGCAGCCAATCCCGTTTCCATGGAAAAATGGGAGTGGGAGAAGACGTTGAGCATCGCGTGTGCGCTGATTAACAAACAGGAAGAACAGGAGGGCTTCAAAGTGGCGTTGGATGAAAGCATCAATGACCGTGATTATTTATTTGGCCGTCTGTTGGCCGTGGCAGATGTTTTGGAACGACGAGCGTTGGGGGCTGAGGACCGAGCCAGCAATGCAGTTCGCTACATGAATGAGTTTTCAAGGCACCCAGAGCGAACCTGGCGGACGATTCAGGCGTGCTTGCAGCCTTATCAGGTCAGACTGGGCAGACAAGCGTTCTACTACAACCGGATTATTGATGAAGTTGGGTCGCGTATTCCTGTTGAACAATTCAATAACAAACCATTATCCGGCAAGTTTTTGCTTGGATTCTACAGTCAAAGGCACGACCTGTATACCAAAAAGGGAACGAACGACACAGAGGAAATGGAAACAAACAATTAAAAAGGAGAGAACAATATGACAACTCTGGATCATAAAATCGATTTTGCAGTCGTTTTGTCAGTGACCAAGGCCAATCCTAACGGGGACCCGCTGAATGGCAATCGTCCGCGTCAAAACTATGATGGTCATGGAGAAATTTCTGATGTCGCATTGAAACGGAAGATTCGAAATCGTCTGCAGGATATGGGCGAATCCATTTTTGTACAGTCCAACGATCGCAAGGCGGATTCATATGGAAGCCTCCGTGAGCGTGCAGATGCCAATCCCGAGTTGGAGAAGGTATTAAAGACCAAAAACGTCTCAAGTGATGAGTTTGCCAGAATTGCTTGCCAGGAATGGATCGACGTGCGAAGCTTTGGTCAAGTATTTGCATTCAAAGCTGAAAAGGGAGCCGGTGTATCTGTTGGAGTAAGGGGACCAGTTTCCATTCACACCGCAACCAGCCTGGATCCTATTGACATCTCCAGCATCCAAATTACCAAAAGCGTGAATTCAGAGCCTGGAGCATCTAGAGGTTCTGATACGATGGGAATGAAGCATCGGGTCGATTCGGGTGTCTATGTTTTTTATGGAAGCATCAATACCCAGCTCGCCGAAAAAACGGGCTTCACAAACGAAGACGCCGAGAAAATCAAGCGGGCACTAGTGACCTTGTTTGAAAATGATGCGTCTTCGGCTCGCCCCGAAGGAAGTATGGAAGTTCACAAGGTGTATTGGTGGGAACATCAGTCCAAGCTGGGCCAATATTCCTCTGCAAAGGTGCATCGTTCGTTACTGATCGAAAGGCTTGTAGAAGAACCTAAGAAATTTGAAGACTACATGTTCTCGGTACAACCATTGGATGGGTTGAAAGTAGAGATTTTGGATGGAATTTAATGAAGACGATCATTATTTACTTTTGTCCGGCATTCAGCATTTTCAATTTTGCAAACGACAGTGGGCATTAATTCACATCGAACAGCAGTGGGAGGAGAATGCCAGAACGATCGAGGGCGTACACCTTCATCGGAAGGCAGATCAACCGTTTGCCAGAGAAAAGAGAAGGGACAAACTGATCGTTCGGGCAATGCCTGTAAAATCGGAAAATCTCAAGATTACAGGTGTCTGTGATGTCGTGGAGTTTGTAAAAAGTGATAACGGCGTTGAAATCAATCGGGCTGAAGGCAAATACGCTGTATACCCGATTGAATATAAACGTGGAAAGCCGAAAAGTGGAGAAGAGGATGTCGTACAACTAGTTGCCCAAGCAGTTTGTCTTGAGGAAATGCTGTTGTGCGACATAGACCTCGGCTATATTTACTACGATGAAATCAAGCATCGAGTCGAGGTTTTCCCCTAACGGCTGGTTTGAAAGAGAATGTGAAGCGGATTGTTACTGAGATGCAAGATTACTATACTCGCAGACATACTCGGAGTTGATCGGTGTAAAAAGAGGGAACATTTCAAACGGGTCGCATCTTACGTGGATGCGTGGATTGAAATGATGGCGATAATATCGTTCTCCTAAAGGATCAGGAGAAGTTGGGAAGGCTGCCGTTACACAACTTGGAATCGATCATCTCATTTGGCTACACTGGTGCCAGCCCAGCTCTGATGGGATATTGCGCTGAGCGGAATATCTCATTGACATTCTTCACCAGAAATGGCCGGTTTCTTGCCAGAGTGATTGGGGAAAGCAAGGGAAATGTCGTCCTGAGAAAAAAACAGTATTTGGTGTCAGAGGATGAAGTTCTTTCCGCAAGAGTTGCTCGTAATTTTATATTAGGCAAGATTTACAACCATAAATGGATGATTGAAAGAATGACAAGAGACTATCCTTTACGGATCGATGTTGACCGATTTAAGGATGCATCCAAGCAGTTATCCTCTTTACTTTTGGATGTGAGGAAATGCGAAAATCTGGAGAGGCTAAGGGGGCTGGAAGGTCAGGCGGCTATTTGCTACAACAGAATATTTGACTCCATGATTTTACAGCAAAAAGAGAGTTTTTACTTTCGTGGTCGCTCACGGAGACCTCCGCTGGATAACGTGAATGCAATGCTGTCATTCGCCTATTCTCTATTGGCAATTGATATGGCGGCGGCACTGGAGGGTGTTGGATTAGACGCATATGTTGGTTTTTTGCATCGAGATCGGCCAGGGAGGGCCTCTCTGGCCCTAGATGTGATGGAGGAACTGCGAGGAGTCTTTGCAGATAGGTTTGTGCTGTCGTTAATTAACAAAAAGATTGTGAGCAAGGAGGATTTTTTAGTAAAAGAGAATGGTGCTGTAATTATGGGGGATGAAGCGAGAAAGAAGTTCCTAACGGCATGGCAAAATAAAAAACAGGAGAAAATTACTCATCCTTACCTTGGGGAGAAAATTTCCTGGGGCCTGGTTCCGCACGCACAAGCTTTATTGTTAGCCCGTTTTTTACGTAATGATTTGGATGAGTATCCTCCCTTTTTGTGGAAGTAGGTGAATGGTTTGCTGGTATTGATTACGTATGATGTGAGTACAGCCAGCAGTGCAGGGCAAAAAAGACTTCGCCGTGTCGCGAAAATATGCCAAAACTACGGTCAACGTGTCCAACATTCCGTGTTTGAATGCATTGTGGATTCCACGCAGCTTACTTCATTGAAGCTAGAATTGCTCTCGATCATCGATCAAGATCAGGATAGCCTCCGTATTTATCAACTAGGCAATCATTATAAAAATAAGGTAGAGCATTTGGGGGTGAAAGAATCAATTGACTTAGAGGGACCACTGATTTTCTAGTGCGAATGTGTAGCGCACACGAATTCCCAAGGAGATTCGCACCTGAAAAACGCGCCGAAATGCCAGATTTTTGTCTGTTTTCTCTAGTTATCTTAACGCATGAATGAATTTAGGCGTATTTTTATTACAAATATAAAACGAAAGTATATTTGAAGTGAAAATTCGCTGTCGCATCCTACGCGGATGCGTGGATTGAAATTTCATCGGCCTGTTGTCGATATTGACGAACACGTGGTCGCATCCTACGCGGATGCGTGGATTGAAATATCGACGAGACGAGCACGCGGTCGCCCGCCTTTAGTCGCATCCTACGCGGATGCGTGGATTGAAATTACGAGGTCGACGCCCGTGTGAAACGCAGGCGCTCCCGTCGCATCCTACGCGGATGCGTGGATTGAAATACGATGGCGAAAAGGTCAAGGTCGAACAGGGCCTCGTGTCGCATCCTACGCGGATGCGTGGATTGAAATTTGCGGAACTCCTGGACCGCGCGGACACCGAACACGTCGCATCCTACGCGGATGCGTGGATTGAAATCTTATTGGGAATACGACAACATCCAAGCGCACCTGTCGCATCCTACGCGGATGCGTGGATTGAAATTTGCGGATTTCCTGAGCCACGCGGACACCGAACACGGTCGCATCCTACGCGGATGCGTGGATTGAAATGCGAGCGCGGATACGGGCACCTTGTGCTCGAACGTCGTCGCATCCTACGCGGATGCGTGGATTGAAATCACGTATAATATCGCAGGTACCGCGTCCGACCCCGTCGCATCCTACGCGGATGCGTGGATTGAAATTGCTGCAATCCGCTTGTCGCGCTCCTCCTTGAGTGTCGCATCCTACGCGGATGCGTGGATTGAAATTGCCGCTCCATGAAACCGTGAGCTGCCTTTTCGATGTCGCATCCTACGCGGATGCGTGGATTGAAATTTCGGCTATCCTACGGGCATTGTCGCTGGTTGCTCGTCGCATCCTACGCGGATGCGTGGATTGAAATAGCATGAGTCAGGTCAAGACTATCCAAAAAGTCGTCGTCGCATCCTACGCGGATGCGTGGATTGAAATGTAGTCGCCTTGGAACTTGTCAGCAGGCAACTGTTGTCGCATCCTACGCGGATGCGTGGATTGAAATAACATCACCTTGGACGGAAGAGAGTATGGCGTACTTGTCGCATCCTACGCGGATGCGTGGATTGAAATATCCAGGACACTAGCACAGCTAAGGAGTTGGCGGTCGCATCCTACGCGGATGCGTGGATTGAAATGTCACTCCAGTTGCGGCGCGACAACTCCACGATAATAGTCGCATCCTACGCGGATGCGTGGATTGAAATGACCAGTGGTACGATCTTGGCTTTTCCTTGTTTGGGGTCGCATCCTACGCGGATGTGCGGATTGAAATAACGTCAGGAGCGGAAAACGCGGGATTGTACGACACAAAAAGGCGATTAGCGAACCGACCATGCAGTGCTGTCGAGGGCGTAGATCACCGTGCCAAGCATCTACGACTTGGCATATAATGCTCCCCCTGCAAAAGCAGAGCGTTTCTACCATATGTTCGCATTCCCCCAAAAGACCGCACCGCTCCCCTCACTACGGCAGGGGGAGCCCCGATCATCTATCTGACCTATCATAACCCAAAGGAACGAGAAACTAAAACAAGTCGCCAGGTCGTGGTGTACAAGCTTGTTTCTCCGGCTACAATTATGAATAAACAGCGCAGTCCAACATTGGTAAATCCACCTAATTCGAACCCCAATTCTGATAAGAGGTGAGCAAATGTTCGGATACTTCATCACATTTGCCCTGAACTTTATTGTGGCTTGCTTTATTTACGACGATCCCAGCGTCCTGAAGCCTTTCGTGCACTCCCTTTTGATTCTGGCTTTCATCATCCTTGTGGATTTATGGAAGAAAAAACAAAGAGCCGCGCGCTGACCTTCAGGGAGACAATCGTGAGCACAAAACCATTCGGCAAAAATGCCTCGATGCTACTGCGTCAATGATGGCAGCACCGGGAACTATCCCGGACGGACTCGAAGACCATTCCCTCATACCAACTTATCCTCCATTTACAAGCACGCTTTACCCGCTGACAAACATACGTTCCTGTGCTATTGTAAAAAGAAAAAAGTAGGTGCTACACTCCAATGAACAAACCCGTTCACGTTGAATTGACGCAATATTCTATCGAACATCTGCCAGGGCTGAGTTTGTTCGAACTCCAGAAGGAGCAGGAACAGTTTACGTCATTGCCAGTCAATACTTTGGCGGTAACAGAAGGCCAATACCCGATTGTGATTGTAAGCGAAAAGGAACCCGTGGGCTTCTTTTTGCTGCATTCGACGGAGCGAGTAAAGGAGTATTCCGCGAACCCCGACGCGATGCTGCTCACTTCCTTTTCCATTAACCATGCACAGCAAGGCAAAGGCTATGCGAAGCAAGGACTGCTTCTCTTGCCGGAGTTTATCCGGAACGAGTTTCCTGCCTGTACGGAAATTGTTTTGGCTGTGAACCATAAAAATATCCCTGCCCAGCGGCTGTATGAGGCAGTGGGTTTTGAAGATACCGGGCGAAGAAAAATGGGGCCGATTGGCGAGCAGTTTGTTTACTGTTTGCCGTTGCCAAAAGAATGTGGATAATCGCCACCACTGTACCAGCAGACAGCGGGGGTGCGAAACTAGCCGGGAACCTGCATCGGTAAAGGGTTCCCGGCTCTTCTCGCATTCCGTTAGTTCTGTTGCCCCCGGTTCCCCTTTCCACGATAGCTCCTGTCTCAGTTCTCGCATGTCGCGCATTCACTGGATTTCAAGCGCCAGTTCGAATACCAGCGGTCGCACCGATGCGATCAAACCTAAGCCGAGTCCAATCCTAGACGTGCTTTGTCTTTCTGCCATACAAAATCCGTTTGTTACGCCAGGCTACAACGGCTTTCCTTCGCTCGATACAGTAACCGACAACCAACCTGAAAACAAAAACAAGGCCCGCCCCGCAAAGGGACAAGACCTCGCTTCTGCAAAATCATTCTCATTCAGCAGCAATCGCGCCTGAGACAGCGTAGTGCTCCAACTGAATATCCAACTCCAGGCCAAGGGCAAGCTTGGCCATTTGATCGCCGATAAAAGGCCCCATCGTCAGGCCGGACGCGCCAAGGCCGTTGGCAACGAAAATCCCTTCCCAGCCGGGGAGCGGGCCGAAAACAGGAAGAAATCCCGGCGTGAACGGGCGAAAGCCTACTCGCGCTTCCACGAATGTGCTGTCGGCAAGGCGGGGGGCAATGTCCAGCGCTTTTGTGAACACTTCTTGCAAGCCGCCTGATGTTACCCGTGTATCGAAGCCCGCGACATCGTTTTCGTGCGTGGCTCCGATGACCATTTTTTGCTCATCGAAGGCGAGCAAATACTGATCGTTGGGGGGGATCACGACTGGCCAGTTGCCTGTGTGTAAGTCTGAATATTCCAGATGGACGATTTGCCCTTTTTGGAAGGTGACTTTGAACTGGACGCCAAGCGGCTGGAGAATTTCGCTCGCCCACGCTCCGGCACAGACGATGACAGCATCGGCGGTGATCGTTTCAGCGCCTGCACGTACGCCGGTGATCCGTGTTCCGTTATGCAGCAGGGTTGCTTCCTCGTATAATAGAACGGCTCCGTTTTTTTGCGCAGTTCGGAGCAAAGCATCCCGCAAGGCACGGCCATCCACGCGCGCCGCTCCTGTTACATGCACAGCGGCGTACTCCGCGTCGAGCGGAGGAAAAAGCGCGTTTGTCTCGTCAGGAGAAAGCACGGTGACGTCGCCCAGCTCCGGCGCGTCTTCCCTGCGCGTGAGAGCCCGCTTTTCCAGTGCGAGCAGCTTTTCGCTGTCTTTGTGAATACTGAGTGCGCCGACACGGGCGTACCCGGTGTTTGTTTCGCCGCTTTGCTCAAGTTCGGCGATCAGCGAGGGGTAAAAACGCGCGCCCTCCTTCGCCAGCTTGTACCACGCCTTATTGCGCCTTTGCGACAGCCACGGGCAAATGATCCCTGCGGCAGCATCGGTGGCCTGGCCTTTATGTTTTCGATCCACAATGATGACTTCTGCGCCTCTTTTTGAAAGTTGATACGCCGTCGAAGCACCTAAAATTCCGGCACCTACAACAATGATTTTTTGCATGGTTCGCATCCTTTTCCATGAGGGTGTACGATGTTTTCCTTTTTAACTATAAACCAATGGAGCAAGAAAAGGTATGTCTGCGACGAAACGCAGCTTGTGAACATGGTGAACAGAGAAGGGCGCCAAAGGGTATAAGCTCTGCTGTTCGGTTATTCGCCAATACTCTTTAATGGACGATATGACAGCGGTTGTGGTATGTTGAGATTGCTAATATTAGGAAAATAGCCGCAGTGATGCTCCCAGCAGAGGTGAAGACATGCTCCAATTGCCACTCTCTATTGTTTTCTTCTTCCTTGGCCTCCTTTTTGGCTCCTTTTACATCGCAGTCGGGCTGCGAGTGCCGAAAAAAGAGTCTATCCTTCCCCCGCCGTTGCATTGTCCGACCTGCAAGCAGCGGTTATTGCCCATAGAACTCATTCCGGTTGTTTCCTATCTGCTCGCAAAAGGAAGATGCAAGGGCTGTGCGACAGCCATTTCTCCGCTCTATCCCGTGATGGAAGGCTTGACGGGGCTTGGTTTTGTCCTTGTCTATTTGCGGTACGATCTGACCTGGGAGACGTTGTTCGGGGTCTTGTTTGTCTCCTTGCTGGCAATCATTACGGTGGCGGATTTGGCGTATCGGCTGATTCCGAATAGAGTGCTGCTGCCGTTCTTTTTGCTTTTTCTCGTCGGGCGCTTTTTTTGGCCCTATGGCGACGCCAGCTATGCAGCGCATTTGATCGGGATGGCGGCAGGCTTTTTGTTGTTTTTCCTGCTTGCGCTCATCACGCGTGGCGGGGTGGGGGGCGGCGATGTCAAGCTGTTTGCGGTGATCGGGATGTTTCTGTCGCCGCCGTTGCTCATTTTGACGGTGTTTCTTTCTTCGGCATTTGGCGCCTTGTATGGACTTGCTCTGCTGGTGAGCAAGAGAGTGACGCGCAAGTCGATGATTCCGTTTGGGCCGTTTATTGCGCTGGGGGCTGTTACCGCCTATTTGTACGGTTCGGATATAAACTGGTATTTGGCCGTCTATTAATCATTGGGGTTGTAAAAAATGGGGCATCTGCAATTTGAGAGTAAGAGTGGATCGGCTATGCTGAATGGACACTAGTATTGAGATCAAATCGATAGCGAAGAGGAGAGTCAAAAACATTAGTAAGAATCTGTTTTTATCACAAATCCAAATGGATATTCCTTATCGTCTTTGTAAGCATTGATTCGAAAGCCTCTATAAACTGTTTGAGACGGTTCATAATTCGAGTTTAAAGCAGAAGCAAAGTGCTTTTCTAATTTGAATTGATAGGTATTGTCGATCTTGGTAAAGGCAACATTTTTGATTTCTTTGTCCGTATATAACTGTTCACCTTCAGAATTGAGGAGATGGTCCAAAATAGTGATGTTATCATATACTGTTTCACCAAAATCGATGGTAACTGTCTCGCCGATTTTGTAATATGCAATCTCTTGCTGAACAGTTGGATCAAACGCAAATTTGAAATGGTCTTTGCGCTGTTGATTACTGCTCAGTTCATGTAATTTAATAGTATCTGCGCCAATCATTACATTTCCCTGGTTGCTAATTGGATTTTCAGCTACACTGCTATATTCTTCCCGATGGTCAGTGGCCCCCGCACATCCACCAATTCCCACTAAGATCAACAATAATAACAGAAAGTTTTTTAACAGGTTCATCTTCGTCACCCCATTTATAAAATTCTCTTTGCAACAAAGTCCATGATAAATTTATCATAAATGGAATTAAATAGGGACATGGCTTGTGTTCTATTTCAAAGTAATAGTTCTACCATGCAAGAGAATCTAGCTTCCTTTGTCCGCGAGCATGGCAAGGTTCTGCTGCCACGCAGAGGATGCCGGCCGCAGGAACTATGTCCACGCGATTCGGACAGGGAGAGTGCGGCTGTAAAACGAGCAGAGTGACCAGAATGTCGAGCATCAAAAAAAGGGGGCACGTCGATGTGCTCCCCTTTTTCTTCATATTCTTACTCTCAAGCTTTTCCCGCAGCCTGCGCACCGTCCCATTCAGTGGCATCTGTTGTCTGCTTTTGGGACGATTTCTTTTGCCCCGGCTTATTTTGACCACGCAGCGGAATTTCTTTCAAAAACAGCGCGAGTACAACTGCAAAGCCAGCCACAATCGCTCCGGTCAAAAAAGTGGTGGTGATGCCGTAGCTCATCGCTTCTCGGATCGTGTCGAGCATGTGGGCAAACACGGTTTGCGACTCCGGCGGCAAGCTGTGCAGCGCTGCTTCGATTTTTGGCTGATCGAGCAAGTTTTGTGGATTGGTGAACAGCGACAGCTTTTCAGCCAACGCCGGATCAGCAGCCACCGAGGCTGCGCTCTGGCTCATGTCAGCCGAGAGCTGGCTCATTTTCGTGGACATGCTGGTGCTCATGACACTGCCCATGACGGCAATTCCAATCGTACCGCCCAGGTTGCGGAACAACTGGGAGGTAGCGGTGGCGACCCCCAGTTCCTGCGGTGCGACTGCGTTTTGCACGGTCAGGGAGAAGACGGGCATCGCGATGCCCATGCCAAGGCCGAGCACGATCATGTACAGGACGAGCAAATAAATCGGCGTGGTCGGCACCATGAAGTACATCAGCACCATGCCGACTGTCATGACGAGCAATCCGCTGATCGCCATCTTTTTGTATTTGCCTGTCTTGGTCATCCATTGTCCGGCGAGCGCAGACGTCACAAGCATCGCAATCGACATCGGCATGGCGACGTAGCCGGCGATGGTAGGCGAGATTCCTTTTACACCCTGGACGAAAAACGGAACGTAGATGATCGCTCCCATCATCCCGGCGTTCAGGAAAAAGCTGACCAGATTGGATACGGTGAAAATGCTGTTTTTAAACAGCTTGAGCGGCAGTACAGGTGTTTTTACCCGCGTTTCCACCCAGAGCAACACGAGCAAGGACACGACGGTGACAGCCAGGAGGCCAAGAATTTGCCAGGAGCCCCAGGCGAATTGGTTCTGCCCTTCTCCTGCCCAGGAAAAAGCGAGCAGCATCGGAACGATGGTCGTCGTCAGAAACAGGGAGCCGAAGTAGTCGACAGATTCGCCCTGACGTTTTTCCACCTGCGGAAAATGAAGCCAGATCAAGGTGAATGCGATCAGTCCGATCGGCAGGAAAATCCAGAATACCCAATGCCAGTCCAGGTGATCCACGATATATCCGCCCAAGAGCGGACCCGCGACGCTGGAAACACCGAATACGGCGCTCATGACTCCGGTCCATTTGGCGCGCTCGCGGGGTTCATACAGGTCGCCCATGGCGGTAAAGGCGGTAGACATGATGATACCGGCACCAGCCCCTTGAATGGCGCGATAGGCGATCAGCTGAAAAATCGTGCCGGAAAAGCCGGATAGCAAAGCCCCGATGCTGAACAGTCCGATCCCCGCCAAAATAAACGGCTTGCGTCCGTATATGTCCGACAGCTTTCCGACCAGGACGGAAGCGACGGTGGAGGTCAGCAAGTAAATGGTGATGGCCCAGGAGTAATAATCCATGCCTCCCAGTTTGGCGATAATGCGCGGCATGGCAACGCCAATGATCGTTTGGTTGATCGCGGAAAAGAACATGGCCGTGATAATCGCGATCATAATGGTGATTTTCTTTTTTTCGGTTAACCCGTTCACGCGTCATTCTCCTCTCGTTGTTGTTCGATGTTGTGTAAAACGTGTCGGTAGATCCGATTCAAGTGCGCAAGATCTTCCTCAGACAGCCCGGCGAACAAGTCCCCGATGGTTCTTTTTAACTCGACTTTGTATTGCTGCAACATCGCTTTTCCCTTTTCGGTAATGTCCAGGCAGACGACCCGGCGATCGTGGCTGACCCGGCTGCGGCTGGCATAACCGCAGGCGATCAATTTATCGGAAAGACTGGTCACCGCTCCGGGCGTGATCTGCAAAAGCTCGGCGAGTGCCGAAGCCTTTAACGGCCCGTGTTTGTCCAGCATTCGCAGCAGCATGGCTTGCGAAGCGGAAACGAGCGGGTCCAGCCGTTTGTGCCATTTGGCGGAGACACTTCGCTGCACCTGGATGTAGAGTTGTTCGAATTCAGTAAGACCGGATTGGCTCGGCATGTTATCGCTCCTGTTTTACGTGTAAAATAATATATCTGATTAATAGTTAATCACTTGAAACATTAATTAGTGTAAATGTTATGTGCGGGGATGTCAAATCTACCTTTTACCAAATGAAAAAAGGGGGAGGGATGGTTTTTTGCGTTCCAAAGCGCCTGGCGAAGCACCACACCTTACAAAAACGAAAGCAAACTGTAAGGTAGATCAATAGCACCCCATCTGGAGACGAGTTACAGTAAATAGCGAAGAGAAGCACGGAAGGCAGTCCAATGCCACAAACAAACGAATGGAGGAACAACGAGTGAGTACAGCCGTTCTGGAAGTCAAGGATGTCCAAAAGATATACGGGAAAAAGGGGGAGAGCCAGTCCCACGCCTTGAAGGGCGTATCGCTGACGATTGAAAAAGGAGAGTTCGTCGGAATCATGGGCCCGTCCGGATCAGGGAAGACGACACTGCTGAACGTCATCTCCACGCTGGATCGGCCATCGGCGGGCTTCATCCAGATCGCCGGAACAAACATTACCCAAATGAGACAAAACCAACTGGCCGATTTCCGTTCGCAAAAGCTCGGCTTTATTTTTCAGGATTTCAACCTGCTGGAAAATTTGACAGTGTACGAAAACATTGCACTGCCGCTGTCGCTGCAAGGCGTACCTTCCAAAGAGATCAGCGCCAAAGTAAACAAGGTGGCGCAGACGCTTGGCATCAGCGAAATTTTGCAAAAGTATCCGGTGCAAATTTCCGGGGGACAAAAGCAACGTGCTGCCGCTGCGCGCGCCCTGGTGCATGAGCCGGCGATTTTGCTTGCGGACGAGCCTACGGGGGCGCTCGACTCCAAAAACGCGAAAAGCTTGCTGGAGACGATGGCCGACCTGAACGAAAACCACCAGGTGTCAATCATGATGGTCACGCATGATGCTTTTAGCGCGAGCTACTGCAAGCGCATCCTGTTCATCCAGGATGGCAGCTTGTACACCGAGATTCACCGCACAACCGACCGCCCGCAATTTTTCAAACAAATTTTGGATGTACTGGCTGAGCTGGGTGCATCTCATGATGGCTAGGAGGAAGTTTTCATGCTGTTGAAGCTGTCGTTATCAAGTATGCGGAAAATGATGAAGGACTACCTGGTGCTTTTGGTCGGCCTCGTCATTTCCATTTCGATTTTTTACATGTTCCAGACGTTGGGCATGAATGACGATTATGTGAAAGCGAACTCGATGATTCGCTCGATCGGGATCGTCTTCAATGTAGGGGCGTTTCTTTTGGCGTTCATTACGATCTTCTACATCTTTTACGCAAACTCGTTTTTGCTCTCGCTAAGACGCAAAGAGTTGGGGATGTACATGGTGCTCGGGGCGAAAAAAGCCAGGATCAGCCAGATGCTGTTCGGGGAAACTTTGCTGATGGGGGTTGTCTCCCTTGTGATCGGCAGCCTTGTCGGGATTGTGCTGTCCAGCGGAATCGGGCAATTGCTGATGGGCGTACTGGACATTTCCGCTGACGGGTACTATCCGTTTTACTTGCCGGCTTTATGGATGACGTGGGGCTTTTTCCTCGTGTTGTTCCTGATGACGGCGACGATCAACGCCATTCGTCTGGCGCGAGCGACAGAGCTGGACCTTATTTCTGCCGAGCAGCAAAATGACAACATCAAGGCAAAAGGCATCGGCACGATGGTGGTCGCCATCCTTGGGATTTTGCTGATCGCATTCGGCTACTACTTGTTGACGCATCTCGAACTATATGTTGCTTTAGGCTTCATCGTCGGAGCCATAGTGACGACGATTGGGACCTATCTCGTTTTCATCTCGCTGCTGCCTGTATTCGTGCAGATGCTGAAAAACAACAAGAAGCTGAACGACCGTCAACTGAATGCCTTCACTTTGGCCCAGCTTCGTTTTCGCATCAACAATCTGACGAAAATATTGGGAACTGTCGCGATGCTGATCGCCTTGGGCGTCGGCGCGATGGCGGGCGGGCTGGCCTTCCAGCAAAATGTTGAGCTGGTGGCGAGCATCGGGCGCATTTACGACATTACGCTGCACGATCCGGTCGCTGAGGATTACCAGGCGCTTGCCCGTATGCAAGTGCTGGAGCAAAATACGTATCGCTACAAGAAGGACGAACAAGCCTACTACTTCACCAAGGATGACTTGCTGGCACATCCTCCGCTTATCTCGACAAACACGATGGAGCAGTATTCGCCGGATAACGAGCCGAAGCGCGTAACGCAGCCGCTGCCGGAAAAGGCGTATATCATGAATAACGATCCGGACGAAGAGCAGAAACTCGCCAGGGTGCCGAAAGAGTGGGGCCAAGCGATTTTACGCGAATTCATCAGCAGCTACGAGATGCTCGCGGACCGCGCCGTGCAAATCGTCGATCAGGAGACGTATGCAAAAATCGAGGGCAGTGAGCACAAGGTTCTCGTGGCACAGGTAGATGATTTTCTCAAGTACAAGGACGACTTGAAAGCGATGGATGAGCGCCAAATGAAGCTGCTCAAGTCCGGGCAACAGGACGACCAGGAAGTCTACCTGAATTCGAAATACAGCACCTATCAGCAGGTTTACGCTTTTACCAGCGGCACGCTGTTCATGGGCTTTTTCCTTGGGATCGCGTTTCTGGCGATGATGGCAAGCTGTCTGATGTTCAAAATCTTGTCCGGCGCTACCCGCGACAAAGGCCGCTACAGCATGCTGCGAAAAATCGGCGTGCGCAAGGAGCTGTTGGTTGGCTCGATCTACAAGGAGCTGTTTGTCGTATTCGTTTTCCCTGCGCTGATGGGCCTCTTGCATGTACTGGTAGGGATGAAAATGTTTTCGGTTATCCTGCTCAACCCGTATGTGAACATCTGGGCTCCGATTGCCATTTTTGTAGCCGTGTACGCGATCTACTACCTCATCACGGTTCGGCTCTACCGGGGAATTGTGTTGCCGAAAGAAGTGTAATTATAGCGAAAAAGTCCTCCTCGCATGAGGGGGATTTTTTGTTGGAAGCTGGAGGAATGTTATAGTCAATGCTTGACTCAATGTACACGAATTCAGTTGAAGACGTGGTTTCTGAATCAGAAGATGTTGGGCACAATAAAGGCAAAGGATTGACACCAAATACCTATAAATGGTATTTTTATACAAAAAAGGGAGTGGAATTCGATGAAGAGGGGAAAAATACTGGAAATTTCAGCTTCTATGATTCTACTCATGGCAGTGGTTGCGGGGAATTTTGGTGTTGAAGCTCAAGAAGTAGAGATTACTACCTCAAAAATAAAACAAGGCCCTTTTAAAATTGGCGTAATTGGTTATGAAGAAAATAGCGCTGTCGGTAAAACAATTGAAGAAGCTACCAGTGAAACGAGAAGTCTTGCTAAAGAGGAATCCATCGAAATATTGGATGAGGATATGCAAGAAATTCCAGATGGAATCGATGCACTTTGGATCGCTGAATCGAAGCTAAAGGACACGAAGGTGAAAAAATGGTATAAACAGGCTAAAAACGAAAACAAACCATTTTATATTTTCGGAGAAAAACTGGATGCGCAAAATATCATAGACACTTTTGAACCGAATTTGGATTTGTCCCCTGAGTATCGAAAAGATTCAACATACTCGCTTGATATGTTTGGTTACAAATTCGAAAATAACCAGGTGAAATTGTCATCTGTTATCTCGATCAATCGAAAAAATCAAGGCTATAATCTGGAAGATCTTGAGAATATCACAAAGAGGTACAATATTAAAATAACCAAGAAAGCTAACCCTAAAAAATCTCTGGTCAGCTTTCTTGCTCCGAATAAAGCCAAAGCAGCGGGAATTGACGTGAACCTGCCAGATTCATTTTCAAATATATATACCTGGGAAACGGAAATTAATAACTTTATTGATATTAATGCTACCCAGCAGAGACTGGCAAAATCATATCATGTTTGGGAAGTTTATAAAGATGACACTCCCGATAACCCCGATACAAAAAGCTATGTCTATTTCCGGGCAGATCAACCACTTAGTGAGATTGAAGTTTTTGAATCGAGGGAATTTGTGAACAGACTTGATGCAGATAAAACAAGTAACATCATTACAAAGGGATGGCTTCCTGATGATTCCAGTATTTCTGGGAGTGTAGCTTTTGATCTTACATGGCCACCCGGCGCGAGTGTTTCTTGGGATACATCTGGAGACATAGAGATTTTTGATGCAAACGGAAGTCTTTCCGGCGATTGGCATGAATTTAAGGTAGAGGACAATGAATATTTTGATGATGTCCTGAGCGAATCTGATGTTTGGGTATCTTCGCAGTCGTACACGATTAGCCAGAATGCAAAAGGACACAAAATAGGTCATGACTTCGAGGCAACCATTGACGGCCATTCGGGTCGAGCCGAACCATCAGAGGTTGATAACTGGGATACTACTGGTAACATGTATTTCTATTGGGTTGTAAGAAGGTAAAAACTTTATAAATCTTATTCGTATTTTCCAGGCACTCGCGAATGAGCGGAGTGTCTTTTTTCTGCCAAAAACCTTGTCAAAGCGAAGAGCAAAATCGCGGGTGTTTCATAGCTTCCTACCATTTCAAATGGAAATCCATCTCCGCTAGAAAATCGGCCATATTGCATTCTTATGTTGACAAAGAAAATGATAATCATTATCATATTTGGTGGAAAGTATGACCAAAACTACGCATCTTTCGAGTGTTGCAACGTAAAAAGGGGGAGTCATAACATGCGTATCATGAAGTTACCAATCCTGCTCGTCTTTTTGTCTGCCATGCTTCTGTTGGCAGCGTGCGGGAACGGAGGGACTGCTACTCAAAACGCCCAATCCGGTTCCGGGCAGGCACAGCCGGCGGCATCTGCGCAGCCAGAGGCGGACAAGGCAGGGGAAGAAAAAGTGCGCACGGTCAAGCACTTGATGGGAGAAACGACAATCAAAGGCGTTCCCAAGCGCGTTGTCGCTCTGGAATGGAGCAGCGCTGAGCATGTTCTGGCTCTCGGCATGCAGCCTGTAGGTATTGCCGATATTCCCAATATGAAAAAGTGGGTCAAGCTCCCTGTAGAAATTGCTCCGGATGTAGCGGACGTGGGCAGCCGCGTCGCGCCAAACCTGGAATCGATCATGCTGCTCAAGCCTGACCTCATTATCGGCATGAAGCGCAACGTGGAAGCAAACTACGACGAACTGAGCAAAATCGCGCCGACCATCGCGTTTGATGCCTATCCGCAAGAGGACCAGGGCGATCAATATACCCGAATGATTGAGACTTTTAAAGAAATTGCCGATATTTTGGGAAAAAATGCGGAAGCAGAAAATGTGCTGAAAGAGCTCGACAAAACTTATGCAGAAGCAAAAGAGCGAATCGTCAAAGCTGGCATGGACAAAACGCCAATCGTCCTCGCTATGGGTTACAGCAACCAGAACGCAGTAGAATTCCGTCTGTCCACAGACAACTCTACTGCGATCCAGATTTTGAACCGCGTCGGACTGACCAACGCTTACAAACCTAAAAAGTTTGAGCCAAACGGAATGACGACGACAGACGTGGAGGCACTTCCTGCGCTCCAGGATGCCAACTTCCTGCACATCATTCAGGAGGATGACAACGTCATCGAGAACCAGTTGAAAAACAATCCGGTTTGGAACGGCCTCAAATTTGTCAAAGAAAATCGCATTTACGCATTGGGCGGCGACATGTGGCCATACGGCGGTCCTTTGTCCGCACAGCTCATGGCGAAAAAAGCTGCTGATCTGCTGGCGAAATGAGTCTGGCCAAGCGTGAAAGCCATGTCCCAAGCGGCATCCATCAAGCCCCTTCTTCTTCAGGAGGAGGCTTGCGGCCGTTATGGATGCTGCTTGGCGGCCTTGTGCTCTTGGTGCTGCTCACGTTTGTCAGCCTGACACAAGGACTGGCTGACATCTCGGTCCGTACTGTGATCGAAGCGATCCTCTCTCCACAAGAGATAGCCGACCATCAAATGATTCACGGCGTCCGTCTGCCGAGAACAGTGATGGGGCTGTTATCGGGCGCGGCTTTGGCGGTTGCAGGCGCGATCATGCAAACCGTGACGCGAAATCCGCTTGCTTCGGAAACGACGCTTGGCGTCAATGCCGGAGCCTACTTGTTTGTCGTCTTTGGAATGGTTTTTTGGCCGGCAATCTTGCACCAGTACCCGCTGCCATTTGCCATGGCGGGAGGGATCATGGCTGCTGCTGCCGTTTACTACATGGCGGGCGGGCGCAAAGGAACGCCTGTGCGCGTTGCTTTGTCCGGGATGATCGTGACCCTCGTGTTTTCTTCGCTGACCAGTGCCATTATTTTGTTTCATGAAGAAACGACACAAGGGATCTTCATCTGGGGTTCAGGCTCATTGAAGCAAAACGACTGGACAGGTGTGCAGTTCAGTTGGCCGCTGATCTTGCTCGGGGTATTCGCAAGCTGCCTGATGGCCAGACAGCTTGACGTGCTCAGCTTTAACGAGGAAACAGCGCAGTCGCTTGGGCAAAAGGTCGGCAAAACGCGGCTTGTCGCCATGCTCATCGCGATTTTGATTACGTCTGTCAGCGTCAGCGTAGTCGGGCCGATCGGCTTTATCGGGCTGGTGGCACCGCATCTGGTGCGGCTCAGCGGGCTGACAAGACACATTTGGCTGTTGCCGATCAGTGCGATCTGGGGGGCGGCACTGCTCGTTGCCTCTGACACGATCTCACGCACGTTTATCAATGCGTACGGCGAGCTGCCTGCAGGTGCGATTACGGCAGCGATTGGCGGGCCGTGGCTGATCTGGCTGGCGATGCGGGTATCCCGCAAGCTGAGCGGAGGCACGGGTTCCGGGGCGCAGACCTCGATGAGCGTAGGCGGCTGGCAGCGCAAAGTTCCGTATCCGGTCGTCATTATTATGTTGTGCGTGCTGCTCGTCCTCGTCTGGATGTCCGGCCTGGCAATCGGGAATCTGTACTTGCCTTGGGCGGAAATCATCGCTGTTTTCCTGGGGCAAGGAAACGAGATGTACAGCCAGCTTCTGTTCGAGCTGCGGATGCCGCGGCTGTTGACCGCGATGCTGGCGGGTGTGGCCTTGGCGATCAGCGGCAGCCTCATGCAAAGCGCCGTGCGCAACCCGCTCGCTGATCCGCAAATTGTCGGGGTGACCAGCGGCGCGGGCGTGGGAGCCATCCTCTTGCTGCTCGTGTTCCCGCCGTTTTCCGCGTGGATGCCGCTCGGAGCCATGCTCGGAGGGATTGTCTCCGCAACGATTGTGTATGCGGTGTCGTGGCGGAGAGGCTTGAACCCGATCATTCTCACGCTGGTCGGGATCGCGGTTGCCGCAGCAGGTGCCGCTTTCATCAATATATTGATCGTAAAAGCACAGCTTTTGGCCGCACCAGCGCTCGCCTGGATGGCAGGCAGCACCTACGGACGTGGCTGGACGGAAATAAGCCGGCTGCTGCCTGCGGTCATCGTGCTGGCTCCGCTGGCGTGGTGGCTGGGGCGGCGTGTGGATCTGCTCGCTTTTAACGATGAAAGCTCGATTGGCTTGGGCTTGCAGGTTCGCCGGACGCGCCTTGCTGTAGCGGTCATTGCCGTTTTGCTTGCTTCCGTGGCTGTTGCCAGCGTCGGGGCTGTAGGGTTTATCGGCTTGCTCGCGCCGCATGCGGCACGCTTGCTGGTCGGGGCGCACCACCGCAGAGCGGTCGTCGTCTCTGCCCTGTTGGGCGCGGTTCTCTTGGCCGCTTCCGACTTAATCGGGAGAGTCGTGATGATTCCAAAAGACATCCCGTCAGGCATTGTGGTCGCGCTGTTGGGGGCGCCGTATTTGTTCCTGCTGATGTTCCGCGCGGCAAAAGTACGACAATCGTAGATACAGATTGCAACGCAACACACAAGACCTCATCCGGGCAAGGGATGAGGTCTTGTGCTGTCTGCAGAGAGCGGAGAGGCGGTGGAGGTGGAGCAGCGAACCGCCGGAGTCCGGTTGTCCCGCTTCTGCTTGATCCCGAGCGCATTGGCGACGGTCGCCACAGGAGCGTAGACGTTGCCGTTATAGATGAATGGCTCCGCGCTTGTTTTCACGACCTGATCGTTCACGACAAGCTGGATATTGGCAAACCGAGCTGTTACTTTTTGCGTGAGACTTTTGGCAAGACCGGGTGTTCCGGCCAAAAGGACGGCCGCTTCAAGGAATCCTGCGAGAAAATCGGCCCATTTTTTAAAAGAGAAAAACTCCTTTTCGATCAAATTCAATTTTGCTGTTTCTTTTTTTCTCATACAGCAGGAAAATATTTCTCATAAGCCCTGGAAAGGAAAAAAACGGGAGTGCGATGTGTGAAATTTCGAACAAGTGCCTAGGATGCCATTATCCGCTAATGCCCGGCTAATCCAGACAGGCGGTACAAGCATTCTCCGGCCCGTGGCTGTAGAGATAGAGGAGGAGAGAAACATGGTGAAAAAATGGCAGGAAAACGGAGTCATTCTGTATCCGAAGGCAAGCGACGTTTTTACAGACGAGAGGCTCGCTTGCTATTTCAGGCCGCTGCTCAGCTTTGCCTGTAGGCAGGACGGCAGCGCGTACACGTTTCATTTGCTCGGGACGGATGGGTTGTACTGTGAGCGAGAGTACCGCCATGCAGAGAACAATTTTTTCGGATTTCGCTATCTGGCGGGCAAGTACGAGTTTATCGGCGATCTGGGCGTGTTTGGCGGGGGCAACGTAGAGGAGGTCTACGCTCTATTGCAGGCCGATTTTGCGAAAAACAAGGAAGCATACTGGAAAGAGAAAGTGACGGTGGAGGCATACAAGGAGCGGCTCATTGACGAGTTGGCGGAGGTGGCCGATTTTGACGTGGACTACTATGCCGAAGCGTTCTACAGCTATGAGTTTACGAAATACCATTATGAGCGGACAGGCGAATTCCGCCATGTCTCCGAACTGACCGAAGGCTGTGACCATGACGACTCGCCTGTGCTGATCGACCAGGAGACGGCGCAGGAGCTGAGCGAAGAGTTTTTCCTGAACCTGCAATGGAACGTCAAGTACGATTACGGAATCGACAAAAGCATGGTGTGCGCAGCGACCGAACGCTTTCGCTTCATGTCCGTGTTCGGCGGCGGGATGGTATTTGCCCTGTGGAAGCCGCAGGAGCAGACGGTTTATTTGTTGGAGTATTTTTCGTGATACCATGACATTTGTCATACCCTCGACTTGACGTTTATGACTACAGGGAGCAGCGCGCATTTTTTACAATAAAGATAGAAAATTGCGTCTGATGTTGCTCAAGGCATCCGCGCGGTTCAATCGAGGAGGTACCAATTGATACATCAATCGAACATCGCCCAGTTGAAAAAGAATGTGGCCCCCTTTGAAAAAACAGACACCAGGTCGAGCATTCGCCAGATGGCCAACACGATTCTTCCCCTGCTTTTGCTCTGGTATGCCGCCTATCTCAGCCTGTCCGTATCGTACTGGCTGACGCTGCCGCTGGCAATCCTGACAGCGGGCTTCGTCATCCGCACGTTCATCATTTTTCACGATTGCTGCCATCAGTCTTTTTTCAAAAGCCGCCGGGCCAATGACATTCTCGGTACAATCACGGGCGTGCTTACATGCGTTCCGTACGAACAGTGGAAGCAAAGCCATTCCATTCATCACGCGACGAGCAGCAACCTCGACAAGCGCGGTGTCGGCGACATCTGGATTTTGACCGTTGAGGAATATGTCACAGCTCCGCTTTGGCAAAAAATCGCCTATCGCATCTACCGCAATCCGTTTGTCATGTTCGGAATCGGTCCGATCTATGTGTTTGCGCTGCAGTACCGTTTCAATCGCAAGGGAGCCCGCCACAAAGAGCGGTTGAACACGTATTTGACCAATGTCCTGTTGGCTGGCCTGTATGCGCTTCTGATCTGGGCGATCGGCTGGCAAGCGTTTTTGCTTGTGCAAGGCCCCGTCTTCCTGATCTCCGGCGTGCTCGGCATTTGGCTGTTTTACGTGCAGCATCAATTCGAGGATTCGTATTTTGAAAAAGAGGAAGAATGGAGCTACGTGAAAGCCGCCGTAGAGGGCAGCTCCTACTACAAGCTGCCGGGACTGCTGCAGTGGATTACGGGAAACATCGGCTTCCACCACGTGCATCATCTGAGTCCGAAGGTGCCAAACTACCATCTGGAAAAAGCGCACAACGAGACGCCGCCGCTGCAAATGGCGACGACGATTACGCTGTCCACCAGTCTGAAATCATTGCGCTTTCGCCTGTGGGATGAAGAGAACAAGCGCTTTGTGAGCTTCAAGGAAATCACGGAACGCAAACAGCAGCCAGTCAAGCAAATGCCGGCATCGGCTGAGGCGATCATCGACGCGCTGCACAGGAAAAAAGCCGGTCTGGAAGGAAAATAAGCCTGCCCGAATCCCCTGCATTCCGATACACTGAGAAGTAGTGGCCAACAAAAAAAGGTGGGCATCCATGCAAAAGTGGTATCACATTCTCCATAAAAATACGGGCCTGAGTCCGTATGTGTGGGTTGTTTTCTACATCCTGCCGTTTTACTTCATCTTTCGCTCGTCTTCCACGTACGAAGTTGTGAGCGGAATCGCGATGATTATTCTGTTTTTCGTTTGCTACGTCCTGGCGTTTCTTGCGAAGGGCTGGCTGATCTACTTTTGGACCAGTTTGCAGATCGTGATCTCGATTGCGATGACGGTCATGTTCGGCTATGTGTACTTCTCGCTGTTTCTGGCGTTTTTCATCGGCAATATCCAGAACAAGATCGGCTTCATCACCTTGTACACGATTCATTTGACGAGTACCGTCGTGACGATCAACATGGGCTTTCTTTCGGGAAACGCGCAGTTTTTCAGCCAGCTGCCGTTTGTGCTCGTCAGCCTGATCGCCGTCATTTTGCTGCCGGTGACGACGTACAACCGGAACAAACGGGAAAAGCTGCAAGGCGAGCTGAACCACGCGAACAGGCGAATCTCCGAGCTGGTCAAGCTGGAGGAACGGCAGCGCATCGCCCGCGACCTGCACGATACGCTGGGGCAAAAGCTGTCCTTGATCGGGCTGAAAAGTGATCTGGCCCGCAAGCTGATCGAGAAAAACCCTGCCCGCGCGCAGACCGAGCTGGAGGAAATCAGGCAGACAGCCCGGAGCGCCTTGAAGGAAGTGCGGGAAATGGTGACAGAGATGCGGGGGACGCGGCTTACGGAGGAAATGTTTCGCATCAAGCAAATTTTCAAGGCGGCGGAAATCGACTTTTCCCTGGAAGGCGATCCGGATTTGCAGCACACCTCCCTGATGGCGGAAAACGTGCTCAGCATGTGTCTCAAGGAGGCCGTCACCAACGTCGTCAAGCACAGCAACGCCACGGCATGCTCCATTGTCATCGAGCCTGCCCGGACCGATCTGATCGTGCGTGTCATCGACAACGGCCGCGGGATGGCAGAAGGAGCCGCCTGCCGGGGGAACGGGCTGCGCGGGATGCGCGAGCGTCTGGAATTTGTCAACGGCAGCATGGATATTCAGTCGTCGGAGTCTGGCACCCAGGTTGTGTTTCGGGTGCCGAATGCCTTCCAACAACCGGAAAAGGAGGCGGGAACATGATTCGCATCGTCATTGCAGAGGATCAGCGGATGCTGCTTGGCGCTCTGGCTTCGCTGCTCGATCTGGAAGAAGATATGCAGGTCGTCGGGAGAGCAGGCAACGGCGAGGATGCCGTCAAGCTGGTGCATTTGCACAAGCCCGACATTTGCATCATGGATATCGAGATGCCTGTGAAAAGCGGGCTGGATGCCGCAGAGGAACTGAAAGGCAGCGGCTGCAAGGTGATGATCCTGACCACCTTTGCCCGTCCCGGCTACTTCGAGCGGGCGCTGAAGGCCGGAGTACACGGCTATCTGCTCAAGGACAGCCCCAGCGAGGAGCTGGCGAGCTCCATACGCAGCATCATGGCGGGCAAGCGGATTTACGCCCCGGAGCTGGTGGATGAGGCATACGGGCAGGAAAATCCGTTGACAGAGCGGGAAAAGGAAGTGCTGCTGCTGATCGCGGACGGCAAAAACACAAAGGAAATCGCCAGCCAGCTGTTCATCACGACGGGCACTGTGCGCAACTACATTTCCGTCATTCTCGACAAGCTAGGCGTGAGCAACCGGATCGAGGCGATCATGCGGTTCAAGGAAAAAGGCTGGTTCAAGTAGTCAAGCAGTAAAATGAAAAAGCCTCTCCCGCAAAAAAAATAGGGAGAGGCTTTCGCGTGTTACGCTGACAGGCTTCCTTCTGTTTTCGGATTTGGACCGTAGTCGTTATCCGGGGCGCTATCCTGGCACAAGAACACAAGCAGGATGATTGAACCGATTAGTGGAATCAGCCCGATCAGAATCCACCAGCCGCTTCTTCCTGTATCGTGCATGCGACGGACAAATACACCCAGACCCGGCAGCATGACAGCCAGCGAGTAGAGCGTACTCAAGGATTGCGGCAGACCAATCAAGGATTCGATGATTACGAGAATCAATGAAATGATGACACTGAACAAGGTAAACATCCAATACTCTTTGCGTCTGGCGCGACCGCTGAAATTGACATAGTTTTTCAATACTTTCACATACCACTCCATGTCCTCACTCTCCTTTCTATTAAAAATTAGTATGCAATCCTATTCTAGCATCGTTTTCCAAAAGATAGTAAGAAAAAAGACGGATCCATCGCTTTTTGGTACTTTTGCATCAGGTGTGAATGAGCAAAAAGTAATAGCTAATGATGCTGGATCATTTTTCTGTATGTCTCATTTTTTTGCCCGGAATGGGCACCATGAAAAAAGGAAAACCATGGCGAAAGACTCACTCATCACAGAGGAGGACAAGCGACTTGGAATCGACGAAAGATCAACACATAACTTTGCACGGCTTCAACAACTTGACGAAAACGCTCAGCTTCAACATGTACGACATTTGCTACACCAAAACGAAAGCGGAGCGAAAGGCGTATATTGAATACATAGATGAGCAGTACAACGCTGCCCGACTGACCAGCATCCTGAAAAATGTTTCCGAGATTATCGGGGCACACGTATTGAATGTGGCGCAGCAGGACTACGTGCCGCAAGGGTCCAGCGTGACGTTTCTTGTTTCGGAAGGCCCTGTCGTGGAGGTTCCGACGGAGTCGTATGAGGAATCGCCTGGCCCGCTGCCGGAAAATGTCGTGCTGCAGCTCGACAAAAGCCACATTACGGTTCATACGTACCCGGAATATCATCCCGATGAGGAGATCAGCACGTTTCGCGCAGACATTGACGTATCGACCTGCGGCGAGATCTCCCCGTTGAAGGCGCTCAACTATTTGATCCGCTCGTTCGATACCGATCTGATGACCATTGATTACCGGGTGCGCGGCTTTACCCGCGATATTCACGGCTGCAAGCTGTTCATCGACCACGACATCAGCTCGATTCAAAACTATATTCCCGAGGAAATCAAAGAAATGTTTCATATGATCGACGTGAACGTGTACCAGGACAATATTTTCCACACCAAATGCAAGCGCAGGCAGTTCGATCTCAACAATTACCTGTTTGGCTACACAAAAGACAAGCTGACGCCCGCGGAGCAAGCGGAAATCACCAAGCGGCTGCAAATGGAGATGGACGAGATTTACTACGGAAAAAATATCATCCGCCACTAAGGCTGCTTCCCTTGAAGCGCGGGTCCTCGCAAGATGACGAGGGCAGCGCTTCAAGAGAGGGCAGCTTTTTTCGTTCCGGCTCGATTCCATTCTGTCAGGTCGTGCCCAGGGTGTTTTGCGCTGGCAAATAGCCATTTGCGCTTCTGCTCGGCCGCAGTGCCAGTGGTCCAAGGTAATGCGCCCGAATTTCCTCCAGTGTCTTTTGCGCAGGCTGGACAAATTCGCGATCCCAGTCTTCCGGCGGCGATTCGAGCGAGACGCCTTTTTCGTTGAGAATCTCGAACAGTTCTTTGTCAGCCTGCGTAGGAATCCACCAGGTGTAGACGGGATTGGTTTTGCCTTTTACCAGCGACACCAGGAGGAACTTCAAATATTCCGCTGTGGAGAGCGGGCCGAAGTTTACCGCAGATTCCGGTCCGGGAGCAGGGTATTGCCGCGGATAGCGCAGCGGTCCGTAGTGGATGGAAATGCCCAAAAAGCCGACGGGCGGGATATTGTTTCCGTAACCGGGGAGCGAAAACGGCAGGTCGGCAGCGAAATGCAGGCGCACGATGACCGAGTTGATGAATTGCCGCTCGAAGAAATTTTCCTTTTGCCAGATGCCCAGATCGCGGGCGATCGTATCCCAGTAGATGATCGAGGTGTTGTGCGCCAGCCAGAAGGCAGAGGACATCGCTTCAAACGTCTTGAAAAATTCATCGTCGTGCTCGTTGAACGGGTCGATCAAGTCATACCATTTGAAATAGCCGTGCTTTTTGCGCCATTTTTGGGCGATCAGCAAAAAATCAATCAGGCGCTGCAGGCGCGGCTCTGGGCTTTGCCGGTTGCTGGCAAACAGGTGGGTCGCTTCCAGCAGATCGGCCGTGAAGTTGCCGTTGACGAAATCCCAGTAATTCACTTCTTGGGCCTGGGAGCGTTGCTCGTCGATCCGCTTTGTTTCCATCTCCCAGTGGGCGAATGTCGTGACGTCCATTCCGAAGTACAGCTCTGACGGCAGCAGGTCGTCAAACAGGTTGAATCGGTACGGGCTGGTTTGCTGAAACCATGTTTTGATGAAGGCGAGCCGGGCAGAAGGCGGAACGACAATCGCTCTTTCCAAATAGCTTGTATGCGCCATATCGGCCTGAAACTGTTCCAGCGTTGTAGCGCCTTCGGTAAAAGGAGACGAGGAGGCCAAAAAGTCAACGCCGTCCTCGTCATGGTCGTATTGCACGAGGATGTGTGCAAAGCTGGTTTTGGCCAGCGGAGCGAGGACGAGCTGGCGCAAGCGGTGAGGGCTGCCGTCGTCGATGGCTCCGATGATGACGACAGGCTTGTCGGCTTCGCCATTGAACGAGATCGAGCCGTTGTCCTGGACGATGAGCTTGTGCTGGCAGCGGACATTGATGGAGGTGCCGGCCTCGAAGCTGACACAGACGCCGGCAGGAATGATCGCGTCTTCGGGACCGATCAGGTAAGGGCCGTCTTTGGCCGTAAACACGCGGTTGCTGTCAATCGTGCCGCTCAGGCGAACGTATTTGTCGACATGCAGCTGGCAGGTGTGCTGCGGGTCAGGGTCTGGCCCAATCGTCAGCTTGATGTAGTAGAAGCCGTCTTCGCGGGGGAAAAAGGGCAGGATGATGGTGCCATCGGAAGCAAAGCGGGCCTCACTCAGCTTTGTTCCGTGTACGTCATACACTTCAATGGCAGAGGATGGGTGTGTCAAATTGCTGATATGGATTTCTACCGCCTCTTCTGCGGTGAGAAAGAGTTTGTACATTTCGATATGAGGATCGAGGCCTGGTGACGCCTTGCGGATGGGCTTGGCTGTTTCCAGCATGGATACGGAAGCAAAAGGATTCATGAAACGCCGACTCCTGTACGAAAAGTTCAATCATATGCAGGTGAATATTCCATATAGTAGTATGATACGCGCAAATTTGTAAAAAGTTTTGACTGACAGAGTATTTTGGACTGGAGGTCGGCACGAAAAAGAGGTCAGGAAAGTTAGCTGTTGTCAAGTGCTTGCGCGGAAGCAATATGGCTTGGAACTGGGCGAAATTCCGTTATACTAGCATATAAGAGCGAGCAGAGTTTGAACGTATGGGAAGGATGGGGGATGGAAGATGAAAGTAGCGATTGCACAACTGACAGCGACGATGGACAAGGGCCTGAATTTGCAAAAAGCACAAGACTATATCGCCAGAGCCAAAAAAGCCGGGGCAGACTTTGTCATTTTGCCCGAGATGTACAGCACTCCTGCCACGCCGAAGTCGGGAGTGACACCAGCGGAGGTAGCGGAAAAACTGGACGGCCCGTTTGTTGCCGGACTGGCGGAAGCGGCGAAACAGCATGGCATTTACGTGGTGTGCGGCGTGTTTGAATCGATTGAAGGGGATGAAAATCGCGCCTACAATACGACAGTCTTTCTCAATCGAGAGGGCGAGCTGATTCACGCCTACCGCAAGACACATTTGTACGACGCTTTTTCCTATATCGAATCAGATTTTATTGCGCCTGGCGACAATCCGTATCGCGCAGTGGAAACGGAGTTTGGCAAAATCGGGCTGATGGTCTGCTACGAGGTGCGCTTCCCGGAAATCGCGCGGCAGTTTGCCCTGCAAGGAGCGGACATTTTGTTCGTACCCGCTGGCTGGGTAGCGGGCGCGATGAAGGAGGATCATTGGGAGACGCTGGTTCGCGCGCGGGCGATCGAAAACACGATGTTTGTATGCGCGGCTGACCAGGTTGGAAACATTTTTGCGGGACGCAGCATGATCGTCGATCCGATGGGCGTCGTCGTTGCCAGTGCGGGAGAAGAAGAAACTTTGCTGGTAACGGAATTGGATCTGGAGCGGATTCAACGCGTGCGCGGCAAGCTGCCGAGTGTAGCCAACCGCCGGGCGGAACTGTACACCAATTAAATACATGGGATTTTGGCAAAAAAGCAGTCAGTCGCCCCGCTTGTGCAAACGGGCGGCTGACTGTATTTTGTTTGGGAAAAAGGAAGTGGCCAGGCACTTTTTTGTTTTTTCGTCATAGGATTATAGTACATATCATTCATCTTTCGAGCCCTTATGAAAGCGTTACTATCATGAGAAAGGAAGTGTGTGCGAATGTTCTGGTTCGTATGGGCTGTCGTCGGCGTCGTTGTCTGGTGGGCAATGAACATGATCTTGACAGGAAAAGCGGCAGGAACAAACTGGTGGGCTTCGCTCATCGCTGCGCTTCTGGGCAGCTGGCTTGGAGATTTGGTATTGGGCGATTGGCTGTGGATGTGGGCTGGCTTCAACGTCATTGCCGGGGTGATCGGAGCGGCTTTGCTCACCTGGCTGTGGCATCTGATCTCCAAACAAACCAAATAGTACACACGACACACTTAGGCAAAAAGCAGAAAGGAATCGTCCCGGCGGCGGTTCCTTTTTTTCGTGCAGAGTTCGAGACGGCCTTTTTTTACAATTCTTACTTGACCAGTAGGTATTGTCGGTAATATAACTATATGTAGACTGACAAAGAGAAACAGTACGAGTTCAGAGGAGAAAGGGAGAGAAAAATATGTCAACGCTACTTACGATTCTCAACATCATTTTCATGCTCATATTCATTGGCGGCTTGTACGCCATGCAGAAGAAACATGTCTCTTTTTCCAAACGGGTATTTGTCGGTCTCGGAATCGGGATTGTTTTCGGACTCATCCTGCAATTCGTCTACGGAGCCAAATCAGACGTCCTGAAAGACTCAATCGAGTGGTACAACATCGTGGGTAAAGGCTACGTGAAGCTGCTGCAAATGATCGTCATGCCGCTGGTGTTCATCTCGATTGTTGCCGCTTTTACCAAAATGAAGCTGGCCAACAACATCGGCAAAATCAGCTCGCTGATTATCGGGCTTTTGGTCGGCACGACAGCGATTGCCGCTGCCATCGGGATCGCCTCCACGTTTGCCTTCCATCTGGACGGCAGCCAGTTCCAGCAGGGAGAAGCGGAATCGGCGCGCATTGAACAGGTAGAGCAACGGCTGGGCGACATTCAAAACATGACGTTGCCCGCAAAAATTTTGGAGCTGCTTCCGGCCAATCCGTTCCTCGATCTGACGGGAGAGCGGGCTACCTCTACGATTGCGGTTGTCATATTCTCTGCGATTATCGGGATCGCGTATCTCGGCGTGAAAAAGAAAAGTCCTGAACAATCGGAATTGTTCGCAAAAATCGTCGACGCGCTGCACGCCATCATCATGCGTGTGGTGACGCTGATTTTGCGCCTGACGCCTTACGGGGTGCTGGCGATCATGACGCGCGTAGCTGCGACGAGCGACTACAATGCGATCTGGCAGCTCGGCAAGTTCGTCATCGCTTCGTACGTGGCACTGGTGCTCATGTTTGTCGTGCATCTTTTGATGCTGGCTTTTGCCGGACTGAACCCGATCACGTACTTGAAAAAGGCGTTTCCTGTCCTGACCTTCGCTTTTACCTCCCGCACGAGTGCTGGGACATTGCCACTGAACGTGAAAACACAGACGCAAGACATGGGTGTGCCTGAAGGAATCGCCAACTTTGCCGGCTCCTTCGGTCTGTCGATTGGCCAAAATGGCTGCGCGGGCACGTATCCCGCGATGCTGGCCGTCATGGTAGCGCCAATGGCCGGGGTTGATCCGCTGACGCCTTCGTTCATCCTGACGCTGATCGTCGTGGTTGCCCTCAGTTCCTTCGGGGTTGCCGGAGTAGGGGGCGGAGCGACTTTTGCAGCGCTGCTCGTTCTGTCGACGATGAACCTGCCGGTCGCAATTGTCGGGCTGCTCATCTCCGTGGAGCCGCTGATCGACATGGGCCGCACAGCGCTCAACGTGAGCGGCAGCATGACGGCCGGGCTGTTGACGAGCCGGGCGACGAAAGAGCTGGATACAAAAGTGTTCAACGGAGTTCAGCAGCAGTCTGTGACGGTGTAACACGAAAAGACGCGAAAAACAGACCCGGCCGTTCTGCCTGTCCGGCAGGAGCAGCCGGGTTTGTTGTCTTTTGCTGGAACGAGACTTTAGGCAAGCAACAAACAGGCTGTACCGTCTTCGTCTGACAGGTACAGCCTGCTGTATGCGTATGACGTGGTTACTGCGTCACCACCGACGTGTGCTTGAAGTACGCGCCCCCGAGCGGGAAGATGATGAAGTCTTTCACCCGGTCATTTTTCACGTACGGGTTTCCGCGGAAGTTGATCGGTGCAAGCGGCATTTCGTCCATCAGGATGGTTTCGGCCTCGAGCAAAATTTGCTTGCGCTTTTCCAGATCAGGCTCGTGGTAGCTCTTGTCGATCAGCTCCTTGAACTTGGCGTTCTCCCAATCCGGGTGGTTGTTGCCGCCTGTCTTGTCGCGGAACATTTCCAGGAAGTTGATCGGATCGTTGAAGTCAGCACCCCACTGGAAGCGGATCAGGTCAAAATTGGCCTGGGAGCGCAAGTCGCGGTACACTTTCAGCTCTGCATTGTACAGCTTGACATCGACGCCGAGCACTTTTTTCCACTGGTCCTGCAAAGCTTCCGCCACTTTTTTGTTCGTGTCGGTCGTGTCGTACGTGTAGGTGACGGTCGGGAAGGAAGTCAGGCCAAGCTCCTGCATCCCTTCTGCCAAAAGCTGCTTCGCCTTTTCGGCGTCCTCCTTGAAGTAGCCGTCCGGCTTCAAGCCCATCGAGGTCGGCACCCATCCGTAAGCGGCCGGTACGCCGGTTTGCAGGATGTTGTCGATGATTTCCTGGCGGTTGATGGCATAGGAAAAGGCTTGTCTGATCTTTTTGTTGTTGAAAGGCGGCTTGTTCGTGTTGAACACGACGGATTGCGTGCCGGGATTGTCTGCCACCATCAGCTTGCCTGCATCCTTCAGAGACTGGATGGCATCTGGCGGCAGCGTGGAGGCCGGGTAGCCGCCCCAGTCAATATCGCCGTTTTCAAACATGGAGAAAGCCGTGTTGTTGTCTTCGATCATCGAGATTTCCAGGCGGTCGAGCTTCACGTTGTCCTTGTCCCAGTAGTGCGGGTTTTTGGTGAAGACGATCTTGCTTTTGTGCTCCCAGGTGTCCATGATGAACGGCCCGTTGCCCACGATCGTTTTCGCTTCGGCCGCCCAGTGCGGGTTGCCCTCCACTGTCTTTTGGTGCAGCGGGAAGAGCGTCGGGAAAAAGGTCAGCTCACGGAAAAACGGCGTAGGCGCTTTCAGGCTGAATTCAACGGTGTAGTCGTCGAGTGCTTTTACTCCTACGTCCTCGGCTTTTCCTTTCCCTGTATTGTATTCCTCTCCCCCTTTAATGTAGTAAAGCTGATAGGCGTACTCGGACGCTGTCTGCGGATCGAGGTTGCGTTTGATCGCGTAGACGAAGTCGTGGGCGGTGACAGGATCGCCGTTGCTCCACTTGGCGTCTTTGCGGATTTTGAACGTGTAGTTCATGTAGTCCGGCGTGTTGGTGAAGCTTTCTGCGGTGGCGTTGGTCAGTTGTCCGTTCAGGTCGTAGCTGGTCAAGCCTTCAAAAGCAGCGTAAATCATGTCAAACGAATCGGCGTCAACCGCAATGCCAGGGTCCATGGAAGGCGGTTCGCTGTTGATGCTCCAGCGCAGCACCATCGGTTCTGTCTTTGTCGCCTCTGTCGGTGCGGCGGATGATTGGTCCTTGGGTTGGGAAGTGGTTGTCGAGTTCGTACAGCCTGTGATTACCCCGAACAGCAAGGTAAGACAGGTTGCCAGTGCAATGCCCTTTTTCATGTGCATCCCCCTTGAAAATGATAAAAACATATATTCAGAGTAGGCGTTTCCGTTTATTTTCGCAAAGGTAAAATTTTTTAATTCCTTTGCAAATTCAAATCGTGCTGAGCCCGAATGCTAATGGGAATTGCCAGTCAATACGGGATTGTCACAATTTGTTGAAGAAGAAAAGAAAATGTCGACAGAAAATTTCCTTCAAAAAAAGGGATTTTTACCAAAAATATCAAATAGTATAAAATGTTTCACACATTCACATTATTTTGATTGGGGGAATTTTTTAGAATGAAAAAGTCTTACCTTGCTACCAGCCTTACTCTCAGCATTGCCGTAGGTGTGTCGGGATTTACGTCGGTGCCTGCTTTCGCCAAAACGAAGATCGACTACCACAAACAGTGGGACACACCGCAGTATATCGGTGAAGTATGGGAGCCAGAAGGGGCAAAGGGGGATGACGTCGTCTGGTCATACCTCGAAAAGTACAAAGACGAGTTCCGTATTCAAGGAAATGTGGAGGACCACTTCGAAATTGTGAATGAGGCTCGCAACAAAGAAACGGATACGAAGCACTATCGGTTGCAGGAAGTCTACAACGGAATTCCGATTTACGGCTTCCAGCAAACCGTTCACATAGATGCTGACGGCAATGTCACGTCTTTTCTGGGCCAATTCATTCCCGATCTCGATTCCAACAAGCAGTTGAAAAAGAAGCCGAAGCTCAATGAGCAAAAAGCAGTGAAACAAGCGATCAAGGACGTTGAGGGCGAAGTGGGCGAAAAGCCTGATTTCATCCAGGACCCAGAGGCGAAGCTGTACATTTACGTGCATGAGGATGAATCTTACCTGGCTTATGCAGTCGAGCTGAACTTCCTCGATCCGGAGCCAGGCCGTTGGATGTATTTCATCGACGCCCACAGCGGAGATGTCATCAACAAATACAATATGCTTGACCACGTGACCGCAACCGGAAAAGGAGTACTGGGCGATACGAAACAGTTCGAGACCACAAAGCAAGGCAGCACGTACGTGTTGAGAGACACGACGCGCGGAAAAGGCATCGAGACATACACGGCCAATAACCGCACTTCGCTTCCTGGCACGCTTATGACCGACAGCGACAACTATTGGACAGATGGGGCTGCAGTCGATGCACACGCCCATGCGCAAAAGACGTACGACTACTTCCGCAACGTCCACAACCGCAACAGCTATGATGGAAACGGCGCCGTGATCCGCTCCACCGTTCACTACAGCACGAGATACAATAACGCCTTCTGGAACGGCAGCCAGATGGTATACGGAGATGGAGACGGCACTACATTCCTGCCACTGTCCGGCGGGCTGGACGTAGTAGCGCATGAGCTGACCCACGCCGTAACCGAGAGAACAGCAGGACTGGTTTATCAAAATGAATCGGGTGCGTTGAACGAATCGATGTCCGACATTTTCGGCGCGATGGTTGACAACGACGATTGGCTGATGGGCGAGGACATCTACACACCAGGTAGAAGCGGAGACGCACTGCGCTCCCTGCAGGATCCAGCAGCGTATGGCGACCCGGATCACTACAGCAAGCGCTACACCGGCTCCCAGGATAACGGCGGCGTCCACATCAACAGCGGAATCAACAACAAGGCAGCGTACCTGCTGGCAGAAGGCGGCACGCACTACGGAGTACGCGTCAACGGCATCGGCCGCGCAGATACAGCGAAAATTTACTACCATGCCCTGACGCATTACCTGACACCTTACTCCAACTTCTCCGCTATGCGCCGTGCAGCAGTGCTTTCCGCTACTGACTTGTTCGGTGCAAACTCCCGTCAGGTCCAGGCTGTTAATGCAGCGTATGACGCTGTAGGCGTAAAATAAACGATCACCTGACAAAGCAAAGGGGACCGTTTTGCTGCAACTGAATAACAAGAAAGCAGCCACTCGCATGGGTGGTTGCTTTTTTTATTTAGGCGCGGCATGACGGGGCTATCACGGCTTTCCGGGTTCGATCATGCAAGGTAACGCCCATTCAAGTCCAGGATCGGTTTTTCTGTTTGTCATTTTGGGGTGAAAGGAAGGGGGGAAAGTTCCGATAAATGGAAAAGGCTCCCTGTACAATAATATGGGAAATTTGTATTATTCAGGATGTTGATAAAACGAAGAAGGCGGTACAAAGCTATGGAGCATATGGATGAAAAGATACTGGCCCTATTGAATGAATCGGAAAAAACGAGCGTTCCCCTTAACATTTGCACCGGACCAGTCAGGGTGGGAAGCCGCTTTTACGAGTTTGAACAGCAAGCATTTTGGGACAACAAGCTTTGCCTGTACATCCCAAAAGATTTTGCGGACATGCCCGAGCATTTGCGGGCGATCAAATATCCGTACCAGCAGCGGCCGCAGATCATCAAATGTGATGAGACGGGCGCCATCAATATTACGTTGAGCAGGGTCGAGCAAGACTTGCAGGACCAGTGGGTCAAAGAACTGACGGCAGGAATGAAAGCGACGATCAAAAGGGCGAATCCAGCAAATGTCTTCTATACAGAAGGGGGAGAAATGGTCGGAGAAAAGCAGGTTGGCTACTTCGACTTTAAAAGCCCGGCACTGGACGGCTTTTTGTATCACCTCATGTTTTTCCTTGCCTTGGAAGGAAAAATGGTCATGGGGACGTTTTGCTGCCCGTTTGCCGAGTATGAAGAGTGGCGGGAGATTGCCTTTCAGGTCATGAGAACCGTAAGCGTAACGGAAGAGAACAAAGGAGAGGAGCAAGGATGAGCCAATCTGTCCATACGTATACCGACATTTTCGTCTCGCCCTATCCATTTGAAACCATTACACAATTGCACCTGATTAAACAGATGAACGATCATATCAAGCTCACGGTAAGCGGAATCGTGCCCGAAGAAAAGCTGGACCAGTACGTCGAGCAGGCAGATGAGAATGAGAGCATAGAGGTGTCTGTTCAGGACGGGGCGCAAAAACGGGTGTTGTTTCAAGGCATCGTTACCAAACTGTCTGTCCGTGCCGTAAGAGGTGTGCGGTACATCGACATCGAGGCGTACAGCACGACTCTCCAGATGGATATGGCAAGGAAAACCCGTTCCTTCCAAAACAAGCACCTGGCTTATCGCGACCTGTTTGCCCAGATCACCGGAGCGTATGCTGGCGCCCAGGTGGTCGATGAAGCATCAGGCGGACGGAAGATCGGTGGCTTGCTGGTGCAATACAAGGAAACCGATTGGGCGTTTGCCAAGCGGCTGGCTTCTCATTTTCACGCGCCATTGGTGCCCGTCTGCACGCAAAAGGGGCTGAGGTATTTTGTCGGAATCCCGGACCTGGGCGAGCCGCAAAAGCTGGAGGAATACAATTACATCATTCAAAAAAATTTGAAGGAATACAAGCTGAAAACAGAAAACGACAAGCAGGATATTACGGAGCAAGACACCATCAGCTATGAAGTCACCAGCAACAAAATATTGGAATTGGGCAGCCCGGTTGCCTTCTTGCGGCGCACGCTTTACGTATACAGGGCCGAAACGAGGATCGAACACGGGATTCTGGTTCATCGATACGTCTTGCGCGATCAAAAAGGGCTAGGCTTTCCTACCTTGTTTCCCCCTGAATTGGCTGGATCTTCTTTGTTCGGCAAAGTATTGGATGTGGCCAAAGATACGGTAAAAGTGCATTTGCACATTGATAAAAAGCAGCCGGTTGAGGAAGCCATCTGGTTTGCCTACTCGACGGTCTACTCTTCCCCCGATGGCAGCGGCTGGTACTGCATGCCGGAAATCGGGGATGAGGTACGCCTGTACTTTCCTGATGCAAAGGAGCAGCATGCCTTTGCCGCAAGCTCGGTCGACCTGCTCTCCTCTGATCCGCAAAAGCGCAGCGATCCCGCAGTCAAGAGCATCAGCACGAAATACGGCAAGCAAATCATTTTTCGGCCGGGAGCAATCGAGATTATTGGAAACGGCAAGCTGCTGATGCGCCTGACAGATGCGGGCGGCATCGAGATCAACAGCGACAAGAAAATCACCCTCACTGCCCAGGAGGATATTGAAATCATCGGGGGCGACAAAGTGGTTATTCATGGAGAAGCAGGCGTAGACATGAAGCAGGCCGACGCTACCTTGAGCATCGTCGACGATGTGACGTTAAGCGGCGCGAAGGTAAATATCGAATGAGCGGGCAGATGGACAAGCAGGCGGCCATCCATGATTTTTGGCAGACTCATGTGAAGGATCGGTGGCAGCACGACCTGATCGAGATTGACCAGCGGTATCGCGAGCAAAAGGAAAGCATCGAGAGCAGCCTTTGCGACACTTTCCATGCGCTGTGCGCACAGGCAGCCAGGCAGCAGGAGCAAGGGGAAAAAGGGGAGATTTGCACCATCTACTTTTCTTTTTTGCGGACAAGCATCCTGGAAAACAGGGCCGCGTACCGTCTGGACGCCTACGATGAAAACTGGTTTCTGGACAGGACGGAATGCTCTGTGGTGTGGGAAGCGGACTTCATCTTTGCTCCATTGTTCCGGCGGATGGCGGAGCTGGAGACGGTCAAGTCCAGCTACGCAAGAAAGATCACGTCGATGGACATCGAGCGGATCAAGCTGATGGAAGCGATCAAGTACCATTTGCTGACGGTGGAATTTGTAAAAAGCATGGTGCCCGTGCTCCTGGAGTGCCAAGGCTACTGTCAGATGGCCAAATCGCCGGAGATTTGCCTGTTGGCCGGGGAATTCCGGGATCAGGCCGAAGTGTTGTACGCTCACCCCGGCCCGGCAGAGAAACAAACCAAGGGAGCGTAAGCATGGACTATTTTTTGCTGAAACAAGACGAACGGTATACGGATGTGCCGTTGTTACTGGATGTCCACAAAAAAATCGACACGCGGGATATTCATCCCACACGCGCTTATAAAATCGCCGACCCGCTGATTTTCCATGTCAAAGCGGGAGAAGAGAGCAGCTATCTCGACATAATGGATCGCCAGTTGCTTTTGCTGTCGGACAAGCTGAAGCGGGTGGTGGAAGCGTACGAACCTGACACGCTGTTCAAGCTGGTGCCGCTGATCGACCTCTCCCGCCACCGCCAGAACAACTACTATCTGCCGATCCTGGAAGAAGTGGAAGCCGTCAGCCCCCGAAGCGAATTCAACCTCGACAAAAGTGTGATTAAAAGGCTGGTGCTGTTGGAAGAAAAGCTGCGCGGGAAAAAGATCGTCCGGCTCAAAGAGAGCGAAAAACCGCTGATCGTCGTCCGATTGGATGTGGCCGAGAGTATTTTGCGGCGGGATTTGACAGGGATTCGGCTGGAACGAGTGCCAGTGGAAGAAAGGGGGTACTGATGATGCAGGGAGGAACGCGCTACGTGGTAAGAGGGGCGAAAATGCGCTGCAATTGCGGCAGCCACGCCAGGCGGATTAACTTGCCCGTCAGCCACGGCTCGTATGTGAACGGAAAACCGATGATGAACAGTGAAGATTACAAAGCGGGAGAAAATATTGCCCATTTCGGTATTTGCTCAAGTCCGTCCAATCCAAGCAACGCCACCATCTATTTGATCGCCGAAGACGGCCAAAACATTGCGGGTAAGCCATGCACGCCTCTCATCTGCGCTCCCTGGCTCCAGGCGAAGGAAGAGACGAGAGTAGAAGGCAAAGCAGCACTTACGACCGATTCCCAGCTCATCTGTGGCTACCAGGGCGTCATCCGGTTTCTCACAGACGGGCAGCATGACGAATAGATCCAAACGGAGGCAAATGAGGGATGACAGGGTATGAACGGATCCGGGTAACAGCGCCGTACCGGATCAAACGAATCGAAGACGTACGAATGGAGTGGAAACCGAACGAACACGCCCAGCTGTACCTGCGGGGCGTCGTGGACGACAGCGAAACGGTAAATGCCGTGCTGCAAGCCGCCTCCGATGATGCAATCCGCCTGTATGACACAGATGGCGAAAGCGAAACCACGATTTTCAAGGGAATCGTGACTTCTGTTCAAATCGCGCATCGGCAAGGCGTTTACGAGATCGAACTGGAAGGGCATTCTGGAAGCTTTCAGCTCGATGTAACGAAAAAGCGCCGCTCTTTCCAGCAGGCAGACATGACCTATCCCCAACTGGTCCAGGAAATCATCAAGACATATCCCGGCTACAATGTGAACGTCAGCATCGGAGAAGGCGTCCAGATCGGCGAGCCGATCATCCAGTACGACGAGACAGATTGGGAGCTGCTCAGGCGGCTGGCCAGCCATTTTCACGGTGTTCTCGTCAGTGATATTATGGAGGCAACACCGCGGTTTTCGTTTGGACTGCCGCAAGGGAAAAGCTATACGTTGTCAGATGATGTGGCGTATACGGCGAGCAAGGATTTGCTGGCGTACCAAAAAGCGGGCGGCGATGCAGCCGGCTTGCACGATACCGATTTTTTCACCTACGAAATCGAGTCCGGCGAACGGTATACGATTGGAGATGAAATCTGGTTCCGCAACAAGCGGATGGTCGTCAGCGAAGTGAAGGCCCGGATGGAGCGGGGGCTGTTTGTCTATACGTATCGCTTGTCCCGGATAGACGGCATACGGCAGGAGCGAATCCACAACCCGAAGCTCTCCGGCGTCTCGCTGGAAGGCAAGGTGCTTGCAGTCCAGGGCGAGCAGGTCAAGCTTCATCTGGAGATAGACGAGCAGCAGTCCAAGGAGACCGCATATTGGTTTCCGTTTGCCCCGCCTACAGGCAATGTGATGTACTGCATGCCGCAGGTGGGCACGAACGCCAGTCTGTACTTCCCCGATGCGACGGGAAAGCGGGCGGTGGTGCTTGGCTGCGTTCGCAAAAACGGGGACAGTTGCGCAAAGACAGCCAACCCGAACATCCGCTATTTCGGCACAGAGCACGGAAGCGAGCTGGAGCTTGCGCCTACCGCCCTTTCGATTGTGAGTGGATGCAAGGAACCGTTGAAGATAACGCTGGACGACCACGTGGGGATTACGCTGACCAGCCATAGAAAGCTGATTCTAAATGCGAAGGAAGAGATTTCACTCTACACGCCAAAGCGGGTTGTCATCCAGGCGCAAAGCCAGATTCTCGCCAAGAAAGCGAGTGCGCCAAGCGGCTTTTCGCTGGAGAGTGAGTATCACTTTCTGGGAACTGCTGTTCACGTGGAAGGGCGGGACCGGACGACGTTTCCCGCATTTGACGACGAGCCGAAGCAAGGAACGCCCCCACCCCCGGAACCGCCGTTTGATTGGGGAAAGCTGGCTCTTTGCGTGCTCGGGGCTGTGGCGATTGTCGGAGCCGTGGCATTGACGGTAGCGACGTTTGGCGCTGGTGCGGTGATTGGAGCGGCAGCAGTGGGGGCCGCTTTGGGAGCGATAGGCGGCGTGGTCATGACCGCCTCGAACGATCTCATCAACGGGGAGGCGAGCAGTCCGTCCGCGTATATCAAAAGCGCCGCCCAAGGGGCCGTGATCGGCGCGGTATGCGGAGCGATTTTCGGCCCCGTTGCAGGGGTCGGCGGAGGAGCGGTTGTGCCGCTGACAGGCGGACAAACGACCGTAGGGCTTGGCTCGGCGATGTTTATGGGCGGAACCTCGGGATATATTGATTATTCGCTGCGGGAACTGTGGGACGGGCGGACGCCGGATGGGGGCAAGGCGTTGGAGTCGTTTGCGGTAGGGGCCGCGCTGGGCGGAGCTTTTTCCGTAGGGACGTCCTGGTTGGCGAAAGGTGCTGAGAGGGTTCGCGGGGCGCTGAAGCGGGGGGCGAGTTCGAAGGTTGAGGGGACGGCGAAAGGTAAAGAAAGCCGTTTAGAAGAGTTAAGAGCGAAGTATGGCAGGCTAAGTCCTACAGAATTACATCAGCGTATTAACTTAAGGGGAGCGGTTCATGACGAATTGCATAGGGTAAGGAAGAGTGGCTTGACTAAGAAAGAATTAGGTCCTGCGATTGCTGGGGTACTAGATAAAAAGACGGGAAAGTATTACTTCGACATAAACGACCCTGAAGGAAAAGTACCTTTAACACAACATAAGTTGATTAGTGAGAGAATAAGAGGTATGCCTCCAGATATAGAGAAAGGTTATATCAAATCACTTGGTGCAGGTTCACACGCAGAAGTAAAAGCCTTAAATAGAGCATTATTAGATAGACCTGATGCCAACTTAGAAGATTTTATGATTTATGTAATTTCTGCTAGGAAAATCAATAAGAAAATGCCCATTGGAACCCCAATGCCTCGTTGTCCCCATTGCGAATATATAACTCAAGGGGCTAACTTTATACCGGAGGTGCTAAAGCATCGTCATGGAAGATAATAGAGAAAAGTATACGATCGAGGAAATTATTAGTAACGGAGTCGACTTTGAAGATTTATGGTACTCGTCTACTAGTGATGAAATATTGGACAATGCAGAGGATGAAGGGGGGAAACCGTTTAACGGAATTGCTTATGAACTGTATGGCGATGGCCGATTAAGATATTTTTGTTTTTACAAAAATGGTTTTCAACATGGTTTGTTTCAGGAGTTTTATGAGAATGGGGAAAAAAAATCTGAACAGATAATGAGGCATGGGCAAACTAAAGGGAAGAAAACAAGTTGGTATAGAAATGGAAAGATAAAATCGCTGGGTGAATATGAAAATGGAGTAGAGTTAAGTTATAACGAATGGGACGAAAATGGTAATTTAATTGTAAGTAGAAAATTAAGCGAAAACAGTGATAACTTTAAATTATTATTATCACGTAGAGAGCTTCACAGAAAAATGGGGAGAGAGTGAGAAGATGTTTGGGAGTAGAAGATGTTTATTTTCTGCTCCCATTTTTATAAACAACATAAGATGCAATTCTCACTTGTTACATAAAACTTTATTAACGAGTTGATCCGCTTGTCGAGTAGTTTCTGGCAAACGGAATTTTGGTGAGAGTTTTAATATCCACGCACAAGCTGATGTTAGGGAAATACGATGACCGATTGACACAAAAATAGGTTTAATATTGTCTTGAGTTCGTAATACTCCCCCTATTACCTCCCCATCATCCATTAATAGCGAATATGAACCTCTTTTAAGGTCAGGCTCTTGGAACTCACCTACTAATCTTGTTTTCCCACATCCGATTGTTGGTATATCAAAAAGCACTCCCAAGTGACTGGCTAATCCGAATCTCCTAGGATGCGCAATTCCCTGACCATCGCATACAATTAGCTGAGGCGGGGTCTTTAATTGACTAAATGCCTTGATAATAGGAGGTAACTCTCTAAATGAAAACAATCCAGGTACATAAGGGAAATCAACAGTGTCTCGAACTGTCACTGATTCCACCACTTGCAATGAGTCGGCTTCTAATATGACGATTGCTGCAACTATATTATCACTATGTTTACAGTACGCTACATCTACTCCAGCAACATAGTTGATCTTAGCAAATTGATCTTCTTTAATAACTTTTTTAGCCAACATTTGTTGTAAATGGATTGCTTCTATTTCACTAATATTCCATTGGTGCTGGATTATTGGTTCCATTTTGATGACTCCTTTTGAATTGATAGGATATAAAAGTTGTTGTTATTTTAACAATTATTTTTTAAGTTTCATAGTTTGGACTGTCAACACCAAACTAGACAGATTTCTTAAGTGTGAATGCTAATCTAATGATTGACCATCTGAGCACCTCTTTCTTGATAACATTGATGCAACACTAGTGATTTATAAATTAAGGTATGGAAAATGGCCACCAAAAGACTGGAGAGGTTTTGAAGAAAGGGAGAGGGAAACATGATGGAACATGGTTCATTGATGCAATACGAATTTGAGTTTCCAAATGAATATACTCATGAGCTAGTAATGGTTATAGGCGACATAATGCAAATTCCTGTTGATTTAACTAAAGACAATAAGATGAAACATATACAAGATTTTGAGTCTGATACAGAGATTATTCGTTTAATAAAGGATACCAAGGATCCAAATAGTTTCATTTTAGTTAAATTTAATAAAAAGGACTGGTATTACGCAATTGTGATAAGATGTCATGAAAGTATCCATCAAAAAGTAAAGCAGGTTTTGATTGACTTGAATGAACAGATTATAGAAGAGTATGGTGACTCTCCGTATGAAAAAATTGAAAATGTTATCTCCAACAAAAACACTCTATTAAGTAAATTTCTTGAAAGGCATCCTTTGCCTATTTAGTTAAATGAGAACAGCCAGATATACTGAATTGAAAATGCTCAATAACAATAAAGAGATGTTTCATGGAATAAGTAGTGAAGTTTAATAAATTTATTTTCATTTCAAGTAAATAGCTGTAAAACTATGATGAATGGTTAATGAATCGTTTTATCTAATCAGCTTGAGACTGTAAAATATTTTGTGTAAACTAACAAGATCGTACAATAGAACCAACAAACCAAACACTTGATAAACTTTCAAAAGCTCACTCCTATTTTGATTTATGAGTAGGAATGAGCTTTTTTGCATGCTCAAAATCATGCGAATGCCAGCCTGTACTTCCCTGATTCAACAGGAAAGCGGACGGTGGTGCTTGGCTGGGGCCGCAAAAACGGCGACAGTTGCGCGAAGACAGCCAACCCGAACATCCGCTATTTCGGGACAGAGCACGGAAGCGAGCTGGAGCTTGCGCCTACCGCTCTTTCGATTGTGAGCGGATGCAAGGAACCGTTGAAGATAACCCTGGACGACCACGTGGGGATTACGCTGACCAGCCATAAAAAGCTGATTCTGAATGCGAAGGAAGAGATTTCACTCTACACGCCAAAGCGGGTTGTCATCCAGGCGCAAAGCCAGATTCTCGCCAAGAAAACGAGCGCGCCAAGCGGCTTTTCGCTGGAGAGTGAGTATCACTTCCTGGGGACAGCCGTTCACATGGAAGGACGGGACCGGGCGACGTTTCCCGCGTATGACGACGAGCCGCAAAAAGGAACGCCCCCACCGCCGGAGCCGCCGTTTGATTGGGGAAAACTGGCCCTTTGCGTGCTCGGGGCTGTAGCGATTGTCGGGGCCGTAGCACTGACGGTAGCGACGTTTGGTGCTGGTGCGGTGATTGGAGCGGCAGCGGTAGGGGCCGCTCTCGGAGCGATAGGTGGTGTCGTGATGACCGCCTCGACCGATCTCATCAACGGGGAGGCGAGCAGTCCGTCCGCGTATATCAAAAGCGCTGCCCAAGGGGCCGTGATCGGCGCGGTATGCGGAGCGATTTTCGGCCCCGTTGCAGGGATCGGCGGAGGAGCGGTTGTGCCGCTGACAGGAGGACAAACGACCGTAGGGCTTGGCTCGGTCATGTTTATGGGGGGAACCTCGGGATATATTGATTATTCGCTGCGGGAACTGTGGGACGGCCGGACGCCGGATGGAGGCAAGGCGCTGGAGTCGTTTGCGGTTGGGGCAGCACTGGGCGGAGCTTTTTCCGTAGGGACGTCCTGGTTGGCGAAAGGTGCTGAGAGGGATCGTGGGGCGTTGAAGCGGGGGGCGAGTTCGAAGGTTGAGGGGACGGGTAAGGATGGTAATGTAAGTTGCGGTAAGGTATATCCAACAAGGGAAATCGATTTAGAGACTGAAGGATATATTCTTGAGCGGGCTACTAAATACAAAAAATTGGTATCCAACACTCTTCTTAAGAAAAGAGGGGGAGGGAACTTTGGTTACGCTGAGGTAAATATATCAGGATTGGACAAAAAAGAATTCTATGCGCATAGTAAAATTGATGCAACAAATGGGAATCCCAATTATGAAGGATTCTCTATTAAACCGACAGATGATAAAATTAAGTTTAAAGCAACACCTGCTCCCAATGAAGTAGGAGATGTTTTTCTAAGGGATATGGATACCGAATACAAAATTTTAAACGATATTGCAAATAAATTAGGAGAGAATCCTAATGCGAGAGGTAAAATAAAGTTATTCACTGAACTTGATACGTGTGGAAGTTGCAGTAGAGTTATAAAAGCATTTCATGAAGAGTATCCAAATATTGATATTGAAATCATTCATAATAATGGTAAAAAAATTAAGGTGAATTAAAAAATTTGGAGTGTGAAAAAGTTGAATTGGAGTTATTACGAGCTTTTAACCGCAGTGTATGATACTTATTTTGAATACAAGGATGAAAATTTCAGTGATTATGAAGCGCTGGCAAGAACAACTTATGATTTTGAGCTTTCTATGAATGAGGGGGAAGTCGAGAAAGCAGCTATCTATATCGCGTTAGCTAGAATTGCTCTAACACATTCAAAGATTTCCGTTCGTTCTAAGGAAATAATGAGGGAAGTCTTAGCAAATCTAAATGTTAATCATATTCGAGAGCATTTAAGTACAGAAGAAGTAGAAGATTTATTAGAAAGACGAGACTATATATTACGTCAATTTGATAATAATACACTACCATTAAATCATGATCCTAGAGCACGTTGGTATTATCATGAGCTGACCAAGGAAGTAAAAGTTTATTTTGATAACGTTATTAGTGTAACCTCTTCAGAAGAAATTGCTCATAAAGTGCTAAAACGTTTTGAAAGAGACTGCAAGAATACACTTAGTGAGAATATTACAATAAAAGTAACTTTAGCTGAAATATTGATTAACAAAGGAATCAATGCTCAAGAAGAACTTAACAACATAAAACATGAACTAAAGCAGTTCAACATAGAAGATGTAGGGCAACAGTTATCGGAAGAAGAAAAAGAAGATTTAGCAAGGAGAATCAAAAGTTTATTAATTAATATATAAAAAGAATATTCCTGGATGTAGACGTGAACAGATCGAATATGGATCAGATGCTAGAGACTGTAAAATACTTTTAGCAAACTAACAAGATCGTACAATAGAACGAACAAACCAAACGCTTGATAAACTTTCAAAAGCTCATTCCTATTTTGATTTATGAGTAGGAATGAGCTTTTTTGCATGCTCAAAATCATGCGAATGCCAGCCTGTACTTCCCCGATTCGACGGGAAAGCGGGCGGTGGTGCTTGGCTGCGTCCGTAAAGACAGCGCCAGTTGCGCGAAGACAGCCAACCCGAACATTAGCTATTTCGGGACAGAGCACGGAAGCGAGCTGGAGCTTGCGCCCACCGCCCTTTCGATTGTGAGTGGATGCAAGGAACCGTTGAAGATAACGCTGGACGACCACGTGGGGATTACGCTGACCGGCCATAGAAAGCTGATTCTAAATGCGAAGGAAGAGATTTCACTCTACACGCCAAAGCGGGTTGTCATCCAGGCGCAAAGCCAGATTCTCGCCAAGAAAACGAGTGCGCCAAGCGGCTTGTCGCTGG
>NZ_RHHS01000060.1 GCF_003710935.1 Brevibacillus gelatini
ATTACAGGAATGGCTCCTCTATCGTTGCATATGCAACTGTTATCTTTGGTTTCATAGTAATGCGGTGCCAATCGTGCTACAATGCAAAAAAAGCCGATCTGTACCGATACAAAATTCACCGCCGGGTAGGGATTTTATGCACAAATACTTGCAGTTGCAAAATGAACTGGAGGCGCTGATCGCAAACCTCCGGGACGGAGACAAGCTGCCCTCCATCCGCAAGCTGTCTGACCGGTATCAATTCAGCAAAAGCACTGTCATTTCTGCTTTGAACGAATTGGAAAAGCGCCATCTCATCTACTCGGTAGACCGCAGCGGCTTCTACGTCGTGAAAAAAGAGCGGGAAGCCACGCAAAAGGATTCAGACATCATCGACTTTGCTACCTCTGCCCCTGATCCGGACGTGTTTCCCTATCTCGACTTCCAGCACTGTATCAATAAAGCGATTGAGACGTACCGCAACGATTTGTTTTTGTACGGCACTCCCAAAGGCTTGCCGACGCTGATTCCCGTAATCGCCAAGCACCTCGCGGATTACCAGGTGTTTGCCAAGCCCGCGAACCTGTTCATCACCGCCGGCGTTCAACAGGCACTGTCCATCCTGTGTACGATCCCGTTTCCGAACGGTCGGGAAACCGTGCTGATCGAGCAGCCGAGCTATCACCTGCTTATCAAATATATGCAGTTGCACAAGCTTCCGGTAAAAGGCATCCGGCGAACGGCGCAAGGAATTGATCTGGACCAGCTGGAGCAAATCTTTCGGACCGAAAAAATCAAATTTTTTTACACGATGCCGCGCTTCCACAACCCGCTTGGAACGACGTACAGCCGCAAGGAAAAACAGCAGATTGTCGAGCTGGCGCAGCAATACGACGTTTACGTTGTGGAAGACGACCATATGGCGGATCTGGAGCATGACAGCAAGGCAGACCCGCTGTTCGCCTACGACCGCTTCGGCCGCACGATTTATTTGAAAAGCTATTCCAAAATAATTTTTCCCGGCTTGCGCCTGGGCGCTGCTGTCGTTCCCGATGCGCTCTGCGAGACATTTCTTGCGTACAAGGGCCTCCACGACATCGACAGTTCCATGCTCTCCCAGGCCGCGTTGGAAATTTATTTAAAAAGTGGAATGTTTGAGCGGCATCGGCAAAAAATACGCCAATCGTACCAGCAAAGGTCGAAACTGCTGACTGACGCTCTGGTCACGCATGCCTCGCGCCCGGACGCTTTGTTTACGTTTCAACCGTTACCGTATCCGGGGATTCACACGCATCTTGTCATCGATCAGCGGATTCCTGTTTCCCGTCTCATCCAGCAGGCAAAAAAGCGTTCGATCCTGCTGGAAGCGATAGACCAGCATTATCTTCCTGATTTTCCTAAAGAAAACATATTGAAGCTAAACGTATCCAACGTTAAAGAAGAAGTGCTGGAAAAAGGAATTCATCAGTTGATGGCGATATTGCATGCGATGCGGTTATAATGAAGAAAGGCAAAAAATCCGACGTGAGCTTCACTGGCGGTTTGCAACATGACTCTACCCATTTTTTCGCTTACGGCAGGCGGATTTTGAGAGATGGATAAAGGAGAATGAAATGGTTCAGAACGTTTTAGATTTTTTGATGGAATACGGCATTTGGGGAGTCGTCATCCATTCTTTTGCAGACGCCATCATCTTCCCCATTCCCGTGTTCTTTCTGCAAGTATCACTTAGCCTGATCGATCCATCCTCTGCTTTATGGATTGCTACGGCAGGATATATCGCCTGTCTGCTTGGAACACCAGTCGGCTACTATCTCGGCAGGTTCCTGGGCCACTCCGTCTTGTACAAACTGCTCAAAAAAGAGTGGATTGATTCGGCGACAGAGCTGTTCCAAAAACGAGGGGAAGTCGCCATTTTTGTCGGCTCGTTTACGCCGATTCCGTTTAAAGTGTTTACGATTTTGTCCGGCTGCCTGAACTATCCGCTCTGGAAGCTGATTGGCTACGCAGCCATCGGGAGGGCTGTCAAATTTTACGTCGTCGGCTTCCTGTTCTATTTTTACGGGCGGATGGCGGAAAACATGGTCGGTCACGTCTCCCTGTATGTGTTTTTGCTCATGATTCCGATTCTTTTGATCGGACTTCTGGTGCGAAAAATCCGGGCCAAAAGGCAGATGCTGCATACAGTAAACAAGCAAACGGGCAATGAGTAAACCTTGCGCAAGCGAAAGGGGCTGTCCGGAAAAGGGCAGTTTCACAAGCAGAAACATGGCTCTATCAACGTTTTTGACAGACAAAAGGGGCGTCTCGAAGTCGAGTTTTCGACGTTTGAGACAGCCCCTTCTCATGTTTTGGACCTGCGATCCTGCGGGTCCTTATGCTTTTTTCACGCGGATGTCGCCGTCCTCGACATCGACCACGATAGCGCGCACATCCGCTTCCTCCATCACCAGATCGGCGATGCCGTCCTCTACATACTGCGAAATGACACGGCGCAGCGGACGCGCCCCGAATGCGGGATTGTAGCCCAGCTCAGCCAGCTTTTCCTTGGCTGCTTCTGTGACGGCAAGCTCCATGCCTTGCTCTTGCAGATTCGCCACCACATCTTGCAGCAGCAGCTCGACAATTTTGACCAAATCTTGTTTTTCCAGATGAGCAAAGGAAATGATCGAGTCGAAGCGGTTCAAAAATTCCGGCTTGAAGTACGCGCCAAGCGAGTCGAGCACAGTGCCAGGCTTAGGCGACTCTGCTCCGAAGCCGACGGAGATTTTGCGCTCGGTCGCACCCGCGTTGCTCGTCGCGATGATGACGGTTTCCTTGAAGTTCACGGTGCGGCCCTGGCTGTCGGTCAAGCGACCGTCCTCCAAAATTTGCAGGAACATGTGCATGACGTCGGGATGCGCTTTTTCAATCTCATCCAGCAAAATGATGCTGTACGGGTTGCGGCGCACGCGCTCGGTCAACTGCCCTGCTTCCTCGTGGCCCACATAGCCTGGAGGCGAACCGATCAGCTTGGAGACGGAATGCTTCTCCATGTACTCGCTCATGTCGAGACGAATCATCGAGTCGCGGGTGCCAAACAGTTCCTCGGCGAGCGCCTTGGACAGCTCGGTTTTCCCTACGCCAGTCGGCCCGACGAACAGGAAAGAAGCAATCGGTCTGTTTTTCGGCTTCAATCCGGCGCGGCTGCGGCGAATCGCCTTGGCAACCTGTGTGACCGCCTCTGACTGGCCGATCACTTTGGCTTCGAGACGTGCCGCCAGGTTTTTCATCCGCTCTTGTTCGTCGCTTTGCAGCTTGCGGACCGGAATGCCTGTCTTTTGCTCGATCATCTCCTGAATGTCTGCCACTTCGACCTGCGCGCGACGGCCCGCTCCATCCAGCTGATCGAGCTTGGCGAGAATTTCGGCTTCCTCGTCGCGCAGACGGGCCGCTTGCTCGTAGTTTTCCTGTTCAGTCGCAGCTTTTTTCTCCTGGTTGATTTGTGCGAGCCGCTCATGCAGCTGGGCGGTGTCCGCCCCGGACGAACGCAGGTTCAGGCGCGAGCCCGCTTCATCCATCAGGTCAATCGCCTTGTCCGGCAGGAAACGGTCCTGAATGTAGCGGTGCGAGTATTCCACGCAAGCGCGGATTACGTCGTCGGAGTAGGATACCTGGTGGAACGCCTCGTACTTCGGACGCAGCCCCTGCAAAATCTCGATAGCCGCTTCCACTGTCGGCTCTTTGACCATGACAGGCTGCAGGCGGCGCTCCAGTGCAGCGTCTTTTTCAATGATGCGGTACTCTTTCAATGTGGTTGCCCCGATCAACTGCAACTCGCCGCGGGCCAGGGCAGGCTTGAGAATGTTGCCTGCATCCATGGAGCCTTCTGCGGAGCCGGCGCCTACCAGCAGGTGAATCTCATCGACGAACAAAATGACGTTTTTACGCGCTTGCAGTTCGGCGATGACTTGCTTCATTTTTTCCTCGAACTGCCCGCGAATTCCTGTGCCCGCTACCAGCGAAGCGACATCCAGCACGTACACCTGCTTGTTTTTCAGCTTGGCGGGCACTTGCCCTTCGGTAATGCGCAGCGCCAGTCCTTCCGCAATCGCCGTCTTCCCTACTCCCGGCTCCCCGATCAGAACCGGGTTGTTTTTGTTGCGGCGGTTCAAGATCTCGATGACGCGCTCGATTTCCTGGTCGCGCCCGATCACCGGATCGATCAGCCCGGCGCGCGCCGCATCGTTCAAATTGCGGCCCAGCTCGTCGAGAATGCCGCCGCGGTCCGGTGCCTGCGGCTCTTGCGCTTTCGGCTTGCCGCCCTTCGCTTGCGCCTGGGCGAAGCCTTGCAGGAACTCGTCCAGACCGGAGAACGAGGAAAATGGCGTGAAGCCCATGTTCATGCCGATCCCGAACTTGCTGCCCAGCTTGGCGTGGCACTCCTTGCAGAGTTGGTAGGCTTGCCGGTTGTTTTGCACTTGTATATGAACAGAAACAGTTGCTTGACGTTGTTTGCAGATTTCGCATTGCATGTTTTCATACCCCCAAAATGTTTATTTTGGAATGTAGACGTGCACGTTTTGATTCCTGGAAGGTTCCATTGTTGTTTGACCTTCTCTGACCTTCGATGACTTTATTATAGTTTGACCTTCTTTGACTTTCAAGTGGGTTTGCTTGGATTTTGCACATACGTTTGGGAAAAGCTATGCAGGACGCAGGTTCGCTATTGCCTCGCCGAAGAACCCTCCCTATAATGATCTTGATATTCGTAAAAGTCAGGGGGCTTCTCACTTGAACACACTCGCGTATGGACTCCTGGGGCTGGTCGCCCGCACACCCAGCTCTGGCTATGATCTGATGCTCAAGCTGCAACCATTTTGGCAGGCCAAACACAGCCAGATTTACCCGTTGCTGGCCAAGCTGGAACAGGAGGGCTATCTGGAGTTCACTCGCATCCACCAGACAGATCGTCCGGACAAAAAAGTGTATTCGATTACGGAAAAAGGACAGATCGCGCTGCAAGTCTGGCTCAGTGAACCGGCAGCGGAGCCTGTCGTCCGGGACGAACTGGTGCTGAAAACGTACTGCCTTGGTCTTGCAGATAGAAAAGCGGCTGCAGCCTTGTTTGTCGAACGCATCCAGCAATGCCGCGAGAATTTGGACATGTACGAGCACTACATCCAGGAATACAGGGCAGATGCTGTCGACCATGCCCATCCTCCCGATCACCCGGATCATCCGTCGTTTGGCGATTACCTTTTGCTCTCGTGGGGAGCGCGGCGCATGAGAGAGGACATCGCCTGGTGCGAGTGGGTTCTGGAGCTGCTCAAAAAGGGCGAATAACGAGCAACCAAAAGCAAAAAAGCAAACGAGTCTTTGGAACCGTTTTCCAAAAACCGTTTGCTTTTTCGTTTGGCCTGCCTGGATCTACAGCAGCCTAAAACGTATGTGCCTCTACTTCCGCAAGCGTCGGCAGGGACGGCTGCGCCCCGCGTCTGGTCACGACAATCGCCGCTACTTTGCTGGCAAATGCCGCCGCTTCCGCTTCCGCCATCCCCTTTGCGATCCCGACAGCAAAGGCTGCCGTAAACGAATCGCCAGCCGCCGTCGTGTCCACTGGCTCCACCCGGCAGGCAGGCACGTGTGTAGCGCCTTCTGCCGTCACGAGCAGAGCGCCTTTTTCACCCAGCGTCACGATAACCCGCTTCGGCCCGTTTGCCAAGAGCTTTTTCGCCGCCGTCTCCGCTTCTGAAAGCGTTGCAGTCGGCATGCCGCTCAAGCTCGCAAGCTCTGTCTCGTTTGGCGTCAACGTGTGGACGTGTTGCAGCAGCTCGGGCGAGAGCGCCTGCGCCGGAGCCGGATTCAAAATGACCAGCTTGCCCAGTCCGGATGCCTTTTTCACAACGTATTCCACTACGGGAAGCGGAATTTCCAGTTGCAGCAGCACGACGTCGCTCTTTTCGAGGATGGACAGGTTCTCTTCGATGTGCTCTACGCTCATTTGCGCATTGGCTCCCGGGACGAGCACAATGTTGTTTTCCCCGTCATCGCTCACATTAATAAAAGCCATTCCCGTCGTCCCCGAGCGCTTGATTCCTTCCACGTGAACGTGCGCCTCTGTCAGGCTGTTCAGCAGCTTGCTGCCGTACTCGTCCTCGCCGACCATCCCGATCATGGAAACGTGCGCGCCCAGACGCGCAGCGGCAACCGCCTGATTGGCCCCTTTGCCGCCTGGGATCAGCCGGAAGTCATGGCTGGAAATCGTTTCTCCTGCCTTGGGCAAATGGTGGACGTGAGAGACGAGATCCATGTTGAGGCTGCCTACTACTGTGATTTTCACAACGTGCTGTCTCCTCCCTGTTTCATTTGTCAGTGTCTTTTTTTCCAGATTTGTTTTTTGTCAATTTGTTGTTGGGCAAACATTCACTCGTTAAACTGTACTGGCCTGTCTCTTCGTACTCGCTTTTTCCCACCCATGATACCATCACCATGTGCTGCCTTCAACAAAGGCCCCAGATCGCTTATCAGCGTTTTCAGCAGCTCCTATTCACCTGAGCGCTGCTCGTGCAACGTCGGCCAGACGTTCTCATCATGCTCGTCCAGCACCGCTTCAATCTGGTCGCCTCTGAACACAGCGATGTAGCCGCGCGGCAGTGCCAGCGCCTGCAAAAGAGACGGACGGTGCTTTAGCAGTTGGAAAATGTAGTACGATTCCAGCCCGTCGCTGTCCACCTCGCCCCGCACAGGCCCGAGATACCAGCCGGAGTCGCCTGCTTCCCTTTGTTCGGCGCGCTGCAAATAGACATGTTCCTCTTCAAGTGCCCCTTTGGCCACCACGATCTTGTCCTGGAACAGCGCAGCTTCTCCTGTCAGTTGCAACGTTTGCAGGCAGTGGTTTTGCGCCATCTGGATATAGAGCGACACGGATAGGTCGCGGTTTGTTTCTGTAAACGGATTCGTGTCATAGTCCGGTGCGACAATTTCCATCTGGCCTTCGTGCCCTTCGCGTTCCTTTACAATCAAAATCGTCCAGCCTACTTGGATTTTCGCACCGTTTCGCAGTGGCCCGTTCTCATGCTCCACATCCGCAAACAGATCGAGCAAAAAGTCGGCCTGCTCCGCCAGAAACTCCCGGCAAGTCACGACGAAGATTTTGTTGCTGATTTGCTTGGTACGTTGACAGAGGGGAAACTGCCCTTGTGGTGGGGAGGTGCTGTTGCTCATCGGTAACATCCTTTCTTATACGCCGATTGGGCTTGCAAATACGCTCGATTTGGCTGGCAAAATCGTTGCTGGGGCCAAATACGTTAGACTCGTTGGTAATAGGGTACATGGATGCCAAGACAATGCAGCTTTTTCCCCAGAGAGCGAAGCATGGGAAATACTACCCGGTATCGTCTGCCCTGCCGTAAAAAAAGAAGAGGGATGCGCTCCCTCTTACGTCATCCCTCTCCATACACATTCGCGTTTTCCCATTACGGTAATGGCCATCTTTTTATTTTGACTTAAACGGCGCTGCCAGCAGTTGCGCCAGCTTGCTCACATTAGGCTCGATCATGCAACTGAAGTGGTTTCCTTCGATTGTCGTCACTTCCAGCTCGCCCAGGCACACATCCTGCCAGAACGCAAGAGTCGTATCATCGGTGCGCGGCAGGAACAAAAACGGCTCGGTCGCCAAAAGGAAGCGGATGTCGCCCATGTACGGCAGCGGCGTATAACGAGCGGCCTTGAAGCTTTGGCGGAACACCTGGCACAAGCCTTCCGCCATCTCGATCGGCATTTGCTCCCCGGTTGCCTTGGCTTTGGCGTTGACATACGCCGCGAAGCGCTCCCGCTTGCTGACAGCTGCCATGTTGCGGAACAGCTCTCCGACTCGATCCAGCCCCGCGTCTCCGCCAATGGTTACAGCAGCTCCTTGCGGAATGCACGCCCCATGCTTTTCGACGAGCTGCATGACGCCGCGCGCCAAATCTTTTTCATCGACCTCACCGAAGCCCGCCTGTGCAAGCGTAATGTTCAAATTCGGCACAAACAGCGTTTCAACGAGCACATCGTCGTCCACCTCGGTGAAAATCGGCGGAATGTCGATCAGGGCGAGGTCCACGATGTGAATGCCGCGCTCCATCAGTCGTCTGGCGACCTCCACGGCAATCAGTCCACCCAGTGAATACCCGATCAACTGCACTTCCCTGTGACCACCTGCCATCAGGCACTCAGCGTAGTCATCCGCTACAGTCTCGATCAGCTCGGACGGCTCCAGGGAGCAGTATTTTTCCATATCAGCAATGGCTACACCTACGATGCTGCCCACTTTCTGGGCTTGCAAGCGGGCAAGCAGAGGCCGGAAGATGTCCATTGTACCCAAGACGGCGTGGAACACGACGCGGAGCGGGCCCTCCTGAGCGCTGCCGTACGGAATCAGCACGGCATTGCTTGCGCCATCCTGCTTGCCAGGCCATGTCGTCGCTTCGCTCTCGCTCTTTGTAACTTGTCTGCGCGAGCGGATGAAGTCAGCCAACTCGGCGATAGTCGGGTAGTTCAGCATTTGCCGCAGCAGGGCATCAAATGGAATTGCTTCGAGTTCCGGATCTTCTGCCAGCTTGTCGCGCAGCTTTCCTGCCACCTGCGCCATGATGAGCGAGTCGGCCCCATGTTCGTAAAAGCTTTGCAATTTGCCGATAGCCACGAGACCGAGCGCCTCCGCCCACATCTGGGCAAGCTGTGCTTCCAGCGGGTCCAGCTCTTCTTCGACCACAGCTGCCGTCACCTGTGTCCCATTTGCTGCAGGACGCCATTGTGCCAGGGTGCGCCGATCTATTTTGCCATTTCCGGTCAGCGGAAGCGCATCGACTACCTGCAAATGCTGAGGCAGCATGTACGCAGGAACCAATCCGGCCAAAAATTCTTCCAGCTCTGCCGCTTCCACTGCCAGGCGATCTTGCTTCATCCGTTTGGCAAACAGATGGAACCCGAGCGCGGTCAGCTTGTCGTCCTCTTGCGGCAGCAGCAATAGCGGTTCATTTTCTTCTTCCTGAAGCTGACGCAGCCAATCGTGGCGATCCAGATAAGACGTCTCCAGACGCAACTCGTCTCCTGGCTCCATCATCATGAACGCCTGCGAGGCCAAAATCCACAGATGCTCAATCGTCGGCTCGGTGAAGACGAACCAGCCCCCCGGACGAATCAGCTCCCGCAACCTGCGCATGCTCGCCGGGATGTCGCGGGCATTTTCCAGTACCCCGGCTGCCAGCACGACATCGAAGCTGTTCGGCGCAAAGCCTTGGGCACGGTAGTCCTGGTCGACGTCAAAGACGCCGAAGCTTACGTGCGAATATTGGGCAAAGCGCTGTTTGGCTCCCGGAATGAAGAACGGAGCCACATCGGTAAAGACGTATTCAATCTGGTGGCCTTCGAGCGCCTTGAGGACGTGTCCTGTCGTCGCTCCGGTTCCGGCACCGACCTCCAAAATGCGCAGCGGCTTGTTTCCATGCTTTTCGGCGATTCGCTGCAGGAGCAGGCACATGCATTTGTTCAGATAGTTCGCCATAATATGCTCGATATACAGCGTATGGACATGGTCGAATTTGCCTTCCGGGAACAGAAGCGCTACCGGATCTTCCTGGCCGCCGAGCAGTTCTGGCAGCTTTTCGGCGTTTTTGCGGACGTATGCCGTAAAGCCTGATGTCCCCAGCATGTTCGTCCAAATCGTCTCGGCTTCTGTCCAGTAATTGCGGACTAGCTCGTCGTCTGCGACAAGCCCGCTTTCGTACTGCCCATTCGCCTGCTTGAGCAGCATCCCCGCTTCGGCGAGCTTCGCCACCCAGCGTCGCGCCAGCCAGTGGTATTTTGGCAGGATGCTATCTGCTTGCAGCAAATCTTCCAGCGAATGCGCCTTTCCTTTTGCGAAAAATCCAAGCGTTTGCAGCGCGCGCAGCATTGAATGGAGCACGGCCCGATCAAGGCTGGCCATCGCTTCTTCGATTTGCCGGGCGCTAATGTGTGAGGCAATCTCCCCGGCTGTCTCGCCGATACCGTTTGTCAGTTGTGCAAATTCAGCTGCTTCAGCTGTGCGGTTACGTTCTTTTTTACGGGCCAACTCCGCGATCCCGAGCAAAACTGGCTCATCGCTCGACCCGTCCAGTACGACGCCTGCTGCGGCTACTGCCGGATGCTTGAGCAGCGCTGATTCGATTTCCCCCAGTTCGATGCGGTGTCCGCGAACTTTGACCTGATTGTCTTCGCGGCCCAAAAACTCGATCTCACCACCCGGCGTGTATCGGCCCAAATCTCCGGTGCGATAAAGTCGCTGTCCATCTGTCGGATGCAGGAAAAAGCGCTCGGCAGACAGCTTTTCATCGCCCACGTACCCTTGAGCCAGACCGTGTCCGGTAATGTACAGCTCGCCCGTTACCCACACGGGGCAATCACGCATTTGCGAGTCGAGTACCCGGAAGCCCTGGTTGGCAAGCGGACGTCCGTACGGAATGCTGCACCAGTTTGGCATAAGTCCTTTGTATAGATGGTAAATGGACCAAATTGCCGCTTCCGTGGCCCCACCCATGCTGACCGTCTGGGCAAACGGCAGACGTTTTGTCATCTGATCGGGCAGCGTCAAAGGAATCCAGTCGCCCGAGAGCAGCGCCAGACGCAAGCTGGACAAGCATACCTCTGGAATACCGTCCAAATAGGTGACGAGCATCTGCATCATCGCCGGAACCGAATCCCATACCGTAATCTCGTGGGTAAGCACCAGCTCGACCCAATGGGATGGGTCTGTCTGTCGGTCGACCTGCGGGAGAACGAGCGCTCCGCCAACCGCCAGCGGACCGAAAATGTCGTAGACGGACAAGTCAAAGCTGAGCTGGGCAAGCCCAAGCACCTTGTCGTTTTCATTGATGGCAAAGCGACGGTTGATGTCGGCAATCGTGTTGGCAGCGGCGCGGTGGCTAACGACAACACCTTTTGGCTGTCCAGTAGAACCGGACGTATAGATGATGTAGGCTGGCAAGTCGGGATTTTGGTCAGGCAAAATTAACGGCGTCTGCTGCGGCACGACCTGATCGACAGCCACGATCTGCACTCCCTCTGGCCACTCGGCTGCCACTGTCGACAAGCTCAACACATAGCGGATGTCTGCCTGCTCCACCATCGCCAGCCTCCTCGGAAGCGGCTGCTTGGGATCAATCGGCACGTAAACCGCCCCGGCAAACAGCGTACCCAGCACTGCCGTGACCTGATGGGCGCATTTTTCCATCGCGATTGCCACGCGATCCTGCTCGCGGCATCCGAGCTGCTTCAGCTCTCCGGCCACTGCCGCAGCTCGTTTCACCAGCTCCGCATACGTGAGCTGACCCTCGCTGTCGATCACAGCCGGACGATCCGGCGTCGCCATTGCTTGCGCCACGATTGGCTGATGCAGGCAGTAGTCAGGCAAAGGCGCTTTGGTGTCATTGATTTGCTCGCGCTCCTTCTGCTGCCAGAGCGGCAGGGCAATCTCGCTGCCTTCTGTCCACACCTGCTCGTCGTCTACCAGAGCGTGCAGCAAATCCGAAAAGGCCGCAAACATATCGTCGACCACTTTTTCAGGGAAGACGCCCTCGCGCACATCCCAGTTGACCTGCAAGCCTTCCGCGCTGTCCATCGCCTGGCAATCGATAAACACTTGCGGCGTCTGGCTGATGCCGTGTCCGGAGATTTTTCCGGAAAGGCGTCCGCCTTCGGTCGGCTGAACCAGCCCGATCGCACTGGTAAACACAATCGGCATCAAAGCAGCTTCGCGCCCGCGCCTGCGCGCCATCTCGCGCATGACCTCGACACCGGAATAAAGCCGATGGTCCAAATCTTCGAACAACTGCTTCTGGATTGCCTTGGCCCGGCCCTGGAAGGATCGCTCGGCCCCCCAGTCTACCGCCAGCAAATTGACGGAGGTAAAGTCACCGACGATATCATGCACACGCTCATGCAGCGGCTGGCGATTCAACAGGGTCAAGTTCAGGCAAAACGCGCTGTTTCGGCTCCAGCGCTCGATCACGGCGGCAAAAGCGGTCATGACCGCAGCCGTTGGCGTCAGCCCGCGCTTCTGCGCCCGTTGCTTGAACAGCTCCCACTCTGCCGGATTTAAGCGGATGAACTGTCGACGGAACCGTGCTGGCCCACTGTCGGCTTCTGTCCGGGCAAGCGGCAGATCTGGTGCTTGCGGCAAATCGTCGATTCGCGACTGCCAATAGGCCTTGTCGCGGGAATAAGCAGCCGTCTCGCGCAAGCTGCGTTCGGCCAGCACGTAATCGCGGAACGTAATCGGCAGCTTCGGCAGCTCTTTGTTCGGCTCTTTGTAGAGCGCCTCAAATTCACCCAGAAGCAGCCAAATGCTCGCCCAGTCCGCGATCAGAAACTCCATGGAGACGTGCAGCACAGCACGGTCTGCTGTCTTGGTCACGGCAATCCCGAACAGCGGCCATTGGGCCGTATCGTACATGCGGTGGCCCATGTCCTCGCGAATGGTTTCCAGCACAGCCTCGGCTTTTGCCGCACCCAGTTCGCTCGTGTCCGTGTAGGGCACTGCAAGCCGCGGCACGGTTTCCATAACGCGCTGCTGTCCGTCGGAATCAATCGTCGCCCGCAGCATGTCGTGACGGGCAATCAACTGATTCCACGCTTCCTCTGTCCGTACCGGGTCCAGCTCAGGGTAGTCCAGCTCCAGGTATATGTGGCATGCCACACCGCCGTAGCCAAACAGTTCATAGCGTCCCAGCAGGTAAGCGGACTGCACATCTGTCAGCGGAAAAGGAGCAAAGCGGGCGTCCGGGTCGGGCACGACCACGACAGGCTGCGCCTCTTGGCGCAAAAGAGCCACGATCTCTGCCTTTTGCTCGCGCAGCGACTGCAAATCTTCAGGAGCCAGACTGCCTTTTGGCGCTTTATATCGCAGGTTTCCCCCTTCTTCCCACAAGGAAACACCTTCCTGGCGAAGCCGAGTCAAAAGCTCGATGCTACTGATCTTGAGGTTTTGGGACATATGCATACACTCCTAATTGGTCAGCTTGACCAGATCGTTGCGGCTGCGGGCTACATCGGCATCCTTCCCGCTCTGCACAGCTTCCTGGCCTTTTTGGATGACAAACAGCTTCTGCTCGAGCAGCGCCAGCGGATGATTGTCCTTGGGCAGCACCGCAAGCTCTCCAACACCTGCGCGGGCAAACACATCGAGCCATTGGGAAACGGTCATGAAGGTCGATTGCGTCTTACTTCGGTCGTCCACAGGCGGCGTCATCATGAACGCCTGCGAGATGAGCATCTCCGTAAACTCCCTGGTCGGCTCCGTGATGAGCATCCAGCCTCCTGGAACCAGACATTCGAGAAGACCACAAATGACCTCATCCGTGTCACGGGCATTGTTGAGCATGCCTGCCGCGATCACGATATCTACGCTTGCCGGCTTCAATCCCTGGCTGAACAAATTTTTGTCGATGTCGACGACTCCAAAACTCATCCACGGGCAATCTTTGAACCGCTCGCGCGCGGAGGCGAGGAAAAAGTGCGACACGTCCGTGTACAAATATTCGGCCTGCAAGCCTTTTGCAACCGCCGGGCGCAGCCTTGCTACAACGCCATCTGTCGTGGCTCCTGTCCCTGCTCCTACCTCAAGAATGCGCAGCGTTCGCTTGTCCGCTGCGATCCGGCTGACTGCCTCTGCCACAGATTTGTTCAAATATTTGGCAATGAGCGTCTCGCGATAGAGCGCGTTTGCCACGTTCATCCGCCCTTCCGGGAACAAGAGCAGCGCGGCCTGCTCGGTATCGTTCATCAGCCCCGCGAGCCGATCTGCATTGTTTTTCAGGTAATCAATGACGAGCGGAGAGCCAAGCTTGCCGCTCCAGGCCTCTTTTGCCAATGCCCAGCGGCGCTCTACCTCTTCTGTTGTCATCTGTTGTGCGCATTGATATGTACCATCTTGCTGTACGAGATAGCCGCGTTCCGTCAACTTTTTCAGCCAGCGCAAGATGACTGGCTCATGCCGGGGAGCGACTTGTGCCAGCGAAAAAATGTCCGCCTCGCTGTACTTCTGCTGTGGATCAGCCAGCGCTCCTTTTGTTTGCAGCACAAACAGCATGGAAGCGAGCGAAGCCTGGTCGAGACGCTCTACGCCCGCCTGCACGATTTTCGCATCAATCCCGCCCAGCTCGCTTTCGGCTGCTTCCGCGCAAGCAAACACATCTCGGCTTGCTTCTCCCGTCTCGGCTGTCGGCTCATCTGCTTCCGCAAACTCATCAGGAATGCTCGTGGCTGCTTGTCTGAGCACTTCCAGCGGAACCGGCTGATGTTGTCCGTTCGTCCGCAGCACCGGATAACCCAATGCCTGCGTCCAGTCTTGCCATTGCCGCGAGCAAAGCAGCTCCTGCTGCGCGCGCACGTCGACAGCGGCCCTGTCCAGCGTACCGAGAATCATGTCGCGCATCGTGGACAGATCGCGGCCAATCGCCTGCGGCCATTGCTTCGCGAGGATGTTGCGGTAGCTCGCTGTCTCGCTTCCGCCAAGCACCTCCGTACTGCTCTCCAGCATGTAAGCTGGCGGATCAGCCGCGAGCATCCCGTGAATGTCCGGCAAATCAGGCACATGCAGACGCGGCCGCCAGACGACCGGGCCGTGCGTATCAGTAAGCGACAAGCTGCCTCCCGCTACGCCAATCGTAATTTGGTGCAGCAAATGCAGGTGATTGTCCGGATCGTCCGGGTCGACCTCATTATGCGCGCGAAGCGTAATCGGAATTTTTCCGAGCTGACCCACCAGCACCTGAAACGGCCCCTCATCCTTGATGATATGGCTGATTTTCCACGGACGAATCGTCGGCAAAGCTTCTTGCAGGATATGCATCAGCGGGTACGACACCTGCGTAGCGCACGCGGCGTCGATGTACAAGGCCGGCTGCTTGGCGAGCAGTTCCCTGGCGCATGCGACAAATCGCCGCACAGCAGGCAAGTGTACGTACAAATCACCTGTCATGAAATGAACCCCGCGCTGCCGGGCTTGCTTCAGGCACGCCGCCAAATCCTTGTGATGGATCGGCTGCTCGGAAATGACATGAATGCCGCGGCCAAGCAGCTCCAAAGCCAGCTTCGTCCCTTGTCCGCCCATCACGGTCGAGCGCAGGACAACGCAGGCCAAATCAATATCGTCGGGAAGCTCTGCCACGTCTGTATACAGCGGAACCCCGAACCGCTCTGCGCATTGCTTGGAGCGTTCGCTGCCCTTTGCCAGCAAACCGACAAGTTCAAATTGTTCCGGCAGTGCCCGGACAGCTTCCAGATAAAACTGACCGAAGCGGGAACCGCATACGACGGTGCGCAGCTTGCGAGTCTCTGTCATAGGCCACCTCCCCCTTTTTGTTCGCTCACTTCTTGCGTAAGCTCCATCGTCTGTTCGCGCAGCGCCTCGATCAGCGCCGTCGCCGATACGCCTTCCGCCACAAAGTGGCAGCCCGGCTTGCTGCCGTGTCCTTCTGTTAGCAAGTGGGCAACCTTCGCCGCGATCATACCGGACAGACGGTTCCAGTCCCCCCGATACAGCAGTGTCGAGGAAAGCCGCACGCTCGCTCCGGCGCGCAGTCCGGTCGCATTCAGATGGAACATCGTAAAGTCCTCCACACCTGGCTGCTTCGTCTCGAACTGCTTCAGCAGCATTTCAGCGGAGAGCCGTTTTTGTTCCTCGGTCTTGTACTGCTGGAGTGCCTTAATCATTACAAACTGGTTCAGAATGCCGCTGTGCTGGTAGCTGTTGTAAAAATAGGCGACCGGGATGCTGTGCTGCTTCGCCATCTGGCAAAACTCCTCGGTGATTACCGGATACGTGTCCCGCTTGCCTGCCGGCTGCGGCAGCGTGTAGCTGCGGTGGAACGGCCCATCTATTTTTTGCACGGCTCCCTCTTTGCAATAGCTCATTCCCCAGCCTGTATCTTCCTCAATGCTGCAGACGATATCGTAGGCTGCATTCAAGGAAAATCCGCCCTGGCCCGCAAAAAACAGCTCCAGCTGCTCGATGCGGTCCAGCTCTTTCTCCGCAATATAGGCGGGAAAAACTTCCGACAAGCCAGGGTAAACCCCTGCCGAGATGATGAAGGTCAGTCCTTTTGCCTCGATCTCTGCTTTTCTTTTGAGCAGCAGCCGATACAGGTGTTCGTCGCCAGATACATCGACGTACGGAACCCCTTTTTCCAGGCACGCCACGGCCACTTTGTCCATTACCTGCTTGGCAGGGCCAGCGCAGTTGATGACGATATCGCAGCGGCTGCAAAAATCAGCCAGTTGCGCTGCATCGAACACATCTACCTGCAGCCAGTCGCCTCTGCCCTCGCTGCCCGCGAGCTGTTCGCGAAGCTTCCCGGGATTTCTCCCGCCGAGCAAAAGCCGATGTCCGGTCGATGCAAGAATCGTCTGCAACGCAGCTCCGCCTACCACTCCGGTCGTTCCGAGAATGCCGACTGTTTTTATCTCCACGTGTTCTCTCCCTCTCCTGCCGTTTCTCGCATCCGCTTTTTGGCGAAAGCCAAGGCTGCGCCTTTATTGCGAGTGCGCCCAAGTACGCAGCCTGCTTCTTGCTTTCCGACAAATAGTTTTCGTGCGATCCAATATGTTGCGCAGGCTATCTTTTCCTAAATCGTTCCTTCGTCATATTCCGCCCCGCCCTGTCCGCTCTCAGCGATATTCGCCTCAATGAACGCGGCAAGCTGGCCGAGTGTAGGTGCTTCGAACAAGTTTTGCAGAGACAACTCCAACTGGTGCCTTTCTTTGAGCAAGTTCAGGCATTGGATCGCCCTAAGCGAATCACCGCCGCGCATGAAAAAGTTGTCGTGCAAGCCGAGATCCGAAGAGCCAAGCACTTCTTCCCACACGCTGGCGATGATCGTCTGTATCTCGCTGACCGGCGCAACATGCGCTTTGCCTGGCAGACTTGCCTTGTTCTGGCCGAGCTGCGCCAGTGCTTTGCGGTCGACTTTTCCATTTGCAGACAGCGGAAGCTTGTCGAGCAGCACGAACCCGGATGGAACCATGTAGTCTGGCAAGCTTTGCCGGACGGCATCTGCCAATTTTTCCGGCACGAACACCTTCACGGCTTGCGGTGCTTGCGCTACGATCAGATGCCGCTCGAACACCTCGGCCGCCATGCCCTCTCCAGGGAAAGCCGCGATGTTCGTGAAGCCATGTCTGGCAAGCAACTCGCGCCATTGGTCGACAGCAAGCAACGGAAGCTCGCTCGCCTTGCGTTCGTCCTCGAGATGGGAGAAGCCGTCCTCGAAAAATCCGACGGTCGTCAACAGCAAGCGGCTGTTGCGGGTCGACTCCACCAGCAACAGGATGCCTCCCGGTGCGAGCAGCTCTTGCAAGTAAGCAAGTGTCGACTCCAGATTGCGGGCACGATGCAGCGTATTGTCGGCCACGATCACGTCGAAGGAATGCGGCTCGTAGCCTTGTGCAAGCGGCGAGACATTCATGTCAAACTGACCGTATTCAAGCGGTGCCGCTTCGCCCCACGCCTGCTTGGCCCTGTCTGTAAAGAAGCTCGACTCGTCCGCGTACAAATACTTGCTTCGCTCCGCAGGCAACGCAGCCACCAACGCCTGTGTCATACTTCCGGCCCGCGTGCCGATTTCCAGTACGCGCAGCTCGCTTTGGGACGGATGACTGCTCGCAATCGTGCCCAGTACTTGGACAGTCAGGCTTTGATAATACTCCCGTGTCAGGTCGAACTGACTTAAGCCTGCTGGCGTGAGGAAGGCTTCTTCTGCGAGAAACAGCTCCAGCGGGTCAAGCTCGCCGGTCAACAGACCGATAAAGAGCGGATAATCACGGCTGTAAACAGCTTCCAGTGCCATTGCCGCCTCTGTCTGATAAGAACGCTCCGCGCTTACTGCTCCTAACGCGCGAATGCTTCGGTATGCCCCGCATTCTGCTTTCTCCAGGATTCCTTCTGCCGTCAGCACTTCCAGCCAATGCCGCAGCAAGCTGCGGTAGCGAGGGTGAATTTGCAAACGCTGCATCAGCTCATCCAGCAAATAGCTTTCGCCCTCCCGGGAAAACGCGCCCATATGCTCCAGCGTGCGGCACATGTACGCTGTACTGATCGACTCCGCTTCGCTGAGGAACGTCTGAACTGTTTCCACCTCAATTGCTTGCGGTACATGGGCAGCTTCTGTTTTCCCGGTGTCGCTGATCGCTGCAAAACGCGCGTCGCAGAAAGCCGGATCGGCCGCTTTCTCCTCCAACAGCCCGGTTGCCTGTTGTTTGTCGAGCACGATGTAGCCGACGAGCCGCTTTTCTTCGCCTGCCTCATCCGGGACAGCTGCGATGGCTTCCTTCACTCCGTCCAGTCGCTTCAAAACCGTCTCGATCTCGCCCAGCTCGATGCGATGCCCCCTGATTTTTACCTGGAAGTCTTCCCTGCCGAGGAACTCCAGGTTGCCATCCGGCAAGTATCGCCCCAAATCGCCCGTGCGATACAGCCGCTCCCCTGTGCGCGGGTGGAAGACAAACTTGTCGTTCGTCTTTTCCTCGTCGCGCCAGTAGCCTTTGGCAAGCCCGATTCCTGCAATGTACAACTGCCCTGGCACCCAGACCGGGCAATCGTTCATCCACTCGTCCAGTACGTGGAAGCGCTGGTTGACCATCGGACGACCGTACGGGATGCTCTTCCACTCCGGCGCGACCTGTTCAATCGGGTACAGGTTCGACCAGATTGACGCCTCAGTCGCTCCCCCCAAGCCAATGACTTGTGCCTGCGGGAAGTAGGCTTTGATTTTGTCTGGCAAATCGAGCGGAATCCAGTCGCCGCTAAGCAGCACCAGACGTAGACTGGGCGCTACCCTCGCGTTTTGCCCGGAGGCGTATTCAACGAGCATCTGCATCAGCGCAGGAACCGTGTTCCAGACCGTCACCTGCTCCGCTTCCAGCCACTCAATCCAGTGTGCCGGGTCTTTTGCCTTGGTCGCATCCGGCATGACGATCGTCCCGCCAGCGGCGAGCAAGCCGAACACATCGTACACGGACAAATCGAAGTTCAGGTTGGACAAGGCAAGCACTTTGTCATCCGCACCAACCGCAAAGCGCTTGTTCACATCGAGAATTGTGTTGACTGCACCGCGGTGGTCGATCATGACGCCTTTTGGCATTCCAGTCGAGCCGGACGTGTAAATGACGTAGGCCAAATCTTCCGGCCGCCCCGGGAACGTAAGCATACTCCAGGCACCTTCGGCAGCAGAAAAGCTCAACCGATCCACAGCCAGACGGCAAACATCATCCGGCCAGCCCAGCGTTTCATCCAGCCACGACTGCGTCAGCACGAAACGAACTTGGCCGTCGCGCAAAAGTCCCGCACGCCGCTCTTCTGGATGGGCAGGGTCAATCGGGAGGTAAGCCGCCCCTACCGCCAAAATGCCGAGTGTCGCTGCTACCTGCTCCCAGCCTTTTTCCATTACGACCGCAACCAGTGTGTCAGGCGCGGCTCCTTGCTCGCTCAGCCACTTGCCAATCTTCTGCGCCGCAGCCGCCAGCTCTCCATAGGTCAGTGTCCGCCCCGACGAGACAACTGCAGGCTGGTTCATGCGCTGGTTGATCTGCTTCGCGAACAGTCCACCCAGCGTCTCATCGGAAATCGGCGCATCGGTGGCGTTCGCAGCCCGCCGTGCTTCCAGACGCGGGATGGCGATCAGGCTTTGTGCCTGCTCCTGCCAAGCCGCTTTTTCATCCGTCAAGCGGTGCAAAAGCTGGCAATATGCCGTAAACATGTCTTGTAGCATGCCGTCCGGGAACAGCCCTTCGACAGAGTCCCATATCAGCAGCAACTCGCCGTCCTGCTCCACCACCTGGTGATCGAGCCACACTTGCGGCGTCTGGGTAATGTTGTACACGAGCTTGCCCAGCCATTTTCCGCCTGACTCGCCGCCGCTCCACTGATCGACGCCAAGCGCACTGGTAAAGACGACTGGCATGGACACGCCGTGATGCTCTCCGCTTTGCTTCGCCAGCTCCCGCTGTACCTGAACGCCGCCCACGAGCGAATGATCCAGATCGCGCCACAGCTGCTCCTGCAGGTTGCGGCCCCGCTCCAAAATCGAGCTGCCTTTTCCAAGCTCCACGGCCAAAAGCGTCAAGGTCGTGAAGTCACCGACAAGCGCGTTGACCTCTGGATGCAGCGGCAGTCGATTGAACTGGGTCAGGTTGATCGTAAAGCGGTTGCTTCGGCTCCACGCGCCAAGCGTCTCAGCGTACGCAGTCAGCAACACTCCCGATGGCGTCAGCCCGAATTCCGCCGCGCGCTCCTTCAGCCGCTGCCACGTCTGACGCTCCAGACGCGCTTCCAGACGCCCGAAACGCTGCTCGGTCATCGTATCTGGATTTTGCGCGAGCGGCAGTTGCGGCGCAGGCGGCAAATCGTCGAGACGTGACGTCCAATATTCCAGATCACGCTTGTACAGCTCGGTCGCCTTCAGATCTTCCAGGGCGAGCACGTAATCGCGGAAGGACAGGCTGAACTGCGGCAAAGGCGCGTCCGGCTGATGATAAAGCCGCGTCCATTCGCTAAGCAGGTGGAACATGCTCCAACCGTCAAAAATCAGGTTGTCGAAGCTGATATGCAGGCGAACCCGGCCGTCCCGCAGGTGCGATGCCCGCACATCGAACAACGGCCACACATCGGTTGCCAGCACCTGGTGCGACATCTCCTCGCGTATCGAAAGCAAGGCTTCCGCTTCTGCCGCTTCCGTATACGCACGCAAATCATTCACTGCGATCCGGTAGCGCGGCACTTGCGGCAAAATTTGCTGATGCAGCCCGTTTGGCAAAAAGACGGCGCGCATCATTTCATGCTGGTCGATCAGCCGCTGCCATGCCGCCTCGATCCGCTCCAAATCGAGGCTTTGTCCGTCGATTTCAAAGTAGCAATGCGTCGAAACATTCCCGAGCGCATAAACCCCACTGCGTCCCAGCCAGTACGCTTGCTGGATATCTGTAAGCGGAAACGGCTCTTGTCGCTTGTCTTGTGCCGGAACAATTTGCGGCAGGCTTTCGACAGGCTGAGCCGCTTGTTCAGCCGCTTCCACGAGCGTCTGCACGTACAGTGCCAGTTCGGCAATCGTCGGCTTTTCAAAAATTTTCCCCAGCGAAAGCTCGACTCCCAGCCTGTTGCGCACCAGAGCGGAGAGTCTCGTCGCCAAAAGCGAATCGCCGCCCAGCTCGAAGTAGTTGTCCTCCGTGCCGATCCGCTCCACGGCGAACAGCTCGCGCCAAATCACGGCCAGCTCTGTTTCCAGCGGTGTTTTCGGCTCGGTAAAGGCTTTTTCCGCCTTCGCCCTGAGCAGACTGTCCGGAGTCGGCAGCGCCTGGCGATCGACTTTTCCGTTTGCCGAGAGCGGCAAGGCGTCTAGCAGCAAGAAAGCAGTCGGTACCATGTAATCCGGCAGCTTCTCGTCCAAAAAGTCAGCCAGCCGCACCGGATTGAAGCGCTTGCCGCACTCAGGTGCTTGCGCCACGATGACGTGCTGCCCAAAGACATTTGCCGGATCATCCGCGTGCGGGAAGGCCATCACCTGGGCAAACGCCGGCTGCAGCGCCCGCTCCCACGCTTCTTTTGCCATGAGTGGCTGCCGCTCGTGACGACGCTCGTCTTGCAGATGGGTAAAGCCATCCTCCAGAAAAGCGGTGCTGACCTGCTGCACGCGACTGTTGCGGGTCAGCTCCAGCATCACGAGCAAACCGCCCGGCACAAGCAGCTTCTGCGCATGTCTGATAGCCGTCTGCACATCCTTCGCCCGGTGCAAGGAATCAGCGGCGATCACCACGTCGTACTGGTGAGCTTCGTATCCTTGCAGAAGCGGGTTTTGCTCGATATCGAGCAGTTGCCCTTGTGCAAACGGATAAGCGTCAAGCTTCGCCTTGGCCGCCTGCACGAAGAAAGCCGAGCTGTCTGTGTACGTGTACTCAGCCGCGCCCTGTGGCAGCACAGTCAAAAGCGCTTCGGTCAAAGCCGTGTTTCGCCCGCCAATCTCCAAAATTCGCACGGGCTGTCCCTTGTCTGCCAAGCTGCACACTGCCTGCTGCAGCACGCTCTGCGCCATCCGCTCTCTTTGCTTCGCGCCAGGGAGCGCCTGCATCAATTCGCTCGGCATCAGCCCGGACTCAGCCGCGAAGAAGACAGACAACGGCTCCACCGCCCCTGTCAACAGCCCGCTCAAAACATCATCCAGCTTTTGCAAATAGGTGATGAGCCCCTGTGCCTGCGACTCCCATGCAGACGGCGCCTCGCTGATTGATGGTGCTTTCAACCAGTCGTCCGGAATCTCACGTACAAAAACGTATGGATCAGTTCCCTGTTCCCCGCTCTGGATAAAGCCCTCGGCTTCAAGCGAATGCAGCCATTGTTGGACCACTGGCCGGTAACGCTCCGCGATTCCGCAGCGCCCGATCAGCTCATCTAGCGAAAAGCTGGCTTTACCGCCGAGATTTGCCCCGACTTTTTTCAGCGCCCGGCACATCGCGCGTATGGCGAACTGCTCCATGCAAGACCAGAAGGCCGGGAATTGATCCAGTTTGTCTGTTTCCTCCGCAAAAGCCCACTGCTCCACCTGGCCTGCTCCGGTCTTCAGCACAGCTGTCCACAGCTTGGCGCTGCTGGATGGATCTGCGCTAACGGTGTCAAACAGAGCAGCTTCATCCTCTTGACCGGAAACGACGTAACCAACGAGATGGCGGTTGCCACGCGGATCGCCGACAGCGGCAACTACAGCATCGCGCACACCCGGATACTGCTTCATCGCGGTTTCAATTTCCCCCAGTTCAATCCGGTGTCCCCTGATTTTTACCTGGAAGTCTTTGCGTCCGAGAAACTCAATCGTACCGTCCGGCCAATACCGTCCGAGATCGCCCGTGCGATACCAGCGCTCGCCTTGCCACTGCACGAACCGCTCAGCAGTAAGCGCCGGATCACCGCGATAGCCAAGTGCGACACCTGCTCCGCCAATCCACAGCTCGCCTGCCACCCAGTCCGGGCAATCCCGTCCTTTGCTGTCGACCACGCGGTACGCCTGATTCGCAAGCGGCCGTCCGTACGGAATCGAGGTCCAATGGGCAGGCAGCGGCAGCTTCACATCGTAAAAATTCGACCAGATCGAAGCTTCTGTCGCTCCCCCCATCGCTACCAGCTCACTGTCCGGCGCCGACTGCTTCAGTCTCTCCGGCAAATCAAGCCCGATCCAGTCACCGGACAGCATCGCCAGCCGAAGCGGCAACCGCTCGTAGCCTGCGCTCTGGGCCGCGATCAAAAGCATATCCAATAACACTGGCACAGAGTTCCACAGCGTAATCTGGTGGCGCTCCACCAGCTCTGCCCACTTGGCCGCGTCCCGGCGCGCTTCTTCGCCAATCAGGACGATCGACCCGCCAGCGCCAAGCAGTCCGAACAAATCGTAGACAGACAAATCGAAATCGAGCGACGACACCGCCAAAATACGATCACCAGCCCCGATGCCATAGCGCCTGTTGATCTCGGCAATCGTGTTCCAAGCTCCTGCGTGACTAATCTCTACCCCTTTTGGCTCGCCTGTGGAGCCGGAGGTGAAGATGATGTACGCCAGGCTTTCCGCAGAAGACGCCACAGGCGAAGGCAAAGGCTCGCTGGCCGCTGCCGTTTCCATCGTCAGTACGACCGCATCCGTCGGCCATTCCAGCTCTTGTGCGTGCTTTGCATCGGTCAGCACATAGCGAACGCCTGCTTTTTGGTGAATCCGCTCGCGTCTTGCCGCCGGCTGACCGATCCCGACCGGAACATAGCAGCCGCCAGCCGCCACGACACCAAGCACCGCCACGACCTGATCGGTTCCGCGCGGCAAACTGACCGCCACTGGCTGGCCGTTGCCGACTCCGTGCTGCCAAAGATATGCGGCCACCTGCAAGGCTTGCTTCGCCAGTTCGCCATACGTCACGGAAGCAGCGGTACTGCTGTCAATCAACGCAGTTGCCAGCGGCTGTTTCTGCGCCTGCGCGAAAAACGCCTCGTGCAAACATTGCGGCTCAATTGCCAGCGCTGTTGTCTCATTGGCGTCTTCTGCCTGTCGCCGCTTTGCCAAATCGGACAAAAGCAGCGGTGCGGATTGCCAGTCGTTTTCCGGCGCGACCAGCCAATCCATCAGCTCGCAAAACGCCGCGAACATCTGGTCAATCATGCCCGCAGGGAACAACTGCTCCACCGCATCCCAGGCCAGGAGCAGTCCGCCGTTCATTTCGTACAGCTGGAAGTCGAGCCACACCTGCGGCGTTTGCGAAATCATGTAGGACAGCTCGCCCAGCATCTGGCGACACTCCTCGTTGATGAGCGGTGTGCCCAGATTGCACGCGAACACGACAGGGGCGAAATCGCGCTCTCCCTGACGGACGCGGGCCAGATCACGCTGCAGCTGCACCCCGGAGTAAGCGTCATGCGCCACATCCTGGTGGAACTGCGACTGAATAGCGCGAACCCGCTCCAGAAACGTTGCCGGCTGCTTCATGTCCACGGCCAGCAGCAGCAGATTCGTAAAATCAGCGACGACGTCCTCGATTCCCGGCTCGCTCACCTGACGGTCAAACAACGGGATGTTGATGAAAAACTCCGAATGCGTGCTCCAGCGATCGAGCACCTCGGCATATGCCGTCAGCAAAACCATCGCTGGTGTAACCTGGTAGGCTTGTGCCTGCTTTTGCAAACGCGTCCAGTCCGCTTCGCTCAAGCAATGTGTCCTTCTCACAAAGACAGGCGCCCCGATCATTTCCGGCTTTGTCAAAAGCGGCAAGCCAGGCGCTCCCGGCAGCGAGGCCAGTCTGTCCTGCCAGTAACGGGCGGCTTCCTCCCTGTCGGCTGCCCGGCGCGCCGTTTCCTGCTGCAAATAACGGGCAAAGCTCCAATCAACAGGGGCAAGCGGCTTCACGTCACGCGCATAGGCGGCCGCCAAATCTCTGAGGATGATGTGCAAGCTTTGCACATCGGCAACAAGCAGGTCGAGGTCAAAATGCAGCCGGGTCCGTCCATATGACAACAGACTCAGCTCCAATCCGGCAACCTCTCCCAGTTCTACTGCCAGTTTGCGGTGGGAGAGCCGCTCGCGAATGCGTTCCAGCTCGCTTTCCTGCTCATGCTCCGAGAGCGCACGCAGATCGTGAACGACCAGCGGTTTTTCATACGGCGCATCCAGCACCTCCTGCCGCCCGTCCGTCAAAAATCTCGCCCGCAGCATCGGATGGTGCAGCAGCACTTTTTTCCACGCCGCCTCCAACCGCTTCGGCTCTACGCCTGCTCCGTCAATCTCCAGGTAAGCATGGCAGCCGACTCCACCGAGAGGCTGGTCATCCTGGCGCCCGATCCAATACGCGTACTGCACGTCTGTCAGTGCAAACGGCGCTTTTTCTTGTACGCCAGCCTGCCCCTGCTCCGGCTCTAAAGCCGTTTCCTGATCCGCTTTTGCCTTGGCTGCCGCGTCAGGCTGGACGCTCTTTTGCAGCAACGCCCACCAATCGCCGAGGCGCGGTGCGGCAATCAGCTCGGCAAACGTCACTTTTGCCCCTGCTCGACGCCATTTGTTGACCATCCGTATCATCTGCAAGGAATCGAGCCCCAGCTCGATCAAATTTTGCCCGTCGTCAATCTCGACCCCTACAGGCAGCAACGATTGAACCTGGCGGCGCACTTCTGCATAGTCCAGCGAAGAAACGGAGCCTGCAGAATTGCTGTCGTCAAGCACTTGCTTCATCACGGTTTCCTCCTTTCCACGAATCTGCCCCTATTTTTGTTTCGCGCCGACAAGCTCGCGACTCGCGACAACTAACTGGCGGGAAAAGCTGCTCAATTTTTCACGCGTCTCCTCCAGTTCGCGCTCTGGCAACGACATCTCGACCACCCCGGCACCTGCGTGCAGCCACGCGCTGCCGTCTTTTTGGTAGATTGTCCGCAGCACGAGCGCCGCGTCCATCGCTCCGCTCTTGTCGTACGTCATGACGCACCCGCTGTACAGATTGCGCGGTGTGCTCTCCAGCCTGCCGATCGCATCGATCGACTCTTTTTTCGGGATACCCGAAGCCGTTACCGCAGGGAACAAAGCCCGAAACGCATGCCATGAGTTGCACTCCGGCTTGAGCTTGCCTTTCAGCTTGGAGGCGATGTGCTGTACGGTGCCTCTGCTTGCGACCGTCATGAAGTCAGTGAGCATGATCGACGAAGCATCGCAGACGCTCCGCAGCTCTTCAAACGCCAGCTTGACGGAAACTGCATGCTCGGCAATTTCCTTAGGATCGTTCAGCAGCTCTTTTTTCAGCCTTTCACTTTCTGCTTCGCTCATCCCTTTGGAACGCGTGCCTGCCAGCGGATACGTGCTGACCCAGCCTTCGCTGTCTACCTCTACAACCGTTTCCGGACTGAAGCCTGCTGCGTTCATGCCTTCCAGGGAAAGCAGGAAGGAGCGCGCTGGTGTATTGACTCTGCGACCTGCGAGATAGCTCGCCGCCATATCCAGCTCCTCGTGTAGCGGAATTTTTCTGGACAAAATGACCTTGTGGTACTTGCGCTCGGTAATTTCGCGCACCGCTTCTGCTACGCCCTGCTTGTACGACTCGGCATCGTGCGTATCCGCCTGGGGAACAGCCAGCTTTTCCTGCTTTGCCCTTTGCTCGACGCTGCTTTGCTGCGCACGTATGTCGGCAAACACTTGCTGCAAAAGCTGTCCAACCTGACGGCTATGCTCCTCTGTCAGCGTCCGCAGCAGCACCTCGCCCTTGCAGAAGCGCACCTCGACCTCCGGGATGAACAGCTTGAGCAGATTCGGATCTTCGTTTCGCTGCGGCAGTCCGTTATAGTAGCGAGCCATGCCAAAGTTCACGGTTCCGTATGCGCGCCAGTCGGCAATCGGCACCGTGGCAAACGCCCGGTTGAGCGTCTCGCTCAGTTCATTGTTTTCGTATGTGAATGTTTCGCCGTCGAAGGACAGCTTCGTCTGCTGCGCATCTACGGTAGCCAAGGCATGAATGCCAAGCCCGATGGACAGCTCCTCTCCGTTTTCGTAGAGTACGTAGTTTTCAAACTGTCCGCGCTCGACAATTTCCGTCGCCGCCAGATGGACGTCTCCCGCAAAAGCAAACGTTTCTTCCCGGTATGAAGTGATTGGCGCAGCGGCCTTTTCCTGTTTTGCCATAGCCATCTCCTTGAGCTTGTTTTTGTTGACTTTTCCAACGCTGGTCAGCGGCCAACTGCGAACAAGCTCCAGTTGGTCCGGCATTTTATAGCGGGCAACCCCTTTCTCCTGGAAAAAGGTGTGAATGTCTGCAAGGGTAAGCCCCGGATTGTCCGAGATCACGCACGCGCAGCTTTTCTGGCCTAGCACTGGGTCAGGCAGTGTGATCACCGCTGCATCCTGGATGTCCGGGTGCATGCGCAAATACGACTCGATCTCCGCTGGCATAATTTTTTCACCTGCGCGGTTAATCATCTCCTTGATCCGCCCGCCTACCTGGATGTTGCCTTCTGGCGTTATCCGCGCTTTGTCCCCGGAACGGTAAAAGCCGTCAGGAGTGAAGCTCACGCGATTTTGCTCCGGCGCCAGGTAATAGCCGCGAATCGTGTACGGCCCGCGGACAATCAGCTCTCCGTACTCGCCCGGCTCCACATCGTTCAGGTTCTCATCGACAATCCGCACCTCGTCCGCCTCGGAAATCGGACGCCCCTGGCTCGTGATGATGACTTCATCCGGATCGTCCAGCGACGTGCAGCAGATCAAGCCTTCCGCCATTCCGAACACCTGCTGGAGCTGGCATGTCCATTCGCGCATGATGCGGTCAGCTACCTTGTCGTCGAGCATCGAGCCGCCTACCTGCAACACTTGCAGGCTGGACAGGTCGCTTTCTGTATCCCATTCCCGTGCCTCCAGCCAGACGTTGACAAGTGCTGGAACCAAAGCCGTAATCGTCACTTTTTCTTTTTCGATCAGCGGAAACGCTTCGTCGCAGCTTGTCGTTTTACACAAGACGACCTTGCCTCCTGCTGAAAACGTGCCGAGAATGCCTGGGCAGCAGAGCGGAAAATTGTGCGCAATCGGCAGTACGGCGAGGTAGACGCTTTGCTCTGTCAGTTTGCAGCGGGTGGCCGCCGCTCTGGCATTGTAGGCGTAATCGGCGTGCGTCCGCGGAATCAGCTTAGGCGTGCCGGTCGTTCCACCGGACAAAAGCAACAGCGCCGTGTCCGTGTATGTCGGGCCTTCCAGCTCCATCTTCGGCCCGCTGATCGTAGCCAGATTCGTGCCGATGCTGCTTTCTCCGTCCGTGCAGACGAACTTGACGCATGTATGCTTTTTCACCAAATGTTCCGCCAACTTGGTGTAGTCATATCCTAAAAATGTCGTCGGAATCATATAGGCAACGGGCTTGGCAAGCGAAAAAATTCCGTCCAGTTCCGCTTCCCTGTGTGCAGGCAAGACAAGAATCGGCACAGCGCCGATGCGAAACAGGGCAAAGCATGTCAGGACAAAAGAAATCCGGTTTGGAAGCTGGACCGCGACTTTGTCGCCTTTGCGAATCCCCATCCGGTAAAAGCCGGAGGCAAGCGTATCCACCTTGCTATCCAGCTTGCGGTAGGTCATTTTCTCCTCTTCCTCGACCAAAGCAACTTTGTCCTGGTACTTGTCAGCCCACCTTCGCAACTGCTCCCCAAGGGTAAACGGCTCCCAATACCCGCGTTGTTCATAAGTTTTGGCTGCTTGCTCAAACCATTCCATGCTCGGTCTCATTCGTTCCTCCCCCAAAAGTAGCTACGGGCGCATTCGTATACCCTAAGCTGAATGATGCCAACTGCGCTGAAGCTCATGCTGGTTTGTCTACCAACCAAAATATTGATACTGATTCTCATTGTCAATTCCTTATGCCAGCTAATTTTTCTACATTTTAGGAAATTCCGGCGCGTTTTCTTCCATTTTCTCTCTATTTCTTCGTTTATCGACAAGCGATTACCATATTCTTACACGTTTATGTGCCTGTTTTTAAAACCAAGGAAGTTTATATGTATAATAGAAGATTCTCGTCAAAAGCAGGATTTATCCAAGCTCAAATGCGATGGCCCCCACATAATCCGCCGCTGGCACAAACCTCAAAATTGCCCATTTATCCCAGCCTGGACCGTCTCCCCGCACCTGAAAAAAGTCCTCCTTCTCGTTCGCTGTCAGGCAAAAGGAATGCAGCGGGCGGGACACGCCCTCCCCTGTCGCTTTGACAAACGCTTCCTTTCGCGTCCAGCAATCAAAAAAGGCGCGTTATTGCTCCGCATTCGAAAACCGCGCGCAGCCAGGATGAAAATACCGCGCAAGCTCAGGCCATTCAGGAAGAGGCAAGCCTGTCGTTTCCATCAGCTCGGCGACGCCCCACTCCGCCGTTTTTCCTTTTGGCAAAAAGAGGGCCGAGGCTTTCTGCCCCGCCCCCTCCCTGTCCTCATGACTGCTCCCCGGCACTCGCCGCCGCTTCCAGTTGTTCTGCAACAATCGCAAAGACCAGACGCAGCAGTTGCTCCCGGTTGCTGTTCAGGAAAAAATGCTCTCCCTCTATCATGTCTAGCGTAAAGGAGCCGCGTGTATGTCTCGCCCAGGCTGCCATTTCCTCCTCGCTCGCCTCCGGATCACGAGTTCCGCAAAAGGCGGAAATCGGGCATTCCAGCAGTTCCTCCTCCGTGAACCGATACGTGTCGTCGAGCGTAAAGTCCGCGCGCAAAAGCGGCATGAACAGATTCATCAGCTCCTTGCTTTGCAAGATCGCCTCAGGCGTACCGGAAAAACGCCGCAGCTCCCTGACAAACTCTTCCTCCGGCAAATGATACAGCGGTCTTGGCTCTGGAATGTGTGGAGCGCGACCGGCAGCGACCAGGAGGCCACACGGGGCGAGCTGCCATTTTCGGCGAACGGCTCTCGCCAGTTCAAACGCGATTTTTGTGCCGAGACTATAGCCGAAAAACAGAAACGGACGATCCAGATACGGGTGAATGGCCTCGCAAATCTTTTCGATCAGCACATCCATATCCCGTATAGCCGACTCCATCAGTCTGTTTTCCCTGCCCGGAAGCTGGATCGGGTACACGCCCGCCCCCGCTGGCATCTCTTCGCTCCAGCCTCTGTAAATCGAAGCGCCACCCCCGGCAAAAGGGAAGCAAAACAAGCGGATTTTATCTGCCGGATCAGGCTTTGCCAGCAGCCAACGTTCCGCCGGTTTGAGCGTTTGCATTGTCAATTCCTCCATTTGCTTGCAGAGAACGGTCAGCAGCTATGTGTGGGTACACTTGGTAACTTGCCAGAACCGCCTCTTTCTTTTTGATTGGTCAATAGACGATAATGATTATCATATTCAGCCAAAAAATTATACAATCTCTGTTAACCTGAATTTTCCCCCTATTCGCGCTGTGTTTCTCCTTCATGCTCACGCTTAGTCATTTTTTTACATATCCTGAATGAATTTGTCTCTATTTCCTTTTCAAAGCGGTCGGAAAAAGGTGATCCAGGAAGAAAGAAGGCAAAAAAAGGAGATATTTGGAGATTTCCGAGAGTTTTGTCCCGAAATATGGAAATTTTAGCTTTCTTTTTACTTTGACAACGATTATCATTATCAATATCTTGTACTTATTCTTGCTTTCTTGCTTTTTGCTGCTGTGACCTGGCTACAACTCTTCATAACAACTTGAACTCGCTGTAAGGGATTTCAGAAATAGGAGCACGGCAAAAAGGAGGGAGGGAGAGGACCGGTTGCTCTCATCCGTCTGGTCAAACACCGGCGGACACTATTTTGGAGAAGAGGAAGGATGCTATATGCAAGCACAAACGCTGGCTGTCCCAAGCAGATGGACCATGCGCGATTTTATTACCTTGGCGATTTTCAACGTCATCATGCTCATCATCATGACGTTTTGCCCCGCTGTATCGATTGTGTCTCCCCTTTTGGTCGGGGGCGTCACCGGGCTGCTAAACGGCCCGTTTTACATGGTCATGTCGGGGAAAATTCGCAAGCGAGGCACTTTGTTTCTCACTGCCATCATAACCGGGCTGTACTTCGTCGGCTTCGGCTACGCCAACTATTTGCTGACGCTCGCTGTCATCGGGCTCATCGGCGAGCTGATCCTCTGGGGCAAAGACGCGTACTCAAACTCGATTCGCAACGCCATCGCTTATGCCGTGCTATACGTAGGCTATACGCTATGCGGGGTCGTTCCGCTCATTTTCTTCCGGGAGTCGTACATGGCTACCCTGGAAAAAGGCTATACCCCTGAACAAATCGCCGACATGCTCTACTATTTCGACACGCCCAGCATGATCCTGCTCATGTGCGCCATTTCTGCTGCTGGCGGACTGCTCGGTGCTTATTTTGGCCATTTGATGTTGAAAAAGCATGTGAAAAAGGCGAAGCTATTGGACTGTCAACACCAAACTAGACAGATTCCTTAAGTGCCTCCTGTTTGTAAACAAGTGGACTTAAATAGCCCAATGTTGAGTGAATCCTTGTTTCGTTAAACCATTTCACATATGCCCCTAATTCTTGCTTCAACTGGGGAAGTGATTCAAACCGTCGATTCTTTACAAACTCCGTTTTGATCAGCTTGAAAGTTGCCTCTGCTACAGCATTATCATATGGACAGCCTTTCATGCTTAAAGATCGCTTGATGTTGAATGTACGGATGACATCACCAATCGTACGATTGGCGAACTCGCTACCGCGATCGGTGTGAAAAAGCTGAATCTGACGCAAATCTCCTTTTACACTTGCAAAAGCTCGGTATACGAGCGCGGCATCTTTATTGGGTCCACAACTATACCCAATAATCTCCCGATTGAATAAGTCCACAAGCAAACAGATATAGTGCCATTTGTTTGCGACTCGAACATACGTCAAATCGCTCACAACTGCTTCTAGTGGTTCATCTTTTGTAAACTCTCGGTTTAGTTCATTTTGGATGGCCGAATCATTACAAGGAGACTTCTGCGGCTTATACTGTGCAATCGTATACGCCGATACAAGGCCGTTCTTCTTCATCAAACGTCCAATACGTCGTCTGGAAACAGTCTTTCCCTCTTTTTGCAGAATTGCTTTGATCTTTCTTGTTCCATAGACGCGCTGATTCTCTTCGAAAATACGAATGATCGCCTGTTCCACCTCATCTTCACTAGATGAATGCTGACTATTTTCGTAATAGTAAGTACTCCGATTCACCTGGAGAATGGTACACATGGCAGACACAGAGTACTTATGTGCATTTTGCCGGATCACTGTTATTTTCGTCCGAAGATCAGCGCTGCTTGCTTTAAAATATCGTTTTCCATTTTTAATCGCTGAATTTCTTTGCGTAGCGCAAGGAGTTCATTCTGTTCTTCCGTTCGGTTGTCTTTTTCTTTGAAAGAACCTGTCGTTCTGCTCTGTTTGACCCAACGGTCAAACGCAGATGCACTCAGATCGTATTCCTTCAAAATATCTGCACGCGTTTTTCCATTCTCGTAGAGTTGAACCATTTGCCGCTTGAACTCGTCTGTAAATGACCGACGCTCACGTTTCCCCATGACATTCTCCCCGTTCTGTATCGATTTGCTTTCAATCTACTAGACCTTAAGAGAATTGTCCAATTCAATGTAGCCGATCCATATATTGATAGTAGCGGGGTAAATGACTATCGTTGCCACAGAAAAACACCTCCAAGGTTGGCTCCTTATCTTAGCATTTCCTTGAAGGCCTTTTGATTTGTCTTACTTTATAGGGTCAGTCCACGAGCACTAGATCAAGGTTTTAAAACTACTCTATTCTAATTGTCCCATAAACTGAGTGATTAAATAAATGTGTTCGATAAGCTTAACTTTACGTAAGTTTTCAACTTTTTCATGACCACCGAGTCCAAGTAACGGAACATAACCAAAACATTCATCAAATTTGGGTTCTCCATAATTTTGAATTGCTTCGGTATACGGAAGCCAATCTAATTCCTGTTCTAAAAAACTATGATCGTTTATATCCTCCAAGAAGAAATCAAATCCAGCCGATATTACGTTAACCTTGCCCTTCCTAAAGTTAAGCAAGTTCAAATATCTTCCTTTTTCCCAAACAATCATGTCTCCCATGGATGTAGTAAACAGTGGAATAGCGTCTTCATGTCTAACGTAAACGTCCTCCAATATTCCCCGAAAATTATCAGGATTTATAATTTTTAAATATCCTTCCAATATACTTCCAAAGCCATAATCAGCCCAAATGTTTACAACTTCCATTGGTACTATTTTCTTATATTTATCAATAACTGCACTCGATGCCTTTTCTTCTAATACAAAAAATTTGAATGCATTTGGCACATCTGACATACAAGTCACCTCAAAACTTTAATTTAATGTTCAAAAATGTTGACTCCCTTTCTTCCTTAGTCATCGTACTTGCAATCTCCCTAATTTGTTTGTCTAACTTACCAATTTTTGATTTCCATTGGGATCCAATTGAAGAGTTAATTCTTTTGTCGCCCATTCCTCCAATGTTATCTGGTTTTCCACCTGCGATTTGGTCTGGATTATGGAGAGCAGCCTGTTCCTTTATCCATTCTTCTGCTTTTTTAGTCGCTTCTTCACGGGATAAACCCTGTTTACGCAATTCAGCAACTTTTTCCTTCAACGCTTCTTGTCGAGCCAGTTTTTGAGCTGCATTCCCTTCTAAGGCCCTACCTTCCTTCAGATATCTATCACGATTCTGTATAAACTCTTCGACCGTAAGGGAATTGATCCCTTCTTCTTGTGCTTTCAGTTGTCTTTCAAATTCTGCCTTATCATGTTTCGGATTTCTCTTAAATTCGATTTCAACTTCAGAGATTCTCGGAATTTCACTTTTATCCGTTCTCTCAGACACCTTCTCCGCTGACTTCCCAGCACCAGGTGTATCAGACTTCTTATAAACCTCATCCCACTTCTTCTGATTCGCCGTTCGGCCGACACCCACCGCCTTATTCTCAGTCTTCGCCGCTTTCATGACAAATCCTTCCGGCGTCACCATTTTCGGCTGCAAAACATCTTCCAGTCTTTCCTTCACGCTGTTGGAAAGCTCTTGTGCCTTCTCCTTGACTGCCTGGGCTTTTCCTTTCACCTTGGCTTTCATTTCACGCG
>NZ_RHHS01000061.1 GCF_003710935.1 Brevibacillus gelatini
GACACACCCGTTCCCATACCGAACACGGCCGTTAAGCCCTCCAGCGCCGATGGTACTTGCTCCGCAGGGAGCCGGGAGAGTAGGACGTTGCCAGGCGGACGCCAAAAGGATCGTCTGCTAAAGACGCCTCATCCATGAGGCAACGCAGACACTAGCACATCCTGTGCGTCGTTGTTCCTTGAAAACTGGATACTGCATGTAATTGCTAAGGATTTAAACTGTAAGCATTTTTTAGTGCTAACCAATGTGGTTAAGTTACTAAGGGCACACGGTGGATGCCTTGGCGCTAGGAGCCGAAGAAGGACGCAGCGAACTGCGATAAGCCTCGGGGAGCGGTAAGCACGCTTTGATCCGGGGATCTCCGAATGGGGCAACCCACCATCTGTAATGGGATGGTATCCTTCACTGAATCCATAGGTGATGAGAGGGCATACCCGGTGAACTGAAACATCTAAGTAGCCGGAGGAAGAGAAAACAATCGTGATTCCGTCAGTAGTGGCGAGCGAACGCGGAAGAGCCTAAACCGTCGGGTTTACCCGGCGGGGTTGTGGGGCGTCTCACATGGAGTTACAAAGGATGGATGTAGATGAACAGTCTGGGAAGGCTGACCAGAGAGCGTGACAGTCGCGTAATCCAAACATTCATCCCTCCGAGACCAACCCCGAGTAGCACGGGACACGTGAAATCCCGTGTGAATCTGGCAGGACCATCTGCTAAGGCTAAATACTCCCTAGCGACCGATAGTGAACCAGTACCGTGAGGGAAAGGTGAAAAGCACCCCGGGAGGGGAGTGAAACAGTACCTGAAACCGTGTGCTTACAAATAGTCGGAGCCCGTTAAAAGGGTGACGGCGTGCCTTTTGTAGAATGAACCGGCGAGTTACGGTAGCGTGCGAGGTTAAGTCGAAGAGACGGAGCCGCAGCGAAAGCGAGTCTGAACAGGGCGCAAGTACGTTGCCGTAGACCCGAAACCGTGTGATCTAGCCATGTCCAGGGTGAAGGTAGGGTAACACCTACTGGAGGCCCGAACCCACGCACGTTGAAAAGTGCGGGGATGAGGTGTGGCTAGCGGTGAAATTCCAATCGAACTCGGAGATAGCTGGTTCTCCCCGAAATAGCTTTAGGGCTAGCCTCGG
>NZ_RHHS01000063.1 GCF_003710935.1 Brevibacillus gelatini
GAGCATCCGCCTGACTGCCTTCATCAATAAAGAAACGAAGGAACTAAAAAAATGGACGGGAACCTTTCGGTTTTCCGCCCATTTTTTATTTTGGGGACTTATTGGACAGCCCCTTTTGGCGGTGATTTGTCCCAAGGCAAGCATGCCCCCAAAGCAGCCGGAAAAGGAGCGGGTAGGAAAGGCGCAGCAAGCACGCTGCTTGAATAGGCTGAAGTGTTGGGGGCGGTGTTGGCCTCGGGTTCCGACGCCAGCCTTCCCAAGCCGTCGGGACGGAGTCTGTTTGAAAAAGAGACGGCTCGCCTCCCGTCGATACGAAAAAAATTTCCGGATGGCGAGATAGCAAACCTGTTTCTTTGGTGGTGTTTCGGAACCCATTGCCCATTTTCTGAATAGGATGTAAGGCAAAAGCCTAAAACCTTGAAATTCCGGCACCATCACCCACCCCCCATCATAGGATAAGGTGACTCTGTAATCCCTCAACCTTGTTCCTGTAGAGCCCACAAGGAGGGGTGGCACGATTGAAGGGTAGCGACCAAACCAAGCCGTTGTTAACGAATCGCGAAAGAGAAGTGTTTGAACTCTTGGTCCAAGATAAGACAACAAAAGAGATTGCCGGACAACTCTTCATCAGCGAAAAGACTGTGCGCAATCACATCAGCAATGTCATGCAAAAATTAGGTGTCAAAGGTCGATCTCAGGCAGTAGTCGAACTCGTTCGACTTGGCGAACTAGAGATTTGAACCCAGTCCACCCAGCCTCCCTTTTCTTCCCATGGTCGGAAGGGAGGGTTTTTTTATTTGGGGGGAGCGGTTGCAGTCGCAGAGGCTGTTACGCGAACGTAGCGTGAACGTAGCGAGTTGGACATTTACTTGAAAAAGAAAAAGTAAGATATTCACAGCAAATCATTTCCTGCTATGCTCCTGGTAAAATAAGGAGGATAGAATGCGCTTAAACATTGTAGAAACGGAAGAATTTTATATTGCAGGTATCGAAGTTGATATGGGTTTTGATTGGGATGAATTCTTCGAAGCGCCTGACCCTGTCTTGTCAGAGATTGAACATGCAGTGAAAAATAACGTCTATTATTTCTTTTCAGATGGGGAAAAAGATATTTTCGGCAAGCGAGTCAGTTCCATAGAGAATCTCCCGGAGAGGTGTATAGCCGCGAAAATACCTGCGGGGCTTTATTCCAAAGCACCTAATATTTTATCTACATATGAACACGACATGTTTTCAATGACGAATTACGAGATCCTTGATGAGGACGAATATAGCGAATATAGAGAGTTTGTATTTGGCCCAAACGGCAATTATTACATGTACGTTTATCGTTCAGTAGAATACTCGCCAAATATCGTGAATGTGCGCCAGATTCCCGTCTTGCCGGAAGCGAGGGCAAAACAGCTTCGCAAACAGTACATAGAAACATTTTTCGATGTGGACAGTGACCAAATTCGCGGGTTTCTCTATAAAAGATATGTAACATCTCACAGAGGATTCCTTTGGGAATTTCTAGGGAGAGAGACTTGCTTTAAGGGGCTTTCCCTGGCAGAAGCAACCGATTTTTTGAAAAGCAAACCAGAAGTGCTGTTTTTCTGGGATGGGTCAAGTGAGTTAGGGACAAGATTTGCATCCGGCAAAGTGTTTACAATGGATGCAGAAAAATTGATACGATCTTATACGCGTTTCACTTTTGACATGTACCTATTTGACTCTACGATGGACTGGACGATTATTTTTGTTCACGAACAAATTAGCGAGAAACCTAGCGATTGTTATCTCATCAATTGAAATGAAATGGAGACAACGCGCTAAAGGAGCGAAGGGGCTGTCCCTCCAGTCATGGAAAATGACAGAGGAACAGCCCCTTGTATTGTGGGTCGTCCGGAAATGAGGTAAAGGCTTTTAACAGTTGAACGCTCTCCGGGGCATCCCGGCAAAGCCTAATCCTTCCGTATAATCAAATACACAATCAACCCGATCACCGGGAAAAAAAGCAACCCAATCAGCACAATAACGGAAAATTCCTTGCTGTTGCCTCTGCGCCGTGAATCGCGGTAGGCCCAGATGCTGATGAGGATGTTTATCACGTTAAAGAGCAAAAACAACAGCAAGGGCAGTAGCATCACGAGCGTCGGGGAATCGAGCAAAAAACTCATCAATTGAATCACCTGCTTTGTCGGATAAGTCCTGTATCTTTTAATCATACCAAAATTTGGTTGATTCTGCATGTCCAGGCACTTTTTCTACAAGTAGCGGCTCTCGCGCCATTTTGTCTCGTATTCTTTTTTTCCTTCAATCCAGCAAAAGCCTTGCAACGTCAGCCTTGAAAGGAAACAAAAAAACAGATAGGGCAGCAAGCAGCTTCTGATTTCCCGATGGAGCAGATGATGAAACCCCATAGACGGCAACACCTTTTGTTTTGTTGCCAATCATTCGAGCCTGCTGGGGCTGAAAACATTCAAATGCATCCGCGCCATATGTTTCAGGAATTGGTCTTTCGACTCATATAGTTTCGGCAGGCGGTTCATGTATGATGAAACTATGGCGTGTTTTGGCAAAAAACAGGCCAAAGGAAACAGAAAACAGCGGATGAGGGGTCGCAACATGCAGGGGAAAAACAAACGTCTATTACTGGGAATCGCACTACTGGTTGTCATTGTGTTGGGCTTTTGGGGCTATCGTTTGCTGGGGCCTGTTGCGCTGGCGGAAGGATACATGTACGAAGACAACAGCCGGATGGTGTACGCGAAGGCAACAGCGGAAAATGACCAGGTCAATGTTGAAGTGACGCTGTCCAAGCTGCTCGTCGAGGATACGATTCCGCGCTTGCAAACCGAGACAAGCGCCTGGACGGGGACGATGGAAAACAATACGCTTACTCTTCAAGAAAAGAAGACGGGCCAAAAGCTCCAGGCCAAGCTGAGTGCAGACGGACTGCTGTTCCAGGGGCCGTTTGCGCAAGGCGAGCCTACTGAAACCATGCTCACAGCCAGCGACAAGCAGACGTATGATGACAAGCTGGCAGCGTGGACGAAGAGCGTCGAGCAGGAAGCCACACAGAAGAAAAAAGAACTGGAGGAGCAGCAGGCCAAGGAAGCAGCGCGCGTCGCGTTCGCCAAAAAGGTCGAGCAGACAGGAAGGCTTACGGCCGATATGCTGGAGAGCGCCCAATATTTGCAGGAAATCCAGTTCACAGAGGAGTTGCAGTTTTCCAAAGACCAGGTTGTCGAGCTGCAAGGTCTTTTGGACGAGCTGACTACATACGCGAAACAACCTGGTCTGAGCAAAATGGAATACGACGTGATGTCCGGGACGCTCGGCAGCATGAAGGTGCTGGTCGACGGAATGAACGCCATGGAGAACACGATTGCGCAAAAGAAAAAGCGGATACAGGACATTATCGCTGTGCTGGAGACGGATATGAAAGACGCGCAGACGGTGTGGGAGGAAATCAAGGCGAGCGTGACAGATGCAGAGAAGCGGGAAAAGGCGTTGACGGAAGCGGTCAAGACAGGCTCTGATGCAATCGCGCAGGCAAATGAGCGGCTCGGCACACTGGAAAAAGAGCTGGCGAGCGTCAAAGCTTCCGCAAACAGGCTCTACCAGCAGGCAGTAGCCGTGCTCGAACAGACGAGGGTCAAGTACGGCTACTAGCACAAATAGAAGACTCGTGAAAAAAATCAGGCTCAGCTTCCGGACGGCTCGATGCGGCGGAAGGCTGGGCTTTTTTTGCCAAAAAGAATGAACCAGACGTGTATCCGGTAAAAAGCCTACGTGGCACGACGGCAGATGAAGCGGGAAAGCTGGCCGGGGCCGTTTTACAGAGCAAGCTCTCCGCAAATGACTCGATGCAGCAGCGAAGTATCCGGAGCGAATCGGATTTTGTTATTTTCAGATCGGTATTCTTGTATTATCCTTAAACGTATACATCAGCCTTTGTGGCTTGGGTCGGGAGGTTTTTTATGAGCGTTTATGAAAGTATTACAGAGCTGATCGGAAATACGCCTCTCGTTCGCCTGAACCGGATCGTCCCCGAAGGAGCAGCAGAGGTTTGGGTGAAGCTGGAAAAATTCAATCCGTCGGGAAGCGTCAAGGACCGGGCTGCTTACAACCTGATCGCGGAAGCCGAGCGGGAGGGGCTGATTCAGCCGGGTGACACGATTATCGAGCCGACGAGCGGAAACACCGGGATTGGTCTTGCGATGAACGCCGCGGCCAAAGGATACCGGGCGATCCTGGTCATGCCGGACAACATGTCCAAAGAGCGGATCAACCTCTTGAAAGCGTACGGGGCAGAGGTCGTGCTGACGCCGAGCGAATTGCGGATGCCGGGAGCAATTGCCAAGGCGAAGGAGCTTGCGCAGGAGATTCCGCGCAGTTTTATCCCGCAACAGTTTGAAAACAAGGCGAACCCCGATATTCACCGGGTCACGACTGCCCGCGAGATTTTGGCGCAGACGAACGGACAGCTCGACGCTTTTGTCGCAACCGCAGGCACTGGCGGAACGATTACGGGGACAGGCGAAGCGTTGCGCGAGCAGCTCCCGGAGCTGTACATCGCCGTTGTCGAGCCAAAAGGCTCCCCCGTCCTGTCCGGCGGCAAGCCTGGACCGCACAAGCTGGTCGGCACCAGTCCGGGCTTCATTCCGCGCATTTTGAATACGGGCATTTACGACGAGATCATCCAGATTGCAGACGAGGACGCGCTGGACAGCATGCGCAAGCTCGCGGCGCTGGAAGGGATTTTGGTCGGCCCGTCGTCAGGAGCATCGGTGTACGCCGCCATTACGATTGCCAAACGGCTTGGCGCAGGCAAGCGGGTCGTCTGCATCGCGCCGGATACGGGCGAACGGTACTTGAGCATGAATCTTTTTTGACGAAAAAAGCCGCCTTTTCCCTTTTTTCCGAGGGAGAAAGCGGCTTTTTCATGTGCGCTGATCCGCTTGCTGTCGGCCATTTCGGGCCAGTGCCCTCACTTGCCTCTGGACTTAGCCTTGATGACGCGCCTGGTAAGCGAGCAAGGCTCCAATGAACAACTGCCCGGTCTGGAGCATGGAGCGCTCATCGACATCGAATTTCGGGTGGTGGTGCGGATAGGTCGCCTGGATCTTCGGATTGCGGCCTCCTGTCATGAAAAAAGTGGCGGGCCGCTCCTGCGCGAAGTAGGCAAAGTCTTCTCCGCCCATGATCGGCGGTATCTTCAAGACGTTTTCGTCGCCAAAAAGACGCTTGGCTACGGCTTCGACATGCGCAGTTTCCACTTCGTCGTTCCAGGTGGCAGGGTAGCCGCGTTCGTACGTGATTGCACACGTCGCGCCGACAGCCTGGCAGCTCGCCTCTACGATGCGGCGCATGGATTGCTCCACTGCGACGCGCACTTCCTCGTCGTACGTGCGCACGGTTCCTTTGAGGCGCACCTGGTCGGGGATGACGTTGTAGGCTTCGCCGCCTCCAAGGAATGAGCAGACGGACAGAACCACCTGCTTGAGCGGATCGATCTGACGGCTTGCGATTTGCTGCAAGTTCATCACGATCTGGCTGCCGAGCACGATCGGGTCGATCGAGTGGTGCGGGGAAGCGCCGTGGCCGCCTTTTCCGTACAAAATGATTTCGAAGCTGTCCGCAGCTGCGGTTACATAGCCCGGTGCAATCCCAACCTTGCCGACTGGCAGGTCAGAAGCGACGTGCGCACCGAACACCACATCGACGCCTTCTAGGCAGCCTGCTTCGATCATGGCTTTGGCGCCGCCCGGTGGCAGCTCTTCGGCAAATTGATGCAGGAACACGACCGTTCCGGGAATCTCGTCACGGTACTCGCTCAACACTTGCGCGACACCCAAAAGCCCTGCTGTGTGAATGTCGTGGCCGCAGGCGTGCATGACGCCCGGAATGCGCGATTTATACGCGACGTCTTTTTCATCCTGAATCGGCAGGGCGTCAAAGTCGGCGCGCAGGGCGACGGTTTTTCCGGGCTTTCCGCCCTTGAGATAGCCGACGACGCCCATGCCTCCGACACCTGTTTTGACTTCCATGCCAAAGGAAGCGAGCCTGTCTGCTACCTTTTTGGCTGTATTCTCCTCTTTGAAGGAAAGCTCTGGGTACATATGCAGATCACGCCGGAATGAAACAAGTTCAGGGTAAATTTCCTGTAAACGGGCAAACATTTTGTCTTGCATTGGACCCACTCCTTTTTCCTGTGGAAAGAGATTGATAATGCGCAGCAACCTCATTATAAAAATATTGCGAAATATTCTGCAATCTATGCTGAACCGAAGTATGCCCGGCGTGACGGGGGCGGTGGACAGTTTTGTCGTCGTGCGGATCGGCCTTGCACGACGGCTTTTTTATGATGCGCAAATGAAAATGGAAAAGAACCGGATCGAACCGTTTGATGAAAAAGTATTTTTCGTGTTTGATCGACAATTTTCTACAATGGATTGATAGGACTTTTGGCAGGCTTAGCGAAGTCTTTCTTCTCCTGCAATCCGAGAAAAATAGCACAAAAAATGGAAAATCAAACAGTTTGTCCTTTTAGGTCAGATGTCTCAAGAGAAAAATCGTTTTGCGCAGGGATAATTTTCTGTCGAAAGAAATTTTTAGGCTGTTATCAAGATGTATGTAATAATTGTGAATAGTCGGAACTACAGGGGGCGAAATGATAGTCCGGCCAAACCATACAGACAGAAAGAGAGGGTGAACGGCAGTGAAGAAAGGCAAGAAGTTCTTAGCTATTTTATTCTCGTCATCACTTGTGCTGAGTGCATTTGCGGCTGCACCTGCAGCGGGATTGGCCAAGTCGAAAGAGGACAAGCATACCCTGGAGGTGGACTTGTCCACAGTCAATATCGACCGACTGGTAAAAGGGTTGATGGAGCAAGGCGTTATTGATGAGGACGCCGATCAGGAAGAAATCAATGAAGCTTTGCTCGAATATCTCAAGGACAAAAAAGTGCCGCATGGAATCGACAACTCCAGCTCCTTTGGGAAAAAAGCGGAGAAGTCCCAAATGGCAGCCTTGTCGGAGGCGGCAAAGCGGGTGGCAGAGGTCGAGGACCAGGATGAAAGCGAACTGCGAGCCTCCAAACGAGTACATACCGATAACATTGTGGTCGCGCTCGTTGAATTCCCGGATCGGGAGCACAACCAGCTGCCAAAAGAGAACGACACGCTCTGGACGAAGGACTTCAATGAAAAGCACTACCGCGAAATGCTTTTCAACCAAAAGGGCTATACGACGCCAGAAGGCACCAGCATGACGACAATGGCCGAGTACTACTATTTGCAGTCCGGCAGAAGCTGGACGGTAGATGGAGTAGTCACTCCCTGGCAGATGGCGGAAAAGAGCTACAAGTATTACGGCGGAAACAATTCGAGCGGCAACGACGCAGCACCGCGCGATCTGGTCGAAGAAACGCTGGAAGCTGTAGGCAAGGCAATTGCAGGCAGGGAGGAAGAATTCGACCAGCGCGACCCGTACGACCTGGATGGCGATGGCGATCTGATGGAGCCGGACGGCATGCTGGACAACCTGATGCTCGTACATGCCGGTATCGGTGAAGAGACAGGCGAGGATGCAGATGCAATCTGGTCGCACCGTTGGACACTGAAAAAGCCGGTAGAAATCCCAGGCACAAGCCTGAAAGCTTTCGACTATATGATTCAGCCGGAAGACGGCGCACCTGGCGTTTTCGCCCACGAATACGGACACAACCTTGGGCTGCCGGATTTGTATGATACGACGAGACAAGGACACGATTCGCCAGTAGGGGCATGGTCCCTGATGTCTTCTGGTAGCCATACAGGCAAAATTTTCCAAACACAACCAACCGGACTGGATCCGTGGTCCAAGATGATGCTGCAAGAAATGTACGGCGGCAAATGGATTGCTCCGCGCGTCATCGATTATAAGGATCTGGAAAAGAAAAAGAAGACGTTTGGCCTGATTGACGCTTCCAGCACCGAAATGGGTGGAAAAGTTATCAAGCTCAACATGCCGCAGGTCGAAAAAGAACCGCCGACTCAGCCGAAAGACGGGGATTACGCCTACTTCTCCGATGAAGGCGACAACCTGAATACGAAAATGATTTCGGACGTAATCGATCTGACCGGGGCAAGCACGGCGTCCATGAGCTTCGACTCGTGGAGAGCGATTGAAACCGACTACGACTACCTGTATGTCAACGTGATTGATGAGGATACAGGCGAAAGCAAAACGGTAGAGCAATACGACGATGTCACCAAAGGCTGGGAAAAGGAAACAATCAGCCTGAATGATTTTACCGGCAAGAAAATTCGCGTGGAGTTCAACTACGTGACAGATGGCGGTTTGGCACTGCCTGGCTTCTACCTCGACAACTTTGAAGTGGAAGCGGACGGCGAAGTCATTTTTGCCGACGACGCCGAGGGCGACCTGAAGTTCGAACTGGATGGCTTCGTTCACTTCGACGGCAAAGGAAAATTGTACGACGCGTACTACCTGATCGAGCTGCGCTCTCATGAAGGCGTGGACGAAGGTCTGAAATACTTCCGCCGCGGCAACTCGTTCTTCTCTTACGACCCAGGCATGGTGATCTGGTACTATGACGGCCGCTACGGCAAAACAGAAGACAACAACACAAGCCAGCATCCAGGCTACGGCATGCTCGGCGTAGTCGATGCGCATCAGGAAGTGCGCTACTGGAACAACGACGAAGGAAACAAAGACGCGATTGCCGATTCCCGCTACCAGGTGAACGACGCGGCATTCAGCCCGAACAAGACGTCTGGTATGAATCTCGATTATATTTTCGGCACCATGAAATACCCGTCGCTCAAGGGAGTGACCACGTTCGACGACAGCAACGACTACTCGATGCCGGAAGTGCCGGAGGTCGGAAAAATCCTTCCGCAAATCGGACTGCAAATCAAATTGAAGCGTGTAACGAAGAAGTTCACCGACGCGTCGGTTGAGCTGTCCTTGAAAAAATAAGCAAAACGAAAGACGCCTGTCAGCGCTTGGCCGATGCCAGGCGTCTTTTTTTGTGGAAAAAGGAAATGGCCTCTAAATGTTCCCTGACAGTCCGAGCGTTTCAGGTCTAAGCCCGCCCTCCTTGCAATAGGTTAGTAACAACGAACGACAAGCTGCCCGAAATGATTTGCGCGAAAGAAAGACAACCTTTGAGCTGGAAAAAGCGAGCCCGCGCCCGGCAGCAAGGGGGGGATTGTTCATGCTGCACATCGTAGCTTGCATCAAGCAGGTGCCGGACACGAAGGTCATCAAGATGAATCCGAAAACAAACACGATGGATCGTGCCAGCGCACCCGCGATTCTCAACCCGTATGACGCACACGCGGTAGAGGAAGCAGTCCGGTTGAAAAAGCGTTATGGAGGCGTAGTTTCCGTGGTGACGATGGGGCCGCCGCCAGCCGTAAAAGCGATTCGCAAATGTGTGGAGATCGGCGCAGACGCAGGCTATCTGGTGACGGATCGCGCGTTTGCCGGGGCGGATACGCTGGCGACGAGCTATGCCATTACCAAGGCAATTGAAAAAATCGCCGAAACACAGCCTGTTGATCTGGTTATCTGCGGGAAGATGACGATTGACGGCGATACGGGCCAGGTCGGTCCGGGAGTGGCAAGAAGACTCGATATACCTCCGCTCACCAACGTCAAAAAAGTGGTAGAGGTAAACAAGGAGAAAGGCTATGCCATCGTGCACCGCAAGCTGGAAGACGGCTATGAGGTCGTCCAGTCTGCCTTGCCCTGCCTTTTTTCTGTCGAAAAGGAAATCAATGAGGTGCCGTACTCGCCGTTGCCGAACATGCTGCGCGCGGCCCGGTACAATCCGGTTGTCTGGTCGGTAAACGACCTTGGAGACATCGACCGGAACCTGCTCGGCCTGAAAGGCTCGCCGACGATTGTGGCGAAGGTATGGCCGCCGGAAAAGCCAAAGGGAGGGGAAATGCTGGAGGGCACCCCCAAGGAGCAGGTCGAGCGCTTGATGGAAATCCTGAAAGAAAAACAGGCGTTGTTTCGCGTGAAGGAGGGGCAGGCATGAATCTGGACGATTATCGGGGCATCTGGGTCTATCTGGAAGTACGGGAAGGACGTATTGCACCCGTGTCGCTCGAATTGCTTGGGGCTGGCCGGCAAATGGCCGACAAACGCGGTGTGCCGCTCGCAGGTCTTTTGATCGGAGATGGCGTGAGGGAGCTGGCACAAACCGTGTTTCCGTACGGGGCGGACCAGGTGTACGTCTACGACGACCGTATTTTTGCCGATTACCGCACGGAGTCGTACATGCGAGCCGTGATCGAGTGCGTACAGAAGCACAAACCGGAAATTTTGTTGTACGGAGCGACCTCCACAGGCAAGGACTTGGCGAGCGCTGTTGCGACCGACCTGGAGACAGGGCTGACGGCCGATACGACGATGCTTGACGTCAATGCGGAGACAGGGCTGCTCGAAGCCAGCCGTCCGGCGTTTGGCGGAAACATTATGGCGACGATTTTGTGCAAGAAGCACCGTCCGCAAATGGCGACGGTCCGCCCGAAGGTCATGAAGGCGATGGAGCCTGACTTCACGCGCACGGGCGAGGTGATCCGCGAGAGCATCCAGCTTGCAGAAGAGGACATTCGCACAAAAGTCTTGAAAGTCGTGCGGGAAACAAGGGAAAAGGTCAGGCTGGACGAAGCGGACGTCATCGTGGCGGGAGGAAAAGGGCTGGGGAGCAAGGAAGGCTTTGCGCTCATCCACCGTTTCGCGGAAGCCATCGGAGCGACAGTTGGAGCGAGCAGGGATGCCGTCGAGGCGGGATGGATCGATCATGCCCATCAGGTCGGGCAGACAGGGGTGACGGTGACGCCGAAAATTTATTTTGCCATCGGAATATCCGGCGCAATCCAGCATCTGGTCGGCATGCGTAACGCCGGACTGATTATTGCGATCAACAAAGACCCGAACGCGCCGATTTTTCAGGCGTGCCACTACGGGATTGTGGGAGATGCCTTTGAGATTGTGCCGTTACTAATGGAGGCGTTCCAGAAGGAGCCGGACAGGGAGGTTACGTATGGCTGAGAAATTTGATGTGATTGTCGTTGGTGCAGGTCCGGCCGGAACCGCATGCGCCTACACATTGGCGAAGGCGGGCGTCAATGTGCTGTTGATGGAGCGCGGCGAATACCCAGGGTCGAAAAACGTGATGGGGGGAGTGCTCTACTGCAAGACAATGGAAGACATCATCCCCGGATTTTACAAGGAGGCGCCGGTTGAGCGTCCCATCGTCGAGCAGCGCTTCATGATGCTGGATAAGGAATCCGCCGTAAGCTTCAGCTACAAAGGTCTGGAGTGGGCAAAGGAGCCTTACAACAACTTTACGGTGCTGCGGGCCAAATTCGACCAGTGGTTTGCGGAAAAGGCGGTGCAGCAAGGGGCGCTTTTGCTCAACGAGACGGTCGCGTTGTCTTGTATCGTCGAGGATGGCAAAGTGGTGGGGATCAAGACAGACCGCCCGGATGGAGACGTCTACGCCGATGTGGTCGTCCTCGCAGACGGGGTCAATTCGCTTTTGGCCAAATCACTTGGCTTTCACAAGGAGTTTCGCCCGGACGAAGTCGCGCTGGCCGTCATGGAAGTGCTCAAGCTGGACCGCAAAATCATCGAGGAGCGCTTCAATCTGGAAGGCGACAACGGCTGCACGATCGAGATTTTCGGCGACTCGACCAAAGGGATTCTCGGCACAGCCTGGCTGTACACGAACAAGGACAGTCTGAACATCGGCGTGGGCACGATGCTGTCCGGGCTGATTAAGCACAAGATCAAGCCGTATGAGCTATTGGATTACGTCAAGAACCACCCGATGATTCGCCCGTACCTGCAAGGCTGCGAGCAGCAGGAGTACCTGGCTCACCTCATCCCGGAAGGCGGCTACCGCTCCATGCCCAAAATTGTCGGCAACGGCGTGCTCGTCGTTGGCGACGCTGCGCAGCTCGTCAATGCCATTCATCGCGAAGGCTCGAACATGGCAATGGCATCCGGAGTCATGGCGGCCGAAGCGATTTTGGCCGCCAGAGAAGCGGGAGATTACTCGGAAAAAATGCTGGAATCGTACCGCACCAATCTGTTGAACAGCTTCGTCGGCCAGGATTTGAAAAAGTACAAGGACGCCACGCATCATTTTGAAAAGTCGCCGCACTACTTCGAGCAGTACATCCCGATGATGAACCGGGTGGCCAGCCAGATGTTCACGGTGGATGGAAGCTCGAAGTGGAGCAAGCAGAAAAAAATATGGAGCGACCTGGGCAGCGCCAGGGACAAGTGGAAGATGGCACGCGATCTGATGAATGCATGGAGGGTGATGAAGTGATGACGCAAATACCCAAAGGGCAATCGATCGAGGAAAAGCAGTACCTGGTTCGCTTCAAGGCCGACACGCAGTCGCATCTGCACGTGTTGAACGCTGATGTGTGCGCGACGCAGTGCCCGGATAAGCTCTGTACGATCTTTTGTCCGGCGGAGGTGTACAAGTGGGAAGAGGTGCGCATGCACGTAGGATACGAAGGTTGCCACGAATGTGGAAGCTGCCGCATCGGCTGTCCACACGAGAACATCAAGTGGGAATACCCGAAGGGCGGCCACGGGATCATTTTCAGACTGGGATAATGGGCGGCGATACAGGTGATTCAAGTAGGGGATTTGGTCGTATTCGCGAAGGATGGTGCCAGAGGTGTCGTCATCAGCATCGACGAGGAACGGTGTCAGGTGCTGTGGGAGGATGATTTTGTCAGTTGGGAACAGCGTGAATGGCTGATCGTCACCAAAATGGAACAGACAGAACAGCGGGAGCGATGACCCGCCGTTCTGCCTGTTTTTTTGACTGAATCGGATAGATGGACTCTATTCAAGCTGGAGAGGGCACGAAAAGGCGGTTGCCCCCCAAATGCGGTAACATCCGAGTGCAGGTTTTGGCGAAGCAAGGGAGACGATGAGATAGGCGGCTTCGGGATAGTTGGCGTAGGCGATGTCTTCGATGGATGGAACAGGCGGAGCAGTTGGATGGGAATGGTAAATTCCGACCAGCTTTTCCCCCCGGAAAGCGATTTTTTGCAGCACCTTCTGGATTTGCCGTGTGTTCATGGCAAAAGCGTCGGGGCGCTTCAAAATGTTTTCCATCCGCCAGATCGTTTGCGCGCTGCCGTTCCTTCCCGAAAGCAGGCCGCATGCCTCATACGGTTTTTCTTCCTGGCAATGCCGGATCATTTCATCCCACACAGAACGGGTCATGGAAAAGGGTACTTTTATTGCCTTAGCCTCGCCAACGCCTGCCGCAGCATCCCCCGGTTGTTTTGGTTTGGACAAAGGGCTTGACGTTGTGCACGGGCCCGGATTTTGGCAGTGGCGATGGCGGCATTCCCAACGGCCGCATGCCTTGGTGAACAGGGCGTTGCTGGCGTTGATTGTAAAGTGCGCGGAGTTGATCTGGTGTCATGGATATCCCTCCCTTTCTGTACTGTACTATGTTTTATTCAGCAAGGCTGCGAGTGGTAACGGCTATCGCACATTGGAGCAGGTCACTTGAACGGGTTGAATGTGTTCCCCTGCTGGGTGTACGGCGGCATCTGGAACGGCAAGGGAGTAGAGGAAGAGACGATCCCCGTCGACTGACTGCTGCTTGGCAACTGGCTCAACGCCTTGTTCGCCCGCGCTTCCTTTTGGCTGAAGTCTTTTATGGCTTGTCTGTATTTCTCCTCTTTTTCCTGATGCTCCTTGACAAGCTGTTTCAGTCCGGCGACTGTCTTTTTCAAGACAAGCTCCTGGGTGGTGATTTGTTCAAGCTGCTTTTCTTTTTCCATCAGTTGTTGTTTAAACGACTGGATGGTGTCTTCGAGGCGTTTGTTCCAACTGCTCTCATCCGCCTGCTGCTGGGCCAGCTTTCTTTCGGCGTCGCGCAACTGCTGCAGCGTCTGGTCGTGCTTGTCGCGCAGCTCCTGATAGGTCTGGTGCGCGGCTTGCAGTTCAGCGTCTTTTTGCGCAAGGGTCTGTTTCCATGATTGCTCCTGCTGTTCCCAGTGGGAGATGCTCGCTTCTAGTTGTTGCTGCTGTGCCAAAAGCTGTGTTTCATGGTTGCGGGCGGCTTCGAGTTGTTGGGTAGTGGATTCGAGTTGGGTTGAAGTGGCTTCGAGTTGTTGGGTAGTGTTTTCGAGTTGCTGGAAAGTATCTTCGAGCTGCTTTGTTGTCGTCTCCAGTTGGCGGGTCGTAGCATCGAGTTGCGAAGAGGTGCTTTGCCATTGTGTGGTTGTTTCTTCCAATTTTTTGCTCATTTCATCGAGCTGAAGTGAAGCGGTGTGCAACTGTTGCAGCGCTTGGTCGTGCTTGTCGTCCAGTTCCTGGTAGGCCTGCTGAGCAGTTTGGAGTTCGGCGTCTTTTTGTGCAAGGGTCATTTTCCAGGCTTGCTCCTGTTGTTCCCAGTACGCGATACTCGCTTCGAGTTGTTGCTGATGTGTCAAAAGTTGTGCTTCGTGATCGCGTGCCGCTTGGAGTTGGTGGGAAGTATCTTCGAGTTGCTCGGTTATTGCCTCCAGTTGGCGTGTCGTAGCATCAAGCTGGGAAGAGGTGTTTTGCCATTGCGTCGTTGCTTCTTCCAGTTGTTTGCTCATTTCATCGAGTTGCTGCGAAGCGGTGCTCAGTTGCTGCAGCGTCTGGTCGTGCTGGTCGCTCAGTTCCTGATAGGCTTGGTGAGTGGCTTGCAACTCGGCGTCTTTTTGCGCAAGGGTCTGTTTCCATGAATGCTCCTGCTGTTCCCAGTGGGAGATGCTCGCTTCGAGCTGTTGCTGCTTCGCCAATAGCTGTGCTTCGTGGTCGCGGGCGGCTTCGAGTTGGTGAGAAGTATCTGCGAGTTGTTGGGTAGTATCCTCAAGCTGCTTGGTTACAGCCTCCAGTTGGTGGTTTGTAGCATCGAGCTGCGAAGAGGTGCTTTGCCATTGCATGGTGGTGTCTTCGAGTTGTTTGCTCATTTCATCAAGCTGCTGCGAAGCGGTGCTTAGTTGCTGCAGCGTTTGGTCGTGCTGGTCGCTCAGTTCCTGATAAGCCTGTTGAGCAGTTTGCAGCTCGGCATCCTTTTGCTCCAGGGTCAGATTCCAAGAGTGCGCCTGTTGTTCCCAGTGGGCGATATTCGCTTCGAGCTGTTGCTGCTGTGTCAAAAGCTGTGCTTCTTGGTCGCGGGCGGCTTCGAGTTGTTCGGTTGTTGCCTCCAGTTGGCGGGTTGTCGCATCGAGCTGGGAAGAGGTGTTTTGCCATTGCGTCGTTGCTTCTTCCAGTTGTTTGCTCATTTCATCGAGTTGCTGGGAAGCGGTGTTCAGTTGTTGAAGTGTCTGGTCGTGCTTGTCGTTCAGTTCCAGATAGGCCTGGTGAGTGGCTTGCAACTCGGCGTCTTTTTGCGCAAGGGTCTGTTTCCAGGCTTGCTCCTGCTGCTCCCAGTGGGAGATGTTCGTTTCGAGTTGTTGAGAAGTATCTGCGAGTTGTCGGGAAGTGGCTTCGAGCTGCTCTGAAGCGGTGTTCAGTTGCTGCAGCGTCTGGTCGTGCTGATCGCTCAGTTCCTGATAGCTTTGGCGAGCGGCTTGCAACTCGGCATCCTTTTGTTGCAGTTGCTCTTGCAAGTGCTCCAACTGGGTGAGGTGCTCCTGCTCGATTTGCTGCGCGCTCTCGTATTCGGTGTGCATATGGTCAAACGCTTTTTTCCATGATTGTTCCTGTTGCTCCAGCCGGGTAATCGTCGCAAGCAATTGCTCGCGTTCCGCAAGCAGTTCTTCCATATTACTGCGTTGCTGTTGCTGCTCTTCCTGCAGTTTGGCATGGATTTGCTCCTGGGAGGCGATCACCTTCGTCAATTCTGCTTCTTTTTGCCGCGCGCTTTCCAGTTGCTTGAGCACTTGCTCGTTCGCAGACTCGATTGCTTTCAACTCAGACAGCCGCTCTTCCCATTGCGCTTCTTTTTTCTCGAAGCTCTCGACCTTGCGCTGCAGCAGTTCGATATGCTCCCGCAAGTGGGCTTCCTGGGCCTCATGCTTGGCGAGCGCCTCTGCCAGACTCGGGGACTGTTCCAGGTTGTGTATTTCTTGTTGCAACTCTTCGATCGTTTGTTTCAGTTTGCCTTCCCGGTCTTTATAGACAGCAATGGCCTTTTCGCGTTGCTGCAGCAGGTTCTGGTAATGGTCGAGCTTCGTCTCCAACTCGGTGAGCAGCTTTTGCGACTGTTCGGTGTACTGTTGCCATTCCATCGCTTTCTCGTCCAGCGTGGAAAGTGTCTGCTGCAATTCCTCCAGTTGGATTCGGTATTCCTGGTTTTCCTGGCTGAGCGCTTCTATCTGTTCTTCAAGCTCCGCGACGCGCTGGCCTAGCTGGATTGCTTTGTCTTCGTAGTAGTAGGCCTGTTTTTTCAGCAAAAGGAGCTTCTCGTTTCCGGCTTTTGGCTTTTTTGTGCTGGAGGTTCTCTTTTTAAGCACCGTGTTGTCCTCCTTTTTTGCGTAAGATGATCCTCTATAGACATATGTAAGGCATGCCAAATGGTGCATGTATCCTGGTAGAGCAGGCAAAAACGCAAAAAAGGGAGAAGCCATGGTCTTCTCCCGGTAAAACACAGTTTTTGAGCGAAGCGTCTTTATGGTGAGGTGATAACGATATCCTGGAAGGTGATGCAGTCGCGTACCAGCAGTTGCTCGTCTGGAACGACAGTGATGTTGGCAGTGAAGACCAGGACACCGTTGGAATCGGTCAGTGTAAAGATGATGACGTCTGGCAGGCCGAGGCCGGTTTCGGCGAGAGTCAGCGAGTAGGTCATGACCTCCTGGACGCCGGTTGCGGTAAATGTTCTTACCCCGGTACCAGTTACGACGAGACCACTCAACAGCTCGATGCCTGGCAGGACGGTAATGCATGTCGGCGAACTGATCGAAGTTGGCGAGAAGCTGAAGCTTTGGTCGCCCAACAGTTCAGTAATGACAGTGTCAAAGAAGTTAAAGGTGAACGAGCTGCTGGATGGATCGCAGCTTGGGCAGATGTCGGCGATCAGTTGAATTGTACCGACGGCGACTTCGAGCGGGATACCGATACTGATCGAAATGTTCGGAATCAGTGCGTTCACGGATGCCTGGCAATCGCAGTTGCGAACTGGGAAGATTGGCGGGCATTGCGGCGGGAACGAGATCGGCGGGCAACGGAAGGAAGGTGTTGGCGATGGTACAGGAATGTTGTTAGGACGTGGCGAGCAGAATTTGGCCAGCACTTCCAGTTTGACTTCCGCTTCGACCTGGATTTCCACGCAGACAATGACATCGAGTTGAACCATGCCGCCAAGGAGAACGTTTCCGGTTGGGCTGCACTCCAGGGCGCTGATGCGGCAAACGATGTTGTCCTCGTTAAGCGGTTCAGGCAGGCAGAGCACGACTTCCTGATCGAACTGGACGGTTGTCGTAAATTCGCAGAGTGGCGTTCCGTCTGCGAAAACACGTACGATAACAGTCGCACTGAACACGAATCGGACGACACCTACGCGAACGGTGGTTCCGTTGACGGTGATGTTTTCACGGCGAATGCTGACGACATTGCAGGTAGGTCCGGGAGATACAGGCTCCACGCACGAAATGGTAATATCTTGCCCTGCACGAATAGCTGCGTCCACAAGAGCTCGACAATCGTCGGGAAGGGCAATCTTGTTTCGGTAGCTGTTAGCAAGAACGACCCAGTCATACACCTTTTGGACGCGAATGCACTCTTCCTGAAGGTTGTTCGGAGTAGGAGGAGTGGCGGTCGGCGTCGGTGTAGGGAGCTGGCGACCCATAATGGGCTTCACAGGATGTTTCACCGTATGAATCCTTCCTTTCCTGAGGGATTTGCTTTGCAGTTACATACTATGTGGGCAAGGGGAAATTTGCTTGTCAACGAATGCCTATTTTTTAGGTGAAAGGACAGGTTAGAACGGGATCTGGAACTGTTGGAAAAACCAGTTGTCATCCCGTTTTCTCTGGGCGAGGTAACGGATGCGCTGGGCTGCCGCGCCACTGGTCAGGACATCGTCTTCGATCTCGTTTGCATCTGCGTACACAATGAGCTTTTTCGTCGCCTCGATCCGCTGTTCGTTAAAATGACTGTACGCCATCCGCAGCATATTGTAGTAGATGTGCTCATGAGCCACCGTGTACGGATGGGTTTGCCGGAACAAATGAAGAATTTTCACGGAAGGATGTACCAGGCAGGTGAACCCGAACAGCCACATTTTGATGGAAAACTCGATGTCTTCAAAGCCCCAGACGCGAAAGCCGCGATCAAAGCCGCCCACCTTCAAAAAAGCTTCCCGTGTGACGAGGAAGCAGCCCCCTGGCAGGATTGCGACCGGAGAAGGGCGATGCGGATTCGGATTCCAGACGACGCCGAGCTTCTGATCGAGCTTTTGCCCGTAGCCGATTTTGTGCGGCTCTGTCATGGAGGCGATGGCGGGGGCGACACCGTCCGCCTTTTTCGTGAGGACCAGCTCCAGCAGGCGGTCGATCCAAAAGTTTTCAAAAGTGAGGTGAGCATCGCAAAAGATCAAATATTTTCCACGTGACTGCTCCACGCCCAGATTTCTCGCGGCTGCGGCCCCGATGCCTTCTGTCGTAATCAGCTTGATGTTCGGGTTTTCCTGTTGGCGTAAAAAATGACAGCCGTTATCTGTAGAAGCATCATCGACCACGATGACTTCATAGCTCATATTCGTTCTTGTATTGACGAGGGAAGTAATCGTGGAGCGCACATTGTCTCCTTCATTTTTGACAGGGATGATAATAGAGATCAGCGGCGGGTGCTCGACGGACATATGACCACTCCTTTCTAGTTGCCATGGTATGCCATACAGCCCGAGAAGGAACGCCCAGTGCCAAAATTGCTCACTTTTGGCACTGGGCGTTCATACAATATGGCGGAGCGAGTTTAGGAAGTGTCGTAAGGGAGTGAACGGAAATGGACGTCGAGGTATATTACAGCGGGCAGCGTGGCGGGACTATGCCGTATGCGGCACTGCCTGCTTTTCGATTATTTTGCAAGCAAAACGGATTTCAATTGAAGTGGGACCCGAAGCAGAAGCGCATCGATCTGGACTCGGGATTGAAGGGCAAGGTTTGCGCTCTCTTCACGGGAAGCTCTGCCACAGAAACAGCCTATGAATGGGAGGTGCTGGGCAAGGTACAGCGGTTTGTTTCCGATTATGGCATGGAGGTCGTGCTGGCCAAAAACAACCTCGCCCTCGCCAAAAATACCGACATCGCGATCCGATTCAGCATGAAGGAACTGCGGCAGCTGGAAAAACCGCGGCTGGTTCTGTACCCGCCTGAAAGCGAGCGGCAAAGAGAGCTCATCAGATGCCTGCAGGCAGAGTTGAAGCAGACGGGAATCCCTTGCCAGCAAAAGGTGAGCAAAGGCGCGAAGCAAAATAGTGGAATCGTGCACGTCCAACTGCAAATTCCGCTGCATACCGAAGTATACCGGCGCAGGGCGTATAGCGAAAAGATTGCGTTTTACCTCGCCTCGGGCATTTTGGAGTATATGCAAAGCGGCTTGCGCATTCAGCCGCTGGCCTATCTGCCGCCGAACATTTTAAAGCTGTTTTATTCCAGCGTATGGCCATCCCAACCAAGCCGTGTTGAGGCATGGCCGGGTACAGATGACAAAGTGGAGCTGCTCAATGAAGTAGAGATGCTGCTTGATCGGGGAGCAGTGCATGCCGATGAGCGTGGGGCAAAAGAAGAAAACGCAGGGCAGACGGACGTAGTGGAGTCGGCAGAAGCGGCGGCGCAAGCGGGAGCAGTGGAGCAGGCAGAGGCAGCTTTGCAAGCGGGAGCAGTGGAGCAGGCAGAGGCAGCGGTGCAAGCGGGGACTGTGGAGCAGGCAGAGGCAGCTTTGCAAGAGGAAACTGTGGAGGAGGCAGAGCCAGCGGTGCAAGCAGGAGCGGTGGAGCAGGCAGAAGCGGAGAAGCAAGCGGGAGCAGTGGAGCCAGCAGAAGCAGCGAAGCAATCAGAAACCGTGGAGCAACCCAAAGCAACAGCACAAGCAAATGCCCCCGTTCCAATCGTAGCAAAGCCGACTGTCCAGGCACAGGGACGGATCGCGGCCGAAGTATTTTTCGACTACACGCTGATCCATTCGGACTCAGCCGAGAAGCCGTACCTGCTCATCGGCACGCTGCAGGTCAAAAACACAGGGACAGAGGTGCTGTACAATCCGATTGTGTGCCTGCGGGTGACTCCTGCCGATTCGATCAAGATGGGCGGACAGATTTTGCCGCCAAAACTCGTGGAGACGTTGGCGGTGCAAGGAAGCAACGGCTTGAAGGGCTGGAGATACCTTGACGACGACTGGTTCACGCAGGCGATGGAGCGGGGCGAATACTGGATTGCGCCGATCCAGCCGGTGGTAATCCCGCCGCAGTCGGCAGAAGCGTTTCAAAATTTCCAGGTTTCCTTCCTGAAGCAGGAGTCAGGAAAAGCAATCGTTGTAGAAGGAATCGTCCTCTGCAACGATCAATCGGTGCATTTTTCCGCCAACAACCGGATCGCTGTGTCGTTCTGAGCAAAAAAAGCCACCATTTCGCAAGCGAAATGATGGCTTTTGCATTCGATGAGCATTACTTTTTCAAAAACATTTGCACAAACGTTTTTCCGTGCGGACCGCCGTCCACGACAGCAATCCCGACGTAGTCGTAGGTAGGGCTGACGATGTTCGCCTTGTGGCCCGAAGAGTTCATGAACATTTGATGGGCACCGCTGACAGACGGATTTTGGGCAATGTTTTCAGCAGCGGCAATATAATGAATACCAAAGGTGTCCATCATCTGGAAAGGCGAGCCGTAAGTTGGAGAGGTGTGGCTGAAGTAGCCCTTGGCTACCATTTCCTGCGCCTTGACGCGCGCTACCTTGACCAGCTGCATGTCTACCTGATACGGAGCGAGTCCACGGCTTGTACGTTCCTGGTTCACCAACTGCACCATTTGTTTCTCATCTGCCGTAAGCTCGGCAGGCAACGGTACTTGTGTGCCTGTGTCCGGCTTTTGCGGTGTTTCCGGCTGGCTTGGGGTCGGAGCCGGAGTTACTGGCGGCTTCGGCGTTGGTGCTGGTGTTGGTTCTGGTGTTGGCTTCGGTTGGTTCTTGTTGTTCTTGTGCTGAGTTTCGATTGCTTTGTACGTCTTCGCATCGGCTTCACCCGTCAGGGTTTGCTTGTTGCGGGACTGGAACAACATGACGGCAAAACGGGTCGATTCGTCGTATTTGCCTGTCGCAGTTACCTTGTAGCCCAGATCAGCGAGCATCTTTTGCAAATCCTTGACCCGTTCGCCAGTGGAACCAAGCTTGAGCGTCACTGCCTGATCGGCTGGTTGGGCAGGCTTGGCAGGTGCTTGCGGCTTTGGTGCCGGCTTTTTCTTGAGGGCATTGTACGTCTTTTTCAGCTTGTCGTAGGTCGCCTTGTTGACGATTCCTGTTTGCTTGAGCTTGTATTTCTTTTGAAATTGCTTGACGTTGTACACGGTATCAGCGGTATAAAGCTTGTCTACTTTCAGCTTGCGGTCGAAGTTCAGGGCGTCGAGCATTTTTTCCACTTCGAGCACCCGCGCATTATTCATCCCTTTTTTCAGAGGGGTAAAAGTCGTTTTTGCAAAAGCTGGTTGTCCGATCATGGTGAAGGTGACGGACAGGGAAAGGATAGCTGCAATCTTCGAAATGTTGCGATTCATGTCATCACGCCTTTCTCTGGATGTCGTCTTCTCATGGTACTCGAGATTCAACGGCGAAGAAAACCACAAAATATTGGAAAGAGGGAAAAGTCGATGTTTGGCATCTCGTGGATTGACCTGGTCATTCTCGTGCTGGCCAGCTTTCGTCTCACCCATTTGATCGTGTATGACGAAATCACTTCTTTTTTGCGCGAGCCATTTTTTACCATCGTGTATGAACCCGACGACACCGGGCAAATGAACCGCCAGTATCGGTTCAAAGGGGGAAAAGTGCGCCGCTGGATTGGCGAGCTGCTCAGTTGCCACTGGTGCGTAGGAATCTGGACGGCAGTCTTGACCGTTGCGGTGTACGCGTATGTACCAGCCGCCTATCCCATTCTGCTCCTGCTGGCAATTGCAGGAGCGGCGGCCGTGATTGAAACGAGACTGTACATGTGAAGTCTGTCACGCTCTGGAAAACGTATGGTACACGATGAATTCATCGTGGGTGAGCGGAATCACTTCTTCGGCCAGATAGCCGCCGACCAGCTTGTTTTGCAAGGACGGGACAGATGCTGGCGTGATGAGCGAAGAAGCGATGTCTACGCTATGAACGTTCGTGCGTGGATCAAGCGGAATTTCCAGGGCGAACTGCGATTTTTCCACGGTAAACGTCTTGGCGCGCGCCCCGTTGACGAGCGCAGTCAGGTGAAAAGGTTTTTCCAGCTTGGTACGGGCTGTGGGAACCTTGCCTTTGATGAGCAGGATGTGAGCGGGATTGGCACGATCCGACTGGACGATAATGCGCAGGACTGGGGGAGCCCATGAGCCGGGAAAACGGTTGATGCTTGTGACATGTGCCGAGTTGGAAGGGAACGACTTGTATATTTTCAACAGGTCAATGACGCCCATCCCGCGATATTGCGAGACGTGTGACACCCAACCGCTGGGAATGCTCGAATAATGCTTGGCAAGCGACTTGAACACTTCCGGAATTCCGACCGAGTGCCATTGGGTTGTCGACTTGCAAGTGGAGTGGATGCGTGCGTTGGCAAAAAACTCCGGGACGAAGCCGATCTGATGAAACTTGGCGATCCGCATCCACAGTTCGTAGTCCATGCAAAAATGCAGCTTTTCGTCCACGCCCCCCATCTGCGCGATTACGTTGCGGCGAATAAAAGCTGCAGGCTGGCAGATGCAGCAGGAGTAGAACAGTTGCTTGGCATCGGCGTGCGAGGACGGAAATGTCTGGACGGCCTGGCCTTGTTCGTTGATGACCCGGCATTTCCCATGAACCATTCCCCAAGCCGGGTGCTGCAAAAGGGCGGTGACAGCCTTGCGAATCGCTCCGGGAAGATAGGTGTCGTCCGAGTTGAGCCAGCCGATGATCGTTCCTTGTGACATGGTAAATCCTTTGTTGAGCGCATGAGATTGCCCGTTGTCCGGCTCGGAAATATATCGGAAGCGGCTGTCCGCACTGGCGTATTCCTGCAGGATGGCGAGTGTACCGTCTGTCGACCCGCCGTCGATTACGATCATCTCCAGATTCGGGTAGTCCTGGAGAAGCACACTGTTAATCGTTTCGCGAATAAATTTTGCCTGGTTGAAGGAAGGGGTTACGATACTGACGAGAGGCAACTGTCCACTAGACACTTCTGTCACTCCTTTCCAAGAAGTCAGCGCAGCAAAAAACAGCACGCCTGCAATAGAATATGTACAAGAATCGTCTTTTGCGTCGGGATACATTTCTTAATTTTTGGGGGGCAGCAAAAAGCAACAAGGTGTGCCGCCCCCTGCGAGGAAGTGGGAGCGCACACCCGGTTGTCTGTCCAACAACAATGCAGCCATTACAGGTAGTCAGGCACCAGGCCCGGATTGCGGTAAATGCGCAAAAGCTCCGCGTACGAATCGGCGGCGGTTTCTCGCCCGCTGATCGCTCTTGCGACCATGCTGACGCGGCCGATCGGATAGTTGTTTTTGATTCCGGAGCTGATCGTCGAAATGCTTTGCGGCAAGACTTCAAAAAGCGTGCTGGCGAGCATTTCCCGCAAGCAGCGGATGGAAGGCACCCAGTAGGTGGTGATGTCGTGGTAGATTCGGGTCATGTTGCCGGGAGGGCCGTTGTAGATCATTTTTGATTCGTTGTCGTCCAGGATGCAGGCGGTCTCCAAAAGCAGATGTCCGCCTGTCTTGATGACGCTGCGCGCTTGCGACAGTGTCCACAGCGGATCGCGCACATGATAGAGAAGACCCGTATGCTGGACAATATCGAACAGGTTGTGGCGGATTTGCTGCGGGAACGGCAGCGGAACGGTGAAATCGTCCATGAGCAGCACTTTCAGGCCATCCCACAGGTTGTACGGCGAAACGTTGTACATCGGAATGACCTTGCTGCCGAGAATGTCTTTGCACAACTCAAAGTTGGAGTACAAGGGCTGCATGCAATCAGTAGCGACGACAAGCGACGCGCCGAGCTGCTCCGCCTCGAAGGCCCACATCCCGTCAAAGCTGGCAATGTCCAGCACGCGTTTACCGGCGTAGTTGATATGCGCCCTGGACTTGCGCGTGCTCTCCCAGAGCGGTTCCAAAATTTTCAGGCCGGGAGTGGCGATGCCGGGTCGCAGTTGAATCTTGTGATACCATGTGCGCTTGCTGATCTCGGCCAAAATCTCATCGTCTGTCCATCTTCCTCCCACTCATGTCCCTCCTTCGAGAAAATCGGCAGTCCATGCAAAAATGCGATCATGCTACATTACGATATGAACGCGGCAGATAGCGGGAAACAGGTGTAATCCCCCAATCTCTCGTACAGGAAGGGGGATTTAGGCAGCAGGCACAAGCAGTGGCCGTTTCCGCCGCAGCAGAAGGCGCATAAAGTGAAGGAAAATGACTGAACAGGAGGGGTGCACCGATGTCCTTGCCTATCATTTTCATGCACAGGGGCGATGACGACTATTTAGCCTACAGCTTGCGGCAAGCAAAGCTCAGCAACCCCCAATCTCCCGTCTACCTGCTCGGCAAAGAGGCGAACCGCAAACACGCTGCTCCAGGCATCATCCATGTTCCGCTGGATTCGTACATGCAGGCGGCGCAAATGTTTGCGAAGGTGTATCGACACATGCATGTCATGAGCTACGGATATAATCTGTTCTGTTTTCAGCGCTGGTTTATTCTCCGCGACTTCATGCGCAAAAACGGGCTGCAAAGCTGTTTTTACCTCGACTCGGACGTGATGCTCTACGCCAACGTCAATCAGCCTGAGTTTCAATCGTTTTCCATGGAGTTCGCGTGGACAAGTTTCATAGACTTGAATACGCTGGATCGCTTCTGCAACATGACGATGCAATATTTTGTGAACCCGCAAATGTTTCCGGTGCTCGTGCAAAAGACGCTCGAATTCGACCAGGTGATCGAAGGGGTGCCGCTTGTGTCGGATATGGTGCTTTTCCTGCTTTACTTCCGCTCTTACTCCGGCAGGCAGCATACGCACGGGTCGTTTGGCGATGCCTTTTTCGACGAAAATGTGAATCGCCCGCTCTGGGCCGAGAGTCTGGCAGGAAAGAAAAAAGTGTATGCGATCGACGGGAAGCTTTTCTGCAAGGATTTGGCCAGCGGTACATTCAAGCGGCTGTATTCGCTGCATTTTCAAGGGCTGACGGCCAAAAGCTACATGAAAGACTTCTGGTTCCCGCACATTCCGCATGAGCCGGGAATCTACTTTTACGACTACGCCGCACGCAGGTGGACCGAGCAGACGTGAGGCGATGCCATCCGCTAGAGACCATGCCCCGACCAATCGCGTCGGGGCTTTTGTCTGGCAGGCGCGGTTTGCGTGAAAAAAGCGGGTGAACAGACCATTTTCACTCGCAAAACGGTCATCCTCTATCATCGTTTCATATGATGATGCATGCATGAAGTATAACGGACAGAGGTGGCCTGGATGAAACTGGTGTTGCTGTCGGGCGGTTCGGGCAAAAGACTGTGGCCGCTCTCCAACGATGTTCGTTCCAAGCAGTTTTTGAAGCTGATTCGCAACGGGGAAAGCGAGCCGGAGTCCATGGTTCAGCGGGTGTGGAGGCAGCTTGCCGCCAATCAATGCCTGGATATGGCCTATATTTCGACGAGTCAATCGCAGGTGGATCTCATCTACAACCAGCTGGGGCCGAATGTGCCCTTGATTTTGGAGCCGCAAAAAAGGGATACGTTTCCCGCGATTGCCTTGATTGCAAGCTATTTGCACAGTGTCGAGCACCTGGGGCCAGACGAGGTTGTCACCGTCATGCCCGTCGATTCGTTTGTGGAGGACCATTTTTTTCAAAAGCTCAAAAGTCTGGAGCGCGTCATCATGGAATCGAAAGCAGAGCTTGCGTTGATGGGAGTCGCGCCGACGTATCCTTCCACCAAGTACGGCTATATCATTCCGGTCCAGAAAAAAAGCGGCCCGCAAAGCTCTCTGCAGGTCGAGCGTTTTACCGAGAAGCCTTCTGTGGAGGCAGCAAACAGGCTGCTTGCGCAGGGCGCGCTGTGGAATTGCGGCGTCTTTGCGTTTCGCCTGGGCTATTTGCTGGGCGAATTGCAGAAGAGAAAGCTGCCCGTCGACTACGACGAGCTGGCTGCGCGCTATCTGGAACTGCCGAAAATCAGCTTTGATTACGAGATTGTCGAGAAAGCCAGGCATGTCGTGGTCGTGCCATACGAAGGCCACTGGAAGGACCTTGGGACGTGGAACACATTGACAGAAGAGATGAGCGACAGCTCGGTTGGGCAAGTGCACCTGGTAGAGAGTACCAACACGCACGTCATCAATGAGTTGGACTTGCCGATTGTCACGATTGGCGTCTCTGATGTCGTGGTAGCTGCCAGCCCGGACGGGATTCTGGTCGCGGCAAAAGACAAAAGCCATGTCGTCAAAGACATCGCCAACGACTGGTCGCGGCGGCCGATGTTCGAAGAGCGCAGATGGGGCTGGTACCACGTCTTGCAGTTTCAGAAAATGAACGACAAGGTCGGGGTGTTGACCAAGCAGCTTCACCTGCACGCGGGAAAAAATTTGAGCTACCAATACCATCACTTTCGCAGCGAAGTCTGGATGATCGTGGAGGGCGAGGGCGATTTTGTCCTGAATGACCGTCTGCGTCGCGTCAAGCCGGGCGATGTGGTCGAAATCCCGGTAGGCGCCAAGCATGCGATCAAGGCGGTCAGCGACCTGGATATTATCGAGGTGCAAATGGGCAGCAAGCTGGTCGAGGACGACATTGTGCGGCTGGGCATGAGCTGGCACGACATTATGGAAATGGTCAGGGAAGCATGATGCGGCCAGACGCGACCTTTTGGCAAGGAAAAAAAGTGTTTCTGACAGGGCATACCGGCTTCAAAGGCGCGTGGATGTGCCTTTTGCTGCATACGCTCGGCGCACAGGTGACTGGATATGCGCTGCCGGCGCCGACAAAGCCCAGTTTATATGAGCTATGCAGCATCGACTCGTTGATTCATTCCGTGACAGGCGACATCCGCGAACGCAAAAAGCTGACGGATACGCTGCTGTCAGCCCGTCCCGACATCGTCATCCACATGGCTGCCCAGCCGCTGGTCGGGGTGTCGTACGTCGAGCCTGTCGCCACATACGAGACGAATGTGATGGGCACGGTCTATTTGCTGGAAGCAGTTCGTGCTGCGCGAGAGACAGGCATTCCGATCAGGGTGCTCGTCAACGTCACTACCGACAAATGCTACGAAAACAAGGAGTGGACGTGGGGGTATCGGGAGGTGGACACGCTGGGCGGGCACGATCCGTACTCGAACAGCAAGGCGTGCGCGGAACTGGTGACCGCCTGCTACCGGGCTTCCTTTTTTCAGGGGGGAGAAGCGCAGGAAAAGATGCCGCCCATCGGGATTGCAACGGCACGGGCAGGAAATGTCATCGGCGGTGGTGACTTTACGCCTGGCCGACTGGTTCCCGATTTGCTGGACAGTCTGCTAGGCGGCAAGCCGATCCAGCTTCGCCAGCCACATGCGATCCGCCCCTGGCAGCATGTACTGGAATCGCTGCACGGCTATTTGTTGCTCGCGCAAAAGCTGTACGAAGACGCTCCGCGCTACTCGTCGAGCTGGAATTTCGGGCCGAATGCAGACGATGCCAAAACCGTCGAGTGGCTGGCTGCGCGGCTGTGTGCAAAATGGGGAGCACAGGCAACCTATCACATCGCAGAGCGCGTCGCCTACCATGAGACGACATTCCTGAAGCTGGACAGCACCAAGGCGAGAGAGCTGCTGTGCTGGCGGCCGCACTGGACGGTCGAGCAGGCGCTGGATCGCATCGTGGAATGGACAAGAGCCTACCAGCAAAACGAAGACACGCGGCAAGTGTGCCTGGCGCACATTGAGCAATACAGGAAGGAGGGGGGGCCGTGAAGGTCGTCATACTGGCTGGCGGATACGGCACGCGAATCGGCGAAGAATCACAGCTTCGGCCGAAGCCCCTGATTGAAATCGGGGATAAACCGATCATTTGCCATATCATGTCCATCTACTCCAGGTACGGGTACAATGACTTCGTGATTTGCCTTGGCTACAAAGGCTATATGATGAAAGAGTATTTCGCCCATTATTTTTTGCACCAGTCGGATGTGACGTTTGATTTTCGCCAGGGAAATGAAGTCATCTTGCACAATGGCTGCCGCGACCCGTGGCGGGTTACTTTGATCGATACAGGCAAGGATACGATGACGGGCGGCCGGATCAAGCGCATTCAGCCGTTCATTGGCGACGAGCCGTTTATGCTCACCTACGGCGATGGAGTAGGCAACATTGACATCGCCGCACTCGTTGCCTTTCATCAGTCCCATGGCAAGCTGGCGACAATTACCGCTGTGCAGCCTCCCGGAAGATTTGGGGCGCTCGACCTTTCTGCCGACGGACAGGTCAACGGTTTCCGGGAAAAGCCGAATGGCGACGGAGGCTGGATCAATGCCGGATTTTTCGTTTTGCAGCCAGAGGTTTTTGACTATCTCGCAGACGACACGACGGTATTTGAGCAGGAACCGCTGGAGACGTTGGCGCAGGAAGGAAATCTGGCCGCGTATCGGCATACGGGCTTTTGGCATCCGATGGACACGATGCGCGACAAAAATTACCTGGAGTCTCTATGGAGAAGTGGAAAAGCGGAGTGGAAGTAGCAGACGAGGACAAAGCAAAGGGGGCCGAGCATGAAAGTATTGCTCACCGGAGCGACAGGCTTTTTGGGCAGCCATCTGGCGCGCGCACTGCTTGCGGAAGGGCATCAGGTGACGATCTTGAAGCGGAGCACCTCGGATTGCTCCAGGTTGGCGGATATTTACAGCGAGCTTGCCGCTTGCGATGTGGACGCGGCGGACCTGCTTTCGGCTTTTTCCCGGCACGGTCCTTTTGACGCCGTCATGCATGCTGCCACCGCTTACGGACGCAGGGGCGAGTCGGAAGCGGCGCTGGTGGAAGCCAATGTGCTGTTTCCGCTGCGCCTGCTTCGTGCTTGCTGCGAGTATGGAACCGGGCTGTTTGTGAATACGGATACGTTTTCCCGTGCCTCCCTGGCCTTTGGCGCGACGCATCTGGCAGGCTACCATCTGACGAAAAAGCAGTTTGCGGAATGGGGAGCGCATGCGGCCGTCCAGTACGGGCTGACGTTTGCCAATATGCGCCTGGAGCACGTGTACGGGCCGGACGACCAGCCTGACAAATTCATTCCGTACGTCATCCGCCAATGCTTGCAGGATGGAGCCAGACTTGCCCTTACTTCCGGCGAGCAGAAGCGCGATTTTGTGTATGTGACGGACGTGGTGGAGGCGTATTTGCTTCTGCTGCGGCAAAAAGACTCGCTCCCCAAAGGAGCGTATCTGGAATATCAGGTGGGAACGGGCAGAGCGACTGCTGTCCGCGAGGTGGTGGAAAAAATCCATTCGCTGACCTGCTCGACGGCACAGTTGCAATTCGGAGCGCTGCCGCAGCGGCCGGGGGAGCTTATGTGCTCACAGGCCGACACGCGCAAGCTCCGTGAGCTTGGCTGGAAGGAACGGGTATCACTGGAGCAAGGACTGACGATGATCCTGCAAAAAGAGGCAGCGAAAAATGGAAAATAACCCGGTTGCCCCCACGTCGTGGGAACGCAGCCGGGTATTTTTTGTCCCAAAATCATCAAAGTAGGAACGTTTTGTTTGTGCAAAACAAGTCGCCATGAAACGGCTTGATGGCATCGATCAGTTGGCTGTACGAGGTGATATTCACCAGCTCGCCGTCCCGCTTTATCAGGTATAGATGCGAGTAGAGAGCAAACAAGCGGAGGAACAGCTCGTTCGGATCCTTGCCGAAATACCCGCGCAAGTTGTCAGGATTGAACTCGATGACCAGATCGGGGTCAAACTTTTTGAATGTTTCCATTCCCCCTTGCAATACTTGAATTTCGGCGCCTTCCACATCGAGCTTAATCAGATCAATTCGCGACAGGCCGCGGTCAGAAACCCAGTCATCCAGGCGCGTGCAAGTGATCGTGTTGGTGGCGGCAGAGGTCGCTTCACTGGCGATAAACGACCAGCCTCCCCCGCGATCCACCTCGCAAAACTCGATGATGCCGTTCCGGTCAAATACGCCGAGCGGAACAGGCTCTACGTTGCTTGCGCCATTGTCGTTGAGCGTTTGCTTCAAAAAGGCGAGGTTGACGGCAGAAGGCTCGAACGCGTACACCTTGCCGCGAGGCGCCAGATAGCTGAGCGCGAGCGAGATCGTGCCGAGATTGGCCCCGATGTCCAGGCACGTGTAATCGGGCTGGACGACGCGCTTCAGGACGTTTAGCACGTAATCTTCATATAGACCGTCGGCCATTTCGATGTAGTGCAGGACGCTCTGGTCGGACGAGCTGCCATGCACGAGAAACGATTTGTCGTCAAAAGGCAGGCGGAAGGTGACGGTTTTTTGCGCATCTTGCGGGATGGGCGCGTAGATGCGGATAATGTCGTCCTTGACCTCGAAGTGCAGATCGGGGCGCAGGTTCGCAACGTACTGCTTCAGTTCGGCGATGGTCGGATAGTCGTTTAGCAGCGGGTTTGAGCCGATAAAGCAGCGGGCGTCGTCGATCAGAATGACGTGATTGCGCACAGGATGGGACAGGATGGCCGCCAGTTCTTCCAAAATCGGTGTATCCAGATCGCCTTTTGCAGATTCAGTCGACAGCGGGATGTAATGTCCGTCCAGCCAGAACAGGCAAGGCTCCGAAATGGAAGCGAGCAGCTCGGGGAGCACCTTGGCGCTGTCTCCGTGCAGGATGGAGATGTGCTGGTCGGCGGCAAAATGGGTTCTGGCGGCGAGGTACAGGGCGGGGTCAAGTTCGATGGAAAAAATGCGCGAGAACACGTCCTTTTGCGCGGCCACCATGTAACCGCGATACGTGCCTGTCTCAATGAAGGTGCGAATCTGATGGCGTTTTCCATACTCGGTGACGGCTGCGGTTTTGACCTCGTACGGCGGGGATTCCAGCAGCCAGAAATCCCACGTCTCCTGAGCGGTGAGGGGAAAAGGGATGCGCAACTCCTGTTGCCACACCCGCCGGATTTCTTCCATACGTGACATGAGCATGCTCCTTTCGTGAATCCGTTATTTTCCTGCGACCTGGTGCAAAATAGCGAGGGTTTGCTGCGCGCATTTGGACCAGGAAAACTTGCTCGCCTGCTGCAAGCCTTTGGTGATGAGTGCAGCGCGTACATGCTCGTTTTGCACTTCGACCATTTTTTGGGCGATGTCTTCAGGAGAAACCGGGTCGAATGTCAAGGCAGCGTCTCCGACGATTTCGGGAATGCTGCCGCTGCTGGAGCAGATGATCGGCAGCTCGCTTCGCATCGCCTCAACCAGCGGGATTCCGAAGCCTTCAAACAGGGAGGGGAAGCAGAGGAAGTTCGCGTTGCGGAACAAATACGGCATTTCCTCCTGCGGAATGTAATTCAGCCATGTAATCTGGTCGGACAACTGGAGCTGTTTGATCGTCGCCATGACCTGTCCGTGTGCTTCCTGCGGCGCTCCGGTGAACACCATGTGAATTTTCAGCTTGTGCTCGTCGCGCAAAAAGGCGAGTGCCTGCAACAGCGAGACGTGGTTTTTGTGCCACCACGTGTTGGCCGGATAAAAGCCGTAATGCGCAGGCAGGTTGTATTTTTGCCGGACAAGCTGATTTTTCGTCTCGTCAAACGGCAAGGTGAACTCGTGCGCTGAGTCGAGATGGATGGCGTGTATGCGATGCGGCGGAACCCCGAACTTGGCGATCATGCTCTCCCGCGAGTATTCCGACAAGGTCAGGACGGCATTGGCCTTGAGTGCGGAGGACTGGTAGGTCGCCTTGCGCCACTGCAAGGACTTCTCGTCGAAAAACTGCGGGTAAAATTCGTGCTGGATATCGGGAATGTTGATGACGCTCGGTATGGTGACATCGTACGGATTCAGCACCAAAAGCGGGCAAAACCACAGATCGAGGCGGAGGCTGCGAATCCAGCTGTGGAACTGCTTGTGCGCATCAATGTGGTCGTGCATCATCACCTTCATTATTTTCGGGTGATTGGGAAAGGTGTGGTAGTTGGTTTTGCTCAAAAACAGAAACCATTGGTTTTGATCGCCGCTTTGGATGGAGTACGCCAGCAGATTGCGCACGTACTGTTCCATGCCGCCGATTTTTCCGGGAATGCAGGCAAGCAGGTTTACTCCGATTTTCACGGTGCTTTCACCCCTTCGTCGCGCCTGTGCTGGCGGTACCAGTCGATTGTTTGCTGCAGGCCCGAGATCAGCGGTGTCGTCGCGGTAAAACCGAACGCGGCTTTGGCCTTATCTGTTGCGAGCTTTCGCCGCGGCTGTCCGTCGGGCTTGCTGGCATCCCAGACGATCCGCCCCTCGTACCCGCACAGCTTTTGAATCGTCTCAGCCAGCTCGCGAATCGTCATTTCCTCGCCAGAGCCGATGTTGACCGGATCAGAGGAGTTGTAGTGCTGGGTGGCAAGCACGATTGCACGCGCAGCGTCCTCTACGTAGATGAACTCGCGGGTGACGTTGCCTGTGCCCCAGAGAACGATTTCGTCCTTGTGCTGTTCCTTGGCTTCCAGACATTTGCGGATGATGGCGGGAATGACGTGGGATGTCTCCAAATCAAAATTGTCGTGGGGTCCGTACAAATTCACGGGCAGCAAGAAAATGGAGTTGAAGCCGTACTGCTCGCGATACGCCTGGGATTGCACCAGCATCATTTTTTTCGCCAGGCCGTACGGGGCATTTGTCTCCTCCGGATAGCCGTTCCACAGGTCTTCCTCCTGAAAAGGAACAGGGGCAAACTTCGGATAGGAGCAAATCGTCCCGATGGCAACAAACTTTTCCACGCCAAACAGTCTCGCCTGCTCCATGAGCTGTGTGCCCATCATCAGGTTGTCGTAAAAAAATTTGCCGGGGTTTTTTTGATTGGCGCCGATCCCTCCTACGACAGCAGCGAGATGGATGATGATGTCGGGGGCAAACGTCTGCAGCATGTGGACGATGTCGGCTTCTTTGCGCAAATCAAAGTCGCGGCTTCGCGGCACGAACAGGTGCTTGCAGTGCAGGGCTTCAAGCTTTTTTAGCACATGCTTTCCCAGAAAGCCTGCTCCGCCGGTCACGACGATTCGTTTGTCCGACAGATTCATGAAAGCAACACCTTCCTTTCGCGGATGTGGTCACAGCGAAGGGACTGGATTCCTGTTTTTCAACAGCCAGTCAGCTACCTTACGGGGATTTGTTTTGTAGTGCACATAAAACTGGTACTCCTGCGCGGAGAGTGGAAATACGTTCTGAACCTGAAAGCTGACAGTGCCGTTGCCTTCTGCCGCTTCGCTGTCCGGGAGTGCTTGCTGGCGGCTGCAAACAAGCTCGACAAACGAGTTGGGCTCACTGACAGGAACCGGAATGCTCGTTTCAAACGGCCCGGCCGGAATGACATGATGGGCAACAGGAGCATGGTTGACCATGACATGCACGTGAACGGGCTGATCGAACAGCGGATTCACGCCTTTGATGAGCAGGGCGTGCATCGGTTGGGCCGGATCGACATGCAGGTGCAGCCGGTAGCGCGGCGGAACCCAGGAAGACGGGTAGCGGTTGCTGTCCACGAGAATCGGCGTGTTGCCAAAAACCCGGTAGCTTTTGAACAGGTCGAGGTACCAGAACACCCCTTTGCCTGGGTAGTGCGTCAAAAAATGGTACAGCCAATGGTTGGCAACAGTGCCAAAGTGGCGGACGCTGGCCAGCAAAATCTCAGGCAGACCGAGATCGACCTCCAGCGCGATGGATTTACAGGCAGGATGCAGGCGGGAGGCGGCGAGAAAGTCTTGGATGTGACCGACTGCATACGATTTGGAGATGCGCATCCATAAATCGTAATCCATGCAATAGTGCAAGTTTTCATCGACGCCCCCGACCGCCTGGAACACCTCTTTGCGGATAAAGGCAGCCGGCTGGCAGATGATGCAAAATACAAACAGCGCCTGGCGGGAAAACGGCTTCGTCGGGTAGACACTGGTGATCTTGTCCTCGGCGTTGATGTGCAGGGCGTTGCCGTACACCATGGCCCATTGCGGATTGGCTGTCAGGGCGCTCACCGCTTTTGTGACTGCTCCCGGCATGTATTTGTCGTCGGAGTTCAACCAGCCGATGATTTGTCCGTTCGCAAACGCCAGGCCTTTGTTGATCGCATGCGACTGGCCGCGATCCGGCTCGGAAATATAGCGGAAACGGTCCCCCAGATGCGTGTACTCCCGCAAAATATCCACCGTACCATCGGTAGAGCCGCCGTCGACGACGATGTGCTCGATGTTCGGATAATCCTGGCTCAAAACACTCTCAATTGTTTTGCGGATGTAAGCGGACTGATTGAACGAAGGCGTGATGATACTGACCAGCGGCAAGTTATAATGTCCCATCAGCCTCCCCCCTTTGTTCGCGCTTGGGCTTGCAACGTGTCCCGCCAGTATTGCAGCAGGTCGCGCATGGTCTGGTGGAAGGGAATTTCCGGCTTCCAGCCCGTTTGCTCGCAAAAAGCGGTGGCGTCGCCGAGCAAAACTTCTACGTCAGAAGGGCGCAGTCGTTTTGGATCTACCAAAATCTGGACGGGTGCAGAGGTAAAAGAAAGCAGCGTATCCAACACTTCCTGGATGGTGCGCGTGCTTCCCGAAGAAATGTTGTAGACACTCCCGGGCACGCCCCGTTCCAGTGCGAGCCAGTACGCTTTGACGACATCGCGCACATCGGTAAAGTCGCGCCTTGCTTGCAAGTTTCCGACGTACACATGCGGGGGCTGCAAGCCAAGCTCGATCTGGGCAATTTGCTTGGCGAAGTTCGACGTCACAAACCGCTCGCCCCGCCGCGGCCCCGTATGGTTGAAGGTGCGGGTGCGGACAATCGACAATCCGTAGCTTTGAAAATATTGGTAGCCGAGAAAGTCCTGCGCGATCTTGCTGACGGCGTACGGACTTTGCGGACGCAGCGGGTTCGTTTCCTGCACAGGCAATTCATCCGGATAAACAAGGCCGTATTCCTCGCTGGAGCAAGCCACCTGGATTTTGCATGGAATATCTGCCATTCGGACGGCTTCAAAAATGTTCAGCTGGCTGACGATATTGTTCATCAATGTTTCGGCGGGAAAACTCCAGGAGGCGGGGACGAAGCTTTGGGCAGCGAGGTGGTAAATGTGTTCAGGCTTGATCTGGGCAATCATCTTCTCGACAGCTTCGCGGTCCTGCAGCTCGCATTCTACAAGCCGGATGCGGTCTGCAATATGTGCGATATGGTCCATCCGGCTGCGTGCCCGGTAGGTTCCGTAGATTTCGACGTCGCCGCGCGCGAGCAGGTACTCTGCCAAATGGCTGCCGGCAAAACCGGTAATGCCGGTAATCAAAGCTTTCAAGAGGCGTCCCCCCTTGTTCGTGATGGTTTGGCGAAAGCAGGCGAACCGCCTGAAAAGCGAGAAAGCAGATGCTTTATATATAGTAAAAACATGCACAGACTGGCACGGCGAATGTCTTTTGCGCACACGACCGTTTGCAGGGGGCATGCAAGCAGAAAAGGGAAGTTGCTGTCCGCCTTTTTCGCCTTTTTATGGAACAAGGGGAGCAAATGACTAAGCCTTTTGGCCGCATCTCAAATACGATGAAGAGAAGAGCGCCAAAAGGGAGGTGCACAACCGGGATGGATTCCATCAATCGCTATGAAAAACGGATTTTCTCACAAAACGGCGAGGACGGCATCATCGAAGAGCTGTTTTTCCGAATCGGGACGAAGAATCGGTTTTTTGTTGAATTTGGCGTCGAGACGGGCGAGGAATGCATGTCTCGCAATCTGGCCTGCACGCACGACTGGTCGGGGATTTTGCTGGAGGGGCACCCGCTCAAGTATTTGTACCTGCAGCAAAATTACGCCGCCTATCCGCGGGTAGTTACGCATCAGGCTTTTATCACGATGGAAAATATCGCTGCCTTGTTCGCCCGCTTGCAGGTTCCTTTGGAATTTGATCTGCTGACGATTGATCTGGACGGGATTGATTACTGGGTATGGAAAGCGCTGCATCGCTACAAGCCACGCGTGGTGATAATCGAATACAACGCGTCTTTTCCTCCGCCGCAAAAAAGGGTGGTCGCCTACAATCCGGCGTTTTCGTGGAAAGGGACCACCTATTTTGGCGCAAGCCTGACTTCACTGGCCGAATTGGGGAAAAAGCTCGGCTATTCGCTCATTGGGACGGACTCGCGCGGGGTGAACGCCTTTTTTGTTCGTCGAGATTTGCTTGCACAATCCGGTTTTGCCGAGCTGACTCCCGAAGAAGCCTACCATCCGCCGAACTACGGCGCTGCTGGAGGAGGCCACCCGCACGGAGATGGCCTCTGGCTGGAAATCTAGGCGGGCAGCAGTTGCTGCAAATAGGCAAGTACGGCTTTTTTTATATCCGAGAGTGCTTGCAGGGCCGCCGCCTCTGAGGTGTTCTTGACGCCAAAATACAGCTTCATTTTCGGTTCCGTGCCGGATGGGCGGATGCAAAACCAGCCCCGCTCGCCCAGCGTGTACTTCAAGCCGTCGCTTGCAGGCAGCGATAAAGGCTCCGTCCCGTTCGTTTCTGCCAGCCAGCGCTTGCCGTGCAAGTAGTCGTCAATCGAGGTCACATGGCGGCCTGCGACAGATGCCAACGGCTTGCTGCGCAAAGCGGCGAGGATGGCGGTCATGGCTTCCATCCCGTCTTTGCCCGGATACGTGATGGAGACGAGATCCTCCCGGTAGTGCCCGTACTTTGCATACAGCTCCTGCAAGCGCTGGTAGAGACTGGAGCCTTGCGCGAGCAGGCAGGCACAGGCGTCAGCAAGCAGAAAGGCCGCCTGCACCGCGTCTTTGTCCCGGACAAAATCGCCGCGCAAATAGCCGCAGCTTTCCTCCAGACCAAACAAAAACGCATGCGTGCCGCTTTGCGCAAACTCGTGAATTTTTTCCCCGATGTATTTGAAGCCGGTCAACGTATCAATTGTGGCAACGCCGTAGTCGGAGGCGATTGCCCGCACCATTTCCGAGGTGACGACGGTTTTCACGACGGCTGCCCGGGCTGGAAGCGTCCCTGCCTTTTTTTCCTGTGTCAAAATATAGTCGAGCAGCAAGACGCCTGTCTGATTTCCGTTCAGAATGACGTACTGGTTCGGCCCTGTCCGGACGGCCACTCCGAGCCTGTCTCCGTCCGGATCGGTGCAGATAATGAGGTCTGCGCCTTTTTTACGTGCCTGCTTCAGCGCCATTCGGAAGCTTTCCGGCTCCTCCGGATTGGGTGTCGCGACTGTTGGAAACAGCGGATCAGGCTCAGCCTGCCGGGAGACGACATGTACCTGTGTAAAGCCAAGCGCTTGCAGCCCTTGCGTGATCGGCGCCAGGGTCGTACCGTGCAAGGGGGAGAAAATGATTCGCGGCTGATGCGTGCGGAGGGCGAGCTCGGCGGCGGGATGGCGCAGTTGTTTTTGACAGGTCATGTAGGCGGCAAACACTTCGTCGCCGATCATGTGCAACAGTCCGCTGTCCATTAGCTCAGTCACTTCGCTCGTGCCGATTCGCAGTTCATCGCCTGCCTGCTCGATTTTGGCAAAAATTCGCGCGGCTGCTTCCGGCGGGATTTGCCCTCCGTCTGCGCCGTAAATTTTGTAGCCATTGTATTCGGGCGGATTGTGGCTCGCCGTGATGACAACTCCTGCACTCGCTCCCAAATGGCGGACGGCAAAAGAGAGCAGCGGCGTCGGGCAAAGCTGCTCGAACAGACAGGCTGTGATGCCGTAGTGGCCAAGCACTTTGGCCGTCTCCAGCGCAAACGTGTGCGAATGGGCGCGCGAGTCGTAGGCGATCGCCACTTTCAGCGCGGCCAGGTTTGTTTCCTGTTCAAGCAAGTGCAGGGCCAGGCCAGCCGTGGCTTTGCGGATCGTGTACATGTTGATTCGGTTGATACCCGGCCCCATCACCCCGCGCATTCCTCCCGTCCCGAAGGAAATTGGCTTGTAAAAGCAGTCCTCCCGTTTTTTTTCGTCGCCTTCCAACTGTTCGAGCTGGCGGCGAAGCTCCGGTTCCAAGTCCGGGTATTCCTTCCAGCGTGTATAATGTACCTGCCAATCTGTTGTCATGGTTGTCTTCACTCCCACCGATAAATGCAGATCGTTGCTTTAGGATATTACCGGGCGCGGAGGGGAGTGAAGGCTCCGGGCAAAATTGCTGCCGGCTGTGGCCGTCCACCTGGCGGGCTCGGAACTGCCGCAGGAAGATACGCAAAACATTTGCCAGTCGGCTTGCATATAAATAAAACAGTGTGAAATGAGCCGTGCCGGACAGTGTGCAGGAGCCAGCAAGGCTGACCGCATACACTTTGGATGGCGGTGGGCAGTTGGCTTGCTGCAATCGCAACGAGGGGGAGAGGTGGCCGATGAAAACAGCTTTCCTTACAGGAATCACCGGGCAAGACGGCGCGTATTTGGCAAAATTTTTGCTGGAAAAAGGCTATCGTGTGGTAGGGCTGGTGCCGCGTCGCAGCACCGTGGACCGCTGGCGGCTGGAGTATTTGGGCATCGCCGATGAGGTGGAATACAAAGACGGCGACATTCTGGACCTTGCGTCCCTGATGAGGGCGCTGAAGGCAACGCAGCCGGATGAAGTGTATCATTTGGCGGCGCAAAGCTTTGTCGGCTCCTCGTGGGAGCAGCCGATTTTGACCGCACAGTCTACCGGGATGGGGGTCTTGCACGTACTGGAGGCGATCCGTGAGACGAATCCGGCGATCAAGATGTATCAAGCATCCTCCAGCGAGCTGTACGGGCTTATCCAGGAGCCGCAGCAATCCGAGAAAACGCCTTTTTACCCGCGCAGTCCATACGCTGTATCCAAGCTGTTCGGGTACTGGATGACGAAAAACTATCGCGAGAGCTTCCAAATGTACTGCTGCAACGGCATTTTGTTCAATCATGAGTCCCCTTTGCGCGGGCTGGAATTTGTGACCCGCAAAGTGACACACGCCGTCGCCCGCATCGTCGCCAAAAAGCAAAACGAGCTGCGGCTGGGCAATATCCACGCGAAGCGCGACTGGGGCTTCGCGGGCGATTTTGTAGAGGCAATGTGGCTGATGCTGCAACAGGAGAAGCCGGACGACTATGTCATTGCCACCGGAAAAACATCGACGGTCGAGGACATGTGCAAAATCGCCTTTGATTACGTCGGCCTGAACTACAAGGATTATTTGGTGATCGACCCGGACCTGTACCGCCCGGCAGAAGTCGATGTCCTTTTGGGCAATCCAGAAAAAGCGAAGCGGGAGCTGGGCTGGTCACCGAAGACAAACCTGGTTGAACTGATTCACATGATGGTCGAGGCTGATTTGCGGCGAGTGGCGAAGGCGTAGAGTCGCCGGAGGAGAGAGGGGGAAGGTCGCTGTCACCTGCATGGTTGTTTTTTGTGCAAAAACGGAGCGGGTGAAGCTGCCCGTGTTCATGACCGCAAGCAACACTTCCGTTTCAAAACTGGCGTTATCAAGGTCTAGGTAAAAGAGAGTAGAAAAGGACGTTCCTGGAGACAGGGGCGTTTTTTTGTTGCAGACGAGCGGGTTTTTTAAAAAAAGGGAAATTAACAAATAAAATGTTGTTGAACCAATTTTAGTAATTCATTATAATTCAATCTATGTGTTTATAGGAATATTTTACTATTTTTGTTTTGTTGTTGAAGTTATGCAAGAAAGAGAGGGGGTCTTTCGAACGAGACAAGCTGGCTGACTTGCGTGCATACGAGCAGGCAAATGAAAACTACGAAAGATGAGGAGTTACCGGAATGAACCAGAAATTCATCCGTCTTGTCAGTGTTTGGCAAGCATTCTTGTTCGTTTCGCTCCTGCTTCTGCAACTGGTTCCCGAGCATGCAGGGGCGAGCGCAAACAGCAAGACGTACCTGATTGGCTTTAAAAACAGCGAGAAGGCTACGGTGAGGGCGATCCAGCGCTCGTCCGTGCAACAGCTCAGTCCAAGGGTGATGGTAGCCAAACTGACGGAAGGCGAGAGGCAGGCGATGGAGCAAGACCGAAACGTCGCCTACATTGAGGAGGACAGTGCCACTGAGCTTGCAGCAACAGACCTGGCACAACACCAGCAAGTACCGTGGGGCATCGCGCATATCGGTGCGAATGCAGCTCGCAACAAGCAGTACATGGGGGAAAACATCCGGATCGGGATTTTGGATACCGGAATTTCCAGCCATCCTGACCTGGAAGTCAAAGGCGGCGTTTCCTATATCGAGGAAGAGCCTGGGTACAGCGATAACCATGGACACGGAACGGCAGTAGCTGGCGTGATCGCCGCCAAAGACAACGATTTCGGCATTGTCGGGGTCGCGCCAGAGGCGGAACTTTATGCGATCAAGGTGTTGGACCAAAAAGGACATGGCACCTACTCCAGCATGATTCAAGGGATTGAATGGGCAATTCAAAACAAGATGAACATTATCTCGATCAGCGCGGGCGGCTTGATCGACAGTCGGGCGTTGCACGACCAGATCAAAAGGGCCAATGACCACGGGCTATTGGTCATTGCTGCGACCGGGAACCGGGGAATTGGCGAAGAAACGGAGCTGTTCCCTGCCCGATATGCAGAGGTATTGTCGGTCGGTGCAATCGATCAGGAAAACCAGCGCGCTGATTTTTCCAGCGTCGGAAAAGGACTCGACCTGATGGCACCTGGCGTGGACATCATGAGCACGGGGCTTGCCGGGGGCTATCAGACAAGCTCGGGTACATCTTTGGCTGCACCGCACGTAGCCGGGGCGGCGGCGGTGATCTGGTCTGGGAACGAAAAGACGACGAATCATGAAGTGCGCAAACTTTTGACTGAGAGCGCTACTCCGCTCGGAGAGTCTCGTTTTTACGGAAAAGGGCTGCTCAACCTGGAAGCGGCTTTGGGAGAGGAGGAAGAAAGGAATTCCGAGATCGAATCGTTGCATTCTTCTGTCAGCGAGCTTCAGTTGGAACAAGGGGAAAGCCGCCAGTTGAAAGTGACAGCGGAGCGAACAGACGGCACGGTTCAGGACTTGACCGGGCAAGCCAGCTATACGAGCGAGAATGAACAAATCGCCAAGGTCAATCGCTCTGGTCTGGTCAGCGGTATCGGAATCGGCGAAACAAAAGTGATCGCACAGTTTGCAGGCAAGGCAATCGAGATTGCTGTCAAGGTGCGTGAGGCTGCTCCCTTAACGCCGATTGGTGGGCTGGATCGACCGGAAGACGGCGAACTGGTCAGCGGACTGTACGAGGGAAAAGGCTGGTATCTTGACCCTTCCGGCGTAGCGCAAATCCGCATTTTGGTGGATGGAGTCCCGGTCGGTGAAGCGCAGTACGGCGACCCGCGGCCAGACCTGGAGGCAAAATATCCGGCCTACCGCAATGCGCATGCTGGCTTTCATTTTTCACTGGATACTCGTGACATGACACCTGGGGCACATACGCTTGCAGTCGCCATCGAAAATTCGCTGGGAGAGCAAACGCTTATCGAAGGAACGACGTTTTACATTGGCGACAGCCCCATGGCGGAGGGCTTGCAGGCAGATGTCAGGCGGTTGGAGCTTGCTCCCCGAAAAACGCATCAGCTGCTGATCTCCAACATTTTGCCTGATGATACGGTAACAGACGTGACGGAACTTTCGACCTATGGCTCGTCGGATGACGGGGTTGCTACGGTCAGCGATACAGGCCTGGTGCAAGCCATTGGAGAGGGAACAGCGACTGTAACAGTCTCCTACGAGGACAAAACGCTGTCCATCCCCGTCCGCGTAGTAATGGAAGCGACGCTCACACCGCGTTGGGAAGTGGAAAAACCAGCAGATCAGGCGACAGTACGTGGCATGGCTTTTATCGAAGGCTGGTATCTCGATCCGGCGGGGGTGGCCAGAATCGCGATTGATCTGGACGGCGAGCGATTGGGAGAGGCCCAAACCGGACTGGCTCGGCCTGACGTCGTAGCTGCACATCCCGAGTATAGAGATCCGTATGCTGGGTTTCGATACGCTTTAAATACGACAACACTCCTGGAAGGGGCACATGTGCTGAAAGTAACGGCGGTCAGCAACGACGGCACGGAGCGCGTGCTGGCTGAGCGAACTGTGCTGGTCGAACGGGAAGAAGCGGCGACAGGCATTGTGTCGAGCATGAGCAAAATCGAGGTCATCCAGGGAAAGACGCAGCAGTTGGGCATTTCCGCGCTGCTTCCAGACCAGCGAGTAAAGGACATCACGAAAGAAGCTAGCTATAACGTAGAAAATCCAGCCTTGGCGAGCGTATCGCCTGCCGGACTTGTAACGGGGCTGGAACCAGGGCAAACAACGATTACTGTTCATTATCAAACACATACACTGGCGATCCCCGTCCAGGTGAAAGCTGCAGCAGAGTTGGCGCATGGCGGGATCGACAGCCCGCAAGACAACGCCACGATCAGCGGCGTTTACCCGGTGACTGGCTGGTTTTTTGCCTCTGGCGGAGTGGCGAGTGTTGAGGTGCTGGTGGATGGAGCAGTGGCAGGAGAAGCCACGTACGGCATTGCTCGTCCAGAAGTCGAGATTACAGATGTCTCCGCTCCGGCAAGAGACATCGGCTTCCATTACAGTCTTGACACCGGGCGATTGCTGGAAGGAACACATACGATTGCGGTCAGAGGAACAGGCAAGGACGGAAAGCAGACGATCATTGGCACGAGAAGTGTTCAAGTCGTCCAGTTGCTGCCTGCGACAGCGCTCAGTGTGAACAATACGGAGCTTCGTCTTCCGCAGGGAAAAAACCATCAGCTTGCGGTCATGGCAGTCCTTGAAGATCAGAGCAAGCACGATGTCACGAAGCTGGCTTTGTACACAGTGGACAACGCAGCAGTGGCGAAGGTCAGTCCAGATGGTCTGGTAACGGCAGTCGCCCAGGGAACGACAAGCGTAACGATCCGATACGGAGAGCTGAGCGTCCAGATTCCTGTTACGGTCACGGAATCAGAGCCGTTGCAAGCGACAGGAGAAATCGAGACGCCCGTTAACGGTGCGACTGTGCAAGGCTCCACGACGGTAGCCGGCTGGTTTTTATCATCTGCTTCCATCTCCCGATTGGACGTTTTGCTCGATGGAGCCGTCATCGGAACAGCAACACAAGGGATCGCTCGACCAGACATCGCTTTGCTGCATCCGGATTATAAAAACAGCCATGCCGGGTTCAGCTATGCGCTTGACCTGTCCGGGCTGCCAGCGGGCGAGCATACGGTTGCCGTAATCGCCATCGATCAGGAAGGTGTGCAGCATCCTTTGCCGGAAAAACGCTTCGTGATCGGGCAGACACCAGCAGTACAGCGCTTGCAGTACGGGGATCAGCCTGTCGTCTTGCCGAAGGCTTCGAGCAAAAGCTTGACGATTACAGCCATCCTGGAGGATCAAAGCGCAAGGGATGTTACAGGTGAAGCGAAGTATGCGCATGAGCATGCTGACGTCATTCACGTCAGTCCATTGGGAGTCGTGACAGGGCTGCAAGTCGGCATGGCCAACCTCGTTGCCAGCTACGGTGGACAAACGGTAACGATTCCTGTCGTGGTAACCGAGACGGAAGCCGAGTCTCAGCAGGCAAAAGGCCAGTTGGAGCTTCCGTTCGAGCACGCTGTTATTGGCGGCACGACCACGCTGCAAGGCTGGATACTGGACCCGGCGGGAATCGACAAAGTGGAAGTTTTTGTAGATGGACAACTCCAGGGCACGGCCGAATACGGAGAGCCGCGTCCTGACATTGACGCGCTATATCCGCACTACCGTCAGGCTAACGCAGGATTTCGCTATCAGTTGGACACGCTCAAATTTTCCGAAGGGGCGCACAAAATAACCGTGCGAGCGACCAACAAAGAGGGCGTCGAGAGCGTTGTTTTGGAAAGGGAAGTGACGATTGGCCCCGTTGCCCAGCTGACCGCAAACCTGACCAGGATCGAACTGGAAAAGGACAAGACAGTCGCCTTGCAACTAACGGCAACGCACCGCGACGGTAGCACGAAGGACGTAACTGCGGAAGCGGCGTACGCCATCCAGGATGCGCTGGTTGCCAAAGTCGATGCGTCAGGCGTTGTTACTGCCCTTGCTTCGGGCCATACGACGATGACGGTTACTTATGCGGGTATCGTACTGACCATCCCCGTCCAGGTGCTGGGCGCAAGTACGGGCGGAGCCATCGACACCCCGGCGGATCAAGAAGTGGTGAGCGGACAGTATAACGTCACCGGCTGGTTCGTGCCAGCAGGTGAATTGGAAAAAGTGGAAGTGCTGCTGGATGGACAGCTCCTTGGCGAAGCCGCCTACGGTCTGGACAGACCTGACGTGCTGCGCACGCATCCGGAGAGCAAGGTGCAAAAGCCAGGCTTTTCCTATTTGCTGCAAGCGGACCAGCAGCCAACAGGCGAGCACAAGCTGACCGTGCAAGTCACAGAAAAAGACGGGAAGCAAACGAGCATGGAGAAGGCGATCACCATTGTCGAGTCCATTCCCGAGGTGTACACGTATTGGCTGCAATTTTCCAATCAGCAGGGGAAAAACAACTGGTCTTATCTGGAAGCAAACGGAGAGAGCTACACCGAGCTTGTCTGGGATGCCCAGGCGGAGGAATGGAAAAGCGAGCAAGGGGATACGGCAATCGGAAATACATGGCTGAAAATAGGCGGTTCGGAGCCGATCATTCGCTGGGAGGCGCCGCGTTCCGGGAAAATTCACGTCAGCGGCTGGGTTTCGATGATTGACCTGACCGAAGGAGATGGCGTCAACGTTCGCATTCTGAAAAACGACGAGCAAATCTGGCCTGCGTCTGGATGGCAGTCCATCGAGCACGACGATGAGATCGGCGTGGAGTTCTCGGAGGAGTTGGGGGTTGAGGCAGGAGACAAGCTTTCGTTTCAAGTGAATGCCAAAGAAACCGAAACGGGCGACCTGCTCAAGTGGACGCCGGAAATTCGCTACTTGTCCACCGAGATTCAGGATAACGCTGCTCCACAAGTGTATTTGGCCACCCCGGTAGCCGGAAAAGTCATCAGTGAGGTAAACGGGGAGGATGTCATTATTTTGTCCGGGCAGGTGCTGGACCCGAACATAAGGGATCAGGTCAGCGTCTGGTATCAAATTGACGACCAGGAAGCTCGCCAGATTGCATTGTTCACCGCTTCCGAGCAGGCGCACTCCTTTTTGTATCATGTGCCCGTGCAAAATTTGAACCCGGACGATTTGTACTCCTTAAAAGTTTGGGCCGTCGACCAGAAAGCACAAAAATCGCAGGTAGAGAAGCTCGACTTCCATCTTGACATGCGGGCTCAAGCGAAGGAAAAAGACCCGATTTTTATAGATGCCACCTGGAAGACTCCCCGAGCTAACGAGGAATTTAGCAAGGGACAAAAAGTGATGCTCACCTGGGAGTATCCAAGTGTGCCCCGTTATAGCCAATACTACGAAAAGATTACCGGACAGGAACTGACGATTTACATCACGCAGAGTGGCATGGTTACTCCTTCGATCAAGAAAAAATTGTCCGCGCAAGCTCGGTCGTATGAATTTGACACTTCTTCGCTCGTGAAAAATGCCAAGGTGGAAGCGCGGCTTCGGACGATCTTGGGTGATGTGCCGTCGTTCGTGGCAGGCTCCACGTCCAAAGTGAATTTCACTGTATTGGCCACGAATCAGCCGCCGATGTTGGAGGAGACGGAGCTCGTTACGATCGATGGTGGGCTGACTGGAATCGTCAAATACAGCATCAAGGAAAACGATGCGACCGACTTGATTGTCGCGAAAAAAATACGCGTCGGATTTACACCGGGCGGAAATGAGCTGGGCGAAAAACTGGAAGTCATTCCGGAGAAGGACCAGCAACGTCGCATCGTAGAGCGTTATCGTTTTCCGATCACCCAAGACATGTTGTTTAAGACGATTTATTGGACAGCGCAGGCTCAGGATAACCGCGGGGCGTGGACGGAGCCGGAGGTCAAATCTGCCCGCATGGTAGATGTTCTCCCCAAGCTGGCCATTTTTACGCCTGCTGTCAAGAAAACAATCGACGTGAGCGAGACATTTACGCTGGAAGGGACCTATGCGCGGCTGAAGCCGGGAGAAATTATCTCTGGTAAAGTCAATTGGATCCAAGAAGCCAAAAAAATGACGGCAACGAACACAGCGGGACATTGGCTGTTCAGCTGGACAGGAGCCGAATTGGGGCAAGACACGTATAAAGCGATTGAAGTGAGAAGCAGCGGCGGAAGTGTCGCGTTATATAACGGCGTCCTCACAGTAGAAAAGAAGCCGGGTGCTCCGACCATTGTGAACGTGGAAGCAGACGCAACTTCCATTAAAGTGTATTGGAATCCGGTCGCAGGGGCGACAAACTATGAGATCAGACTGGATAACAATGCGAGCAGGATGGTGAGCGGAACCAGCTACACGTTCTCCGGTCTTCAACCAGGCAGAGTTTACACCATTACGCTTTGGGCGATTAGCCAGTCCGGTATCAGCAGCTACAAAAGCTCGATCACTGTGGAGACGAAGCCTGCGGAAGGCAATTTCGTGCTGGTGCAGGAGAACAGCCCGATTCGCATGTACTTCCCTGCCAATCAGGCGAAGTATTTCAAGATCGCGGCGAAGACGAGCGGGACTTACCAATTCACGCTCAATAACGACTCCGGTGCCCAGGCCAATGCCAAAATTTCCATTTACCGAAGCGCGGCCTTGCTGTCCTCGGACCAAATCGCTGCGGGAGAGAACGGAAGTGTCAGTGCGGCTTTTGTCGCGGGGAAAACGTATTATCTGCAAGTGATTTCCAATAGTTCCCAGTATGCAACGCTTCTGGCCAAAGCAAACAGTGAAACCATTGCGCTTAACCAGGCCAAGGAAATCACGATTCCGGCCGGACAATCTGTCGAGTTTTCCATGAATGCGGTCGTTCCCGGAAAATACCGCATGGTGACTCAATTGAAAAATTCGAATGGCAAGTACCCGACAGTTACCTTGCTCGCCAACGGAAACATCGTGACTCCCAAGGAAAAGCCAAACGCAGCGGAAGTGATGTACGAACTGGCGACGGGCACGTATACGATCAGACTCACCAACACAGATAATACTCCCGCAAGCATCGTATTTACCGTCTATGCTCCGCTCGCTGGAGGGACGTTGTACGAATACGTCTACGATCAAAACAACCGCATTACCGCGATCAAGGAAAATGGCGCGATCAGTGTAAGCTTTACGCACGACGAGAATGGAAACCTTTTAAAAAGTGTAAAACAAACCGTTTCTCCGGCACCGGCGGCGACTGCCTTGAAGATTGATTCTGAAAAAGTGGACTTGCCATCCGGCGGTTCCAAGTCAATCAAGGTGATGGCAACATTGGCAAACGGCAGCCAGGTGGATGTGACAGCCCAAGCCGTATACGTCGTGGAGAATCCTTCCGTGGCGTACGTCAGCAATGGCCTTGTTTACGCGGTCAATGGCGGCACGACCAAGGTACAGTTGTACTACGGCGGCCAAACGAAAACAATGACGGTCACTGTGCAAGCGCCTGTTGTCCAGTTGTCGTCGATCAGCCTGAGCCCAAAGCAAACGACGTTGACGGCAGGGCGAATCCAGCGCGTTTACGCGACAGCCTATTACACGGACGGAAGCAGCAAAGACGTGAACAGCGCAGCCAGCTTCCAGACTTCGAATCCGTCTGTCGCACAAGTGAGCAGTCAGGGTGTCATCACAGGAATCGCACCCGGCACAGCGACCGTAACCGCTTCCTACAACGGAAAAAGCGCCGCGGCTCAAGTCATTGTACAAGGCGCGTATCTTCAGGCGTTGAGAGCAACTCCCGCGCAACTGTCGCTTACGGCAGGAAACAAGGGGCAACTGAACATCGTCGCCACTTATTCCAATGGTGTCGAGGAAAATGTGACACAGCAAGCAGAGTACACAAGTAGTAACCCTGCGGTTGCCTCTGTCGAGAGCGGCGGAATCGTTACAGCGCGGGCAGAAGGTACGACGCAAGCAACGATCAGGTATGGCGGAAAGAGCACTACGGTTTCAGTCACGGTCTCGGGCAGCCTGGTCACTCTCGTGTCTGTGGGAGTTCAGCCGGAAGCGGTCAGCATCAAAAAAGGGACCACCCGGCAGTTGGAGGTAAAAGCGACCTACAGCGACAACAGCGTGACCAATGTTACCAACAAAGCGGTGTATCAAAGCGCACATCCTGCGATTGCGACAGTTGCGGCCAATGGGGTTATTACGGGCGTCGCAGCCGGGTCCACGACGGTCACGATCACATTTGAAGGCAAGACAGTCGCGGTGCCAGTGCAAATCACCGAGGCCCAGGAGCCGGTGCAGAGCCTGACCGCAACTCCTGCCAGCCTGAATCTTTTGGCAGGACAAACAGAAGGCTTGCAAGTGACAGCCACCTACCAAGACGGAAAGACTGCCGATGTGACCAAACAAGCGGCCTATGTAGCACAAGATCCAACCGTCGCAACTGTTCAGGCAGACGGGCTCGTCACAGCCGTCAAGGCAGGCAGCACAAGCATCCAGATTTCGTTTGGAGGAGTGAGCACCAGCGTTCCGGTAGTTGTCACAGTCGAAAATGCACTGGTGGACATCAAGCTCGCATCAGGAGACATTACGCTGCTGGAAAAAGAGACAAAACAGCTCGTCGTCAAGGCCGTGTATGCAGATGGAAGCGAGACGGACATCACCGACAAAGCGCAATATACGGTAGACGACACAGCGGTTGCCACTGTTAGCGCGAGCGGACAGCTCACGGCAGGCAAAGCGGGTAGCGCTGGGCTTGTGGTGGAGTATTTCGGGAAGCAGCGTATTGTGGTGGTGAACGTGACGAAGGAAGTAGAGCCAGGCAGCCGAGTGCGTTCACTGTCGGCCGGCATGGGCTACACACTGGTGATAAAAGAAGATGGAAGCGTCTGGGCAACCGGGCGAAACGAAAGCGGCCAACTCGGAGATGGAACCACACAGAATCGGGCGACCCCGGTTCCAAGCATGCTGAATTTGACTGTCAAGCATCTGGAAGCCATCCCGAACGATGTAGATCTCCGGCCTCTGCAAACGAAGAAGTTACAGGTGAGTGCAACGTATGCAAATGGCAGCACGCAAGATGTAACCAGGCAAGTCAGCTATGAGATCAGTCAGCCGGAGCTAGTCCATATGTTCGTGCCCGGAGAAATTACTGCAGGAGCAGAAGAAGGGACCGTTACTATCACGATCCGGTATTACGATCAGCAACTGACAGTTCCGGTATACATCAGAGGTGCTGGCAAAAGAGCCGGGCAAATTTCAGCGGGCATGGGCTACACGCTTTTAGTGACAGAGGATGGAGGAAGCGTGTGGGCGACGGGGCGAAACGAAAGCGGACAACTTGGGGACGGAACTACGCAAAACCGGACATCTTTGGTGAAAAGCATGCTGGATGTTGCCGTCAAACAGCTGGAAGCCATCCCAGGTGCTGTGGAAATAGCCCCTCTGCAAACGAAGGCGTTACAGGTGATGGCAACATATGCAAATGGCAGCACGCAAGATGTAACCAAGCAAGTCAGCTATGAGATCAGTCAGCCGGAGCTAGTCCATATGTTCGTGCCAGGGGAAATCACTGCAGGAGCAGAAGAAGGGACCGTTACTATCACGATCCGGTATTACGATCAGCAACTGACAGTTCCGGTGCAAATAAAGGGTGCGATTCCGGGGCAGGCAATTGTACAGGAACAGGGGAGGGCAGCAAAATGACAGGACGTCGGTCATACGTCAAAAAATTAATGGGTTCTTTCATCACAGTAGTCACATTCTTTTTCCTGCTGCAAGGGATTGCTTATGCGGAAAGTAAAGTCCTCAGTAGCTCTGCAGGGCAGACTCACAGCCTCATCTTAAAAGAGGATGGAACTGTCTGGGCTTGGGGCGAGAACAGTAATGGACAATTGGGCGACGGGACAACCAGTTCCAAAAACACGCCTGTTCAGGTAAAAGGGCTCACAGAGATTATAAGCATTGCTGCTGGAAAAAATTTTAGCTTGGCCTTGAAAGCAGATGGAACCGTTTGGGGGTGGGGATTCAATCGGAACGGCGAAGCGGGCGACGATACCCGAAAAGATAAAACCGTGCCCGTTCAAATAGCAGGTCTTGCGGACATTGTGGAGATTGCTGCCGGAGATGGGCACGCGCTGGTATTGTCGCGAGATGGCACGGTCATGGCTTGGGGAATCAATCATGCCGCTTTCTCGGTAAGCAGGAAACCAGTCAAGGTAGAAGGATTATCCGAAATCAAAAGTATCAAGGCTGGTGCGGCACATAGCATTGCGCTTAAACAAGACGGTACGGTTTATACGTGGGGAAGCAATTATTTTGGACAGCTTGGTTTGAACCATCTGAATCCGAGTGCTGCTCCAAAAAAAGTAGAGTCGCTCACCAATATACGCTCCATTGAAGCGGGTGCTAGCAGGAGCTTTGCGCTTACTATGGATGGACAAGTTTACGCATGGGGAGATAATTTGAACGGTGAATTGGGTGATGGCACTACTTTGGAGCGAAATACCCCTACTCTGATCCCGGAGTTAACCAATATCGAGCACATCTACGCGGGCCCTTTTGCGTCACACATTTTTGCTCAGGCAAAAGACGGAACGCTCTACGGTTGGGGAGCCAATGAGTACGGACAACTAGGCAACGGGACGACCACGTCTGGCAACAAGCCAGTAAAAATGATCTTGTTTCCCTAACCACCAAAAATCCCCCCTTCTCACCAAGGGGGGACAACTAACCATTATGGAGGCATTATGAAACACCTTTCCATAAAGTCACTCATCTACCTGCTATGCCTTTCCTTATGCGTCACACTCCTGCCCCCAGGAGCCGTGCTGGCAAACGAACCTTTCGAGTTGTCGCCGCAGCAGGACACACCTGTTGCCACCTCGACTCTGGAAGCAGCCACAGAGGAACTCAGGCAGTCCATCGAAGACCAGCAGCTTGCCCCGCTAGAGGAACAAGCCGCAACAAGTGATCCAACCAAGTTTACCGAAGCGGAGATCGCCGCGCTCACCTGGACACAGCTCGACGTCCAGACGGCAATTGAGATTCATCGGACTTATGACAGAGGACTGCTGAAATTCGCAGCCTATTTCTACTCTGATCTTCTGCAACTTTTGTCTCTGCAAGAACAAGAGGAAGTAAAAGCACTCTCCGAAGACGAGCTTTTTGCCCGTTTTCGTGCTTTCGCACCAGACGAGCTACAGCTTTTAAACAGATTGACTCCGCTCGTCCAGACAAAAATGCAGGAGCTTAGCCAACTGGAAGAAAGCATGGAAGCTCAGTCTACCCCAACCCTTCCAGAGATGCAATTCACGGAAAAAGAACAGGAGTTTCGCTTCGCCCGCTCCAAAACAGAAAGTTCTGTAGACGAATTGTACCGGGCAGCCAACCTCGTTGAGCAGGATGTCTACCTGGAAGGCAAGCACGGCCTTGATGTCGTGCTGCAGCGTCGGTACCATTCTTTAAACAGCAAAATCAGCTTGCCGTCCTGGAACGAAGAAGAGGCGAAAAACGAGACGTATATCTCTGGCAAGAAGCTGGCGACCGGATGGGAATTCAATGTGCCTCGGATGGAGATCGTCACCAGAGGACACAGGGTATCCGTAAGCGACGCTGTTCGCAAGCCTGGACAAGAAACCTATACGACTCACATTGAGAAGTACTCGGCAAGCAATTTGTATTATTTTACGCTGGAAGACGGGACTTCTTTTGAATTTCGCCATACAAATGTCCAAAACTATCCTTACGACGATGTCAAGCTGTCCATTGAGCAGATGGGGTCCAATTACACCTTGTACTATCGCGACGTGAAATACGAGTTCAATATTCCCCATGGAACTGTTGTGAAATCCAATATTTACGGCGACACCATCAAGTACCAGCTGAACAGCGACGGCGAACTGATGAACATCGAGGATAGCGTTGGACGCTTCATCGTCCTGAAAGAAAGAGAGCGCAACGCTCTGACACAAGACCTGTATGTCTACAAGGATAAGTCTCAGACGACCGTGCTCAAGCATATCCGCTACCATATCGAGGTCAAAGTGGCTCTGAGTGGTTACACACAGTTGAACCGTGTAGAAGTGCTTCCAGTACCAGGAAGTGGAACACAAGCGTACACGGTTGCGCGTTATACGTATCATAATCCGAAAACAAAAGGAATCGCGTACTTCAACCTGAACAAAAAATACACACTGGATAAACTGGTAACCGACCAGACGCTCCAGGAGTCTCCTCAATTCTGGGAATCAGACAAAAAGGATCGGAAGCAACTTGACTACCTGCTCATGCAAGAAGCTACCTATCCGTTGCAAGGGCTGTCCATCCAATACGAGTATCGCCCGTATCAGCTGGAGCAAACGTCATTTAAGGACGGGCTGGTGCGAATTTTCCAGGACAAATATGCGCTGAGCTACGTCGCCTACCATCCCGTCAATAAAGTGACGTACAGCTACAGCTTGAAAACACCGAAAGGCACGAATACGTACAAGCTGGAAAAAAGCTATGCGGACAACGACCGCTTTTACGAGATCTGGAAAGTGCCGAAGGACCAGTTGCCGCGGTTGAAAAACATGGCGGACAGACACGGTGATACGGTCCAGGTCACGGAAACGGTGCCTTCCCGCTACACCCGTACGCTCCTGTTCCGCATCAACGCAGAAGGAAACATGCTCTTGAGAAGCGAGAAAACAACGGGAATCAGCAAAGGCGGAACCTCGATTTCCGGAGCCAAGTACCAGGTGTCGTATAACCCGACGACATACACCACGTACGCCTATTCCGGCAGCCATACCAAGCCGACTTACAAGTACGTGTTTCTGGAGCCATCTTCTGGCGTGACAGACAAGGATATTTTTAACCAATACTTGAAAGAGCCAGTCTTGTCCAAACGCGCTGCGTATGCCGCGAAAATCAACAACTACGCGCAAGAAACGTACTTCGAATACGACGACTACGGCCACCTCGTCAAGCAATTAACGCCAGACGGCATCTTGACGACCTGGACGTACGATCTGGAGAGCAAAAAAGGCTTCCGTGCGTATTCCCAGTTGAAAACTGTGCGCACGCAAGCGACTTCCGCGTCCGGCGAGCCGTACTATTCGAACATTTCCTACGAGTACAACGACCAGTATCTGCTGCGAAAAGAAACGGAAATTCATTCGTTCCCGGTGAACATGTCCGGCTACAAAAGCCAGACTACGGAGCGAACCTATGAATACACGAATGCGCAGCTTTATTCGGTCACGGAAAACTTTGGCGGCAAGACAAGAACGCAGACGTTTACCGCCTATGATGCATACGGCGTGCAACCGACGCAAATCTCGTTGGCAGGCATTGAACTGGAAAGCGGAAAAACGGACGTCCTCAACTTCTCAATGGAGTTCGACAACCAAAGCCAGCTAAAAAGCCAGACGTATCCAAACGGCAGCAAAGTCACCTACGAATACGACACGCTGGGAAGAGTTCTCACGGAAAGCTACCGCCACCAGGGCGCGAGCCGTATCTATGCGTATGTATATCGGGACGGCGAAGCATCCGGCACAGGCGCAGAGGGGCCGGGAATCGTCGAAAGAGTCTTGCCTGATGCATCCCGGATCATCACCTACTACACGCCATACGGGGACATCGCCTACCAGGAGCAGCGCGGGACGAGCGGAGGCAAACGCCCGCTGGTAGAAAACGAGTTTACCGCCGACGGCATGCAAATCAGCCGCACCATCCCATACGGCAACCAGGCGAAGAGTACGACATACACCTACGACTGGGACGGCTTCGTCTACCAGACTACGAACGCCTTGGGTACGACCCGCTCCCATCGGGCTAATGCGTATTCAGACGGCACCAGCTATTTGCCGCGCCTGACCGAACAAACATTGTCACCAAACGGCTACATCGTCACCACCTACCGCGACCTGTACGGCCGGGTAGAGAGTGTGGAAGAAACGACCCAACGAGGCAGCCACCACCGCGTGACCAACTACCAGACAGACCGCTTCGGAAAAGTTACAGACAAGGAAGTCACGGACGGCAACATCACCCAACGCTGGACGATGCGCTACGATCATAACGACCAGTTGGTCTATTTGCGCGACCCGGAAAACAATGTGAACGAATACAGCTACGACGGACTCGGCAACCTGACCACCGTGATCGAAAACGGCACCCCTACTGCCGTGTACACGTATAACGCGCTGTCCTGGAAGTTGTCCGAAAAGAACCCGGAAACCAAGGCCGAGCAGTACACGTACGAGAAAAACGGCGCCGTCAAAACTTTCAAAGACAAAAACGGCGTCCTGTTCAGCTACCAGTATTCGCCGTTCAACGAAATGACGAAACTGTCTGCGGGCAGCAGCTTCTATGAAGAACGTAGCTACGATCCACTTTCCGGCTTGCTTTTGATGGAAACAAACAACTACGGCCAAACTGTCCGCTATGGCTACGACGAATACCGCCGCCTGAATCGGCAAACGATGATGGGAAAAGACTACCAACTCGTCTACTCCGACTACGATGAGAGCATCGACGCCCTCATTTATCCATCCCGCAGCGCGGTTTCCGGTTCGGCTCCTACTTTGCGCGTTGATTATACCTACGACAATGCCGACCGCCTCAGCGCCGTGACAATCCCAGGCGTAGGAACGACGAGCTACAGCTATACGATGAACAATAGTGGCGAGACCAACACTGTCTCCTACCCCGGCCAGTCGTCGGCGATGCAAAAAACGATCAGTTCCTTTTCCGAGATCACCGGGATCAATCACGCGGATGGTTGGAATGAGACGAACAGCTACGATCTGTTCGGCAACATCATCAGCCAAAAACGCGGGGGAACGACCTACGGCACGTTTGCCTACGACAAACTGTCCCGAATTAAAGAAGAAACCATCCAGGGCAACACCCGACAGTACGCGTACGACCGCCGCGGCAACCGCCAAATCTATGCCAATGCGCCCGCAGATTCGACGCGCAGCTACGAGTTGAAGCACGATTTGCTGAATCGCCTGATCGAGTACAAAGACGCGAAAGGCACAACAAAGTACACCTACTACCCAGGCGGACTGCGCGCGACGAAACAGCAGACTGGAAGTGTAACCAACACGACCCATTACGTGTATCTCAACGGGCAAGTGATCGAAGAACTGACCCAGGACGGTAGGGTCAAAGCCCGCAACGTCTTTGGCAACCAGCTGATCTGGCGCAAGGACTACACGACGAACCAGGAAGGCACGTACTATTACAACACCCACGGGGATGTTGTGAAGATCAAAGCTCCGAACGGGAATGTGTTGAATACGTATGAGTATGACATCTGGGGCAACTTGCTTGCCGATAAAGTCAAGGAAACGATGCCGAACCCGTTTGCATATGCGGGGGAGATGTACGACAAGGAGAGCGGTTTTTACTACCTGCGTGCCCGGTATTATGATCCGAAGATGGGGAGGTTTGTGTCGGAGGATACGTATAAGGGGCAGGTGGATAATCCGCTTAGCTTGAATCGGTATGTGTATGTGAGTAATAATCCGTTAAAGTTTGTGGATCCGAGTGGACACTTACAGGAGATGACGGCAGGAGTAGGTGGCTATTCCTCGCCGGAAGCAGAGTATATACATTGGGCCAAGGTCGCAGCACAGAAGGCATACCAAGAGGGGATAGAACCCGAAGATGCAGTAAGCAAGTATGTACCAACGCCGCTACAAAAGGAAGTTCTTTCAACCGCTATTGTCACATTCAATACTACGGTTGGCATGAATCATGGAGATGTTCCCAATTTTAGTTCTGCAAGGACCGTTCAACCTGTTAATTCTGTTAAGCTTGTTGCTAAGGCAAACACAATAAAGGCAGCTGGTTGCAATTGTTTTACAGCGGGTACTAAAGTGCTGACAGATGAAGGGGAGAAGAATATTGAGGATATTCAAGTCGGAGACATGGTTCTCGCTAAGGATGAGTTTAACCCAGATGGAGAACTAGGCTACAAGGAAGTCACCGCTTTATATCGTAACCAACGTGATGATATTATTAAATTGTATGTTGGGGAGCAAATCATTGAGACGACAGACAACCATCCGTTCTGGGCTGAAGGCAAAGGTTGGGTCTTCGCCAATGAACTTCAGGTGGGAGATAAACTTCTAAAGGCTAATGGAAGTAACTTAACGATTGACAAGGTAGAGTTCGTTAAACTGGATAAGCCAGTTACGGTTTACAACTTTACGGTTGAGGACTATCACACGTATTATGTAACAGATTTGGGAATCTGGGTGCATAATACAAAATGCACTAGCAGCATTAAAAAACTTTCTAGTTCTAATCCTCTGCCCAAAAAAATTCGGGAACAATACGAAGAAATTATTTTAGGCAGGGGAACGCCAAGGATTAACCCGGCCACAGGTCAACAAAAGGTATTTAATGCGAACGAGTTGAAGAATAAATCAGGTGGTGGAGCAAATGTATGGGCCGGGTCGTTAGAATATGACGTTCCTGGAACTAACCATAGAATATTAAAAAGACCAGACGGAAAACTTGGGTATGTACTAAATCATGACTATTCACAACCTAGATTATTTCCGGGACCATGGTATCCTGAAGGTGGAAAATAGACTTGGAGGTACAATGGTTAAGTATAAAATATTTGATGATGACAGCCAATTAATTGTAGGAACTTGCAAAGACATTTTGGGACTTTCAGGAGAATGCACTACAATCGTTGAAAACGAATCTTTCCAAAAGATCATCCTAGAAGACTTTACAATAACCAGAGAATTTATGGGATACTGCACGGAAACAAAAGCCAGTGTTTCAAATATTCATCTAAGTATCCTAGATGTAAATGGGAATACCATTGGTTCGTTTTATTTCTCGCTAAAAGTTCCATTATACTTTCATAAAAATGTGCCTGAAATTAAACAAAGATATCTTGAACTAATTGGAACACTATTAACAAAGACCTCAAAAGAAGCTTTAGCGATTTGGGAAAAATGGAGACATTCTCCTCCTACATCCACTAACTTATGGTCTAGTCTCACAGAGCAACAAAGAGTAGGATGGTTAGAAGTTGCACGTTTATATTTTAAGAGAAATCCTAATCAACAAGATGAAAGATACGGAGTATATTCTTTTGATGCAAGTTACGTAAAGGATCCAACTTCTTTCTTTTGTGCTTTAGGAGAGGCAATTAATGGCCCAGGTGGATATTTTGGATTTGATTTATTAAGTCTCGAGGATTGTCTTTGTGGTGGCTTTGGTGTAGTTCCCCCATTTACCCTTAATTTGCAAAATGATAGTGATTATTTTGAAACAGATAGCGTTTTTCTAGCACAACTAAATGAGATCCTTACAGAAAAACAAGTAAGAATAGTTAGACCCTAGTTTAGTGGTGATGTCCAGAAAGTCCAAATCAGCTAAAATCCCCAAAATGGGAACATTGATTTATCCAGGTTTTTGAAATTCAAAAGGGGCATCTCTAAGTCGAAAATTCGACTTTTTATACGAAAATGCCCCCCCTAAAAAGCAAAAAAAGGGACGGACTACAGTTGGTTGCTAGATATATCCAAAATATGGTATTTACTTACACGACCTCAGTTGGTTC
>NZ_RHHS01000064.1 GCF_003710935.1 Brevibacillus gelatini
GTGTGAGTCAAGCCATAGTGGGCAGGATTTTTTTGTCTCCAAAATAAGACTTCTGGTTTCCTCTTCTTGAAAGCGCTTTATTTTTGTATGATTCCTTTCTTCCACTCGATTTTTGCCTCATCCGCGAAGGGCTTTTAAGGCCAGCCCGGTAGGGCTGCTTTGATATGGCCCGTGCAACAGGCGGATCGTCCCGTTTATATAGCCTTTTGCCTGCTCTTTCACTTCCCGTAGCAAGTCCTTCACTCGGACCATTGGGTTGGGCTGTAACACTTGCTTCTTCGCTATCGCCTGGCCGCTCAAACGACTTCCCTCTTGTCGTGCCATAATGGCTCGCAACATCGCTTGTACTCCCCGTACACTCCAACTGTAGCCGCCTCGTTTGGTCCTTTTTGCCATCACCCGCATTTGCGCTTCCGCACTCCCCATTGGACGCATGCCCGTCGTGTCGATACCAGCTTCACCCAGAACCTTTCGATAGTCGATAAGATGCCTTCGATGCCGCCGTAAATAGGCCACGTATTTCCGCCATTCGTTCCGGTGCTCTTCCAGAATCTTTTCCTCCGGTACGGACTCTACTGTCGCCAGCAAGATATCCGCTTCAAAGGCCACCAACGCCTGCCGTACCGTCTGCCACGTCTCTGGCAACTGACCCAGGAATCGGCGCAATTCTCGCGCCACATGAAAGCGATCCAGTGTGTAAATACAGCGGTGAAAGTAGGATTCGCATTCTCCAATCCAATTGGCCCCATCCCCATTGACTACGATCCATGTGTTTTCATCCATGTCGTAATGACGAACCAGAAAGTCGCCAAACCCTTCCCAGAACTCTCCCTTCGTCGTATGCAGGTAATGGCGTTTCGACCTAAGCCGCACTCGGTCCCCCTCTTGTTCCCATCCTTCGTGCACAATCGCCATTCGATTTTCCATTCCCCGCTGGCGCTGCCTCTGCAATGAGGTGTAAAGTCCATCCACTTCCACAAACAATACGCGAACCGACCTTCGGGTCGCTTTCGACACGATGGTTGATGCTTGTTCAACCCGCGTGATTAGTTTGTCCCGAATGGCCTCATGGCTCAGTACCCGATACCCCAGTAACGCTTCCAAGCGTTTTGCGCTGTCCCGGTACGAGGGGCCTTGGCTAGCAAATTCGATCGCTATCTCTTCCAAAAACGGGCTTAGCTTCTCCCGCCCGTCAAAGGCCAGCATACGATCCAACAAATACACATGTTGACCCTTCACGCGATCCTGATACAATCGCCGTTTGAATCGAACCGTACCAAAGAGCGTGTCGATCTGGACTTCTCGTTGGTCCTTCAGCCGAAAGCGTGAATGATCCCGTTGATGCATCAGATACTCGTCCAACGCTTCCAAAATATAAGCCATACCGGCAGCGAACTGTTCCTGCAACGTTCGAAACAACAACGTTTCAAGCTCTTTCATTGTGGGAAATTCCGTGGTAAACTTGCTCACAGGGTTTCTCCTCCTTGGTGTGTTTGGTTTTGGCGCTTTACACTTTACCAAGAAGAGAAGCCCTTTTCTATACCCTCCAACTGATTTTTCTTCAAAAATTTCTTTTCGGTTTGCCCACGAACATTTTACTCATAC
>NZ_RHHS01000065.1 GCF_003710935.1 Brevibacillus gelatini
CATTACAGGAATGGCTCCTCGTTTTGGTTTTTGCTCCGACATCATTTTCAAAAATATTCGGAGTATTTAACAGTATACGCGAAAGCCCGCCTTTTTTCCACCCATTTTGCCTAACTAATCAAATGCGTCGGGTTCATGACCCGTTCCTCGCCCTCCTGAATCCATCTCACCTTCTCCGCTCCGTGCAGCGATTGCGCCACGAAGGAGAGACATTCAAAAAACAGTTCAACAACTGCTGTACTGTATCGTTCCTCCATTTTCTCCAGCGCATACGTCAATCTGAAAATGGATGGGACATTTCTTCGGCTTTCCTCCAGAACCTCCTTGCCTCGCTGGGTTGGATACACGTGTACGACACGTCCATCCAGTTCCGACTTTTCAATCGTCACCATTCCTTTCTCCATCAACTTTTTGATATGGATGACGATGGAAGACGGGTGCCAGAAGGTCCAGTCGGCAATTTGCGTGACCCGTACCCCCTCATAACAGTAAATGATCCAGAGAATGTTTAACTGTACGGAGGAATCCAGTTCGGCTTCCTTCGCTGCTCGCTCCCAGTCTTCCTTGTTCACCACATCAATTGCGCGCATTGTGTTCAATGCTTCAAATACGTTTCGAATCGACGCCTCCTGCATGGGTTTACTCCTCCATGATCCTTTATCGTTCACTTATCTACTATATAAATAGTATTTATATTTTACACTTTTCAGAAAAGACGCGCAATTACTTTCCTTCGTGAACTGTCTCGTTGTCAAAGTGTGGAAGCAATGCTACACTAAACGCAGAGATTCCCGCTTACTAGGAGGGTGCAATCGTGAAACTACAATCGGCCTACATCTATTTCGTTAACGGCTCAACAGCCCAATCTGCCAGTCTTGACGACGTAAAAGCCAAGTTCACGCGATATATGGACATGACCTCGAAAACAGGGGAGCAGCTCGGCTGGTCCTACCAAGAGGCCGCTTTTCCATATACCATAGAAGAACGTCCGGAAGGCAAAGACTCGTGGTTCCTTCTCAAAGGAAAAGACCCGAGCATGTACAAGACGATTGTCGTAGGGGTCGGCAGCAAAGATGAAAACGGCACCGAGAAGCACTACATCCAGGTCTCACTGCCCGAATCGGCGACGCACGGCGACAAAAGCAAGGCAAACGAATTCTGCCGTTACCTCGCCCGCGATTACAAGGCGGAGCTGCATCTGTTCAACAAGCGCGTCCAGTATTTTCAGCCGCGCAAACCATAAGCACGCAAACAGCCGATTCCGTCGGCTGTTTTTTCGCGTATTTTTCACGGCAAAACAAAAGCCCCGTTCCGGCACAGGAGAACCTGAGCCAAGCGGGGCGCCTTCCTTATGAGAAAACAGGTACTGCATCCTAGAGAGCTTCGCGTGAGCTTTCGCCCGCCAAGCCCGATCACATGAGCACGATGATTCAAATCATTTGAGATCTTGACAGCGAATAAAACCTTCCGTCCACCATCCGAATACCCAGATCAACGCAATATTCCAATCCCTGCGTCACTCCGTACAAGATCCATTCGGAAGAACGATGGTTGATGTCGAAATCAGTGTAAAGGTCTGTGCCGTCATTGCGGATCTCTTTGCGGTCAGTCACGTCGAAAAGGCGCAGAACAAACGGCAGTTCGGCAAAAGGTATCGCAAACTTTTTCTCCACTTCCTGCTCGAACTCCTTCGTCATACTCCACTCCGCCTGAATGGAATGCTCATCTTTCCAGGCAATGTGTATACTCGGGCCTTCTATGTCCGTAGACGATCGCGGGGGATTTGTCTCCATTTGCTCCCATCGTTCCTTTCTTTCATGTACTTGCTCTCAACATGTATATTACATTTTCAGTCTATTATACCATGTGACCAAGGCAAGTGGGAACGTATCAGAGGGATTTCATTTATCGTCCTACCGTGAAAGTGTTCTCGCCCACCACTACGTAGGATTTAAACTTCTCCGACTTCATCTGCACTTGTACCTTGTAATTTCCATACGCCTCCAGCTTCGTCGAGACAAACGGCTCGGAAAAGTAGAAGCTGTTTGCATTTTGCGTGGAATATTTCCACTCTTTTCCTTTGCTTACTTCCTTGCCATCCGGCCCGATCAGGACGAGCTGCATCCGCAAATCTTTGGCGACAGGCGCTTCGTCCACCTCGACAAATACGTTGAAGGTGCGCGGTACATTTTTGTCGCTGTAGCCTTTGACCGGGTTGGTGAAGACGATATTTTTGTTGCGCGTCTGCTGAATCCCCTCAATGACGATGATGTTTACATTAGGCTTGACTACCTGCAGCTTGCCCGTGCGTTGATCGTAGTCAACAAACCCGCCGAGCTTGTTGACCAGCGCCTCAACCGAATCTGCCTTGGAAGCAGGCATGTCGCTGGAAATCGATTCATTGCCCAAATAAACGCGCAACGCACCTTCTCCCAAAGCGGCGGTACCTCCCACTCCCGCTACAGTCAGCGCCAACAAGGCCGTTAACCATGCTTTTTTCATGTCATAATCCTCCTGTATGTGTGCGCGGCAGCGCTTGATCTTCCGAAAATTCCTCTCACTAGTTTATACGTGAAAAAGGGCAAATAGTTGTGGTGGGAAGACAAGTTTTTTCAACAATATCCACACAATCCACAGGAGTAAGCCGTCCAGGAAGCAAGACTTATTCACAAGGCGGAAAATAAGCTACACAGGACTCTTGACAAAATAGAGAAGCTGCACCACAAGCCTTTTTGCACAAAAAAAAGAGCGGCCTGCTTCACCGCTCTTTTTGGCTGCCAGTCTCGCTAGTTCTGCTCGGACAGCCACGTAAAATATCGGGAGACCAGACGGATCGCGACCTCAATCGCGTCCTCGTTCGGCTCGATTTTGGAATGGTGCAGGCCGTACGGCGTATTGACGCCAAGCCAGAACAAAAAGCCCGGGATTTCCTGCAGGAAGTAGCCAAAGTCTTCTCCGGTCATCGCTTCCTTGCAGGCGATCAGCGTCACGTCCCCGGCCTGTTCGCGTACCCAGTCCATGAAGGCCGTTGTCAGCTTTTCCTCGTTGTACACCTGGCAGTACCCTACGCCGTAGTCGATGGACGCCGTACAGTCAAAGCCCGCCTCGATGCCTTTGACAAGCGACTCAATCCGCGACTTGACCAGCGCCATGGACTCGGTCGAGAACGTGCGAATCGTCCCTTCCAGCCGCGCCTTTTCGGCAATGATGTTTTGCTTCGTGCCGCCTTCCAGCTTGCCGACAGTCACGACAGCGGAATCGAGCGGATCGACGTTGCGCGCCACAATCGTCTGGAGCTGTGTGATGAGATGGCTGCCTGCCACGACCATGTCGTTCGCTTGATGGGGAAAAGCCGCATGTCCGCCTTTTCCGATCAAATCAATATACAGTTCGGACGTGTTGGCAAACAAAATACCCGGCTTGGTGGCAATGTAGCCGACGGGATATTCCGGCGCGATGTGCAGCGCAAAAATGCAATCCGGCCGCCAGGAAGCAAACTCCTCGCTCTCCATCATCGGCTGAGCGCCGCCCGGCCCTTCTTCTGCGGGCTGGAAAAGGAACAGCAGATCATCTGCAATCGGCTGCTCGACAAAATGCGTCACAAGCCCGAGAGCAATCGCCATGTGCATGTCGTGTCCGCACGCGTGCATGTAGCCTTCGTGCAGCGAGCGGAACGGGTACGACGTCTCCTCCGTGATCGGCAAGCCGTCCATGTCCGTGCGCCAGGCAATCGTGCGCTTCGGATTCGTCCCCGCGATCCTGACCAAAATTCCGGTGCGCCACGTCTTGATCTGCATCCGCTCCTGCGGGAGACGCGCCAGGTAATCGAGCAAATACTTTTGCGTCTTCACCTCGGCAAAGCCCGGCTCCGGAATCTGGTGCAGGTCGCGCCGAATCTGGGTAAACAACGATGTCGCCACAGTCTACGCCTCCCTTTTGGTCCCGTGCAGGGCCACGAGTTCCGCTGCGAAGCTGCCCAGGAACAGGTCGACGTCTGCCCTGCTCAACGTGAGCGGAGGCAGCAGGCGCACGATTGTTTTTTGCGTCACGTCCACGAGAATGCCGCGCTCAAGCATAGCCTGCTGCAAACGGCTGACCTCTTCCGGGGCGGCGCTGAGCGGGATGCCCACCATCATGCCTTTGCCGCGCAGCGCCTGCAGCTGTTCCGGGAGACGCTCACGCAGCGCTTCCAGAGAGGACCACAGGTAGGCAATTACTTCTTCCACGCTTTTCGCAAAGGCCGGATCGAGCAGCTCATCCAGCACGACGTTGCCAAGAGCCGCCGAAAGCGGTGACGGTGCAAAGGTCGTCCCGTGGTCGCCCGGCTTGAACTGGTCCATCAGCTTCGTTCCGGCAATCACGCCACCGAGCGGAAGCCCTCCGCCTACGCCTTTGGCAAACAAGATCAAATCCGGCGTCACGCCTGCATGCTGGTAGGCAAACAGCTTCCCGGTACGTCCCATGCCTGTCTGGATTTCGTCGATGGCAAACAGCATGCCTTCCTCCCGGCAAATCGCCGCCACCTCGCGCAAAAACGACTCCGACAGCGGCACGACCCCGCCAGAGCCGAGCACAGGCTCCATCAAGACAGCGGCTGGCATCGCGTCGCGGCAAATCGCCCGCAAGCCGTCCGCATCCTCAGGGTCCAGATCATACACCGGAAAGTCCGGCTGCGGAAAATCCTGATACACATGGGCCTGTCTGGTCAGGCGCACCGCGCCCAATGTTCTGCCGTGAAAGCTGTTGCGCAGCACGACAATCCCTTCGCGCCCGGCTCCTTCTGCCTTCGTCCATTTGTGAATCATTTTGATTGCGGCTTCGGTCGCTTCCGCACCGGAGTTGGTGAAAAACACTTTTCCCGGAATCGTCTGCTCCACCAGCCGCTTCGCCAACTTGATTGCCGGCTGGTTCAAAAAGACGTTGGAAATGTGCAGGAAGCGCTCGCCCTGTTCGCGCAGCGCCTGGACAATTCGCGGATGGGAGTGGCCGAGCACATTGACGGCCAGCCCCGTAAACAGATCCAGATACTTTTTGCCCGCTGTGTCGTACAGGTAGTTGCCTTCCCCTTTTTCGATGGCGATTGGCAAGCGTTTGTAGGAAGAGACGATGTATTGTTCATCAAGCGTACGCCAGTCCATGTGAGCTCTCTCCCCTACAGTTGACGTAGCTCCTGCTTGATCTCCGTCTTGGAGCGAGTTTTGTCGTCGATCTGTTTGATGACACGCGCAGGTGTGCCCGCAACAACCGTGTATGGCGGCACGTCTTCAATAACAACCGCGCCCGCAGCTACAACCGCACCTTTTCCTACGCGAACGCCTTCCAGCACGACCGCATTGGCACCGATCACGACGTCATCTTCCACGACAACCGGTTGCGCGGAAGGCGGCTCGATGACACCTGCGATGACAGAGCCGGCGCCGATATGGCAGTTTTTCCCGATGGTTCCGCGGCCACCGACGACGACGTTCATGTCGATCATTGTGCCTTCGCCAATCACGGCCCCGATGTTGATCGTAGCGCCCATCATGATAACGGCGTTGTTTCCGATTGTCACCTGGTCGCGGATGATCGCGCCTGGCTCGATGCGCGCCTGGATTCCTTTTGTGTCGAGCAGCGGAATCGCCGAATTGCGGCGGTCGCTTTCCACGACGTAGTCTTCGATTTTGTCAGCGTTCGCAGCCAGAACCGGCTCGATTTCTTTCCATTCGCCAAACACAACGCCTGTCGTGCCTGTAATAAACGTCTTGGAGTTGGCACCGAAGTCAATGCCCTCCAGATTGCCTTTCACGTATACTTTCACAGGTGTTTTCTTCTCGCTTTTTTGAATAAACGCGATAATTTCATTGGCATCCATCATGTTCACTGGTACTTCCTCCTTTTAATAAAAAAGCTTTGCCAGTCAGCGAAAGCGAATCGCTCCCCCTGACTAAAAAAAGCAATGAGTGCATACGCTATCTCATTGCTTTCCATACTGCCCAAGCAAATCGTAAATAGCGCTCCACAAAAAGACGTCCTTTTTGTGACAGGATGCTCATTGTTCATGAATCACCCCAGCCACTGCTATCCAGGGGGAACAGCAACAGCTTCGGCGCTTTAGCCTTTCCTTCCTTTCCTGCCCCCTGGCAGACTCCGAAAAGATGTACTCATCTTCAGCGCACCTCTATTTAGACTTCCAATATTATAATTTCACTTAACTCTACCAAAATCAATCACTTGTGGCAACAGCTTTGTGGAAAGAAAAATAACAATTGACAACGAGAATCATTTTCATTAATTTATTTTATGAGAATGATTTTCATTATCTTATTGGAGGTTTGCTTCTTATGAGCCGCATTTTGATGGTTTACGCAAGCATGACAGGAAATACGCAGGAAGTTGCGGAAGCAATTGCCGAAGGAATCCGTTCCACCGGAAAAGACCTGGAGATAAAAGAAGTCATCGATGCCACTGCCAAGGAACTGGAGGACTACGATGCCATTTTGCTCGGCGCCTATACATGGGGGGACGGCGAACTGCCAGACGAGTGCCTGGACTTTTACGAAGAGATGGACGATATTGATTTGAGCGGCAAAAAAGTCGCAGCGTTCGGTTCCTGCGATTCTGCTTACGAGCACGTCGGTGCTGCTGTAGATATTTTGCTGAAAAAAGCGGGCGAGCGCGGAGCAGAAACGCCACTCGAAGGTTTGAAAATCGAGCTTTCCCCGAACGAAAAAGAAGTAGAAATTTGCAAACAGTTTGGCGTTTCCTTCTGCGAACTGCTCGGCTAAGGTCAACGAAGGAAAGGGCTTTTGTCCAAAAAAGCCTTTCTGCGCAAGCGCTGTCATGCTATAATAGCACTCCACTTTTTTAAAAGGGGGTTGCTATCATGACGTTACATACAGATACGGTCTATTTGCGACCGCTGCAACAAAAAGACGCAGCCGAGCTTCTGGAGCTTCGGCTGCGCAATCATGCTTTCCTGCAACCATTCGAACCGATTCGCCCTCCCTCTTTTCTGACATTGAGCGGGCAAGAGGAGCAGATTGCGAAAGCGGAGCAAGACTTCGCAGCCGGGACCGCCTTCGCCTTTGGCGTGTTTTTGCGCGAAACGGACGAAATGATCGGCCGCGTCGCCCTGTCAAACGTCGTGCGCGGCACCTGGCAAAACGCGACCATCGGCTACTTCATGGATCAGGCGAAAAACGGGAAAGGCTACACCACAGCCGCCGTCCGGCTCGCACTCGGCTACGCCTTCCGGGAAGCCGGGCTGCACCGGGTACAGGCTGCTGTCATGCCCCGCAATACTGCCTCCATCCGCGTACTGCAGAAAAACGGCTTTCGCCACGAAGGGTTGTCCTTGCGCTATTTGCAAATCAACGGCGTGTGGGAGGATCACCTCATTTTTGCGATCACGGCAGAGGATTGGGCCTAATCAATCCGCTGCGCCTTGCTGTGCGCGCAATCGCTCCAGGATTCGCCGCTTGCGGTACAGCATTCTCCCCGCTTCCGCGACGTCCTGGACGGTTGAGCGATTCAAGTACGCCCCGAACAGGATTCCCGCAATCGGCACCATCTGAAACAGCTTTTTCCAGCCGAAATTTTCCGTATACGTCACCACTACTTCCCGCCAGCCCTGCAACTGCGCGATCACGTCTTTTTGGGCAGCAGGCTCATCAAAACGCGACAGCTCTGCCAGTATCGCCTTTTTCCCGACTATATCCGAAGACGCGAATTGCAGGCATTTGACCACGAACAGGCGCTCCCGCTTCTCTTCCGGCCGATAGCCGTAGCAAAGCGCCATTTCTTGCAGGATCTTCAGCGAGGTGCCCAGCAGCAAAGGGATGTCAATCGCCAGCGTAAAAATGCCGCCGATGCCTGTCGTCGCGCCCTGCACCGTGGCAAAAGCCGCCCGTGACTCCGTCAGATTGCGGGCAATCTCATCCATGAGGACGAGCGGTGCCCCCGCGACGTCTTCTGCCTGCGGCATTTCCGCGCCAAGCCCTTCCAACCGGGGACGGAACTTGCTGTAAATCGCCTTATCTTGAACAAGGTACGTCCCGCCTGTTTCGAGAAACGCGGCCATTTCGTCCACGGCCGTGCCCAGCTTTTCCCTGACGAAATTCGGTGTAATTTTATCGAGCCAAACGAACGGGAGTCTGCCTAGTTTTTCCCAAAACCACAAGTCGTTCTGGTCGCGCTCCCACGCCTCCACCTCTGCCAATGCCTGCTGCAAAAACTGTCTCGACTCCATCTGGCGACACCCTCCCGAACTACATGCCCTCTGTTTCTTTGCCACGCTTCCATTGGCATTGGGTGCGAAGCAGCGCTTTGACATGCGCCCGCAGTTCCTCTGCTGAAGAAAAACCGGCAAATTCCTTACTGTCTGTTACGATTCCGAGCTTCAAATGTTTCACTTGTCCTTGTTCCATGCAAAAGCCGAACGATTTCAGGATCGCGAGCTGTTCATCCGTCATCTTTCCTTGCCTCCCCGCTTTGGAAAAAACCCCCCTGCCATAAGCAAGGGGGTCATTCGCTTATTTGACCTCTACGGTAAAGGTCATGGTTTGATCGCGTTCGCGTTCGTCCAACTCTTTGCCGTATTTCCTGTCTTTTTGCACGATCGAGCAAGTTTTATAGCTGAATACGTTCGTCACCTTGACCGTGTAGACACCAGGCTTGTTCTCGTTGTCTGCGATAATGGCTTTCAGATCAAGCGATTCCTCGCCCTCGTCCTCCTCTTCCTCGTTCGTGCTGGGCATGAAGCGCGCAATCTCTTTTCCTTCATGGAACACCTGGACCTTGTTTTTCGAAGAAATGGTTCCCCCGATGTAATCCTGGCTGGAGCCGAATGGCATTTCGCCGTACGTCCAGACGAGGTTCGGCATGTAGTAGGTGATCGTGTCCTTGCCGCTGCCGTCCTTGATCTTTTTGTTCCCGTTCCGCTTCGCGTAGGTAGACATCAGCCGCAGATCGCGCAAGCTGTCCAGATCCGCTGCAGAGTTGACGATGACGGTTTGGCCGTCGCGGTATTCGCTGCCGCGATTGTTTTTCCAAAGAATCGGCCCTGGCGCTGGAGCCAGTCCTGCTTCATTTTTGGCACATGCAGGAGCGGACGGGATCGGGGGAGAGTCCTCTATGACCTGAATGTAGCCGCACCACGACTGCCGCGGTTCGCGTTTGCTGTAATAGTTGACCTTGTATCGGCCCGGCTTGTAGCTGGACAGCAGCAAAGCCGTATGATCCCAGTTCAGCTTTGATTCATCCACAACGACGTTGTCAACGGCCCAGAAGCCCGGTCCCTCGTCATCAGAAGCTTCACTGCCCCGCTCCACGTGCTCGGCAGCCGTCGCCAGCCAAATGACGTGCACCGGATTTTGGTAGAGCTTCACGGTGCTATTGGACGAATACAGGTTTTCCCGTTCCACCATCAGCGTAGACTTGGCATTTGGCTGCATCAGCACATCCAAGGTCGCGGTTGCGCTGGCAGGATCGCAGGAGTTCGGCGCACCGGGAACCTGAATTTTCACTTCGATTGTCGAGCCGCCCCACAGATTGTTCGTGTTGGCAGCCTGATTGGGCTCGAAGGTGACGGTCATGGTCATTCCCGCCATCATATCCGGAATCACGACCTCGAAGTGCTGGGAGTCGGTCAAGGTTTGTCCTGTTCCGTTCACGGACCAGCGACCGACGACCGGAGAATACAGTTTCACGACGCCCGGCGCTGACGGAGCCGTAATCTGCTGTCCTTGCGAAAGCTTTTGCCCGCTTGCATCCGTTCCCACATACAGTTCAGCCATGCCGACCCGAATGTGCGTCATCCAGGTGCTCATGCTGCTGTCGTCAGGAATGAACAGCAGATCGTAATTGCCCGTCGCGAGCGTCCCCGTCGAGAACACGTTGGCCGGCACAGACCGGATTTCCGCGTTTGTCGTTTTGTTTATCAGCTTCCACGTTCCCGGAACCGTGCTGGCAAAGCTGGTGGAACCCATCATGCCAAAAATTTGCGTCTGGCTGCCGGATGGAACCTGTTCGCCTTCGGGCTTCTCCCCTTCAAAGATGCTCGGGAAGTTTTGCGCCTCTACCTGAAAACGCACATGTACGGTGCTTTTTTGCGACCTGGCATCCGTCACGACGAACGTGAGGGTGTGCTGTCCAGGAGACAATTTGGCGGCTGGAATCGAGAAGCGGGGAACCTGCCAGCGAAACGTGCTTTGCGCGGACTGCTGCTCCGTCTGATACTCCGGCAGCTCCACTCCATCGAGCAAGACTTCGCTTCGATTGAGATTCGTGCCGCTTCCGTACGTCGTTTGCACCAGATCTATATCCAGGGCGGTTTCAGGCGGGAGGATGAACTCGTCGTTTTTCACCCAGTTCCATCCGCCTGAGTCCAGGCCTGCTACCTGATAGTCGTTGAAAATAATCATATTGTGAACAGGCTGCGAAACGGGCTTGGATACCTGGCTGTTTTTTTTCATTGATGTTGTAGCCCCTGCTCCCATGGCTGGCGGAGCCGATACGCCCGACAAGAAAGTGCCGGTTGCCAGACACACAAGAAGTGCTTTTACAACCCATTTTTTCACGAAATGTCCTCTACCTTTCTCTGATTGCTCGTGTTGCCACTCGTCTTTCTTCGACAAAAAGAGCGCTTTTTCCTGTGTGGCCCCAAAATATTTCGTCGGGACTCGATATAGGCAATTCCTATTTCGTTTATAATTTTTATAGGATTGATTTATGACCTGCTTGCTGGTAAAACAAGAACAAAGGGGGGAGCCAGATGAGTTCTACGCATCAATGGAACGCGAAGCTGTACGACGACAAGATGAATTTTGTTTCTGCCTATGGCAAGGGAGTTGTAGAATGGCTGTCTCCGTTGCCGGGAGAACGCATTCTCGATCTGGGCTGCGGGACAGGGGATTTGAGCGCACAGTTGGCACAAGCAGGCGCAAACGTAACAGGCATTGACTTTTCGCCCGGCATGATTGCGGCAGCCCGCCAAAAGTACCCGCAAATCGCCTTTTTCGTCGCGGACGCCCACTCTTACCAATCCGCGGAAACGTATGACGCGGTCTTTTCCAACGCCGCGCTGCACTGGATGAAAAAGCCGCGCGAGGTGATTCGCACTGTTTGGCATGCGCTCGCACCAGGCGGACGGTTCGTGGCCGAATTCGGCGGAAAAGGCAATTGCGAGCACGTCGTCCAGGCGTTGCGCATCGCCTTGAACCGCCGGAAGCTTTCGGCAGACGAGCGCTCTCCGTGGTATTTTCCCACTGTCGGCGAGTACACGACATTGCTTGAAGAGCAAGGCTTTCGCGTGACACTCGCTTCGCATTTCGACAGGCCGACGACGCTGCCTGACGGAGATCGCGGGCTGCGCCATTGGCTCGATTCGTTTTGCAGCCCCTTTTTCAGCGGGCTGTCCGCGCAGGAGATCGAAGACGTCTGCGCGGAAGTGACTGAACTGGCGCGTCCGGTGTTGTTCCAGGACGGCAGCTGGGTCGTGGACTACAAGCGCATTCGCATCATCGCCTACAAGGAAGCTATATGAGGCGGCCCTGCCGCTATGACTACAGAACAGGCTCACGCCGCGCCAGGCTTAGCAAGCAGCGGAAAGCGATGGTCATCCCCACGCGTAAAAAGCAAACAGCCCTCACGCTTCGTTCCAAGACGGATACGCAGGGCTGTTTGCTTGATCTGGCTGGGAGTCTCCGCTGCAAAGCTTACATGCCTTCCGGATTCGTCAGCAACACTTCGTCTCCCTCGTTCAATCCATTTACCACTTCAACAAAGTCGGTTCCTTCCACACCGATCTCAATCTCTTTTGGCGTCGGCTCGCCGCTCGCCGGGTCTTTTACCATAACTGTGCCAATTCCTGCTTCCAATACTTCCACAGCGTTCAAAGGCAGTCGCTTCACGTTATCTTTTTGCTCCACGTAAATATCGCAATCGCCTGTCATGCCATGCTTCATGTCCTTCGTGTCGCTCAGCTCGACCTTGACCGCGAAGCGAACAGACTTGTCCTCTTTTGTCCCCTCTTTCGGCAGTTCGGTGACTTTTCCTTTAAACGGCTTGTTGCCAAACGCCGTCAAGTAAACATCGACACTTTGTCCAAGCTTGATCGACGGGATGTCCATCTCATCCACGGCTGCGATGAAGTAGACGGCGCTCGTGTCCATAATGACCACAGCCGGCTCCGAGCCAGGCTCCTCCCCTTCTTTGACGTTGAGCTTCGTAATAACTCCGCTGATCGGCGCTTCCACTTGCTTTTTCGCAATTTCCCGCTTTTTCTGCTCCATACTCAAAAGCGCTTCTTTCAAGGAAAGCTCCTTGTCCTTCAACTCCAGCTCGGATTCTGTCAGGTCCATTTTGAACAAAAGCTGTCCTACTTTGATTTCGTCGTCTTTTTCTACTTCCACTTTTCCAATTTTTCCGTGCGTCCCTGCCACAATCTCCATCTCATCCGGCAGTTCAAACGGCGTAGCTTTCTGGCTTGCGAACAACAATCCGTTTGAATCCGTGTATTGGACCTCGCCCAAATCTCCCACGTAGAGGGCACCAGGCTTTTTGACCAGGACCTCGACATCGTGAACGCCGCCGACTCCTTTTTCTTTTTGGCCGATATGGTCCACCTTCGTCACGACGCCGTCCACATAGTAAAGCGACGAGCTGATGAATACTTTCACCTTCTGTCCTACGCGGAAATGCTCGGCTTCGTATGCGGTGAACTTCCCTGTAATTTTCAAATAGTCGGTATTGGTCAGCTTCGCCACGACGGTGTCAGGCGTAACTGTATCGCCTTCCTTCACCAGCACTTCCTGGACTTTTCCCGCTTTATCGGCAACGATCTTGTCTTTTTTGTTTTTCAGCTCGTTAAGCTCTTTTTGCGCACGAGCGATGGCCAGTTCCTGCTTCTGCAATTCCAGTTGGGCGTCCACGCTGTCTACGGTAAACAGCACGTCGCCTTTTTTCACGGCTTGTCCTTCCTTGACAAACAGTTTCTGCACCTTGCCGCTGATCGCCGGTTTGACTTCCTCGCGCGCCTTTGCTTCGATGGTGCCGGAAGAGAAAATCGTTTTCTTCACTTCCCCCACTTCTACCGTGGCCGTCGGGAAGGAAGGCGGTTCGGCAGGCGGCTCCTCTGCAGCCGTATTTTTCGACTGGTAGTACGCGTAACCACCGTAGCCACCTCCCCCCAGAACGACCACAATTGCTGCCAGTATGATCCACTTTTTCTTGTTCATCTTTCGTTCCCCACATTTCTTATTCTGATCGAATCGCTTGAAGTGCACTGAGACGGGATGCCCGGATTGCCGGGAAAATTCCTGCGAGCAGCCCGATGACAAAGGAGAAGCCGATCGCAAACAGCGACAGCCAGGCCGGAATCACTGCCAGTTTGCTCTGTTCGCCTTCCGGTCCGCCGCCATATCCCATGTTCAAGTTTTCCATGATGCCGCCGGATGCGCCAAAGTAGTTCACCAGCTCTACCGCGCCCCAGGCGAGCCCAAGGCCAGCCAGGCCGCCGATCAACCCGATGAAGCCTGACTCCATCAAAAACAGCCAGCGAATGTTCAGCACAGTCGCCCCGATTACTTTCATGATGCCGATTTCTTTTGTTCGCTCCAAAATGGACATAATCATCGTATTGACAATTCCGATGGTGGCAACCAGCAAGGAAACCGCTGCAATGCCGCCCAGCACCATCTGGATCACGAAGAAAAAGTTGTTGATCGTCTCCAGTTCGCGCGCTGGCGACCAGACTTCAAAGCGTTTTTCCTTCAGCGCCTTGACGACGCTTTCTACCTGCTCCCGCGATTCCACCTTGACGGTAATCTGGTCGAATTCAAACGTGTCTTTTTTCGCCTGCTCCCGCGTTCGGCGCGATGAGCCCTCGCTGACTTCGTCGCCGCGTCCGCGGTTCACCCAATCGTTCAGCTCTTTCACGACGCCAAGCGGGACGTAGACTGCCGACGAGTAGCGAAAGTTATCCGATTTTTGCAGTTGGCCGACGACGCGCACCCGCAATTCTTTTTTCTCGTATTTCGGCTCGTCGTCGATACGGTATTCCCGCGTCAGGATGAGTGTTGCCGCTTTGTCGACGATGTTGAAGGCAGCCGACTCTCCGCCACCGCCCATATCGAAAGGCATCCCGGACATGTCTGACTCTCTGCCGTTGTTGGCATTGCGCCTGCGCGCCTCCCGCTTTTCTTTTTCCACATCGCGCAATTCCCGTGGAACGTTATATGCGACGACGACCTCCTGCGGCGAGCCTGTCAAATACGTCCCTTTTTCTATCTCGTTTTTGCGGTAGGCGGCCGACTCATTCACGTCAACCCCGACGAGCTCGACGTAGCCTTCGCGCCTGCCTACCTTCAGCTTCGTCTGCTCATGCAGCCGCTTGACTGGCATGACGGCTGCGATGCCCGGTATTTTTTTCAGCTCATGAACAGCTTCCATGTTCAGCCGCTTGCGCTGATCGTCCGGGATCGGCTCGTCCTTTTCCTCGTCGTAGTACATCGGCTCGACGTCCATTTCTGTCAAGTTCCCGAAGTTTTCCAGACTTTTTACTGCGTTTTCCTTCAGCCCCAGGCTCAAGGCCATCATCGCCACAATAGCCGCCGTACCGATCATGACCCCAACCGATGTCAGGGCGGTTCGCAACTTCATCCGCCACAAGTTTCTCCAGACGATGCGAAACGAATCTATTACCTTCACAATCTGTTCACCTCATACCCCTCGCCTACGCTGGCCTCGTCCTTTTTTGTACAATCCGGCCGTCCTGCAAATAAATGACGCGGTCGGACTGCTCTGCTACTTCCTGTTCATGGGTAACGATGATGAACGTAGTCCCATTTTCCCTGTTCATTTCTCTCATGAGCTGGAGAATTTCCTGTTCGGTCTTCGAGTCCAGGTTCCCCGTCGGTTCGTCGGCCAAGATGATGCCTGGCTGGTTGACGAGCGCCCGCGCAATACTGACGCGTTGCTGCTGCCCGCCGCTCAGTTCGTTCGGCCGATGGTCGATCCGCCCTTCCAGCCCGACCCGATGCAGGATCTCCGTCGCTTTTGCCCGCCGCTTCTTGACGCTTTCGCCCGCGAAGACGAGCGGCAGCTCCACATTTTCCAGCGCCGTCAGATTGGGCAACAGGTTGTATGACTGGAAAATGAAGCCCATGTGCTTGCGGCGAAACAGGCACAGTTCGTTTTCGTTAAATTTGGAGATTTCCTCCCCGCTCACCACCACGCTGCCTTCTTCCGGCTTGGTCAGACCCGCAAGCAGATTCAGCAGCGTCGACTTTCCTGAACCGGATGAACCGCACAAGGCGACAAACTCGCCCTGGTTGACGTGCAGGTTGATATCAAACAGCACCGGAACCTTGATTTTCCCCGTTCCGTAGCTGTGATTGACCCCGGTTACGGTTAGCTCTCCCGTTTTGTTGGTCATCTTTTGCAGCACCTCATTCGTTCTTTGTCTATAATATAAGACGTAAAAAGTCGAAAAACGTAACGGACTTGTCAAAAACATTTTACCTTCACACAAATGCAATAAGTTTTTCAAAATCATGTAACAAACCCGCAACCAATTGCTGCCAGAAACGTACTACAATAAGGGTGTGAAGAAAACACGAAAGGGCGATTACCGATGACCATGTATCGCTTTTTGTTTGAAACCGCTACACGCAGATGGGTAGAAATCATCAAGGCGCCAAGCATGTTCGAAGCAGCCAAACTGGCCAAACAGCTTGCGACCAAACGCTCCCGCTCCCTGGCTACGCCGATCAGCTTTTCCTTTCACCACGCTGCCTCCCGATGACATGACATAGACGACACACTGGCAACCGCTTCTCTGATTCAGGGAAGCGGTTTATTATTTCTGGAGATATTATTGACACCGTTGTTTTTTTCCTCTTAATATAGAGAAAGACATTACAGTGCATGACAGTAAAGAACTGCATTCACTTCGCTGCTGCACAAAAGGGAGATAAATGACTATGACCATGAAAAAAGCGCTTACGATTGCAGGCTCCGATACCAGCGGCGGTGCTGGACAACAGGCAGACCTCAAAACGTTTCAGGAGCTTGGCGTCTTCGGAATGACAGCCCTTACTGTCATCGTGGCCCAGGACCCGCACAATGAGTGGTTCCATGAAGTGTTCCCCATCGATGTTGCCATCCTGGAAAAGCAGATCGAGACGGTTCTCGCCGGAATCGGTGTAGATGCAGTAAAAACCGGGATGCTTGGCACCACAGAGCTGGTTGACCTCGCTACCCGCAAAATAGAGCAATATCAATTGAAAAATGTCGTCGTAGACCCGGTGATGATCTGTAAAGGCGCAGAAGCGCTCCATCCGGAAATCGCCGTCAGCCTGCGTGAAGTGCTGCTCCCGCGTGCAACTGTCGCGACGCCGAACCTGTTTGAAGCGGGAATCCTCAGTGGAATGGGCGCGCTGACAAGCGTTGAAGACATGAAGGAAGCGGCAAAACGCATTCACGACTTCGGCACTTCCTACGTCGTGGTAAAAGGCGGCACCAAATTGCAAAGCGACAATGCCGTCGACGTTTTCTACGACGGGCAAACCATCGAGGTGCTGGAATCCGAGCGTTTTGACACCACGTTCACTCACGGGGCAGGCTGCACCTTCTCTGCTGCCATCTGCGCAGAGCTGGCCAAAGGCAATTCCGTGCGCGGCGCTGTGGAGGTCGCGAAGGAGTTCATTACCGAAGCGATTCGCCACTCCTTTGCCCTCAACAAATACGTCGGTCCAACCAACCACGGCGCATACCGCCGCAAGCACCAAGCCTAGTTTTGCAAACCAAAAACTCCTGACCAGCCGAGCGAGTCTCGGGACGGATCAGGAGTTTTTTTCGTCCTATGCCTGCTTTTTGATCGCCACTTCCGGCTTGAGCGGAGCCGTCGCCGGTTTTTTGCGCATCGAGCTTACGGTAAAGATTACGAGCGCAGACCAGATGCACGAAAAGCTGATGAGATGTGTCGTGGTAAACGGTTCTCCAAACAGAAAAACCGCGGTGAGCAGCGTGATCGTCGGAGAGACATACTGGATAAAGCCGACAATCGAGAGCGGCAAGCGCTTCGCCGCTTGGGCAAACCAGTACAGCGGCATCGCCGTCGCAACGCCGGCCAGCGCCAGCAAAAGCATCTGCCACCACGCCAAGGCCGTCGCCGTCTCTGTCCCGTTTGCCTGGAGCAAGATCAAGTAACCGAGCGCAATCGGAGCGACAAACAGCGTCTCCCAGGCAAGCCCGATCATCGCCTCCATTTTCACCACCTTTTTCGCCAGACCGTAAAACGCAAAGGTGAGCGCCAAGGAGAGCGCAATCCACGGAAACTCACCGTATTGCACCGTGATGAACAGGACGCCACAGGCCGCCAGAATGAGTGCCGCCCATTGTGCCAGATTCATTTTTTCCCGTAAAAAGATTACGCCGAGCAGTACGGTAAACAACGGGTTCATATAGTAGCCGAGACTCGTTTGCATGACCTGGTTGTTGTTCACCGCCCAAATGTAGATCAGCCAGTTTGCACTGATGAGCAGGGAGCAGGTGGCAAGCGCAGCAACCATTTTCCCCCCGGATACCGATCCCCACATTGCGCGCCAGCGTTTCGTTACCTGAATAATGATTGCGACAAAAAGAATCGACCAGACGATGCGGTGCGCCAAAATTTCCCATGCGCCCATCGACTGGAACAGCTTCCAGTACAGCGGAAGCATTCCCCATGCAAAATACGCGGCAAACGCATAAAGTATCCCCTGTTTCATTTCTGATTCCCCCACTGTTTTGCCATGTGCCCGTCTTATAGTGTAGTGTAACGGAATTGTCGTCAATCGGCTATGTATTCATCACCGATATAATCACGATCACACCAATCACTTTCCCTCACTGCCATAGCAGTGATTTAGCAAGACATCTCATTACCTCAGCAGCATAATGAAGTGAAAAATAATTTTTCATTGTACCATTTTTCCTACTAGTGTACAATAGGCATTATTCAACCGAGTTTAGTCATAAGAAAGGAATTTTCACCTATGACATACTGGCGTTCTGTTCTGTTCGTTTTGCTCGGGGCATGCAGCTACGGAGTGCTCTCCCTGTTCATGAAGCACGCGTTTGCTCTTGGCTTTACTCCCTACGAGATGAGCGGGAGCCAACTCATTTTCGGCGGTTTGATAATGATTATAGCGGCCCTGTTTTTCTCGCGTGAACGGTTCCGCCTGAAATATTTGCTGATTCTCGCCCCTGTCAGCGTGATGATGGCGTCCACCAGCATTCTTTACCATCAGGCCGTCAGCCGCTTGTCCGCTTCGCTGGCCATCGTGCTTCTGTTCCAGTTTACCTGGATCGGGGTCCTGCTCGAATCGCTTGTCGAGCGCAAATGGCCGACGGCAAAAAAATGGGTGTCGCTTTTCATGCTTGGCGGCGGAACGGTGCTTGCCAGCGGTCTTGGCGAAGGCGGCCTGCAAGGTGTCAGCATCACGGGTCTGGTCTGCGGCCTGTTGTCAGGGGCTACGTTTGCCCTGGTGATTTTCTTCAGCGGGCGCATCCTTCCAGGCTTGAATCCTTATTTGCGCAGCGCGATCACGATCAGCCTGGCAGCCGTCATGCTCTCCATCGTCTATCCGCCAACCTTTTTGTTCAACGGTCGGCTAATGGACGGACTGCTTCCGCTCGGCTTGCTCGTTGCCGTGTTCGGTTCGGTCATCCCGATTTTTTGTCTCGCGGCAGGCGTCCCCCGCATCGGCAACGGCCTCGCTACGATCCTGAGTGCTGTCGAGCTGCCAACCGTCGTCCTTTTGTCCAGTCTGGTTCTCCAGGAAAAGGTGACGTTTTCCCAATGGGGCGGCGTTCTGATGATCCTCGCTGCCATCTGCGTGCCGCAAATCAAATGGCGCAGGCTTTTGGCGCCGTCACGGGTTTTGGAGAAAAAAGGTATGTAAACAATAGAAAAGCCCAGCCGGATCCTTCCTGGACCTCGCTGGGCTTTTGCTGTTTTTGCATTGAAGATGTCAACGCCGACTTTATTTTGACCCACCATCGCCGGTTTAGAACTGACCCACCCGGCGATTTTTTGTTGGTTAGGTGGTAGAGGGAGAGTTGTAGGCTCCAGTCCTCATTTTTTCACGAAGTCGGTAACTATTCCCCCTAATGTTGACGATGTGGGAATGTGTAAGATTCGATCCAAAAAAGCTGTAGCAAGTATCGGATCGTCCATCAATTCCCCCATTCACCGAAGCTCTTGTTGCTGGTCAACAGAATACTCCCTCTCTCGTATCTTGCACTTACTACCTGGAAAAAGAGGTTAGCTGCCAAACTGTCAAACGGCAAGTAGCCAATCTCGTCAATCACGAGGATCTTTGGTCGAATATAATTACGAATGCGTTTATCCAGTCTGTTCTCCATGTAAGCTTTTCGCAGATCCTCGATGAGATGCGACAGACTGACAAAGTAAACTTTGAGAACTGAAGCACCGAAAAATACCTCGGTGCTTTTTCTACAACTTCATGGATGTCTCCCCTCGAAGTATCAACGGCGCTCAAAACTTAGCACAAATAAATTTTACCGTGTAAATGTTCAATTAGACTCACTAGCGTTGCATTAATA
>NZ_RHHS01000066.1 GCF_003710935.1 Brevibacillus gelatini
GCGATCCGCTCGTCCTGTGTCATGATGAAATAGTTCATACCCGTTCCCCTTCCTGCCAGATGACTTGTCGCTCCTGAAGCTCATCGAGTATGGGCAGCTCCCTTGCCTCCGGGGAAAACACGGCGCCAGCAAGCAGCGCTCCCGTAAAAATCGTCCCTGCGAGGTTCGCTCCGCGAAAATCGGCACCGCGCAGGTCCGCTCCGGAAAAGTCAGTGCCAGCCAGATTGGCCCGGACGAAGCGTACCCCGTCAAAGCCTGGCATAACTAGCAAGGCTAACCATGTATTGGTTAATATTTTTTCGATTCACGCAATAGGAGTTGTTTAATATCTTGGTGTGTGAGAAAAGCCCTCGTATGCTTTTCTTGCCAAGCTCCTGTACCGCTTCGAGTGGTGACAGGCACCAAGATCACGGTAAGGGTACATGCCATTCGTCAGCGTCGCCGTACTTTTCGCAATGACCAAGCACTGTCCTGATAATTGACACGAAATTGTTTTTTGAAAACAAAAAAGGGCTGTCCCAAAAGCGTTCGCATGGAGCGGGAACAACCCTAAATGATGAGCAAAAGGACCTCAAATTCCACAATTAAGTGGGAAATGAGGTCCTTTTAAGCCAAATATAGCTCGTAGTGGGGCAAAAAAATCATAAATAGACTTTGGGAACAGCCCCAAATTAATTAAAAATAATTGTTTAGCTGGTTGGACGATGATGACGAACTAATCTCCAGACTCCATATGGATTATAGAATGGATCATCACTCTCAAACATTGTGCACTCTTCATGTTTTAATAAATAAACAGGTGAACTGGAGTCCAAACTAAAAGTCTCTCCAGCATTAATTTTTGGTTTTTCTACTAGATTGTATAAACAAAATACCCTAAATAGTGTCGCTACTTCCTTCCCAGTATTGCCTTCATATGTGGTTACTACATCGGGATAACCAAAGCAATGCATACCTGTTGTGTAAAATGTGTTGTTGTCACGAGACATCTGAATAATTCTAGTAAATACCTTTGTAATATCTTGACTACTTGTTATTTCCAACCAATCTTTTTTTGTACTAGCTCTCCCAGAAGATTCAACATTTACAGCGATACCACCTGCATTTAATACAGCACTGGCTACCTCCATAATTTTCATAACATTGTCTACAGAACCACCCTCTCCAAAAATGTAGACAATACTATTATGATTTTTAAGATCATAAATATCTTCTACACTAAATGAACCATTTCCAGCTATTTCAAACGCTTCTGTTACATAAGGATTATGCTCGTTCATATCTACTTCAAAGAATACATCGGGGTTTTCGAGATTTCCTATATGGTTCCCCATGTATATATAACCATTCCCTTTACGAAGCATTGCTTCTTTAAAATCATCCCTTGACTTCCAATATCCAGGTACCCCTAAAATAATTGTTGGTATTCCCATCGTAAAACCCCCTATCATCCCCAGTTTTTCTAACTGAAACCACTCACCTACTTATAATTTAGCTTATCTAAGATAATATTTACTTTTTCCAGATTTGGGGGTTCATCCTCTTTTATCGCTTGTAGTATATCTTTAATGATTAGTTTGGCAGAGCTATTTACTTGGTCTAATGCGTTCATATAAGCTTCTAAATAAATTTCTGAGTTTAGTAGTGTTCGATGTATTCTTTCTGCCCAGAACTTCGCATGAGGTAACATACTTGGAATCCCATTAGCCAATTTAAGCAGACCATCTTCTAAGCCATTGCGTTTAGCAATATAAAAAATAGTTTCGATTAGATAATCATCAGCTGTAGGTTCAGCAATATCGTCCTCAAAAACAGTGCAGAGATCAGGAATTATGTCATTTGTTCCGTGAAGTGATAAATTGTTGAGAATTTCTTCAAATATCTCTATATTGTCACCCTCATTCTCCATAAAACGCATTTTGTATAGTATAGAAATTTGATCTTTAAAAGATGACACTATTTACTTCCTCCAATTCTCTTACTACTTTGGCTTGCCAAAGATATTTATTCCGTTATGCTTATACTCTTTGTAATAATCAATATATTCTTTTATCTTCCTCCTATTTTCTTTAGTATATAATCCATCTTCTTTAAGAATACGTCTTAAATCATTAATATCAAATGCAAGTGCATCTCTTGGTTTCAAAGACATGTATAAATCAAAATCCTCTGGCCTTGTTCTTTTACTCAGTCCATAAGTGAATGTTCTTCTGTGTCTTCCACCTTGCCCCGGGTGCGGATGTTCTAAAAACATAGCATAACTTTCATCTGTTTTTATTCCAAACTCATCTTGCATGTATTTATTAGACGGCATATGGTGACCAGTAATATTGTCACCAACCTCATTAGGTAACTTCCCATACTTTCCATGATCCAACTCTTTTGGAAGTAATTCTTTACTCGTTTGAGGTATGTTTTGCTTCTTATCTTCAGCAAATTTTTTATAACGTTCTTTTAGCCGCTCTTTTAATTTATCATAGTCCGTCTTGGGTTTACCTGCCCCCTCACGCACCTTCTCTGGCGGCTTCCCACCAGGTGAATCGGACTT
>NZ_RHHS01000067.1 GCF_003710935.1 Brevibacillus gelatini
CGCGTGAAATGAAAGCCAAGGTGAAAGGAAAAGCCCAGGCAGTCAAGGAGAAGGCACAAGAGCTTTCCAACAGCGTGAAGGAAAGACTGGAAGATGTTTTGCAGCCGAAAATGGTGACGCCGGAAGGATTTGTCATGAAAGCGGCGAAGACTGAGAATAAGGCGGTGGGTGTCGGCCGAACGGCGAATCAGAAGAAGTGGGATGAGACTTACAAAAAGACCGATACACCTGGTGGGAAGCCGCCGGAGAAAGTGCCTAAGGGGCCGGACGATGATGCTGGCTTCACAGTGACATTAGAATATAAAGAGGGCATGAACAAGAGAGATTTTGAGCGTAAAGCCAAATATTTAGAGAGACTGAGTAAAGAAGGAAATTTAACTAGAGCACAGAATCCAGTAAAGAGGAACAAGTATATTACAGAGAAATATAAAAAGGATGTAAAAAAGAGAATTGAAAGGATGTATGGAAAAAAAGACCCAGAAAAAGCAAAAGAATTAATTAAACGTGTTGACACAATGAATCCAGACCATATGTGGGATTTGCAACTAAATGGGCCAGATACAAGGAGAAACTTAAAACTTCTAGATGGTTACACAAATCAGCAGTTAGGACGAGACGTCTGGAACCAAATAAGGGATGTAAAAAAGGTTCCGGTTGGAACTCCAATAAAAATTGTTGTTAAGAGGTGAAATCATGGATAGCGACCTGATAAAAAAGGTACTTCAGGTTAAAAAACTATTAAGAGAAAGTCCGTCAAGCCTTAGTTTTGGAATTATTGAGGATGGACTTAATGATGATCTGATTAGTCAAAATAAAAAATTATTCATTGATTCAAATGAAAAAGTCTACGAATATGTTGACTTTATAAAAGATGTTTCAGGTTTTTCTCTAGGCAGCATTGTTTTATTTGATTTCCCTCGCATTCATGAGTTCCAAAATCTGTTAGACTTTCTTCCTGATTGGGAAAAAAATTGGCTATGTATTGGTAAAATCATGTCTGAACCAATGGGAATTAATAAAAATGATGGAAGTGTAAATTGGTTTTCAGAAATCCCGTATGATGATGAAGGAATGAACCTTGGTACATTCAATAATTTTATGAAAGAGTATGTTTTTGGTGAAAAGTATTCTGAAATTGTTCCTTGGGTTGATGAAGATGAGTGGTATCAGTTTATGATAAAAAATAAATTGATTACTAAGGGCGATTCTGATGAGTGAAAAAAAATTTAGAGATTATCAAAAAAAAACTATGGGTGAGAACTACCTTAAAAGTAAATATAAGCAAGAAGTAATAAAAAGGATATATAGGAGGTATTACACTAAGTACCCTGAGGAAACACGTAATCTTATAAATGTAATAAGAAAATATAAAGATGCAGAATTTATTCATCCTTTACTCCTCGGGGGATCGGTAAATAAAAGAAATCTACAACTTATAGATTCAAGAACAAATTTTTTGTTGATTAAACAGATTTGGGAACAAGTAAAGAACTAAGAGAGGGGGGGAGTAATTGAATCTTCAAGTGAAAAAATTTTTTGATTTAATGAGAGAAATTCAAATAAAAAAACCAGAAACAATTATTTATGGCTATATAAGCAACGGATTGACTCTGGATGAACAAAGTCAGTTGAATATAATCGATTTTAAACTGCCTTCAATAAGAACTTACTCTGAATATCTCGAAGAAAGTGCAGAATCGTTCTTCGGAAATATTGTATTGTTTCATCCGAGTGATTTGTACAATTTTCAATATTATGTTGATGAGTACCCTGGGTTAATTGGAAAGTGGTTATGTATTGGGAAAATTATTGATAACCCCCTTTTGCTTAATTTAAATACTGGACGAGTACATTTATTTGTTGGGTACCCTAGCAATTGTTATGACAAAGAGTTAGGTGATTTTGAGGAGTTTCTTAGAGATTATGTATTTGGAGAGAAATACAGCAGTTTATTTCCTTGGGTTGATGAAGATGAGTGGTATTTCTTCTTGAAAAACTTTTTAATGACGTAGTGATTTAGTAAAAAGTGGTTTAGTGACTTTGTTGAGTCCAATAAGTTGATTAGCGTAAGCGGGATTGTAAAATACTTTGTATAAACTCTCATAATCAAAGTGTGATAGAGAGAACACATGGGAATCATTTCAAAAGATTAGCTCCGTCAACGTAACAAAGAGATTTAGAAGATGTTCCAAAAGCCCTAAGGGGCATTTTGACGGAAACACCGTAAGAAATGTTGGAGGTCGAATTGGGCACCGAATTTTTTACGTCTGCTGTTTTATTTGACGGGCTACCTAGAAACGTTTAACATTTACCTCATCATTATCAACAGGACTTTGGTTCTATCGCTAAGATATTTTTACAAATTAAGATGTACGTTCAGAATGTTAACTGGAAAAGTATCTCTATTTAACGAAATAGCATTATACGAAGCAGGTCGATTATGGTTAGAGATTACCATAGTTGACCTGTTTTTTGTTATCTTCGTTTCGGCAAGGGGGGACAGGACGTGGGCAGAGAGGAAGCCTTGCAGCATTTTTGGGAAAACGAAGTGCCAAAACGGACGATTGCCCGGCTGCATGCGCTGGATGCGTATTATCGGGCGGAAAAAGAGCGATTGGTGCAGCCGTTTCTCCGTTCGTTTGACGAGATTTGCCAGCGAATGGCGGCGATGCAACAGCAGGGGAAGAAAGGCAAAATGGCTTATTTGACCTACTCCATGCTGCGGACGGAGCTGTTGTCCGGGAGTAACCATTATTTGCTGGAAGCAACGGACAGCCGCTGGTTTTTTGATCCCGTCGAATGCCAGGCCGTTTACGATGCGAGCTGGGCATTTCGCTTTCTGGACGAGCTTGCGGCGGAGTGGACGGAGGCTGCGCGGGCGTATGCCGGACAGATCGGCCCGGCAGAGATCGAACGGATCAAGCTCGCCCAGGCGGAGAAGTTTCACCAGTACGTCGTCAGTCTGGGACGGTATGCGTTGCAGCAGATAGATTCTGTGGAAGCGTTTTGGCAGGTGGAAATGGAAGACGAACTGGAGGTGCGCGTCGGCGAGTACCTGGACCAGAGCGAAATCGTATACTGCCGCGATGTGCGCCCAAAAGATTCGCAGCAAATCCGCGTCTGGCTGGAGGAAGGGCTGGAGCAGGAATACGGCTACAAAGTATTGGCTGGTCTCGATTTGGCGAAGGGGCAGTTTGCGGGGATCGATTTGCGCTATGCCGATCTGGGCAACAGTCGCTTGTCTGGTGCCAACCTGCGGGAGAGCGTGCTGGTCGGAACGAGGTGCGTTCGTACTGAGCTGAATGAGGCGGACT
>NZ_RHHS01000068.1 GCF_003710935.1 Brevibacillus gelatini
AGGGGCTGTCCAGAAAGTCAGTGTAACCTGACTGCTGGACGCCCCGTTTTTATTAATGTGAAAAATAGGCACAAAAAAATCGCCACATCCTGTAGAATGGAAGTTACCACACCACCAACTCAGAAAGGGCGATTTTTTTGCGTAATCGAACGACTACTACTGAACAGTATATCACGGAACTTTCACTTCCTCTAGGGGATATAGAAAAGAATAGGATTGCCAAACGAAAACTTGCTCCTACATTCAAATCTTACGACAACAAGCAAATCCAAATGATTCTGGATTTGGAATTGTATATCCCGCCCCATCATGTGGCACGTGTCATTGATGAGATGATCGAGGCCATTCCAGACAAGCAGTTGTTCGCGCATTATACAGGGGGCGGTCGCAGCTCCTATCATCCGAAAATGCTGCTGAAAGTCATTCTTTACGGATACTCGCAGAAAGTCTATTCCTGCCGTGGAATCGAAAAGCTGTTGCAAGAGAACATCCCTGCCATGTGGCTGGCTGCGATGCAACAGCCCGACTTTCGGACCATAAACGAGTTCCGTGGTGTACGCATGAAAGCTCTCATAGACGAGTTGTTTGAAACCATGATTCAAAAGCTGATTGCGGACAATTACATCACGATGGAAAACTACTTTCTCGATGGCACGAAGATCGAAGCCAATGCAAACAAGTATTCCTTTGTATGGAAAAAGTCCGTACTTCGCTTTGAAGAGAAGCTGAAGGAAAAGATCCAGGAGACCCTTGCCCATATTCATAGCCTTACCCGACAAGAGGCTGGAGAGTATGTCGCTGTCCATTCAGATGAACTCCCTGCCAAGCTCGAAGAAGCCGCCGCCGCATTGGAGGAAAAAGTCGAAGAATTGACGGAACAAATCGCTAACACAAGTGAGAGTGCCGAACGGAAAATCTTGCGCCAAGAGCGTAGTGCCCTGAAGCAACCCCTAAAACAAATCCGTGAGGATTTTCTTCCCCGCCTGACGAAGTATGAACAGCAAAAGGTCATCTTCGGTGAGCGCAACAGTTATTCCAAAACAGACCCGGATGCCACGTTTATGCGAATGAAGGAAGACCACATGAAAAATGGGCAGTTAAAGCCGGGATACAACGTGCAAATAGCCACGGAAAACCAGTTTATTTTGTCTTACAGCCTTCATCAACGTCCAACGGATACGCGATGCTTCATTCCACATATGGAACGACTGGCTGCGTCTTCTTTACCGATGCCAAAAACGGTCATTGCCGATGCGGGCTATGGCAGTGAGGAAAACTATTTGTATGCAGTTGGAGAAGAAAAAGAGCCGCGTTTTGATTTTCTCATTCCCTATAGCAACTACATGAAAGAGAAAACGAGAAGTTACCAAAAAGATATACGACATGCATCGAATTGGACGTACGAAGAGTTGGATGATCGATTCATTTGCCCTAACGGCCGAAATGTTCCATTTAAGAAATATCAAACGAAAAAAACACATTCTGGTCTGGAACAGAGCTTCAAGATTTATGAATGTGAGGATTGCAGGGATTGCCCACTCAAGTCAGCCTGTACGAAAGCAAAAGGAAACCGCCAAGTACACTGGAATACGATCTGGGAAGAGTTGAAAGCAAAAGCCAAAGGAGCCCTTGAGGATGACGAGAAGTCCGCTATCTATTTTCGGCGTAAAGTCGAAGTCGAAAGCGTGTTCGGTCACATCAAGGGCAATCGGTCGTTCCGCCGATTTTCCTTGCGAGGGTTGGATAAGGTTCATACAGAGTTTGGGATTGTGGCTTTAGCCCACAATCTACTGAAGGTGGCGAGCATCCGCCTGACTGCCTTCATCAATAAAGAAACGAAGGAACTAAAAAAATGGACGGGAACCTTTCGGTTTTCCGCCCATTTTTTATTTTGGGGACTTATTGGACAGCCCC
>NZ_RHHS01000069.1 GCF_003710935.1 Brevibacillus gelatini
GTCTCAAACTACCATGGCCTGACAGCCACCACATTGAATGAAAATGTACTTGGCCTGTGAACCTGCTGATTTCATAATAAAATTAGCAGGTCACAGGCCGATACTTTTTTGGTGGCAATAACCCCGAGTCTCAAACCGGCCGACTGCACCTACGAGCACCGCCGATTGTTACCATGAGTACGTGTATAAAAATACTTTGCTTCGGGTGCATGGCCTGCATCATTTTCTACAAAGGAAGTGATGGGAATGGATGCAATATTAGAACGATGTGCTGGACTCGATGTACACCAAGAGACGGTGGTAGCATGTGTTATGTATGGTCCTTTGGACAGAAAACCGAAACAAGAAACCAAGACTTTTTCTACCACTACCAAAGGACTCCTTGAACTTCACGATTGGCTCCATCAATACGAATGTACGCACATTGCAATGGAAAGCACAGGAGTATACTGGAAACCGGTATGGAACGTTCTTGAAGGGAGCTTTACATTGGTACTCGCCAACGCTAAGAGAATCAAGAATGTTCCAGGTCGAAAAACGGATGTAAAAGATGCAGCTTGGATTGCTCAATTACTCCGCTGTGGGCTGATCACTCCCAGCTTTGTTCCGCCCGAAAATATTCGAGATTTACGCGATTACACTCGTTATCGGAGAAAGCTGCTCGGTGATGCTACGGCGGAAAAAAACAGAATCCACAAGATTTTGCAGGATGCCAACATCAAGCTGACAACATATGTGAGTGATGTATTCGGTGTATCCGGAAGAGCCTTACTCGAATCGATTGTGAACGGTGAGGTGCTAAGTCCAGACCAAGTAAAAGATCTAGTCAAAACATCACTGAAAAGAAAAGTTCCGCAACTTATAGAGGCTTTGAATGGTCGAGTTCGAGCTCATCATCGAAAAATAATCGGGATGCACCTCGATCACTTGAGGTATCTCGAAGAACAAATTAGGGAAATCGAAAAAGAAATCGACAGGCTCCTCAGTCCTCATTTGGACATTGTTGAACAACTCATCACCGTTCCGGGGATTCAAAAGGATGCGGCGGCGGTCATCCTAGCAGAAATCGGATACGATATGTCTTGTTTTCCATCGGATGCCCATCTCTCATCATGGGGAGGTTTAAGTCCAGGGAACAACGAAAGTGCGGGCAAGAAAAAAAGCTCCCGAACCACGAAGGGAAACAGGAGCTTGAAAGCCGTACTTTGCCAGGCAGCTTGGGCCGCGAGTAAATCGAAAGGCACTCGGCTCGCTTCGTTTTTTTATCGCATCCAGAAACGAAGAGGCCAGAAAAAAGCTACGATGGCCACGGCTCACCTCATATTACGTATTATATATCACATCACTAGCGTTGCATAAAAATCGCCAGGATTAATAAACTGATTTTTCTGAACTAAATTCCACTTCCAAATGGCTAAAGAACGGAGTGACCCACAAAGGTAGTTCCGTCCATTTGGCATTTATATACACTTAAACCAGATGCTACACAACTGTTTCCTTCCTGCTTATGGATCAGGCTTTCTTC
>NZ_RHHS01000007.1 GCF_003710935.1 Brevibacillus gelatini
ATTATATATCACATGTTGAAAAATAACATAACGTATCAAGAGTTTGGATGGGATTACTTACAAGATCAGGATCGAGTTGTTGATTATTGGATCAAGAGAATTGAATCACAAGGGTTCAAGGTAATGATTGAACCAACTGAGGTCGTGTAAGTAAATACCATATTTTGGATATATCTAGCAACCAACTGTAGTCCGTCCCTTTTTTTGCTTTTTAGGGGGGGCATTTTCGTATAAAAAGTCGATATTTCGACTTAGAGATGCCCCTTTTGAATTTCAAAAACCTTGACAAACCAATGTTGCCATTTTGGTGCCTCTGGCATATTGGGACTTTTTGGACAGCCCCATCTTTTTTCCCGTGCCCTACTCATCCGCCCAATCGAAAAACCCGGACAACAAACTCTCCTGCCCGGCACTACCCATAACCTTCGCTTCCAGCCGATCTATCCGCTTTTGATACGCCTGCGCCTCGGCCTTGGAACGGTTGCGCAAAAGCGTCCCCCGCTTTTTCCACTGCTCGTAGGCTTGCCGCGTATAGCGGAGCGCCTTTTCCGCGTCGCCGAGCTGGTGCTCGCACAGCTTGGCCGCCTCGATGTAAACCTCTTCGGGGACATAACCGGACGATGCCATGCACGACTCCCAGACATGCAAAGCCTGCCGCCAGTCCTTCTGCTTTTTGTACAGGTGGCCGATGGCAAGCCTTGCCCGATTGCTCCAGGCATGGCCGCTGTCCGCGACGAAGCGGTAGCCTGCCAGCGCCGCTTCCTGGTCGCCCAGCGCGTCGTACCATCTGGCAATTTCAAAGCGTTCCTCCGGGGAGGCGGCCACGTCGGGCTGATCCGTCAGCAGCCGGGTCATATGGATGTAGAGCGTAATGAGTGAGAGGACGTCTGTCTCGTTATGCCGCAGCACCCCTGCGATCACGTCAGGGTCCTGCGAGTGCAAAAAATCGAAGTAGCGCACAGGCGCGAGGTAGCCGGGCAAATCGTCCTCGCGGAAAACGTCCAGCTTTTCCTGTTCGATGATTCCAAGGCGGCACGATTCCAGTTCGGCCTTCCACAGTCGGCGCGCACCGTGCAACAGGTCCAGGTGACCAAAGACAGGCAAGGCCGGAACCTGGTCGCGCACCAGCGTATGCCTTGTCCGCACCTGCGGCCAGTCGAACGACTTTCCGTTGAACGTCACCAGATGCGACGATTTTTTGGCCTGCGCAAGAAACGACTGGTACAGCGTCGCTTCCGCATGGGGGGCAGGCAAAAAATGCTGGCGCACGACAACCTCTTCTCCCTCCAGGCGGCTGTAGCCCAGCAGGAAAACGGCGTTGCCCGCTCCGCCGGACAGCCCGGTCGTCTCCGTGTCAAAAAACAGCAACTCTTCTGCCTTCCTGCCCGCCGCCGACAGGGGATGCTCCCTGCCGGACGCCTCCCAGATGGCAATGGCCTCGTGCAGCTGGGCAAAGCTGTAGGCGCCGTGCCGCTGGCTGACGGGATAGCGCACCTCGCGGATCATGACGTGCTCGTCGTCCCAAAAGTAGGGGGCCGCCTGCAAGGACTGCCATCTGTCCGTAAAGGGAATGGACGGTTTTTCGGGTTCGGACGGCATAGGCGCGGGCTGTTCCGACGGCTGTCCTGCCGAATGTCCTGCCGGCTGCTCGGCCTGCTCTCCTGCCGCGGCAGGCTCGTTCGCCACCTTGCCTGCGTCCAGCGACATGTGCCCCTTCATCCGTTGCAGCCTGGATTTAAGAGACATGAACGCTTCCCCCTTGGGCGACGCGCAGCAAGGTCATGGCCAGCTCCTTGCTGCCGTCGTCGGTCGCGCCGACGCACGACGGACAGCCTGACGCACACGGGCAAGAGCTGATGAGCCGCTCTGCCTGGGTGAGAATCGTTTCCATTTCCTTGTACACTTGCTCCGACAGGCCGATGCCGCCCGGATAGCGGTCGTACAGGAAAATCGTCGGCTCCTGCGAGTGGACGGCCTTGCGCTGGGGAATAACGTGCAAGTCCATCGGGTCGCACATGACAAACAGCGGGGCGACGTGCTGGAGTACATGCGCAAGACCGACCAGCCCCCGCTCCACGTCCTCTGTGCCGATCTCCTCCAGAAGCGAATCGGAAAAGCCGATCCATGCCGCGTTCGTGTGCAGCTCCTCCTCCGGCAGATGAATCGGGCCGGAGCCGATGTTTTCATGCGTCTCGAACTTGATCTTTTTGAAAATCGTCGCCATCGCGTGCACGGAAACTTCCCCGTAAGCAAAAGCGCTCTGCCCGTAGCGCCGCGTCTGGTCCTGCTCCAGCACCTTGAGTTGAACCGCCAGATTCGCATCGGTGTAATAGTCGACCTGCACTTCCCGGACGTACGCCTTCTTTTCCTCGTAGTCGAGCTTCTCGACCTGGTACTGCGTCCCTTGGTGCAAGTAAATCGCTTCCTCGTGCAGCAGCGTCAGCGAGCTGAAACGGTCCATTTCCCCGATGACCCGCTCGTTGCCCCGCTCGCTGATGTCGATGATGACCACGTTTTCCTGCGAGGCCGACCGCAGGCTGATGTTGTGCGCCGGGAACGAATCGTTCATCCAGAACCATTTGCCGCGCGAATAGTGCAGCACTTGCTCCTCGGTCAAAAATTCCAGAACTTCCGTAATTTCCGCCCGGCCAAACGTATCGCCTTCGCGAAACGGCAGCTCATACGCCGCGCATTTCAGATGGTCGACCAAAATGATGAGGTTGTCGGGATTGATCCGCGCCGTCTCCGGACTGCGGTCAAAAAAGTATTCGGGATGGGCGATCACGTACTGATCCAGCGGCGTCGAGCTGCCGACCATGACGACGACCGACTCGCCCTGACGACGTCCTGCCCGGCCCGCCTGCTGCCATGTGCTGGCAACAGTGCCGGGGTACCCGGTAATGACGCACGCCTGCAGTTGTCCGATGTCTACGCCAAGCTCCAGCGCGTTCGTGCTGACTACGCCCATTATGTCGCCGTTGCGCAAGCCGCGCTCAATCTCCCTGCGCTGGCTCGGCAAATAGCCGCCGCGATACCCTTGAATCGTTTTCGGGCCGAGCTTGCGCTTAATCAGCTCCTGCAAGTACGTCAGCAAAATCTCCACGCGGACGCGGCTTCGCGCAAACAGGATCGTCTGGATGCCGTTGGTCAAAAACTGTTCGGTAATGTCCCGCGCCTCCAGCGTGGCGCTGCGCCGGATGTTGAGCTGGCGGTTGACCACAGGCGGGTTGTAAAAGATGAAATGCTTGACGCCGGACGGCGCTCCGTTGTTGTCGACCAGCTCGACCTGTTCCTCTGTCAGCGCTTCCGCCAGCTCTCGCGGGTTGGCAATCGTCGCCGATGTGCAGATGAACTGCGGCGCGCTGCCGTAAAAGGCGCAAATCCGCTTGAGGCGGCGAATCACATTGGCGACGTGGCTGCCAAAGACGCCGCGGTATGTATGCAGTTCGTCGATGACAATGTATTTCAAATGCTCGAAAAACGAAACCCATTTGGTGTGGTGCGGCAAAATGGCGGAGTGCAGCATGTCCGGGTTGGTGATGACGATATTGCCCGCCTTGCGCACCATTTGCCGGATGTTGGCCGGCGTGTCGCCATCGTACGTCTCCGATTTGATCGACAGCCCCATTTCGGTAATCAGCTCGTGCAGCTCTGCCTTCTGGTCCTGCGCCAACGCCTTCGTCGGAAACAGGTAAAGCGCGCGTGCCTGCGTGTCCTTGGCCAGCGTCTGGAGAATCGGCAGATGGTAGCACATGCTTTTCCCGGACGCGGTCGGTGTGACCGCGACGATATGCCTGCCCTCGCGCACATGGCGAAAAGCCGTCTCCTGGTGCGTGTACAAAGCAGCAATTCCTCTTCGCGTCAGCGCTTCCCGGATGCGCGCATCCATTTCCTGTGGAAACGGAACCGTTTTGGCCTCACGGGCAGGAATGACCCGCCAATGGGTTATATTGTCACGAAAACGCTCGTCTGTTTTCAAATGCTCCAAAATCGTTGCCATGTCTTTTTTCATCTTCACCAGGCTCACCTTCTTTGCCCTTATTCTACGAATGGGCGTTCGGGTTGTAAACCCCTGCGGACGTTTTGCCTGGAGCCGTTTTTTGCCGTAAGCAGACCGGAGCGGACAGGGGCTTTTCGCTCTTTTTTTCGGCAAATAGAAAAAGCTGCCAGATGAGCTTGGCAGCCGCTTTTTGGCAAACGGTATTTACCTGGCAATCGCTTTCCCGCCGGATCGGTTCAGCTTCGGCGATCGGGGGCATCGCTTTGTTTTTCCGCTGCCATCAACCCCGACAGGTGGTGAATCAGCACGCGCTCCAGCCTTGGCCCGTCCAGACGCTGCGGTTGCATATAGGCATGCAGCGCAAGCCCGTCGACCAGTGCATAGAGTTTCTCCGTCTCCAGCTCTTTGTCAATACTGGCAGGCAAAAGGCCATTTTGCTCGGCGTAATCCATGAGCTTTTGCAGGCCAAGGTAGACGCCGTCATCCTGCATGTCAAATCTGCCCGGCTTATGGCGGAAGTAAGCCGTAAAGGCAAACCAGACCTCCATTTCCACCATATTTTCCCGATTCATCGGCACAAGCTCCAGTATCGTTCGGATAAACTTCTCGCGCGGCGGCAGGTCAAGTGAAAGAATCTCGCGGATGCGGGCTGTCACTCTTTCTTTCACGAGCTTCATCGAATACGCCAGCAGCTCGTCCTGTGTGCTGAAATAGTGCCGCAGCGCCCCCAGCGACAGCCCTGCCTCTGCGGCGATATTGCGAACCGTCGCTCCCTCCATTCCCCGCTCGCTGATGACCCGCCAGGTGGCCTGGGCGATTTGTTCTCTTCGTTTTTCGTGATCGATTTGTTTTGGCATACCTGTATTTTACCAAGCCCGGACAGGACGAGCAATTAAATAATACACTTGTATTAAATAAAGGCAGGTGATAAAATCTTTTTACAATACATTTGTATTAAAAAAGGAGAGCGTGAACGTGAACTGGATCGCGTGGATGATCGTTGCCTGTGAAATTGGTTTTTGGGTCGTGATTGCCCTGGGGTTGGCCGTGCGGTATGGCTTGGGAAAGGAGCGGCTTGGACTTTTTATCCTGGCGCTGACTCCCCTGGTCGACCTTGTTTTGCTCGCCGTGACCAGTGTCGACTTGTACCAGGGCGCAACCGCAACCAGGGCGCATGCGCTGGCTGCCGTCTACATCGGCGTGTCGATCGCTTTTGGCAAAGGCATGATTCACTGGGCGGACGAAAAGTTTTTGTACTATGTGAAAAAACAGCCGCTGGCGAAAAAGCCCAAGCTGTATGGAATGGCTTACGCCCGCTTCTACGCCAAGGGCTGGTTCAAGCATGTCTTTGCTTATCTCATCGGAGCCGGTTTGCTGTTTGCGATGATCTTTATTGTCGGGGATGCCTCGCGGACCGGGGCTTTGGAGCGGACCATTTCCCAATGGGCGGTTATCGTCGGAATTGACTTCTTGATTACCGTCAGCTTTTTTGTCTGGCCCAAACGGAGCAAAAGCGCCAGTTCTTGACGGGTATACCGTCAATACCCAGGTGGTACAGATACGATGAAGCAAAAAAACAGCGAACCTGCTGTGCGCGGGCACAGGTGCGCTGTTCTTTTTTTGCGTAAAAGCCAGGCTTTCGGCCATACATACACATGGAGCGGGATCGGCAAAATCCGGACATCGGCTTGACAATTGCACTCGCGCCACAAAAGGTTTCCCGATTTTGCAAGATAATCAAACAACAGGCAAGAAAAAACTACGCCCGATAAGCCTCGACCAAAATATTCATGTAATCCTCCGCCGTAATCGTGCGGACGTTGCTTGGCGTCGAGCCGTTTTGCATCGACAGCTCCACGATGCGGGGGAAGTCTGCTTCGCTCACGCCGGGCAAGTCTTTCAGCTTGGGGATGTGCAAGCTGCTTGTCCATTCCGCAATACCTGCGATCAGCTTGTCTACGGCAACTTCTTCGCTGTCGGCATCTGTGGCAAAGCCCATGTAGCGGGCGAGATCAGCGTGCATGGGCTTGTTTTCCGCCGCATTGAAGCGCAGCACGTGCGGCAGGAAGACGGCGTTCGCCACTCCATGCGGCGTATCGTACAGCCCGCCCAACGCTTCGGCCAGGCAGTGAACAGCCGCCACATCCGCAGAGCCAAAGCACAGTCCCGCAAGCAGACTGCCTTCGAGCATCGCGTGCCGGGCCGCTTCGTTTTGCCCATCTGCGTAAGCTGCGGGCAAAGCGGACACAATCGTCTGCATCGCTTTGGCCCCGAGCGCTTGCGAGATCGGATTCGTCAGCTTGCACGTGTAGCCTTCGATAGCGTGAACGAGCGCGTCGACTCCGGTAGCAGCGGTGACAGCAGCAGGCACGCTGTACGTCAAAGCCGGGTCGAGCACAGCCAGAACTGGTCGCAGAGACGCGTGCTTGAGCGTCATTTTCCGGTGCGTGGCCGCCTCTGTAATGACGGCAGAGCGCGTCACTTCCGAGCCCGTTCCCGCTGTCGTCGGGACGCAGATGATCGGCGCGATGTTTTCATAAGCCAGTCGCCCGTCTGCGTAGTCGGCAGGCGTTCCGCCGTTTGGTCCGCACAGCGCAATCGTTTTGCCCGTATCCATCGCACTGCCGCCGCCAATCGCTACGACCATGTCGGCAGCTGTGTCGCGAAACAGGGCTGCCCCTTCCAGGCATTCCGTATCACGCGGATTTTGGCTAAGACGATCAAACAGCGTCACCTGAAAACCGGCTGCCGTCAGCGCCTCCTGGATCGGCGTGACCAGCCCTGCCTTGATGACCCCCGGATCGCTGACCAGCAAGACAGACGTGCCTTTTCGCAGATCGTGCAGCAGCTTCGGCAGCTCCCCCGCTTTGCCTTTTCCCATTTCAATACGTGTAGAGCAATAATAGCTGTATGCGTTCATCGTATCGCCTCCCTTTTCCCCATCATACTAGCTGAAAGAGCTGCGAGCCAGAAAATCGCAAAAAGATTCGCGCAATATAGTTGCAGCGGTGTAACGTTCCTTTTTTTTCCACGTCACATAGGCAAAAGGGGGAATAGACATATGAAAAACATCTTAAAGGCAAGTGGCATAGCCGTTTTGGTTGCGGCCCTGATCGGCTGCAGCTCGTCTGAGCAGCTGGCCGCAGAAAAAAGCGCGTCCCATCAGCAGCCAGCGGGAAGCCCGCAACGAGCGGCATACGGGGGCGGCTATAGTATGCAAGACACTGCACTCTCAGCACCCGTTCATTCGCGCACAGATGGTATGTATTTTCAAAATTACGGGACAAACCAGTTCGTCTCCACCGCAGAAGACCGGCTCTCTACGTTTGCGGCAGACGTAGACACAGGCTCCTACACCGTCATGCGCCGCTACATCCACGAAGGGACTTTGCCGCCGCCGGACGCGGTTCGCGTGGAGGAGTTTATCAACTACTTCCCCGCCGCTTATCCTGCTCCCAAAGACCGCACGTTTTCCATCGTCGCAGACGGCGGCCCCTCGCCTTTCCATCCCGGTCAGCAACTCGTCCGCATCGGGATCAAAGGCAAGGAAATCGCAAGCGACGACCGCAAACCCGCCCATCTCGTTTTCGTCATCGACGTATCCGGCTCGATGGCCCGGGAAAACCGCCTGGAACTGGTGAAAAAAAGCTTGAACGTCCTGGTGGGCCAGCTCCAGCCAAGCGATACAGTCGGCATCGTCGTCTACGGCTCCACCGGACGAGTCGTGCTCCCGCCTACTTCCGTCAAGCAGCGGCCAACGATCTTGTCCGCGATTGCCGAGCTTGAACCGGAAGGCTCCACCAACGCCGAGGAAGGGCTGATGCTGGGCTACGAGATGGCCTCCCGCTCCTTTGAACCCGGTGCGATCAATCGCGTCATCCTCTGCTCGGACGGGGTAGCCAACGTGGGCGAGACGGGCCCGGAAGGAATATTGCGTTCGATCGAGGATTTTTCCCGCAAGGAGATTTATTTGAGCACCTTTGGCTTCGGGATGGGCAATTACAACGATGTGCTGATGGAGCAGCTCGCTGACAAAGGGGAAGGCAACTACGCTTACATCGATTCCTTTTCCGAAGCAAAACGGGTGTTTACGGAAGCGCTGACCGGCAAGCTGCAAACGATTGCCCGCGATGTCAAAATCCAGGTGGAGTTCGATCCGGCCATAGTCGACTCGTACCGCCTGCTCGGCTATGAAAACCGCGACGTCCGCGATGAAGATTTTCGCAACGACAAAACAGACGCGGGCGAAGTGGGAGCCGGGCATACCGTCACCGCGCTTTACGAGGTCAAACTGAAAAAGGCAGCGGATACCGACCAGCTTGGCACCGTGCGCATCCGCTATCATGACATTGCGACCAGTCGCACAGAAGAAATCAGTCAGCCCGTTCAGGTGCAAAAGACATTGTCTTCCGGGCTGAAGTTTCTCGCTTCTGTCGCGCAGTTTGCCGAAATTCTCCGCGAAAGCCCGTGGTCGGAGCGCAGTTCTCTGCACGACGTACTGGAGCTGGCAAAAGCAAACGCCTCCGGTGAGGAACAGCGCGATTTTGTCCAGCTCGTCGAGAGCAGTCTGGCTCTCCGCAAGCATTAACAGACAGGCGCCAGCGCCCCCAACCAAACCGACCATCGGTTTGCATTTGGGCAAAAAAAACAGGCACGCACGCAATTGTGCTGCCTTTTTTGTTAACCTTGCTTTTTTAAAAAGAAATGCTTCACGACAGGGCGGACAAAAATGGTCGCGGCAAGCCCAAGGATGTTCCAGATGTTGACCAGCATGACGCCCGTATCCCCGGAAATGACTGCGAGTGCAAACAGCACAGAGCAAATGAGCGACAGCCCGAACGCAACTGCCCAAATCAATGTCAGCCAAAAGTTGGAGGCCAGAAACAGCGGATGCGAGACAAGCTCAGCGGGCACTACCTTTTTCGCATATTGCAGCGTAAACGGCTTTTTGATGCACAACGACCAGGTGGCTGCCACAGCGAGGATGGCGTACATGAACAGTTGGGTAAAATCCAGCAGGCGAAACGCTGGGAACAAGAGAGCGACCCAAAAGCCGCAAAAGAAGTAAAACACCTTGATCGCAATGATCGTCGTTACTTCGCCAAACTTCTTTTTCTGAAACAGGCAGATCAACAGCGCGAGCGCAAACCCGATGGCAAATCCGAGCGCAGGCGGCTGCACCTGAAATGCGACGAAAAAAGGAATCAGGTCAACAAAAATCCAGAACAAGGTCATGAACACGGGACAGCTCTCCTTTTCTACTTATAAATGTAGAACGAATAACATCATGATAGCTTGCTGATGATCTTATACTACAAACCGACCGTCGGTTTGTAAAGACTTTTTTTAGTCCCTGTCTGTGCTTCGCCAGCGAATCGAGGGGATACCCATCTCACTGACGAACAGCTTTTGCCTCGCCCTCATCCTGACGCGGCACGAGTCGGATTATCAGCTTTTCCCATAGAAAAAGACAGCCTGTTTCCGCTCGCTCACCCGCGAGAGATTCGGCTGTCTGTTCCTTCTATATTATAGAGCCAATGCTACTATACCCGGCTCATCAAGCGGACGGCTTTTCCTCGTCCGCATCGGCAGGCGGCTGTTCGTCTTTCTTTTTGCCAAACAGCTTTTTCAGCAGGCCGCCCAACGCTCCCAATGCGACTACAATCAAAATCCAGCCTTTTTTCGCAAACGCCAAAATCATGGCCAACAGTCCCAGTTTCTTTGCGGCGGCCAAGCCCAGTCCTCCGAGGATCAAGCCTGTCAGGCCGTACTCTGCGACCTTGTCTGTTTCAGCGTTGAAATCGGTGTAACGATGCCCTTCCTTAACCACGAAGTTTTTCATGATCTTTTCCCGCAAGGTCTGCTTGTCCTTCATAAGCGACGGCACATCCGTGACCAGAATGAAGGAAACATGGCCTGTTCTCGTCAACACCTGCAGCTTGTAGTTCAGAAACTGCTCTTTTTTCGAGTTCTCTGCCAGCATGGCGTATTCCAGCTCGTGGGTGGCGGCATTGTAGGACGGCTTTACGTTCCAGCCGATTACATGAATCTGCTCTTCCGGCTCGCGCTGCTTGTTCGCCTCTTCTGTGCCGTCCTTGTAGCTTTGCAGCAACGCGTCGGCATCGATTTCGTTTTGCTCGTCGTCGCTGATATGTCCTGTGTCCTCATATTCGATAAACAAGGTCCAGTTTTGACCGTCTTCAGTCGGATGGACGCTTCCGATTTCGTACATGCTCGGAATGTCCCCATACTCTTTCTCCATTTTGATCGTATCGTCTTTGTTGAGAAAGACCATGTTTTCCGGAACGGTGAAGGAAAACTTTCCTTCCATCTCTACCTTCGTTCCGCTTTCCACAAAATTGTAATTCCCGGCTGCGTTTGCCGGTAGAACGGCCGCAAAAGCGAACATGCAAGTAAATAAAAATGATTGCCAAACACTTCTTCTCATGCTAACCCCTCTTATCTATTTATTTCACGAACTCCCTTATCTTACCGGGATTTTTTACCCATTTCAAAGGTTTTATAGAAAATAAAGGGAAAAATGAATCGTTTTTACTGGGTATAATTGGATGGTTATTTGTTTTCTCATTACTTAAGACCTGCTTTTATAGGACAGATTGCGCATAGGCAGGACTCGGCAATAGGCAACACGTGAAAAAGGGGCGTCTCGAAGTCAAAACAGCGACTTCTGAGACAGCCCCTTCTGGCTGAATGAATTTACTATTGGGCCATTCCCAGTGAGTGGTCTTCGCTTTCCACACAACGCTGAAACGCCCTATCCGGATTAGGAGTATCGTACTTAGTCAGCAAGTCTTGGTAGGAGCCTGCATACTTCACATTCCCGGCATGGAGAATGAAAATTTGGCAATCGATAAATTCCAGCTCCTGCAATTGATGAGTTGACATCAAAACTGTGTGCCCGGGTTTTTTGGCTATCTCTGCAATCTTGCTCAATATTTTTAATCTCGCTGTAGGGTCAACCCCGCTCGTCGGCTCATCAAACAAATAGAAGCGTTTGTCAATCTCGGCAAACAAGGTGACAAGCAGCCATTTTCTTTCCCCGACAGACATTTGCCCAAACTTCCGATTCCAAAGCTCCCTGACCAGTTCCCTTTCCCGGTCATCCAATAGAGACAAGCATAGCTCCGGATTTTTATCGAACGCTTGATCCGCTATATGTAAAATAAGTCGGGCAATATCCCTGCCCTTCAAAATGGGCGAAAAGTACAAGCTTTGCGTTTGATAGACGATTTCGTTCGCTGGTGGGATTCCGTCAATCGCCCCTTCCTGAATCGCCAACACTCCCGTCAGTAAATCAAAAAGCGTTGTTTTCCCTGCTCCATTCAGGCCAATGACTACGTTGACCTTATTCGCTTCCAGTTTCATATTCAGTTGATGGAGCGCTTTCTTTTCACTCTTGGGGTAGGAAAACGATATATTTTTTAATTCAATCATCGGTTCTCCACTCTTTCCTTCCTTTTGGCGATTAGGTTCTTCTTACTGTTGAAGCGATTTTTATTTTCGGCCAGGCAATGCTTCCAATCATGATGTAGACCAGCGAAATGATGAAAAGGAACAGGTGATTACTGTTCGGTTGAAGGTTATTGGTCAATACTTCATAGGTAAACACGGAGAAACGGAATACGTATTCAACCGGGTTTAAATAGTAAAGCATAGTGCTAAAAAAATCCGTAGACTCGCCTCGATAAATAGCCAGATACGTCGCCGGGAAAATCATCATGTTGACAATCGTATAGGCAGATGAAGCCCTTACCGACAAGCTGGCAATCGAGAGAGACAGCATAAAAAGCGGGAGCAAGACGAGCAAATAGGTACACGCAGCAGTAAGAAACAGAAGAAAAACAGGGTAAGCAAAGACGACTGAAATCACAAACGTAAACAAAGCAAGCGTGACGAGCCCAAAAACAATTTGAGTGAGTAAAAGTCCCCCGATAATCGGAACTTTTGAGCCGCAGATGAAGACAAAGCTTTTCAAGATGCCCCACTCTCGAAAATCGGTTAATCTTAGCCCAATCCCATTAAACACTACCAGCACTGTCGAAAAAGCCCAGAAACTGGCATAGTAGTAAACGGCTTTTGAAACATCCGGTTTGGCGTCGAACCAACTGTAATTGATCGAAAAAAACAACAGTACAGGCAGCAGGATCGACCAGGCTAATGACACTTTTTCATCCATGATCGACTTGAGGAATACGATGAAAAATTCGTATGATTTTCTAAACATGGTTTTCCGATTCCTTTCCTGAAAACTTCATTTCCTTCAATAACTTTTTTCTTAAAATTTCCTTTTTTAGATAAATATACCACAAAAAGCCAGCGTTTGCAGGATTGACCCCTGCGCTGCTGGCTTTCTTCGTTGTTGCGTCCATCATTTTACCGTTTGTTTACTTCTGCAAATCTTCAATCGACGTAATATCCATGTAAGTCGGAACGGCCAGACCCAGCTTGGTTCCTTCCAGGTTTGGTCCGAGGTCCTCTACGTCCTTGCCGAGCTTCTCCATGTAGTCCGCATGTGTCGTCGGCAACCATGCGGCAACCATGCCGTCCACGTCGCCGTTTGCTACCCCTATCCACATCGGGCCTGCTTCGACCTGGCTCAGCTCCACTTGATAGTTCAGCTTTTCCTCCAGGACGGTTTTTACCACGTTCGTGCTGGCGATCTCGGAATCCCAGGCCACGTAGGCAAGCGTCAGCTTTTGGCCGGTGGCAGGCTGGATGCCCTCGATCCATTTGTTTACCGTCTCTTCATTGTTTTTCACCCACTCGGCTGCCGCTTCCTCCGGCTTTTTGCCGCTTTCGATGTCCAGCATGACTTTTTCCATGTCAGCAGGCGTCCAGGCGAACTTGTCGAGGAAGGCGTAGGCGCTCGGCTGCTCTTCCTTCAAGCCTTTGCGCACGACGGTGTGAATTTGCTCTTCTTTGCCGTAGATGCCTTTCGGGTCTTCCAGGTACTTCATCTCGAACTTGGAGAACATCCAGTGCGGGGTCCAGCCCGTGACGATAATCGGCTTTTTGTCCTTGTACGCCTGCGTCAGGGCGGCTGTCATCGCGGCACTGGAGCCTTCCACCAGCTCCCAGTCTTTCAGCCCGTATTCGCTGAGAACTTTTTCCGTCGCCTTCATCAGTCCGGCGCCCGGATCAATTCCGATGATTTTATGATCGACAGCCGCGCCTACGCTGCCGGATGCCGCCGAGCCGGTGTTGCCAGACGGTTCATTGCCTTGCGGAGTTCCAGCGCTTGAGCAGCCTGCCATCACCATGCCGAGTCCCAGTACGACTGCCAATCCTTTCCAGGTTGCTTTTTTCATGAAAACCCCTCCTACGCTTTTTTTCTCTTTCCTACTCCTTGCGTGATGCGGTCCAGCAAAATCGCCATAATGACGATGGCCAGTCCCGCCTCGAAGCCTTCTCCGATCTTGATCTGCGTCACAGCGCGATAGACGTCCGCGCCAAGGCCTTTTGCCCCAATCATCGAAGCGATCACGACCATGGACAGCGCCAGCATGATGCTTTGGTTGATTCCGGCCATGATCGTCGTTTTCGCAATCGGCAGCTGTACCTTGGTCAGCTTTTGCCAATAGGTCGAACCGAACGCCTCTGTCGCCTCGATCAGGTCCGCTGGCACCTGGCGAATCCCCAGGTTGGTCAGGCGGATGGTCGGCGGCATCGCGAAAATGACGGAAGCGATGACACCCGGCACTTTTCCCAATCCGAAGAAAAAGATCGCGGGAATCAAGTACACAAACGCAGGCATCGTCTGCATGAAATCAAGCAGCGGCGTCACGACCTTTTGGACGGAATCACTCTTCGCGCACCAGATTCCCACGGGAATCCCGATGATGATCGAGATGAGTCCGGCGGTCAGCACCAGCGCAAGTGTTTCCATTGAATGCTCCCAATAACCCAGGTTCTGAATCAGAAGAAGTCCAATGAAAGTAAAAAGAGCGATAGACAGCTTCCCGGCGCGGTACGCCAGCAGCGTCAGCAAAATGATAATCACCCAGAACGGCAGTCCGGTCAAAATCAGCTGAAAGAAATCGACCATCCCGCCAATGCACGTCGAAATAAAATCGAACAAAAAGCCCAAATGCTCATCCAGTCCGTCTACGATGGTTTCTACCCAGCTATCGAGGGGCAGCTTCGGAAAAAGTTGGTCCATCATGCATCCACCTGCCTTTCTTCACTTGCCGCAAGCGACGATTCCTGGTTCACTTTTCCGGCCAAACCACCCAGTACGGCACCTTTTACGATCACGCCCAACAGACGATCCTGCTCCCCTGTCACCGCCACCGGAATATCGGAAAAGGCAACCAGGTCAAACAGTTCATTGAGCAGCGTCTGCGGGCCGACTTTTGGCACTTCTGTGCGCAGGACACTTTCCAGCGATTTTCCTTGTTCCTTCGCTTCGCTGACGGCGTCTGCGGTCAACACGCCCAACAGTGTTTTCTTTTTGTCGACCACGTACAGGCTCGATACGCCGCGATCCCGCATCATTTGCAGGGCGACGCGCGGCCCTTTGTCCAGGGTGATCGTCTCTGCCCGCTTCATGACGTTCTCCGCAGACAGCACCTTGGAGCGGTCGACGTCTTCCACGAAGCGCTCCACGTATTCGTTGGCCGGATTGGTCATGATTTCTTCCGGGGTACCGATCTGCACGATGGCACCGTCCTTCATCAAGGCGATCCGATCCCCGATCTTCAGCGCTTCATCGAGGTCGTGCGTAATGAAAATAATCGTTTTTTGCATCGTGCTCTGCAATTCCAGCAGCTCATCCTGCATGTCCTTGCGAATAAGCGGGTCCAGTGCGCTGAATGCCTCGTCCATCAACAGCACATCCGGCTCATTGGCAAGTGCACGCGCCAGGCCGACGCGCTGCTGCATTCCTCCGCTGAGTTGCTCGGGATAGCTTGCTTCCCAGCCTGCCAGACCGACCAGCGCAAGCGACGCTTTCGCCTTGGCTTCGCGCTCGGCTTTGGGAATGCCCTGGATTTCCAGGCCATACGCTGCATTTTCCAGGACGGTCCTGTGCGGAAACAGGGCAAACTTTTGAAACACCATCCCGAGCTTCTTTCTTCTGACCTGCTGCAACTGCTCTGTGTTCATGCTGACAATATCCGTACCGTCAATCAGGATTCTGCCTTCTGTCGGCTCAATCAGCCGATTCAAGAGTCGAACGAGCGTCGACTTCCCGCTACCCGAAAGCCCCATGATGACGAAAATTTCGCCGGCATGCACCTCAAAACTCGCTTGGTTCACCCCAAGAGTAAGACCCGTTTCCTTCAAAATTTCCTGTTTGGTCTTCCCTTGTTTCACGTAGGGCAGTGCGCGTTGGGGCTGTCGTCCGAAGATTTTGGTCAAATTTTCCACTTTGATCTTGGGCATGTGGTCACCTCCAACTGTTACGCCCGTATCCGGACTGTTCTTTACCCTTACAATTGTAACGACCCCTGTTTTTTGCCTCAAACTGGATGAGTCGCGATAATCGGGCATTTTCAGCGTTCAGAAAAAACTTTACGTACTTTTCTTTCCGTATTCGCAGTATATCACGTATATACTGTTTGATGTATCCATTTACTTTTTGCTTGCGGAAACGTACAATTCTAGTCAGGTAAAATGACTAGAGGAGCTGCTTTTTTCAAAATGGAAACGAATCAGGAAAAAATCCTCGAAAAAGCTCAGGAACGCGTGATCGAAACGTTGGCCCGCAACATGGATTTGTACGGCATCACGATGTCTACCGGGCTTTTGTACGGCACGCTGCTGTTTCAGGACAAGTCGATGACGCTGGATGAGATGGGAGAAGCGCTGGGAATGAGCAAAACCAGCATGAGCACCGGCGTTCGCACCTTGATGGACTTAAATATGGTAGAAAAGATATGGAAAAAAGGGACGCGCAAAGACCACTACGAGGTCAATCTCGACTGGTACCAAAACTTCATTGATCTGTTCTCCGTGAAGTGGCGCCATGCCAGCGAGCAAAACGTGCACAGCCTGAAAAAGTCGCTGCAAGAGCTGCGCACTCTCCAGCAGTCTGAGGACCTGTCCGATGAGCTGAGAGCGCGCGTCGAGCTGAGCATCAGCCGGATTGAAAACGGCCTGGAGTATTACTCGTGGCTGTCGCGTCTGATTGACGCCTTTGAATCCCACGATATTTTTCAGTTTGTCCCCAAAAAAGAGAGCGATTAGAAAGCATTCCTTGACTCGCTGCAACAAAAAACGGGAGCGCCCATACAGGTGCATCCCGTTTCTTTGTCCCACCTATGATATAATCGACAAACAAAACCTTTCTCATCGGAGGAATTCATGCTTACTTTTGAAGAAAAACTGGCGATTATTGAATCATTTCCGCAACTGACCCGGCACAACGTCTCGCTCAAGCGGGTCAATTTTCACTACGAGGCAAGTCTGCACGACAAAAAGACAGTCGTATACCATCTGCATCCGAATGGCAACGGCTTCGTATTTGCAGGCTTTTTGAAAGGCTATCCCAAAGACGAAAAAGGCTACGTCAACATTCGCGACTTCTCCGCAGAGGAATTGCGCGCGATCATCGAAGCTTCCATCCAGTCTCTCTCTGTCAAACGCGAGCCGAAGCCAAAGACGGAATCAACCGAGCCAATCGTGCAAACCTGGGTTGACAAGGAAAATTCCACGCTGCTGCTGCAACAGGAGGACACGCTGTGGAACGTCTACCACGGCATGAATCTGGAAGCTTCTTTTGAGTCGTATGCAGAAGCGGAAAATTATCTGAAAGAAGAAGGCTTTTCCTTGCGCAAGTAGCTGGATTTTCCTTCCTCCAAATACGATCCTTTCACGGGTGCCCCCTCCTGATGCCATGTCAGGAGGTTTTTTTGCTTTGGCAGAAAATCTTGGCATATTCACGGGCCGTCTTTCACACATTAATAGAGGTGGCTGAAAAGCACGATGCCCCGCAAAGGAGGAGTTCATGTGTATTTCTCGAAGAAAGCAGTTGTTCCGGTCGAAGAAGAGGAAACAGATGTGTGGACGTGCAGCAATGATGGATGTTCGTGCTGGATGAGAGATAACTTTTCCTTTGACGAGAGGCCGAGCTGCCCTTTTTGCCATTCGAAAATGGTAAAGGAGACGCGGGTGCTTCCCGTTTTGGCCAATCACAGCAAGCGCCATTCATGATTCGCTCTTTCTTTTTTCTTGCGGGCATTCTTCCTCTTCTCTACAATTATGCACATGACACGAACGATTGGTAGAGGAGATGCCCATGAACCGAAAAGAGATGGAAGAACAAGTCATCCAGGCTTATCAGCGCGATGAAGGCATGATGATTCTCGTCTTTGCCCAGTGGTGCGTCAACAACGGTCTGGATGCGCGCGAGCTGTACCGCCAAGCCTATCCCGCCCAGGGAGAAAACCATCTGCTGGCTCAAATGCTGGAAAATACCGTTCCCAAAGAGGAAGCAGAGGAAATTCCTGACGCCACCATCCTTGGCGTGCTGTCGCTGTTTGGCAACGACGATTTGGCCTTCGTGGTCAGCCAGGCGATTGCGGAAAGGAACAAGGCAAAAAAATAATGCCAAAAGCTGCACATTGTTGTGTGGCTTTTTTTCTTATCAAATCTAATTCAAAAATTCATTTTTTACGATAGGGGCAATTCGCTTTTATATTGTCTTGGCTTATCCGCTCTTTGACCGCCTCGCAAGCCGATGAACAAGTAAAGGGGAATGCCTATGTATACCGATTCAAAGATATTGAAGTCGCTGTTTTACATCCAGCTGTTCTCAAGTTTTTTGGTTGTGGTCGGGCATTTTACGGCATCGGTGCTTTATTTCAACGATCCTTTCTGGGTTGTCGCCCTCAATCAGATCAGTCGTTACGGCACTGTGCTGCTGACAATCGCAACCGGCTATTTGACCGCCTATTCCTTTGAAGTCAAAAAGCCGCTGCCCCGCGATTTTTTTGCGGGCAAGGTCATGTACATTGTTCTGCCTTACCTGGTGTCGGGCATTCTGTATCACTATTTGCTAAAAAAGGCCATGCCCCATACGTTTGAGGATTTCGCCAACATTTTCTTGGGGAAAACGGGCGATCACCTCTATTTTGTGTTCATGATTTGCCAATATTACGTGTTTGCCTATATTTTTCGCAAGTGGATTACGAAGCAGAACATCCTGTACGTCATCTGGCTTTTGCTTGGCGTTCAGTACGTCTACATCAACTACCTGCACAAAGGATGGCTTGGCCTGTCCACCCGCCACATGCTGCCTAGCTGGATTTTCACGCTGTATATGGGCCATCTGTTGTACTGGTACCGGGAAGCCATTCTGTCTTTTTTGCGCAACAACCGCTCCGTCCTGATGCTCTCGACGGGCATTGCGACTGCTGCCGCCATGTTTTTTGTCGTCTCGAGCAAGCTGTATGTGGCGGTGCATCTGAGCTTCGTTTTTGCAACACTGCTGTCCTTTCTCGTGCTCATGGTCTTTTTTCTGGAACTGGTGGATCATCTTCGCCTCAAGTTCCGCAAAGGCTTGACCTATTTCATTTTCCTGTTTCACTCCGCCTTTTTGATCATGTTCAAAGATTTTTTGTTTGAGCATTACGGAGAAGTCGCCTGGGTCTTTCAAAACACCTGGTACTCGCTTCTGTACCTGGGCTTGATCGTCGGATGCAGTTACCTTTTGGCGCTGCTATTGGTCTTTCTGGTGAAAGGGTTGGAGCAGTTGGGGAAAATGGGCAGGAAAGGACGGCGGGAACGGCTGCAATAAAACGGCGGGACGCCAATACCGAGAACGACCAGTTGACTTTCGTTGCGAAAGCACTGGTCGTTCTTGCGTTTTCGGGCAGGTTTCCGGAATGATTCTGCTTCCTCTGCTAGGCATCTTTGAAGTACATGGAAAATACGGTTTGCCGGTCAGATGACTCGCACGTAATCACTCCGCCGTGCCGCTCGATAATTTCCTTGCAGACGTACAGCCCGATTCCCGTTCCCAGTTCTTTTGTGGTAAAAAACGGTTCAAAAATGACCGACAGCAGGTCTGGCGGAATTGACGGACCATTGTTGGAGATCGTGATCGCTATCATATCGTCGATGCGATGTCCGTTGATGGCAATTTCCTTGTCGCCGTTTTTGCGTTGCAGGACGTCCAGCGCATTGGAAATAATGTTGATGAACACTTGCCGCATCTCGTCCCGGTAGCCATCCAGAAGGAGTCCCGGGTCAATTGTGCATGTAATCTGCGCATTTACGTCCACGATGTTCGGATAGAGAAAGGAAAGTATTTCTTCAAATAGTAAAGCTATGCTAAATACTTCTTTGTTCTTATGTACGGCTCCTTTTTTGGAAACCAGCAAAAACTGGGACACACGGTAATTGAGCTGATTCAGCTCATTCTCGATAATATCCACGTACGGCAAGTCCGGATAGTCTTCTTTTAGCAACCGGGAAAATCCCAAGACAGCGGTCAGCGGATTACGGAATTCGTGTACAAAGCTCGAAGCCATTTGCCCCAGGATCGTCAGCCTGTCCTTGTGCGACCGCTCTATATACAGCTTTTTTTCCTCCAGGTCGCTGTCCTTGAGCTCCGTGTACCTGGAAACGGTATGCACGAGAAAAACGTCGAAGCACTCGTTGATTTTTATCATGGCTTCCAAGAGAAGACCTGCCGGAAAAGAGCCTTTTTGCAGGACTTTGAGCACCAACTCGCGGCCCAGGCACACGTTAAATATGAAATCACCGATGTTGCTCTGCGCTTGATTCCGCTCATTCGCTACTTTAGAAGCGAACAGTTTAATATCCTCATGCGTAATCTTCGAACGGAGATAGTCGGCCACCATGCGGTACATGGCTTGTCCGTTCAAATGAATCATCCCGTTGAACCGGTCGCGCTCAGACACCATGCTCCGTTTCCTGAACTCTTCGACCACCGCTTCCTCGTGCTCGCCCAAAAAAAGTGCCAATTCGTCCAATGCCACCTGTCCCCACTCCGAATGATTAGCATAATTTTTCCGATAATAATATTCCGACTAATATTATACTATCACACCCGTTGGTGCGTGAATGACATTTACATGTCCTTTGTAAAATGGGCAAAGGGACAGCGCGTTCGCTGCCCCTTTGCCTGTACAGCCTGTTTTAGTTCAGCTTTACAATTGTCAACGTCGCCCCTGCTCCTGTCAGCAAGGTAGCCGCTCCCAGCAGGCCGAAAAGTTGCAGGGTGATGGTCGACCCGGCGCTTAGCGGAGCGATTACGGTGTTGTGGAAGGAGGAAAGAGATAGCACTGGTGAAACGACAGATGGAGCAAACGCGGTGCCGTTAATCATCAGCCGCGTGCTGATGGCCAGAGCAGCCGTCGTGTTGACGGAGTACGAGATCAGGTAGTTGCCTGCGGATGGAACGGTAAAGGTTGTGTTGCCCCCTCCGACGGTAATGCCGTTGAGCACCTGGTTGTTGGGCAGAGGGACGTTGGTTCCTCCCAAAACAACTGCAATCAAGGCACCTCCCGTGTTGGCGGCGAAGGCGTTGATGTTTGTGAAGACAGTTCCGGTGGGGCCTGTGGCTCCTGTTGCTCCGGTGGCTCCTGTTGCTCCCGTCTCTCCAGTGGCTCCTGTCGCTCCGGTGGCTCCCGTCGATCCGGTTGCTCCCGTCGCTCCAGTTACTCCCGTCGATCCGGTTACTCCCGTGGCTCCGGTTACTCCCGTGGCTCCGGTTACTCCCGTGTCTCCAGTTGCTCCCGTGGCTCCTGTTGCTCCCGTGGCTCCAGCGGGTC
>NZ_RHHS01000070.1 GCF_003710935.1 Brevibacillus gelatini
ACATTTTACTCATACTCCCTACTGGAACTTCAACGTTTGCGACAGATCCGGGGTAGTCGGGAGAATTTCCACCCATGTATTTCCTGGCAAAAGCGGCACCTCCTGCGTCAGTGCAGCGTCCTCGTAGGCGCGAATGACGCCGTTGCTGCGCTTCCACTTGATTTTTCGTGCTTTGCCCTGCTGAAACAAATAACCGTCTCCAGGACCGACTACATCGACCTGCCTGCGGCCCTCGCTGTCGAGGACGCGGTGTTTGGCCGAGATGACCAGCAAATTCGTCGTCGAAAGCTGCTTGTTGTCGCTCAGGTCGACATGCGGCTTGCCAGCCGTGTAGCGCATGTATTTCTTTTGTTCGGCATCGTATGTAAAGGCAGCCTTGTTCAACGAGTGAAACGTCAAATCGACCTGTGTCGCCGGCTCGCCTTCCTTGATCTCCGCATCTGCGGGCAAGAAGGTGAAGCGAGGCACTTCAGCGGTTGTACGCATGCCTTTGTCCTGCATCGCCTGCTGGATCAGCTCTGGCTTCGTGTAAAGGTTGTGCGGCATTTTGCGGGTTTTGTCCCGCCAAAAGTATCGGCCGTTCGGGATTTCATCCAGATGGCTGTAGTTGGACCGCGCCAGCGTCTCCAGCGCTTCCTGGCTGCCGCCTGCATGGACGAGCACAGCATCAAAGCCGATGCCTAGCTGAATGAAATACGGGCGAATACTGCGTACAGGCCCGATGACCTCTGGCTGCTGGCTTTGGTAAATTGTCAAAAAGCGGGTCATCTCCCCTTCTGCCAGCACTTCGTAGATGATGTCTGCCTTGTTCAGTCCAGTCTGTGGCCGGGCAGGCGGCGCATTGTTAATCATGACCATGATCGGACGCTTGCTGTCCAGTTGTTCCTGACTGCCAAGTCCCGTCAACGGGGCGGTATACGGATATTGGACCGGTTGGTTCGTCTCCGTCGGCGTTTGCACAATAGGAGCGGTCGGCTGCTCTGGAGCCGGAGTGGGCTGCGTGTCCACCTGCTGCGTGGTGCAGGCTGTAACAAACAGCAGCAAGGATAGTAGCATGAGTGACGTTTTCGTCTGTCGTTTCATGAAATCGCTCCTTTCCATCTGTCAGTGACGTGTTTCCCCTACTTCTTTTTCGTGAGACTGGAGGGGATTCCTGCTTCCACACGTTTTCCACGATTCTCTTACGCGGCTCCCACACATCCCGTTTTTGGCTATGCTACAATAATGGAAAACAGATGCAAAGCGAGGGCGAAACCATGAACACCCCCTACCTTGTCTATCTGGTGGACGATGAAACCAACCTGCTAGAATTGCTGCAATCGTACCTGGAAAGCGCCGGATTGCAGGTCAAGGCATTTTCCAGCGGTGCCGAGGTGCTGTCACTGCTTGATGAAGATACACAGCCCCATTTGTGGATATTGGACATCATGATGCCGGACATCGACGGCTACGAACTGCTCCGGCTCATCCGCCAAAAATCGAACGTTCCGATCATTTTCATCTCGGCCCGCGACCAGGATGTCGATAAAATCATCGGGCTGGAGTTGGGCAGCGACGACTATCTGGCCAAGCCGTTTTTGCCTCGCGAGCTGGTCATTCGCGCGCAAAAGCTGTTGCAACGCACGTACGAAAAGCCAGGTGTTGCTGTCGGGGCGCCGCAGACTTTCCAGGACTGGGTAACAGTTGGTCCTTATATGATCTCAGAAAAAGGGCGGCAAGTAAAAGAAGGCGACGAACTGATTGAGCTTACGACCAAAGAGTTCGAGCTGATCGTCTACCTTTTGCACAACCAGGGGCTGGCGCTGAATCGCGAGCAAATTTTGACCTCGATCTGGGGCGAGGACTACATCGGCTCCGACCGCGCCGTCGATGACCTGGTGAAGCGAATCCGCAAAAAAATGCCCAAGTTCCCACTCGAAACCGTCTATGGCTTCGGCTACCGGATGACGCGCGTATGAGCAAATTCCGGCTGAAAAACTTGCCGCTCTCCCGGCAAATTCTCATTTTGTTCATGCTGTTGACGAGTGTGCTGGGCATTGGACTGGGCATCGTTTATCCACTGGCCGTCAAACAGTATCTCGTCTCCAACACGTATGCGCTGTTGGAGGATGAATTTTACACGCTGTCCGAGCATATTTCCTTCAATGAACACAACGAGCTTTTGCCTGTTCCGGCTGCGGCCCCCTACTTTTTGCAATTGCTGCTTTCCCGTTACGAATACTCGTTTGACATGATCGTCTACGCCGAAAACGGGCGAGAGCTGGGCAGCCGCAGCAGCAGCGGGCGGATTCCGTATGAGGAAGCGCGGGAGTTGTTCCGCAAGGCTGCCGCGCATCCGAACGACCAACTGCAACACGGCACGTTGAGCCGCGGCGACGAAAACTACCTGTTCGTCAGCAAGCGCATGGACTATCACGGCTTTCCGTACTACATGGTGCTGTTCTCCAAGGAAAAAGAGCTGAATCAGATCAACGCGATCCTCACCCGCCAGTTTTTGCTGATTTTCAGCCTGCTTTTGCTCGTGAGCTGGCTGCTCGCCGTCTGGTTCAGCGGATATTTGAGCAGGCCGCTGCGCAGTCTGGATGAGCTGTGCAAAAAAATCGCCCGCCGCCAGTTCGACATTCCGCTCGTGATGGATCGCGGCGACGAGATCGGCCAACTCGCCCGCTCATTTGACACGATGAAAAACCAGCTGAAGGAATACGACGAATCACAGCGCCATTTTGTGCAAAACATTTCCCATGAGCTGAAAACACCGATCATGGCCATTCAAGGCTATACGCAAGGCTTGATCGAGGGCGTTTTTCAGGGACCGCAAGCGGAAAAAGGGCTGGCGATCATCATGGAAGAGAGCAAACGGCTGGAAAAGGTCGTCGGACAGCTCTTGTATTTGACCAAAATCGAATCCGTCTCCCAGATGATGCAGGTAGGACGCGTCGATCTGTCGGAAATGATGCATATGCTCAGGCAACGGCTCTCCGTGTTAAACCCGCAGGTGGAATGGGAAGTGAACGTACCGCCCGAGTTAATCGTGGAAGGTGACGGCGAGCAGCTTAGCACCGCTTTTGTCAACATCATGGAAAACCAGCTCCGCTACGCCAAAAGCCGATTGACTGTCACTGGCCGACAGCTTGGGCAAAACGTAGTCGTGAGCATCTCCAACGACGGTCCGCCCATCGAGGAGGCTTTGCTGCCGAATTTGTTCCAGCGCTTCCGCAAAGGCAAATCCGGCAAGCACGGTCTTGGACTGGCGATTGCCCGCGCCGTCTTCGAAGCGCACAAAGGCACGATTGAGGCCCGCAATGACGCAGACGGACCTTGCTTTACCATGACGATCCCCGTCTCGTTCAAAGGCTGAAAGAAGCAGCAACAACAAGAGCGATTCGCCCGATGCAACCAATCATCGTGGCGGAATCGCTCTTTTTCGCGCGCCTTTTTACAAAGCAAACTCGACAAAAGCATAGCGGGACACTGTCTCGTAACCGAGCTTTTCATAGACCCGAATCGCTTGCGGATTGTCGGCAAACACCATCAAATAGACGTTGGGCGACTTTTTCAGGCCCAGCCGGCTGATGTCAGACGTAATCTGCGTCCCCAGCCCTTTTTGCCGATGCTTTTCGCTCGTTCCGATATTCCCGATCTCCACAAACGCCTCTTCGTACACGTGAAAGCCTGCCATGGCCAGCGGTTCGTCCTGCTCGGAAAAAAGCGCAATGTGCGGCATCTCGGCCACTTCTTCTGCGCGAAAGCTAATCATGCCAATCTGCTGCGCCAGCCCAACAGCTGCCTCGGCCTCAGACGACGCGAGCAGGCGAGAATCTCCTTGTGCAAGCAGCTTCTCTGGCCGGACCAGCTTCATCAGCAGCATCTCCCTTTGCGACAGCGTCCCCGGAATCGTCACCCGCCTGAGACAGTCGTGCGGCACCGCGCACACCCCATTCTGACCGACAGCCAGATTGAGGGCAGGGTGCTGACGAAAATAGTTCAGCATCTCCGTCACGTCGTAGTCTTCTTCTGCGGAAAAAAGCTGCATGGAAAACGCATGGAACGGCATCCCCTGCAAATACGAGCCAACTGCCAGCAACTCTCCTTCCTCCACATCAGCCGCAAACAAACTTCGCTCTGCCCGCAGCGTCATATTGCCGTACAAAATGTAGGATTGCTCCAATGAAATGGGCGCAAGTGCGCTGACTTGCTCATGATTCATCGGTAAAATCAAGGCGAAAACACCTCTTCTTCTGATTTCCTATTGACGTTCTTACGCCTGGCGGTTAACATGATAAAAATTTCCCAAATTTAAGATCATTCCAGGAGGAGAGTCTTGTGGCAATTTATTACACAGAACCATCTCGGACGTTTAATGAGTTTTTGCTGCTTCCGAACCTGACCACAAAAGAATGCACCCCGAACAATGTGGACTTGTCCACCCCGATTACCAAATTTAAAAAAGGGGAAAAACCAGCGATCAAGCTCAACATACCGTTCTCATCCGCAGTCATGCAAGCAGTTTCCGACCATCACATGGCGGTCGCATTGGCTAGATGTGGCGGTATTTCCTTTATTTTCGGCTCCCAATCCATCGAGAGCCAGGCGAACATGGTTCGCAAAGTCAAAAACCACAAGGCAGGCTTCGTCGTAAGCCGCTCCAACCTGACACCAAGCCACACATTGAAAGACATTTTAGAGCTGAAAGAACAGACAGGCCACTCTACCGTAGCAGTGACCGAAGACGGCTCCGCCAAGGGCAAGCTGCTCGGAATCGTTACCGGACGCGACTACCGCATCAGCCGCGATTCGCTGGACAAGCCTGTGAGCGAGATTATGACGCCGTTCTCCTCCCTGATCTACGGCAAATCCGGCATCACGCTCTCAGAGGCGAACGACCTCATCTGGGAGCACAAGCTCAACTGCCTCCCGATTGTGGACGACAATCAACATCTCGACTTCCTCGTTTTCCGCAAGGACTACGACTCCCGCAAAAACAACCCGCTGTCGCTTTTGGACGCCAATAAAAGCTATATCGTAGGCGCGGGCATCAATACAAAAGACTATCAGGAGCGCGTTCCTGCCCTGGTGGAAGCAGGCGTCGACGTCCTCGTGATCGACTCCTCCGACGGCTTCTCCGAATGGCAGCGCGACACGGTTCAGTATGTCAAACAAAACTTCAACGTGCCAATCGGCGCCGGCAACGTCGTCGACAAGGAAGGCTTCCGCTACCTCGTCGAAGCAGGCGCAGATTTTGTAAAAGTCGGCATCGGCGGCGGCTCGATCTGCATTACCCGCGAGCAAAAAGGGATCGGACGCGGCCAGGCTTCCGCTGTCATCGAAGTGGCGGCAGCCCGCGACGAATACTTCAAGGAAACCGGCATTTACGTACCGATTTGCTCCGACGGCGGCATCGTGCACGACTACCATGTGACGCTCGCTCTGGCAATGGGCGCAGACTTCGTCATGCTGGGCCGCTACTTCGCCCGCTTCGACGAAAGCCCGACCAAAAAAGTGAAGATCGGCAACAACTTTGTAAAAGAATATTGGGGAGAAGGCTCCAACCGCGCCCGCAACTGGCAGCGCTACGACACAGGCGGCAAAAGCAGCCTCGTCTTTGAAGAAGGCGTGGACTCCTATGTGCCGTACGCGGGCAGCCTGCGCGAAAACCTGGACCGCACGCTGAGCAAAATCAAGTCGACCATGTGCAACTGCGGCTCGCTGTCCATCTCCGAACTGCAGCAAAAAGCGCGCATCACGCTCATCTCCGCTACCAGCCTCATCGAAGGCGGAGCGCACGACGTCATCCTCAAGGAAAGCACCATGGCAGCCGAATAAAAACAGCATACCGTCAGGAAAAAGGGGGCTGTCTCAAACTACCA
>NZ_RHHS01000071.1 GCF_003710935.1 Brevibacillus gelatini
ATGGTAGTACCTAAGGAAAACATAAGTTTCTTATCCAGTAAAAAGAAAAATTTAGGGGGGTTACTTCTCCACTACAGCCGCTATTGCTTTCAACAGAGTCGATGTTTCGGTACGATTCAGCTTCTTCCCATGAAGCACTTTGTCAAATATCTGCTGTAGTGCCGCTTGATTCCCTGACCGTTTCGGCTTATTGAGAGCGTAAAAAGTTTTGTGTAAATGGTTAAACTTCCCATTAAGGAGATGATCATTTATGCAAGACAAAAGAGACATGACGATCAAGGAGTTAGCGAAGGATTGCCGTACCATCGAAGACGTGCACACCATGCTGAAAGATTTGTTCCGTGACACCATCCAGCAGTTGTTTGAAGCTGAAATGGATGCCCATTTGGGCTATACCAAACATAGTACCGATGGGGATCATTCAGGAAATAGTCGGAATGGGTATAGTAAAAAGACGCTAAAGACAAAGTTCGGGAACACAGAAATTCGTGTGCCTCGTGACCGTAACGGCGAATTTGAACCTCACATTGTGAAGAAGCATGAAACTACCACAAATGGCTTGGAGGAGCAAATTATCGCACTCTATGCTAAAGGAATGTCTACACGAGACATTGAGGAACACATGAAGGATCTGTACGGAATCGATGTATCTCCTGCGATGGTTAGCAAGGTGACCGACAAGATTATGCCAATGGTGGCAGAATGGCAATGCAGACCGCTGGATCGGGTTTACCCCATCGTGTTTCTGGATGCCATCCATTTTAAAGTCCGTCAAGAAAATCGAATCGTCAACAAAGCAGCTTACAGCGTTCTCGGCATTTCGATGTCTGGTCATAAGGACATTTTGGGCATCTGGATCGGCGAGCACGAAAGTGCGAGCTTCTGGCTCAATGTGTGCACAGATCTGAAAAGTCGTGGTGTAGAAGATATCTTGATTGCCTGCAAGGATGGACTGGCGGGCTTCTCCGAAGCAATCAACGCAGCGTTCCCAAGAACCCAGATTCAATTGTGCGTCATTCACCAGATTCGCAACTCGATGAAATATGTACCGTTCAAGGAAGAAAAGGCCGTTTTGGCAGATTTAAAAAAAGTCTATCAAGCTCTTACGCTGGAAGAGGCCGAATCAGCATTTGCTATGTTCAAAGACAAGTGGGGGAAGAAGTATCCCATCATTATTCGCTCCTGGGAAAGCAACTGGCTTGAATTGACCGCCTATTTCAGCTATCCCCC
>NZ_RHHS01000072.1 GCF_003710935.1 Brevibacillus gelatini
TTGTTAGCTACGATGGTGTACGATATGGCGTTCCATGGAGGTACAGTGGACGTGAGAGTACCGTTCGCGAAGTGAATGGGTGGGTGGAAATCTGGGCCGACGGCACATGTATTGCTCGACATCAAAAGGTCTATCGATCCCGCACCACTGTTTTTTGCGAAAACCAGTACGCAGGTCTTTCGACCGCTCAAGGATATGCCTATCCACGTCCACAAGCCGACAGATTTCACCGCAACAAGTGGAAGTACGTTCGCTGGACGTCTATGAGCAGCTGACGGAGGTGGGAGCATGATTGAACTGGAACAGGAGCGACTACGCCTCGAGGAACTTGGGCTTCAACAAGCGGCTCTCCTTTTGGATGCTCACTTGGAAGCGGCAAGTCATGGACAGCCCACTTATCTGTCCTTTCTCAACACGCTCCTTGATGCCGAGATAGCGGAACGTCAAAAGCGGAATATGGAGGTACGCACCAAACTTGCCCATTTGCCTTACTGGAGTTCGATTTTGCTTTCCAACCTAGTATTGACGAACGATTGATTCGAGAGCTGGCCACGATGACTTTTGTAACCCGACACGAGAATGTCTTGTTCTTAGGACCTCCCGGAGTAGGAAAAAGTCATTTGGCGGTGGCGTTGGCTGTAGAAGCCATCTCGCAAGGGATATCCGTTTACTTTGTCAGTCTGTCGCATCTCATCAAGGATCTGCGAAAAGCTTACATGGAGAACAGACTGGATAAACGCATCCGTATCTATATTCGCCCAAAGCTCCTCGTGATTGACGAGATTGGCTACTTGCCGTTTGACAGTTTGGCAGCTAACCTCTTTTTCCAGGTAGTAAGTGCAAGATACGAGAGAGGGAGTATTCTGTTGACCAGCAACAAGAGCTTCGGTGAATGGGGGGAATTGATGGGCGATCCGATACTTGCTACAGCTATTCTGGATCGACTCTTACACCATTCCCACATCGTTAACATTAGAGGGAATAGTTACCGACTTCGTGAAAAAATGAGGACTGGAGCCTACGGCTCTCCCTCTACCACCTAACCAACAAAATCGCCGGGTGGGTCAGTTCTAAACCGGCGAGGGTGGGTCAAAATAAAGTCGGCGTTGACACTTAACGATGAAGGCAAAATTCTGCGTGACTAATACTCTAAGATGGGAGATACTATGACCAAATTTGAAACCGTAGTAAAATCGCTTTGGAATGAAGAATGGGATATATCCATTGATCCTAACAGGGATTCAGACTCAAGTACTGTGCTGTTAGAACATAGCGAAATCGTTTTCGAAAAATTTTCCAGTCAAAGTTTAATCATTGACAGATTTCCAAGAATCATTGAAGATAACTTCAAATTTTCTGCGCTAAATGTAAACTTTTCCATGGTTGAAGATAAACAAGCTCTTAAAGAAATTTATATGAAAGAAGAGGAAAAGTATCAACGGCTGTTCAAACTACTATGGGCTTATGATTCTGTATGGGTTGAGACCTCTCTACGAACCGAAAATGCTGAACGTATAAAAGAAGTATTACATGACGAAACAAAAGAGCGTCGTGTGATTACTCTTCAAGATACCCTGAATGAGGGGGATACTGACTATTTAAAAGTTGACCATGTAGCAGATTTAGAAGTTTTACTAGAATTAGGCTTACGTGAAACGGTTTCTACCGTTTTTGTCTTTGAAAAGTTAAAGATTTGTATATGGTCTAACTATGATCTAAATATGCCCGCTTATATCGGTAATCTTGACAGCCAAGAACTTCTTCAAACAATTGCTACAACTGAAGGTCTTTATTTACGCCCTTTTATTAAGTAGTTGGTTGATAATGTCAACGCCGACAAGTAAAGTCGGCGTTGACAACAACCGTCATACTCCGTACTGAGCATAAAGAAACCAGCAACCCACTAGCGTTGCATTAATA
>NZ_RHHS01000073.1 GCF_003710935.1 Brevibacillus gelatini
ATTACAGGAATGGCTCCTCTTATTGATGAATCAGCTTGCGCGTAAGATTTCCGTTGCCGTCATACGTAAACTCCGTCAATATTTTGCCGTTTTGCCTGATCTGCACAAGCTGGCCTTTTGCGTTGTAGACGTATTCCACGCCCAAGTAACGGACAGCAAGCCGCGCATGCACCGCGCCGTTGTCTGCCGCTGACAAGGCGATGTAGTAATCCTCTCCCTTTTGCATGGACAGGCTCACCTTGGAAAAAGGCGGTTGACCGCCGTCGTCATTGGCCGCCAAAAGCCGCGTGCCTGCGTAATCTTCATAGACGGCAAGCTGCGTATTGCTCGCCCCCTCCGCAGGATTGCCGCCGTAAAAGCTCGTAAAAATCTCGAAGCTGCCCGAAGCCGGCGGCGTAAACTTCACGATTTTTTTGCCGCCTGGCCCTAAATGGACATCTTGCGGCGCGTTCATGAACAAGCTTTCTGTGTCGGCAAATTCGATGGCAAAAGGACCCGCGATTACATCTGCATCCATCCCGGCCACCTTGGCTTTGGGAATCGTCACGAACAAATTCGCCACGCTGTGCTTCTGCTCGTGAGCGAGCGCTTTTCCCGCGAATTGGATCGTAAGCCTGGAGTCGCTCTCCCTTGTTACCATCGGCGTCAGTCCGGGCGGCACGTTGCTGACGGATACCGCACTTGCTGCATCCGCTGCAAGCATTCCGCTCGTGATCGTGATGGCCTGCTGCTCGGTGACGCTTCCGTCGTTGGCGGCGGATTCATGCAGGACAGACGCGGCAACGGCTGCCTTTGTATCCAGCGCTGCTGTCAGTCTGGCGTGAACGCCTTTGGTCTTGTCATAGGAGGTGACGTAGACAAAATACGTTACCCCTGCCTCAAGCGGAACGTTGATTTCGGAAAAGAGCGAGCCTGGCGTCGCTTCGTCGTTGAAATCCACGATTTGCTTCAACTGCTCATCGCGAGACAGGATCAGAAAGGTGTCAAACAATGGCCCAAAACCGCCGTACGGACTTGTGTAAATCCGGTAGTTGCCTGTGATCGGAGCCGTGAAGCGATACGTTGGAATTTCTCCGGCAGGCAGGCTGATATCGACAGGCTGATTGAGTCCGAGCACTGTCGTCACTTCGCTGAGCGCGAGCGTGTATTCCGAAGTTTCGCTGTAGTGGCGATCCATGCTGAATACGGAAAAATAATACGTCTTGTGCGGCTCGACCTGGAACGTGATGATCTCGTCTTGTCCCAATGTCGGCTTCATGCTCGTGCCAAGCACCTTGTTCGGTGCCTCGACGACAATCAGGTCGTAATTCACATCGTTGGGGACGGACAAAGTGACCGTGGCTTGTCCGGCTTGCGCTCCCGAATCGTAGCGATATACGTCGATGTCCTCTTTTCTGGAGAGCTTGGCGCTGTACAAATTTCCTCTCGTGATCGGATAAGCTGTATCGAAATCGTCATTCGGCTCGAACGGGTCCAGAACGGCGCTCGCTGCGCGCAGACTCATTTGCTTCGCGCTGCTTTTGCCCGTTCGGGCGGCGGACAGCTCTGGCAAAAGCTGCTCCCAGTAAGCGTTCGCCTTTTCGTTGTACGTGCGCAGCAAGTCGGCAAGCGGCGCTTTTTTCGCCAACAACTGCTGCTCTACTGCCGCTAGCTGCCTGACTCGCTCCGCCTCGTTCGCTGCTGTCTCGATGTGATGCAGCTCCTTGGCCTGTCCGATCAACACGGACGCTTCCTCGCCAATTTGCTTTGCGAGCGATTCATTATTTTTGCGCGACGCGACCTCCTGGAAAAAGGCAAACGTCTGCGAAAGCTTCAACAACTCCTGGTCCATCTCGTAGATGTCAGCGAGCGGATCTTCTCCTGCTGTAACCGTCCGCCCAGGAAAGCAAGCAACGGCGAAAACGGCCAGCAGCAGCAGGAAAACAACCGTTTTTCCTCTCATGTACTCTCACCTCTTCCTTTTTTTGTCTTCATGCATGGCCTGCTCTCGCAGCAAATTCGGATCGCTTCTGCGACAGCCCAGCGGCGCAAGGCACTTGTTCCAACAAAGCGTCCACCTCCTTTTGCACAAAACAGAACAAATGTTCCTGTTTTTGTTTGCATAAGCATCATAATGTACAACATTCTTGTATGTCAAACAAAAAATACAAAATTAACATACAAGCTTTCCTTCCTGCTTTTGATTTAGTACAATATAGTTGTACATCTGCAACGGAAGGACTGGCGCGCTCATGCTATCTCAGCGGTTACGCACAGCTCGCAAGGCAAAAGGTCTGACCCAGGAAGAGCTGGCAGAACGTGTCCGCACGACCAAGGGAACGATCAGCAACTACGAAAACAATCACAGCACCCCTCCCAATGACATGCTGATGCAACTCGCAGACATTTTGGAGGTAACAACCGATTGGCTCCTGGGACGGACCGACGATGGGGCTGCCTATGTCGCTACCGCATCTGCACAGGCTGACCACCGCTCGCTGGACGAGCTGTTGCAGGAGAAGATCGACGATCCGGATGACTACTACTTTTTGGATGGCTATCTGGAAGCTTCAGAGGAGGAAAAGAAAGAAATCCGCCGCTACTGGTACGACTTGAAACGGCAGTGGAAAACGCGCCAGGTGCGCGAGACACGTCCTCCTTCCTTGTTTGACATCACAGAAGAACTGAAAAAAAAATAACCCCTTCACGGGGGTATTCTTTTCGTGACAAAACAGAACGTATGTTCCAATGGTTTCCGGAGGTTCCTGATGCACTTCTCCCTTTTGCAAGAAATTGGCAAACCGCAAACATGGCTGGAGAGCCGCGTGTACCTCTTGCTTCGCCATCACGGCATAGAGTTGCCAGAGCAAATCAACCTGACGCAGCTTTGCGAAACGTACGGCATCGAGATCCGGTTCATCCACGGCAGAAGCCGCGCCCACGCACACCCTACCCAGCCGAACCGCTACATCATCGCCGTAGACGAGCGGCTGGACACCGCGACGCAGCGGGTAAAAATCGCCCATGAGCTGGGGCACCTGCTGCTGCACGAAGGGGTACAGCCACAATGCAGCGAATGGATGATCGACTGGCAGGAATCACAGGCGAACCACTTCGCCGAGCACCTCTTGATGCCGTACTACATGATGGGCTCCGTGCTGGCGGATTGCTCGCGCTACCAGGCACCCGCTCTGTTGGCGGCCCGCTTCCAGGTTCCGCTCGCGCTTGCCCGCACCCGTTTTGAACGGATTCTCAGCCGCCTGTACGCCAAAGGGTTTCCCGTCTACGATTAGCAGGACGCTCGATTTTTGACTGACCATCTTTTCGGAGGCGATTTTCTTGAAACGTATTTTCATAGCCGGCGACGCTTACAGCCGCGATTTTTTCGAGCTGCCCCTCGACCATGACGAGGAGCTGTCGCTCAGACCGTCGCTTGAGGTGGCAAGTTACCATGTGGCGCGCTTCGCCCTTATCATGCGTGACGACGGTTTGCGCGGCCTTGGGATCATGCCGGGCGATGCGCTGCTCATCTCCGACTTTTCCACAGAGCCGATTCACAACAGACCTGTTCTTATCAGGCAGGAAGGGCAGTTTCTCGTCCGGATCGCCGCGGACGTCAATCCGGTGGAATGCCTGTTTACGACGACGCGCGCAGAGGACGAGCCGCTGCTTTTGCCGTCCGAAAACATCCGCATCACCGGCGTCGTATCGGGCATCATCTCGCTAACGGGCCATGACATCGGTCAGTAGCCAGTCCTTGATCGCTGCCACGGTCTGCTGCCACTGCTCCTGCGGTGTGATGGCAGCAGGCTGGTCGCCCTCCTGCGGCCCGTAGCTGCCAAACTGCGCGTGATTGCCGCCTTCGATGGACATGTACACCGTCTCCGCAGGCAAAAATTGTTTGTTCTCTTCGTATTTTTTCCGGTCAATGACTCCATCGCGCGAGCCGAGCAGCGACAGTACGGGTACACCCGCTTCTTTCAAATTCCCGCGCTTGTCCGGATATGCTCCCAGCAAAATGACGCCTTCAATCCGGTCGGGCTGGCTGACCGCGTATCTGGCTGCCATCGTGCCGCCGAGAGAGTGCCCCCCGATGACAAACGACTGCTGCGGATACGCTTTTAACACCTGGTTGGCCCGCTCGACATCGGTGATCGCCAAATTCAGCGGCATCCGTGCAATAAATACCCGATAGCCGGAACCAGCCAGGGCGCGGGCAATTGGCGCATAGCTCTCCGCCTTGACCAGGGCACCCGGATACAAAATCAGACCGGGCTCACGCGTTTCCCCTCCTTCAAAAGCGATCCAGTCCCCCGTGTCGATCACCGTAATTCCTTCGCCTCCCTGCATCGCGTCTTTTGCCGCCTGATTGGGCTGATAAGGCCGCAAATACCAGATCGCTGTACAGGCTCCGATGAGCAAAAACAGCACCAGCACCCTCCACCATCGTTTTCGTTTCCGACTCATTTTGCCACCTCACTTCCGTTCCCGCATTGCTTGCTTCTTATTATGTCTCAATCTTCCTTTCCATGTGCGTCCTTTGCCTTTTCCTGCTGAAAAACTCGTCCTCATGTACGGACGTCAATCGGTTTTCCAACCAAAACAAAAAGGCGCTGGTATCTTCCATAGCGCCTCGTATCCCCTCACTTTTTCTCCTTTTGCCGCTCCCGAAAACGGCGCACTTTCATCAGATTGCCGCACATTTTGTCATCGCACCAGCGGCGCACCCGGTTGCGGCTTTCATCGTAAAACACCCAACGGCAGTCCTCGTTGTCGCAAATCTTGACGCGTTGTACGTGCGCCGGAAGCAACAGTTCGGCAAAGGAAGCCGCAATGCGGGCCATCACCAGCTCCCAGCCGCTTGCGGTGCTGACCATCTCCTGCTGATAGCCGCTCTCCTTGTCCGCAGTGATGACGCGAACGTAAAAAGGCGCCTTCGCGAGCGTCTGATTCAACTCCTCCAAATCCTCCTGGCGCAAAACTTCTCCACGCACAACCTGCTCCAGCAAGCCGCGCATATATTCGCGCATATGGAGCAGCGCCGCCGCACTCGCCTCATCAATCGGCAACGGAGCATGCAAATCGTACTTCCGCAAAAACCGCTCCAGCCATTCCTGCTTCGCCAGCCGATTTTCCCTGCGGCCAGAACCGCGCGAGTCACGCCAATCACTGTTTAAAAAATCAATGCACAGCCAGTCCACTTCACTCTTCCCCCATCTGTTCTTCTTCTCTTTTGCTTCTTGTATGAAAAACCAACATATGGTACTCTAAATTCGTAACTATCATAACCATTTTTGATGGTTACAAAGCATTTCTTTTTGCCATGCCATTATAACGCTTCACCAATCTGTTTAATAGACGAGGAGGAACCACATGAACCGGATGGAACTGCTTGCTCACTACTGGGAATGCACGTATGACAAGGAAGACTGGTTTCCGCCGCTCAAGGACGCCCTGGCCGGGGTAACGGCTGCGCAAGCAAGCTGGCGACCGGAAGGCGAGGCCGCCAACACGATTTGGGAAAATGTCAGCCACCTGCTTTACTACAAGGAACAGTTGCTGCATCGTCTGTCCGGCACGGAATTTATCCATACGGCCAAGACGAACGACGACACGTTCCGGCCTTCTGGGGGAGCTGATGACGAAGCTGCCTGGCAAGCTACGTTGCAGCGCCTGGAAGCCGTTCATCAGCAGATTCAGGAAAAGCTCGCCGCGCTGTCAGAGGAACAATTCGATCAGCCGCTTGCGAACGCCCCGGTCGGGAAAAGGGTGATGAGCATCATCCTCCATGACGCTTTTCACACAGGACAAATCGTGCAAATCCGTAAGCTGCAAGGCTCCTGGCCTGCGCGTCGGTCATTTGAATAGCCAAACTTTTACATTGATAAATCCTCACCAATCTTATATAGTTGATAAGTAAATCAATTCAATACATGTTATCCTCATCATTCACGGTGAGGATAGAGGTCGCGGCTTTTATGTCATCCTGTACGAGATTCAGAAGAGATCAATGACTCCAGGAAAGGGAAAAGTCGCCGAAGTTCATCGCGTATCTCTGTGCGCATGGGCTGGGGCTGTACCCGAAAGGGACAGAACTGTCACGTTTGCATGCCGGGCAAACGTGGTGTGCTATCTTCAGTGAAGGCTTGGTGGGGATTGGATTATACCGCCCTGTGCCGTTTTTTGGCTATTGGCGGTTTTTTCGTTTCCGACCGACCTTCTCAAAATTTCAGAAAGGTCGTGCAAGCATCGTATGTCACAGAATCAACTGCAACGTGGTTTGAAAGCCCGCCATTTGACGATGATCGCCATTGGCGGCTCCATCGGAACAGGACTGTTCCTGGCGAGTGGAGGCTCGATTCACGAAGCTGGACCAGGCGGAGCCTTGGTCGCCTACATCGCCATCAGTATCATGGTTTACTTTTTGATGACCAGCCTGGGGGAAATGGCAGCCTTCATGCCGGTATCCGGCTCCTTTTCCACCTACGCTACCAAATTCGTCGATCCGTCGCTCGGCTTCGCGCTGGGCTGGAATTACTGGTACAACTGGGCCATTACGATTGCCGTCGAGCTATCCGCCGCGGCGTTGATTATGAAATACTGGTTCCCGGATACTCCCGCCATTTTGTGGAGTGCCCTGTTCCTCGCCCTTATGTTTACTCTTAACCTGTTGTCTGTCAAAGGCTACGGCGAATCGGAATACTGGTTTGCCCTGATTAAAGTCGTGACTGTCATTGCCTTTATCGCGATCGGTGTGCTGATGATTTTTGGCATCATGGGCGGCGAAGCAGTCGGCTTCCAAAACTTCACCAAAGGCGACGCGCCATTCAACGGCGGCTTCATGGCCCTTCTGGGCGTGTTCATGATTGCCGGGTTCTCGTTCCAGGGAACCGAGCTGGTCGGTGTAGCTGCCGGGGAGAGCGAAGACCCTGGCCGCAACATCCCAAAAGCGATTCGCCAGATTTTTTGGCGCATCCTTCTCTTCTATATTTTCGCGATCCTGATTATCGGGCTGCTCGTCCCGTACGACAACCCGAATCTCATCAGCGGAGATATTACCGATATTGCCATCAGTCCGTTTACAATCGTATTTGAAAAGGCCGGCTTTGCCTTTGCCGCTTCCGTCATGAACGCGGTCATCCTCACTTCTGTCCTGTCGGCGGGGAACTCGGGCATGTACGCTTCTACGCGCATGCTGTGGGTGCTGGCGAAAGAAGGCAAAGCACCTAAATTGTTTGCCAAAGTGACACGCAGCGGCGTACCCGTCAATGCCCTCATCATGACGGCTGCCATTGGCGCACTGGCGTTTTTGTCCTCGCTGTTCGGTGATGGTGAAGTGTACGTGTGGCTGTTGAACGCCTCCGGTATGTCCGGCTTCATCGCCTGGCTCGGAATCGCCGTCAGCCATTATCGTTTCCGCAAAGCTTATCTGGCGCAAGGACGCGATCTGCGCGATTTGCCGTACCGGGCGAAGCTGTTCCCGTTCGGTCCGATCTTCGCTTTCATTATTTGCTGCATTGTCATTATCGGCCAGAACTACTCCGCGTTCCTGGGCGGAGAAATCGACTGGAACGGCGTTCTCGTCTCTTATATCGGACTTCCGCTGTTTTTGATCGTCTGGCTCGTTTACAAATATACGAAAAAAAGCAAGCTGGTGCCGCTGGACAAAGTCGATCTCAGCATGGATGAGTAAGATACAGCGTCTGCAGCCAGCACGCCAAAAGATTCCCTCAATCGCAGGGAATCTTTTTTTGTGTCGCAGACAGCGCTGAATGAAAGCAACACCGCAAAAGCCGAAGCATGGAAAAACGACCAGGTAAATCAACAGTACGAGTCGTTGCCTTTTGTCGTTCTCACACAGACGACCGTACCCGCGACCGCGACAGAAAAGAGGACAGCCCTGCGACTGTCCTCCTCTTGTTCTGTTTACCGCAACCGTTCCATCAAGCGCTCCATCCGTTCCAGCGCCTTTTTCAACTGCTCCATGGACGTTGCATACGAGCAGCGAATGTGTCCTTGCCCGCTCTCGCCGAACACGTCCCCCGGCACGACCGCCACCTTTTCTTCCATCAGCAGCTTTTCGGCAAACTCGGCAGAGCTAAGTCCTGTCGCCGCCACGGAAGGGAATGCGTAGAACGCTCCGTCCGGCTCGTGGCATGTAAGCCCGATCTGGCGGAAGCCGTCGACTACGTAGTTGCGGCGCTGGCGGTAGCTCTCGATCATCCGCTCCATATCGCCGCGCCCATGGCGCAAAGCTTCGAGCGCCGCCATCTGTGCCATCGTCGGCGCACACAGCATCGTGTACTGGTGAATTTTCAGCATGCCAGCCAGGAGGTCAGGCGTCGCACACACGTACCCGAGACGCCAGCCCGTCATGGCAAACGCCTTGGAAAAGCCGGAAATCAAAATCGTCCGCTCCTTCATCCCCGGCAGAGCCGCGATGCTGTCGTGCATGCGTCCGTAAGTCAACTCGGCGTAAATTTCGTCGGAGATCACCAGGAGGTCGTGCTTTTCGATGATCGGCAAAAGCGTCTTCCATTCGTCTGCCGTCATCGTACCTCCTGTCGGGTTGTTCGGATAGCAGAAAATGATCGCTTTTGTGCGCTCGGAGATGTTTGCCGCAAGCTCCTCTGGCGTCAGCTTGAACTGGTTCTCCATCGTCGTTTTCAAAAACTTCGGCACTCCCCCTGCCAGACGAATCACAGGCTCGTAGGAGACGTAGCACGGCTCGACCACCAGCACCTCGTCGCCCGGATCGAGGATAGCGCGCAGCGCGATGTCAATCGCTTCGCTGGCTCCAACGGTCACGAGAATTTCCGTCTCGGGATGATAGCTGACCGAAAAGCGCTCTTCCAGATACTTTTGAATCTCCACGCGCAGCGGCAGCATCCCTGCGTTGGAGGTGTACGCAGTGTGCCCGCGCTCCAGAGAGGAAATCGAAGCCTCGCGCATGCGCCATGGCGTCACGAAATCCGGTTCCCCGACTCCCAACGAGATGACCCCTTCCATCGACGCCGCCAGGTCGAAAAAGCGGCGAATGCCCGATGGCTTCAAGGATGCGACTGTAGAAGACAAACGATTTTTTTTGACTGTCAGTTGTGTACTCACGGCGTAACCACCATCCTGCGATCTTCGTCACGATCTTCCAGCTCAATGCCGTCGTGCTTGTAGCGTTTCAAAATAAAGTGCGTGGCTGTCGACACCACAGAGTCGAGCGTCGCCAGCTTTTGCGATACGAAAGTGGCGACCTCTTTCATCGTCTTTCCTTCGAGAATGATCGACAAATCGTAGCTGGCACCGGACATCAGGTAGACGGCCTTCACTTCCGGGAAGCGGCAAATGCGCTGGGCCACCTCATCAAAACCGACGTCGCGCTTGGGTGTCACCTTGACGTCGATCATGGCGTTGACGTACGGATGGTCTTCCACGCGCTCCCAGTTGACCAGCGCCGGGTATTTCACGATCACCTTCTCGGCTTCCAGCTCCGCAATCGCCTGCTCGATTACCTCAGTCGGCTCTGCCAGCATTTTGCCGATCTGCTCGGCGCTCATGCGGCTGTCTTCTTCCAACAGGTGCAACAGTTCCCTTTGCTTCAAGCGATCCATTCCCTACCACTCCATTCTTTTTCTTTTTGGCAAAAATCAAAAAGCCCCAGCAACCCGACTCATGATCTCATGAATCGGATTGCTGAGGCGAAGGTATCGCGGTACCACTCAGCTTTTTTGCCTTTCTCGCAAAAGGCAAACTCACGCAGTCTCCAAAGCGAAGACATGCACCCCGTAACGTGGGGAAAAGTCCGCTGCTTTCTACTGAAGGTTCAAAAGCAGAGCTCCAAGGTGGCTTTCAAAAAGAGTTCGCGGCCGCCCTCCCAGCAATCAGGCAGCTCTCTGGACGTCAAATCTCTTTTCTACTTTCCTTATCACAGCCATGTATCGTATGAGTGAATGTCTCAGATTATAAAAAGGTTTTCGGCCGTTGTCAACCGACAACTTATTGGGAGAAAGACCTTTTCGCCCTGCCAAAAGCAGGATCTCCCCTATCCCCAGCGTTTGAATCTCTCAAATGTCTCTATTTTACTGGAAAATTTTTGCATTTTCGTATTTACATTGTTAAAACGTTATCATACCATAAAATCAACGTAAACCGACTGCGCTATGCGCTACAGAAAGAAGAGCAGGAGCGTGCGCTGCCTGCAAGCCACACGCACTGCCATGCTTTCCAAAAAGCACGACCACACTTATTTCAGGAGGTTGATTTCCATGAAAGCCTTGATCGTGATCGACTACACGAATGACTTTGTCGCGGCCGATGGAGCGCTGACCTGCAAGGAACCTGGCCAGGTTATCGAAGAGCGCATCGGCGAGCTGATCCGCGATTTTCTCGCAGAAGGCGATTTTGTCGTGATGGCCGTGGACGCCCACAAGGAGCAGGACCCGTACCACCCGGAAACCGGCCTGTACCCACCGCACAACATCATCGGCACCGCTGGCCGCAACCTGTACGGCAGCATCCAGGACATTTATGAAGAATTTGAGGACACGATTTACTGGATGGACAAAACCCGCTACAGCGCCTTTCAGGGAACAGACCTCGCGCTACAGCTGCGCTCGCGCGGCATCGAGGAAATTCACCTTGTCGGCGTCTGCACCGACATTTGCGTCCTGCATACAGCAATTGAAGGCTTTTACCAAGGGTTTCGCGTCGTCATTCACGAGGATGCCGTCGCCAGCTTCAATCCGGTCGGACACGAGTGGGCCTTGAGACATTTTCAAAACCAGCTGGGCATGCCTGTCGTGAAAAAATAAGCTCTGGAAGACACGACAAGTATAGAGCTGGACGCGCTGCCTCCGCCTGCCGACCTGGTCGCGGAAGACCCGCTGTTGCGCAAGGCATCAACATGGGCATCAGCTCGACGTACATCCGCGATGAAATCCGCAAAGGGGCGATCCAAGCTTCCTGCTGCCGGGGTGCTTCAGAGCTTTTTGTGTGCGCTCTTATTCAAGCGCTTGCCGCGATTGGCATTACGCCAATTCCTTGCGCAAATAACGGTCAAAGTCATCGGTAGCCAACGGACGGCTGAACAAATAGCCCTGTCCGAGATCGCAGCCATTTTCCTGCAAGGCCGCCACCTGATCGTCCAGCTCGATGCCTTCTGCAATCACGTTCATGTTCAGGCTTTGCGCAATCGTCACGATCGCTTTGACAATCGCCTGACTTTCCTGGTTATAGTGAATATCCCGGATAAAGGACGCGTCAATCTTGATCGTGTCTACCGGCAAGCTTTTAATATAGCTGAACGAGCTGTAGCCTGTTCCAAAGTCGTCGATGGAAATGTGAATGCCGATGTCGCGAATTTGCTGCAAAACAGTCGTGGCTTCTTCCAGCTTCATAAAAATGCTCTCCGTAATTTCCAGCTCCAGCTTCTCCGCAGGCAGCCCGGTTTCCTGTAAAATATTTTTTATCATATCCACGAAGTCTTTCTGATAGATTTGCTTCCCGGACAGATTGACGGACACCTTCAGCGAGTAGCCCTGATCGTGCCACATTTTATTTTGCCGACACGCCTGGCGGAGAATCCATTCCCCCAGACTGAGAATCATTCCGGTGTCTTCGGCGATCGGAATGAACCGATTCGGCGAAATCACGCCAAGCTCCGGATGAACCCAGCGGACGAGCGCTTCCATCCCGGTCAGCGTCCCTGACACGATATCGATTTTGGGCTGGTAGTAAATTTGGAACTGCTCCTGCTCAATCGCCTTGCGCAACTCATTTTCCATCAGGATGCGCTCAAGCGACTTCGCCTCCATCGTCGGATCAAAAAATTCATACCCGTTTTTGCCGTGCGATTTGACCGTGTACAGTGCTGTGTCGGCCCGCTTGAGCAAATCCTCGGCATTATCGCCATCCTGCGGGAACAAAGCGATCCCGATGCTGCACGACACGTTGAAGGAATGCCCGTGAAACTCAAACGGCGCCTGCAGCGCATTCATGATCTGGTCGGCCAACACCGCCGCTTCCTCCCGATCGTTCAACTGGCTGAACAACACCGTAAATTCATCTCCGCCAAGCCTCGCCACGACATCGCCGGGTCTCAGACACTGCCGCAAACGGTTGGACACTTCCACCAGCAGCAAATCCCCCACATCATGACCGAAAGAATCGTTGACGTCCTTGAAGCGGTCAAGATCGAGAAACAGTACGGCCAGATTGGACTGGAACCGCTTGGCATGCATGATTTCCCTGCTCAGATGCTGAACGTACATGCGCCGGTTCGGCAAGTCTGTCAGGGGGTCGTGATAAGCCAGATGGTGAATCAATTCCTCCGACTGTTTCCGATCCGTGATGTCGCGCGTGACGAGCAACAGCTTGCTCACGTTCCCCTCTTCATCCAGAATCGGGTTGATTTTGCTCTCCGTCCAGATCGTCTTCGCCTTGCGCGTCTGGAGACGACATTCCACCGTGTACTCTTTTCGCGTCGAATACGTATGCTGAATCGCATAGGCCAAAATGTCCCTGTCGCTCTCCACAATCCACTCGAACAGGTTGTGAAAGCGTTCATCCGGCATGTCGTGCCCGAACACAGCCTTGTGCGCCGGAGACAAGTACAAAAAATCTCCCTCGACATTAATCATGCTGATGATGTCTGATGTATTTTCCGCGATCAGCCGGTACAATTCCTCGCTCTTTCTGACTTCTTCCTCCATCTGCTTGCGCGCCGTAATGTCGTTGCGAATCGAAACGTACTGATAGATTTTCCCTTCTGCATTGACAAGGGGGACAATCGTCGTGTCCACCCAGTACAGACTGCCGTCTTTCGCCTGATTGCGGATTTCTCCCCGCCACACTTTTCCCGAGCCGATGCATTTCCACATTTGCTTGAAAAACGATTTGGGATGGTACCCGGAGTTAAGCAGGCGATGATCCTGCCCGAGCAGCTCGCTGCGTCTGTATTTGGATATTCGGCAAAATTGCTCGTTCGCCCGCAGGATGATTCCGCGGTGATCGGTAATGGCGAGAATCGTCGACTGGTCGAGCGCATACTTGACATCAGCCAGCTCCCGCAAGACGGCCTTTAACTCCCCGTCCTTTTCCTGCAGCAGTTCTTCCCACTCTTCTTGCGTCAAAACTTCCATCAGTTTGTTTCTCATCATCTATCACCCGTTTGCGCTCATGCGGCAGGCACGGCGCCGATAAATTTCAAAAATGTGCAGATCGTTCAAAAAAAATGACCCTCATGCCAAGGATCGCATTATGTTACAACAAGTTTGCTTTATTTTACCATGTACGGCCCGTCTGTCAGAAGCGACAGTTTTGCAAACTTCTTGCGCGGTGGAAAAAGTTCGCTGCCGGGCAAGCAGGAGCAAAGGCGCAAAAAAAGAACCCGTGCAGGTGCCAGGTTCTTTTTCCATTGCCAGATTACCAAGTGAGAAACAGCCTGTCGTGCACATCTTCATTGACCATTTCTTCGCCGACTCTTTGCAGACGGTTTATCATGGAAATCCCGCAATTTATCACGATACTTCTCGCAAACAAGCCATCCGGCGGCTTCACACCGATGTCTTCGGATTTCGATTTTTTCTGGCCATTAATGGAGAGCATTACCTTTGCCCCTCTTTGCTTGCAGGCGTATATCGCTTCCCATAAGTCTTCGATCTTGAACGTTTGCGAACCGTACAAAATGCTTTGGCTGTGCGTGTACGGCGGGTCACAATAAACCAGGTCGCCTTCGTCCGCCAATTCCATCACTTCTCGAAAATCTTTATGCAGGAACGTAACTTCTTTTACCAACTGGTGCCAAATCTCTACGCGCCTGGCAAACGCCTCTGGCGGAATCGGCTTGTGCGGCCCGATTGGTGTGCTCATATAGCCATCGCTTTTGCGAAAGCGGACGACACCCGAGTAGCACGTCCTGGTCAATACGGCAAAGTCAAGGGCATTGAAAGTTCGATTAAACCGTTCCCTGATTTCCAAATACTTTTGTTCCCTGTTCGCGTTAAAATCTTTTATACAAGTCTCGTAATGACGGATCAATGTGTCCGGATCATTTTTGACATACTCAAAAATACCGATCAGAAAAGGAAGAATATCCCCGCCAATCGCCTGATTGTATCGGGGAAACAGGCTGTTTTGCTTTTCCGCTGCCAGCTTTCCCAATACGGCGCCGCTTCCGAGAAAAGGCTCTATGTACGTGTCAATTTTTTCAGGCATATAGGAAACGATCTCTTCTGCAAAACGGTGTTTATTCCCGACCCATTTCAGCAACTGCGGGACATCCGCTATTTTCGTTTCCAGCTTGTCCTGCACTTTTCGACTCATCATGAAAAACCTCCTGACAACCATGCCCCATTTTAGCATGAATGGAGAGCTTTACAGGCATTTTCAATATGTTGACGGAACACACGCTTCGCACATATGCCAACCAGAACGGATTGCAGTATGGACGGGATGTCAAATTTGACGATAACCCGCTAAGCTTGTCCTACATCACAGACGAGCTGGGCAGGCTGCAAGGCATTTTGTCCAGACGCTTTGACGGAGCCTACCCAAGTACGGAAAATCCGCTCGCGATCTGGGAAATAAAAGAATACTACTATACCACCACGTTTGGCAGCAGAATCGCGGACGGCGTGTATGAGACACAACTGGACGGCTTTGAGATCAACGCCATTTCGACAGAAACAAAAAAGAAAATCCGGCACATTTATTTTATTGATGACTACAACACCTGGTGGAATATGGGAAAATCTTATCTGTGCCGCATCATCGACATGCTGCACGTCGGTCACGTAGACGAAGTCATCTTCGGCAAGGAAGTTTTTGAGCGCTGGCCGATCGTGCTGCATGAATTGCTTAACGATCAGGAAGTATCCGTACAGAGCAGGTAGACTGGTTGCTAATTTCCTCTGCCAGCCTGGGCTTGTCCACACTGCTGCAGCTGCCTGCTTGCAAAAACGCTATATCCGCTTCCGCCCCCTCGTCCGTCCGGGCCGTTTTCTGCACATGGGACATCTGGAGCACTTGAGGCCCCCGATGTCCCATGTGTTCGTCTCGCTTCGCTCGGTGACGACATTCACGACGTTGCCGCTGTTGTCGCTCCCCGCACCGGAAAAGGTTTTGCTTGCGCTCTTCGGAGAGTTGTTGAGCGTGTTGCCAAATTGGACGGTACCCGAATTGTTCACAATGTGTACGTTTCCCACAAAGGTCGGCAAACCTTTTCCTCCTTCCTGCGTTCGTCGTGGAATCCTTATACAGTATGTGCGGCGAGACGCGCCTGATTGTACGTTGGTTGAGTGTGCTGCAAAAAAAGTATCCCGGATGGCAGACGTCGCAGGGAAAACGGCTGTGGTGCAGCTCTACCCGCGATTCTCCAGGCTCATTTTATGGGCGGTGTGCTATTTTTATATGCTGAATGCTAGTTTTTGAGTAAAATAAAAGCCTTGGAGAAATCGAAAACAAAAAGGAGTTTGCCGCGAAGTGAAATCTATCTTTCGCCAATGGTTTTCTCGCAACAACAAGACCGAGGAAGGGCCCAGATACAAACAGCTGGATTCCGACCTCATCAAAGCCATCCGCTACGATCTGGAGGCCCAGCACCTGTACATCCAGTTTCACGACGGCCGCGAGTTTGTCTACTGCAAGGTCTCCCCTTACGCCTACAACGCCTTCCTGAATGCCGACTCGTTCACTGAGCATTTTCACTCGTTTATCAGCCAACGCTATTTGCACTACCAGGTCATGTAGCCACCGTCCCGGACCGGACATGCCAAAGCCCTCCGGTATCATCCAGAGGGCTACTTTGTTACTTCAGCGCACGCTGCAAAAAGGCTCGCGTCCGCTCGTATTTGGCATTTGTGAACAGCTCTTCCGGCGTTCCCGCCTCGACGAATTCTCCGTTATCCATAAACATGATCCGGTTCGCCACTTCTCTGGCAAAGCCCATCTCATGCGTGACCACCATCATCGTCATATGCTCGGAGGCAAGCTGCTTGATGACCTGGAGCACTTCACCCGTCAGTTCGGGATCGAGCGCAGACGTCGGTTCGTCGAACAGCAAAATGTCCGGTTTCATCATGAGCGCTCTGGCAATCGCCACACGCTGCTTTTGACCGCCTGACAGCTTGGCGGGATAGACATTCGCCTTGTCTGCCAGCCCGACCTTTTCCAGCAACTCTGCGCTACGCGAGCGAATGACGTTTTCTGCTTCTCTCTTGACCACCTGCGGGGCGATCTCCAGATTTTCGCGCACAGTCAGATGCGGAAACAGATTAAAGTGTTGAAACACCATCCCCATCTTCGCCGTGATTTGCTTGATCTGCTGGCTGGAGCTGTACACGCCGTCCTTCACCAGATAGTCATCTGCGACACGGATGCTCCCGCCATTTACCTGCTCCAGATAGACCAGGCTGCGCAGCATCGTGCTTTTTCCTGAACCGGACGGGCCGATCACTGCGACCACATCGTTCTTGTTGATCTCAAACGAGACATCCTTCAAGACTTCCAGCTCGCCAAACGATTTTTTCAGATTGCTTACTTGAATGATCGCCATTTCTCGCCAGTCCTTTATTCGAATTTGAATCTTTTTTCCAGCCATTTAAAGAGCAGAGTCAACAAGAGAGTCATCAGCAAGTAGATGACGCCCGCGATAAAAAAGGGAACGATGGTAAAATCCCGGTTTACAGCCGTCTGCGCAAAATGCAGCAGCTCCGGCACAGCGACCGCATAGAGCAAGGCTGTGTCCTTTACCAGCGTGATCGCTTCGTTGGAAACAGCTGGAAGTGCTACGCGAAACATTTGCGGCAGGATGATCTTCGTCGTTGTCTGCCATTTGCTGAAGCCGAGCACCTGTGCCGCTTCGTACTGGCCTTTGTCGATGGACAACAGCCCGCCCCGGAAAATTTCCGCAAAGTAAGCCGCGTAGTTCAGCACAAAGCCCACGCAGGCAGCGACAAAACGATCCATCACCAAATATTCGCCAATCACCGGCAACAACGGGAGTCCGAAGCAAATAAACAGCAGCTGCAAAAGCAGCGGTGTCCCGCGCATCACGTATACGTACGTGTGTGCCAGCCACGCCAGCGGCTTCACGCTGCTTCTCGCCATTAAAGTAATGAGAAAGCCCAATGGGATTGACAGCACAATGGCGATCAAAAACAGCAGGATCGTCATCTGCGCTCCTTCCAGCATCGGCTTTGTAATCGAAAGAATGTAGTCTGCGCTCATATGTTCATGCTCCTGTTTGGATAAGGCAGGCTTTGGCTTTCCCGGCAGAGCCTGCCCTTGTTTTTTCGTCGTGACATAAGCGTGGCTTCGCCCATTTCCCTGGCGAAGCCATCGTTTCCTTCCATTATTTCAACACGCGATCCTCGCCAAACCATTTCTCCGAGATTTTCGCGGCGGTTCCATCCTGATTCAGAGCGTCCAGCGCCTTTTGCAGCTCGTTCAGCAGCGCTTCGTTGCCTTTTTTGACCCCTACGCCGTACTCTTCAGGCGCCAACGACTCGTCCAAAAATTTGAACGCTCCCGGCTCCTTGGTCATGTAGTAATCTGCGACTACCTGGTCGATCACCACGGCATCGATACGGCCGATTTTCAGGTCGGAAAGCGCCAGTACGTTGTCCGGGAACTCTGTAATCGATTTGACCTGGTTTTTCAGCTCGCTTGCATTCAGGGCATCAGCGGCCGAGGACAGCTTTTGCAGCCCGACAACCTTGCCAGTCAAGTCAGCGAGCTTCGTGATCTCGGAATTCGCCAGTGTGACCACGACCTGCGCGTTTTTCAGATACGGCTTCGTGAACAGCACTTTTTCCTTTCGCTCATCCGTGATGGTGTATCCGTTCCAGATCAGGTCGATCCGGCCGCTGTTCAATTCCGATTCTTTGGAACCCCAGTCGATTGGCTGAAACACAACCTGCTTGCCCATCTTTTCGCCGGCAGCGCGGGCGTAGTCGATGTCAAAGCCGACCAGCTCGTTCTTCTCATCCCGGAAACCCATCGGCGCAAACTTGTCGTCGATCCCGATCACCAATTGATTGTCGTCAGCAACTGTTTTTTCGCTGGAGCAGCCAACCGCCAAGGAAAGGACAGCTCCGAAAAGCAATGACAACAAGGCAAATTTTTTCATGGTAATTCTCCCCCTGTTTCGCTACATCTCTATTTATTTCATTCTGATAAAGTGGTAATACGTTAACAAGTTATCATGATAGCACATCATGAAAAAAGAGTCGAGACTTTAGCAAAGAAAAGCAAACAGGAAAAGCATTCCGAAACAAAAAAACGCCGGAAATCCCCAGCGTTGCGCCTGCTGGCGCGAGACAAGCTTCTGATTTCATCCAGATCCGGCTTCCCACTCTCCCCTTTTTACAAAAGCGGGAAAAGGTAGCGCAAGATCATGATCGAAACCATCCCGACGACAACCGTACCGAGCAAGCTGCGGGTGATGATCGCCACGAGAAACGTCGGAATCGCTGCCAACAACTCTACATTAGCCAGAAGCGACAGCTTTCCCTCCTGCAAAAACAGCTCCTGCCCGACCAGTGCCGCCATCACCGCAATCGGCACATAATGCAGCCAGCGAACTCCCCACTCGGGCAGCTCCATGCGCGACAACACCATCAAGGGCAGCACCCGCGGCAAAAACGTGACCAGCGCACTGCCTAAAATAATGAGAAAAACATCCCATCTCACTTCCATCTCTCGATCACCATCCCGATTGTCGATGCGCAGAGCGTAGCCACGATGACGCCAAGGTTGCCCGGATACAGAACCGACACCCCGACCGCGATGACGACTGCGCTGATTGCGACGACGATGTCCAGCCTGATTTGCTTGCGGCTCAACATCGCCAGCACCAGCAAGCCGATAAACATCGCCGGCAGGGCAAAATCAAATCCTAGCTGCTCGGGATTGGCGATCCATTGTCCAAAATAGGCCCCCGCCAAATTGGCCGCAATCCAGTTGAGGTACGCCGTTAGGTTCAAGCCGTGCATCCATTTTTCGTCGATCTGCTTGCGCTTTGCCGCCTCGTTGATCGCCACCCCGAACGTCTCGTCCGTCAAAAGTGAGCCGACGAGCATGTTCCGAAACGCCGACAGATGACGGAAGTAGGGGGACAGAGCCGCGCTCAGCAAAATATGGCGCAAATTCACAAACAAAATCGTCATGATGATACCCGTCGCAGAGCTTCCGGCGGCAATCATCCCTGCCGCGATAAACTGCGCGGAACCTGCGTAAAGCAAAATGCTCATCAAGGCAATTTCCATGATGCTAAGCCCAGCGGTCTTTTCCAGCACGCCTGCCGCAAACCCGATGCTTAAATAGCCAAGCAAGGTAGGAATACAATCCTTGATCCCCTGCAAAAAGCTCCCCTGTTCACCTGCGCTCGCCAATGCTTCCACTTGCACCTGTTCTCGCCCCACTGTTCTCCCTCTCCCTCTTCTTTCACTCCGGCTGGTTTGGGTTGAATCTTTTCCCTGTGACCACATGATAAAGGTCCGGCTTGTTGCGCCAGAGAGTCTCCACCTTATCCGGTCCAAGCACCTTCGTCACTTCCGCAAACATAATATCGTGGCGAATGTACTCGACGGCGACCAGAACGAGTGCCGGGTCCTTCGTTTTAACCGCCCAGGAAACCGTGTTTGGCGCAAAATTGGCAATCAGCACTTCCTCCAGATCCCGCGCGACAATCGTGAGATGCCCGCCCATGCGCTCCTTGGCAACATCAGGCGCCATATAATCATGATGATACGTCGTCCCGATCCGCGTCTCTTGCGGGCCAAACAGAACGGAAAAGACGGCAATTCCTTCTTCCGTACGCTTTTCCACTGCTTCCTGGACAAATGGCACCTGGGGCTCCCAGATCGACAGCCACACTTCCTTGCCAGCCTGCTCGATCATTTGCCTCATTTCCATGAGCACCCGCTCGTCGCCGCTGATTCGCCGAATGACGTCGATCTCTTGCTCTGACTCCAGCGCCGACAAGTTTTTCTCCAGGTAGTCGAAGGACGCTTCAAACTGTCCGCGCAACCGGCGAACCAGCTCCCTGGCTGGCAGCGGCGCATACGTGACCGGCTCGGAAGGCACGATGTACACAGCCCCCTTGTCAACAAGCTTGCCGACGACCTCGTAAATCATCGAGCGCGGCACGCCGGAGCGCTTGCTGATTTCGTATCCTGTGATCGGAGAGTGCTTGAGCAGGCTGATGTATGCCTTGCACTCGTACTGGGAAAATCCAAGCTTTTGCAGTTCCTTGTAAATGTCTTCCATGCCGACTCCTTCGATAGTAGTTAGTGTTATACTCACTATAAATTCAGAATCGTTTCTTTGTCAATGTGTTCCTTTCCGATCCAGTAAAAAAAGCCCTCCGTGTCGGGGGCTTTTGGGACGGTAAACATCCTAGACAAGATCGCGCACTTTTATAAAAGAAACGTTCCTTACATTGACGACGACATCATCGTATTGCAGCCATCCATCTTTTTGGTTGGCGACCATTTGAATGATTTCTTCCGGTTCGGTCGTCTCGATTTTGACCATCTCGCCTCCCGAAAAGTGAAATTCGATCGTTTTGACCTCTCTCATTTTGCATCCCTCCTGTTTTTCTAGTTATCGGATGGATGAAAAACTTTTGTTACGCACGAGCCAGCCATTTTGACGATTCGCGAAAAAGTCCTGGCACAACCCGCCTATGTTCCTATCGATCCACTTTTTTTTCGCTCGTTTTTCTCTATCAAAACTACCAATTCTGAGCCGTTTACTTACTAATAAATTGGTCATTTTACCCTACCAAAACTTGACAAACTTGCTTCAATTGGATTATATTTTACACAATTCGACACTTCTATACATATTTCGCAAACAGATGAAAAAGGCAAAGTCATCGAAAGGTGGCGACGCAAAACCACGGGTCTAAAGTCTTTTGACCATGACGGCCGGGTTGCCATCCATCATAAACATAGTCATTGGATGATGGCGACTTTGTGCTGTTCCCGTATGTGGAATGGCTTTTTTAAATGCCCAAAGAGGAGAGGGGAGGAGTTCATATACCCATCAACAGTAGACTTGTACATCCCAAAACAATAGAGAGAGAAAAATGGAGTGGAGTATAATGTACAAACTAGTTGATACAGCAGAGTCCTTGGCACTTTTCCACGAAATCAAGGAAAGTGTCTGGACCTCCATGGGTTTTGAAATGGAATACGCAAAAGACGGTTCCGATGTCTATCTCTTGATGTCCGATGGAGACGAGCCAGGGGGAACATTCGAATTCACGCCACACGAAAAATCTTCCGACTATCTGAGAAATTTGTTTCAGGACGTCTTGACAAGCGAAATGAAGGTCGTCGAAGTGGACAGCTTTGCTGTCTTGCCCAAGTTCCGCGGAAAACTCGGACGCTGGGGAATAGCTCTCATGATGGATTATGCTGAAAAACACGGTTATACGCATGCAGTCGGTTTGTCGGATCCGGCTTTTTTCCAGTTAATAAACAACAAGTACAATGTCAGAGCGACACAAGTGAAAGAAATCGTCTTCTACAAAGGGGCAAATGCCATTCCGACTGTCTTCCATCTGCAGGAAGCCTATCAGAATAAGCACAAGCCTGAATTTGCCTGGTATCAAGCGCTTTGCAAACAAATAAAAGTCGAGGTAGGTTGACTGACATGGAACTCTTACAAAGAAGAAATAACTGGGTCGTCTTTGTTTTTGCAAGCATTATCACCACCGTTCAGGTCTTGAACCTCATCATGGGGGTTCCGTTCTCCTTCGTTCTAACCGTGCTGGGAATTTTGTACGGGGTGCTCGCACCTTTTGCCTACCTGTCCAATCGGCCAGCCTTGCGGGACAAGATGGCTCCCTTCATGAAGTTTTTCAACTTCGCTGTCATCGGCATTTTCATGTTCGTCATCGTGGGGCTCGACCCTTGGCTGGTCAACATTATGACGATCATGTTCTACGTCGCGGTCATGGGCATTTATCAGGACAGACTGATTAACATCCTGACCCTGCTTGCAGCATTCGGAATTGTCTCCTACTATTTCCTGACGAACGGCGAAGCAATTTTCTACACATCCGATCCTGCTCATCTGTTGTACTACTTGCTGGCCTTCGGCTTCGTGTCAGCTGCGAGCATGCTGCACTCGATTTTCAACAACAAGCTGCAGCAGGAAAGCGAAGAGCAACAGCAGCAAGTGATCGCCTCCAAAGAATCGCTGCAACGCATTCTGGACCAGATCAACGAATCGCTTCACACTGTCCAGGAATATCAGGAGAATTTGAACAAGGTCACAGATGGCGTGAATGTCCGCGCAGTTGAGACAGTTTCTGCCCTCCAGGAGATCATGAATTCGTTCTCCATTCAGACAGACAACACCAACGAACTGCGCCGCGAGATGGGCACAACCAACCATCAGGTAGAGGACATGACCCGCTCTGTGACAGAAATGCACGAATACGTGGAATCGACCAAAGAAGCGACCAATGAAAGCAGCAAGCGCATCAGCAACATCGGCAACGACTTCGAACGCTTCATCAAGGACATTCAAGGCACAAACCAGCTCATTCAAGAGCTGAACAAGGAAACGGAATCGATCGAAAAGATCATCCAAACAATCTCGGATATTTCGGCACAGACCAATCTCTTGGCGCTCAACGCAACTATCGAGGCTTCCCGGGCGGGCGAGCATGGCCGAGGCTTTGCCGTCGTAGCAGAAGAGGTGCGCAAGCTGGCCGAGTCTTCGAAGCTGTCCTCCGAATCAATCGCGACCCTGTTGCTGACGATTCGCCAAAAAATGAAGCTCGTCTCCGACATGATCTCCGAGTCCCAGCTGTCGTTTGAGAAAAACAGCGAAGGGATCATGGAGGTTCAGGAAATGTTTACAAACGTGGACAAATACATGCACAACTTCGCAGAGAAAACGAAAAATCTGCAAGAGTTTATCGTTCACGTCCACAGCATGATTCAGGAAGTAAACGCCAAAGTCGAAGTCAATGCAGAGATCACCGACAAAAACAAGGAAAGCCTGGAAGAAGTCCTCATGCTCGTCTCGGAGCAAAAAGAGGAAATCGTCAAAGTATCCGGCGGGTTCGAAAAGATCGAGCAACAAATCCGCAGCTTGAATACTTAAAACAGGTCGACTAGATTTTTATCTAACTGCCCTCTGTCTGTAGAGGGCAGTTTTTTATAGGCAACCCTCTCTTTCTTCCTGTTTTTTACAGAGGCGAAGCAAGTGCAAGATTATCTTCATAAATTTTATTTTTTGCATGGCATGTCCCGCTCGTATGGCTTATAATACACATGTTATTTTTACTGTTCTCTTCTATACATGGATCGATCCAACGCAAAGAGAGGCCTTAGCCATATGCCTGTTTTTCATCGTTTTCTAACGAACCATGGGAAAAAGATTGGTTTGACTACCCTGTTGACGGGTATGGTTTCCTTGTCCATTCTGTTGACGCTGACCATTCTCCTTGTCGCCTCGTATCAATCCAAAAAGAAATCACTGATAGATACGACTCTCACTCTCAACTATTCAAGCGCCATCAAAATGAGTCAAATGATTGACTCCTTGTTCCAGTCCATGCGCAGCAGCCTGCGTTACTCCGCCAGCGTACTGATTGACCATCCCATACACACGCAAGAAGAAGCCAATGAGCACCTTGAGATCCTTCGCAGAACAGGCAACTACTTCAATTCGCTTACCGTCGTAGACGAAACAGGAACAATTCGCATTGTGTCCCCGCCTTCCATCGGCACTGTAGGGGAGAAACTTGTGCACAAGGAAGCCCAATACGCACTGGCATTGAAAAAACCCTACATCTCTTCACCCTATATTTCCAAAAGGTACAACCGCCTCCTGCTGTTTTTAAGCGAACCGCTCTATGACAAGAACGGACGGTATCGCGGATTCATCGGAGGAACGATCTATTTGCAGGATCACAATATTTTGAACATGATTATCGGCAGCCCGGATACAGACACACCCGGCTTTTCTTATACCATTGTCGGCTCAAATGGACAGATGCTGTTCCATCCGGACAAACAGCAGATCGGCAAGGACATCGGGTCCAATACGGTCGTAAAGAAGCTGCTTGCCGGCAACAACGGCTATAGCCAGATGCTGGGCGTAAACGGCGATCTCCTGCTGGCCGGATATGCGCTGGTTCCCGCAACCGGCTGGGGAGTCATCGTCACTTCCCCCATGGAGCACGTTTACAACGAGTTGCACAGCCAGGTGAAAATGATGCTGCTCTATCTGCTGCCACCCTCTCTCCTTCTGCTGCTGATTGTCATTCAGCTCGCCCACAGACTGGCGAGACCTTTTGTCCATCTGGCCAACCTGATGAGCAAAATGGGCTCGGAAAGAGTCGAAATTCCTCCTGCCAAGCACCATTGGAACCGGGAGGCTGATTTATTGACCAGAGCATTCCGAAGAGCGGCCAAAAAAATCAAAGAGAAAACCGACCGTTTGACCCACGAAGCAACCACCGACGTGCTCACGGGCCTTGCCAACCGCCGTTCCGTCGAAGACATCCTGCAAGCATGGACCAAAGAAAAACTGGACTTTTCCGTCCTGCTGCTGGACATCGATCACTTCAAGCACGTAAACGACACCTTCGGCCATCTGGTCGGCGATGAAGTCTTGAAACTGTCTGCGGAAATCATGAAAAGCTCTGTGCGAAAAGACGATGTTTGCGGACGCTTTGGCGGCGAAGAGTTCATCGTCCTGCTGCGCAATGCCTCCATCAATGGCGCCTTTGCCGTAGCCGAAAAAATCAGGACCCAGATAAAAAACACTGCGAATCCGACCGGGAATGCGATTACCGTCTCCGTCGGGATCGTCAACAGCCCGCTCCACGGCGACTCCGCTGCCCAGCTCATCGACCTGGCCGACCAGGCTTTGTATCAGGCAAAAGAGTCCGGGAGAAACAAGGTCGTGGTTGCAGACAGCAAGGAATATTGAGCTTGTACGAAAAAAGACGACCGCATCGCTCTGTCGCGGATGCAGTCGTCTTTTTTCCTGCGTCTGTTATCGCTTTATCGCTTTTCGCAAGCTGGCCTTCGTGCTTCGGACCCGATTTTCGGAACAACAAGCGTTCTGTGTTCAGCTAATTTGTATCGCTGACAGGTTCAAAATCCCTTTTTAGATCAACAAAAATTTCACGCCCTAAAATCTCCGGCAACTGCAATAAGGAAAATACATACATGACTTCCTGACTTACTTTTGTGATCGTGACCTGACTTCCCGCTTCCCGCAGCTCATTAATCAGCGTCATCAATAATCCGATTCCGGAAGAATCGACAAACGGAACGTTCGAGAAATCAAATTCAATGTCTTGCCTTTCCATCAGCGCGGGGGTGATTTCGTCCTGCATGATCTCTGTTACATCAATATCCAGGTCCCCGTTGATTTTCACGATCGATTTGGACTCTTCCTGAATGATTTCATACGTAAACACCTGACTCACTCCCTTTAGGCGATAATCAATTCTCCAGATTCATTCAAGCGTGCATACACATTGGATGTTCTCACTGTAAAGGTATGTGTTTTGTTGCCGACCTGAATGACGGTATCTTCTATTGCCAATCCGATCCGGATCGTTCCGTTTTTGGGAACGGAGATTTTGGTAGCAATTCCTCCTCTCGCCCCTGCTTCTGCTATTTTGACAACCTTGGAAGCGTAAATTTCGCCCCCGCGAACAAAACCATCCACTTCAATACATCCACCTGCATGAAGCTTCGAATTGTAAATGCCCTTTTCAATCGAAATGTCACCGCTCGAATATATTTCACTGTTATGGGCAATGCTTGCTTTGATAAAACAAATGTCATCATCGGTTTCACAGACGGAATGATACAATTCTTCCGCCATTTTTATGACCTGCTGAATATCCTCAACCGTTCTGAATTCGGAAAAGTTGACGTTAACAAAACCTTTTTGCATTCGCTCAGCAAGCTCGAACCACTTTTCGTCTAACGCATCCTTTCCGCTCTGAATCTTGTTGATTAACGTCTTCGTTAATGGCAGGAACGATTTATACTTTCCATCGTAGAGGATTTTCAACAGAGGGCCAAGGCCGGTTCGGGTAAAGGATGATACCTTAAAGGCAGAGACGGATGAAAGTTGCTGGATTGCTCCCACCATGTTTTTCATTTTGCCAAGAAGGTCACTCAAAATGAGGGAAAGATCAGCTTTCAAGTGATTGTTTTTCCCTGCAGCGACCTCACTGGAAATGACATTGTTTTGCACGATGATCGCTTTGCCAGCAAAAACTTTTGCCCTGTTGATGTTTTCACGAACCAAAATATTCCCGTGGGCTTCCACAAGCATCCCATCTTGCACAGAACCCAAAATTTCAACATCTCCTACGTAATGAATGTTCCCCGTTTGGATGTCGATGTCTTTGTTCAGGATTAATTTGGGAATCACCGAGATTTTGGCTACATGTCCTTTTACCGAAATTTCAGGATGGCCCGAAGCCGTGGCTACCGCTTTGGTTCCGTCTTCTACCAGTACAACACCTTTTCCCTCTATGATGGAAAGGGGATAAACCTCCGGCGACAATACCAGTTCATTTGTGACAGAGATGCCCGGTACTCCCTGGGTGGGCGGTTGAACTACACCTAAAACCTGTCCTCGCTCCACAGAAGGAAATTGTTGAATCTCCCGATAATCAATCGTACCATCTTCCCGGTGTTTCAATCCCTTTTTCACTTCTACTTCTTGCGTCGGCTGGAAGTACCCGTGTTTTCCAGGTGTAGGAGGGGTTCCTCTGGCGATCACAAATGTACCCTCTGCTTCACTCGTACACGCGCGGGCTATTTCAGAAAAATCTACACCATGAACAATTTCCAATTCTTTGAGTCTGTCCAAAATTCGGTCTATGTCGATCACAATGAAATCTTTTGATTCCGTTACTTCCAACTCGACAAATTGGCTGGGGAGCTTGTCCTTGAGCCTCCGAAAAATACGGGTGCCAGGGATCACTTTTAAAAACGCAGCCATACCGTCTTGGCTGACCGTAACTTCCCATTTTGGCTCGACAATTTCATCAGCCAGTTCAACATGAAGCACATCTTTCTCAAAAACTATCACTGTTTTTTTTACAAGTTCCCCATTTTTGAAAAGTTTAACCCCTTTTCTCGGTGAAACCATCGGATATTTATCCGGCGCATCTTTACAGAAAATACTTCCTTCGCTTACCCAAACCATCCCCGACAGATCGTGTTCTGCCTCAGGAGCAGCAGAATCAGGCGTGTCTGACAGAGAAGGGAAGTCCTCCGGAAAATCCAGCGACTCTGCCGCTTGTTTGAGCGCTTCAACAGAGGATAACGACTCTGCAACGCCTTCCCTGTTATCCTTATTTCTCACAGTTACGCGAACGACAGCAGGTTTTGAACCAAGCCCTAAAAACCCTCTTTTTTCATGCTCAATGATTTCAATATCTGCTTCATCCTTTTTTGCATTCAACAAGTCTAATGCAATGCTTACGGCCTGTTTTATCGTTTTCCCCTTGGACACAATTTTTCTTTCCATCATCGTTATCCCCCTTTTAGGAGAAATGACAAGGTTTTTAGCGCTGCTGATCCTTTCCTGTTCCGACTTTCAGGATCACCATTGTGATGTCATCCTTCTGTGGTAAGCCTTCCGTAAAATTGGTTAACGTATCGATCACAATCGTTTCCAGTTCAGATGCCGTTTTATGCGCATTTTGCATCAGTGTTTCATGGAGACGTTCAATCTGGAACATCTCTCCATGGCAATTTTGCGCCTCCACGATCCCGTCCGTATAGAAGAACAGCGTATCCCCCTCCAGTAGTCTGATCTCTTTTTCCTGATATACCTGGTCGGGCAATCCTCCCAGCATGACCCCTTTGAGATCAGGCAGCTCAAACGTCTCTGTGTTTCCGCGAACGAGTACCGGCATGTAATGTCCGGCATTTGCATATACAAGACTGCCGGTATTGGGGTCCCAATCTGCACAAAATACAGTGACAAACGAGCTTAATGTCCGCAAATCCTTAAAGATCGCTTTATTCATCGAAGTAAGGGTTTCTCCCGGACCCTCCGTCACTTCCGCCGCACTGCGAAATGCGCCGCGAGTTAAGATCATCAGCATGGCAGCCGGTATCCCTTTCCCCATGACATCCCCGATGATGATCCTGACTTTCCCATCGGAAAGCGGGTAGAAATCGAAATAGTCGCCACCAATCATACTGGCCGGAATCGAAAATCCTGAAACCTGGCTGTTGATTAAAATCGGTTTTTCTCCATTTAGCAATTTCCTCTGAATCTTCCTTGCGAGTTGAATTTCCCGTTTCAAGGTAAGATAGGAATCCAGATTTTGCTGATCGTGATTGATAACTTTGCAAAACATATCTTTATTGCCCTCCTTGGAGAAGGGCCTCCTTGATTATATAAACCCCCACCAGTTCAAATAACTCATCAGTCTCTTTGTTCAATCCTTCAAAAGTGACGACGATCCCGCGATCAGCAGCTGCATGAATGATGGAAAGTATGGAGCCGATTCCGGTAGAATCAATAAAATCCAAGCCAGAAAAATCAATGACAATCTTGGTGATGTTATCAGGAATTTCGACCATAAAATTATCTACAGTGGAATAATCCATCAGACCTATCACTTGCACGTTCAGGATGGATCCGTTAATTTCCTCTTTCATGACCAAGCTCATGAATGTTCCCCCCATTTGCCACATCAAACTGTACCGCTTGCTTTCAAAGTTTAAATCGTTCCATCTTTTTCAAAAGCAAATTCGAGATTTTGGATAAAACACTAGACTGAGCGTGCAGGGATTTTAACAAATCGGCTAATGTAATGGTGATTTCCGTCGTATTATTCGTTCTTTCCCTGGCCCACTCGCGAATCCGTTCTATATTGCCCAGGATTTCGGCGGCCTCGGGATTGTGTTCTTGCTGCTTCAAAAGTTCTTCCATTTGGTCCAGGTAGAAAAAGATTTCATCAATGGAATCTCTTGCGGTAGCGGTTTTTTCCATGGAAAGCGAAAATGCCTTTTCAACCGAATGGTTTGCTTCTGCTTCCAATACAGCAGCGACTCTCTGGGCTTGTATCGCTTTTTCGTGAGTATCCGTTATCAGCCTGTGAAGAGCACGTGCCATTTTGTTTACCGATTGAGACAAATCTCTAAGTTCTCCCTTGTCGGTTACGTCACTTCTTGCCGTTAGATCCCCTGTTTCAAGTTGTTTCATCTGTGCAATAATCTTCTGGATGTTTTTGTAAATCTCTGTGAAAAAGCTCGCCGTAAGCGCAAATAACGCGACCAAGGAAACGAACCCGGAGACAATGAGAATAACCGAATGCCGAATGAGCGGAGAACCGATTTCATCATAGTCCAGAGCGATATAGACGACTTTGTCATCCTGGATCGGCAGAAACATCTTATAGATTTTTTTGTTTGCGATTTCCTGTATCGAAGTGACCAGCTGTGGTTGTGCCGCCAGTTGAGTCAAGAGGTTGATGTCTTCTTTGCTTTCATATTGAAATGTGCCGTGTACGATTTTCTTCACGGGAGGGTAGATTTGCTGTTCTAAGGATGGATCAGCAAATACCTTTGGTGTCAAAATTCCAATTTCCAAAACGTTGCTGTCTTCATGCCTCACCCTGGCAATCCAATCATCCGGACCAACATCTCGCATAAACTGATAAACTTCTCCGGCCTCAATGAACACATTAATGATGTAAGACTTTCCAGGAGGGTGATAGTAGGAATATTTATAGAAGATCGGCTTGTCGACATGTGTTCCGGACTGCGCGATTGGCAAGACCACAATATCGTTGTCAAAATAGGTGGCCCCCGGAATACTCACTATTTTTCCATTCAGCATGTTTTCAGCGGCTTCCAAAAACCCTACTTTTTTCAAACTAAACCCAATGTCCTGTGGTTCGGTAGATCGAACACCTACGATGTCCCCTTCCGTTCTTGCAAGTATTGTGATTCCTGCGACCCCCATTTGATCCCTTGTCGCGATCAGTTCTTCGGTTGTAATCATTGGCAAGCTTTTGTTCTGCAATCGATCTGCGATACGTTCTGCATAGGATCGCAACTTCAAATCGATCTGATGTTCGATTGCGCTCGTTGCCAATAACGTTTCCTCGATGCCTTTGTTAATGCTCTGCGCGATCATCAATGCCTGATTATTCGTCTCCATCGTAATCTGTTGTTGAATGAAATGCAGTTGGACCAAGCCGGTTATGACGGATACGATGATTAAAACGGCAAAAATCCGGCTCAAAAATTGCTGAAGCAATGATTTTTTTGGTTTATACTTCATGGAAAGCTACCCTCCACTCCGTCATGTTCTGCTCCCAACCACTGTATTGCCATTTGGCGAATTTCATCCATTTTGTGATTGCAGCAATGACCTTCGCTCTCATACTCAACCATCCTCTTCTCTGCTGGCAGCGAGTCGAATAATTCATACATGTCTGCCGTTGACACCATCTGATCTTTCTTTCCATGAAAGACAAGAACCGGAGAACGAAACGTCACTTTCCCAAAATCCGGAATTGCCCTTTCTTCAGGTACGAGTGTACATGAACAATCCATTCTGCCAAGAAAATATTCGGGGAGATTCAATTTTTCAAACGCAACAGCAGGACTGACCGCTACCGTTTTTTTTACGATGGGGCTACCGCTACCGTAAAGGGCCCATGACGCTCCCAGGCTAGTCCCGAATAAAAATATCGGCTTGTCCGGGAAGAGTTCGGAAGTAAAATCAATGACCTGGTCGATGAATGCCTCCCATCGTTTTTTCGTACCTCGCAAACCGTGCAGCACATAGCTCTCACCCTGCCCCGGTCCGTCAAAACTAACCGTTGTGAAACCGGCATTCAGAAAATCGGATTCGTATTTAAATAACTCTTCCTTCGAGGAATCAATCGGATTTACGATTATCACGATTCCCCGCGAATGATCGGGGATGCGAATTCTCCCCGCACATGTATGGTTGTCGATTTCAATCCATTCATATTGAGTTGGAATCGGGGACAGAAGATCAGCTTGACGAAACATTTCCAGACACTTGTTATACCACCTTTCTTTTTCAGGGGTACGCGATGGGAAAAGCCAGTAAATAAGGTTGAAGTACAGCCCTGTCAGGCGGTACATCTCTTCCGCCTTGGAGATGCAGCCTTCGCTCACGAATAAATCTGCCTGCCTTTTTTTCTCCTGGGCCAGGGAATGCCAACCATTCACCCAATGTTCTGCAGAAAGAAGACCAGGCCGGACCTTGGACAGATCATCGGCATCGATTCCGTGAACAAGCCATCTATCCCAAAATGGATCAATGAGTTGGGCAGTTCGGATCGTTCTGTTGATTGTCTTGTCAGATAGCAAGGTTTTCATTCCTATTCCCTCCTTCTACATAATCAAACACCAAAACGACGCACGAACCTTCGGAAGATGTATTCAGGAGAACTTGATCTGCCATTTTCAGCATGAGGGTAAAGCCTTGTCCAAGAGACTTCTTGGTGGAATACCCCGCCATCAGCGTGGCATTCGGAAGGAGTTTCAAATCAAAACCCGGACCTCTGTCTTCAACGATCACATGAACATGCCGCTCATTTTGCACGATGGTCATTTTTCCTTCTTCTGCATGCTTGAGAACATTGGTAATCGCTTCAGATATGACCAAAAGCAAACTTGTTACCTGCATATGGTTAAAATCCGTCTGGAGCAAACAGCCTTTGGCGATTTCCCTTGCCTTCGGAATATCCGAACGCACTTTTACAGAAGCTTCGCATAGGACCGTGCCTTCCTTGTATTTTTCCAGTTCATCCTTGGTCACCAGAAGAAACTTTCCTTGGGTGACGGCATAAATGACGTCCCGATAGACTTCCCATATTTTTCTTTCCACCGTTGAATTCACGCAATGATTCAAATCTTCCGGATGGAAGATGGCGGAAATATTTTTCTTGCCCTCCTCATAAACTTTCAAAAAACTTTCGTGGTATTTCGCAGGCAACCGCATTTCCCGAACGCGGAGATACACATCATCGTTATCCATAATCCAACTCACCATATCGTTTGCTAAGCGAAGAAGGTATTTCGCTTCGTCCGCCTGATTCTCTACAAATGTTTCCACGGAAAAAGGCAAATAGATCAAACTGTCTTGAAGGGATTGATCGGCATTGAGCTGCTTGGCGAGATTGCGTGCAACCAACCCGATCACCGCTCTCTTTTGAGCCTCGAAAGGACTGTTGATTGAAACGGGTTGAGGGAACTGTATTTGTGGTGCTTGTACTGATTTCCTTTTGTCTTTGCTGCTGAATATCCTGTTTAATATCGCCCACACAAGTTAAATGCCCTCCTCACAAAATGCCCAATGGAGGCATAATAGTGATTTCGTCAATGGCGGCACCGTCAGGTTGACACAATAGATAAACAATATGCTTGGCCAATGAATCAACCGGGATCATTTGCGATGTATCAGGCTTTGGTTCTATGGAATCCCACAATGGAGTATGGACTGCTCCCGGCAATACTGCCGTCACCTGAACACCTTGCCCCCGAAGTTCTGCCTGCAGTACCTTCGTTAGACCCAACACCCCGAATTTGGAAGCGGAATATCCGCCGCAACCGGGCAACGCAGTTGTACCGGCAATGGAGACGACATTAATCATCCTCCCCTTGTGGTTTTGCACCATATGCTGGCCAAAGTGTTTACAGGAAAGAAACGTTCCTCTCAGATTTACGGCAATCATCCGGTCGAAATCTTCGGTGTCCATCGTCAGCGATGAATGAAACATGCAAACCCCCGCGCAATTAATGAGCGCATCCACTTTCCCATATCGAAAAACGGCCTGATCTGCAAAACGACGAACAGAACTTTCATCTGTAACATCCAAAGACATCACCAGGGGATTTGTACTCATTTGGGAAGCCATAGCCTTTAATTCGGTTTCGTTTCTTGCCCCGAGAACAAGATTTGCCCCCAGTTGGTCCAATAACATCGCGGTTGCTTTACCAATTCCTTTGGATGCTCCTGTAATGGCGATTGTCTTTCCGTTGAGCTGCCTAAAATCAATCATGTTTGCTCACCCGTTCCGTAATACTCAAAATAATTTTTTTCCGTTTCCCAAAGACCGATCTTGTGCAGCTGCGGAAGATGCGGATGCAGCAGGTTATAAATCACCATCGCAACTACTTCCGATGTCGGGTTCAAATCCTTGAATTCTTCCGTATCCAAATTCAGATGCTTGTGGTCAAATTTATTCAGGACAACCGTTTCCACGATTTCATCCAGTTCAGATAAATGGATAATCATTCCCGTAATCGGGTCGGGTTCTCCTTGAACTGTTACATCAAGGTAATAGTTGTGGCCATGACCATGTGGGTTATTGCATTTTCCGAATAATGCGATATTTTCTTCCGGAGACAGATCGTTACTATGCAACCGATGTGCTGCACAAAAATGATATTTACGCGTAAGCCTGGTCATGGAACCACCCTCCCTTTCCGCAGATAAGTAATGATTTTCATGCAATCGAATCCGATGCAATTCGCACCCCTTAAACCGATTCTCAAGAGACTGCCAGATATATTGGACCAGGTTTTCCGTGGTTGGAATCCGTTGTTGAAAAAAGGGATGTTCCCGATCCAAAAATTTACCGTCGAGTTCCTCGCTCACAAATGAATTGGCGATCTGTTTAATCTCCGTTGTATTGACCACAATCCCGGATTTCTCGTTCAAGGGGCCTTTGACCATGATTTCGAGTTTGTAATCATGCCCGTGCCCGCTCGGGTTATTGCACTTACCGAATACACGGCGATTTTCTTCCTCACTCCACGCGGGTACACGATACACATGCGTTGCCGAAAAATCAATTCTTCGCGATAAATAGAGCACGGTTGACCTCCTTGGCTGTCGGGTTCCTTGCACCTGTTTTTGGCTGGGTCTATTGTCTTGCGAGGGAGCGGTCAAACTCTTCACATAGCGCCGGATTTTCAGCAAATAATCCCTTTTTCACCGTAGTCACCGTTGCAGTTCCCGGTTTTTTGATCCCTCTCGCGCACATGCACAGGTGAGTTCCTTCGACAGTCACAATCACTCCTTTTGGGTTCAGCACATTCCATATGGCGTCAGCAATTTGCGTCGTCATTCTCTCCTGTACCTGCGGCCGTTGGGAAACGAGTTCCACCAGTCTGGCAAACTTGCTTAAACCGACGATTCTTCCATCTGGTATATATCCAATATGTGCTTTCCCGTAAAAAGGAATGATATGGTGCTCACAAAATGTATAGTAAGTAATATCCTTTACCGTAATCATGCCGTTATACTGTTCTTCAAACGTTGTGGTCAATGCTGTTTCAGGATTTACCCCTACCCCGGAAAAAACTTCCCGGTACATTTTGGCAACCCGCTTCGGTGTATCCAAAAGTCCCTCACGTTCCGGGTTTTCTCCAATTTCCTTCAAAATATTGCGAATGCTTTCTTCAATGACATCGTTTTGGATTCGGTTGCTCGTTACTAGTGGCTGCATACTATGACCCCCTAAAATGAAATAAAATCCAGCCCGATATAAGGACTGGATTTTCTACTAATACCCATTCCCAATTCGGCAACCCGGCTGTCATGGCATTTTCTGCTTTAGACCCGTGGCTTTGCGTCCCCATCTTTCAATAGGTTTGCCATTTGTCGTGAAGAAATTGTGATGGCGAGTAGTATGGTGTTAAATTCGAAATATTGGGAAATTTCTTGTTATTTTGAGGTGTCGTCAGGACTTTTCTCCTGGTTCCATAGACCAGGAAGTCATCTGGATGAAAACTAGTTTGAGCTTTTTATTTCCTTTTCATGCGGCTTGGTTTATCCATTCAGATAGACCTATTTGCCCTTAAGGTAAATAGGTCTAATAACCCAATAAGAGCGGTGTAAATAGAGATTTTAGATTATTTTGTCTCTTTCCATCATTCTACTCCTGTTTTTGACACATTTCAATGCTAAATCACCATTTCTTGACATAATTTTTCCGTTTATCTTAAAAATTCAACAAAAAATCCACATTTCTGAAAAACCAATATCATTCCAACACAAAAAGCACTGACCGGATTGGCCAATGCCGAAGAAACAGCAGTGACAGCGCCAAGTATGGGGCTTTCCACTAAGCTTGCGAACTTATTCGCTGCTGGAACGTAGACCACATCCCATCCAACGTTCACAAAAATGCTACATTTTTTCTACTCAGTTTTATATTGACAAACTGATTTTAGGGCAACTAACATAGGGTATGCATTTTTTGCCTATTTGTGGATTTTTTGGCAGGCAATTTTGTGAAAGGAGTGGTGTGTTTTTAAACATCCAGCAAAAAAGCTTTTCATCAGAATCAGAGGTAGCTAACATTCAAGGAGGATTCATTATGTCGAAAACAAAGAAAAGTATTGTATCCGCTGCATTAGTTCTCACACTTGGCATGACTTTTTTGAGCTCCAATCCGCTTCCTTTCTCTATCGCCTATGCTGCTGATGCTTCGGGTACGACCGCAAGTATCTCGGAAATTTTAAAAAACCAGCAAGCTGACGGCGGTTGGAAAAAAGATTATGCGGAAACCAAAGGAGAATGGGCAAAGTCCACGATTGACAACAAGGCGACTTATACTGAAATCAGACGATTGGCAAGTGAGTTTAAGAAAACCCAAAATACCAAGTATTCCGATGCGGCTATTAAGGGAATCGAATTCTTGCTGAACATGCAGTATGATAACGGCGGATGGCCGCAAATTTATAAAGCCTCCGGCTATCATCGCCACATCACCTACAACGATGACGCGATGATTAATGTCATGATTCTTTTGGATGAAGTGGCAAATAAAAAAGGCGACTTTTCTTTTGTAAATAACGCTTTAGCAGATAAAAGCCGTAAAGCGGTAGAAAAAGGGGTCATGTGCATTTTAAATACCCAAGTGAAAGTGAACGGCAAATTGACAGCATGGGGCCAACAGCATGACTCTAGCTCGCTGAAGCCTGCAGGTGCTCGCGCGTTTGAAGTTCCTTCCCTTAGCTCCAAAGAAAGTGTCACCATTGTTAAATTTTTGAAAACGAGAAAGTCCACTTCTGAAATCTCTTCCGCTATTAAAGCTGCGGAAGACTGGTTCAAAGCAGTTAAACTCACCGGAATCCGAATCGACAAATCTGGTGGTGACGTAAAAGTGGTGAAAGACCCAAGCGCCGCTCCGATCTGGGCCCGTTTCTACGAAATCGGAACCAACAAACCTATTTTTGTTGGCCGCGATGGCGTAGTGAAATACAATTTGAGCGAAATCGAAAAAGAAAGAAGAACCGGTTACGCCTGGTACGGAAACTGGCCTGCCAGTCTGGTTAAATAATTTCGTTGGAGCAGACGCGTGCCATTGTTCCGTTGTGCAAGTAGCCGAGTTTGAGACACGGTAATGAAGATTGCGTGTCAGATTGTAAACAAACTTCCTCGCTGAGATAACAGTGGGGGGGTTTGTTTAGTAGGTTGATCTAAGTTGATGTGTTAATCGGGGAGGTTTTTGTTGGTGGTTTGGGCACGTAGATTAATTACACTCTGCTAATCAGGAATCTTGGGAATGTAAATTTTTTTG
>NZ_RHHS01000074.1 GCF_003710935.1 Brevibacillus gelatini
ATTAATGCAACGCTAGTGATGGTAAATAATCGGGAGGGGAATAGTTATTTGGAGAATTATGTGATAAAGTATCCTCCATATTTTGATGAAATTGAGGATATTGAAAACGATAATATTGATGTTTTTATTGAAACAGAAGACGGATTTACTTTTTCCTTAGTTGTAACGACTCCCAAGTATTTAAATTCGTATATGGATAAGGAAAATATGGACTTTATTCCTGCTGCACCTCCAGAGATCATTGTAAAAAAACTCACAAAAGAAGTAATAGAGAAAGTAATTAAGACTTATATAGAGGATGATGCGTATTGGTTAAAGCTGTACTTTTTAGCAGGAACAAATGACGGGGTTTTTGATGTGACAGAAATGGACAAAATAATAAATAGGATTAAAAGAAAAAATAAAGATATCTTTAAATGAATTATTTACCCCAAAACGAGTAATCAACGCTCGTCTGGGGTTTTCTTGTGTATTCGGGATGTCTTCGTCTGCAAGGGAAGGGGTGGCTGAGTGTCAAACACAAGACGAGTTGGTTATTTTCCGGATCGTAACGAAACTAGCTTTTCTAATGAAAAGAAACAAACAATGGTCTCCATCACCCGCAATGATCTATTTTTGCCTATAAGTATGACGAGATTGACTGTCTGACAAAAGAAACACTGCCGAGTGATACGAATCATTATGAGTAAAACACCCATGGGAACAGGATATCCTTTGAGAGCGTCTTGCCAATAGACACCGACATGGCTGCTTTCACTTTCGACGAACGCAACCGCTTGCGTGGCGTTTTGAATGAAACAACAGGCGAGACATCGACGTATACGTATTACGGAGACGGTCTGCGTGCAACGAAAACGGAAAACGGTGCGCAAACCAACACGGCGATGTCGTCACAATCTCAGGCGCAAATGGCCAGGAACTGAACCGCTACGACTACGACACCTGGGGCAACGTCATTTCAAAGACAGAGGGGATGTCCAACCCGTACCAGTACAGCGGCGAGATGTACGAAGAGCAGACAGGCTTTTACGATCTGCGGGCGCGGTATTATGATCCGAAGGTAGGGCGGTTTGTTTCGGAGGATACGTATAAGGGGCGGGTGGAGAATCCGCTGACGTTGAACCGGTATACGTATGTGGAAAATAATCCGCTAAGATAGAAAGACCCTACAGGTCACTGGAAAGATGGAGACGAATATATTCAAGGCTCAACTAGAGATACTATTGCTTTTTGGACGGATGTCTGGGAAAAGGCAAACAAAGCAGGAAACGAACAACGAATGCAATTTGCTGAGACCCAAGCAGACAATGCAAGGATAGCGTACTGGAGCAATTTTGGTGCTTCTATCGCCAAAGACCAACAATTAAATCCAACTTCAGTATTTTTTGTAGGAACTACTGCTACTATGCCAAGGTCTGGGGCAGGTTCAATTTCAGGTGGTGGTGCGATAGGATGGTCGGCTGTTGCGGCAACAATATTAACAGGATACCTCTACTAGCACAACAACCATAATCATAATGGACAATCCTTGATATTCCGTGATGGTTCAGGTACTAATACCAACCTTACACCAAGACCAGTAGACACCACAGGGCTATCATACTTTTTAGCACCAAGTTCAGCTAAATACACATTTACTTCGATTGCTGCTGTAAATGCTACTGGGGTTTTGAAAGCAGTGGTTGACAATCCTGCTACTGGGCATGTTAGTGTATTTGCAACAAATCCTGTTCACCACAAAGCATGGATTGCTTCAAGACCAGATGCAGAATCAAATCCGTATTATTTAACCATTGTGCTAAAGTCTATCTCAATTAAGGGAAGGTAAAGGAAGGAGGGGGAAAAATGAACGAGAAGATTGTTAATACCAAGTTAATTGATGAGAAGGGTTGTAGTCGAGATACGAACCTTTACGTACGATTTAGAGATAAAAATACTGTGCATGTCATTTTGGTGGGAAAATCTCTGCGTGTTGAGAGTGAAGGAGTAAATTATACTCAAAGTCTTCTTGAATTGATGACAAGGCTACCAAAGGAGTGGCGGTTAAAATTCTTGAATAGCTTTCAAATCTCTGATAGAGACACGATAGAAATAGTAACGGTTGAGGAAAGTATAATGGTTAGGCAATACGACACTGACGAGCCTCAATTGAGATTCAAACTCGTATGTGAATACAGAGGAAAAACCTTTGAAGCCGAAGCTGTTGAGGATTTCTCCATTGCTTTACAAGCACTTCAAGACAAAATGGACGTATCCTTTAACATTTGTGCTTTCTGCTCAAATGCTGATTTCAGGTCAACCGGTGGAGAAGACCTGAGACAAGGTTGGTATTGTTTACGTGATGTATTAGACCGTCATCCTGATTTACCTTGGTTTCAACGAGAAGATGAATTTCAAGAAGCGTATTCAAACGTCAATGCGTTCCACTGGTGTCCCAGTTATGTAAAAGCAGTGGATAGAATGTTATAAACGTGTTAGCAGAGAACCCCAAACGAGTAATCAATCCTCGTCTGGGGTGTTCTTGTGTATTCGGGATGTCTTCGTCTGCAAGGGAAGCTTGCTGGCTGAGTGTCAAACACAAGACTAATTAGTTATTTTCATGATAGTAACGAAGCTAGCTTTTCTAATGAAACGAATCAAACGTGGTCCCCATCGCCCGCAATGATCTATATTAGGGATACTATCACTACAACAGCCACGGCGATGTCGTCGTCGTTGTTGTTGTTTTGGCATTGTAGAGATCCGCTTCTTAACATGTTAGGTTTATTCTACAAGCCCTTATTTTTTCTATCCAACTTAGTGTAGCCGAGCCAAACTTTATTTTACAAGCATAAGAGTCAAACAGGTACTCTCATTGACCTTAAGTAGCTGACAACATTAGTTATTAACAATATCAATTAACCTCGGGGAGAAAAACCCCTGAGGTACTAAAATGAGGTGAACGAATGGACTTTAATGTGGAACTTAATCAGTACTTGAGTATGACTTTTTCTAATTTGGAACTAAAAAAGCCGTTATTTTACAATGCGCGAATAGGTATAAGATTTGAACTTGGTGCTAATTTAAGTGATTTTAATAAAAGAATGGAACAGATTTACTACCGTACAAGTGCGCTTTTTCGTAAACTAAACGAAAACAACCATGAAATTTACCTAGTTGTTTTCTTGGATAGTTGGGATGACGAACCGATTTCCGTGAACGAGTTACTTTTATTGAATTACTTAAAAAAGTACATAGATAGTGAAGAGTTAATGGGTAAAGTAAGCAAACTTAAAGTCCCTTATCGTTATCCTGATTTAGATGATGATTGTAAGACTGAAACATATCGATACTGTTTGAAATGCAAAGTTGATAATATTGATGTTAGTAACTTACTAGAAGCCTTAGCTAACCAATATGTTGGGATTCAACCAAGTTTTATTGGAGATGTCTACGTTGTAAATTCAACTAATAACACAATTTTCCATATGTACGATGATAGGGGAGTTGATATAATTTCCCACCGAAAAGAAACAATACAGGAACTTTATAAAGATTTTAATGATTGGATTTTGGACTATGATAGAGAGAAAATAGATAGTATCTTTCAAAGAGATTAGAATATCCTATTAGAACCCCAAACCAGTAAACATTCGTTACGGGGATCTTTACCGCTTGCTGAAAGAAGAAGAACTCCTGCAACCCCAACGACAAAAGAAAGGGAAACATCCTCAAAAGTTGGCAAACAACCGAGAGATTAGCGAGAATAAGGGAGAAAGACTCTAAAATGAAGGGGTTAAATCAATAAATGGAGTGAAATATTCATGTTATACCATCTGGTAATTTGGAAGAATAACTCCCCTGATATGCCCAAAATAATTATTTATGAGCAGGGGATGATGGTTATGAAACTAGGAAAATAGAGTTTTTTGATAGCGGTAAAATAGGGTATGTCCATGGTGAAATTGAGTATTGCGAATGCGATTCTACTTCTCCTACGGGGTTATCCGATCAACCTGTTCCACAGATCAATGAGTATAATCAAAACCCTGTTTTTTTCGCAATTCCTATAAGCAAAGATTATTTTGAGATGGCATGGAAAAAATTCGTTACTCAGAAATAATAAAGTAGAGTAATTTGATATTTACCCCAAAACGAGAAATCAACTACTCGTCTGGGGTTTTCTTGTGTATTCGGGATGTCTTCGCCTGCAAGGGAAGTCGCTGGCTGAGTGTCAAACACAAGACGAGTTGGTTATTTTCCTGATAGTAACGAAACTAGCTTTTCTAATGAAACGAATCAAATGTGGTCCCCATCACTTGCAACGATCTATATTTGCCAATGAGTTATGACAAGATTGACTGTCTGACCAAAGAAACACTGCCGAGTGGTACGAATCATTATGAGTAAAACACCCATGGAAACAGGATATCCTTTGAGAGCGTCTTGCCAATAGACACCGACATGGTTACGTACACCTTCGACGAACGCAACCGCTTGCGTGGCGTTTTGAATGAAACAACAGGCGAGACATCGACGTATACGTATTACGGAGACGGTCTGCGTGCAACGAAAACGGAAAACGGTGCGCAAACCAACACGGCGATGTCGTCACAATCTCAGGCGCAAATGGCCAGGAACTGAACCGCTACGACTACGACACCTGGGGCAACGTCATTTCAAAGACAGAGGGGATGTCCAACCCGTACCAGTACAGCGGCGAGATGTACGAAGAGCAGACAGGCTTTTACGATCTGCGGGCGCGGTATTATGATCCGAAGGTAGGGCGGTTTGCTTCGGAGGATACGTATAAGGGGCAAGTGGAGAATCCGTTGTCGTTGAATCGGTATGTGTATGTGTATAATAATCCGTTGAGGTTTGTTGATCCTACGGGACATGACGCATGGCTAGTTCATGGGACGTTTTCGGATAATTCTACTTGGAAAGATGATTTTGTTAGGTATTTCAAAGATTTATACAAAGAGGATGTAAGAAAGTTTGAGTGGACAGGTGAAAACAATAATACAGCAAGGGTAAAGGCAGCACAATCATTGGCAAGCGAGATTATCAAATGGCGAAGTATTAAAGGTAATGAGAAGAAACCAATTCGACTAATAGGTCATAGTCATGGCGGAAATGTAGCCATTTTAACAGCAAATGTTTTGGAACATGAAGGGATTCAGGTTGATACGCTTGTTACTATTGCTACTCCTGTAAGGGAATTTGAATATTATTTAGAGTATCCAGTTGTACAGCATCTACATGTTTACAATGAACGAGATGCTGTACAAGTAAATGGGGGAAGGGAGTATGGCCCAATTGAGGCACATTCTGTCATGCACTCTAATGTTGAAATGTGGAAAAAATATATAACACCGTACCTCGCAGAATTTTATGTGAAACCAAAAAGGTAAGAAATATTCTTACTGAGAAACCTGATTAATTAGCAAGAAGGGAATGCCTAATGCAAAATTGGTTGAAGTTAATATGGCTGATTACCATATTCATTAATTCATCGGGAGTTGTCTGGTTTGTACTTGGCTCGACTGCCAATTTTCAACGCGGTATAGACTTAATTTCCACGGTAATCCTTTTGTATCTAGGTATTCCCTCTATTTTATTGATAGTCGTTTCGATTTTTCTATTATTGAAAAAGTGGAGTCCAACTAAATGGTGGGAGTCAATCGGGATTTTCATAATCATCATTGCCATGCTATTAATGACGCCACAATTGTATAAAAACGTACAGACGAATGGGTGGTTAACAGAAAAAATAAGAACTGATTCCATCCAACTGACATCGGATCATCGCTATGAATACTGCTTGGAACTAATTAATTTGTTTCAGAAAAATAGTTCAGCTCGCTTGTATATAAAGAATATCGAGACATTGGAGGAAATAAGAATTCAATTAGAGTTGCCTACAAAGGAGATCACAGGTGTAACTTGGGATGATGTAAATTACTTTGTTAAGCTCGAACCGGGAATGTAAATTTTTTT
>NZ_RHHS01000075.1 GCF_003710935.1 Brevibacillus gelatini
GTTTCCTTCCTGCTTATGGATCAGGCTTTCTTCGTTTCGAGGTTAATCGCTCCCACCAGATTCGGCTATCCTCCCAGAGCATCACACGTAACCACCGATAGATTTGCAACAAGCTTTCTTGGCAAGCAGAGAAGATTTTGGCCAAGAGAAGTAAGCAAAAGGCGATCAGGGCAATGAACACTTGGTTCAGAACCGCTTCTTGGCTTTTTCCGTAAAACGAAGTGATTTTCACGTGTTGCTTCAACCATTTAAAGAAGATTTCAATGGCCCAGCGACTCCGATACATCTCGCTGATTTCTTCGGCAGATAACTCCCATCGATTCGTGATCAGCAGGAGGGGATTTCCCTGTGAATCGGTTGTCTCTATGAGGCGAAGGACATGTTTCATTCGCTTTTGCTGTGTCCCCATTTGTACATAACCATCTCTTTTGATGGAACTCCCTTCGGAAACCGGACGATCAAACAGATACCGGATAGCTGCCTTCTTCTTTACTCGCGTAACGAAGAAGATCCGGCGTTCGCAGAACGCGTCAAACTTGGCGTAGTCTACAAATCCTCGATCAAACACATACGTTGTACCCGGATTGTCTACGAGCGTATCGAGTTGAGTCCGGTCATGAACACGTGCTGGCGTCAGTTGTACCCTTTCCGGATAAACGTCTTCTGAAGAAGCAAATGCGACCCGGAAGTGAAGTTTTACTCCCGCTTTTGTCTCACGAAAGGTCGCCCACTTGTATGTATGGAGGCATAAAGGGATCGTGGTCGCATCTACGATGCGAAAATCACGTTTCATCGCTGGGGGAAGAGAGCATAGCCGAATCCGTTGAACCAAGTCCCTGAACACACGTTGTAACAGGTTGGAATGAGACTGCTGATGCTTGCGTGAAAGTTGGGAAGGACTGATCGAGGTAAAGCCAAGTTCTTGTTGAAATTTCCTTCCTAACGCGTCATCTGCAATCGCCCGTAATCCTTCTCGCTGCTGAAGGTGAGCATGCAGAAACAACAGGAGATAGGCGGAGGTCGTCAGCTTTTTGACGTACTTGTCGTGATCACTAGAAGCCAAATCTTCAAAAAAACGTTTCGAAAAAATAGGCGAAACCCATTTACCAAATGACGAAAATAAGGTATTCTTGTCCATACATGTAATCCTTTCAGTGGATTTGGACAGAAACTACCTGACCATTCCATTGTAAAGGATTTTTTTGTGTCTTCCATATTCAATATAAAAATACTGAATATTATGTTTGTTCTGGTTATATTAATGCAACGCTAGT
>NZ_RHHS01000076.1 GCF_003710935.1 Brevibacillus gelatini
CAAAACTTTTTACGCTCTCAGATTTATTTGTCTAATGTCAAACCATCATATGTCAGTTTTTTAATCTTTCGTACCAGTTCAGTAGTTTCGCTATCATAATATTCCTCTAAGCAATCTGGATTCGAACATTTTGCGCCCAAAACATTAACCGACACTATGCCTTGCATATTCACTGGAATAGTGAGCGTTTGGTTTGGAACATCTTTGCATCCACACATTACACACTGTTCAATAGCAAACATTTTTTACTCCCCCAATAACTAATTTACTGTTATTCCCTGTTGACTGAATATACCATAATTGAAACGAGTAATTAAGCGAAAGGTATGTAACTGTAAAAAAGTAACTAAAGCCAAATAGAGCACTGACATTTCTGCTTCTCATTTCTGCATTAGAATGAGCAAAATTGACATTACACATCAATCATCCATGCTCGAATGTGAGCAAAATTGACACAGTAAAAACAAGAAGATAGAACTATAAAGAATAGATAAAGACGATGAACGTTCTGCAACAGCATGTTCTATTTACAAAAACTACCTTTTCTCCAATTATGTCATTTTTTTCGCCACCTATATAAATAGAGTTATATCACTAGCGTTGCATAAAAATCGCCAGGATTAATAAACTGATTTTTCTGAACTAAATTCCACTTCCAAATGGCTAAAGAACGGAGTGACCCACAAAGGTAGTTCCGTCCATTTGGCATTTATATACACT
>NZ_RHHS01000077.1 GCF_003710935.1 Brevibacillus gelatini
ACAAAATATTTTACAGTCCCAAGAATCAGCCTCCCCCGCCCCTCGATCTAAAAACTGCCTCTACACAGACTAAGAAGTCCACACAAAAAGAAAATCCCGCCACATGGCGGGGTTAGGTCAACGAAACAACGCATATTTCTTATAGTAGTCTCTGAAATCATCCGATAGATGCCAACCGTACTGATTCATGAAGCGAACCACTTTCTCCAATACACTGTTCCTGTAAACGACATCGTTGTGCTTCGATTTAGCAAGATAACAGGCAAGAGCGTATTCGACATCTTCCGAAGACAGCAAGTCCTTGACATGCTTTCCAAACAGCGCGGCTAGTTGGTCAATCTCATTTTGAGCGAGTACCTGCTCCCGCCTCATCAACGTGACGACAATATCCAACGGTAGTCTATTCATTGTCTTCACCTCCCTCCTTGCGGGCGGCGGCGAGGAGTTCTTGCTCCGCTTTCCATTTACGCCATTGTTGATACTGCTTCTGTGCTTCCTGCTCATCATAGCCATGTTGTACTAGAGCGTTTACGATTCTCGGCGGGATGGCGGGAGTGTGCCCATATAAACAAGCCTTCAATCGTTGAAACGATAAGTCGTGCAACACGGCAAATGATACCTGCGATACTCCCAGCATAGAGATGCATTCTTTAACTGGATGGTTCATGAGCATAACCCCCTCTATTAGTTTTTGTCTCTAATAGATTAGGCGGCTACCGCTAGAGACTAACACATATGTATACCCACCGCCATCCAGAGAGTAGACAGCAAGTCATTATTGACTTTGTCACAATACAGCAACGAAAGCATGAACTGCTATCCTGTAAATCCTTACGGAATTCTAGCGTCATACGTGGCACTCTACAGCACCATGACACGCCATTTTGCGGCGGGGCGGGCAGTGTTCTGGTATCTCCCCTGCTCCCAATCCTCAGAAATGCCTAGCTTCGCTTTCTCACGAGCTTAACATTGGCGGTGCGTGTTGCGCATGGCATTGCCCTTACGGGCGGGCACAGTTCCAGAACGCAAAGAGAAACCCCAGACGTAGTTGATTACACGTTTGGGGTAAAAGTGACTTTTTAATTTGCAACGTCTCTAATATTTCCAGCAACCCTCTTAACCAATTCGTGAATTTGGTCTAAATGCCAAATGCAATCTGAAAGTTTCAAATGTAGGTGAATTAGGTTCTCAACAATTGTATCGATATCGTCGCTGTTTACACATTTAAGCTTCCCAACCAACACCTCTATCTGCCTAGGTAGCTCAGAAAATTCATCTAGATTTTCGTATTCCTCTGTGAATTCACTTTCAGAAATAATTGGTGTCTTCACACGAGAATTTAAATCTTGTAGTAGTTGGAGAATTCTTCTTAAGCTTTCATCCAATGCTATCAGCCTCCCATTACCATTTTACCGTTCTTCCTTGCTTTAATGCTTGCTCAGTTTTACTCACATTAAGAGTTCCGTCTAGGTTCAAAACTGCTTTCACTTTACCTCTACTATCCACAACTTCAATATGATCGTAATGGAGTGAGTCTAGATAAAATCCGTCTCCTTTTTTGAGATATGGATTTTGAACCTTTTTATCGATTCGATAGATAGATTGTCCATTGTAACGAGCACTAGTCTTGGTAGCAGAATTCTCAAGAGACTTACCAAAGTCTAATTCAAAAAACTCCTTCATGTTGTTTACTTTACTTATCCCCTGAGTAACCGCCTTACCTGTATTTTTGATAGAAGCTGCTGCCGCCCCTGCTAATGGAGCTGCCAATCCTAAATCAGGAACATCCCCATGATTCATGCCAACCGTATTATTAAATGTGACGATAGCTGTCGGAAGAACTTCCTCCTGTAACTTCGCTGGTACATACTTCCTCACTGCATCTTCTGGCTCTATTCCCTCTGTGTATGCCCTCCGTGCAGCAACCCCTGCCCAATGCAGGTACTCTTCTTCTGGTGATGTAAAGCCACCGATTCCTCCCGTTCCTTCGTCCACGTAGTGACCGCTTGGATCAACAAACCTCAACGGATTATTATGCACATACGTATACCGGTTGAGGCTCAACGGATTATCCACTTGCCCCTTATACGTATCCTCCGAAACAAACCGCCCTACCTTCGGATCATAATACCGCGCCCGCAGATAGTAAAAGCCTGTCTGCTCCTCGTACATCTCGCCGCTGTACTGGTACGGGTTGGACATCCCCTCTGTCTTTGAAATGACGTTGCCCCAGGTGTCGTAGTCGTAGCGGTTCAGTTCCTGGCCGTTTGCGTCTGAGATGGTGACGACATCGCCGTGGCTGTTGTAGTGGTAGTATCCCTTTTTGCCAGCCGAAATGTCCTGGCGGAACAGCAGCTCGTTGCCCCAGATGTTGCGTGCCTTCACTTGGTTTGTCGCGTCCAGCTCTTCAATAACCTTGCTGCTTAAATAGACGTACTTGGTTTGCGCACCGTTTTCCGTTTTCGTTGCACGCAGACCGTCTCCGTAATACGTATACGTCGATGTCTCGCCTGTTGTTTCATTCAAAACGCCACGCAAGCGGTTGCGTTCGTCGAAGGTGTAGGTAAAGCTGTCCGCGTCGGTTGGCAGGGTGCCGGCGAAAGCCGAGCGGTTGCCGCGGCCGTCATACGAATATTGATTCGTCGTGCCTGGAACAACTTCCTTGGTCAGGCGGTCGATTTTGTCGTATTCGAACTTGCGGACGACACCATTGCGCTGGATGGAAACCACATTGCCAAAAGAATACTGGTTGGCTTCTTGCCAGATGGCAGCTTGGTTCTTCTCGTGCACCACTGTCTCGACTTGTCCGAAGGAATCGGCTTTGCGCTTGTTGATGCGGCCGTTCGGATATGTCGTTTGCGTTTGCTCCCCGGTGTTGTCCATTGTGTACGCGTACTCGATTTTTCCCGTCAGTCCGCTATTGACTTCCACCATACGCCCGGCGGCATCATACCGATAGCTCACTGTGGTACCGTCCGGATACGTAAGCGAATCCATGAGCTCGTCGCGATCCGTGTAGCCCAACTGGTACGTGCGGCCAAACACGGTCTGGCTTTTCAGGCGCTTGTGCGCATCGTAGCTGTACGTGATCTCACGGTAGTTGCTGGCTGTCGGGAGGATGTCCGCGCCGTTGCTGTTCGTTTCCTTTTGCACCAGCGAGGTGTTCGGGAAATATTCTTTGGTCTCCAGGTTCGTCACCGTGCCTGCTGCGTTGCGGGTCGTGATGCTCGCCAGTTCCCAAAACGGCGTATAGCGATACTCGTGGCGGTTGCCTGCCTTGTCGGTAAACGTGTTCAACGTTCCGTTTGGATTGTAGGAAGACGACTCGGTCGCGCCAGAAGGGACGTCCTGCTCGCTCAGCTTCCAGGACAGGGCGTTGTAATGGTTTTTCGTCGTCAGCACCTGGTTTTCCGTGACCGTCACGAGATTGCCGAGTGTGTCGTACTCGTAGTGATAGCGGTTTTGTTCGGGATCGCGCAGATCGGTGAGGTTGCCGTCGTTGGTGTAGCGATATTCCCAGGTGCGGCTTTTTCCGGTCTGGTCGGTCTCCGTTTTTTGAATTACCTGGTCAAAAGCGTTGCGAACGAACCTGGTGGTCAAGCTTTGGGCACCGATTCCGGTTCGTTGAACTTCTTTTTCTACCTGGCCGTAGCGGTCGTGGTATTGTACGGTTTGCAAGCCGTTCGGTCCCAATGTCAGGCGGGTGAGCGCAGGCGCGTAGTTGATTCCGTCGCTGACTGCGTTCGCGGTCAGGTACACGGTGGTGCCGACCGGGTCTTTTTTCTGCCAGACGCTGCCGTCTGCATTATAGACGTACGTAGTCGCCCGATTGTTGTCCGCATACGGAGCGCTGGACAACAAGTGATTGCCGTCCAGGGAATACGTGTTGTACAAAAGCGGGCGGATGCTGCCGTCTGTGCCAATTTGCGCCTCGTACTCGACCTCCCCGTATGGCGTAAACTGAGTGACCTGTTTGCTGCCATCCGGGAGGGTCATTGTGACTTTGCGCGCGGAGTCGTCGTAGGCGTACGTCGTCGTCCGTGTCTGTTGCTTGCTTGTCACGCTTTCTTTGGTCCGGCGGCCGAGCAGGTCGTATTCGTACAAGACGACAGTGTTGTCCGGATAGGCGCGCGCGGTCAGGCGGCCGAGTCCGTCGTAGACAAAGACGTGGTACAAGGTTTGCTTCTGCCCGGTCGCCACTTCGACCTGCAGGCTGATGTCAGACGGATACAGGCCAAGCGGATCATAGCTCGTAATGTTTTGCGTTACGGTCTTGGCGTCGGGTCCGGTGCTCGTTTCCGTAACAGAAGTTAGCTGCTTTTTGTCGTTGTAGGTGTACGTGCGGTCGACCTGCACTACTTTGGTCCCTGTGCCGTCCGGGTACGAGTCGACGATTTTTTCTGTCGCCACCAGGCGGTTGCTTCCGTACGTGTACGTTTCGTGATGAAAATGGTTCGGGTTGTCCACGGCCGTTTTCTTCACATTCGACGGGACACGCAGCCCGGACAGATTGAGATATTCGAGCAGCGTGACGTTGCCTTTTGGATCGATTTCCTTCGTCACATCGCCGTACGCGTTGTAGCCGTATTGGGTGATTTGCGCGTAGCGGCCGAGCCTAGCCCGCACCTTGTCCAGTCGGTCTGAAGTCGGGGCAAGCAGAAACGAGTAAATGTCCGCGTCGGCGGTCAGGGACGCCGGACGGCCGAGGAAGTGGTACACGTAGGCTGGTTTGGTCGCCCGCTCTTCGTACAAATAGCTCGTGTAACTCGCTGGCGCGTACCGATACGTCTTGCCGTCTTCCGTCAGGGAAAGCGCGCCCTGGATTGTGTCTTGGTCGGCTCCGCTGCCGACATACGTTTTCACCGATTGCAGCACGAAGTTGCGGTCCTCGTTGGCACGGTACGTCTTGTCTTCACTTGGCAGTCCCTCCTGCACCATCCGCGATACGACGACCGAGCCATCCCTGGCCAGCGACTGCTTCGCCAGGCGCCCCGACTTCGACTTCGGCGACTTCCAGATTTCTTTCGTGATGTGCGGATAGTATTTCGTGTACGAGTACCACTCGGTCGCAGGCTGGTCGGGATGCGGCGTTTTCGCAAAGCGGAAGTTGACAGCCGTGACCGGCAAATAGCTGGTGTACGTCAAGGCTTCCCTGTCGTGATAAATCCGGGTCACACCCCTGTCGAGAAAGCCCGGTGCATCCGGCTGGTACAAGCTGTACGTATAGGTCATGACCAAGCCTTCCACCGGATAGGTGACCTGTTTGAGCAGGTTGTAACGGACGGTCGCTTTTCGCGATTGGTCCAGGCTCGTGTACGCTGTTGATTCCAGCCCGCCGTCGTCAAAGTCGATGACGCCGTCAGGAGCCGGGAAGCTGTAGCCGGGATGCAGGTTGAACTCGGTCGTGCCGTACGTCTGCGGATCGAGGTAGGTGTACTCGGCGATGACCTTGCTCTCTCCGCCCGTGACGCTATGTTCGATGACCCGGTCCTTGTTTCCCGTAACTCCTTTATCGTATTGCAGATGCTTGAGCAGCTTCGTCTTGCTGCTGTCCTGATATACCTTGAGATCAATGTCCCAGTTGCGTTCCAGGACAACCAGGCGGCCGACGCTGTCGGTAATTTCGATTGGCTGCCGATAATCTTCGGGAATGCGGTAGTGGATCGTGTCGCCGTAAGCGTTCGTCTTTTTGACCAGATAGGTCACGTACGCTTCGTCGTTGCGATAATGGGTCTCCTCGCCAAATTCATACGTATTGCCATCCACGGACAGGGTGACGATATGGTTGTCGCCAAACTCCCCGGAGCGACTGCGATACGAGGTCATGCCACCGTTTGGCTTATACGGCGTGTTCACCCATTCCCCTGTTATGGACGACGACTCCAGAATCGTCCCGTCTTCCAGCGTAAAAATGTACCGTTTGCCTTCACTGGTCGACCCGCACGTATATCTGGACCCATCTACGCGGAAACCGCACTTCGCGTCTTCCTTCCAGACTTCCTTGAAGCTGGGAAAATTGTAGCTCCAGCCCGTCGGCAACGGATTGAAGTCCCCTTGCAGCGGATACGTCTTGTTTTTGCCCGACGACGAAAAGTAAATGTTTTCCGTCATCGCATCGAGCGACGAATAGCGGCGCTCGATCGTCAAATCCATGCCGTGCTTGCCTTCCAGGTGGACGTCGACTTCCCGCACGTTGGCCGCCCGATACAGCTCGTCCACCGGATTGTCCGTGTCGGTGCGCTGGTATTTGTAGGTCAAGCCCTCGGTTTGGAACATGGCATCGGGGATGCTTGTCGTCGCAGCCGTGGCCGATGCCAGACTGCCCGTGGCCTGTTTCTTGCCTGCCGAAGCCTTATTGCTTGCCGCTGCCTGCTTGCCTTTTTCGTACAAGGCCATGATCTGCGGCACGTACGCTTCCAGTTGTTTTTTCTCGGCAGCGGACAGTCCGTCCATTTTCTGCTGGAACGTCTCGCCCTCCCACTGGTACTTGTCGACCTGCTCGTCATGAGACAAAAGCTGGTCGACCTGCGGATACACATACGCCGCAAGTTGCAGCAATTTTCTGTCACCTGTCTGGTACAACTGCCAGACGCTTTCTGCTGAAAGCGGCGTCCAGTCCAGCTTCATTACCTCTGCTTTGCTGTAGGTCGGCTTCTCATCCGGCCGCTGTTCCTTTTTACCCGCTCCCGCTTGCACGGCCGCCTGATAAGCGGAAAGCCATTTTTTGGTCGCGGCGCTTGCGTGCGAAGCGTAGGAAGCTTGCGGCTCCGCTGACAGGCTCGCCTCTGCGAAAGCCATGTTCGGCATAAGCAGCGAGCCGCTCAGCACCACGCCTGCGATTTTCTTCATCCAGCGATTGTATCGCATCCTATCCCTCCCACTATAAAGTAATGTTTTCTCCTGTTTTCTCGCTCATTCTCTGTTTTTTAACTTTGACATCTTAAAGCTCTTGTCGT
>NZ_RHHS01000078.1 GCF_003710935.1 Brevibacillus gelatini
AAGTCCGATTCACCTGGTGGTGGGAAGACGCCGGAGAAGGTTCCTGAGGGGACGGGTAAAGGAGATAAACAACCAAAAGGTAAAGAGATTTTTGGTCCTCACTATGATGAAGCTAAACAATTATACAAAGAAGACCTAGAATTTTTCTGTGATCCCGATATATGTACTATTGTGCAAGGAAAGGAACTCAAAAAGGCTAGGTCAGAGTATAATAAACTTAGTAGTAGAGGGAAGTTGAAGAAAGGCCATCATATTCAGGGATTGGCTTTCGGAGGTAAAAATGTTGACAGCAATATTATTCATACAGGTGAATCTACTATTCGTAGAGAAAAGTTAAGTAAAGAACTACAAGAAGAATATGCAGATCCTAAAAATGGATACACTAAGAATAAAGATTTTAAAGTTGCGAAGATAACAGAGGATCCAGAAGGAAAAATTGTTAAAAATGGAGTGAACTATAGATTTGGATTAAATGATAGGCATACACGGGCTACGACTTTTCAAAATAAGGTTTTGGAATGGCAAAGAAAAGTTGGCCTAAGGACAGAATGAATGAGGAGGAGCGACTGTGGAGATATGGGATGATTTGATTAGTGATATTTGGTATAGGGATAAAAATGATAGGATGGATAATGAAATAAATGAGTGTATCGGGATAGGTGACACAGAATCGGTAGTGTTGATTAAACTTATCTATGCTTTTAAGCAGGGGGATTTTTCACAGAAAGCTAAGCTTATTGATTTGATACAAACAAGTGAAAATAAGGATCTGTTAAATGTTGCTATCAGGCTGTTCTTTTCAGTAGCTACACCAGACGATTTTTCAAAAATTAATAACTTCTTAATTAATGCAGAACAAGAAACGGTTGCTGTATTCGTTTCTTTTGCAGAAGAATCACTATCATATCAAATTATTCCATATTTATTAGGATTGTTATCTATATGGGAAGATACTGAACTAGGCGAAGAGATTTCATTTAAAATAGGTAGTATGATAGGTTACGATAAAGCTACCTATGAACTGTGCTCAGCAGATGAATTAGGTAACGAGTTTATTGCTTTTTGTAAAAATAAAGATCTAGAAAAATATTATTATGATGGTCAATTAGCTTTTCCTGGACATTTAACTAAAATGCTTATTCAAGAAACTATGATAGCTAGGGCTAGTAATACTGAATTGCAAGATGATACTATCCCCTCCTTGTTATCTGTTTGGAGCGGAATTAAATGCCCTGCGGATTACTATACTAAAGTAGATGATAAGATAGCTGGTCAGGTCATTGAATATGTAAAACTATTAGCGTCAATGGAATGGGAAAAAGGATGTAAGTATTTTTACGGACATAAAATACAATAGGATGGGCCTGAAAACTCACATATACAAGCGCAAAGAATGATTTGGCTAGCTTTTCTTAACGTATGGCGATCATCGAAAGTGCTTGATTTTATTGGAAAGCGATTTACCAAGTGCCATAGATCTGTCAAGATTTTTGTGTAAACTCGATCAACCAATGTATGAAAAGTGGTTTCCCCCCTAATTGAGACGTCTTTTGGGGGGAATTATGTAACCCTTTTTAAATCAAAACTTGATAAACTGTTAACAACTCATTCCCACTCGAATCATGAGTGGAGTGCACTCCTTAGAATAGACATTGGAAAACCTTTGAGGAATTTCGATGAATTCTAGGGGAGGCATTTTTGGGTGAAATATCACTTATACCTTAGTAGTGAAGTGAGAAATGGAATTCACCTTCCGAATCATTCGCTAACCTAAGCTCTGTCGCTCTTGACTTGACATTCCGTCTAACAAATGAAGTTAAGATGTACGTACAGAATACCTGGAGAGTATTCTTATTAACGGTATAGCGTTACACGAAACAGGTCAATTATGGTCAGAACACCATAGTTGACCTGTTTTTTGTTATCTTCGTTATTATTGCATCTTTTTCAAATATTTTTGCAACGATGTACGCACATAGATGGATTCGCTGGTGATTGAGTCAGATGATGCTGCGAAAGGAGAGGAAGGAAAATGAGTCTTTCCGTTATTGCTTACAACAATTTGCAAGTCTCTCCCTATGAATTGATCCATCTCGTAGAGTTGACGATCACGAAGAAAATGAATGAGCATGCCCGCCTCACGTTAACCGGAATCGTGCCGGAAGAAATGAAAGACAGCTATGTGCAAATGACTCAGGCGCAGACCCCCATTGAAATCAGTCAGGTAGACGCCGCCGGCAACGCCACGCCGCTTTTTGCCGGAATCGTTCTGGAGATCGGCATCAAGGCGGTGCGTGACGTGTTTTATTTGTCTCTCGAAGCCGTTTCTCCCACCTACAATCTCGACGTCAAACGCAAGAGCCGCTCGTTCCAGAACAAGGCCATGAGCTACGGTGCCTTGCTGCAACAGATTGGAGCAGACTATCCGGGCATCGACAT
>NZ_RHHS01000079.1 GCF_003710935.1 Brevibacillus gelatini
AAGTCCGCCTCATTCAGCTCGGTACGAACGCACCTCGTTCCGACCAGCACGCTCTCCCGCAGGTTGGCACCAGCCAAGCGACTGTTGCCCAGATCGGCGTAGCGCAAATCGATCCCCGCAAACTGTCCCTTCGCCAAATCGAGACCAGCCAAGACTTTGTAGCCGTATTCCTGCTCCCGTCTTTCCTCCAGCCAGATGCGGATTTGCTGCGAGTCTTTTGGACGCCCATCGCAGCAGTACACGATTTCACTCTGGTCCAGGTACTCGCCGACGCGCACCTCCAGTTCGTCTTCCTTTTCCACCTGCCCAAACGCTTCCACGGAATCTACTTGCTGCAACGCATACCGTCCCAGACTGACGACGTACTGATGAAACTTCTCCGCCTGGGCGAGCTTGATCCGTTCGATCTCGGCCGGACCGACGACCTTCTTTTTCTACTTCCTGTGCTAGACTCTTCTGCCACTATCTTTTCACGCTTTGATATTTTCCTTTTCCTCCTTTGATTTTGGACATGCAAAAAAGCTCATTCCCCCTTAATCAGTTAAGTTGGAATGAGCCTTTGAAAGTTGATCTAAGCATGTTTATTAAGTTTTTTAGTAGTTGATTTGTTGGTTATATTGTACGACCTTGTTTTTGAATTGCATACTAAGTTACATAAAAATTAAGACAGACTCCTAATATTATTCATATAGAGAAAAAACACTCTATCTGTTCGAAAACCTCTCAATTAAAAACGTAAGGAAATCATCATACTCTCTGGTACCAATACCCTCATCTTGCTCCCAGTCAACAACTGGGCACTCACCATTTTCTATTCTAGAGGTATCCAAACAATATACACCAGCACCAAAATTCTCAATGACAACAAACTTTTCAGGTAGACCATAACCACGCCAATCAACAGTTTCTGTAACACATGTTGGAATATCTCTCAACCCCCCCCCAAAAATTTCTACTCCTATAACCCCGCCAGTCCCATATTCACGCAAGAACCATTTGTAACTATCTGGTAGCTTCACATTTAACATTTCTTCAATGTTTGATATTTTAGTGTCACTTAAAGCCCCAACAAAAAACTTTTTTTTAGCATTTTTAATTAGCTCAATAACTTGTTTCGTCTTCAAAGTGTATGCCTCCTAATCTTTTAATGTTTTTATATACTCTTCTGCTCTCCAAATCCAATATTCTTCACGAAATTTATTATACTGCTTATCTAAATTAGGGTCATTTCTAAAACTTCTTTGCTTTTTAGCTTTCCTTTCTTTTCTTATTTTCTCTATTTCTTCTATAGGCTTATTTGCTTTTGAAGATATGCTATTCAGTGATCTCAGTCTTTTATATTTTGTTTTCTCTAAAAGCCCATGCAAAACCTTATAATTTTTCTGATGCACCGTTTGTAGAATTTCAACCATGGGACCTGGCTCAACTTGTAAGATATGGTGTAGACTTATTTTTTTGCCGTCTTTCCCAACTGGAGCCCATCCCATTTGCATTCTTTCTAGATTTGTTAATCCGGTGTCTGGGTCTACCATGTTCCAATCTATATCATTTCTTTGATAAACTTTCCTTCCCTGGAACTCAACTTTAGTATAATTACTACCTTTCCCCGTCCCCTTAGTCGCCTTATTCGCCGACTTCCCACCACCTGGTGAATCGGACTTCTTATAAACCTCATCCCACTTCTTCTGATTCGCCGTTCGCCCGACACTCACTGCCTTATTCTCAGTCTTCGCCGCTTTCATGACAAATCCTTCTGGCGTCACCATTTTCGGCTGCAAAACATCTTCCAGTCTTTCCTGCACGCGATCGGAAAGCTCTCGCACTTTCTCGTTGACTGCCTGGGCTTTTCCTTTCACCTTGGCTTTCATTTCACGCGCCTTGCTCATAACCGCATCTTTCGCTGCCATGATCCGCTTCTGCATCGCGTCCTTCATCTTCTTGACAGCCTCGATGACCCCAAGCTTCTCTTCCATCTTACGCGCAGTCGTGACCACTTTCCCAATAACCGCTTGGGAAGCGTCCATTACTTTTTTGGCGGCATCGCCTACCTTTTC
>NZ_RHHS01000008.1 GCF_003710935.1 Brevibacillus gelatini
CTTCATCGTTCACGCGGCGTTGCTCCATCAGACTTTCGTCCATTGTGGAAAATTCCCTACTGCTGCCTCCCGTAGGAGTCTGGGCCGTGTCTCAGTCCCAGTGTGGCCGGTCACCCTCTCAGGTCGGCTACGCATCGTCGCCTTGGTAGGCCGTTACCCCACCAACTAGCTAATGCGCCGCAGGCCCATCTCCCAGTGATAGCAAACGCCATCTTTCCTTTTCAGATCATGCGATCCAAAAACCTATCCGGTATTAGCATAAGTTTCCCTATGTTATCCCGGTCTGAGAGGCAGGTTGCCTACGTGTTACTCACCCGTCCGCCGCTAGGGTTCGAAAACCCTCGCTCGACTTGCATGTATTAGGCACGCCGCCAGCGTTCGTCCTGAGCCAGGATCAAACTCTCCAATAAAGTTTGGTACTGGTTCAAAGCTGGTAAATCATTTAAAAATGATAGACTCATCAACGCTTTCGCTGTTCAGTTTTCAAAGAGCATAAATGCGTCGAAACGCAAAAACATTCAACCACATTCACTTCTTTGTGTTTTTCGGTTTCCCAACCTGTCACCCAAATCAGCGATATGTAGTGGTGCCGGCGATAGGAATCGAACCCACAACCCCCTGATTACAAGTCAGGTGCTCTACCAATTGAGCTACACCGGCATATATTTTGCTTTGTCGCGAGCATTTCGTTTCGTGTGTGTCCCGCTCACGAAATTAAATATAGCATGTCTTGTTTTCAAATGCAATAGAAAATCTAAAAGTTTTTCAGCCGAATTTAAAAACCAGCATCAAATCTAGCAAAAAGAGTGGCGAAACTGGCTCCACCACTCTTTCTGCTTCCATCCTACTTCAAAAAATTCCGTGCGATCACCCTACGCGGAATCCTTCGCCGAGCACCTCATTTGCCGGACATAAAATGATAAACGCATCGGGATCGACTGAGCGCACCATAATTTTCAGCTTGCTAACCTCGCTCTGACTCACGACGGCCATAAGCACCTTGCGCGCATCTCCCGTGTATCCTCCCGAGCCATCCAGCAAAGTAACGCCTCTGTCCAGGTCATACAAAATCGTTTCTCGCAGCAAATCGGTTTCGTTTGAGATGATATAGGCAACTTTCGAGGTATTCCACCCCATTTGAACAATATCAATGGTTTTGCTGGTGACAAACAAAGCAATGAGTGCATACAAGGCTTTCTCCGGATCAAACACAATACCGGCAAGCAAAATCACCAAGCCGTCAAACACCGCGACGCAGACACCTAAACTGATCCCCGTGAACTTGTGCAAAATTTGCGAAGCAATTGCAAACCCGCCGGTCGATCCTCTGCCCCGAAAAACGATGCCAATACCAAGCCCCACTCCGATTCCTCCATAAATACTGGCGAGCAGCGGATTGGTCGTCAGAGGCTGCAAATGACTCGTGAGCATCACGCAAAGCGGCAAAACGATCGATCCGATCGCCGCCTTCAAGCTGTACTGCCGATCAAGCAGCTTCAATCCCAGCAGGAACAACGGAATATTGAACGCCCATTGAACAACAGCCGGGGAAAAGCCAAACAGATTGTGCAAGATCGTCGACACCCCGGAAACCCCGCCAGAGGCAATCTGGTTCGGATTGAGAAAAAGGTTAAAGCTGGTCGCAAGCACTAGTGAACCAAAGAGCAGCATACCGTATTCCATCACTTTTCTCTGCGGACTGTTCAACTGGATGGCTGTTCGTCTTTTTCGCGCCACATGGTTTCACTCCTGACTTTTTCACGTAAGCAAAATTTGCACATACACTACCACGTTTTGGTTGAAAAGAAAACCCCGATTTGCTGTACTTTCCTCAATCGCCTGTCCGTCTTGTTTCTGTTCAACCTGCTGATTAACGACTCCGTCTACGTGCGGTCCATCGGCGATTTAAGCGTTGCGGTCTGCATGCAAGCTCGCTTGATGGCAGCGACCCGCCCGGCATCCACATAGCGCAGAGCCTGTTTTTCTTCTCTGGCTGCCGTGCCGAAGTGTACCTGTTGCACGCCAGTTCGCCTGATGAATTCAGGAGCATTCGCCTCCGTCAGCCCGCTTCCCGCCAATACGCCAAGGGACGTCTGCTTTGTCATCCGAACCAGCTTTGCGATGCAGTCTGCGCCTTCGATTGCTGTCCGTTTTCCTCCCGAGGTGAGAATGGTGCGCACCTGCGGGTATTGCAAAAGAACGCGGGCAGCCTCCAACAAATCTGCTGCTTCATCAAAAGCCCGGTGGAAAGTCACGTTCAAGCCGTCCGCTTCTGTGAGCAACAGTTCCAACCCGTAGCGGTCAATCTGCCTTTCCGGCGTCAGCATGCCAAAGACAACGCCTGCCGCTCCAAGCTCGCGGATCATGCGCACGTCTTCCTTCATCACGCGCAGTTCATCAGCGGTATAGCAAAAAGACTGACTGTGCGGCCGCACCATGACGTGAACCGGAATGGAGACAGCCTTGACCACGGCATTTACCAATCCCCAGCTCGGCGTGAGGCCTCCCTCCAAAATGCCGGAAATCAACTCCAGCCGATCTGCGCCGCCCTGTTCTGCCCGTTTGGCATCTTCTACCGAAGTCGCAATTACTTCTACCAGCATGTCGTACTCTCCCCTCGCCCGCCAGCTTTTATGGACATTGTACGGACAATTTTCGCCCGGCCGCAAGCACGACGGCCGGTCTTCGCTGGCAATTTGTTTTGACGATGATAGTGCCACTCGATTCCACCAATCGTTTTCCCGCTCACCGTTTCCCTTGACGAGCGAATCTGTAGTATAATGGCTCAGGGCGACCGCTCGCCGCCCAACTGCATACGAAATCCGCGCAACTTGCGCGGGAGAGGTTCGCGAACTCCCTCTATAAAAAACTAAGGTGGACAACAGTACCAATCCCTTGGTATTGTTTTGTTTTTTTACAGGTGCAGGTTCAAGAACTCTCTTTCTTCCATTACGAACAATGAAGGAGATGGAGAGCATGAAAAAGGAAAAAGCCGTCGTTGTGTTCAGCGGAGGTCAGGACAGCACCACTTGCCTGTTCTGGGCCAAGCAGCAATTCGGCGAAGTAGAAACAATCACGTTTGACTACGGGCAACGGCACAAGCTGGAGATCGAGTGCGCCCAGCAAATCGCCCGGGAGTTGGGCGTAGCCAACACCGTATTGGACATGAGCTTGTTGAACCAGCTCGCCCCCAACGCATTAACCCGCACAGACATTGACATCACCCAGGAGGAAGGCCAGTTGCCTTCTACGTTTGTCGACGGGCGCAATTTGCTGTTCCTGTCTTTTGCCGGCGTGTTTGCCAAGCAAAAAGGAGCGCGGCATCTGGTCACAGGCGTTTGCGAAACGGATTTTAGCGGCTATCCAGACTGCCGCGACGCGTTTATCAAATCGCTCAATGTGACGCTTAACCTGTCGATGGACTATCCGTTTGTGATCCATACGCCGCTCATGTGGCTCAACAAGGCACAAACGTGGAAACTGGCGGATGAACTGGGTGCCTTCACGTATATCCGCGAGAAAACCCTCACCTGCTACAACGGCATCAAAGGCGACGGCTGCGGCGAATGCCCTGCCTGCCACCTGCGCAAAGCCGGACTGGACGCGTATCTTTCCGAAAAAAAGGAACAAGGAGCACACGCCTGATGAGCGCCAACTTTGACTTTCGCATTGTCGAGCGCATGCAGGCACTGGGCACCCATATTCAAAAATCGCAACTGCGTTACCATAACAAGCGCGTGCTGGTGAGCAAGGAGTTTACCTTTGACGCCGCGCACCATTTGCACGCCTACGAAGGCAAGTGCAAAAACTTGCACGGGCACACGTACCAGGTCGTGTTCGGGATCAGCGGCTATCCGGATGAAATCGGGCTTGTCATCGACTTTGGCGACATCAAGCAAATCTGGAAGGAGCATATCGAGATCTACCTCGACCATCGCTACCTGAACGAAATGCTGCCCCCGATGAATACGACCGCTGAAAACATGGTCGTCTGGCTGTTTGAACAGATGGAGCAGCAGCTCCAGTCCGACGCCTATCGCGACCGTTACCGCGGCGCTCGCGTCGAATTTGTCCGTTTGTATGAAACGCCGACGAGCTATGCCGAGGCGAGACGGGAGTGGATGATGGAGTGAGCATTCCTGTTCTGGAAATTTTTGGGCCGACCATTCAGGGGGAAGGCATGGTCATCGGCCAAAAGACGATGTTCGTCCGCACCGCTGGCTGCGACTACCGTTGCAGCTGGTGCGACTCCGCCTTTACCTGGGACGGATCGGCACGGGATGAAATCCGGCAGATGACGCCTGAGCAAATCTGGTCAGAGCTGGAACGTCTGGCGAAGGGTCGTTTTTCCCACGTCACGATCTCCGGCGGCAACCCGGCGCTTCTTCCAGGCATGGGCGAGCTTGTCTCGTTTTTAAAGGAGCGCGGCATTCGCACGGCGCTGGAAACGCAAGGAAGCCGCTGGCAGGAATGGCTGCCGCTGATCGACGACATTACCATTTCGCCAAAGCCGCCAAGCTCCGGCATGAGCACTGACTATGCCATGCTCGACCGCATCGTCCACACTTTGCTTGAGCAAAAGCATGCGGGGCTTAGTCTGAAGGTCGTTGTGTTTGACGATGCCGATTTTGCCTATGCACGCGACATTCACCGACGATACCCGACCATTCCTTTTTTTCTCCAGCCGGGAAATAGCGATCTCGTCAGCACAGACACACGCGAACTGCGAGAAAAGCTGCTGGAAAGCTTTGAATGGCTGATCGATCAGTCGATGGCTGCCCCCGATTTGAACGACGCCAAGGTGCTGCCGCAGCTCCACGCACTGGTCTGGGGAAACAAGCGCGGCGTGTAGACGAAAAACAAGAGTAGATGAAAAGAAACGAGGATGATAAACATGAACGAACAACAACGCGATCTGTCTTCCCTCACCCTGCTGGGCAACCAGAAGACGACCTATAACTATTCATACGATCCGAGTGTGCTGGAGACTTTTGACAACAAACACCCGTACCGCGACTACTTCGTCAAGTTCAACTGTCCGGAATTTACCAGCCTGTGCCCGATTACCGGGCAACCGGATTTTGCCACGATCTACATCAGCTACATTCCAGATGTCAAAATGGTCGAGAGCAAATCGTTGAAGCTGTACCTGTTCAGCTTCCGCAACCACGGCGATTTCCACGAGGACTGCGTGAACGTCATCATGAACGACCTGATTAAGCTGATGGACCCGAAATACATCGAGGTATGGGGCAAATTCACCCCGCGCGGCGGCATCTCGATTGACCCGTACTGCAACTACGGCCGGCCGGGGACGAAGTATGAGGAAATGGCGAGCTATCGGTTGATGAATCATGATATGTATCCGGAGAAGGTGGATAATCGATAAACGTTGCGTAGACAGTCGGGATGGCACAAAAGCATGGAGGATCGGCTTCCGGTCGCTCATGGATGTTTTCCTGATTGCTAAGCGAATGAAAAGAAAACAGCCGAACTCGAATCTGACATTATCAGATCCAGGAGCACAAGCGTTGTGCCAATCCCCTCCGTGGATTTATCCGCAGGAAGAGATTGGCACTTATGTGTCTGCCAGTATCTACTCCCCCCTTTTTGAAATCTTTTTCATAGTTTATAATTATCTGAAAAGGGGGTATGGCCATGGCAGTCAACAAATCCAACTTACCAACCTCCCCACAGGTAGTAGAACTGCAAGACAACGAGCTTCCCGTATTCGAGGTGCAGCCGGACCAGAACCTCGCGAGCGATTTTCACAAGCGATTGATCCAGATGATTGCGGAATTTGAGCTTGCGCTGGATGAACAGCACGAGGTCGGGATGCGGCTGGTCTCGTTTGGTCAAAACGTTACGCTGCGCGTTGACGGGATCGGCTACTACAATCCGAGCCTGATCCGCTTCTTCGGAACGACGGAAGCCGGCGCGCCGGTGGAGCTGATCCAGCACGTTTCGCAAATCAGCTTTTTGTTGATGGCCGTCAAAAAAGCAGATCCGGCCAATCCTCCCAAGCGAATCGGGTTCAATCCGCCAGAAGTTGAAAAAGAAGCTGGAAAAGAAGACGTGTGACAGCGTCTTCTTTTTTATTGAGTCAGGGAAAGTGAACTGGTGAATGACGGGTAACCCGGCAAAAACTGAAAGAACCGAAAGCAAATCATATCGTGTTACAAGGAGGAGCTTTGCTCATGCATCATCCAAAACACGTCCCCCTTTAATCCTGTGGCCCGCCGTTTCTGTTCATTTGCCCTCTCACCCACCAACCACTGCAAAGGGAAATGTGTACAAATGAACAGGAACGGACCTGTAACCATAACGCGCAGCGAGCGGCTGCAAACGTGCAAGGAAATCGCGAACAGACTGCATGAGGTGTACGGTGCCAAAATATTGTCGATCGGTGTCGCCAGCTCGGTTGTCCGCGGGACAGACGGCCCTTTTTCCGATGTCGCGATGTTTTGCGTGCTGGAGAAGTCGGACGAAGTCTGGCCGCTGCTAGGCCGAAGAGTCTGCCCAATGCGGCGGGCGCGTAAACCACGGTGGTATTTTCGTGGAGGCGTCCCCCTTTGCCGCGTTGAGCTGAGCCTGCGTGAGAAACAGGCTGTTGGTCAAATCGGCCCCGCGCAGATCGGTGTCGCGGAAGTCTGCGCCGATCAGGTCGGCCCACCTGAGGTTCGCTCCGCGCAGATCAGCCGCAATGAGATACGCTCCGCGCAAATTGGCTCCCCTGAGGTCGGCGTCTCTGAGCTTCGCTCCCATGAGATCGGCACCTCGGCCAACCTGTTTCGTTTTGCCCCGCGCCCCTTTTTGCTTAGGACAGGCTTCCGTTCGAACAAGCTCGCTCACCTGCCAGAGCAGTTCGCCCACTTTTGCCCGATGAGCGGCAACATCCACCTGCAACAGCGCTTCCGGAGCCAGCTTCGTAAAGCTCTCCGTCTCGTGCAGGACGCGCTTGATCTGTTCGTGCAGCGGACGGGCTGGCTGCAAAGTCGACGCTTCGGTCAAATACCATAGCAGCTCGTGCAGTTGCCACATGAGCGGAAAGACCTCGTACATTTGCTTGGCCAACTCCGGCGCCTGCCGCCAGTCGCGTCCGCCGTACGTTTCCTGTGAAACCTTTTGCCCGGCGCCAAAGCAATCGTACACGGTACAGCCGCGAAAGCCGAGCTGGCGCAAGTTCTGGTGAACAGCGCAGCGGAAATCGTCCTGCAAGTTTCGACAGGGGATACCTTTGTCCTTGTTTTCAGCAAAGTCGGAGGAAGCGGCAAAAGGCAGCGCTACACAGCACAGCCCGAAGCATTTTTCGCAATCCCCGCGCAAGTCATGGCGCAACCTCTCCAGGCTCGACTCGCCTTGTTCCTGATGAGCAGTCATGTATGTCCTCCTGACTATTTCTCTATTTTCCTGTTGGCATAAAGAAGCCCGATCCGCTGTGCGCTGCAAGCGACACGGAACGGGCTGTCTGTCATTGCTTGAAGGCAATTTGCGATTCGAGCATGTGCTGCACGAACACCTCGGCAAAGGCCTCAGCCGTATTGTAGCATTCCTCCAGCGTATTGTTTGTTCCGCCGAATTCGAGAAGCAGGCTGCCCGAAGAAATAGACTGATTGTACACGCCATTTCCTTCGTTTTTCCCTTTCAAAATAACGCCGCGCGACAAGCCGGGATAATACGCTTCCAGGCGGGCATGCAGGGCGTCGGCCAGCTTTTTGTTTTCCAGATAGTTCGGGTTGGCTGTGCCGATCACGAACAAAATGCGCGAGTACGTCTTGCCATTGATCGTGATGGCCACCTTGCTGCGCGGCTCGTCGCTGTCGCGGTGAATGTCGAAAATGTATTTCAGGTACGGGCTGGTCGTTGCCGCTGCCGCCACCGCCTTGTACGACTCGGTGTACGACATCGCATAGCTTTTCTTCTGCTCGGCCAGCTTCTGGGCAAAGTCATCCTGATTGACCATCGTCGGAATGCCTTTTGCTTGCAAAATTTCCCCCAGCCGCTTGCCGACCAGTGTAATGTTGATTTCAGGGTCGTCGACAGAGCTGCCCTGGGTGTTGCGGGCGACATTGCGCCACGACTCGCGGTTGTGCGTGTGGTAAATATAGACGGTTTCGTTGCCGATCATTCCTTGATTGTAGCCTACCCCTGCTGTTCCTGTGCCGCCTGGCGACGAACTGCCAGCCGCAGGGATGCGGTCGACGATCCAGCCTGCGATGTAGGCGAGCGAGTTGTCAGGCATGCGGATGACGTACCAGTCACCTACCGTTTGTACGATTGGAAAAGTTTGTCCAGGCTGCACGTTTCCGATCACAGGATAGTTCGTGCCGGGACCGCTGCGCAGATTGGTATCGGCGTTTCTCACGCGAATCGACGCTTCTGCGGGAACCGGAGCAGGTGCAGGCTGCACCGGAATTTCTCCGGCGGGCGTTGGCGTCACCTGGCCTGTCTCCTCTGTGACGATCGGCTTGAATATGTAGGCGTACCTGCCGTAGTAGTCAATCGTGTACCAGCCGTCCGCATAGCCGTAATGCGTGATCGTCGAGCCGCCGTTGACCTGGCCGATGACGGTGCCCAAAAAGTCGGGTGCGTCATAAACCTCATAGCTCTCGTTCAGGGTAAGCGAGCCTGCGCCCAGTCCGCTCGGCAATTCCGGCACGGTCGGTACGGGAGTCGGCTGCGGAACTGGTACAGGGGCAGGAGTCGGCGCTGGTGCCGGGACTGGCGCAGGCGCGGGAGGCGGTGTCGGTGTTGGAACTGGCTGTGGCGCCGTCGTTTCCACCAAATAGCGAGCATTCACCCAGCCGCTTGCTTTGTCGGACAGCTTGATCTGCGCCCATTCGCCTTGTTTTTTCACTTGCAGGAAAACACTGTTTTTGTCGATCACTTGCAAGATTTGGGAAGTGGCATTTGGCTCTGCCCGCACGTTCAGCATGTCCACGTTGCTTTTGACGTATTTCGGTTGAGGAATCTCAAGCATTTTGACGTACTTGTTGTTGACCCATCCTGTCTTGCCGTTGCTGAGCTTGACTTGTGTCCACTCTTTTTGCCCTTGCACAATCGGCAGCCGGGTCGCTTTCGTAATCGTGCCGATGATCTGGGACGTTGTTCCTGGCGTACTGCGAATATTCAACTGATCGACTGTTACCTCGACATGTGTGGCTGCTTCTGCGAAGGAAGCCGGCAGCAGAAAAATCAGGCAGCAGGCAGCGATAGCGCTGTTTTTTACGCGTGCAAGCAAGATTCTCGTTCCCCTTTGTATAAGATCGCAAGCAAGCTTGGAAAATCCAGCCTATTCGTTAAAAATTCGCGACTCGCCAGCATTTTCCTGCATCTTCCGACATCTTTTCCTGTCATAAGGGCGCTGAAAAAGAGAGGGCAGCCGGGCCAGTTGTAACGGTGATACGTCCATCCGAGCCGTAAATTGTCAAACGCTTACAGCAACTCTGCGGTTGCTTCGGTGTCGGCAGAAGCCGCGCCCACACTCCTTTTGCCAGACAAAAACTCCCCTTTTCCAACTCGCGAAAAGGGGAGCTTGCTCGTTGCATCAGCTTCTATTCCTTCGTGGCCCACTTGAAATCAATGTAGCCCAACTCATCAATGACAATGCCCTTCAGTTTCTCGTCCTGAACCCAATTGTTCGCATAGTAGTAAAGCGGAATGACGGGCATTTCTTCCATCAGGATGGCTTCCGCCTCTGCCAGCAATTGTTTGCGCTTGACCGGGTCGGCCTGTTGCGCCGCCTGATCGAGCAGCGACTGATACGTTTTGTTTTCCCAGTTCGTATTGTTGTTGCCGCCCTTTTTCTCGTAGAAAAGCTGCAAAAAATTGGAGGGGTCGGCGTAGTCAGCGAACCAGCCCATTCGCCCGATCTGGTAGTTGCCGTTGTACATATCCTCCAAGAAGACTTTCCATTCCTCTTCCACCAGCTTCACTTCGGCTCCCAGCGTCTCTTTCCACTGCTTCTGAATTTCCAGCGCGATATTCCGATGGGCTTCCGAGCGGTTCATGAGCAGGGAGATCGGCGGGAGTTTGCTGATTCCAAGCTCCTTCATTCCTTCTGCCAAAAGCTTTTTCGCTGTCTCGCGATCGTTGTCCTTGAAATAGCTCGACTGCCTCTCGCCATTGGTGACAGGCACAACTGCCGTAGCAGGCACCTGGTTCCCCCTGGTCACCGTATCTACAATCGCCTGGCGGTTCAGCGCGTAGGCAAACGCCTTGCGGATTTTCGCATTGCTAAAAGGAGCCTGTTCCGTATTGAACTTGTACCAGTAGACGGCAGCAATCGGCTTTGTATGCAAAATTCCCTTTGCCTTCAGCCCCGGCAATGCGTCCAGCGGAAGCGGCCCGGGAGCGCCCGCCCAGTCCAGTTCGCCTGTATCGAACATGGCAAGCTCCGTCACTTCATCCTCGATCATCGAAAAGTCGATCTTGTCCAGCTTCACGGCAGCCTGATCCCAATAAGACGCATTTTTCACCAGCGTCATCTGCTCCTTGTGTTCCCAGGAAGCGAGCTTGTAAGGACCATTTCCTACATGCGTCGAAGCTTCATAAGCCCATTTCGCATTGGCTGCATCTACTTTCTTGTTGACGGGATAAAAGGTCGGGAAGGCTGTCAGTTGCACAAAATAAGGAGTCGGCTTCTCCAGCTCGACGCGCAAAGTTTTCGCGTCAACCGCCTTCACCCCTACGGCGTCCAGCTTTTCCTCACCGATGTTGGCTTTTTCCGCATTTTTGATCGGATAGAGCTGATAGGCGTAATTGCTCGCTGTTTTCGGATCGAGAACCCGCTTCCACGCGTATTCAAAATCGTGGGCTGTCACCGGATCTCCGTTGCTCCACTTGGCATCGCGCAAATGGAAGGTGTACGTCTTCAAATCGTCGGACACGTCGATCTTGTGCGCCATGGAAGGCTGCAGCTTCCCATCGGGGCCAAGGCGAACCAGGCCGTCGTACAACGCTCTTGTCAGCATGAGCGATAATTCATCCTCAGCCAATCCCGGATCGACCGTTGGCGGCTCCGAGTCCAAATTGAACCGCAATACTTTTTCCGTAGCCGCCGGACTGGCTGTCTTCGGCTTTGCTTCATTTGCTGCCGCGTATCCGGCGGAGGAGGCAATCACTCCGGCGGCCACCAACACGTTCAGAACGCTTTTGCTGCGTAACTTCATTACAATTCTCCTTTTTTGTGGCATTCAAACTTTACACATAATACCAGAAAATCAAAAAGGATACAAATACCACTACCGCGTCTTTTTCCTAACTCCTGTACGGCCAAAATCAGCTAGAATAGAAGAGAGGTACAAAAACGAGGTGAATGCGCACATGGCTTATCTGGAAGAAGGCACGTTCATTGCCTTTCTCGCTTTCTCGATTTTTTTCCTGGTCGCCTACAAGCTGGATCAGATTTCGTTTGTCGCTTTCATTGTTTCATTGGTAGCAACGGCGTTGGTGCATGCGGTCTTTTACGTGCTCATGCTGAAATATTGGCCGATCTTTTAACAAGTGTGACTGCCTGACGCTGCAGCATATTACGCACCTGCGCAAACAAGCGCGGGCTGACTTCTCCCGCGCTTGACTTTTGCCACGTTTATTTTCCGGCTTGCTGTACGTAGGCAGCAAGAAGTCCCGCTGCCTGCTTCTGGTACGCTGTCAAAAACTGCTGGACACCGCGGTTCCACTCCGCCTGCGGCAAAGGCAGCGGCAACTGGTTCGCCTGCTTTCCGTTGACCAGCAGCATCGTTTCGACCATCTCCTTCTGCGCGGGCGACAGCTCTCCAGCTTTCAGCACCTTCGGCTTCGCAATCTTTTTCCCTGCTTGTGAACGCAGCAACTCCGCAAAAAACATCTGGTGATACTCTGCGTACAAATCCATGGTCATATAGTAGCTGATGCCTCCGCGCTCCGGCACAATGCCCCGCTTTCGTGCCCATTCTGTCAGTTCCCCCGCGGTCATCGCCTGACTGGTTTTGCCTGTCGCCATGAAGTAGGCGAGACGGTACATGTCTTCGTCGCTCATGTCAGCGCGTTTTTCATCGGGCTTGATCGCCCCTTTTGCTGCCAGTGCCGCGAACACCTCTGCTTTTCCTGCGCCCTGCGGCAGTCCCAGATAGAGAGCCAGATTCGCGTAAAACTTGCTCTCGCTGCTCCCCATCCCGGACCAGCTATACGGCTTGCCGAAGTCGACAAGCTCCAGCGGGTTTTGTTTCATCAGCGTCGTATATGCCTCGAAGCTTTGCAACTGGAGCGGGCGATGCGTAATCACAGGCTTTTTCGTCAGGAATTTGGTCGTAAACAGTTCTTTGCCTTCCGGATCGAGATAGCCGAACTGGTCCTTTATCGCAAACGCAAATGGCGGCTGTGTGTCGTCGTGCTGCCAAAGTCCGGGGAATACTTCGCGGGACGGCTTTATCACTTCGTACTTGGGCGCAGTCAACTGCCTTCCGTCTGCTGCCAAAAGTCCGTACAAACCCGTCTGCTTATCCTGGTAGACGACAACATCGGGTCTTTCGTCGCGTTGCGGCAGCGGCTTCAACGACGGGTAGTTCCCTGTGGTGATGCGCTCCAGCGAAGAGGAGTACACATCCCAACCATCTTTCGTTTGCACCAGCAGCTTGTCGAAATCAGAGGCTGTCTCGTATCCGGTTACGTTCGCCAGTTTTTGCACGAGTCGGCTGCCTTCACGTGCCCAAACGTCGAACGTCCCGTCCGCTCGCATCGCAACGACTGCTTTTTGCTCGCCCACCGCTATTTCCACAGCCTCCCGATACGCAAACTCGCTTGCTGCCTGCAACTGCCCGTCTGCAATCCGGATGAATGCCCGCTTGTTTGTCCCTTCCTTCGCACCCAATGTGTAGAACGCCTCTCCCACCTGCATAATGGTGACGGGCGGAGCATCGCTGCGTTCCTGCCATCTTGCCAGTTTGACATCCGTCGTCAGCAACATACCCTCCGGGGTGTACAAGTCAGCGGTCTGTCCATCCACTGCGACGATCAGCTTGGAGGCATCCTCCACGTAAACGTACGCATAGCGCTTGCTGATCGGCTTATCGGTAGAACGGTCGACGAGCACACTCCCTTTGCCCACTTCGTTCACCGCATTCAACTTCTCGGACAAAGGCCGGACGTTGTGATCGCTCTCCTTTTTGCCACTGATGCCCCCAAATCGGAGCACGCTCCCACCCGGCTCCGTTACCACCACTTGTCCCGAGGCTTCCTCATAGCGAATAACCCGATTCTCTACAGGGGCAAGCAGCAGACCCTCGCGCTCAGAATACAGCCCGATTTTGCTGCCATCCTTGACGCTTTGCATGCTGTCGCTGCCCAATGGCGTCAGCGAATCGAACCAGAAGTCCGGTTCTATTATGGCTTTGCCCCAGGCAGGCAGGATCGTCTTTTTCCCGTCGCTGCGCACGAGCAGTCGGGAAAAAGGCGTCCCTTCCACACGCGGGTACTCGAACGGTATCACCACTCCCTTGCCGACCTGCACAACGCCGTACAAGCCCGTATGCGGGTCCTGGCCCAGCACGTAGCTGTCGTGCAAATAGTCTGCGCCCTTTTTCAAGGCATGGGACGTCCCCTTGGCAATCGAATGATAAATCATCACATCCTTGGACAGCGTCCAGTACAAATCCGGGTTGTTGTGCTCGAATCCCACCTCCGCGTAGAGCGGCTCCGCCAAAAGCTGTCCGTCCTTCCACAACCCGACACCGTTTGCTCCTGCCAGTTGAAAGTATCCCTGATTCCAGGTGTAGATCGCCTTGAATTGCGCAGGCAGCACGTACTGTCCATTCACATCAACCAGACCTTCCTTGCCGCCCAGGCGCACCTTGAAATAGGCTGTCTTTGGACCGCCTTCGTTGGGAATCAGCGTGGCACCTGGCAAGGAAAACCTTGGCGTAAACGTCGCTGGATCGTATACGGTCATCGCTTTTGCGGTCGTTGCCACAACGTAGCGTGTCTCTTTTGCTTCCTGGTCTCCCTTTGCCTCCGATGGAATCAGCGGAACAATGGACAGCTTGCCTGCAAAGGGAGGAATCAGCACCTTGCCCGTGCTGTCCAGCAGCATGGAAGTCTGCCCGCTCATCACAATGACCGGGTCATAATCTGGAGACAAATAGTAGCTGTGCGCCCCGGCAAACTTCGTGGCAGACAGCTTTTTCGTCGTCAGATCGATGTATTGAAACCACCCGCCTTTTCGCACGATGGCAATTTGTTTGGAGCCGGGAATTTCGATCTCGTCCCAGACTGCCGATGTGATTTCCTGTCCGGTACGCACGTCGAGCAGACCTTTTTTACCGGCCTTGGTGACGATCACAGCTTGAGCAGAGTAGTCAAAGGCATCGTACTCGGCTTTCGTTACCAGCTTGTTGCCATCGGTAAAACCGATCTTGTAATCCGTTAAGTAAGGCTGAACGGCTGCAAACGAAGCAGCTTGCACTGGCGCTGTCCATGCGCTCGCACAAACCAGCGCAGCCGTCATCAAACTGATTGCTTTTCGTTTCATGGGCGTGTTTAGCCTCCCAGAGCGTTTTTTCTACAATGAATCAGACGCTCAAACCGCTCATTGGTTTCGTTTTCCCTGGATCGGCAGCGAAAAAGGGAGGTCTGCCAAGAAGCTTCTTGATGCGGGGATCGACGGATAGTTGTGTGTGATGTACAGCATTCGACAAAAAAAGATACACGAAATGCCCATCGTTGCGGTAAGCTTAGCATAGAAACTATAGCGCGTTTCGAAATCGGAAAGGATGTTCCCATGAATCTGCTCACCGTCTTGCAAAATAAGGATTTCAGGCGTTTCGGTATTTTGGCGTTGTTTTGCTTGCTGCTCTACTCGCTCGGAAGCATGCTGAATGTAGTCTTGCTCACTTTTCTCGTCACATTTTTGATGGATCGGCTGCACCTGTTTCTCACCAAGGCGATTCACAAGCTCGTGCCCGTCCATCCCAAATTGATTCTCATCGCCCTTTACGCGCTGTTGACGGCCTTCCTCGTTGGCGGGGGGATGAAAGCTTTCCCGGCCCTGATTCACCAGACCGGGCAATTGATCCACCTCATCGAGCATGTAGTGCGGGAGAACCAGCATAACGAGATTGCCCCATATCTCATGTCCGCCCTGGACAAGCTCGACATGAAAGGACTCGTCCAAGGCAGTCTTAACTTTTTGACGGTCGTCAAGAACATGGGCTTCAATCTGTTTCTGGCCCTTTTGCTCAGCCTCTTCTTCCTGCTGAGCAAGGACAATGTGATCGCGTTTACGGCGCAGTTCCGCACCAGCAAAGTGTCGTGGCTGTACAACGAGATTGAATATTTTAGCCAAAAGTTTATCATGACCTTTGGCAAAGTCATTGAAACCCAACTGCTGATCGCCCTGTTCAACACCGTGTTCACTGTGATCGGTCTGTGGATTCTCGGCTTCCCGAACCTGTTTGGCCTGGCGCTGATGGTGTTCGTGCTCGGGCTGATCCCCGTGGCCGGAGTGATTATTTCCCTGATTCCGCTCAGCGCCATCGCCTTCAGCATCGGCGGCTTGACTACGGTGATCTACCTGCTGGTGTTTATCATGCTGATTCACGCCATGGAAGCTTACGTCCTCAACCCTCGCCTGATGGCGTCGAAGACTCATCTGCCGATTTTTTACACGTTTGTCGTCCTGATCTTCTCCGAGCACTTCTTCGGCGTCTGGGGACTGATCGTGGGAATTCCTTCGTTTGTGTTTTTGCTCGATATTTTGGAAGTAAAAAAAGCGGGAGCGCCGCTGTCCAAAGACAAACCTGTTGCCAAAGAAGTGCTGGACGCGCGGGTCAATGTCGAATAGGAAAACGGACTGCAAGCTTTATCCCCGGCTGTTCGCGTAACACTCATGCAAAAGGAGCCCTTCTCGTGCGGGCTCCTTTTTTGTTCCTCCTATTTGTCAGTGCAAGCAACTGCTGCTACTCGCGTTCAAACCATTTAATCAGCGCCTGTGTGCCGCTGTCCGCCTCGCCTTTTTCCGCAAGTTCCTCATAGAGCGACTTGGACAGCGAAAGTCCGGGCGTCAGCAGTCCCATTTCCTCTGCCGCTTCCAGGGCGATGCTCATGTCCTTGATAAAATGCTTGATGTAAAAGCCCGGTGCGAAATTACCCGCAATCATCCGCGGTGCCAGATTGGACAAAGACCAGCTGCCCGCCGCTCCCGCTTCGATGCTCGTCAATACGCGCGCCGGGTCCAATCCCGCTTTTTTCGCATAGGCAATCGCTTCGCACACGCCGATCATATTGGTCGCGATGCAGATCTGGTTGCACATTTTTGTATGCTGCCCGGCACCAGGACCGCCCTGGAGGACGACGTTCTTGCCCATGACCGCAAGCAGCGGCGCCACCGCATCAAACGCATCCTGATCGCCGCCGACCATGATCGCAAGCCTTGCTTCCCGCGCTCCTACATCGCCGCCGGACACGGGAGCATCCAGCGCATGGAGCGAATGCTTTTTCGCTTCCTCGTATATTTTTTTGGCAAGCGAAGGCTTCGAAGTTGTCATATCTACCAAAAAAGTCCCCGGCTTGGCATGCGAAATGATGCCCTCAGGGCCAAAGTACACTTCTTCCACATCAGACGGGTATCCGACCATTGTAATGATGACATCGGCTTCCGCAGCCAGTTCGCTTACCCGCTCCTTCCAGACGGCTCCTGCCGCAAGCAGCTCATCTGCTTTTGCCTTCGTGCGCGTGTACACGAGCACCCGATAACCTGCCCGCAACAAATGTCCAGCCATGCTTTTGCCCATGACGCCCGTTCCTACAAACCCGACGACCGTTTCCTCTGCACGTACAGCCACGCTACCAGCTCCCTTGTTCTCTCTTTGATACCTATGCGTATATTTCTGGCATGGAGCAACATATTCCTGCTCGTCTTTTCCGACCAGGCTCTTTTCCAGGAACACTCGCATGACTGCCGGCGTGCTACAACATCAACTGCTCCGGATTCAGCCCGAGCAGAGCGTCGTGTACAAATTTGCCGTCTTTGCGGATCAACACGTCGTCAAACCAGATTTCCCCGCCGCCGTACTCCGGCCTTTGAATCGAGATCAAGTCCCAGTGAATCGTGCTGCGATTGCCGTTATTCGCACAATCGTACGCCTGCCCCGGCGTCAGGTGAAAGCTCCCGGCAATTTTTTCATCGAACAAAATATCGCCAATCGGATGCAAAATGTGCGGGTGAAACGCAATTGCAAACTCTCCGATGTAGCGCGCGCCCTCATCCGTATCCAGTATTTCGTTCAGCTTCTCGGTATGATTCGCCGTCGCCTCGACGATCTTGCCCTCGCGAAACGTGAAGCGCACGTTGTCAAAAGCCGTTCCCTTGTAGCGGCTTGGCGTGTTGTACTGGATCGTTCCGTGGAGCGAGTTGCGCACTGGCGCTGTGTACACTTCCCCATCCGGCATGTTCCGCTTGCCGACCGCCACCTGTGTGCCGATTCCTTTGATGGAAAAAGTCAGGTCGGTTCCCGGCCCCACGATCCGCACCCGATCCGTTTTGTCCATCAGCTCGTACAGCGGCTTGCTCTCCCTGGCCATTTTCCGGTAATCAAACGAGCAGACATCGAAGAAAAAGTCCTCGAAAGCGTCGGTGCTCATGTTAGCCTTTTGCGCGGCTGCCGCCGTCGGGTAATGAATGCGGATGCCTTTGATTTCATTGTCGACGCGGTGCGCCATGGTTTTAAAGGCTTCGGCAAGCAAACGCTGCTTTTCCTCCGGCACGTCTTTATACTCGCTGTCATTCATCTCACCGTGAATGCCAATGTAGCCGTCGATGCCGTTCCACATGTCTTTTTCCCACTCGGCGACTTGTGCAAGCTGATCTGCTGTCAGCCCGAGCATCCACTCCCGCTCGACGCGCGGCCGGATAAAACGCAGGTGCGGGTAAGCTCCTTTTGCATACAGACGCTTGACCAGCTCCGCTGCCAGCAGTTCGCCCTCGTCTACCACCCGAATCAAGATATGCTCCCCTGCCTGTACATCCAGACTGTACGAAATCAGGTTGTCTGCGATCCGTCCGAGTCTATTGTCTCTCATCGTGACACGCTCCTTGTCTGTTTTTCTTTTTAGCGTACAGGAGATTTGTCAGAGGAATATCAGCGGAAGGTCTTCTAGCAGCGTTTTCTGCCAGGCGCCAAACAGCCAGAGGCCAAGGCTTGCTACTTGTTCCCAGAAACAGATGGCCCTATAGTAAAAGTACACATGCTGTCATGACGAGCCTGACAGGCAGAACGGAAAGGAGCGGATAAGCGTGCCAAGAGCATTGGTGGTCGATGACGACCCGCACATTCGAGAGCTAGTCGCATTGTACTTAAAAGACGAGGGGTTCGACATTGTAGAAAAAACAAATGGAGCTGACGCATTGGCATACGCGGAAAATCATGCCGTGGATTTGGCGGTTATCGACATCATGATGCCGCAAATGGACGGCTGGGAGCTATGCTCCAAGCTACGGGAGTTTGGCGATATGCCGATCATCATGATTACCGCCAAAGGCGAGACGCAGGACCGCATTCATGGTTTCAAGCTGGGGACCGATGATTATCTGGTAAAGCCGTTTGATCCCGTAGAGCTGGTGCTCCGTGTAAAGGCACTGCTCAAGCGGTATCGCATCTCGGTATCCAACATCATAACGCTTGGCCATCTTTCGTTGGACCGTTCCCGCTATCTGGTGGTATACGAAGACGGACAGACCAAAACGATTCCCATGAAAGAATTTGAACTGCTGTACAAACTGGGCAACTATGCCGGGCAATTGTTTACCCGCGAAACATTGATCGAACAAATTTGGGGGCTCGATTATGAAGGGGACGAACGAACGGTAGATGTGCATATCAAGCGGCTTCGCGAGCGGTTTCCCGAAGCCGAATCCGGATTTCGCATCGTGACGATTCGCGGTCTGGGCTATCGACTGGAGGTAACAGCGCAATGAAATCGCTCTATACCCGGGTCGTGCTCGTATTCGTCGGAATCGTCATGCTCAGCCTGATGACGGCTTTTCTCATTACGAGCTGGCTGTATGAAGAACGCGCCAAAGGCATCGTCCGGGACATGCTCATCGAAAACGGAAACCAAATGATCGCCACCTACCAATCCACTCCCACCGCAGAGCTGGTTCCGCTTATGCAGCACTTGTCGGGGCTTTCCCTAACCCATGCGCAGCTCTACAACGCAAAAGGCGACCCGCTTCTCGCCGAGCAAGGAACCTCGTTGCAGGTGGAGCCTCGCGATGTCGCCCGTGTCCTCGCTGGCGAAAAAGTAACCGATCTGCAGCGAATCGACATCTCTGCTTCCCATGAAGTTGCCCTTCCTGTCATTGGCCTGCCTCTTCAGGAGGACGGACAGCCTTATGCCTTGTTCGTGACGCTGAAACGAAACAGCGCTGACGTAGAATTGATGAATTCGATTCATTTGCTGTACGGTTTAATCCTGTTTATCGGAAGCTTTTTGATTCTCATCGCCGCCCGTTACCTGGTCAAGCCGATTGTGCAATTGACCGAAGCCACCCGGCGAATGGCCGAAGGAGAGTTCACCGTTGAAGTACCTACCAAGCGCAAAGACGAGATCGGAATCCTGAGCGCCAGCTTCAACCAGATGGCCAAAAAGCTTGGCATGCTGGACCAAATGCGGCGGGATTTCGTCTCCAACGTCTCGCATGAGATCGGTTCCCCTCTCACTTCGATTTCCGGTTTCACCAAGGCGTTGAAGCACAAGGAAGTAAGTGAGGAAAACCGCCTTCGCTATTTGACCATTATCGAGGAAGAAAGCGAGAGACTGTCCCGGTTGAGCCAAAATTTGCTGCAATTATCCCAACTGCAACAAGAGAACATGCCGCTACGCCTCAAAACGTACCGCCTCGACGAGCAGATCCGCAAGGTCGTGATTGCGCTGGCTCCACACTGGGAAACCAAACAGATCGACTTCGACCTTCATCTGGATCCGCTCATGATCGAAGCGGACGAGGACCAGCTTAGCCAGGTGTGGATCAACCTGCTGAGCAATAGCATCAAATTCACACCGGTCAACGGCACGATTGGAATTACGGCCGTCGAGAAAGGCAATCAGTGCATCGTTTCCATTACCGATAACGGAATCGGCATTCCGGAAGAAGAAAGAGATCACATATTCAAGCCTTTTTACAAAGTCGACAAAGCTCGCAATTCTGCTGTAAAAGGAAACGGCCTTGGGTTGTCCATCGTGAAGCAAATCATTGACGGGCATCGGGGAAGCATTCGGGTGTTAGGGGAAGCAGGAAAAGGAGCGACGTTTGAAGTGACCTTGCCGCAGTAAAAACCGCCAGCGTGCGGTTTTTTCTTTTTTTGTTTCCGTTCATATTCAGTTCACACAGCTGTTTTATATTCCTCTTAGAAGCTGATTACCCTACAAGGGTATCGTAAACAGGAGGAATCGAAAGTGAAAAAAGTTTTGTTGCGTTTGGCGGTGTATCTGCTTAGTCTGGTTGTTTTTGTAGGCGGTCTTGGCTTCCTTGGATATTCCCATACGCAGAAGGAATTTTACAAGGCGCTTCGCGAAGAGCCCGTTCCTTCCCTGGAAGGCGTCACCATTCCCCCTCATGATCCGGCGAAACCTACCGTTGCAGTCGTCATGGCAGATTCTTCGATTACAACAGAGGATTTCGACTTTCTCATTCCGTACACGCTGTTCGCGATGACAGAAGCGTACAATGTCTATGCGGTCTCGCCCGACAAAAACCTCAAACCGCTGTCAGGCGGGCTCGATGTCGCCCCGCACTACACGTATGCAGAGCTGGATGCGCTGTTGGGGAAAAACCCTGAGGTAATCGTAGTCCCGTTCATGCCGATTATTGATGAAGCGATATATGCCCCTACTCGCGAGTGGATTCAAAAACACGCTAACAGCGATACCACTTTCCTGAGCATTTGCGGGGGTTCAGGCAACCTGGCTGATGCCGGTCTGCTGAAAGGAAAATCGGCTGCGTCTCACTGGCAAGCCATTCCGTCCTTGCGCGCACTCTACCCGGATACGACTTGGGTAGAAGATGTGAGATATGTCCACGAAGGAAATACGCTGACTTCATCCGGTCAAACGGCTGGGATCGATGCGGTGCTTCACCTCATCTCGCAGCAAGTGGACGAACCGACAGCAGCAAGCATCGCCAAACAAATCAGCTATCCGAATTACGAATTTGTCGCGAATCCAAAAGTGGAACCGTTTGTTCTCGACTACAAATTTTCCACCTACATTTTGAATAGCACATTCCGCTGGCAGAAAAAGCAAATGGGCGTGCTGCTCTATGACGGCATGGAAGAACTGGCCCTGTCTTCGATCTTTGACTCGTATGCAGACACAGGAACGACACGCGTCAGGACCATTTCGCGGACGATGACACCGATTTTGACCAAGCATCACCTCAACATCGTGGCACGACACACCATCGAGGATGCGCCACAATTGGATAAAATGATTATCCCTGGCGGCGACGCACCTTCGCTCGCTCGCGAAGACATTAAGTTCTGGAATGAAAAAGGCAAGGCGGATGTGACTCTGCTCATTCACGCCGATTCTCCCGACCGTTACGTGTTTGAAGCGCCATTGGAAGACCTTGCCAAGCAGGAAGACCTGCTGACAGCCGGGCATGGCGTAAAGCGTTTGGAATACCGCTCCGACAATATCAAGCTGGAAGGCAGCGCGCTTCCTCTCATGACCTATGCGCACCTGCTGCTTACTGTCGCTCTTGCTTTCCTGACGGCATTTTTGATTGATCGCAAGTTCATTTCCAGGAAATCGACTTGCTGTTTGCACAAGCGCACGGCGTAATCTCTGCCTGTGGAAAACACCTTCAAGACAGCCCGATCATTTCGCAAGATCCGGGGACAATCTTGAAGGTGTTTTTCTTATGCGTGTATGTCTGCTTCTTGAGCCAGACGCCGCCGAATTCGTGTGCAAAAGCCCCTGTATGGAGGAAGCTTTGCGGACGAAAGTCATGCGCTTTTGGACGAGTTGAATTTTTTGCGGTAATAGCGGGAAAAGCCAATGATACAGGGGACGAGGACAATTGTCGGCATAAACCAGACGAGCGGGTGAACAGAACTTAGGCCGAGCAGGCGCGGCGCACCGAACACGGTAAAGGCCGTAATCGTTGCGATACAGCAGCCGAGCATACCTCCCAGATGTTCAAACCACCAGTGGAGCTTTCGTCCCGGCGGCCGCAGCCAGTACACCAGCTGCGTCGTGCCAAGGAAAATCCCGATAAACGGAAACCAGGTCAGCAGAGTAAAGTCGATGATCGCTCCGTACAGGCTCATGGCTGCACCCGAGGCGACCAGCAAAGCCGGAAACAGCAGGTCGACCAGCTGGCGATGCGCCGCTTGGCGGTTTTTGTACCGCAGCACGCGAATCCCGTACCAGGCTGTCGCCGAGCTTAAAATCGAGATGAAAATGAGGAACCAGGCGAAGGCGACGGACTCAACCGTTTTGTCCGGGTCGAAACCGATCCGCCAGATACCCATGTAAAGGGCCGAGATCGCGACTGCTCCCATTGCGTACACGTAGACCCAGCCGGAGCGCGCGTGCGCCTTTCCTCCCTTTTTGGTGGCGATTGGCAGCCAAAATACAAGCAACGCGGTAAATCCGGCGATCACGTGAATCACTTTGAAAATCGAGAAAAATAGCATAGTGATGATCCCCCCTCGGTTAACCCTTGGTCAGTGTCTGATACATGATCTGATGCACTTCATCGACAGTCAGCCCGCTCGCATTCGGCGCGATTTGCGTCTTCATCCGGATGCCGTACGTAATGATCGTGAAAAAAATCGCCACCTTCTCCGCATCGAGCGTGTCAGGAATGACGCCCGCCCGCTGCCCCACCTCGATCCATTCCTTCGACGTCTGGATGCTCTCCTCGTGCATCTTGGCAAGCATGTCGCCAATGACCGGGTCTTCTCTTTTGCTCAGCAAGTAAATCAGGATCAGGTTCGTCACATCCCGCGGGTCGTGAATGTGCCCCAAGCCCTGCGAGATAATCCCAAGCGGTCCCGTCAATTCGCCTCCCCCTTCTTTTACAGTTTGGTAAAACTGCTGGCTGATGGCGGCCAAACGTCTTTGCAACAGCAGGCCGAACAGTTCATCCTTGCTTTTTACGTAATGGTAGATCGCGCCCTTGGACAAGCCGGAGCGCTTCATGATGTCCTGCAACGTCGTCTGCTGGCATCCTTTTTCCAGAATCAATTCCTCTGTCGCCGTCAACAGCAATTGAAAGCTGGGGTTTTGATGAATCGATGACATGGTCTCCTCCTGTAGAAAATGGACATGGAAGTGATTTCCTTACGATTCACTATACAAACCGGCGGTCGGTTTGTCAAATGAAAAGAAAAAACATGTACGCCGCTTTGTCCGCTCTTTTCGCTGCGAGATCATTCTGCAGCACTGTTGCGGAGAAACGTAAGCACCGACCGTTATGGACGATACCCGTACATGCTGAAGGTGAAAAAAAGACAGGCATACACACCCGCTGCCGGAACAAGCGTGAGCGCGATCCCCCATTTTTTTGCCGTTCCTTGGGCAGCCTGGAACCAACCGTAGTAGTTGAACAGCAGCAGGAGCAGAAACGGAATAAAGAAAAAACCTTGCGTGGACTCGACCCACGCCGAATTGTTGTCCCAAAATTGCTCCGGCACCGGCAACGTATGATACTCCGCGTAAATCGCCTCCTTGCGTGCGATGAACACGTACGACAGCACGATATAATAGACGGTTACTGCGGCCTTGACCCAGACCGTTATCCCTTTTGTCGTCCATAACAGCAAAAAAATAATGCTCAAGATGAACCATATGGCCATGTATTTCATCCTGATCCCTCCTAAAAAGGGATTATATTTTTTCACGGTGCATGAAATAAGTACCAACTTTTTTTGGTACCTCCCCCGCTTTCCCGGCAAGAGTCGACAAAATCTGGTATCCTTCCTATAATAGACTTGTCTCAAAAAAAGCTGTCTTTTCGTAGGAGATGGTCATGATTACATACGCGATTTCGTTTTTGCTGTCGTTTGCAATCGTCATGGTGTTGATTCCGCCGCTGGCCAAATTGGCGTTTCGTCTCGATTTTGTAGACAAGCCTCGAAAAGACGTCGAGCGCAAGATTCACCGGGAGCCGATTCCGCTAACGGCCAGCTATGCGATCTTCATCGGCTTCGCCGCATCGTTTCTGCTGTTTTCCAAGGAATCACCGGGACAGACGATTGCCGTGCTGATCGGCTCGCTGCTTCTTATTACCATCGGTACGATTGACGACTGGTACAAAACGCAGGGCAAGGACTTCTCTGCTCTGCCCAAAATGATCGTGCAGATTTCCGCCGCCGTAATCGTGTACTTGTCCGGAATCAGCTTCTCCGGCTTTTACAATCCGCTGAGCGGAGAATACATCCTGCTCCCGGAATGGCTTCAGTTCATCCTCACGATCTTGTGGATTTTCGGTGTGACGACGGTTATCAACTTCTCGGACGGCATGGACGGGCTTGCCGGAGGGCTGACTGCCATTTCTGCCGGTACGCTGTTCGTCGTCGCCCTCGTCAAAGGACAGACAACTTCCGCCATCATGGCGATCAGCCTGATCGGCGTCGCTCTCGCTTACTTGCGCTACAACAAGCCGCCCGCGAAAATTTTCATGGGAGACGCAGGGGCGACTTTTCTCGGCTTTATCCTCGCCGTAATCGCGCTGGACGGAGCCTTCAAGCAGGCAACAGTCCTGTCGCTGTTCATCCCGATTTTGGCGCTGGGTGTGCCGATCTTCGACAACCTGTTTGTCGTGGCAAAACGGTTCGTGCAAGGCAAGCCGATCTACCAGGCTGACGCCAGCCAGGTGCATTACCGCCTGCTGCGCACGGGGCTGAATCCAAAGCAGGTCGTGGCGTTTCTCTGCTTAATCAGCATGTGCTTTTCGCTGACGTCGATTATTTTGCTTTTGCTTGGTGTATAAAACGAAAAAAATGCCGCTTTGGTCCTTGATGCGGACCTGCGGCATTTTTTTTTTGCAGCTTTGGCAGGGGGGCCGGATTATGGCACCGCCGAAGACAGGCATCGGTAGCTACTCGTCGCCTGCGTGCTAGCTCTGCTTCGCGGCTGTCGCTTCTGCCGCTTCCTCCATCTGCTTTTTATATTGCAGGCACGCATGGCACCTTTTGCTTTTTCGGCCAAAAGCGGTGTAGTATTTGAGCTTTTTGCAGGAACGGCACGTCACGTACAGCGAGCTGGACAGGTTGTAGTTTTGCTCGGGCGTGTTTTGTGTGAGCTGGACCGTCTTGTTGTATTTGATTAACAGATGCGCTGTATGGATGGCATCGACCAGGGCTGAGTGCAGTCTTCCTTCCTGAACGATGCCCGCTGCATCAATCGCGTCTTTGAGACTCATCTGCTTGCGGTCGGCGAGCAGCATGCTGATTGCTGGCTGGATGTCGTTGTAGTTGCGCAGCCAGTTGAAGGCCAGTCCGAAGCGGGCGCAATGCTCGATCATCAGCCGCTTGTCGTCTTGGCCCCACGAGCACAGGTAGTAGTCCGTATCCGTACCGATCCAGTCCAGAAAGTCGTTGAAAGCTTTGCGAAACGGAATGAACGTCGGCATGTTCTCTTTGTCCAGGCCGATGAATTTGCGGGTGCGCTCCGTGATTCTGCGCTCGATGGCCGGAAACGTGTAGCGCTGGAAGGTGTCTACCTCCACACCGTTTTTTCCGGGCACAATTTTTGCCGCTCCGATCTCGATAATTTCCGGAATCTTGTCTCGTTGATAGGTGAGTGTTGTTTCCAGGTCATAGACAATGATTTGCAAGCAGTATCACATCCTGAATGTATTGGTTCTATTATGAACGGTTCGGTTATGGATTGCAAAAGCAAAGCAGCGGACACGCGCTTTCCTTGTTTAAGGGATAATTGTATAGGAGCGCGGGCGAAAAACAAAGCAAAAAATGGCTGCCGTACTTGGCAGCCACAAACAGCATTTTTGAATATCAAAACGTTTTTCGCAGCCAGGAAAGCAGCGCCCAGCGTCTTTCCGTCCGGCGCTTGTAGGCGGGCAATCCCCGGTATACTTCTGTCGCCTCGCGAAAAGACGCCTTCGCCTTCTCTTTTTGCTGCAGCTCATCGTACACCACGCCGAGCTTGAAGTACACCTCGCACGACGACATGTTCATCTTCGCCAGCTCTTCCAAATATTCGAGCGCCTTTTCCCGCTGCTGGCGCTTTGCGTACTCTTCCCCGACAATCAGATGCGGCTCCCCGTATCTGACGCGCGGATTGAGCTCCAGTGCCTGTCCGATCAGCTCCAGCCCTTCCTCCATCCGCCCTGTTTTCAGCAAGCAGATTCCTTTGTCGCACAAATATTCGGGCGAGTCCTGCATGGCCGCCGTGATCCCCTCCAGGTAGGAGAGCGCTTCGGCGTACTGCCGCTTTTCCATGTGCAGACGGGCCGCTTCCAGCTTGGCAGGCGTGTCGTGCGGATTCAGCCTGAGCTGCGAGCGCAAAGCCCCCAGTCTTCGCCAGCGTCGATACGGCTTGGTGATGTCAGGCAAAAGCCGGACAAAGTACCGGTCCAGAAAGTAGAGTACCAGCAAAACAACGAACATGGCGATAAATGGATTTCCGATCAGCCACCACAAGGCAGAAAACAAAAACAGTTTCCCCAAAGAAAATTCCCCTCGTTCCTCTCTTTTTTCCTTTACTACTATATGAGCCTGCCAACCTTATTGTCAAATATTGTTAATCATATGAAAGGTTACTACGATAGTGGTTGTTATTGCTCTCAGCATGGGTTACTATAATCGTAGTAACCATTTTGAAAAGGGAGGTTTGCTCGCCACCGTGAACATGAAAATTTACATCCTGGCCATCGCCGCCTTTGTGGTAGGAACGGTAGAGCTGATTATCGGCGGCATTTTGGACATTATAGCGGAGGATTTGCAAGTCTCCATCAGCACGGCAGGCTGGCTGATTACGATGTTTTCCGTTGTCTTTGCGCTATCTGCTCCGATTTTGCTGACCATAACGGCAAAGACAGAGCGAAAAGCATTGTACTTGTGGGCCCTGGCTGTTTTTCTTGCCGGAAACGTCATTTCCTGGCTCAGTCCTCATTATTCGATCCTGATGTTTGGGCGAATCCTTTCCGCAGCAAGCGGTTCCTTGATTATCGTGCTGTCCATCACCATCGCTTCCTCCATCGTCCAGGAAGCGTACCGGGCGCGAGCGATCGGGGTCATTTTCATGGGCGTGAGCGGTTCGCTCGTGCTGGGGGTGCCGCTTGGCCTTGTCATCGGCCATTCATTTGGCTGGCGCGCGCCGTTTTTGCTCATCTCGCTTTTGACGCTCGTCTCCATGATCGGCATTTCCGCCTTTTTGCCAAAAATCCCGGCACGGCCGACGATTCCGCTCAGGGAGCAGCTTTTGACGCTGAAAAAGCCGAAGATCATCAGTGCGCAGTTGACGTCCGTGTTCATGCTGACCGGGCATTTGACGTTGTACGCCTATTTCACTCCGTTTTTGAAAACGGCTTTGCACCTGTCTTCCGGCTGGGTCAGCATCGTCTACTTTATTTTCGGCATCTCCGCTGTGCTCGGCGGCGGTGTTGGCGGCTGGGCGGCAGACAAGCTTGGCTCGACGAAAAGCATTTTGGTCATTATCGCCTCGTTTGCTGTCGTGATGTTCCTCATTCCGGCAGTGACGTTTTCGCTCTACCTGTTCCTCGTCACGATGATTGTCTGGAGCATGCTCAGTTGGGCGATCACGCCTGCACAGCAAAACTACCTGATCGAGACGGCTCCCGAATCGTACGAGATTCAGCAAGGCTTGAACACGTCCGCCCTGCACATCGGCATTGCGCTCGGCTCGGCGGTCGGCGGCTTTGTCGTTGAGCATCATTCGGTCACAGATACGGCCTGGGTAGGCGGCATTTTCGTGCTGATTGCCTTTGGCTGCGCTGTTTTTTCCATTACAAGACCGGCTTCCGCCAAGCTTGGTCAGTCTATTCCCATTTAAGGAGGTGAACGCCGTTGCGCTTTCGGAGTGATCCTTTGCTTGCGACTCGCTCGCGCGACGGCCTTTTCATGAGTACACACATTCAAGCCAAACCAGGTGAAATTGCAGAAAGCATCCTGCTGCCGGGTGATCCGCTGCGGGCCAAATACATCGCCGAGACGTTTCTCTCAGACGTGACCTGCTACAACCAGGTGCGCGGCATGCTCGGCTTTACGGGTACCTATCAAGGAAAACGGGTATCAGTCCAAGGAACAGGCATGGGCGTTCCGTCGATCTCGATTTACGTGAACGAGCTGATCCGCGATTACGGCGTGAAAAATTTGGTTCGCGTCGGAACGTGCGGCGGCATTCAAAAAGACGTGCATGTGCGTGACGTGATTATCGCCATGACGGCATGCACGGACTCGAACATGAACCGACTGACGTTCCCCGGCTTCGACTATGCGCCGTGCGCCAATTTTGAGTTGCTGCAAAAAGCGTACAACGCAGGTGTGGACAAAGGCTTGCCCGTGCGGGTCGGCAACGTGCTGACGGCTGATGTGTTTTATCGGGAGAGCATGGAGCCGGTGAAAAAGCTCGGCGACTACGGGGTGCTGGCTGTGGAGATGGAAACGACGGCGCTTTATACGCTTGCCGCGAAGTACGGCGTCAACGCGTTGTCGATCCTGACAGTCAGCGACCATATTTTTACGGGCGAGGAAACAACGGCAGAAGAGCGGCAGACGACGTTCAACGACATGATTGTCATGGCGCTGGAGGCTGTTGTCGCCGAGTAAGCAGCAAAATAGACACATAGAAAGGATCTGCAAACGCAGGTCCTTTTTTGCTGGGCGTATTTGACGTAACTGCAACCATCGCTATTAAAAAGGTAGATTAGAGAAAAGCAATAAATGTTACATTTTTGTTAATATATCACTTTTTGCAACAAGTCCTGTTTGTTCCGCTATAAAATGGAATTGATTTACAGATAAGAGAGATGAATTATGAAAAAATCTTCCTGTTCTACTCGCAGTCCCTGCTATTGCTGTCCCATTTGTGGCCACGCCTTCTATCGTGACGGCCGCCATAAAACATAGCGAGATGCCGACGGATAAAATCCCGGAAACGATGGAACCAGGCACCATTATTACCTTTGATGAAAACAACCAGATGCACGTACACCCCTATGAATTCACAGAAAAAACGGAGATTACATCTATGGCAATAACGATGAGATCAAAATTACGATCACTGATAAAAACGTGATGGGAGAAGGAGAAGACTCTCTATCATAAGCGTCTGCTCGTTCAGACGCTTTTCTTCTTTCAATGAACGAAAAAGGAGCACACCCGGATGACCAATTTGTTACGCAGCATACTTGTGTTAGTGATTTGTTTGGGACTGACAGCGTGTTCGCAAACGCCGTCCCCCCTTTCGGAGACTTCCTCTCCTTCCCAGCCTGAACAACACAGCTCCCCTTACCTGTCGATCACCACCACTACGCCGCATGGAACAAACCTTTATTTTACCTACCAGCTCGATACGAAGACGTTGCAGCAGGTGGCAGAGACACCCGATAGCGCCCAATACCCGCTCGGGGCCATCGACCTGAAAAATGAGGTATTGTTTTATGCGGAACGCGATGCCAATGGATCAGATCAACTGGTGAAGCTCGACCTCAAGACGAAGCAAAAGGAAGCATTGACCAGCGAGCTGTTTGCCATCAATTCCATCATCCCGACTGGCGACAAGGTCATTTTGGCAACCGCGGAACAGGAAAAAGACGTTGTCCAGCTCGCCTCCTATGATCTCGGCACCAAAAAGCTCACCTTCTGGATGAAGCCAGAGGATAACGATACGTCCGTAAGATCACTATCCTATAACCCGTTTACCCGCAAGCTGTATGCCACCCAGTATTCGTTTGCAGAAGTCAGCAAAAACATGGAGAAGGCAAATGAAACACAGGCGGATGACGTTGTAGCTGCTACCCACCGGGTTATAGAGTACGATCTCAATGGAACATCTCTTCGCGAAGTGTACAAGGCTCAAGAAGTGGTTCCTTCCTTTTCCGTCTCAAAGGACACTGCACTTGCTTTGATCCGCAGTGCGCCCATGGTGCATAAGCATCGGGAAAACTTCTTGCAAGACTTGCAGTCCGGAAAAAAAGAGAAGCTGGACCTTCCCGAACTGGGAAAAATTGAGGAAATCTGTCTGTCTTTTGACAAACAAGGCTTTTACTTCGCGGGTACCTTGCAAAACCCGCCCAAACACCTTGCTCCGGTAGAGGGGGCGTTGAATGGCCTGTATTATTACGACTTTGCCTCTCGCTCCATCACCCTGCTCTTTTCCAAGCCGGATGCATATATTAACAACTTCGTTCTGCTGGACGGCCCTTCTGCGGCACTCCAATAAAAGCAGGAGGGCTTACTGGCAAGGTACCGCTCAGCGGCAAGGCCCAGCTTTTGGGCAATACTTGGCCGGCAAGCTTCTTTGGGATGGTGAGTGCTCTCGTTACAGCAATTATCTGGCTCCCGCACACATTAGGTAGGCATTCGCATATGGTAATCAGCAAGGGCAATACTCTTGAAAGGAGCAGCACCATGTATCCTGTGTATTATCACCATCCCTGGCAATCCGGTGTCCTGCCTGTCAGTTGGAATCATCCGTATTGGGAGCCGTACTGGTTTTTGCCTTACTCCCACTTGCATACAAGATGGGAAGGCGGCAGGAATCACATTGAACTGAAAGACTACGGGCCTCATCCCCTGGCGATTAACATCGATGAAGCTGCAAAACAAAACCCCAACTACCGCACCGCCCTGTGGACAGGGAACCATTTGCAGGTCACACTGATGAGTATTCCTGTAGGTGGGGACATTGGCCTGGAAATCCACCCGGACACCGATCAGTTCCTGCGCATCGAAGAGGGCCACGGGCTTGTGCAAATGGGGCCAAGAAGAGACAGGCTGGACTATCAGGTCAGACTGAATGACGACTTTGCCGTAATGGTCCCGGCAGGAACGTGGCACAACATCATCAATATTGGAAATGAGCCTTTAAAGCTGTACTCAATCTATGCGCCGCCCCATCATCCTCGCGGAACGGTGCACAAAACAAAGGCGCAAGCCACAGCAGAAGAGCGGCATCATTCCTGACCGGGAATGCGTCAGACTGAAAAAATCCCAATTTCTCGCGTGGATAACGAGAAGTCGGGATTTTTACGTTTGGGATGGCAAACAGATTTCGCGGCAGGGCGGCGAGGTTAGTGAGCATGCCCGCCTTCAACGCTGTCAGTTTCAATATTCAATAACGAAGCTGCATCAAAATGCTTCGGATCTCGTCGTCATTCATCATTAAATCGTAATGCTTCCGGCTGATTTTCGCCAGGGCGAGGTCGTGGTAGAAAAATTCCGTAAATACTTTGACAAACGGCTTGGACATTGTCTTGATCGCTTGCCACGACTGGTTTTCCTCACAGGCAAAAATCACTTCGCGCTCGTCGATAATCAGCAGGCGAAAGCGCTCCAGGGTGTGGTGCTCTGCTGCCGGAATCAGCGTATGCACTTTGGCGATATTCGGCTTCAGCGATCCGACGACGAGCACTTCCACGTCTACTCCGTCCGCTTCTTTCTGTTCCAGAAGCGGCAAATACTCGACCAGATCGTCTTTCCACGCCGAGATGCGGATGGAGCTTTTCGCTTCCTGGATCATCTGCTTGCTCTGCACGCGAATCGACGTTTCAACCTTCAGACTCCAAACCAAATCCTCGGAGTAGGATTTTTTGCGGGACTGGATTTTCAACTGCTTGATGTTGTCCTGAAACTCGGCTGTCAGCTTTTCGATGGCAAGCGGCAGGGGCAAGGCGCTGTAGAGCTTTTTCTTTTCCGATACCGAATCCAGCACCATGCCTTTTTCGATCATGCGCGACAGCACTTCGTATATTTTTGCTTTTGGCACGCCGGAATACTTCACGATTTTCGTCGCGTCCAACGGTTCCTCGCTCGACACCAGCGCCTCAAAAACTTTGCTTTCATACTGCGAAAAACCAAATTTTTGTAGCATGCTTCCTCCTGCCCGTATCAACTGGTTATTTATTTTCTATGATAAAGCATAGTTAGCCGCAAAGCCACTGAGCCTTGCCGAATTGACAGGCGTCTGCCTTCCATGTATGCTGGTAAAAGTCCGAAAAAGGGTTACTCCATAAGTAGTAACTAAAATTCAAAATCGTTGCACTTCTCTTTCAAAACGCTTTGAAAGCGGCTCCACAGGCCAGAAAGGGACGTGTACTTTACGCAGCATGAGATATTTGTAAATGATTGGGAGGCAGAAAAGTAGCAATGAATGTCGTTTTTTTGTTGACGGGTTTCCTGTTTGTGTTCGGTCTGGGTTTTGCGCTCAGCCATAATCGCAGAGCTATCCGGCTAAAGCCGATTCTCATCATGATCGCCACCCAGCTCGTGCTGGCTTTTCTTTTGCTGAATACCGGGCTTGGGATTGATCTGATTCTGCTTATTTCCAAAGGCTTCGATGCGTTGATGAAGCTGGGGATCAGCGGGGTGGACTTCGTGTTTGGCGGACTGGAAAACAACGGCGCGTCCAGCTTCTTCCTCGATGTGCTGCTGCCGATTATTTTTATCTCCGTACTGATCGGGATTTTGAACCATTTCAAAATTTTGCCGCTGCTCATCCGCTTCACCGGCTTCGTGCTGAGCAAGCTGAACGGAATGGGCCGACTGGAAAACTACATCGCTGTCTCCTCTGCTTTTCTCGGCCAATCGGAAGTGTTTCTGACGACGAAAAAGCAGCTCGGGCTCGTCTCCACCAAGCGTCTCTATACGCTGTGCACCTCTGCCATGAGCGCGGTGAGTATTGCCATCGTCGGGGCGTACATGACCATGCTGGAGCCAAAATACGTGGTCGTTGCCATCGTCGTGAACATCCTGTCGGCGCTGATCGTGGCGAACATCATCAACCCGTATGAGCTGACAGCGGAAGAGGACTTGATCGAGCCTGAGGAAGAAGCAGAAAGACCTGCCTTTTTCCAGATGATTAGCGAGAGCATCGTGGACGGGTTGAAAATCGCCGTTATCGTCGGGGCAATGCTGATCGGGTTTATCGCCCTGATGAATCTGGTCAACGAGCTGTTTTTGCTGATCTTCGGCATTTCCTTCCAGGACGTGCTCGGGTACATTTTCGCTCCTGTCGCCTTTTTGATGGGGATTCCCCAGGCGGAGATCGTGACCGCTGGCAGTATCATGGCAACGAAAATCGTCACGAACGAATTCGTCGCCATGCTGGACTTCAAGGAAATCGCCAGCAGCCTGTCTGCGAAAACGGTCGGTATTGTCTCGGTATTTCTCGTCAGCTTTGCCAACTTCGGCTCCATCGGCATCATTACAGGCTCTGTGCGGGCATTGAACGAAAAACAGGGCGATGTCGTGGCGAAATTCGGCTTGAAGCTGCTGCTTGGCTCGACCCTCGCCTCTGTTTTATCCGCAACGATTATCGGTGTCTTTTTGTGAGCTGACTTTTCTTACACGAAAAAACAGGCATGCCATGCAGCTATGCCTGTTTTTTCGTGTGTATCCTTCGTTTCATCTGGCAAGGAAAGCAGATTCCGCCGAAACGACGGCGGCCAAACGCAGCTCAACCCTTGTCCCTTTCCCTTCTGTCGAGTACACCTCGATCTGTCCGCCCATTTCCTCGATCAGCTTTTTGCAGACAGAAAGGCCGATACCCGTACCCTTTTCCTTTGTCGTATAAAACGGTTCAAACAAATGTTTCTTGCGCTGCTCGGAAATACCGCAGCCGTTGTCCTCAATCGTCACGCAGACCGTAGATTCGGATGCCAACAAGCTGGTGTGGACCCGGACAATTCCGTTTGTCGCTACTGCGTCCATTGCGTTTTGAATCAGGTTGTGGCAAATTTGCTCGACATGGTCCGGAATTGCCCAAACCCGGACAGGCTCAGGCCAATAATGAAAATACAAGTTCACATCTTTTTCAACCAGGTAATGCTTGGCCAGCTCATGCACCCGATCCAGCAGCGGATGCAGCTCGACGATTTCATTGCGGTTGTTCACCGCTTCATTTTTGCGGGCCAAAATCAAAAAGCTCGTGACCAGCTTGTCCAACGTTTGCACCTCGTGCTGGCAAATTTGAATGTACTCGACAAAGCGCTCCCTGTCTGCTGCAGAAGGATTCTCCTGTTCCAGACTTTTTCGCATCAGCTGCAGAAAGCCGCAGATGGTCGTCAACGGATTGCGCACCTCATGCGCCATGCCGGCAGCCATCTGCCCGATGATCCCCAGTTTTTGCTTGTGCAAATGGCTGATCTTCTGATCTTTGCTGGCCATGTATCCGCGCATCATGTGGTGGTAGCGCACGCTTAACACTTCGTGCAGGCGCGACAACAGCGTTTCTCTGGCCTGTGCCTCCGTGCAGGCTCGCCGTACGCCCTCATACGCATGGTGGCGGAGGTTGTACATCGCTTGGAGCAGCACTTGCTGCGGGATTTCTTGCTCCGCCCACTTCTCCCCCAACACGTACGACTTTCTCGGCAGCTCCTGCAAATACTTCGTGTACTCACCCTCCTCCGCGAACAGTTGCTGCACCGCTTCCGTCAGCAAACCGTGAATCCCCATCCGCTGCTGCTGCTGAAACTTGCGATAGTAGCGGGAAACCGGCTCTCCGTATGCAAACATCTCGTTCATATGCAGCTCCACGATTTCCTCCGCAGCAATCAGCAATGGCGACAGCCATCTGTCCCTGACCGAAACCCACTCTTCGTCACTCATGTTTCCCTCTTGCCCTTCACCATATTTTCCCAACCAAAGGACAATTCGCTAAACCGGGACAGGTTCCTTCTCGCACATTAATAAAAATTGATATGCCTGCACTCCTTATGCACAATCGCGCGGCAAAACGCAAAAAAGAAGTATCCAACCCAGCATGGAATACTTCTGTGCACTCAAGAATATTCAACTGATTTGGCTGACCGCCGGCTGGTACATGGAAACCGCGTCACACGACCGTCTGCAAAACACGATGGGGACGCGTTTTTGCTTCGCCAGCTTCTTGATGTTTTTGCTGAGACTGTGGCTGACGAAGTTGATAAAGACGAGAACCAGCTCCGTGTCGGCAGGAATCGTCGCCTTTACGTCCGATTTTTTCCGGCCGGATACGTGATATACATTGCGAAACCCTTTATCCTGCAACAAGCTCTCGATTTCCCCTACCCGATCTCCACCTACTACAAGAACGCCTGCCATAACAAAGCTCCTCCTCTCTATTCTCCCGTCAGTATCAGTCTGTCATGTGCCATTTGCCTGTCTGTCGCTGCTATCTTCCTGTTCGTGCCTGTTTGACTTCGTCTTTCGCCTTTTCAGCAGGGAGCCTGTATTTTTCGGTCCGCTCGATCTGAACCACCTGCGAATCGTGAACCACGATATGAATGGAACCGTATTCCAAGCTGTCCAATGCACGCGCGATTTTTTCCCACAACCGTTCATCCAGGGCAGTTTCTTTCTTTGTCATATGGTGGTCACTCCCTCCCTGTTTTTTGCGAAAAAATCATTGTGTATTATTCCTACCCATTTACTTTGTTTTGTTCCCTAATGATACCTCTCGCTCCCCTTTTCTGTCAATGAGAGCCGGGGCTTCGAGAGGCTGCGCAAATCCGGTATCGCGGGTATCCATGTATGTCCATTGCCTTTGCACGCTGTGTGGTTGTGTGGGTACTTCACCTCTTTTTACGGTTGATAGCAGAAAAGACTCCCGCCCAACAAGACATGCTGGTTGCTTGCACAGGAGCCTTCGGTAGTCCGATCAGCTATTCAATAAAAACCGATATGCTTACTATGATTTATATCGAGTTTATCATACGCTGTCTCTTTTGGTCAATGCCTTTGCTTCCCTTTTTCGCAGAAGCCAGACCAGATGACAGGCGACGAATCTGTCCCGGCTTACTTTGGGCTTCCCTTGCGAAAAGCCGGGGCCTGCCCGGTGCTCATCTCCATCGCCTGCGAGCGGCGCGTGTGGAACTTGCAGTCTGCGGGTGGATTGGCGGGGCGCAGCAAGCCCGTGGTCCAGGAGTGCCTCGCCCAGCGCATCCCCGCTGCGAATGAAACGGTGAAAACTCACCGCCAGTCGATGACTCGCCGCCTGTCCCTTTCCCGTTTTTGCGCAAGCGCGGCGGCGGCCTCGGCCATGAGCGCCATTCCTCTGTCGATCCTGGCGGCATCCGTCTGAATGATGCTGAGGCGCAGCCCGTTGTCGCCAGCAAAGCTCGGCAAGTAGTTTTGCTCCGTGGAGCACACCCGTACATGGTGCTGCTGCAAGGCCGCGGTCATGTCGGAGGCCGCGATCCCTTCCGGCAGGACGATGGTCGTAAAAATTCCTCCGTGCGCCGCGACATATCGGAAGCCCAAACTTTTGTCCAGATGGCGGCGGCATGCTGCATCCAGTGCTTCCATCCGCTCCCGGTAGCGCTCCCTGACCATCGCCGCATGACGTTCGTACATGCCGCAGTTCAGGTACAGTTCAAGAGCAGCTTGGGACAGGACCGACGTGCTGGAATCAATCGAGGCTTTGAACAGGCGAAACGTCTCCACAAGCGACGGCGGCAACACAACCGCAGCCAGTCGCAGTCCCGGCAGCATGATCTTGGAAAAGCTTTTGACGTAGATGACGTGTCCCGCTGAATCGTAGCTGTAGATCGGATCGGCCTTCGCCTTCGTTTCCATGTCAGCCAGGTAGTCGTCCTCGACGACAAATACCCCGTAGCGCTTTGCGAGCCTGGCGATTTGTTTTTTCTCCTCGGCCGCATAACTTGTCCCGAGCGGATTGTGATAGCGCGGCATCGTATAAAAAAACTTGATCGGATTGTTGCGAAAATGTCGCTCCAGCTCGTCCAGGTCGATGCCTGCCGCAGTCCGCGCGATCCCGAGCGCCGTTACGCCCAGAAGCCGCAGCGAACGCAGCATGCCGTGAAACGTGGGCTGTTCAACCAGCACCGCGCTTTTTCCGTTGGGAAAAGGCATCGAGGCAAGCAGGTGCAAAGCTTGCTGCGCGCCTGAAACGACGCAGATTTGCGACGGATGCGCGAATACTTGCGAACTGGCGAGATGCTTCTCCAATTCGCGGCGCAAAGAGGCAAAGCCTTGTGGATCGCAATAGGTGAAAAGCTGCTCCCTGTACAGCTCGATGGCGCGGTTGAGACAATGCTGGAAGTCTTTGTACGGCATGACCTCCGGATCGGGACTCGCCGCTGAAAAATCAATGTGCTCCTCTGAGGGGCGCGCGCTTTTTTGCGAGCGAAGCACCGCGTAATAGCCGCTTTTTGGCACGGAGTAGATCAGGTGCTCTTTTTCCAGCTCCTGATAGGCCCGGATCGCCGTGTTGATACTGCAATTCCACAGCACCGAAGCTGTGCGGATCGAAGGCAGCTTCTCTCCCGGCCGTATTTTGCCCGTCGCCAGTTGCTCCTTGATCTCGCGCTTTACTGCTTCGTATTTTGTCACCATCCTGTCCCCCTTTCTCCGCTCTGTGTGGGTACAGATGCGCTTTTTTGGCGTAGCTCTCTTTTTGTTCCTTACAGTATAGTGAATCGTAAGTCAGGCAGTAAACAGAAAAGTGGGAGGGGTACAGATGGAATGGAAGCACGGCGAATGGCCATATACGATAAGCGATGACAAGGCTTTGCTCGACGAGGACAAAATTTGCGCGTGGCTGGCTACCACCTATTGGGCCAGCGAGCGTCCGTGCGAGATCGTGCGCAAAAGCATCCAGCAGTCGCTCTGCTTCGGATTGCACCACGAGAGCGGACAGGTTGGATTCGCCCGGGTCGTGACGGACTACGCGACTTTTTCCTGGGTGTGCGATGTCTTCGTCGATCCGGCGCATCGGGGAAAAGGGCTTGGCAAGTGGCTGATGGAGATCGTCATCCAACATCCGGCGATTCGTCATACGAATATGACATTGGCTACGCGGGATGCGCATGGACTGTACGAGCAGTATGGCTTTGTGCGCAGGGAGATGATGCGGAGGCAGGCAGGGGCTGTGTGAGTGGGGGAAGGGTTGCTTGGTTTGGGGTGGGCGTGCTTGAGAGGCGGGCACAAGTTTATGGAAAATGGGGGCGTCCAGCAGTTAGTTCACACTGACTGACTGTCTGGACAGCTCCTGTTGGAGGGGATCAAGAGATTGGTTTGTTGGTTTTAATGTGCGATTTTGTTGTCGGGGGTGTAAATGGGCTTACACAAAATTCCTAATGCATTCGATTAGATTACCGCATCCCGTCACACTATCTGGGTGGCAGGATATGAAAAATAAATCAAATTTGCTTGGCTTTGTTATCTCCCACCCACTAATTGGGCGGTGCGTGATGCGCAGTAGTCGGCATCCCCCACCATTACAACGGAATGATCCCATCCTTAATAGCTTGAGCGCATGAATTTATTGATTTTCTTAGAAATGCACTAAAACTGTCCCAAACTAAAACAGGAGGACCGTCCCCCTCGACATACTGATAAACTGGAGGGTCATTGCCTTCTGATATAACAAAGAAACTGAATTCATACCCTTGATGCATAGAAAATACAAAAGCATCCGTTGGTAAGATATAGGTTTCTTCGTTTTCCGCCAATAAATCTTCAGCTTCCTTTCTTAGTTCTAAAAGATCATCTACATTTCGAAATAATATATCAGTTCCTTGAAAAAGTAACCCTGCATCATGACCAATAGCCAAAAGAAACTCTCGGTATTGGTTTGGTAATTTTGACCCTAATACTTGTTCACATTGTTCTACTTCCGATGTGGTAAAACCTTGAATTTCGTTATCATTTGCAATTTTATTTTCAATCAATAGACTGACTATTTCTTTCTTATCCATTGATATCACCTACTTTTACTTGGTCCATGGCTTATTATAACCTCAACATTAGGAAACTGCTCTTTAAACTGTTTTATCACACCTAAACACGATTGGCAAAATGGTAGTTCAGAGAACAGATGAACTTTCCCTGATGCGTTACTTGACAACTGGGAGGCTAATTCCTCTAGAATCTTCACTTCTGCATCTAAGGTTCTTGGATTACCATCTGGGGTTGTTATCGTCTCGAACTTACGTTGATTGGGCACTCCTGCTGTTCCTGCTCGCTCTGCCTTACCACTAACCCCAATAATCTCACCTGTTGATCCATTAATTTCATATTCAGCAAAAGCTATGTTTCTTTTTCCACCGATTTTATTAGCTTTTCGAATCTCATTTATTTTCTCTAATGATTCTTCAACAGTACGCGAACCAATTCCAACACCTTGACCCGTCCCCTCAACCTTCGAACTAGCCCCCCGCTTCAACGCCCCGCTAACCCTCTCGGCACCTTTCGCCAACCAGGACGTCCCTACGGAAAAAACTCCGCCCAGTGCTGCTCCAACCGCAAACGACTCCAACGCCTTGCCTCCATCCGGCGTCCGTCCATCCCACAGTTCCCGCAGCGAAGGAAAACGCTCGCTTTTTCCGAGTCATTCCATAATGCCAGTCTTTTTACCCGTGTGCTCCATGGCCTATAACGACTGCAACCTCTCCAAAATCCTTATTAAAGGGAATTTTGGAAGATTAATCTATATCACTTCTTTGTATGTATCGAAACTTTCCCTCATCAATTTCACCTATATTTTGGAAAAGAATGAAAAGCGTCCAAAAAGAACAATCCCGCTAATGTTCTCTGCCAAACAAAAAAGGCGTCTCGAAGTCGAAAGATCGACTTTGGAGACAGCCCATACTTTCACCATCCATAAAAAACAGAACCTCTCACCACATCAAAACACAAAGCTTGAACCAACAAGCCTGCCCGCTATCTTCACCCTTCCACTCACTTCGGCGGCATCCGAATCGCCCCGTCCAGCCGAATCGTCTCTCCGTTTAACATCGGGTTGGTAATAATGCTGTGCACCAATCTGGCGTATTCGCCGGGCTGACCCAGCCGCGATGGAAAAGGAGCAGTTGCTCCCAGCGCGTCTTTTACAGAACGCGGCAACTTGTCAAACATCGGCGTATCAAACAAGCCGGGAGCAATCGTCATCACCCGAATCCCGTACGGTGCCAGATCGCGTGCCAATGGCAATGTCATGCCGACGATTCCGCCTTTGGAGGCGCTGTAGGCTACCTGCCCCACCTGCCCGTCAAAAGCGGCGACAGAAGCGGTATTGATGATGATACCGCGCTCGCCCGTGCTGGCAGGTTCATTTCCTGCCATCTGCTCGACCGCCAGGCGCACTACATTGAACGTGCCGATCAGATTGACTTGGATGACTTTGGCAAATGACTCCAACGAATGCGGACCATTTCTGGACAGCGTCTTTTGCCCCAGGACCACGCCCGCGCAATTGATCGCCGCATGAATGGTGCCAAAGGCTCCTGCTGCGCGGTCAATCGCCTCGCGTACGCTCGCCTCGCTCGTCACATCCGTCTGTACAAACAGGGCTTGCTCACGCCCCAGCTCGCTGGCGAGTGCGTACCCCCGTTCGAGATCCAGATCAAGAATGGCTGCTTTTCCTCCGTGCTCCACCACATTCCTTACTGTGGCTTCCCCCAATCCGGAAGCTCCACCCGTAACAATGGCAACCACATCCCGAATTTCCACGCCATTCTCTCCCTTCCTTCAAATCGGCATTGGCAACCTATGCAAGTTTTGTACCAACTCACCAAAACGTTGTCCGCTCTCGCTTTGGCGAAAAAACTGCTGTCCATGTCGTGATCCGTGAACATACTCGTAGCGGACAGTTACGGCACCTGTGTCCGCTTGCATCAGATTTCTTGACAATCCGGCTAAGCTATGCTACCGCAGGTTCTTCTCCTAAAAGTACAAATTAATTTAGTCCTTATTTATTGTAATTAACATTTCCTCATTGAAGAACTCTTCAGCAGAGATTAGTTTGCAAAATCCTGAAAGATCCCCTAAATCAAAAATAAACGGTGTTTTCAGGTCTGGATTTAAAATTACCATGCGATGCTCAATTTGATAGGCTAAAGAAATGTCTTTCCAAAAGAAAATATCCAGAGCCCCGTCTTTAAACGCATTTAATTGTTCAATATGATTTTTTGAAAAATCAACATACTTGATAAATGAAGCGATATACGAAATCTTCTTCTCTCGAAAACGTTCTTGAATCCGCTTAACGAAATCAACTGCTCTAATAACTAGTACATATTTACCGAAATCTTTCGGGAACCGCTCCTTCTGCTCATCAGTAAACAACGCTTTTACTTCAATTTGCTTGTCATTTTCTTTAATTATTTCTAAAATACCTGAACTTATCGCCGCAGTACAAAATACGGGTTGATATATACAATCATCTCTACGTAACGTCATTCTCAACACATTTCCAATTGGAATGATCTCTCCTGTTTTCTGGCTAATAAGTTTAACATCCGTTAAATCGTTCATAACCGCAGTAGCCTCTAAAATATCCCCCCTCCCTTTATACCTAGTAGCTTTTTCTAAGTCTATATAATATTTAAGATTATTCATGTACAGCATCCCTTTTTGAAGCTTCTCAAGATTCTCCTTAGAATCAGAAAACTTTAAGAAATATAAAACAGTATGTTCGTACTCTGGAATAGATGATAGTAGTTTCAACAAATGTCAATCCTTTCACTGTAATCTTATTCTCCCGTAACCCGATATTGCAGTTATCCTTGATGACAATTTACTGTATAAAATTCTGCAAAACAATTCGGATAATGTTAAAAGAGTCACATATGACGAAACTCGTGTATCGAAATTTACTAAAGTATTGAATAATTGGAGAACTAATGCGAACTTGTTTTAAGGAAAAAAATCATATAAAACAATTGCAGAGGAACGAAAGATGAGCATTACTTCATTATCATAAGCGTATGGAGATATCGCGAGCTTGATTGCGGATTGCCTCTGAACGTTCGCCATCTACTGCCTATTCCCAAGCAGCGTTATGTCTGCCACTTGTCTCTCTTCCACGCGATCAGCGACGTCTGCCAACAGCCAAGCAATTAAGCCGCTACACCAAAAACCCCGGAAAAAGAGCGGCGTGCCCTTTTCCGGGGTTTTACATGTTCGACTGCTCATGCGAACTGCTTTTTCCGGCCCTCATCCCTGTCTACTTGCGAATGCCTTTTTTCATCGCCAGCTCAGTGTACACACTCGTCTCCTTCTCCGTGTCCTGCGTAAACTGCTGGCGATTGGCATAGGCAGGCTCGACCTGTATGTCGCTGAGCTTTTGCAAAAAGGCCGGGTCGCTCGTCATTTTGGCGATGCCTTCCTCCCACTTTTGGATGACCGAATCAGGCGTCCCTTTGGCAAACGACACTCCGGTCCACCAGAACACCGTCAGCCCGTCGATGCCCTGCTCCTGTGCAGTAGGGACATCAGGCAAAAACGGGCTTCGCTCCGCTCCGGCAACTGCGAGAATTTTCACCTTGCCCGCCGCAAGCATCGGCATGATTTCGCCGACTGTATGCACCGCCAATACCGCGTGGCCGCCCGCTACTTTGGGGACGGAATCGGAAGCGCCTTTGGTCACGATCATCCTCGTCCTGGAAAAATCCGCACCAATCGCATCCAGCCACTGGGCCACGCCAAATGCGGAAAAGCCCGCAGGCCCCACCGATGTCCACGTCAGCTGTTCCGGGTTTTCCTTGACCCACTGGGAAAAGGCGGCGAAGTCTTGCCACGGCGCGTCGGCTTTGACGGCGAAGGCGAGCGTCCCTTTGCCGATGCGCGCTGTAAAAATCTGGTCTTCATTTTGAATCGGGGAATTTTTCATCCCGGCAGCCAGCATCGTCGTGTTCGACACGTTGACCGCCAGTGCCGTGTAGCCGTCGTTTTTCGCCTGCTTCAAGGCAAATTCCGCTCCCACGGCACCGCCGCCGCCCGGCTTGTTGACAACGACAATCGGCTGGCCCCATTCTTTGCTCAAATAGTCAGCGGTGGCTCTGGCGACGAGGTCGACGCCGCCTCCGGCCGAATACGGCACGATGTACTCGATTTGCCGGGTCGGATAGGCCGCTGCCGTTTCGCCCTGGCCGGACTCCCCGGTCGCGCAGGCGCTCACGGTTGCCGCCAGCAAAAAAGACATTGTGACCGACACCCATTGTTTGTATCTTTTCACTACTTTTCCTCCCGTCTTTCCACTAGGCTACGTCCACGCCTTTTTTCTGCTCCTCATGCAAGCGCTGGCGGGTTCGCCTGTTCAACAAAAGGGATACGATCAACAGCACCACAGCTGCAAGCAAAATCGCCAGCGACAAAGGGCGGGACAGCACGAAACCGAGCGAGCCGCTTCCCATCGCCATCGTCTGGATGAACGATTCCTCCAGCAACGGCCCGAGAATAAAGCACAAAATCAGCGGCACGACAGGCCATTTATACTTCACAAACAAGTAGCCAAGCCCGCCGAACAAAAAGGCAATCCAGACGTCAAACATGCTGTTGCGCACGCTGTACGCCCCAATCGTACACAGCAGCAAAATAACAGGAGCCATGATGCCAAACGACACCCTGGTCAGTTTCACCCAGAGCCAGACCATCGGCAAATTCAGCACCAAAAGCATCATGTTGCCGATGAACATGGAGGCGATTACCGTCCAGACGAAGTCCGCATGCTGCGCAAACAACACCGGGCCAGGCGTCAGCCCGTAGATCATCAGGCCCGCGAGCAGAACAGCGAGCGGCGGAGAAGACGGGATGCCGAGCGAAAACAGCGGGATGAAGCCCGCGCTGCTGGTCGCGTTGTTGGCCGCTTCCGGCGCTGCCACCCCTTCTATCGCTCCGTGTCCGAATTTCTCCGGCTGACGGGAAACTTTTTTCTCCAGATCGTACGCCAAAAAAGCGGTAATCGCCGCCGAGCAGCCAGGAAGCAGCCCGAGAAAAAATCCGACAAGCCCGCCTCTAAGCATCGGCGCGGCGCTTTTTTTCATGTCTGCCTTTTGCGGATAGACGCTGCCGGGTTTGCCAACCACGGTCGCCCTGCGTTTTTCCGCGATGCCCTTGAGCACCTCGGTAATCGCGAACAGCCCGATGATAATGCTAATCATGTCCAAGCCGCCCACGAGCGACGAGAAACCGTAGTCAAAGCGCGGCATGCCGGACGATGGCCCCAGGCCGACCAACGAGAGCGCATAGCCGAACGCGCCCATCAAAAACGATTTCAACAGCGAACCGCCCGACAGGCTGACCATCAAGGTGAGCGCGAGCAGCATCAGCGCGAAATATTCAGGCGGCCCGAACTTCAATGCCTGATCGGCGAGCAGCGGCGCAAAAAACACCAATCCGATCACGCCAACTACTCCAGCGACAAACGACGCGATGGCCGAGATGCCGAGCGCAGGCCCGCCCTTTCCCAGTCGGGCCAGCGGATAACCATCCAGACAGGTAGGTACGGACGACAGCTCGCCCGGTATGTTGAGCAAAATCGCCGTGGTAGAGCCGCCATACATCGCCCCGTAGTAAATGCCAGCCAGCATAATCATCCCCTGCGTTGGCTCCAGCACGGTCGTCACTGGCAAAAGGATCGCAATCGCCGAAGTAGGCCCCAGCCCTGGCAGCACCCCTACAAAGGTGCCGATCAAAGCTCCGAGGAATGCCATGAGCAAATTTTCCAGGCTAAAAGCAGTCGCAAATCCGGCCAGCAAAAGCTGCAGCGTTTCGATGGTCAGCACCTCCTACCACAAATCTCCGCCAGGAAAAGGCAATTGCAGCCACAAAACAAACACCGTGTACATCGCGCCCGTCAACAAAAGCGAATAAAAAACGGCGACGTACCACCGATAAGAGCCGATCAACATAAAAAAGACAACGGAAGCAAGCGCCGTAGCAAGCAAGTAGCCCAGCACGCCAATCAGCCACGCATAGAGTAAAAGACTCAACCATGCATACAAGACGCGCGTTCCTTCGTATCCCGGCGCAAATGTCTGACGCGGCGGCGCAGCTTGCGCCTTGCCGGGATAAGACTGTACCAAAAGCACACCTCCGAGCATGACAAAGAAAAACCCCAGTATCGCCGGCAGCGTGTGGTCTCCTGCAAACATGTACTGCGCATAAGCTTGTAACCGATACGCCTCCAGCGAAATCATGACGCCAATCACCATGCAAATAAGCGCGCCAATCCAATCAGCCCGGTTGTGCGGGCGTTTCACAAGCACCACCTCAGCTTCTGGAAAGCTATCATCAGCCTATGGCACATTCGCCTATTGGGTGCAGGTAAAAATTTCGTTACCAGTTTCTTCCAAATCAACAATGGCGTCGGTTTACCAATTGATTTGGTCACTCGTATGGATGATGACTGGAAAACAATGCCGCATTACAAGCGTACGCCAGTAAAAAAACTGCCACCCGCCAGTCAATAAAACCGACTGGCGAGCGGCAGCTCCCTCTTCTCCCTTATACGATTATTCCATCGTCAAAACGACGCGGCCATTGACTTGGCCTTTTTCCAGGCGCTCCATCACCTCATTGATGTTGTCCAGCGGCTGGGTTTCAATGATGGCGCGGACTTTGCCGCGCGCCGCGAAATCGAGTGCTTCCTGCATGTCTTTGCGCGTTCCGACAATCGAGCCTTTGACGGTTACGCCATTGAGCACGGTATCGAAAATCGGGATTGGCAGCTCTGCATTCGGCAAGCCGACTACGACGAGCGAACCGCCGCGGCGAACAGACTTGTACGCTTGCTCAAACGCCTTTTTCGTCACCGCTACACTGATTGCGCCATGCACGCCGCCGACTTGCTCCTGAATCGCCTGCACCGGATCCGTCTCGCTGCCGTTAACCGTCAGGTCTGCTCCCAGTTCTTTTGCCAAGTCCAGTTTTTCCTTATGAATATCCACCGCGACAACGTTGTAGCCCATCGCCTTCGCATATTGCAGCGCGATGTGGCCCAGGCCGCCGATGCCGTAAATCGCTACCCATTCGCCCGGCTTCACGTTTGCGACTTTCAATGCCTTGTAAGTAGTGACGCCCGCACACAAAATCGGCGCTGCTTCCACATCGCCAAGCTCATCCGGGATACGGGCAACATACGCTGCCGGCGCCACGCAATATTCTGCGTAAGCCCCATCTGCGGAGTAGCCGCCATTGAGCTGCTTTTGGCACAGCGTTTCCCAGCCTGTCAGGCAGTATTCGCATTCGCCGCACGCCGAGAACAGCCACGGAATGCCTACGCGATCACCCAGCTTGAGCGACGTGACGCCTTCGCCGAGCTTTTCAACCACGCCTACGCCTTCGTGTCCCGGAATCAGCGGCAGCTTTGGCTTGACTGGCCAGTCCCCGTGTGCGGCATGCAAGTCAGTATGGCAGACGCCGCACGTCTTGATTTTCACCAAAACCTCGCCGTAGCCGACCTCTGGAACTGGTACTTCCTTCACTTCCAGCTTTTGATGGAACTCGTTGACCACTGCTGCTTTCATTTTGATCTTCCCCCTTTTTTCCCTCTGGGCATATGTATGCCTGTTGAGCGGTGAGCCGCTTCTGCCTCTAAATGAATTGCAAGCAGCATGCCAAAATGTAAGCGCTTTATATTCCGCGCTTTTTCACGATCATCCACAAAAGTCCACACGCAAACCGGCCGATTTTTCGGCCCATCCAGCCAAAAAATCGGCCCATCTGCCAAGCTTTTGGCCAAAAAAGGGGATTCCTCCCTTTTTGCGGTATTATTACATAGCGGAAAAAGGGGGTAAACGCATGCAAATATCCAAGTTCATGACACCGGAGATCATCTTCGGAAACCAGTCCATCGGCCAGGTCGGGGAAAGCCTTCGCCGATTGGGGGCCTCCCGTGTTTTTCTCGTCAGTGATCCCGGCGTTGTGCAGGCGGGCTGGGTCGAACGGATCATTCACTACTTGCGGCAGCAACACCTCGATTATCATCTCTGGACAAATGTAACCGCCAATCCGAAAGATTACGAGATTCACGCCGGAATCGCCGCTTACCGCGCGGGCGAATGCAACGCAATTCTCGGCGTTGGCGGCGGCAGCGCCATTGATGCGGCCAAAGCCATCGCCCTGTTGGCCACCAACGAAGGCAGCATTGTGCAGTACGAAGGCGTGGATCGGATCATGCATCCGCTTCCGCCCATGGTCATGGTGCCGACCACTGCTGGCTCCGGCTCGGAGGTATCGCAGTTTTCCATTATTGTCGACAGCGAGCGAAAAGTAAAAATGACAATCGTCTCCAAATCGCTCATTCCCGATATTGCCATCATCGACCCGCAAACTTTGATGACAAAAGACAGACAGCTCACCGCCAATACAGGCATGGACGTTCTGACGCATGCCATCGAATCGTATATTTCCCTCGCCGCGACACCGCTTACCGAGGTACACTCGTTACAGGCGATGCGGCTGATCGCTGAGCATCTGCGGCCATCTGTCGCCAGCCAGTACAACGCCGCAGCCAAACAGGCCATGGCCATGGCGAGCTTGCAGGCGGGCATCGCCTTTTCCAACGCCATCCTTGGAGCCGTACACGCCATGTCCCATCAACTGGGCGGCTTTCTCGACGCGCCGCACGGAGAAGTGAATGCGATCCTGCTGCCTCACGTACTCGAATACAACTACATTGCCGCTCCGGAAAAATACAGGCAAATCGCCGAATGCCTGGGCGAGAACACCTCGGGGCTGAGCACCCATGATGCTTCCCGCCTCGCGCTGAAAGCGGTGAAGGACCTGGCAAACGACCTCGATGTCCCCCAATCGCTTTCTGCCATCGGGCTGCACCCGGAGCAAATTGAGCTGCTCAGCTCGCTCGCCCTGCTGGACGTCTGCATGACCACCAACCCGCGTGACATGAGCGTCCAGGACGTCGCTGCCCTTTTTCGCCAGGCATTATAGGAGGCCGACATGCAGACCAAACAGGAGATATTGGAAAAGCTCACCGGAATATCGTCCTCGCGCAAAAGCTACTACAGCGAACTGGTCTATCTCGTGGAAGAAATGAAAAAGAAAAACCGCCAGCTCGCCGTCATCAACGAGCTGACGCAAATCCAGATCAACGCCACCTGGCCGCAAACGAGCAGCTATCTCGCCGCGCAACTGTCGCAAATTCTCGCCTTCGAGCACTTTGCACTCACGATTGTCAAAGGCGGCATGCCCGCTTCCTACTTGTGCATCTGGACCGACTCCGACTGGCAATGCCGCACCTTGCCTCAGCCTGCAGCTAGCGATCCGGCGCTGTTTATCGAGCAGATTCACCAGAAGCTCGCGGAGGTGCTGCCGCAGCATTTTGCCACGTCTGTGCCGCTGCGCAGCCAGTTGAACCAGACGTTCGGCTTTTTGACCCTGCTGCAAAAGGAGCAGCGCCAGGCAGACAAGGAGGAAGCAGAGCTGATCCAGCTCGTCGCCAGACACGTTGGCGTCGTCGTGGAAAACAGCCTGCTGTTCCAGGATGTGAACGAAAAAATCAAGATCGAAGCCCAACTGATCCAGTCTGCGAAAATGGCGGCGATCGGCGAAATGGCGGCCGGAATCGCCCACGAGCTGAACAGCCCGCTGACTGCGATTCTCGGCAATTCCCAGTTGCTCATGCGCGATATGGCGGATAGCCCCACGGCCCCACTCATGCGGGACATTTACCAATGCGGGGTGCGCTGCAAAAAGATTATTCAGAACTTACTGACGTTTTCCCGACAGGAGGAATATTTGTTTGAGGCCGTTACCATCGACGAGGTCGTGGAAGATGTGCTCGGGCTGATCGGCTACCAGCTGACCGTCTCCGGCCTGACCATAACCCGGGAAATGAACGTGCCAAGCCTGCAATTCTACGGAAGCCGCCATCAAATCGAGCAAATCGTCATCAACCTGCTGCTGAACGCCAGAGATGCGCTTGCAGACAGCACGGACCCGCGGATCGTCATCCGTTCGTTTCTCACGGAAGAAGATGGCGTCCGCTACGCAGGGTTGTCCGTTTACGACAACGGGACAGGCATCCCCAAGGATTTGTTGCCGCAAATTTTCCAGCCGTTTTTCTCTACAAAAGAACGGTCAAAAGGAACCGGATTGGGCCTATCCGTCAGTCTCGGCATCGCGGAAGCGCACGGCGGCAGGCTGTTTGCGGAAAGCGAGGAGAATGACTACAGCAAGTTCACGCTGCTGCTGCCGTTGCTTGAGAGAGAGGAGGACAACCATGGAACCGAAACGGATTTTGATTGTCGATGATGAGACAGAAGTGACCACCTTTTTCACCTATTTTCTCCAGCGCAAAAACTGCGAGGTCGTCGTGGCGAATACAGGCAAAGAGGTCAAGCGGCTTTTGCATGACACCTCCTTGTCCTTTCAAGCCGCCCTCGTCGATTTGAAGCTGCCAGACGCAGACGGCCTGGAGCTTTTGCGCGAGATCAAGGCTACCCATCCTGCGTGCGAGGTGCTGATTATGACGGGCTACAGCACGATCAAATCGGCAGTCACAGCGATGCAGTGGGGTGCCAAGGATTATCTGGAAAAGCCGTTTGACGATCTGGACAGTCTGGAACAAGTGATCGACTCTGTCCTGTCTGCTTCGGCAAAACAAAAAGATGACCTATCCCAAGAAGCCGCACAATATGGTATCGTGTATTCATCAGAAAGCCCGATGGCTCAAGTAACAGCCATTGCCAAAAAATTGGCAAAAAAAGCAATCCACGTCCTGATCGAAGGAGAAACAGGCACAGGCAAGGAGCTGATGGCCCGCTTTCTCCACGGAGCGAGCAACCGCGCCCAACAGCCGTTTGTCGCCTTCAACTGCGGCGCCGTCCCGGAATCGCTTCTGGAAAGCGAGCTGTTCGGTTTTGAAAAAGGCGCTTTTACCGGGGCGATCAAATCGCGAAAAGGCTTGTTTGAGCTTGCGCACAACGGCACGCTGTTTCTCGATGAGATCGGCGAAGCCCCCCTCTCGATTCAGGTCAAACTGCTGCGCACGCTGGAAACGGGAGAATTCATGCGGGTCGGAGGCGAGCAGGTCGGCCAGAGCAACATCCGCTTCATCTCGGCCACGAACCGCAACCTGGAGCACGAAGTCGAGATGAACCGTTTCCGCAGCGACTTGCTGTATCGGCTGGAAGGAATCAAGCTCGCGATTCCTCCCCTGCGCGAGCGGACGTGCGATATTCCGGCAATCGCCCACTACTATTTGCAAAAGCGCAGCGGCACCGCGTGCGAGATCGAGCCGGACGCCCTGGAGCTTTTGCAGCGCTACGACTGGCCGGGCAACGTCAGACAGCTGCTTAACGTCATCAACCAGACCATCGCCTTGCACGAATGCGAGCGGCTGCGCGCAGAGCACCTGCCAGCCCAGCTTCGGCAGAAAGCGACGCAGCCGAAGCTGCAAGGGCGAGAGCAGCCCGCCGAAGACCAGCCGCAGCCCGGCAGCATCGAACAGGCAATTGAGCGGGAATGCGCGCGCTTCGTGGAATCGCTCACCCGCAACATCCCGTCCATCGACGGCATTGACTTCGAATATTTGCAAAAACGAATCAAGCTCCTGGAAGGGGAAATCGGGCGGGCGATCATCGAAAAGGGACTGAGCGAGACAAAAGGAGACAGGCAGTTGTTGAGTAAGAAACTGAATATCACCAAGCGGACGATCCGCTACATTCTCAATGAAAAGGGGTAATGCCTCGCCGGCCAGCGCTGATCCCCTGTTAGGAGGCAATACGTTGTGGTACCCCAAAAACAGCAATATGGGTTGATCTCCAACCTGAAAAGCATCCCGGCAGACTTTTCCCTCTCTGCCGTCATTGTCGGCCTGATCGCTACCATGGTTTCGTATGCAGGGCCGCTGTTGATCGTGTTTCAGGCAGCGCAAGGCGCGGGTCTCAGTGAAGCCGAGCTGTCCTCCTGGATCTGGGCGATCTCGATTGGCAGCGGTCTGACCGCAATCATTCTAAGTATCTGGTACAAAACACCCGTCATTACAGCGTGGTCGACGCCCGGTGCCGTCCTGCTCGTATCGAGCCTGACCGTCTATCCGTACAGCGATGCGATCGGGGCGTACCTGTTTTCCGCCGCCGTCATCACCCTGCTCGGCGTCTCCGGCTTGTTTTCCATCCTGATGAAATACGTGCCGCAGTCGATCACAACGGCCATGCTCGCAGGGATTCTTTTGTCCTTTGGCGTCGATGTGTTCGTTTCGATGCAGCATCTGCCTGCCCTGGCGTTGCCGATGATTTTTTGCTACCTGTTCGCCAAGCGCTGGTCCCCGCGCTACGCGGTCGTGCTCACACTCCTGGTCGGGCTGGCCGTCGCCTTCGGGATGGGACGCCTGAAGCTCGACTCCGTCCAGATGGCGTTGGTCAATCCCGTGTTCACGCTGCCGACCTTCTCGCTTGATGCGATTGTCGGCCTGGGGATTCCGCTGTGCATCGTCACAATGGCTTCGCAGAACGCGCCGGGAATCGGCGTCCTGAAGGCAGACGGCTACGACACGCCGGCAAGCCCGCTTGTGGCGACGACCGGGATCGCTTCGCTCCTGCTCGCTCCTTTTGGCTCGCACGGGATCAATCTCGCTGCGATTACCGCTGCCATCTGCACGGGCAAGGAAGCGCACCAGGACCTCTCCAAGCGGTACATCGCGGGAATTGCCTGCGGTGCCTTTTACCTCGTGTTCGGCATGTTCGGCGCGACAATCACTTCTGTCTTTTTCGGGCTGCCGAAGGAACTGGTTGGCGTCATCGCCGGTCTGGCTTTGTTTGCGTCGCTTAGTTCCAGTCTTGCCCAGGCGATGAGCGATATTAAGGAACGGGAATGTGCCCTCGTCACCTTCCTCGTCACGATTTCCGGCATCTCCATCGGCGGGATTGGCGCCGCCTTCTGGGGACTGATTGCCGGGGTCATCACGAATCTGATCTTAAACGGAAATGTACGGAGCTGGCTCATGCGCAAAAAGGATGTACGGCCGCTCGCCTAGCTGTACTGGCGGCGGAAAGGGCTGTTCCATTAACGTTTCTGACAGACAAAAGGGGCGTCTCAAAGTCGAAAAATCGACTTGCGAGATCGCCCCTTTTTGCGTTGTCCGTCCGTTTCCGGCGTGAGTCCGCTTGATGAAAGTCTGGTTTGCCTTTACCGATACAGCCCTTGCTCTTTGGCGTAGTTTCCCCAATGCGGGCGGCTGCCGTCCCGATCGACAAACGGATACTCGTCCGAAAGCCCCCAGGTGCTCAGCGCCTGTCCAGCCTTTTCGGCGACAGCGGGATCAGCGGCGAGCGCTGCGACTGCCCGCCCGATGTACGTTGGCGTTTCCGACATGATGAAATGAGGCTCTTTCCTGACAGCCTCTCTCCACGTCTCTTCCGTCACCCCAAAATAGTCGAGCATCTCCTCCGAACGCAGGAATCCGGGTGTCAGTGCCAGAGCGGTAACGCCATGCGGACGCAGGTCCTCTGCCATCGCCTGGGCCAGATGGATCACGGAAATTTTTGCCAGACTGTAGTACAGATTCTCGCGATACCGATAGTCGATCCCGTCCGTGATCTCGATGATGAGTCCTTTCTTTTGCTCCACCATGAGCGGTGCGGCATAGTAGCTCGTAATCATGTGCGTGTGGACTGCGCGCTGTTGCATCAGCAAACCGTCTGCCAAGGAATGCTCCCAAAACGTTTTTCCCCAGGCGGTCAACTTCTCGCCGCCCCATATGTCGTTCACCAAAATGTCGAGCTGGCCGTTTTGCTCCGCTTTTACCCGTTCGAACAGCGCTTTCACTTCGTCTTCCTGCGAATGATCGACCCGGACCGCAATGCCGACTCCGCCGCTCGCCGTCACCAGTTCCGCTGTCTCTTCAATCGTCTCAGGCCGGGCCAGGTCAGATTGCTGCCCTCTCACGCTGCGTCCCGTTACATAGACGGTTGCGCCTGCCTCCCCCAAACCGATGGCAATCCCGCGTCCGGCCCCTCTTGTTCCTCCCGCAACCACTGCGACTTTTCCTTGCAAGGCTTTCATCCTGACATTCCTCCTTTTTCGTTTCGCACCGCGTACAGCTCTCCGTCTGGTGTTGAGCTGCATGAAGGCGCTCTGTCGACCTCATGGATCAGTGTAGCGCTGTATATATGACACCATCTGTCATATTGGGTAAAGTAAAATGAAAGACATAACAAGTGACCGATCGTGAGGAGGAATTTTCATGCGGGCAGACCGACTGCTCTCGATTTTGCTGCACCTGCAAAACCACGGCCGAATGACAACCAGGCAACTGGCGGAAAAGCTGGAGGTGTCCGAGCGGACGATCCACCGGGACATGGAGGCCTTGAGCGCATCAGGCGTGCCTGTCTACGCCGAACGGGGTTCCGCTGGCGGATGGGCTCTGGCAGAGGGCTACCGCAGCAATTTGACCGGGTTGAAAACGGATGAACTGCAATCGCTCTTGCTGTCCTCTCCTTCCGCTCTCTTGAACGATCTGGGGCTTCGGGAACAGTACGAGCACGCTTTCCTCAAGCTGCTGTCCGCCTTGCCGCAGAGCGTTCAGCAGGACGCCTGGCACGTGCGGCAGCGGCTGCATATCGACGGAGCAGGCTGGCACGAATCAGACGAGTCGTTTCCGCTGCTCCAGACCATCCAGGACGCCGTCTGGCTCACCCGCAAGCTTTGGGTCCGCTACCAGCGGGAGGACGCGGTTGTCGAGCGGATTGTGCAGCCGCTCGGGTTGGTAGCCAAGCGAAGCGTCTGGTATTTGGTAGCGCAGGTCGATGAGGACATGCGCACGTACCGGATTTCGCGGTTTGCGGAGGCGAAGGTGCTGGAAGAGTCGTTCGTCCGGCCCGCAGACTTTGATCTCGCCAGCTACTGGGAAGAATCGACGAAGCAGTTCAAGGCAAGCCTCCCGCGCTATCCGGCTGTCATTCGCATTCGCGAAGAAATACTGCCCCGGCTGAAACAGGAGCGCTACATAAAAATAGCCTCCGTCCAAACCGCTTCGGAAAACGGCTGGATGGAAGCCGATGTGGAATTTCATACGCTGGATTCCGCTTGCACGCTGGTGCTTGGGTACGGTCCCGCCATTGAAGTGCTGCAACCGGATGAGCTGCGGACAGAAGTTGTAGCAAGCGCGGCTGGCATCCTGCGGCTGTACGGCGGCAATACCGCTGCCGATTCCGGATAAACAGCCTGTTGGCTGACCGCACGACTGACCACTCGGCCAATCGCCGCTTAGCTGACGCTTGCGGCGTCAGACGTCCTCGTTTCTTTTCCGCACAGGAGCAGGGCCGTCGTGCCAGCGAACAGCACCAGCGTAAATACGCTGAAAATGAACGTGTAGCTGTAGTGCAAGGACGAATAGTAGCCCACGAGATATGGCGCAATGATGCTGCCAATCCGCCCGATGCCGGAAGCAAAACCGGAGCCTGTCGCCCGCAGAGGCGTCGGGTAGTTTTCCGGCGTGTAGGCGTACAGCGCACCCCAAGCGCCGAGATTGAAAAAGGATAGCAGTGCGCCTGTTACCAGAAGCTCGGTCGTTTGGCTGCTCTGTCCGAAGGCGAATGCCATCACAGCAGTCATGAACAAAAAGCTTGCCAGCGTCTTTTTGCGGCCCCAGTTTTCCACAAGGTAGGCTGCAGCGAAATAGCCGGGCAACTGCGCCAGCGTCATCACCAGGACGTACTGGAAGCTTTTAATCATCGTGAAACCTTTGTCCACCAGCACGGACGGCATCCACAAAAACATGCCGTAGTAGGAAAAAGCAATGGCGAACCAGACCGCCCACAAGGCAATCGTTTCCCGCTTGTGCGAGGTCAGCAGCTTTTGCAATGGCACCTGCTCGGTGCGCTTATGAAACTGGGGCGACTCGGGAATAGCCCGGCGTGCGTACCACGCATACCCAATCGGCAAGGCCCCGATAATAACAGCCACTCGCCATCCGTATTCAGGAATGATGAAGTACGAAATCACCGCCGCCGCGATCCAGCCAACAGCCCAAAAGCTTTCCAGAAGCACGACCGTACTCCCGCGTTTTTCCGGGGGCGCGAACTCGTTGACGAGCGTGGAGGCCACAGGCAGCTCTGCGCCAAGGCCCAGGCCCATCAAAAAGCGGAAGAGCAGCATGGTGAAAAAGCCAGTGGCAAAAGCACTCGCGAAGCTGGCCGCACCAAACAGCAGAAGCGTAAGGAGAAAAACTGGCTTACGCCCGATCCGGTCTGCCAGGTAGCCGCCTGCAATCGCGCCAATGGCCATACCTACAAGGTTGCCAGTCCCCAAAAGACCGGCTTCTTCGGGAGACAAGCCCCATTCTTGCCTGAGTGCAACCATAATAAAGGATAAAAGGGCAACATCCATCGCGTCGAACATCCAGCCAAAGCCCGCTGCCCAAAACACTTTTTTGTACGATGCTGACATATCATTCCCTGCTTTCTTCTCGTTTGCGCGCGCATGCACGCCTTGTAAACATTTCGCGTACCGTTCGATTTTCCTGCCCGCAAATAAAAGTCCGACGATTTGCCGTTAGTTTTTCCCTTTAGGTGGGAAGGCATTAGTTTTTTAGTGTGGGGAAAGAAGTTTAGTCAGGGTTTATTAGATATTTTGAATCAGTGCAGGTGGTTACGAAAAGACATTTATCGCGATCATTAGTGGCAGCAAGGATCGCTGTAGCCACTTGTCTCCCTCGCTGCAGCTGCGATCAACCCTTTTCTTAAAAAAAACAGGTCAGAACAACGTAACTTGTCCTGACCTGCCAAAAGCGATCAATGCGCAGACGCACCTTGACCTTCCCATCCTTCTTTTTTCGGCGGAACCGCCCGCTTGATAAACAGCGAAATAATCCAGGCAAGCACAACCAGAGCGAAGGCCAGCAGGAACGCGCTTTTCATTCCCGCCATCATGGCGAGCACCTGTGCGTTGGCATCCGCCTCCTGTCCACCAAGCTGCTCCAGATAACGGCTGGTGCCGTTCGTCATGACGGTGACGAGCAAGGCCGTCCCGACTGCTCCCGACACTTGCTGCAACGTGCTGATAATGGCCGTGCCGTGTGGATAAAGCTGCGGCGGCAGTTCGTTCAAGGCGTTGGTCATGACTGGCATCATCAGCATGGAAATGCCCAGCATCAACAGCGTGTTGAAGATCATGATGGTCGCATACGAAGTAGACAGGGTAATGAAGGCGAATTGCAACAACGTGTTGCCGACGAGCGCCAGACCGATAACAGCCAGCCATCTGGCCCCGAATCTGTCGAACAGGCGTCCCGTAATCGGCGACATGATCCCCATGACGATCCCGCCCGGCAGCATGACGAGTCCTGCCTCAAACGGGCTGTAGCCAAGTGCGTTCTGGAGGAAGATCGGCAACAGCATCATCGCGGAAAACATCGCCATCATGACGATCATCATGATGACAGTCGACATCCGAAATACGGTATACGTAAAAGTGCGCAGATCAAGCAGCGGCTCGGACAGCCGCAACTGCCGCCAGGTAAACAGGATGAGGGCGACAACCCCAATCGTGATCGGCCAAAGCACCTCGTTGCTTCCCCAGCCGCCAGAACCTTCTCCTGCGCTGCTGAAACCAAACACGATGCCCCCGAAGCCGCAGGTAGACAACAGCAGGGAAAGTACATCTACGCGTGGGCGAGAAGTTTCCGTGACGTTTTTCAGCCGGAAATAGGCAAAGGTGACAACGAACAAAGCAATCGGCAACACCCCGTAAAAGAGCGCGCGCCAGCTGAAATGCTCAACGATGATGCCGGACAGTGTCGGGCCAATCGCCGGTGCAAACGTAATCACGATCCCGATTGTTCCCATGGCCGAACCGCGTTTTTCAATCGCCACGACGGACAGCACCACATTCGTCAGCAAAGGGAACAAGAGTCCCGTTCCCGACGCTTGCAGCACCCTGCCAACCAGAAGCAGGCCAAAGCCCGGTGCAATCGCCGCTGCGAACGTCCCCAGCGTGAACAGCCCCATCGCTGACAAAAACAACGTCCGTGTCGTAAAGCGCTGAATGAGAAAGGCAGTAACCGGAATCAACACGCCAATGACCAGCAAATAGCCCGTTGCCAGCCATTGCGCCTTGCTGGGAGAAATGCCGATGTCATCCATGATTTTCGACAAGGCCACGTTCAGGAGCGTTTCGTTGAGAATGGCCACAAACACGCCCAGGATCATGACCATGACGACGAGAAAATTGCTCCTGCTCCCGAACGTCCCTCCACTCTGTTTCGTTTCTTGATGATTTTCCACTTGGTTTCTCCTTTCGATCGTCCAATTGCGGGTTGTCCAATCCCTTCATCTGTTCTCCAAATCGCTAGCCCATCCTCCCCTGTTCCTTAGCTTGTGATTTCTGTTCGATTGATATAATGCCAAGCTTCACCTGAAGAGGCCGTCCCGTTGACTGCGACGATTGGGACAGCCCCTTCCCTGTCTGTGTCGTCAAAAAAATTTCCGTGGCATCGGGCGGAAGCTGGGAAACACGCTGCAAATAGTGCGTGACGCGCTCGTCATCGCCCTGCGGGTACACGAAGCCCAGAGCAGCCGCCACCTCAATGTCCTTTGTTTTTTTGCCGTACCTGGTCTTGTTCGTGCAAAAAACAACACACTAACGGCGGTCCGCGAATCTGTTTCGAACGATGCTTGTTTTAAACGATCAGCAAGGAGACGAACGCTTCCCGATCAAGGTTGCCGAAAAACTCCTGCAGGTTGACCTCGGCGAGCCGCGCACTGACCGAGGCGCGATCATAAGGCGTGTCGATAAGTCGTTCCTCCAGTTCGGCTACGTCTTTCACGCCGAAAAAGTCTCCGTATATTTTCGCCGCCTTGATTTTTCCCTTCTCAATATCAAGCTGTACCTCAATGCTGCCGATGTTGTCAAACCGCTTCGACTGACGGTAATTGCTCTTTGGCGATTTGCCGTAGTTCCAGTCCCAGCTTTGGTAACGGGCCTTGGACAGCTCGTGAATTTTCACCCAGTCTTCGTCGGTCAGATTGTATTCCTCGACCTGTCCCTCCCCGAAAATGGAATGAAGAATCGCCAGACGGAACTGCTCAATCGTCATCGGCTGCGGCAAAAATTCCGATATGTTGGCGACCCGGCTGCGAATGGACTTGATGCCCTTCGACTGGATTTTGTCTGCGTTCACTTTCAAGGCAGACACCACGTTTTCGATTTCGGAGTCAAACAGCAGCGTGCCGTGACTGAACATCCGGCCTTTGGTCGAATACTGCGCATTGCCGGATATTTTCCGCTCTCCGACCTGAATGTCGTTGCGTCCGGTCAGCTCCGCCTCGACGCCAAGCTTTTTCAACGCCTGAACGACCGGCTCGGTGAATTTGCGGAAGTTGTGAAAAGATTCGCCGTCATCGTTGGTGATGAAGCTGAAGTTGAGATTGCCGAGATCGTGGTAGACCGCACCGCCGCCAGACAGTCTGCGCACGACGTGGATATTGTTTTCCTCGACATAGGCGGAATTGATTTCTTCGATTGTGTTCTGGTTTTTGCCGATGATGATTGAAGGCTCGTTTATGTAAAACAGCAGATAATCTTCGCTTGCGGGCAAATGTTTCAGCGCGTATTCCTCAATAGCCAGATTGATGCGAGGATCTGTAATTCCTTGGTTATCTATGAATTTCATCAGACAGCCTCCATTCCAATACGATTTAACTCTCCCATCATACCATGAGCGGCTGGCAAACACCGCTAAAAGTAGTCCCTGACGAATTCCAATCGTGTGCAACGGTTTTCCATATAATAAAAAAACAGCAACCGTTCCTAAAGCCAGTTACTGTTCCATCTCACATTTTGGTTTCTCAATTCTTTCGCTTCCCCCACGGCTTGAAAACAGACAAAAGAAACAACAGGAAAAGCGAGAGCACCTGCAAGACAATCCCCGTCCACAGTTGTCCACTGTTGACGAGAAAAGCCGGGTTTTCCACCGCCGCAAGCCCTTCTGCCCTGGCAATCGTCATCGCCTGCAACGTCCACACGTACATGCCGATTGGCCCGAGCAGCACCGCAACCAGCGTGAGCACTTCCTTGGCGATGATCCAGTAGTAGCGGAAAAATCCCCAACGCTACAACTGAAAACGGTACCCGACTCCCCATACCGTTTCGATGTACTGCGGCTTGGATGGGTCACTTTCGATTTTTTCGCGCAGCTTGCTGATATGCACGGTCACGGTTGCAATATCGCCAAGGGAATCCAGTCCCCATATTTTTTCAAACAGCTCGTTTTTGCTGAACACCCAGTTCGGATGCGTCGCCAAAAAAAGCAGCAGGTCATACTCTTTCGAGGTTAGCGGAACTTCCTCGCCATTGACGTACACTTTGCGCGCCAGCTTGTCGATCCGTAATCCGCGAATGCGCAGCTCGTCCTTCGGTACCCGCTGCGCCGATTCGGACACGAGGCGGTCGTAGCGGGCCAGGTGTGCTTTCACCCTTGCCACCAGCTCTCCCAAGCTGAACGGCTTGCTGATATGGTCGTCCGCGCCCAGACCCAGCCCGCGAATTTTGTCTACGTCTTCCTTTTTGGCAGAAACGAGCAGGATCGGAATGTTTTTCGCCGCGCGCACCTCGCGCAAGATGTCAAAGCCGTCCACGACAGGCAGCATCAGGTCGAGGATGATGAGGTCGTACTCCTCTGCCAGCGCCTTTTGCAAGCCAACCTCTCCGGAGTGCGCGACTTCTACCGCAAAGCCGTTTGCTTCCAGATAATCTTTTTCCACCTCGGCGATTACCGTATCGTCTTCAATAATCAGGATGTGCTTCATCCGCTTCACCCCCTGTCCCCTTTTTGCAGCGGCAAGGCAACATGAATGCTCGTCCCGCGGCCGACCTCGCTGTCCGCCCAGACCCGTCCGCCGTGCCCTTCCACCAGTTGCCGGACGATGGCAAGCCCTAGCCCGCTGCCGCCCGTAGCGGTATTTCTGGCCCGATCCGCCCGGTAAAAGCGGTCGAAGATGTATGGCATCGCTTCCCGGCTGATCCCCGTTCCGTTGTCGGCAATAGTCACAATCGCTTCGTCGGCAGTCGCTTGCAGTTGTACCGCGAGCCGCCTGTCTTCCTTTTCCATGTATTTCAGACTGTTGTCGACGATGTTCATCAGCACCCGGTGCAGCTTTTCCCGATCCGCCATGACCATAAGCGGCGCTCCCTCTGTCCCGGCCACGCTGATGTGTACCCCGGACAGCCGCGGCTCCAGGCGCAGCTCCTGCACGCAGTCTGCAACATAGGCGCGGATGTCGACCGGCTCCAGATGAAACGGCAGCTTGTTCAAGTCCAGCCGGGAAAACAGCAGCAGCTCGTCGATCAGACGATCCATCTGCTCGGATTTGCCCGCAATCATCTGCATGTATTTTTCGCGCTTGGCCTCTGTGTCGGCAATTCCGTCCAACACCGCTTCCACGCACGCCTTGATTCCCGTAATCGGCGTTTTCAAATCGTGCGAAATGCTGGAGATCAGCTCTTTGCGGTTTTCCTCGTACTGCAACTGCAATCGGATCGAATCGTGCAAGCGGACGCGCATCTCCTCGAAAGCTTCTCCCAGCTCGCCCAGCTCGTCTTTTCGCCCGAGCTGGACAGGACGCTCCAGATTGCCTTCCTTGATTTCGTGCGCTGCCTGCTTGAGCGCGTACAGCGGGCGGATGATACTGCGCGAAACGAAGTAGGTCAACACGCCGTTCGTCAGCCCGACAATGACGAGGAAGCTGATGAGCATCGCCAGAAAAAAATAAAGGCCTGACGTTAAAAAAGTTCTGTCTTCCGCAACAAAATAGAGCGTGCCCTGGCTGTTGTCCGCAAAGACAAACGACTGCATCTCGACGACGTCCCTGCTGCTCCACGGCGGCCAACGGCGTGAACGTTCATCCGGCGCAGATGGTTGCATATACTTTGGCAAGTCCGCCCGATCAAGCGAAGCGGAGGCGAACTGTACCTCCCCGTCTTTGGCGACAATGATCGCGCCGCCAAGTCGGTGCAGTTCCTCGTCCGTCTCGGCCAGCACGTCCTGGTGCAAAAGCCGCTCCGGGGCGTAGCGCGCCAGAAAAGCGAGCCCGGCGAACAGCTCGTCCCGCCGTTCTTGCGTCTGCCGAAAAGCTGGCTTTCCCGCCTCTTTTCCTGCGCCATGCGGAAACGACTCCCCCAGTATCACAGAACCCAAAAACGAGGCAACCAGTCCGAAGCAGACGATGGGAACGACAATCATGGCGATATAGGATAGCAAAAGTCTCGTTTTGATCGACATGGCCGTCCCCCTCCCGCGTGTATGATTGCTGCCATTATACTACAGCTGTTTTCAAAAGGCTTACTCTGCCTCGTGATGCCACCAGCCGCCTTTTCTCCATTCGTTTCTAAGCTCCTCACGGGTGATTTTCTCCACTTGTTTTCCCGTCAAGTCAATCTGCTCTGGCGCAGTCGCAGCCAGATCGGACAGGCGGATGTCCACAGACAGGCGCAGGGTGTGCTCGATGCCCGCCGCGTCGGTGCCCACCAGCTCGACCTTGGCGGTTTGCTGTTCAATCTGGTTCTTTTCGTTGATCGTCGCGTTCAGCACGACTTGCGCAAGCTGCACGTCTTCTTGCAGAAGCGGCAGCTTCACGGCCGGCCCATGCTCGTGAGCCGCCGCTGCTTCCTGGCTGTGCTCGGCGATTTTGGAATAAACCATCGGCCCGATGAATTTGGCGAACATCGGCAGTTGTTCCTCGGAAAGCTGCAAGCTGACCTGTTTGCCTCCATTCGGAAGATTTTCGACAGTCATCCCTTTTCCAATCTCGCCAAACAGCATGTTGTGCATATGGCTCATCACAGCACTTGGTTCCTCATCTGCATCTCGCTGAGCCTTGCGTCCCCAGCCCATCGTCTCCATGACGCGATAAACGTCGCTGTCCCCTTTTTTGAAAACGACCTGGTCCTGCTGGCGAAACACCTGAAAGCTGCCCTCGCCGTTCGCATTGGAAAACGTCCCGTCTACACTGGCCAGCTGCTGCTCATGATTGACTTTCGCCACACCGTCGACTGCAAACAGCTTGCTCCCGTTGTCCGTCAACTCAAGCTGTGCATGCGCGGTCATGCTTCCGGCTTCTTTCGTCTGGCTCAAGGCCGATTTGTACAGGACAAAGCCCGTACTGTCCGCATTCGCAGACCCTCCGATTCCCCATGCCAACACTCCGGTCAGCCCAACTGCCAGTCCGACCGCCAGCCATTTTTTTCGCATTCCTCATCCCTCCTGTTTGGTTGAAAGCTGCTTACTTTCTCTACAAGCGATGATAAGGGCGAGGTCTAAACGCGCTCTAAACGAATTCTAAAAAAAGTATAAAAACATGCCCGCACCTACAGCGCATTCGCTGCGCACAAATCTGTCAGACATGGTATATTGGTAAAAATAACTTTATCAGAATGGACGAAAAGCGAGGTTGAAAACGATGAACAAGCAGGAAGGCTACATAGAGGTTCCCGGCGGCCGAGTGTGGTACACCCGCGTCGGCACAGGCGAACAGACGCCGCTGATCGTGCTGCACGGCGGCCCCGGCAATACGCACGCTCCGCTCAAGTCAACCCTGCACGTATTGGGCGACGAGCGTCCGGTCATTTTTTACGACCAGCTCGGCTCGGGGAACTCCGACCGGCCGACCGATGCGTCCTTGTGGAAAACGGAGCGGTTCGTGGAAGAACTGGCCTGCATCCGGCAAGCGCTCGGACTTTCGCAAACGCACATCCTTGGCCATTCGTGGGGAACGATGCTGGCGGCGGCGTACTTGCTTGACACCCGGCCTGCTGGCGTGTCGAGCGTGATTTTTTCCAGTCCGTGCCTCAGCGCCCAGCGCTGGAAGGAAGACGCAGACCGCCTGATCGCCCGACTGCCAAAAGAGGTGCAGCAGACGATTGCCCGGCACGAAGAACGAGGAACGACCGATTCGGAGGAGTATCAGGAGGCAATGAAGGAGTATTACGCCCGGTACGTGTGCCGCCTGGAGCCATTGCCGGAAGTGCTCGCCGAAAGCCGCCGGAAAGCGAACAAGGACGTGTACATGACAATGTGGGGCCCGTCCGAGTTTTGTCCGACAGGCAACCTGAAAACGTTCGACTACACGCCGAAGCTGCATCAGCTTGACATCCCGGCCCTGTTCATCTGCGGCCGCCACGACGAGGCGACGCCCGAGTCGACGCGCTACTACCAGTCGCTTGTGCCGGGCGCGGAATTTCACGTTTTGGAAAACAGCTCTCACATGGGCTATCTGGAGGAAACGGCCGAGTACGTGCAGACCGTCCGCGAATTTTTGCGGAAAGTGGACAAGCGATGATTTTCCGTTTTTTGGCAGACGTCTATTGGCAAAAAGGTGCTCTCCTACCACGAAAAAACGATACTCCCACTACAGGAAGTATCGTTTTTAGCTTACAAGCCTTGAGTATTTGCGGATTGCCGCGATGTGACCACCACTCTCCGCCCTGCCCGGTCCAATACCTCTCCCCGCTGCGGACGAAACGTGTTCGCTCGCAGCTTGTCCCCATGCTCCAGCTCAGGCAGCAGGAAGGACGGATTCCAGTTGATGTACCAATCCAGCTTGTCGTTTTGCATTTCTTTGAGCAAAATTGCTTTGCCTGTAAAGGAAATCGGCTCGACAAACGTCTGCATGCTGAGCCGGTAGTGAAAGCAGATTTTCCCGTCTTCGTCCGGGACAACGTCTTCGGTGTACAGTGGTTCTACGGAGATATGCGTAGCCTCGATCCCTCTGTAGATGTTTTCATAGCGCGAGACAAACTCTTCCTTGCTCACCCTTGCTTTCGCATCCAGCGAGAGCTGCTCGTACATGTCGCTAAACTGCTGCTGCTTCCATTTTGTCGTGTAGGCCGTAAAAGCCGCCTTTGCCATTTCTCCCTCTTGCTTCGGCCTCTGCTGCCAATAGTCCCAGATGAGGAAGAAAAATCCCGACAAAATGACGAGAAAGACACTCCAGAAACAAAACCATGCCTTTTTCACCAGTTCCTCCCCTTCCTGTTCACACGATAAACCAGCAGAAACCAGGAATATATGGAAAAAAGCTGATGAAACGATAACATTTTGCTCATAAACAGATGATAACTGTCAGACAATTTTACAGCCTGATTAGCCAAAACAGCCGCTCTCATTTTCAGCCAGCAAAAAAGGAAGACCGCTGGCTCGTCTCCCTTTTTACTCTTCCCACATATAGCCGAATCGGGGAATCGTCGTTACTTTTTGTCCGTACTTGCCCAGCCGCTTGCGCAAACGGTAGACAAGCGCATTGATTTCGGCGCGCCCGACATCCGGGACGCTGATTTCGGCGTGAATCATTCGCTCAGGCCAGATCGCCACCATGATTTCCTCGTAGCTGACCGCCTGATTGGCCCGTTGATACAAAAGCGTGAGCAAATCCATATCTTTTCCCGTCAAAGGAATTCGCGCCCCATCGAGCCGGATTTCCCGGCGCTCCAGATTGATGACCAGGCCGGATGATGCGGCAGCGGGAACGGTTGCGTGCAGCAGCGGAAAAGAAAATTCTCTGGTGACATCCAGTTCGCTGCCTTCCGCAAAAAAGACCAGCTCGACGACTCCTTTGGCAAGACTGATTAGATCGCCGTGAAACAGCGGCTGCGGCGTTTGGCGAATCGGCGCCCCGTTCACCTCTGTTCCGTGCTTGCTCTCCAGGTCGGAGATCGTATATTGATTGCCGATTTTGCGGATCACGGCATGTCTTCTTGATACATATGGGCTGGAAAAAGCGATGTCAGGCGCGAGCTGGCTCCCTCGCCGCCCAATCGTGTACTCGTCCCTGCGCAGGAACCGGCGTTTTTGCACAAGCTCCGGATCGCCTTTTTTGATAAGGACATAGACGCCGTCTTCCAACGTTCATCACCTCAAAAAAGAGTTGCAGCTATCCGTATTTAATTACATACGAAACGACCGAAAAGTCAACTCTTTTTTCCCCTATCTCAGCCGCCGAAAGCGCCCTCATGAACAGCGCTTGAGTGCCGCCAGCTTTTTCGGCTCAATTGTCAGCAGGTGGCAAACTCCGTTCGGGACGAACAGCTTGTACGCCATCCCTTTTGGCACGACCAGAAGCTCTCCCGCCTCGATCCAAATATTCCGCTCATGGGACATCAAGAGCAATCTTCCGTTGACGACCAGAATCATCTCGTCCTGCTGGTCGTTCTGTTGCCAGGGATACTCCCCCGAAAGCTGCTCCAGCCTGATCGCCGAATCGTTCAGCTCGCCCACGATCATTGAACTCCAAGACTCCTGTAACAGTGAAAACTGCTCCGCGATGTTTATTTTCTCCATGATGGTTCTCTCCCCTTTGTCCCCACGATAATACAAAAGGGAGGCGGGAAATATAGCAGCGATCTGATAAATTCATGATAGTTTCGGTCACAGAACGATGATAAGATACGGAAAATTCAAACCTTCGGCAAAAACAGCTCCGGTACCGTGTACAGCGCAGGAGAGCCGCCTGTGTGCAGGAACAGCACGTGATCGTCCCGGCCAAAGCGCCCTTCGCGGACAAGCCCGATCAGGCCAGCCATCGCTTTGCCCGTGTAGACGGGGTCGAGCAATATCCCTTCTGTCCGGGCTACAAGCTGCACAGCCTCGACCATTTCCTCTGTCGGAATCGCGTAGCCCGGCCCGACAAACCTGTCCTCGCACTGCACCCACTCCGGCTGAATCTGGCCTTCCAGCCCCACCCAAGCGGCTGTGCGCTGCAAAAGCTCCAGCACCTTCGCTTCCTGGGCGGCGCGGTCGCGGCTGACGTTGACGCCAATTACCTTTGTGCCAGACTGTCTTGCGGCGAACCCGGCAATCAGCCCTGCCTGCGTCCCGCCGCTGCCTGTCGCCGTCACGACGTAATCGTAAGGGGTGCAGCTCTCCCACGCCTGCTGCTCGATTTCCTCCGCGCACGCCATGTAGCCGAGCGAGCCGACCTCGTTGGAGCCGCCGACCGGAATCAGGTACGGCTTTCTCCCCGCTTTTCGCAAGCTTTCGGCGAGCACGTCCATCTCTGCCAGCAAGTCTTTGTCTGCAGAAACGACTTCGATTTTTTCAGCGCCCAGCAAATGGAACAGCAAGTGGTTCCCGCTCGCCTGCGGATTGTAGTCGCCTGTTTCGGGCGCGGACAAAACAAGCTGGCAGCGCAATCCTTCGCGCACCGCCGCGGCCAATGTCAGGCGGCAATGGTTCGATTGGACGGCCCCGCACGTAATCAGCGTGTCCGCACCTTGCCGGATCGCATCCGCGACCAAATATTCCAGCTTGCGCGTCTTGTTGCCGCCGGCGGTCAAACCGAGCAAATCGTCGCGCTTGATCGAAATCGTCGGCCCGCCCAACTCCTTCGACAGTCTGCTCAGACGCTCGATCGGCGTCGGGCCTGGCGTGTATATTTTGCGCTCATAGCGAATTGGCTTCATGGAAACGGCTCCCTTCGGACTTGATTAGATAGGAATACGCTTTGGCTTTTGCCGATTCCTTCTTGATAGGCTGTGTGTTCTTTTTACAAGGTAGCTTTCCGCTTTTGCACCGCTATATTTTTCATTGACAAGAAGATCCTCCTACAATTACCATAATTTAGTTCGCAATTCACAAAGAAATGGAGGAATTTCATGAACACAAACCTGGAAACGCAAAAGCCGGAGCCAACAGGCTTGGGTGGATGGCTGATCCTGCCCGCTATCAGCATCATTTTTACTCCGATTGGGCAGCTTTTCTCTCTCGCTGACATTTTTGTCAACTACTCAGGCACCATTGAGCTGTTGGGGCCGTATATGGAAACAAGCATGCTACTCACCGTTTATTATTATGGCAGCATTTTGTTTGAAATCGCGCTATTGTTCTATTCGATTTTCCTGCTGTTGGCATTTTTCCGCAAAAAGAAAAGCGCTCCGGACATGTTCATCGGACTGCTGCTTGTTATGCTAACCGTATCCATAGTGGACATGCTCGCCTGGTCTTACATCGCCAAGCTTTTCCCGAACGGAAGCGAAACCGGAGCCGTAGCCGATACAGGGCGCAGTCTGATCCGCGCAGGTATCAGCGCCATGATCTGGATTCCGTATTTCCGCCTATCCAGGCGAGTCAAAAACACTTTCGTCCGCTAGAGTCACCGAAAGATTGCCCTCTTTGCGACAGCGCCTGCCCGCGTGCGATGATCCGGAAGGAAAACGAGCACGCGAGCAGGCCGCTAGAGTCTGCAAGCAAGAAGGAGTGTGGGCGAAGCTGTAGACAGCGGACAATCGGCACCAGACACCTAGGCGTTGCGTTCTTGCGCTTGCCCTGCTAATGGGCTGCCGAGAGCTTTTCCACCAGCCGATCAAGCAGTTCCTGTCCGTCGTTGCCCACGATATTTTTGCCGTTGTACAGCGCAAACGGCTTTTCCAGACATTGACCGCAATAGTTGAGGCACCGCCCGTCGATCAGCTCCACATCGGGAAATTTCCTGACCTCGTTTCTCACCCACTCCAGACTGCCTTGAAGATTACACGGGCAAAATTTGATTGTATGCACCATCATCGTCTTCCTCCTTACTCCATCCATAAATGGCATGCCGCTTCTAGCTGGATTTTACAGTCAATTCAGAATTGACAGCAAGAACACGCGTAAAACCGCAAACGCTTTAAAGCGGCAAGGAAGCCGAAAAGGCCGGGCAGGCTACCAGAACTGTTTGAGTGTCTGGAACCGCTCGGCCTTTTTTGGTTATAGGCGTGCAGCCGTGGCTGTACAGCGCAAGCAGCCGCTTACGCCTGTTGCAGCAAAAACTGTTTGCCGTACTCGCCGTGATCGAGAATCATCGGGTGTTCGATCTGGATCGTCGAATGCTCGATGCTGTACTTCGTTTTCAGCAGATGATTGATGCCAAGAATCACACAATACGGCTGAATATTCTCGCGCACAAACACGTGTGCCGTCAGCGAGTAATGGTCCGTCGATACCGCCCACAGGTGCAGCTCGTGCACGTCGTAGACGCCTTCCACACTGGCGAGGTCTGCACGGATTTGGTCGAGGTCAAACTGCTCCGGTACGGATTCCATCAGGACGGCCAGCGATTCGCGGATGATTTTGACGCCGCCCATAAAGATGATTCCCCCGATCACCATGCTAATCAACGGGTCAAAGAGGGAGTAGCCTGTGAAGGAAATGAGCACCGCCGACACGATGACGCCAACAGAGCTGAGCAGGTCGCCGATAAAGTGCCAGAGGGCGCTTTTTACATTCAAATTGTCCTCTTCCTTGGTGCTTCTCGACAGCACGATTGTCAATACGATGTTCACGATCAACCCGATGGAAGCGATTGTCAGCATCAGCTGCAAGTCGACGTCTTGCGGATGAATCATCCGGTTCACCCCTTCAAACGCGATCCCAAGCGCAATCACAGCAAGCGCCAGACCGTTCAAAAACGAAGCGATGATTTCAAAGCGCAAAAAGCCAAACGTATACTTTTTCGTCGGCTTGCGCGTCGCCATGTAAATCGCGGCCATGCTCAGAGCGAGTGCAACGACATCCGAAATCATATGCGCCGAGTCGGACAAAAGAGCAAGCGAGTTGGACAACAGGCCGCCGACGATTTCCACGATGGTAAAGAACAAAGTCAGGATCAATGTAATCCACAACGTTTTCTTTGATTTTTGCTGTTCCTTCACGTGATCGAGATGGTGATAATCAACATGTTGCATAAAGCCACCTCCAGTTTCAAAAGTAGAAAAATTACAATCTAATAATTAATTTAATTATAAGGTGCTTTTGCCGCTTATTCAAATGAATATTTTATGGATCATACTACTGATTTTCATTCCCAGCCTGGGTACCGCAGCCCTATCTTACAACCTTGTAATCTTATGTAAGGAAAATCGATTTCTTCTTTTGCCGTCTTTGGATACAATTCCCCCATTGAAGCGGAAAGGGGGACCGTTGTTCTTGGACGCCATGCAAATCAATGTTCATGCCTTCCGATTGATTAATGACCTGGGCAAAGAGTACCCGGCGCTCAATCCCGCGTTTTACGTCATCGCCGAATACACCGTATACGCCTTGGCCGTCTGCGTGCTTCTGTACTGGATGACACGCAGCTATCAAAATCGCGTGATGGTCGTTTGCGCCATGGCCACGTTTGCGCTTGCGGAAGGACTCGGAAAAATCGCAGGCACTCTGCACTACAACCAACAGCCGTTTGCCGAACTTGCCAATGTGAATCAGTTGGTGCAAAAAGCGGTGGACAATTCCTTCCCCAGCGACCATACGATTTTGTTTTTTTCCTTTTGCATGAGCTTCTGGCTTTTTAAAAGGAAAGCGGGCATTCTCTGGATGCTGCTGGCTGTCTGTGTCGGGCTCTCCCGGATCTGGGTAGGCGTACACTATCCGGCGGACGTCATCGCAGGTGCACTCATCAGCATTGGCTCGGCCGCAATTGTTTTTCTGGTTGTACCACAGCTTTCCGTCGTGCACAGCTTGCTTTCCCTGTACGAAAAAGCAGAGCGTGCTGTTTTGCCTGCCCGGCTGAGATCCAAGGACTTTTGACAAAAGCGAGCCCAAAACACTCTGTAGAGCAAAGTGCTTTGGGCTCGTTTTGTCGCTTTCTAACGTATTTTACGGAGGATAATCAGAACATAGCGCAGTTGGGTCACAACGCCGCCTAGCACCATACGCACAAACCACATTCCCCCCTCCTTCCCCGTAGCCTTTCCACTCATCAACAATTAACTCAAAATTTCTGAATCGATGAAGTCATTCTCTCTTCGAGTGTAGCCTTTTTGTAAGTGCCTTAAAATTTTTCAGTTGCCGTCTGTTAGCCGAAACACTGGCTCGATAAATTATCGAAGCACATAGATGTGTGATTTTCACTACTAAAACTAAAAAAGACATAATCGCTCATCGTCGACTAGTCTTCTTTAGTTTTAGTGCTAGGCAATTAATTTAAAACTTCACACTAAATGTCCAGTTATTTTTGATGTGTAATGCTCTCAATCACGTATACGCTCTGAAGTATGGCCTGTAATTTTTTGTACATCATCCTCGTATTCAAATGCAATACTTCCACCTAGAGGAATAGACACAGAGCCAGACCAATGAATTTTATACTGTGTATGCAGATAATGACTCCATACATCATATCTTTTTCCGCCCCAAGAAGAGCCCTCTGGTTCTACATCAACTTTCATGTATCCTCTAATATTTTTTATATACTGTCTTCTATTATTATTTAAACTAGGGTATTTCACGTTAAATGCGTAGCCACCTTCGTCCCGCAAATCTGCTTTCCTGGCACTCTTACTATCAGAGTACCATTCAAAAATAGGGTTTCCATACTTATCATATTCACCATTGAATCCATATAAACGATATTTTAGAGAAAAATCTTCACTACCAGGTATTAATCGAGCATTTTGGCTAACACCAATGGCAAGAATATCATCATAAAGATCTGCTTTTGTAAAACCATATGTTGAACTATTATCTGCAAACTCAAAACGAGCAGAAGCTTGTGCATCCCAGTTATCTTCATCGTATATGAACCATGTCTCTAAAGTTATATAATCATGACGATCTTCAACATCGTATCCCAGAGTTGAAATTAAGCCTGTTTCCCCATCCCCTTCTTTCTGCTCATTAGCATCTTGGTTTTCGGCTACTCTTATATCAAACTCGCTTTTTGTAAGTTGCTCAACTTCTACTTCCCCATTTGCCTGACTTGTTAGTTCATAGTATTCTTCCTTCTTGCTGACCACTGGTTTTTCCATGGACAAATATTCTTGAACTAATCCATCTTCTATTAAATCCTCTATATGCTGGTCAGAAAATTTAAAAACCTCCTTCAGTTTCTTAATTTCTGCTGGACTTAAATTGTCGCCAGAGTTTGCTAAAACCATTGTAGGATTCATTGACAATATGGAAATAAGCGCTACCGACAAGGAAAATTTTGATATCTTTAACATTTTTTGAACTCCCTATTGTATAATTAGTAAAAAAATGAAAGGTGAGGTTACATTGAGAACTAATAAAAAGTATTTTGTCTCTGTATTAATTACAGTGTTAATAGTCACTAATTTAGTAACTGTATGGGGCCTGGTAAAAACCAAGAGTAATTTAGAACTTTACCAAGAGCGTATTGATGCAGATTTTCAAAGAAGCTTAAGCTCCATCGCTGTATCACTAAGGCAAAACACTGACTGGGATACCAGATTTAAATTGGCGCTTTCTTATGCAAGTAAAGTTCAGATTCTTGTAGATAGCACCTCATTTACTGCCGGAACATCTGAAGAAAGCAAAAACATACTCAGTTACGGATACATGCTGGAAAATTACTTTCAAAACTCTCAAAATGCAACAATTGACGAAAATCCCCAAGAATTAGAAGAGTTTTTAAATTGCATCGAAGCTTTATCTTCTAACCCTTCAGATAGTGAGTTTGCCAAAAAACTAATTTTTCTTTTGAAATGAATAAAATTTCACCACCCAACATATTATTTGTTATTTTTTTCCATCAAAATATCTTTATCATATTTTTATATAAATGTCAATTATTTAATATAAACACATATTTATACATTTTGTGAATCTTACTTTGAAACTCAAATGGATTCTTCCCGGTGTGCGACTTTAACCTAATGAAAAATTTGTATCTTACGGCTCAAAGGTAGCAAAATCCGTGTCTCAATCTTTTCATACTCTTGAACGTCTTTTCCGTATAGAACTACAAAAACGCCATGAGTTATAGCGTTAGCGCTGCGGCCTGCCTAGACGCTAACGAGTCTCCCACGGCGTTTTTTTCATTTTAGCATTCTTCACTTATGCTACTAATACTTTTCACACACACTCTCTTTGATACTTCTTCTTTTCTTCCCCAACTCTTTTGCTCCCTCCTTCTGCTACGGTTAGGTGCGGAAGGAGGTGATCTCTATGACCCAGCATCTGTACTTTCTCGTAAGTCTCAACGATGCACTGCGGCTCAGTCACGGGCTTACACAGCTTGGCATCACCCACTACTATTTGCAGCCTCGTGAAGGTCAGATCGCGTTTGTCTTTGAACACGTATCTGACCAGAGCCGTACCATCCTGAAACGCTTCTTTGGTGCAGATGACGCGTCACCAGACAACTAGACTGACAGTAGACTGCTGCCCTGGTTCAAGGGCAGCAGTCCCAGAACTTTGCCAGCTCTCTTTTGCAAAACATTCGCGAAAAGTTGCCCGTGCAAGACATAAGATCCCATCTTTTGTGGAATAGTGAAGGTGATATTGAACTGCTAAGGAGGCTTATTATGGGATCGTTTTACGAAAAGTATGGTGGAGAAGAAACCATCTCCAAGGTCGTCGACTACTTTTATGGACTTGTTTTAGCAGATGATACCGTCAACCATTTTTTCAAGAATACGGATATGGAGAAACAGCGGAAACATCAAACCAAATTCATCAGCTATGCGCTTGGCGGCCCCAATCAGTACACCGGCCAGTCAATGGCTAAGGCTCACGAAGGGATGAATTTGCAGCCTGTTCATTTTGATGCCATCGTGAACCACCTCCGTGCCGCGCTTACCCACTTTGGTGTAAGTCAAAGTGATATTGCCGATGCATTAAGCAAAGTAGAAGCGCTGCGGGAGGATATTTTGTATAAATAGACCGGTTCATCCTCAGTTTCCCCCCTGCTTCTGAAGAACAGCGGGGAATTTTTTTATTTCAACCGTGAACAACTGGCAAATAACCAGCTACTCGCACTCGCGCTCGTCATGCTTCTTTTCTGGGCAACCTACTATCTTTGGGGTTATCTCGAAAAAAGAACAGGCAAGCGTGACAGCAAATAAGCTCGCAGTTCCTTTGGTGAAACTGCACTTTCGCCGTTGTTTTTCTTGCACCCGATTGCTTTTGCTGGATATGATTAAGAACAGAAGGACAAGCGGATTTGAACAGCGAGGAGTGGAGCTATGTTTACCAACCAACCGACAGATACGAAGCGCGACCGCATTCCCCCAAATCAAAAGGAGACGACAGGCTTTCCGGTGCTGCACTATGGTGAGGTTCCCGAATATACGGACCTCGCTACCGAGTGGAGCTTCCGCCTGTTCGGACTCGTCGAGGAAGAGGTCACGCTCACCTATGAGCAAATGATGGCTTTGCCCAAATGCGAAGTCACGAACGACATCCACTGCGTGACGGGCTGGAGCAAGCTGGACAACAAATGGGAAGGCATCCCGGTGGAAGAAGTGCTGAAGCTGGTGAAAGTCAAGCCGGAAGCGAAGTACGTCATGCTGCACGCCGAGCACGGCTGGACGGTGAACATGCCGCTGGCCGACTTTGCGAAAGCCGGCAATCTGTTCGCCACCAAACACAACGGCGAGGACCTGACGCCTGAACACGGCTGGCCGCTGCGCTTCGTCCTCCCGCATCTCTACTTCTGGAAAAGCGCGAAGTGGGTGCGCGGCGTCGAGTTTATGGAGAAGGACAGACAAGGTTTTTGGGAGAAAAATGGCTACCATATGTACGGCGATCCCTGGAAGGAACAAAGGTTCGCATGGGATTGATGGCGTTTTGCAGGGGCGGGATACCGCCTCTTTCTTTTTTCGACGGGAGTTTCCCCCCCATTGTACACGGCTCCAAGTGACCAGTCGCTGTTTTGCAAGTGTCGCCACAAAAAACCCCCGCCAAAAGCGAGGGTCTTTTCCGCAACTCCACCACGAACAGTTATTTCCCCACACGCAAGAGCGCGTGGTCTACCTTGATGCACAAATCTTGCACGACCTCGATGCCTTCCGCGTGAACAAGGTTCGCCGCCTCTTCGTTGGCGATTCCTTGCTGCATCCAGAACACCTTTGGCTTGTGCTTCATTTTCAGGGCATCCTGGGCGACAGGCATAATGTCCTCGCTTTTGCGGAACACGTTCACGATGTCTACCTGCTGATCCAGCTCTTGCAGGCTGGCGACTGCTTTTTCGCCCAGAACGGTTTCTCCGGCGATGACAGGATTGACCGGGATGATGCGGTAGCCGGCATTTTGCATGGCCTGTGCGACCATGTAGCTGGTGCGCTCCGGCTTGTTGGACAGCCCTACCACGGCAATCGTCTTCGCTTCCTCAAGCAGTTTGCGACGAGTTTCGTTGCTTGGATTTTGGCTCATGTCAAAACACTCCTTCTCTTTTTTACGTTTAGGATTGGCTGCGGCCTGCGACAAACTCGGCAATCGTGCGGGTCATGACACCTGTGCCGCCAGCGGGCTGCATGTCGCCTGCCGTAGCGGTGTACGCCGTACCGGCGATGTCCAGATGCACCCATGGCGTATCGCCGACAAATTCCTGGAGAAACACGCCGCCGATGATGCCGTGGCCATAGCGACCGCCCGAGTTTTTCAGGTCAGCAAAACGGCTCTTGTTCAGGCTGCGGTACTCTTCAAACGTAGGCAACTGCCACAGACGCTCGCCAGCGGTGTCTGCTGCGCCGAGCAGTTCGTTCATGAGTTCCTGGTTGTTCGTCATCGCCCCGGAGCAGTAGTGTCCGAGAGCGACGACGATGCCGCCTGTGAGCGTGGCGGCGTCGACGATGCACGACACGCCCTGCTCTTTGGCATACGTGATGCAGTCAGCCAAAACGAGGCGGCCTTCCGCATCTGTCGTAATGATCTCGACTGTTTTTCCGCTCATCGTCGTAATCACGTCGCCAGGACGGAATGCCGTGCCGGACGGCATGTTTTCCACGGTCCCGATGACGGCGAGCACGTTGACCTTTGGCTTCATTTGGCCGAGCGCCTCCAGTGCGCCGATCATCGCAGCCGCGCCGCCCATATCCGACTTCATGTCCTCCATGCCCGCTACCGGCTTGATGGAGATGCCGCCCGTATCGAATGTCACGCCTTTGCCGACCAGGCCGATGACATCGTCCCACGTCTCTCTGCCCTGATATTTGATCGCTACCACGTACGGCTCCTGCTCGCTGCCTTTTGCGACGCTGAGAACGCCGCCCATGCCCAGCTCTTCCAGCTTCGCTTTCTCCAGCACCTCCACCGTCATTCCGTAGCGCTCAGCTACGGCGACTGCCGCATCCTTCAAGGCGCGCGGCGTCAAGTAGTTGGCAGGCTCGTTCACGAGCGTGCGCGCCAGGTTCGTACCGGACACGAGTGCATTGCCCCGCAGCACACCTGCCTCTACGGCACTTGCGGCGTCGTCGGCAGCCAAAATCCGCACGGCTGCAATTGGCGCAAATTCCCGCTTCGCTTTTTGACGGTATCCTTCGTAATTGTATTCAGCAAGGCCAAACGCTTCTGTCACAGCCTGGGCCAGACGCTCCGATCCCAGATGCTCTGTCGTGCGCAGGTCAATCGCGACGATTTTCGCTTTTCCTTTGGAAGCGACTGTTTTGGCTGCTCGTCCCCAGGCATTGCGGGCTGCCACAAAATCGAATTTGCCAGGCTCGCCCATGCCTACCACGAGCAATTTTTTGGCGGCAATCCGGTTCAATCCATGGATCACCGTCACCTCTTTTGCCTCTCCCGCAATCTCTCCTTCCTGCTGCAAGCCGCCGAGACTTCCGGCAAAAGCCGCTTCCAGCTCGGGATACACCTGGGAAAGCTGCTCTCCTTTCCAAAGCGGCACAAGCAGTTCGTCGCATGCGTAGCTCACAAGCTGCGAGCGTTTTTCTGCGGTTACTTCCATATACTCTTCCCTCTTTCGCTGTGATAGGATACAATTATGGGCACATTTGTGTTTTAACACGATGTGTCGACATACAAACGCATGGATGGAAACGTCATGGCTTTCGCCTCTGCGTACGGGATGGCATCCTGATCCGGCAAAACAGCCTCGCACTTCTCTATGTAACGAAGCACTTCCTCTACGTCCAGCCCCCAATGCACGGGTCCGTAGCGGGACAAATACTTCCGCGCATTGCCAAACATCCAGCGAGCGCCTTTCAAATTGCCGTATTCGAGATGGTACAGTCCAACCGATAGCTGCAGCAATCCTTGCAAAAACTTATCGGATTTGTCCTCCATCCAGATGTCTTCCAGCAGATCGTGGCATTCGTAGTACTCCCCTTCATTGAATTTTTCAATGAACTGCAAATACTGCACGGGATACTGCATGGATGCACGCCTCCGTTTCCCACCTGCATGACTTCAAAAAAGCAGCCTCGCTTGGAAGCACCCGCATGTTTGCGGCTGACCTTCCCACCAGGCGCTTTCCTTATGGTACCACAGATTGGCAGCGCTTAACATCCAAACGAAAACTTCACGGATTAAGACAACGCCCTTCTGTTACAATAATCTTGAGAAGCGTACAGTAGAAAGGAATGGATTTTCCGTGGCGGATATTCTCGAAAACTTCCCCTTATGGGCTGCACTGATTGCCATAGGAATCGCCCAATTTATCAAAATTCCCCTCCATTTTTTCGCAACGAAAACATGGCAGTGGTCGCTGTTGCTCAGCACTGGCGGTATGCCCAGCTCCCATTCTTCTGCCGTGACGGCGCTGTCTACCGCTGTGGGGCTCAGGGAAGGCTTTTCCAGCAATATGTTTGCGATTTCCGCCATTATCGGTGTGATCGTCATGTTTGATGCCGCAGGGGTTCGCCGTCATGCCGGTATGCAAGCCGTTGTCTTGAACAAGCTCGTAGACGAATTCAACCACCTTTTGGAAGGCATGAAATCGTTGAAAGTGCGTCCGAACCAGGAAAAAGCGAAAAAGCTGAAAGAGCTGCTCGGCCACCAGCCGATCGAGGTGCTGATTGGCGGCTGGCTCGGCGTCATGATCGCCTTGCTGGTGCAACCGTTTTTTTAGGACGTTTCCACAGGGGGGAATCACATGCGCATCGTTTCCATCTGTCCGAGCAATACCGAGATCCTCTACTATTTAGGTCTGCATGAGCACGTAGTCGGGCTGGACGATCACTCCGACTGGCCGCCAGAATGGCAGCACTTGCCCCGCGTCGGCCCGGACCTTGCCATCGACATGGAGAAGGTAGCTGCGCTCCAGCCTGATCTGGTCGTCGCCTCGCTGAGCGTCCCCGGCATGGAAAAAAACGTGGAGGCGCTGCGAGAGCGAGCAATCCCGCATATCGTGCTGAATCCGTCGCGAATCGGAGAAATTGCCGCTGACATCAGGCTTGTCGGTGAAGCGACAGGCTTGCACAAGCAGGCGGAGCAGCTTGCGTCCCAATTTGCCGAAAGAATAGAAAGCATCCGACAGCGAACCGCTGCCTTTTCCCCCCGTCCGAAGCTGTACTGGGAATGGTGGCCCAACCCGATCTACACTCCAGGCCGGGAAAACTGGCTGACGGATGTGAGTGAAATCGCCGGAGCTGTCAACGTGTTCGCCGACTTTCCCGTCGCCAATGTGAAGGCAACGCGGGAGATGGTGCAGGAGCGCGACCCGGACCATATATGTGTCGTCTGGTGCGGGATCGAGCTTAAACGCATCAAGCGGGAAACGATTACGGACCGCCCGGAGTGGCGCGACATGACAGCGATCCGTCAGGGGCAGGTTCACCTGCTGGAAGAAGGACTGTATTGCCGCCCGTCTACGCGCATTCTCGACGGGCTGGAACAACTCGTCAAGCTGATTCATCCATAAAACACAGGCCAACTGTTGCTGGCGCACGGCATCGCCAATCTGCCTGCTTGCCAGCCACGCAAAAAAACGTTCAAAGCCATTGCCTTGAACGTTTTTTTCTGTTCACTTTCTTACCGCCGCGGGCATCTAGTCCGCTACTTCTGCCATCGCTGCGATGCCTTTTTGATTCAGATTGTTGAGAAAAGCCTCTGTCAGCTTTCCGTCCCCACGTCGGACGACATAAACATCGACTGATTTTTTGCCCCATTGGTCAAACACGTCTTGCTTCGTCTCAAAGTACAGGTCGATCTTGTGCCCGCGAATCGCTCCGCCTTTGTCTGCCACCACCCCGTAGCCGTAACCTGGTATGTACAGGATTGTGCCCAGCGGGAAAATGCGCAGGTCAGCGGCAATTGTCGAATAGTCATCCCGGCGAACCTTCACGCCCGAGTACGTAATGCCGTAGGAAGGGTCGGAAGGAGTTTTTCCGGTCGACTCGTACCCGGCGTAATAGCCGGTCGCAACCACGCGAACTTTTGGGTATTGGTCGAGAAATACATCTGTTTTATCAATGACTTGAGTGAATGAACTGGCCGATACTGTCCGTTTTTTGACGACCCGTTGTCCCTCTTTGATTTCCTTGATTCCGAAGGTGGATTGGAGATTGTGGTCCCCGATCACGTTGTAGCCGTATCCGTCTTTTGCAAACGCCGTCAGGACCAGGATGAACAGCGCGAGGATACTTGCGAACTGCTTCCTATTCATTTCTTGGTAAACCTCCTCTCGGTTCTAGTCATGTCCCGAAGAGGAGAAAACTATACACAAATTTTGGATTGTTTCTGAAAGATTCAGTATGTTTCCTCATGGCAAAAGAAAACAGGCCCCAAAACAAGGCCTGTCTTGCATCCCTAGAACATCCGGTATCCTTTTTTGCGCAGGGTGGAAATCGTCCAGCCGCTGCCCACCGTTCCTGCCATTCCACAGCCGAGAATCACGGCATCCCAGATGCCCGGAACGATTTTTTGATAGATCAGCGCCCCTGCGACTACGCCTACTCCGATCACGACAGGGAGCCATGTCGTTTTCAAAATCATGTTTAAAATAAACCCAATGCCAAAACCGAGCACGGTGAACAAAACAATGGAAACCATAAATTGCAATAAACTCATCGACCGCAAGACCTCCTGCCATCGTCTCCGGCTTTGCCTGTATGCTTTTGGCAAATCAAAGGAGGACGGGCTGTTTTCGCCTTTTAGTGTAGCAAACATGGCAGATACAGGTCAATACGCATGCCTTCCGCGAGCGCAAACGAAAAGAGCCGCCGAAAATCATCCCTGACGACTCTTGCTCCATGCAACGTGTGCAGATGCTATTTGTTTGTGGAGATCGCTTCCCGATGTTTGTCTTTTCCTGCTCCTTCACAGTTTGGGCAATTTTCCGTGCCACCCAGGAGCAGCTGGAAATACCCTTGACCGTGGCAGTATGGGCATTGTTCATGGTTATGCCTCATGATGAGCTCCCCTTTCTCCATACATGCTCCATTTTTAATTGCATGTATTTTCAGATTATTTAGATGTATCCAACTATATCAGAACAAAGCCGTTCTTCACAACACAGTTTTTTTCAGAAATCGCAGAAAAAACCGCGATGTAAGCGGAAACATCGCGGCGTAGCTTCTCGATTCTCACTCATGCTTGAAGATTTTATAGGAAGTGTACCGAAAGACGGGATCTATCTCATAGGACTGCCCTTCCATGCCTTCCTCCCGCCTTTTATAACCAGGCAAAATAATTTTCAAATATGTGGAAGAAAGCGGATCATGTATCAGCTCCTGAATCGGCAAAAAGCGCGCCTCCGCAATCTCCCCTTCTTGTGGCCGCGGCTCGCCGCTCACGTAATCCATCCAGAACACAACCATGTTGTCGCTGATCGACTCGCGGATGACGCCTGAGCGGATGCCCGCTACCTGCCGCACGACAGCCTCGATTCCCGTTTCCTCCAAAACCTCGCGTACCGCTGCCTCGTCGACCGTCTCGCCCTCCTGCACAAACCCAGCCGGAAACGACCATTGCCCTTTCAGCCCGCTGTACGCTTTTTTGACGACCAGCGCTTCATCTCCCCGGATGACGATCCCGCAGGCTCCCAGCCACACTTTTCCTTCGCGCATGCTGCTTTCTTCCTTTCCCTTCCTGACTGTAACCTCTTTCTGATTGTACACGAAACCCCCGGCAATCGCTCGCCGGGGGACCCGTTCAATCGTCATCTTCGTCTAAAAGCCCATTGTTAATCATGTAGCGCAGATTTTCCCGATCCCTCTCCCGGCCCTTTTCCTTGAGCCGCTCGATGGCAGGCAGGATGAGAATATCTACCTCACGCTGTACATGCCAGGCCAGGTCGTGTCGCCCCTGCTCTTCCAGGAAAGCGCCCACTTCCATCAGTGCATTGTACCGCTCCATTTCGTCGCGGGTCATCAGCCCTCTGACTTGAATGCTCGCGTGACGCATCGCTTACAGCTTTACCTTTTTCAGCGCAAGGCCGACGCCGCCGATTTTGTACAGGTAGCGCAGGTCGCTTGCTTTTTTCATCATCGCTGCTGTGCTGCCAAACAGCTTTTTCGAACCGACCTGGCCGATTCCCTCGCCTTTGCCGAGAGAGGCCAGCGTTCCTTGCAGATGAGGGACAAACTTTTGCGGAAGCTCTCCGCGAATGAGCGCGGCGAGGTTTTCTCCGAGCGTCTCGCCTTCCTGCACGGCGATTTGCGCTGTCGGCGGATAAGGACGGCCTTCCTCATTGAAAATAAGGGCGCAGTCGCCGACGACAAACACGTTTTCATAGCCCGGCGCCCGCAAGTATTCGTCTACTTTGACGCGGCCGCGCATGACCTCGAAGCCCGCTTTTTCCACGATGCTGTTGCCGCGGACACCCGCTGCCCAGATCACCGTTTTCGATTTGATCTCTTCTCCGGTCGCCAACAGTACTCCATCCGCCGTGCACTGTTTGATCGGGGTGCCGATTTTGAACTCGATGCCTTTGCGCTCCAGCACGTCCATGGCGTACTGAACCAGTTCGGGATCAAAGCCCGGCAGCGCAGTTGGCGCCGCTTCGATGCAATACACCTTGACCAGTTCTGGGTCCACGTCGAACTCCTGGCACAGCTCCGGCAGGCGGTCGCCCAGCTCTCCGCAAAATTCGATTCCGGTAAAGCCAGCGCCCCCGACCACAAAGGTCAGATAATCCGTGCGATGCGGCTCGTTTTTATATTTGGCAAACATGTACTCGATATGCTCGCGAATTTGACGCACAGCGTTGATGCTGCGAATGCTGAAAGCATGCTCTTTCAGCCCTTCGATGCCAAACGTCTCCGGCTCGCTGCCAAGTCCGATCACGAGGTAGTCGTACGTCAGCACGTCGCCGTTTTCCAGCGTGACACTTTGTTCGTTTGGCTGGATCGACTGAACGGTGCCCTTGACAAACTGCACTTTGTCCTCGTTCAAGAGTCCTTCCAGATTGACCCGCGCGTGGTCAGCCGAAGCGGTTCCTGCCGCCGGCTCGTGCAGCCAGGTCGTGATGTAATGATAGTTGTGCTTGTTTACCAGCGTAATTTCCGCCTCGTTGTAGTTCAGCTTCTTTTGCAGTTGCAGCGTGGTAAGCAAGCCGCCATACCCTGCTCCGAGAATGAGGATTTTGGGTGTACTCATCGGTATCCCTTCCATTCATTGTTAATGATAACTTGAGGAAGTTTGTGCGAATTTTCACGTAGGCTGTTACGTCTAAGATGCCCCAATGAATAAAAAAATGACGGATCGGAATGATTTCCTGTCAGACTCCAAGCCGCAACCTGTGAAAAAAAGCACAAACTTGAAAACAACAAATGTGACAATTTCTTTACAGTCACCCTCATCTTATCGGGTGCTCCCGTGATTTGCAAGGGTTTTTTGCCCATGAAGGCGAATTTTTCCCAACGTTTTTTTCTTTCGTTTATTGGGGTATAATGGGTGGGGAGTTCGTTTTTTGAATATTCGGAGGTGCTTTCGATTGAATTTTCTGCAAAAGGACGAGCAAATCTACGACATTACGATCATTGGTGGAGGTCCTGCCGGTTTGTTCACCGCTTTTTACGGCGGGATGCGGCAGGCAAGCGTGAAAATTATTGAGAGCATGCCCCAGCTTGGCGGGCAGCTGTCGGCTCTCTATCCGGAGAAATACATTTACGATGTAGCCGGGTTCCCGAAGGTGTTGGCCCAAGATTTAATCAATAATCTGAAGGAGCAGCTTTCACGTTTTCAGCAAACCGTTTGCCTGGAAGAAAAAGTGGAAAACGTAGAGAAAAAAGCGGACGATGTATTTGAAATCACGACGGACAAAGGCGTACACTACTCCAAGTCTGTTATCATCACAGCCGGCGTGGGCGCTTTTGAGCCGCGCAGACTGGAACATCCGGATGCCGTCAAATTTGAAAAAGCCAATCTGCACTATTTTGTCACCGATCTGAACTCCTTCAAAGGTCAGCGCGTCGCCGTCGTTGGCGGCGGAGATTCCGCCCTCGACTGGTCTTTGATGCTAGAACCAATCGCAAAAGAAGTCCACCTCATTCACCGCCGGGACAAGTTCCGCGCCCATGAGCACAGTGTCGAGATGCTCATGTCGTCCAAAGTCAACGTCAAGACGCCTTATGAAATTACCGATCTTCACGGTGAAGAGAAAATCGAACGGCTTACCCTCACGAACTGCACCACGAAAGAACAGCTCGATCTGGAAGTTGATGCTGTCATCGTCAACTTCGGCTTCATCTCCTCGCTCGGCCCGATCAAAAACTGGGGGCTTGAGCTGGAAAAAGGCGCGATCGTCGTCAACTCGCGCATGGAAACGAACATCCCTGGCATCTTCGCTGCCGGCGATATTGCCACCTATCCGGGAAAAGTCAAGCTGATTGCCGTCGGCTTCGGCGAAGCTCCAACCGCCGTCAACAACGCCGTGGCTTACTTCAATCCGGACGCCAAATTGCAGCCGGGGCATTCCTCCAGCATGGACAACTTCAAATCGTAATCATCGCAAACTGTTGTGGCCGTCTTGCTGAAAAGCATGCGGTCACACTGCTTTGCTTTTGCAAAATCACCCGTCCTTGTGCCGCTTGTGCTGTTGCGGCGCAAGGATTTTTTGTTACAGCATTGGCGCAGTAGATGGTGTACGCATAGCTGCCGGCGTTCTGACGCACAGTAGAAACAGCAAAGCCCCTATGTTCTGGAGGGAAAAACCATGGATTACCTCTGCCCGGTTTGCAATGGATTGGCTCCTCTCGCGCAAGCTTGTCAACGCTGCGGCACCTTGCTCGCAGACGCCGGACGGCTGTACGACTACTACGGCGATTACAGCCCTTATCGGGAAATCGACGACGCCAAGCTGGACAACGGCTATCCGGATCGCCGCAACCACCAATGCCTGCACACAGGCTGGTGCAACTCTTGCCAGACCGAACAAACCGTAGCTGTGCAGGAATGGACACCTGACAAGTTGTTGGATGAGTAAACGAAAAACAATCTGGCATCCCGCCCCTCCCGCTTATGGATACGGGATGCTTTTCATGCCTCGCTCTCCCTTCCAGTTTTTTCTTCCCTTTTCTCTATTTCACGCTATAGTATAAGGAATATTTGTCAAAGGACGGAATCAACATGTAATGCGAAAAACAGTCGACCCCCTGCACCTGTCACTGGCATCACCTTTGAGGGGAGCGTCTTTTTATGAACAAACTTATCATGATGGGCGGCATTCCCGGCAGGGGCGGACCTGCTTACGAAGCTGTACTTTTTCAAAGAGGCGGATCACTATGGAAAATATTACTAAAAGTATCCGCGCACCTTTCATCTGCCCTGGTCCAGAAGCAAAACGGACGACGATCGGATTTTGCGGTTTGCCTACGCCGATTTCAAATACAGCGCTGCGAAGTTCGTGCGCAAAAATCACGTGCAAACCGATCAGCATTGGATGGCGAAGCCTGTGGAGCCGAATATGCTGAAACTGGAGTAACTGCTAAAGCTGATGTTATTGGCTAATGCCTCAGCAGCAAAAAAGGCGTGCCCGAACTCTCCCCCCGGTTCGCACGCCTTTTCCTTTTCTCCCGCCTACTTTTTCCTCTGCTCCAGCTTTTGGGCCAGAAGCGTATTTTTTGCTTTCATTTGTTCCAGCATTTGCGGCAGCACCTCTTTGATTTTCGCCGCATCTCCCGATTCAATCGCGGCGTGGAATGCTTCGTGTGTCATGCGCATTTTTTCCATGCGGGCTTTCCTGGCATCGCGCTCTTCCTTCGTTCCCGGTATCCCCATGTTTTTCTCTTTCCACTGGGCGAGCTGCTGCTCCATTTGCTCGTTCGTGATTTCGCCTTTTTTCACCTGCTCTTTCAGCTTGCTGACAAGCTGCCTGCGTTCCTCCCGCTTTGCCTTCCACTTCGGGTCTTCACGCAGGGCGGCATACTCGCTCATCAGCCGCTCTCGCTCCCTGAACACCTCCTGCCACTGGTTCACACTGTCCGGGGTGTATTTCTCCGCCAAAAGCAGCATGTACATCTTTTGATGGGCGCTGCCATGCATGCCGGGGTGTATTTTTTTGTGCACCTGCCCATGCTCGCCATGACTGTGCGCTGTGCGGCTTATTGGCGTCATCTCCACATCGGGCAGCCCTGCTTCCGCTGCCTGCGCGAAGCTCGGCAGAGTCAGTCCCAGCGAGATCGTTGCAATCACCATGCTGTTTTTCCACTTGTTCATGCTACACTCTCCTTTACACTTCTCCGGCTTTGCCTTGTCCCTGGCGTTGCCTTTATAGGTAATTGGTTGTTTGCCTTGCCAGTCGTCAGGTTTCCCAGCAGTTGCGGCAACCTAGATGGGGCGCAGCCCTTCTTTGTTCAGGCCAAACAGCTTCACCAGCCCCATCTGCTCCAGATCGTGCCGCGTCTTTGCTGTGCCATGCTGGTAAATGATCCGGTAAATTTCCCGCAAGTTATCGTCGTATTCGTCGTTGTCCCGGTCCGGCATGTCCGACCAGAGCGTATGGCCGTGCATCCACATCATGAAGTCGCCGTGCGCACAGTTGTTGAACAAATCGCGCAGCATCCCGGCCTCCACTTCGGTTGCCTCGATTTCAAAATCGTATGTGGAGGAACCTTTTTCATCACGAATCTCGGCTACCGTCGTCCCGGACTGCAGCGTGACGTAATATTTCTTTTTTTCCATGGATAATCATCTCCATTCGCGAAAACTGACCTGAAAAACTTTTCCTCCTTACCTTGTGCAAAAAACGCGAAAAACATGTGTCGTTTTTGGCGAAACCTTCCTGCGCTTCCATCTACGAAAAAAGCCCCCGCAAAAAACGAGGGCTTTGCATCCTGCTTTCCTATTTGTTTTCCTTGCGCAAATTGTGGCCCGTATTTTCACCAGTATTGGGCGGCGTACTGCGCGAGCCTGCTGCTGCTTCTGTCGGGCGCTTGTCTTTGTTGTTGTGCTTGGACATGAGGGACCCTCCCTTGTGGTGTCGTGCTACTCGTGTAGTATGCCCCATGTCCCCGCGAAAAAAATGAAACACTCTGACCCGCGAAAAACAAGCCAGAGTGTTTTGGTTCCGTGTTTATTATTTGACTACCAGTGTCGCGACCATTTTGCCGTGATCTGGTCCGCAGATGACATTGCAGAAAATTTTATATTCACCAGGCTGATCGACTTTCAACGTCTTGCTGCCGTCTTTTTGAATATCTACGTCCAGACCTTCAATCCCGATTCCGTGGTAGCCTTCGGTCGACGAGAAGTTGATCGTAAACTCTTCGCCTGCTTTTACTTCATAGGTATCCTGGTTGAACTTCCAGTTGCTAGCTTCGATGTTGATCGCGGTGCCAGCAGTCGCTGCAGCGGAAGTCTCTGTAGCAGTATTGGTATTGGCTGCCTGCTCTTTATCGCCGCCGCATGCTGTCATCAGCATTGCCGAGAAGGCAACTGCCGAAACCAGCAGAGTCCACTTCTTGTTCACAATGACCCCTTCTTTCTATGTGATCGATTCTATACTTCCATCTTAATGGAAAGTAGTCGTCCAAAATCTGGGAATCTGTGACCGAATCGTGACGAATTTGCTACCAATTGTTGAACGCTCAAATCATGAATATAGCCGCAGTCGTCCCGCTTTTTGTTCCCTACGGCAACTGCAACAGCTGTCTGGCCCGATGCTTCGACAGGTTGAACGACTGCCAACTCCGATTTGCCAGCAACTCCTCCCGCTTGTTTTCCAAATAATACACTGCGTGCTCGCGCAGCGACTCGTCCTCCTTCAGTTCCAGCAAATACGGAACCACATCGTACGACAGCCTGCCCAAATACGCAACGTCTATATTCCCCGTGGCATGGTAACGCTCCATGTTGTTTTTGGCGATGATGACGTCCATGTTGATGTAGTTGAGCAGCACGTAACTCACAAGCGACACCACCGCATAATACTTCATGAGCGATAACGTATGCCGCCAAATTTTGCACAAGGCGATCACGAACAAGATCAGCAGAAAGATCATGAAAATATGCGCAAGCAGACGGCTGTGCGTATAACCGTACGCCTGCTCATACAGTGACAGCCGATAATAAGCCGAAAAAAGGATAAAGCTCGTGCATACTGTCAACGCGGTGAGCAGCACCTGCACGACCCGGTACAACAGCCGCTTCGTCTGCGAAACAAGGTACATGGTGCAGAGCAGGATCACAAAGTTAATCACCGTTACCAGCACCAGCTCTTGAAAGCCGTTTTTGGCGTATTCGGCATAGGTCAGACCATCCGGAAGCGTAGCCTTGTCTCCGCTGAACAAATACGAAATCTGCACATATGTAAAAGCAGCGTACACGAAATCAATGATCGACAGGACCGTTACCAAAATCACGCCATCCCATACCAGCTTGCGCTCTTTTGGCGGCAGGGGAATTTCTACCGCTTCCTCCCTTTTGCCAAAAAGCGAATACAGGTAGCCGAATACCAGTATCGTCACAAGCCCGATCAAAAATAGACGAAAAGCGCCTTCTACCGCATCCAGGTCAATCATCCTGCCAGGCATTTCGCGCAAAAAATGTCCAAACACCTGATCTGCTTGCGACAACAACGTCAGCACGACGAATAAAATCGGCAGAGAGATTCCTACCCCTATCAGCACTTTTTTCAGCACGCCGTACTTCTCCTGATTCATTCGCCCCTTGAGCCATTCTCTCGTCAAGGCAAAAGGCAGGCGCGTATGCTTGAGCGTGAAGGAAAACAGCATTTCCAATAGCTCACCCACAAAGCCAGGCTCGTACCACTTCGCCTTGTGCCGTCCTGTGAGCAGCATCGTCTGGATCACGAACAAAAGCGGCACGAGAGCAAAGTTGAGCAACTGAAAATATCCGTTGGAAAATAAGGCGAAGGACGACGCCAACAGGACAATCGGCACCGTCAGCAGCCAGGCGTACACATGCTTTCGCGAAAAGCTCAATTGCCCGTGCCACCTGGCCTGCCAACCGTACAGCGCATACATGGCAATAACAAACAGCAAATACGAGATGCCAAACTCCTTGCCGTAAAGCAAAAAATCCCACAAACAGCCAATTGCGGCCGCCCCCAGCAGCAACCGCCGCAACGCTTTTTGCTCATGTGACCATTCCGCCACGCCCTTCACTCCCCACGATACGAAATTCGGTTCCTGGATAAAAAAAGAGTCCGCAGCTCTCCGATGAACACACTGCTTTTGGTTAGTACGAGCAGGCCCAGCGGTTGGTTACTAATTCCCCTGCAATTGCCTCATCTGACAGCCGAAGCGGTCATTTTGTGACAGGAAACGAAAAAAACCTCCCTGACCTGTGCATCGAACGTGCACAAACCAAAGAGGTCTTGTCTTCTTGCTATTCATCCTGTCGTGGACAGCTTAGTCGTCGCACTTCTCCGCCTTGCCCTCTGCCAGAGCCGTTCTGAATGACGAACCGCAGCCGCAAGAAGCAATCGCATTCGGATTCTCGATGGAAAAGCCTCCGCCCATCATGGATTCCTTGAAATCAATTTCGGTTCCTTTAATGTATGGATAGCTGTCCTTGTCGACAACAATTTTCACGCCATGCTGTTCGAAGGTTTCGTCGCCTTCCTTCATTTCCTGATCCCAGCCCATTCCATAGGTGAAGCCACTGCACCCGCCTGGTCGGACACCTACCCGCAAAAACAGCCCGGGCTTGTTTTCTGCCGCCAACATTTCCTTTACTTTCAGGCTGGCTCTCTCTGTCAATGTAATCATGCTTGACTCCCTCCTTTGCAGGCTACTGCACTTTCTATACATTCAGTATACATAAGATGCATCCCTTCTCACAAGGTTCCCCTGCACTTCGGGCGCTCATACCGGGTCAGGACCAAACAAAAAAGGAAGGGCTCCCCCCCTCCTTATGCAAAAAAGGCATTGTTTTCGGTCAAATAAAAACGATACTTCTTCTTTCGGCCTACCTTGGACAGATTATGATCTATCTGGTTCAGTTCGTTGTGTAGTTGATCGATTTGCATACTGTATTGTAGGACTTCTGGATGATCCAAACCAAACTCTAACCCCATATTTACCATACGCTGTCGAAGGAGTTCGATTTTTTCGAGCAAAACGTCCCGCATGGTGAGGCTCCTCTCAATTGTAGATCAGGCTTTCTTACTATATTTTACAAGATCAGCTATCATTTCGCAAACAAAATTTACCACATTACCCAAAATCACCTCAAAAATACGGCGTTAAATGCTAAAATTTTACAAGAGAGAGTTGGAGAACTTCTGTTATTGTTCGTACATACTAAGAGGTTTATAATATAGATGCCTTGTTGTCCGAGATTTTCCCTACTTACATTAGAGCTTCCTCCACCCAAGGAACGTTTTTGATTGGGGATGGCCTGGAGGTACAGCTCTATATCCCTTACCAATCGATCCAGAAAGGAAGTGTTTGGAATGGCGCTTGACACAATTGCCATCCAAGACAAATCACTCGCCGGAATCGCGGAAAAAGTTTTGCACGGCGAGCGTCTTACATTGGAAGACGGCGTTACCCTGTTTAACTCCAACGATCTTTTAACGATCGGACAGTTGGCAAATATCGTCAATTATCGCAAGAACGAAGATAAGGTTTACTTTGTGCAAAACCTTTACATCAATCCAACAAACGTTTGCGAAGCCCACTGTAGATTTTGCGGGTTCCGTCGCGATGAAGGCGACGAGGGCGCTTACACCATGAGCAAGGAAGAGCTGCTTCATTATGTGGAAACCCGTTTCCATCCTGGTATCCGTGAATTTCACATCGTCGGCGGCCACAATCAGCACAAACCGTTCGAATACTACCTGGACAACATTCGCATTTTGAAGCAGGCTTACCCGGATGTCACAATCAAAGCTTACACCGGGGCAGAAATCGAGTTTTTCTCCCGCATCTCCGGCCTCTCCATTCGCGAGGTTTTGCAGGAGCTGACCAAAGTCGGGCTGGAAACATTGACAGGCGGCGGCGCAGAGATTTTGACAGAGCGCTACCGCATGAAAATGAGCCCGGAAAAAGCGAGCACAGACATGTACTTGCAAGTTCACCGCACGGCTCACGAGCTCGGCTTGAAAACACATACGACCATGCTCTACGGCTCCATCGAGACGCTTGAAGAGCGCGTCATTCACATGCTGCGCCTGCGCGAGCTGCAAGACGAGACAAACGGCTTCATGGTTTTCATCCCGCTCGCGGTACAGCCGATCAAGGCATCGGCCGGCATCAAGCGCCGCAACTCCGCGATTGACGACCTGAAAACGATGGCAATCAGCCGCCTCATGCTGGATAACTTCCAGCACATCAAGGCTTACTTCATTAACATTGGTACGCAGCTGACCCAGCTGTCTCTGACGATGGGCATTTCCGATGCGCACGGTACGCTGATCGAAGAGCGCATCAGCCACTCGGCAGGCGCCCTCACCCAACAGGCACTGACAGTCGATGAGCTGGTCTGGCTGATTAAAGGCGCCGGCAAACGCGCCCTGGAACGCGATACTTTCTACAACGTCATCAAAGAGCACTAAAAACGGCAAAAAGCTGATGTCCACTAAACAACGGACATCAGCTTTTTTTATTTCCTGGCACGCGCGGTTGGTCGCGGACAGGAATGAACATCCTAAGAAAACAGCTTACAGCGGAAAATCTGCGTCCAGCATGTCTTCTTCCTCTCGCAAGCAGTTTTTGATTTTCACAAGCAATTCTTCTGCTGACGGAGCTTGCAACAGCTTGCCGTTTACCAGGGCGAACGGTTCCATGTAGCATTCTCCGCAGTAGCCAAGACAGCCGTATTCGAGAACATCCACATCCAGCTCGGGGTCGTTTTCCAGCGCATCTACGACAGACTGCGTGTAGGAGGAAACGTTGCTGGCGCAAAATTCTACCAATGGCTTCATCTATTTTCACCTACCGATTATACCGACATCGTCACGTACTTTATTGTACCGCGACTTTTCCAAAAATCCAGCGGAGAAAACGGGAAAAAGATTGTGCTTGCATTTTTGCCGAAAGAGACTAAAAATAGAATGGGTGCTGTAAAAAACGGACATAAGAAAGGACTAGACCTTCTATGAAACGACTTGTGATCCTTGGTGGAGGATACGGGGGTCTTCGTATTATCGAGCGAGTCCTGTCCCCTGATTTACCAGACGACGTGTTAATTACCCTTGTGGACCGTATGCCTTTTCACGGTCTGAAAACAGAGTACTACGCTCTGGCCGCAGGCACTACGCCGGAATCCCATTTGCGGGTTAATTTTCCAAGCGATCCCCGCCTGACGGTCAAATACGGCGAAGTTATTGCCGTCGATTTGGACGAGCAGGTCGTCAACTTTGCGAACGGGGATGCCCTCTCGTACGATTGGCTCGTCATCGGTTTGGGTTGTGAGGATCGTTACCATGACATCCCTGGTGCCGACCAGTATACGTGCTCGATCCAAACCATGGGAGCTACCCGCAACACTTACATGGCAATCAATAATGTCAATCCATATGGTACGGTTACTGTTGTGGGTGGTGGTCTCTCCGGTGTGGAAATGGCGGCAGAGCTGCGCGAAAGCCGTCCTGACCTGAACGTGCGAATCATTGACCGTGGTCCAAGCATCTTGAGCCCGTTCCCGAAAAAGCTGCAGGAGTACGCCTCCCAATGGTTTATCGAGCACGAGGTCCAGCTTGTCTCCATGGCAAACGTTACAGGAGTTGAGCCGGGAGTGGTGTACAACCATAACCAGCCGGTTCCAAGCGATGTCATCGTCTGGACAGCCGGTATTCAGGCCAACCGGATCGTGCGTGCCCTGCCAATCGAAACAGACAATATCGGACGCGCCAAACTGAATCAGTATCACCAGATTCCTACCCATCCAAACGTCTACGTCGTAGGCGACTGCGCAAGCACAATCACTGCGCCGAGTGCCCAAACAGCCGAGATTCAAGGGGACCAGATCGCCCTGATCCTGAAAAAAGACATCAAAGGCGAAGAATTCCCGGCTTCTCTGCCACCGCTCAAGCACAAAGGCTTCCTTGGCTCTCTCGGCAAAAAAGAAGGCTTTGCCAGCATGGGGAAAGTCTCTCTGGTCGGTCAGATGGCCCGCGTCATCAAAAGCGGACAGCTTTGGATGTACAAAAAACATATGGGATAATCATCAAGCCTGTTGGCCAACTGGTCAAACAGGTTTTCTTTTTGCATAAGGAAGAACCCTTTGTGCGCGTCTGGAAAGCACAAAGGGTTCATTTTAGATTCGCTTGTATCTGGATAAAAACGCTTCTACATCGTTGTACAAACCGCCCTGGTTGGCGTATTTGACGTAATTTTTCACTGTACGGAGCCAGTCAATCGTAGACGGCTGCGTCGACTGGATGGCGTTTTTCAGGTCCTTCATGGTCAGAGGCCGCTCGACTCCTGTGCGCATAATCTCGGCGATGACTTCCTCTGTAGCGAGTTCGACCACGTTTTCGATGTCTGCCCCTGAGTACAGGTCGGTTTCTTTTGCCAAAAGCGCATAGTCAATCTGCTCAATCGGCCGCTCATGCAGCTTGATGCGGAAAATGGTCGCTCGCGCTTCTTCATCTGGCGGCGAGACAAAAATCATCTTGTCGAAGCGGCCAGGGCGCTTGAAGGCAGGGTCTACGTCCCACGGCATGTTCGTCGCCCCGATGATGAGCATTTTGTCCGTATTGGTATCAATGCCTTCGATTTCGGTCAAAAGCGTGTCGATCAGCGTGCGCATCGAGGACGTCGCAGAACGGCTGCGGTTGTAGCCGAGCGCGTCCATCTCATCGAGAAACAGCACACTGGGCTTGTTTGCCCGCGCCGATGAAAACACCTCCCGCAAGTTCTGCTCGCTCACCCCGATATACGGATCGAGAATGTCCGAGATGTGAATCGGGATAAACCGGGCGCGGCACTCGCCTGCTGTCGCTTTGGCGATAAATGTTTTTCCGCAGCCGGGAGGGCCGTACAGCAGGATGCCGCCCCCTACCTTTTTCCGGAATCGTTCAAACAGTCCGGGAGATACAAACGGTTTGATAATTTTCATATGGATCGCATTTTTCACGGCATGCAAGCCGCCTACATCAGCAAACGTAATCGGCGTCTCTGCCCTGTCTCTTTTGCCCGCTTGACCGCCGGAGATGACCTGGAAGGGCCGCTCGCTGCCGAGTCCTTGAATATGGCTCGCAGCCTTGGGCTGGTTGATTGCGAAAACGGGTACCTTTTCGGCTTTGGTTTCATCCGCCGCTTCGTCCACTGCTTCATGCCGTTCTGCATCGTTGGTCTGATATACCGCTACAACCTCCGCTTTTCCGGCTGCCGCTTCCGCTGGAACGGATGTCTCGCTTTGTACAGGCGCGGAAGCCGGCGACTGCGCGAGGGAAAGCTTGCCCAGCTCCCCGATGATCTGCTGTGTCAGCGCCGGATCATTGCAGCGCAGCGCTTCCGTGAAAGCTTGCAATGCCTCGTTGTTTTTGCCCGTCGCGGCGTACTCCAGACCGAGCAAATACCACGCCGAAGCGTTTTCCGGGTTGCTTTTTGTCATTTGTAAAAGGACATCGATTTTCTCCACCTACTGACTCCTCACTTTACACACAAGTTTGTAAACAAGCGGCGAGATCCACGTGTAGACCCCGAAAACAATCCAGCCGACAGCAAAGTATTCGAGCGCAAACGGAGCAAAGTAGCTGACGAGGAACAGGATACCGGCAAAAACTGCCCACATCCCGATCGGACCACCCAGTTTGTCTACGAGTCGGTTTGGCCAAAAGACGATGTGTGTTTCCTTGTCGATTGCATCCAGCATCTCTTTTACGCGCTCATTGGTTGGATCGAGCAAAAACGCCTGGACGAGATTTTCCTTCGCGGTTTTGTAATCGTCGCGAAAGTACGCCTCTTCCCCGATTTTTATCAGCTTGTACAGTTCGTCGTCCTCGACTTCCACATAGCTTTGCAGCGTTTTTTGCTGCTGCTTTTTGTTGCTGACGATCAAGTCGATGTAAAACTGGTAGTGCAGCACCGTGCTGTCTTGCGGGTCCAGTCGCTTTGCTTCCTCCATCAGCAGCCTTGCTTTTTTCACGTGTCCCGTCTGCAGCATCAGGTACGCGTAAGTCGCAATAATCCCCGGTTCCTGCGGATTCAGCGCGAGAGCTTGCAACAAGGCCTGCTCGGCTTCATACCACTTTTTTTGCGACTTCAAAATCAGCGCGAGCAGTTGGTACACATATTCCGTTACCAACCCTTTTTGCAGCACATCCACACACAGCTCATAAGCTTCCTCAACATTGCCCAGCTCAAATTCGCAGTAGCTCAGCATGTAAAGCACGGTCGGATTCGTCGGCGCTTCCGCCAGCGCCTCGCGCAAATGTTCTTTTGCCTGCTCATAGCGATTCATGTCGTAGTAATGTTTGCCCAGTTGATAATGCCGCGAATTTTGCAGCGCTTCAGTTTCCATGGAACAGTTGCACTCCTTTTGCTGCGAGAAACCACTCTACGGCCTTGCCCAGCAATGCATATAAAACAGCCTCCGGCACGATCGGCTCCGTCTTGGCGAAAAGACCCATATGAATGCGGTACCTGCCTCTCAGCAGGAAGTAGTACATGATTCCTGTACCAACCGCCAGAAAGTGCGCGTACCTGGCTGTCAGAAAGAACACAGCAACGCCTGCCGCCGCAATCGCGTAGCTCCACAGCGGCTTGATCCGCAGCCAGCCCGCGTTTTTGACCCCAAGCACGATAGCTGGCAGCAAGCCCCCAAGGACGACAGCCAAGAGGTAATGGTTCAGATTGTACGATTTGGTTTCGTAGTCGACATTGGGCTTCAACGTCGGCTGAAACAGCTCGTGGTTCATGTTTTCACACTCTTTTCCAGGTGAGTAAGAAAGTATATAGCGTATCGGTTGCAAACAGCAGATAGCTGCGTTACGAGCCGCCCGATAATCGCCAGTTTGATTTTTTCGTAAAATGGCACGACGACATCAGCCCGATCGGGCAGCCCGGACACTTGCCCATCGCCCTACTCCAAAATGATCCAGCCGCCGTCTTTTCGCTTCGCCAAATCCAGCGTAAAAAACGGCTTTTCACTCGTTTCTTCACTCGTTTCGCCACCGCAAGAAACGGCGACAAATCCAGCCTCAGCTCCCCGCAGTCCCCCTCCTTCCAATAGGGCACGAGAAACAAGGGGGCACCATCCAGAAGAACACCCGGTACTCTTTGGAGAGCGATGAGGGGGCAGCAAGCTCGATTGGCAAAAGCTCGGCCGTTTGGTTCGTTTTGGTTCGTCTCGCTCACGTTCACGTGGATGTTTTTCACGCAGGATAGCCGTTATCATTATTGGTTAGTAAAATATTGGGTATCAAGTAGATTTTACACAGATATAGGAGGAAGATAAAGATGGGAAAGTTGATTGGGTATATTCTTCTCGTGATTGTGGCAGGGGGGATGCTTGTCATGGTTGCCCCGGAAATTGCCTTGTTTCTAGGGCTGTGTGTGATTGTAGGGACTTTGTTTTATATTGTAGATCTGTTGAAGAGGGAACAACCGCGTATTATTCAGGCGCGGCTGGAGAGGAGCTTTCGCAAGCGCGAGAGTGGGCAGGGAAAATTGGAGTAAAGCCATGTTCCTCAAAGATGATGCTCTTTTGAAGATGTTATATCTCGTAACCATGGATATTCTGCGAAAGTGGACTGGACGAGTCCAGAACTGGGGCCAGATTCTCTTACAGCTTTCCGTTTTCTTTGAAGATCGGGTACAGCCGTACATCCGTTAATAAATGAAAGGCTTCATCCCCGAAAGGATGATCTTTCTCTCCACCAACGCGTCAAGAGTTCGCTTCGCCTTACGCCCTTGACTCTATTGGTTTCGAAAAAGACGTCCCAATTAGGGGGATGAAACCTTTTCATATATTGGTTGATTGAGTTTACACAAAAATCTTGACAGACCCCTATTTTTCCGTACGCAGTGATACGAATTCGTCTATTTGCGTGTGCTCCCCCATATTTCTACCTAGCACAACAGCTCAAAAATCCTCATCCCAGTTCTCTTTAGCTTCACTGAATCTATCAGATAAGAAATCGAAAAAGTTGTCTGCTCGTTTCCCACTGTATCCTGCCACTCTATCCCATGAAATAATTGGGCATTCACCATCCAATGAATTTCTTGTATCAAGACAATAAAAAAACTCTTCACAGTTTTCAATGACAATGTATTCAAGTGGTAGTCCAAGATTACGAAGTCTTTGAGTATTCGATACTACAGAAGGAATTGAGGATTTCCCACAACCTAGTATGTCTACTCCAAATACACCACCCGAACCATAGTTTTTCAGAAACCATTTATAGCTTTGCGGAAACTTAACTTTTAGTTCACCTTCTACTTTTTCGATGACCTCATCCGCAACTCCACCAGTAAAATCAGTATCGTCAGAGTGTTCTTGAATAAAAGCAATCAATTCATCACGTTTCAATTTTTATCCCTCCTGTATCTTACTCTTTTCCTTCAAGTTGCCTTGCTCTCCATCTCCAATACTTTGACCTGAAATTGTTATATTGCTTTTCTAGTGCAGGATTATTTCTAAAACTACCGCCGTTTTCCACTAGTCCATGCAATATTTTACTATATTCATCATGTAAACTAGCAGGTAATTCTACCATTGGACCAGGTTCTAACTGGATGGTATGATGAAGTTCTACTTTCGTACCATCTTTCCAATACGGTGGTCTACCTTTTTTCATTAATTCAAGGTTGGTTAATCCAGTTTCTGGGTCAACCTGATTCCAGTCGATATCGCTCCTCTGATATACACGTCTACTTATATCTCTAGTTTGCCCCTCGACCTTCGTTGTCCCTTTATATTCGACAGGTGTATAAGTATTACCCGTCCCCTTATTCCCAACTTCAATCTTATCAGAATTCTTTACCAAATTTCTTTTCGCTTTGTCAACTGATTTATGCAGGTTCTTAATTACTCTACTTCTCCCCAACGATACTGCGTCAAGGATTAACCCACCAACTACAAACACATCCTCCTTGGTAAACTTGCCATCCCCTAGGGTCGCTAAATCTTCTTTCAGCGGGTCCACATACCCTTCTTTCACAAACTGCTTGACACCCTTCGGCAGTTCCTTCGCCGCTTGACGCATGCCTCCAGGCAACTCACGTGATGCCTTCTTCACCGCGCCCGGCAGTTCGCTGGCGGCTTTTTTCACCGCAGCTGGCACTTCGCCCAGTGCGGAAATACCTTTGACAAAATCCCCCCACATGCTTCGTTCTTCTGCCGGTTGCTCACCTTCTGGCATTTGCTCACCTTCTGACGCTTGTCCGGCATTTGCTCCCGGGGCAGGGCATGCATTTGAGCCGTTTGAAATGGATACTCCGCCCAAGTCTTGGCCATCGTCCTCTATTTTAATTTGTCCGCAGTACATGCACATGTTCGTTGATTTGTTCAGGAGGGCTGGAAATCCTTCCACCAGCTTGTCCGCTTTGCCATCCAGCCAAGGCATCGTTACCACTGGCATGCATGGCATCGGGGTGAGCACCCCGTTATTGGCTGCTGTCGCCTGGGCAACGGTTGGATTGCTCAGGCTGCTGCATTTGCCGAAGGGCATGATGTTATCCATCGGTTTGAAGTCCATGATGTTCATCTGCGGCTTGCCCTTGACGAACACACCGTGACTGACCGGCATTTTCAACCGGCTTAGTTGGCTTCCCTGGCTGCAGGACAAAATCGCGCCTGCTACGACATAGCTTTTCTTTTCGCCGCCGCTGGGCATTTGTACTTGAATGTCTTCAATATTTGCCAATGATTTTCCTCCTCTCCGCCATCGGTCCTATATAGAATTGGAGGATTCTTGCTGTTTCGGTTTGACGCTTTGCTGTTCCACCATCCAATGTGTATCTGAAAAGGAATATAAACCCATAACTGTGTTATCGGACATTTTCCATTCTTTAACAATAGACAAAAAGTCACGAACTCGTCATGTATGTATAGGATTTTAGGACTATAAATCTTTCAATAGCCCCAAAAGCAAAGCAAGCCAAAAATAAACCACCAGCACTCTGTCTGGTGGCTGTTGCCTATAGATGGCCTCTTCCCCTCTCACCGCTTCTGTACCCGCAAAACGGGCACCTTTTTCTGCTCATACGTCCCTTCCAATATCCCCTCGTTGATGACATTCAGCTTCAGCAAGCTGGCGATTTTCCCGGCGTCGGCTCGCGACATGAGGCGCCAGAGGGCCGGGTCGGGCAAGGAGTTGTAGAGGCGGTCGTCGCTGTATTCCCGGCGTTCCTGGTAGCTGATCGACAGCTTGAAGTCGCCTTCCTCGGCGCTTCCGGCTTCCCCGTAGGTGTCGATCAGCTTGCTTCGCAGTGCGCCAAGCTCATCCTCGACCTGCTTCTGGATTTCTTTCAGTTCATAAAAGCGGGCGATTAGCTGTTCCATCTGCTCGTCCTCCTTGATTGGGGCTGCTCCAAAAGTAAGATATGAGCGAGCAGCGGACAGTAGAACAAGACTGGCCTGCATCAAAAATGAGGCTGTCTCAAAAGTCGAACTTTCGACTCTGAGCAGCCCCTTTTGCCCTTTAGCAACGTTTGTATTTCAACGTTTCCGCTTTTTTACGTTAGCGTGGCTGTCTCAAAAGTGTTTTTTCCACTTCGAGATCCCCGCTTTGTCTGTCAGAAACGTTGATATAACCATGCTTCTGATTATGAAACGCTAGTGGAACTGTCCTTTCCGGGCATCTCCATGCCTTTTTGATCTTGCAGCAGAAACAAACAGGCTTACTTGTCGACCATGGTGTTGATCGCTTCGCCCGAGTGTTTCACCAGGAAGGTAGAATACTCGATTTCCCAGGGATTCCACTTGCCTTCGCCCTGGTAGCCCCAAACGGAGTTGATACGGGAAACGGTGTCTGCGTTGTTCATGCCCACGATTCGTTGTTCGCCTGCGAGTTCATAGGTTCCGTTTCCATCCATGTCGATTGGCATCAGTGAGCCGAAAGGGTACGAATATACGGTAACGTCTTCGCCATCTGCCTGCAGTTTCCCGTCCTTGTCGTACAGCTTGGCCGCCACGTATACGTCCTGGTTGGCACTTACGTCAATGCTCAACGGCTTGCCCAGCTGGCTGCTTTTGCCCTCTACCTTGAAGCCATCCACGAATTTGCCTTCATAACGGATGCCCTCGTTTTCCTTTTCGCCAAAAATGACGGTTGGCTTGTTGTGGGCAAAAGTAGCGACGACGTGATTGTAGATACCGCCACTGCCGCCAGTCGCTGCTTTCACGAACACATCGGCTACGTGATCTCCGGTGAAGTCTGCGAGAGTCAGTTCGCCTTCGTAGCCGCTCAGCTCTGTGATGTTGGTTGCGCTGTAAGCTTTCGATTTGCCGTCCTGCACCACGATGTTCATGTTGGAGGCAAAGATGTCGTCAGCCTTTTCTTTTTGACCTACCAGAAAAACCTGATCCTCTACCTGATCGCCGTTTACATCGGCGGACTTCACGTCAATTACATACGTGTTTTCACTGAGCTTCAAGTCGGCTGCTGCGGTGAAAAGCTTGCCTTTTTCCGCATCAGCATGAGCTGCCTTCGTACCAGCAAAATTCAATCCTGCTACCCCTACTACGCCAGCCATTACGAGAAAAGCAACTGGCTTCATCCATTTTTTATTCATTGTGTGTTCCTCCCTGGTTGTTCTTGTCTACATGAACAACTATAGGGCGGGAGCGCTTTGAATTTGTTACAAACGGTTTACGAAATAAAAACAAAGTGGTAAAAGCTTCATCCCCGGCATTCTTTCGTTGGTACTGGCAAGAAGAGAAAACGGGACATCGGCAAGCGGCGTTTTTTCCTGTTTCATACCCAAAAAACCGACCAGATTCTTCATCTGATCGGTTTATCAATCGGTTCGAGCCTTTTAGGGCCGCCTATTCACTGTCTGCCTGGGCAGCCAGCGGAGTGAGGCCCATGCTTTCCAGCTTTTCGTAAATGTCTTTGAGCTTGGGATTTCCCTCGCCGACAATTTCCCCGGAAATTACGACAAGCGGATACCACAAATCTTCCTCAATGATGCGTGTCGCCCAGCTTTTGTCATCCTCTGTCTGCGGGTGTTGAAAGTCGCTGTACACGATACGGATGCTGTCGCTACCGTATTTGCGGGAAAGAGCAGCCTGCAGCCATTCTGCCGTTTCCTTGGCCGATGGCAAATTGACGCAGCTGGCGCAGAGCTGTTCGGTTCCAAACACCTTGATTTCCACACTCATCTCATCCGCCTCCTATCAGGTCCGTCGCTGTGCGAGATGTGTTGCGGGATTAGGACAGCGCCTGGTCGAGATCCTCGATCAAGTCTTGCACGTCTTCGATCCCTACAGAAATGCGCACCAAGCCGTCCGTGATGCCCAATTCGGCGCGGCGCTCTGCCGGGATGGAGGCGTGTGTCATGCGGGCAGGCACGCTGATGAGACTTTCGACAGCGCCCAGCGATTCAGCCAGTGTGTAATACTTCACTTTTGCCAAAACTTCATCGGCGCGTTCCGCACTGCCGACATCAAAGGAGATCATGCCGCCGAAGCCGCGCGCTTGCTTTTGAATCAGCTCGTGCCCAGGGTGGTCGGGCAAGCCCGGATAGATAACCCGTTTGATGTCGCTGCGCTCGGACAGCCATTTTGCCAATGTGCGTGCATTTTGCTCATGCTCTTCCATACGGATGCCGAGCGTTTTCATGCCGCGCAGAAGCAGCCAGGAATCCTGCGGGCCAAGGATGCCGCCGATTGCGTTTTGCACGAAATGCAGGTCTTCCCCGATCTTCGCATCTTTTGCAACGACCAGACCTGCGACGACGTCACTGTGGCCGCCCAAATACTTCGTTGCGCTGTGGAACACGATGTCTGCGCCCAGATCGAGCGGATTTTGCCAGTATGGCGTCATGAACGTGTTGTCGACGATGAGCAGCACGCCTTTTGCTTTGGCGATGTCTGCCAGCGCGCGAATGTCGCTTACTTTCAGCAGCGGGTTGGTCGGCGTCTCCATGAGGATCGCTTTTGTTTCCGGACGAATGGCCGCCTCGACCGCTTCCAGATTGCTGGTGTCGACGTAGCTTGCTTCCAGACCCATGCGGGAAAAGACGCGGGTCACTACGCGATATGTACCGCCGTACACATCGTCACCGACTACGAGATGATCTCCCTTGTTGAACAGGGAAAGAATCGTGGACAATGCCGCCATGCCGGAGCCAAAGGCAAATCCGCGAGCGCCGCCTTCGATTTCGGCAATGTACGTCTCCAGCGCGTGGCGCGTCGGGTTGCCTGTACGGGAATATTCAAAGCCTTTGTGAACGCCGATTGCTTCCTGCTTGTACGTGCTCACCTGGTAAATCGGAACGGAAACCGCTCCTGTATGTGGATCTCCATCAATTCCGCCGTGGATCAGCCGGGTTTTGATGCGCATCTTAAATTCCTCCCTGGTAAATTTTTTTGCTCAGATAGCGTTCGCTGCCATCGGCGAACAAGGTGACGATGTTCGTGCCCGGAGCTGCTTCCTTCGCTTCGCGCAGAGCCGCTGCCATCGCTGCACCGGCAGAGCTGCCGACGAGCAAGCCTTCTTTGGCGGCGAGCTGCTTGACCATCTCGAATGCTTCCACATCGAGGATGGTGTGAATTGCGTTGAAGTAGCTGGTGTCCATGAACGGCGGCAAAAACTCCATGCCGATTCCTTCCGTTTTGTGCGGGCCAGGCTCTCCCCCGTTCAGGATCGAACCCTCCGGCTCCACAATCACGGTCTTGATGTTCGGATTTTGCTCCTTCAAATAGCGGGCTACGCCCATGAACGTACCGCCGGACCCGGCACCTGCGACAAACACATCCACCTTGCCGTCCATTTGGCTCCAGATTTCCGGGCCTGTCGTCTTGTAGTGCGCATCAGGGTTCGCCGGATTCGCGAACTGCTGCGGCACGAATGCACCCGGAATCGACGCTGCCAACTCCTGTGCCTTGGCAATCGCTCCTTTGATGCCCAGCTCGGTCGGGGTGTTTACAACCTCTGCCCCAAGCGCGCGCATCAGTTCCTGCTTTTCCTCGGAAAACTTGGCCGGGACGCAAAAAATGACTTTATAGCCGGTTCCTACAGCGGCGAGCGCCACCCCGATTCCTGTATTCCCTGCTGTCGGTTCGATAATGGTGCCGCCTGGCTTCAGTTGGCCATTTTCTTCAGCGGCGCGAATCAATTCCATTCCCAGTCTGTCCTTCACACTGCCGCCCGGATTGAAATATTCCAGCTTGGCAAACAAGCGTACTCCCTCGGGAAGCTCAAACTGCGTAATTTCGACGATTGGCGTATTGCCAATCAGTTCCTTCACATTGCGAAATACGTTCACGAAAATCTGACCCCTTATGTTGAAGTACTTGCTTTTTCATTATAACATGCTGCTGTTGCAAAAAGTCCATGCAGGTTCGCATTGATTGTACTTCTGGCGTGAAAGTGTCAACAGGTCACGTAAGCGATGGATTTATCGCCAGCGTACGATTATAATAAAAGGGAGTTGGAAAGGAGTGAATGTAGCATGGATATGATGGATCAAGTACAAGAAGTTCTCGATAAACTGCGCCCTTACCTGCAACGTGACGGCGGTGACGTACAACTGGTTGACGTAGAAGACGGCATCGTGAAGCTGCGCCTGATGGGTGCATGCGGCAGCTGCCCATCCTCCACCATCACCCTGAAAGCAGGGATCGAGCGTGCCCTGCTGGAAGAAATCCCAGGTATCAAAGAAGTGCAACAAGTATTTTAATCCAGGCATACAGTCATGAAAGCAGCTACCGTCTTTTGTGTAGCTGCTTTTTCATTTTCGCAGGGCGCAGGCTTCGGTGCTCTTGCCTGCTTTGCTCATCCCTTTTTCCAAAAAGGCAATCACTCGCTCGGCGTACTCATCCGGGATTAACGCGAAGCTGCGCACGTGCCCGGCATGCGGAACGAGCCAAAATTGCGAGTCCTTATCCTGTGCCAGCGCATGCAACCGTTGGCTGTTTTCCGCAGGCACCGTAGAGTCTTTCGTCCCGTGAATGAACAGAAACGGCTTTTTCGCCTTCCTTACGCTTTCATACGGTTTAACATGACGCGGATTCGCCCGAAGCAAAACCGGGCTCAAGGTCAAAATCAGCCAGCTAAAAGGAAAGCGCGGCAGGCCCGTCCATTGCGGCAAATTTTCTTCCAAATACTCCCTGAGCGAATAAAAAGGCGAATCTGCCACAACAGCCGCAATCCTTGGGTCTGCCCCGCCGACGAGAAGCGACGTCGCTGCCCCCATGGAAAAGCCGATGAGGCCGATCGTCTGTCCCGGCTTTTTCGCTTCCGCAAAATCTATGGCGCCGAGCAAATCCTGCTGCTCGCGCAACCCGATTGTCGTCAACGATTGGCTGGACTGGCCGCTGTTGCGGAAGTCGAACATCAGCACGTCGTAGCCGACATGCACCAGCTTTGCGGCGAGCGCCAGCGCAGGCAGATGCGGCTCCTGTCTGTTTTGACTGTAACCGTGGGCAAAAATCAGCGTCCGGCCATTTGGCGTTCGCCCATTTCGGGCCGCGGAAAGGTACCAGCCCGCCAAAGAAATTCCCGCTTCTCTGCTCGGGAACACGACCTCCTCCGCTCCCGCGATCCCAAAGTCTTGCGGGTCCATGTCGATCGGTTTGCGCACAGGATGAGTCAAGCGCCAGGTGACGTGCAAGGCTACAGCAGCAGCCGCTATGAGTGCTACGAGCAAAAGCCCTGCTGCCACGATGAAAACGGTACTCATAGGGCGGTCAACGGCTCCTTCCCGCTCAGCACAGCGACGATATTGGCTGCCGCCAGCCGTGCCATCTCATCTCGCGTCTGGATCGTGGCGCTGCCGATATGCGGGAGTGCCACTACATTTGGCAGGGACAAAAGCGGATGGTCGAGCGGAACCGGCTCCTGGGCAAATACGTCCAGCCCCGCCGCCCATATTTGTCCGGAAACCAAAGCCTCGTACAAGGCAGCTTCGTCGACGGTGCCACCTCTGGACACATTTACGAAGACAGCCGACTTTTTCATCAGGGCAAATTCTCTTTTCCCCATCAAATGCCGCGTCTCTTCAGTCAGCGGCGTCAGCAGCACGACGTAGTCCGACTCCTGCAGCAGCTCATCCAGCCCGACCAGCCGCGCTCCCGTTTTTGCCTCCGCCTCTTCCTTGCGATTGCGGTTGTGATACAAAATGCGCATGTTGAAGCCTGCCGCTCGCCTGGCAACCGCCTCGCCGATCCGCCCCATGCCGATAATGCCCAAGGTCGTTCCGTACACGCTTTGCCCGGCCATCAGGTACGGGCTCCACGATGTCCATTCTCCCGCGAGCAAAAAACGGTTCGCTTCCGTCAACCTGCGGCCGGTCGCCAAAAGCAGCGCAAACGCCAAATCCGCCGTCGCCTCGGTCAGCACATCAGGCGTGTTGGTTACGGTGACACCTTGGCTTTTGCAGGCGGCCACGTCGATATTGTCGTAACCTACAGCCATATTCGCGACGATGCGCAGCTTCTTGGCACGGCGCAAAAGTTCCTTATCGACCCGCTCTGTCAGCATGGTCAGCACCGCGTCCGCATGCTCGATCTCTTCCAAAAGCTTAGCGCGCGGCACTGGAGTATCTCCCTCCCACACGTTGACCTGCGCTACCGTCTCCAGCATAGCTATGACTTCATTGCTCAGTTTCCTCGTGACGAATACTTGTGGCTTGCTCATTGTCTTGCCTCCACAGCCAATCAATTTGTGGAATGGACACGCCGTAATGCTCTGCGACCAGACGGGGATAGTGCCGGAGCCCCTCTTCCATTTTCGTAAGCTCGTCTTCCAGTTGGGATTGCCATGCTTCCGCATTTACCTCCTGTTTTTCCTCCAGCGGCAGCTCCTTGTAGGCTTCCACCAGCTTCAGGAAGCGGCCAGGATAAAGCATGAGTGCGTAGATCACAGCGTATTCCCCGGAAAGCAGCGGCGAAACACTGTTGTAGCCGTCGATAAAGCTGATCGCGGCTTCGTCATTCCAGCCGTTGCGCCTCGTTTCGGCTTTCAGCCATTGACCAAGATCGCGAGCCCGCATGTCGAGAATCCAGTTCCATTCCCCCGCCATCAGGCGTACATCCTTCTCATTCCATAGCATATACCCTTGGTCAAAATTTTGGTAGGCTACTTTTCCAAGACCTGCCGTTTCCTTGACAACTTTGTCGTAGCCCGCCTCCTGCAAATATTGCACGGAAATTTCCCCAAGCTGATGCACGTACGTATAGCAGGTCAAAAGCAGCTCATCCATCGGCGCAAGCTCGACATCCGCTTCGTCCAGCTCATCCCGGTACTCGTTGTAATGACGCAGCTTTCTGCGCCACGTACTGGGCCAGTTCCCCAGCGCGCTGTATGGAATGAACAGTTTCTCTCCGGAAAAATTTTTAGTAGCCTGATGAAATTTCGCGAGCGACTGGCCACTGGCATAGGCTGCATTTTCCGGAACCGACTCGCGCACTCCCCGGTACAAATAGTACAACTGATCGTCCTCGACAAAATGGGACTGTCCGCCCGTCGTTTTGACCAGCTTCAGCATGCGGATGTCCTGCTGCTGACTCAAATGCTTGCGCACGCGCTCGATAAACTTGCTTTTGTACCGATAGCCGGCAGGCGCTTCAAACATGTAATACAGGCCCTGGTCGGTTTCGAGCACCTTGCTGGCGCCCGTCACGCGGTAGTTTTGCAACTGGAAGCCGTATTGCTCCTGCAGCAGCTCTTTTTCCTCCATACGGGTCTACCCTCCTTGCACACCTTCTCTTGGCGCATTGTATGTCGCAAAACCGGGATAGGTGCCTATCTGGATGCAGATACTAGAAGAACTCATGGTTTTCGAAAAAGGAGGAACCTTTGCATGATCGAGCATCCGCTCAACAGCGAGAGCTGCCTGGCGGTGGTCATCGAGCTTTTGGGAAAACGCGGCGTAACCCTCGATGACATCGCCGAGATTGTATTTTTTTTGCAGACGGAATACGTCCCCGACCTGACGATGGAGTTGTGCCTGGAGAGCGTGATGTCCGTGCTGAAAAAGCGCGAGGTGCAAAATGCGCTTTTGACTGGCATCCAGTTGGACATGCTTGCGGAGCAAAAACAACTGCTGCCGCCGCTCCAGGAAATTATCGAAACGGACGAGCCGCTGTATGGCGTGGACGAAGTATTGGCGCTTGCCATCGTCAATCTGTACGGCAGCATTGGCTTTACCAACTTCGGCTACGTCGACAAGCTCAAACACGGCAAGTTGGCCCAACTCAACGACAAGCGCTTCGGCGTCCACACATTTCTGGACGACCTAGTCGGAGCAATCGCCGCTGCCGCTTCCAGCCGGATTGCCCATCGGCAGAAGCAGCAGGAAGAGTGTCTAGAGCGGGAGGCGTAGCTGTCATTGGCATCCTAAATACAAAAATGATGACGTGTGTTCAAACGTTCAGGTGGGGAACTTTATGTTGGGCAAAGTTGTCCACATTTTGTCGAGTGTCCACACGTGGTTAGCTTTTTGATTGACATTCATACTTTATAGTCGTCTTATCCCCATAAAAGTTGAGGTTATATCTATCGTTCTATGTACGTACACTGTTGCAAGCATATTAAAAAAACAAGAAAACGAAGATAATAAAAACCAGGTCAATTATGGTGGTATCGAATTGACCTGGTTCGTATTACGCTAAATAGAGATACTTTTTTCCAGACATTCTATGCACAATTCTTAATTCATAAAAGTTCTTACAGGGGGTATAGCAAAGATTATATTGGTATCGACTTAAGTAGAGTTTCTCTCAATCGGCACTGGATAGTACCAAATCAAATATACACTGTTTACGATTTTTCTTCACACACTCGAATAATCTCTTTAGGGATTGACTCAAAAACCAAAACCTCTGGATTTGGATAAGGTCTTTTTAACAGGTATTCTTGAAGTGTCATCATGCTATTCCAATACAACTTAATCCAATGCTCAAGAGACTCACCAGTATCAAAATCCAATGCCTCCTCAAATGTGAATTTATTATCTTCATAGAATGCCTGATCATATATGTTCATTGTAATATCCCTATCAAAAACTAGGATTTTTTCAGTAAAGATAGGAAAATAAAATGATCTCGGCCTGTGAGGTTCTAAGTTTACACCTATGGCTGTCTTAAAATTCACCCAAATAGGGGCATTAATTGGTTTAAACATTTCTGTTATCTGCGACTTAACCCCCCCTCCATTCCCATACCAGTTATTAGATTGTGTTGAATAACTTATCCCCGTATTCAAAATTTCTTCAATTGAAACATGATGATCATGGTCTTCAGGCAAAATTGCATGATAAAGAAACATAGCCATTTGTGTACCTACTTTCTAATCTTTATTTCTGGGAACATAAGGAAAATGGGAACTACTTTTCGGGTTATCTAAATTTTCAAATACCCTGTGACTTCCTGTAGGTGTGTCAGGTGTACTAATATTCCCGTCAAATTCCTTATAATATTTCGTTATCCTATTTGGATTGGGATTGTTTGGATTCGGCCAGTTTGAGTAAGCCTTGTCTGGATTGTTCATGGTTATCCTTCTCAATTCCTTTACATCAACGTCCTGACCGTACTGGGACCTATTCTTGGTAGAAGGTTTGCTAGGATCGTACATGTGCTTCTTCGCATGCTCATTAACAAAATTATTTGGATCGCTTCCCCCGCCGGGTTTTGTAGGAACAGGAGTTTTACCTTTCCCCTCAGACGAGCCTCCCACTATATGATTATACAAATCCTTCGCATCTCTTCCAAAGTTAGCCGCTCCTTGAGTAGCCACCGTTGAACCGTGAGCCATCGCTGCTGCACCTGCAACATTGGCAGGAATACCTACGATTGTCCCAACCCCTGTTGAATCTGCTGCTATTCCTCCAACGAAAAGAGCTCCCCCTCCCAAAGTCTCCAGAAAGCCAAGACCCGTGACCCCTGCGTTCCCAACAAGTTTACCAGCGAGATAGGACTTTGGATAATCGGTTGGGACTTCTCCTTGGTACATGTTGTACGTCCCGCCCTCACTTACTGCATCCATGATGCCTGTAAGTGCCGCTACGCTGCCCTCAATCGCCTCTTGCCAAGCATCTTTTGTTGGTGTGGTTGAATGAGAAGGCGGAGTAATGATGGCTCGATACTTTGGCGTGCACTCTACTGGCATAGCGTCAGACGCGGTGAGAATGTCACTTTTCCTTGCCGAGACCTCTTCCGCAATTTCCTTGAATACTTGTCTGGCATACGCACCTTCCAACAGTTGACCGTCATCTTCAATTTTGATTATGCCGCAATATAGGCAACTGAGCTCAGATTTGCTCAACAAAGCTGGTTGTCCATCGATGAGTTTATCATCTTTTCCCATAATCCAAGGGATTGTGGTCATTGGTGTGCAAGGCATTGGCGTAAGTATTCCATTATTGGCTGCGGTCGCTGCTGCTACTGTCGGATTTTGTCTGCTGTAACATTTCCCAAAAGGGAAAATGTTCTCGTTGGGGATGTGATCCTTGATGTTCATTTGTGCTTTATTATGTATGTATACTCCGTGGCTAAACGGCATTTTTAGTCGATTAGGCTTGTCCCCGGAGCTGCACGATAAAATGGCTCCGGCTACCACGTAGCTGTACCGCTCACCTGTTGCCTTCTTGATTTTCAGGTTAGGTCGAATGTGTGGCAAATCGATGTTCCTTTCTTTCATCTCCAAGTGCTTAAAGGAGATATACAATATCAACCTCCCTAATTATCTCTACAAAAGGAAATTCCAGTAATATTCTATTTTTCCTATTTCTACCCCATGCAATTAGGAAATCTTACCCAAATCGCGAACAAGCCGTTCCCTTTGGCATTCACACAATTTCAACGACCCCGTCGGAGCAATAGCCGCTGCTGCTTCCAGCCGGATTGCCCATCGGCAGAAGCTAGAAAAGGAATGCGTGAGGCTTAGCTTTGCTATACGGTCAATCAAAGCAACGGTTAAATGTCATCTCCGAAAAACCTCTTCCACTGGCAAAACTCTAAATTTCGAAGTAGCAATAACACTTGCTTGCTCCATAACAATCCGAGATTGTAACAAAATGAAGGCTAGTACATTTAATAAAATCTTGTGTAAATAGTTAAAATCCGCCATTACGATCAAGAAATTAGTGTAGGATTACCGTAAAGTCCCCTTGCAACTATCCACCTGCAAAATCCATTTACAAAAGCCACGATTGTATACATGCATTACCAAACGGGTTTTCTAGGGTTCCCCGGCCATGATCATTGCGGTACTGTGTCCCAGCACCTCTTGCTAAAATAGAGGGAACGAATGACGTGCCCCTCGTTACCAGTTGGATTTTTTGCATGCAAAGAAAGTTCACTTCTGCTCTTTATTTAGCAGCCCCAATGCTAATTTCATTCGGCACTGCCCCTCAATTCGCATTACAGTACGGAGTCCCTATTAACATCTAAAACATCTACATCCGACTGTGCGAGTAGATCCTCTAATGCTTCACTTCCATTTTGCTTTGCATAGTTATACTCCGCGTCCGAGATAGGGATGAGTTGTAGCCAAGAAACATGTTTATCGTCAAAGTCAAATGAAGTGAGTTTTTCATCCCATAAAAAAGGACTCACAAACATTACATGTTTCATATTAAATTCAGGGTAGTACATTTTAATGACATCAGGAAAAATCGTACCAGGAGAACAAGAATAATCTGAATTTATTATGTTAAAAGCACATGTACTGAGTATGTTTCCAAACAAAGTATATTCATCTATGCATGCTCCAATAAATTCTACTCTCAAAGGCTTATTATCTACAGAATACCCAATATCATAATTGCATAATCCGACAGTTGCATAAGTTGTCTCATATTGATTGGGTTTATTATCCATGATTACAACATCGATAATGCTTTCTTTATTATCATCATAAAATCTTGACATTCGTGGACGACCACCGTTTAAATCAGCTAAATGTTTTGCGATTTCCTTCATTTGATTTGTTACTTCCACTTTTCATCATCCTTTTATGGTCCGAAATATAAATCCGATGGGTCTTCACCCGCATGTGAACGGTTTGAACTAGGCAATTCCGGTCTGTAATGGTCGGGATTATTATGTTCATCTAAAAATTGTTTTCTTGAAATTCCTCTCTCCGCTGCACTAATTTGATGTTTCCTAAACTCGTACCCTGGTTTATGCCCCATGTCCCATGGCTCTTCTTTGTTCATTACTTTTTTTGTAAGCGGGTCTCTTACTAGACCATCTTTACCTTTTGCGTTATCCCACGCTTTGTCACGAACCCCTTTTCGAAATTTTGAAGGTCTTCTATATATTTTTTTCTCAGCAAGTGTAAGTTCTCTATTTGGGAGAGTGGTCGGAACATTTTCCCCCGTCCCCTCAGACGAGCCTCCCACTATATGATTATACAAATCCTTCGCATCTCTTCCAAAGTTAGCCGCTCCTTGGGTAGCCACCGTTGAACCGTGTGCCATCGCTGCTGCCCCTGCAACATTGGCAGGAACACCTACGATTGTCCCAACCCCAGTTGCATCTGCTGCTACTCCTCCACCGAAAAGAGCTGCCCCTCCAACCGTCTCCAGATAGCCAAGAACCGTGACCCCTGCGTCCCCAACCAGTTTACCAGCGAAATAGGACTTTGGATATTCAGTTGGAACTTCTCCTTGGTACATGTTGTACGTCCCGCTCTCACTCACTGCATCCATGAAGCCTGTAAGCGCCGCTACGCTCCCCTCAATCGCCTCTTGCCAAGCGTCTTTTGTTGGCGTGGTTGAAGGAGAAGGCGGGGTAATGATGGCTCGATACTTTGGCGTGCACTCTACTGGAATACCGTCAGACGCGGTGAGAATGTCACTTTTCCTTGCCGAGACCTCTTCCGCAATTTCCCTAAATACTTGTCTGGCATACGCACCTTCCAACAGTTGACCGTCATCTTCAATTTTAATCGTACCGCAATATAGGCAACTGAGCTCAGATTTGCTCAACAAAGCTGGTTGTCCATCGATGAGTTTATCAGCTTTCCCCATAATCCAGGGGATTGTGGTCATGGGAGTGCAAGGCATTGGCGTAAGCACCCCATTATTGGCTGCGGTCGCTGCTGCTACTGCCGGATTTTGTCTGCTGTAACATTTCCCAAAAGGGAAAATGTTCTCGTTGGGGATGTGATCCTTGATGTTCATTTGTGCTTTATTATGTATGTACACTCCGTGACTGAACGGCATTTTTAGTCGATTAGGCTTGTCCCCGGAGCTACACGATAAAATCGCTCCGGCTACCACATAGCTGTACCGCTCACCTGTTGCCTTCTTGATTTTCAGGTTAGGTCGAATGTGTGGCAAATCGATGTTCCTTTCTTTCATCTCCAAGTGCTTAAAGGAGATATACAATATCAACCTCCCTAATTATCTCTATAAAAGGAAATTCTAGTAACATACTATTTTTCCTATTTCCACCATCTCGAAATTAGGAAATTTTACCCAAATCACGAACAAGCTTGATGTAAAAAGCAAAATTACTGATCCTAGTACACTCATTACTTTTGCTCATCAACGTATCAACCGTTCCATTTTGCATTCACACAATTTCAACGACCCCGTCGGAGCAATAGCCGCTGCTGCTTCCAGCCGGATTGCCCATCGGCAGAAGCAGCAGGAAGAGTGCCTAGAGCGGGAGGCGTAGCTGCCATTCTGGCAAGTTGCTTGCGATATGCGTCGGCTGCACTGCGTGACGGGCAGCTTCTTCCCGCGTCGAATAGCCTGTCAGGACGAGCAGGCTGTCCAGGCCGCTGTTTGCCCCGGCTTCAATGTCAGTGTACAAGTTGTCACCGACGATCAACGTCTCAGACGCTTCCGTGCCAAGAACGGAAAGCGCATAGCGTACGATGATCGGCTCCGGCTTGCCGATGACGATTGGCTTTGTGGCCGATGCGACTGAAACGGCGGCAACGAGCGAGCCGTTTCCTGGAAACAGTCCGTTGTCTGTCGGCAGCGCGGCATCTGCATTGGTCGCGATAAAAGTAGCACCTGCGCGGATGGCGCGAGTGGCAATCGCCAGCTTTTCGTATGTGAAGGCACGGTCGATACCGACAATGACGTAGGCAGGATTGTCTGTTGTCAGCCTGAAGCCTGCCGCTTCCAGTTGTGACAGCAAGCCTTCCTCGCCAATCGCATACACGCTTGCCCCGGAAGGCGCCTTCTCTTTCAAATATTCAACCGTTGCCATACTGGTTGTATATACATCCTGTGCAGTTGCCTCAACTCCCATCCCGCTCAGTCGCGCTGCCACGCGCTCGGCCGATGCGGACGAATTGTTGGTCAAAAACAGGTACGGAATGCCGTTCGCTTTCAGGTAGCGGACAAATTCGGCAGCGCCGGGGATCGGCTCATTGCCGCGATAAATGGTTCCATCCAGATCAATCAGATAGCCTTTGTATGGTTTCATGTTGCTTCTCCTCCGTCCAGTTTGCTCTATCTCTATTTATTGCTAAAACTTCTGGCCTTCCCTTACAATACTCGCTTTTTCCCCATTTGACGAGCTGCCTGCCTGCTTTTTACCCGCCAAAAAAGGCAGGAAAACGGCTCTGCCACTTCCCTGCCTTCGTCTTGCTATTTTGCTTTTTTCCACTGCTCGATGATCTTTTTGCTCCATGCTTTTACCTGCTCGCCAGATAGCACCTCGACCAGTTCAGCTTGCGGGGTTAGAGCATCGTGGACCGGGACGCAAAAAGATAAATCCCATGAGCGCTGGGCAAATAAGCTTGGGCCGAGCAGAACGATCGCTTTTTCTTCCACCCGCGGGATGCGCTGCGGCGTGTCTTCGCCGAACAACCAATGCGAAAACGCCCCTTGCTTGGTTAAAAAGCCGTTCTCATCGAGAGCACCCCCACTGTAGAACCCGAACAGAGCCGAATCGCAAGCATTCTCTGTATCCGGGTATTCCACCCCGGTAGCCGCCTTGACGGCCACTTCGTTGCGCGGCATCGAGGCAAACGGCTCCTGCGACTGAAACTGCTGGATAAACACATCTTGCAGCAGCGTAAACAGATGAAAGTTGTTTTGCACCATTGACAGTCGCAACCTGATTCCCGTTGATGTTTCCGGGTGCAAGGCCACGACCTCCAGATCATCTGCGCTGCCCAGCACGACGTTCACATAATGCAGATTGTCAACCTGTTCCTCAAGCTCCTCGATCAGTCGGCACAGTTGCTGATTTTGTCTCATCTCGATTCTCGCATGCTTATCGCGGCAAATCATCGTCATCGTCGCCAAAACCACAAAGTCCGACGTCACCTGTGCCTTGACCGTATCCGGCGCTTTCTCGAACCTGTCCGCCAGTGGCAACGCGGCGTCCTGTTGAAAATACGCTTCCAACAGTTGCAGGTGGCGCTCCAGTTGGCGAACGACCGCCCCGACGATCACGGCCGGGTCGCCACCATTTTCAACCAAAGTCCCGGCGATAATGCAGGCCAGTCCTTTTTTATATGTATCCGCTTCCTCGTCCAAAAAATTCGCGATCAACCTCAACAAGTCGTCGATCTGCTCAGGATGTGCCTTGGCGTGCAGAAACAGCTCGCGAATGGACGAATCTTGGAATGCGCTCGCATCCGCCTTTAATTCTTCCAGCTGCTGCACATCTTGTTGCAAAAACGCCAAAAACGGCTGTAGTACCTCTTCCATCCCCACTCACTCTCCTCTTTTTTCCTCTACATTTAAAAATTAGACAGTTACCGAAAAAATCCTGTAACTGGCAAAACAGCTTGGACCAAGCGAAAGCGATGCCACTGCACCCTGCCCGAAACCTGTTTTTCCCCAGCAAAAAAGCCACCCTGCACCAAACCGCACAAAGTGGCTGTCATTGACACTGTTTTTACACTTTTTTGATTTCAAACACGCACTTGTCTCCGCCTTTTGCCATGCAGGAGGTTTGCTCCACATCGGCTTTCAGCACCCGGCGAAACAGCGACAGTTCACAAGTGCAGGCCTGATTGAACTCACGCGCTACCTGGGCAATGGGACAGTTGAACTCCCGAATCCGGTACGTGTTTCCATCCGCATCGGCTTCCCACTCGACCATGTAGCCTTTTTCGTTTTGCAGTTCGGCAAGCTTGGCCACGCGGTCACGCAAGTCTCCTTGCATATGGGCGCGATACGTTTCCTCCAGGCGATTTTCGCGGCGGCGGAACAGCATTTCGACTTTTCCCGGCCCGTCCATTTCCTTCAAGTCTTGCAAAAAGTCGAGCGTTAAATGTGAATAATTGCGCGGAAACAGCTCGTCTGCTTCCTGCGACAAGGAATATACGTTGGTTGGTCGACCCATCGCTTGTCTCACAAGCGTGGACTTAATCAGATTGTCTCTCTCCAGGGTGTTCAGATGGCGTCTGACCGCCATTTCTGTAATACCAAGATCGACGGCCATGTCGCTGACAGAGAGTGAGCCTTTTACCTTGAGCATGTGCAGGATTTGGTCACGAGTGGACGTCCCCTCGTTTGTCATACGTATCACCGTCCTTTCTACCTATTGTAGCGGATCGGCACGCTTTAGTAAACAAACGAAAGTGTTTTGTATAAAAAATCCGCTTCTCCATTCTCTAAAACAATTCTTTCTCCAAAAACGCACGCACATGCGGATCAAACTGCCGCATCGTGTCCACTGATTCATTCACGAGCGCAAACATTTCTTCCGCCGGAACGTTCGTATAGTCAATGACCAGATGCTTGCGGAACTCGACCACGCGAGTCAGAATCGCCGCCTGCTCATCGGTAACGACTTGTTCATCGCGCAAAATTTCTACAATATCGCTGTAGCTGCCGGGGTCGCGCATGATAAAGCCGTCGATCAGCGCATTTCCGACATCGACAATTCCTTCGATGGACAAGTGCAGGGCTCGCTCCATCGCTGCAACAGCCACTTCGTCGGCCAAAACCGCTTCGGCTCCCCGTTCCCGGAGCTCGTCCAACAGATCAAGCATGCGAGACATATAGGCCAATACTTGGTCAATTCGCTTTGTATTCACGTCGTACATGAGATTCTCCTTATTTTCGCTTTTTCGCTTTTCGTTTTGCATAATAGGTAGTAAACACAAACGTCAGCACCAGGACGAGAAGGACCAATTCCCCTTCCTGCAAATAGGAATTGCTCACGGCTTTCACCTCTTTTCCTCCAAACAGTATACCAAATTTGTCCCGGCTGTCACGAATCAGCTTGTACTTTATGTTACAATGATGGGGTGAATTTTTGCCGGCATACAAGGGAGGAACACAACTGTGGAACGCGAACTGGCATTGGAAATCGTGCGGGTGACAGAAATGGCTGCCCTCGCCTCGTCGCACTGGATGGGACGGGGAAAGAAAAATGAAGCGGACGAAGCAGCGACGAGCGCCATGCGCGCCATGTTTGACACGATCAATATGAGAGGAACCGTCGTCATTGGCGAAGGCGAGCTGGACGAAGCTCCGATGCTGTACATTGGCGAAAAACTCGGCCACCCGGATGCGGTCGGCCCGGAGGTAGATGTCGCCGTAGACCCGCTGGAGGGAACGACGATCGTTGCCAAGGGGCACAACAATGCCATGTCGGTGATCGCTGTCGGTGACCGTGGAACTTTGCTGCACGCCCCCGACATGTACATGATGAAGATGGCGGTGGGCAAGCGGGCTGCGGGAAAAATCAGCCTTTTTGATTCCGTGGACAAAATGATCGAAGTCGTAGCAAAAGCGAACAACAAGCGTGTTCAGGATGTGACCGTCATCATCCAGGAGCGGGAGCGGCATCAGCACATCATCGACACCGTTCGGGAAAAAGGCGCACGCGTCAAGCTGTTCGGCGATGGCGATGTCGGCGCAGCGATTGCCGCTTGTCTGCCGCATACCGGGATTGACCTGTTTCTCGGAATCGGCGGCGCACCGGAAGGCGTCATCAGCGCAGCAGCGATCAAATGTCTCGGCGGCGACATGCAGGCGATGCTCAAGCCGCAAAACGACAGCGAGCGGGAGCGCTGCATCAAGATGGGGCTTGCCAATCCGGAGCAGTTGCTGACGTTGCACGATATGGTAAAAGGAGACGACGCCATCTTCGCGGCAACTGGCGTATCGGACGGCGAACTGCTGCAGGGTGTCCGTTATTTGGGCGACGACATGGTGGAGACGCACTCCATCGTCATGCGCGCCCAGACGAAAACGATCCGTTTTATCCGCGCTTTGCACAATATCGAGCACAAACCAAATCTGTCATGGAAGTAGAGGGGCGTATTTATGGCGAATGACTTGTTTTACTTGTACGACGAATCGGAGGACACCAAGACGCGCTTTGTCAGCTTCATGGGCGAATCCACCCGGTTTGATCTGGCCATCACGACGACCAGCCGTTTTTACGGCAAAAAGCTCGTCATCAACATCCAAAACGGCCGCTCTGCCATTATCGGCGAAGACGACCTGCGAGAAGAAGGCTATCTCGAATTTGCCTTCAACCTGAGCGAAGCAGAAGCAGAAGAACTGAAAACCTTTTTGGAAACCGTGATTTGACGTTTGCCTTTCACCTGTCTTCGCCCATCCCGAAACGAGCCTGTTCGGGATGGGCTTTTTGTGCCCAAATCCAGGCGGACAACTCTCCATACAGGCGAATGCCTCGTATACTGCTACTGCACATACAGACAACGAGAGGAGTGCAGTCGCATCATGCAATCTTATCAAGACGAAAATCAACAACTGCAGGCTCATCAAGCGGATGACCAATACCAGACGATTCCGGAAGACCAGGCGCATCCCGTCTTCTTTCGCAGAAGGAGAGACGACGTGTTCCCTATCATCATTCCGCTCCCTTATACCTACTATCCGCCGTATTACTATCCGTACCCGTATCCATACACGTATCCGTACTATCCATATCCGTATCAGCCCTATCCGTTTTACGGCGGATATTAACCGAACAAGGCTCTACAGAAAAACAGCCCCTGCAATCAAGGGCTGTTTTCGTTTGTTTTCCTATGTTTCACGCTTGGGCGTGCTGTGGCTTTGTCCAGTCGGCACTTTGTCGCGCTCGCGATGGGGGCGCATCTGGTTCGGACGCTTCTCCCGCGCAGACGAGTCCTTGCTGTTTTTTTCCGGTTTGTCTTTGAGAAACTTCGGCTTGTCTGACCGCTCATTGCGCCCGCCGGACCGCTCGTTTGCGCCGCCGTTGTTGCGCTCCTGGCGATCCTGCCTGTTTTGGCGCGGATGAAAACGACGCCGTTCCTTGCGCTCGACAACCAGTGGCGAATTGTCGCCGCGAGACGAGTCCTGGCGGTAATCGGAAACATTGTCCGGATTGTCATCCGGGCCTTCCTGCTCGGCACCGGTGCTGCCGGCCGTCGATTTTACCTTGCGCAAGACAAAATACGGACAGCCAAAGTTGCAATACTCGTGCAGGTACTCATCCAAAGCGGCGATCCGCTGCTCGAACGGTACTTTGCGGTTGGCATCTGTGTAAAATCCCCGCAAACGAAGCTGTCCATAGCCCCAGTCTCCGACGATGTAATCGTATTTGTCGAGGATATCGCTGTAGCGCTCCCTGAATGCTTCCGGATTCCAGCCGTCGCGATTTTCTTCCATGACTTCATAAGTACCGGCTTGCGTGCGAATCAAGTCCGCTTCCTCCTTACACTTGTATACTTTCGTCCATCTTATCACATTTCCACCAGCAAGAGATAAAATTCCCACGAAAACTGCGCAATCCCCCTGGACATTCTATCGGGTAGGGGGTGTTACCATTGAAAAAGACATGGTTGTATCCTGCGATTGCAGGCATTGCTCTCTTGGCATCCGCTTGTGCGAACAACGCTGCGCCAAACTACACGACTCCGAACCAGACAGCTCCTCACGTCACAAATGTTGATGGGATGCACGGCCGCAACTACGACGGCGTGCGCAGCTTTGACGGGCTGCACGTACGCAACGGCGCCGGCCTGAACAACTTGCCGGGCGCCGATAATGGCCTGTACCCGAATGGAACGTATCCGCGGATGAACGCCAACAGCTACAACGCCTACACCAGTGGCATGCGGCCGTACAACGCCTTTACGGACCACAAGGACGGACTGATGGGCGCGCAGAATGGAATGAACCATTCCATTTATCAAAAGCGGGCCTGGAACCGGGCGGGGGCCGGCATCATGCAAACCGGCATGCCGAGAATGGGCTACGCCCAGACTGACCGGGCAAGCATGAAGACCGCTGGCGCCCAAAACGTCTACGTAGACCGCGATGCCCTGGCACAAGCAGTCGGCAACGTCACAACGAGCTGCCCTGGAGTTCAGCGTTCTACTGTCCTGGTGACGGATGAAGAGATTTTCGTCGGTCTGAACACGCAGGGAGCAGATGCCCGCACAGCCAAAAACCAGGCGAAAATGAATGCGCAGTCGATCGCGCCACGCTATTACAAGGTGTATGTCACGGACAACCCGAATGACATTCAGGAAATTGCCCGTGTCGCCAGCCGTTCCAGCAACTTGCATACAGCGCGCAACGAGGATGCCGCAAGCATCGACGCGCTCATCAAACGCATGGGCGGCGTAACAGACAGCAAGCAAGGAAGCAGCATGAGCGCTCAAAAGAACGCGAATGCAACCCACAAAGCGAAAATGGGTACAACCAGTCGCTAGGCGGATCTCCCCTGTATAGAGAAGAACCCCCTTTTTGCAGCGATTCCATTTCGCGTGCAAGGAGGGGGTTGTTCCTTTTTACTGTGCCTGCACCTGTGGCGAGGCTTCCTTGGCAATCGTTTCCTTCGCGGCATTCGCCTGCTCGTGTGCGTGGTACGAGCTGCGTACGAGCGGTCCTGCCTCTACGTGGCTGAAACCGCGCTTCATGCCTTCTTCTTTCAGAAAGGCAAATTCGTCCGGATGGTAGTAACGCTCGACCTTCAGATGCTTTTTCGTTGGCTGCAGGTATTGACCGATCGTCATGATGTTGACATCCACGGATCGCAAATCGTCCATGGTCTCGATCACTTCTTCCAGCGTCTCGCCCACCCCGATCATCAGGCTGGACTTCGTCGGAATATTCGGCTGGAATTCTTTCGCCTTTTTCAAAAGTTCCAGTGTCCGGTCGTACTTGGCGCGCGCCCGTACCCGGTCAGACAGGCGGCGAACCGCCTCGATATTGTGATTCAGCACGTCCGGCTTCGCGTCCATCACGAGCTTCAGCGCATCCCAGTTCCCCTGGAAATCCGGAATCAGCACTTCCACAGAAGCGAACGGCAGACGACGGCGAATCGCCCGGATCGTTTCCGCAAAAATTTGTGCGCCTCCGTCTTTCAGATCGTCACGGGCAACGGAGGTTACGACAACGTGCCGCAAACGCATTTGCTCGGCGGCCTCTGCTACGCGTTCCGGTTCGGCAAGATCAAGCTCTGTCGGCAATCCGGTTTTTACAGCACAAAACCGACAGGCACGGGTACATATATCACCCAAAATCATGAACGTAGCTGTACCACTGGCCCAGCACTCATGAATGTTGGGGCATTTTGCCTCTTCGCATACGGTATGCAGTGTCTTGCTGCGCATGGTCTGCTTCAGCTCTTTGAAGCTGGCGAGTTCTGGTCCTGAAACAAGGTTGATCTTGAGCCACTCCGGCTTGCGTTGCGTCATAGGGCCCACTCCTCATGTATCTTGGTACGAGACATCATTTCATTTTCATTATAGAGGTTGGCTTTGCAAGGGGCAACCTCTTTCCCCAGTCAGATAACAATTACCCGAGCTGATGCACCTTGTGCCGATCCGATCCGCTCAAAATCGGCGCGAGCAACCGCCCCTCCCGTTCCTGACACGTAAACAGAAAAACCTGATGCTCCTCCGCCAGCCTGGCGATGTACGCCAGCGTTCGCTTAAGGCGCTCGTCATCATAGTGGACAAAATGGTCGTCCAAAAACAGCGGCAACGGCTCTGTCCGTTTGCTGACATGCTGCAGCAAGGCGAGCCGCTGCGCCAGGTAAAGCTGATCCGCCGTCCCTGTGGAGCATTGCTCGTGGCTGACAATCAGGTTGCGTGTCGGCACAAGCAGCCGCACCGCAAAGCCATCAGTCGGGTCCAGCCGCACCTCGTGATAGGCTCCCCCTGTAATTTGCGCCATCACCTCAGAAGCTGTGCGGTTCACATCCGGGGAAACGTCCCGCTTCCATTCGCTCTGGGCGGCAAGCAGCGTATCCCGCGCGAGCTGGAGGGCATCGCGGCGTTGCTGCAGCTGGCGAAGCGCCGTCGCTGCCACCTCGTACTCATCCCTGGCTTTCGCTACGGACACGCCTTCATATGCAGCCATTTCCCCGTAGGCGCGGGCCATTTTTTCCCGCAGCTCCTGCAGCTCGTCCTCGATGCGCGACAGCTGTGCCAGACAATCGCTTTCCGCTTCTTCGCGCTGCTGCTTTTGCTGTTTCAGCATCGCCCGCACAGCCTCGCCCCAGCTTGCCGACAGCATTTCCTCCCGCTTCGTTTTGGCCAGATCGCTCTCCAGTTGGACAGTTCGCTGCTCCTGTGCGCTTTTTTGCAGCTCTTCCCTTTTTGCCAGAAAAGCATCCCACTCCCGAACATCCCAGCGGCCGAAAAGCGTCGCCAACTCAGCGTCAATGGCAGCGATCTCCTGTTGCAGCCGCTCGCTTTCCTGCAAATGCTCGCTGTCGGCAGCAGGTGCAGGCCTGCTCCCTTTTGCCCGCAGCACGAAGATTCCGAGTGCGAACAGCAGCAGGGCAAGGCCAAGGAAGCTTCCGCCAAGTGCGGGATGCCCTGTCGCCAAGCCGGCTGCGCCCAGGGCGGCAAACAGTCCTGCACCACCCCACAGGCGCGCGGCGCCTTTTTTGCGCTTGGCCAAATTCCCCTGCCGCTGCGTCCGCGCCTGGCTGCGCGTCCCGGCAGACAACGCCAGTACAGCCAGCTCAGCCAGCCGCACATGATGCTGCTCCCGCGCTTTGCGCAACGAAACAGCGTGTGCGTAATCCGCGTCCATCTCAGCCAATACTTGATTCGGCATAGCTTCCTGCACACGGTTTGTCACTGAATCATCCCATGTCATCATCGAGCTGCGCGCTTTTTCGTGCAGCTCCCGCTCTTCTGCGCTGCCAGCCCGCTCCAGCCACCACTGCCAATCCTGCTCATTGATGGGCGAATAGCTTCTCTGCCAGCTCTCTTGCCAGAGCTGATCCTGCTTTTGCCACTTCTGTATCTGCGTTCTAAGCCTGGTGCGCCGCTGTTCGAGTCCTTCGCGCTTCTTTTCCCATAGCTGGATGGACTCCGTCAGCTGGCGAATCAAGCGCCATGCCTCTTCAGCGTGAGCCAGCTCTTGCTCAGTGCTCGCCAGGCGCGACGCCGCTTTGCCGAGCAGCGTATTTTCCGCCCGCTCCTTTTTGCCGATGCTCGCCAGTTCCCGCTCCAGCTCGGCCAAAATGTTGTGGACGAGCGGACTCGTCTCTTCTGCATTGGCAAAAGAAGGCATGAGATGCTCGGCCGCTTCGAGCGGCTCCCGTCTGATCCAGGTCAAATCCGTGAACAGGCTGCGGGTAAGGCCCAGATGTTTTTCCAAAAAGTTGCGCTCTTTGCGCCGATCCTCCATGTAAACGTCTGTCAGCTCCGTCCACTCCGGGTCCAGAAACAGACGTGCCTGCTCCCTTTCCTTGGTGAGCGTCCGATGCAAGCGGTACGTCTTGTCCCCCAACCGGTAGGTGACAATCGTCTCGTATTCCCCCTGATGCCAAGGGCGGTATTTTTCATAGACAGGCAAATAGCGGGCTGCTTTGACGTAATCGCGCTTCATCCCGTACAATGCCGCGAAAATGGCTTGCAGCAGTGTGGACTTCCCTGCTTCGTTGGGAGCGTAAAACAGGTTCAGGCCGGGAGCGAAGCGAAAATCAGCCCCTTGCCATTTTCCAAAGCCCGCAAGCGATAACTCCTCGATCTTCAACGCATGCTGCCCCCAATCCTCGCAAGCGCTTCCTGCCTCGCCAGTCTGGCAATTTCCCGCTCTTCGTCATTTTTTGCACTGGCCTCGGCTTCTGCCAGCCGGGCAAGCCATTTTCCCCATATGCCGCCTTCTGCCACCAGCTTGTCCGCGTCGATGTCCGGCCACGTCTCGTCTGTAATGGTCAGGAAAAAAAATCGCGAAAAGCGCTGCGCAAGAACCGGGAGCGCAGGCACGAAATGAGCGGCCCGTTCTCCTGTCAAGGTCACGTAGACCAGATCGCTGGCAGGGATTCCTTCAAGCTGTGCGGTCATCACCTCGACCAGTTGTTCTGTCGTTTCCGCTCCTGCGGCATGAATCGTCACTTTGTGAATCTGCCGCTGACAGACGGGCACGGCTTGCAAGGTCAGTCTCCCGCTATCGTCCAGCTCGCCGTACAACACAGAGCGCACATTCGTTTCCTTGCTCGTCAGCCCTTCCGGCGAGCCCGGATAGGCGGCAAGCGGCTGCTTTTTTTGCGGATGCACGAATTGCTCCGGCTTGTGAATATGGCCGAGTGCCACGTAATCCATCTCCACCTGCACCAGCTCCTGCAGCGTGACCGGAGCGTACGGCTGGTGTTCGTCCCCTGTCCTGTTCACGACACTGGCATGCAGGATCATCAGGTGATGCCGATAGCCGTCCAGCTTGCCTGGAAAAGAGGCGAGCGGCGACTCATAGACGTGCGGCTGCCCAAATCCCCAGCCGTAGATCACACAAGACTTTTCCGGAAACTCAAACGCCCCCCACTCGGGAGTGAACCAGTACACATTGCTCGGCCAATCCAGTGTTTGGTAAAACGAATCCGGGCGCCATGGATCGTGATTTCCCGGGGCAATGCAGACCGGGATCGGGGCGATGCTTGCAAACAGGTCGCGCAAAAACAGCGCTGTGGAGCGCCGTCCCCCGTGATATTCCAGCAAATCTCCGGCGATCAGCCAAAAGTCTGCCTGCCTTTCCACGACCAGATCGCGAATCGTTTGCAGCGTGCGGCGAAAATCATCCTGCCGCAGCTCGTAATGATCCGCCAGCATATGCAAAGGCGCGTCCAGATGAACGTCCGCCGTATGAATGAATGACAACACGAAGCGCTCAACTCCTTGCATGACCAACCAAATCGGCAAAATGGTGTGCGAACATACTTTCCCTATATGATACCGGGGAAATGACTGGTTGAAAAGGAGTGTTTCGCAGGGGCGCTCGCTTGCAGCAAGCGCTGTCGCGGAAAAAACAAAAAACTTCCGTCGACATTCCTTCGGCGGAAGTTTTTCGTTATCCATGACTAGCGCAGCAGACGTAAGAATTCGCGCATGAAGCCGGGCAAATCCGGCCACGCATGACCAGACACCAGGTTGCCGTCTACGTGAAGTGTTTCTTTTTCGTAAATCGCACCCATCGCTTCCACATCCGGTCTGCACGCCTGATAAGCAGTCAGCTTGCGGCCGGCGAGATGCTCGGGCACAATCGCCAGCACCTGGGAGCCGTGGCAGATTGCCGCAACAGGCTTGTTTGTCTCGAAAAAGTGCGCCACGATCGGCTTTAGGCTTTCGTGGAGCCGAATGTATTCAGGCGCTCTTCCGCCGGGAATAATCAACGCATCAAATGCTTCCGGATTGATGTCGGAAAACGCGGCGTGCGCAGGCAACTGATAAGCAGGCTTTTCCGTGTACGTCTCACTGTGTGCTTCAAAGTCATGGCATACGGTGTGCAGAGTCTTCACGCTGGGCGCAGCAATCACGGCTTCGTAGCCTTCCTCCAGCAAACGGTAATACGGATAGAACACCTCCAGGGCTTCTACGGCGTCCCCTGTCACGATCAACACTTTTTTGCTCATCACACAGCCTCCTCCATACGGGTTTGGTTGGATCATCCATTTTTCCATTTCTTTGCAGGAACGTCTCACTCCTGCTTTCTCGCCTATTTTTTTACAGAGCTTTAACAGACAGCCGTCCCGGATGCGGTGCGCTACGCCCGCTTCCAAAAAGTATCGTGGATAATCCAGAGAGACTGGCAGAAACTACAACGGAAACTACCCGGGCTGGAGGGAGACGGCATGCGAGTTTTCCGCCTCATCATTCAGATCAGCTTGTGCGTGGCCACTGTCATTTTGCCGCTGGATGCAGCCTTTGCCAAAGGCTCCTCTGCCAACAGCCATGCAGACCCTCTCCTGCAGGAGCGGCTACAGCTTTTTTTGCGAATGGAGTCTTTGTACGGCATTCCCTGGAACTATTTGGCGGCTATCGATCAGTATGAGCGCACGATGAAAATACGCAAAAAGCAAACCGACAACCAGGCATCTTCCTCGCGGCTGACTGCCGTGGACATCCCGAGTGATCGCTGGGCAGGCAGCATGAACCCTGACCCGGATGACACCAATCCGGTATCGATCCAGTTTTTCGGCGGGATGGGCATGGACGGCGACGGGGATGGGCTTGCCGACCGCAACAACGATATGGATGCACTTACTTCCCTTATTCATTACCTGGCGCAGTACGGTTTTTCCCAGGAGGATTGGCAAATCGGAGTCTGGTCTTACTACCAGCGGGATCGCTCGGTGAAAACGATCCGGCAATTCGCGCAGGTGTATGAAAAATACCAGCATTTGCAACTGGACGAGCGTCATTTTCCCATCCCGGCGAGGTACGACTACAGCTACCGCAGCACCTGGGGAGACGCGCGCGGCTGGGGAGGGCGGCGGATTCACGAAGGCACCGACATTTTCGCCCGACACGGGACGCCCGTGCTCTCCACAGCTTACGGAGTGATCGAGGTCATCGGCTGGAACCGCTATGGCGGCTGGCGGATCGGCATGCGCGACATGGGCAATGTGTATCATTACTTCGCCCACCTGTCGTCGTTCAAAAAGGGACTGAAGCCCGGCGACATCGTGGAGCCGGGGCAAGTGATCGGATACGTCGGCAGCTCCGGCTACGGCAAGCCTGGCACCGCCGGAAAATTCCCGCCCCACCTGCACTACGGCATGTATCGGGAGACTGGGGGAGCCGACTGGGCTTTCGACCCTTACCCGTATCTAAAGCGCTGGGAACGACAAAGGAAGCGGTAGCACAGCCGCTTCTTTTTTTGTGCCCATTCGGGCGTTGACAGGAGCAAGGCTTGCGCACTACAATCAAGGCAAAAAATTGGACAATCGTCCAAAAAAGAGGTGCACAGCATGACTCCCCCTTCGAAAAGCCAGGCGAAAGCCGAAGCGAAGCGGGCCTTTTTGATCGAGCAGGCGACGATCTGCCTCGCGGAAAAAGGCTATGCCCACGTCTCCTTGCGCGATATCGCCAAGGAATCCGGCGTCTCGCTCGGCATTCTGCACTATTATTTTGCCAGCAAGGAAGAATTGCTGCTCGAAGTGATCGCCAGCTACAAGGAACGCTTCATCGCCGAGCTGGAGCGCGAAGTGGTTGCCGCTCCCCTGGACAACTTTTTCCCGGCTCTCGCTGCCGTTCTCGGCCGCAGCCTGCTGGAAGACCGCAAGCTGCATCGGCTCTGGTACGATTTGCAGGCGCAGGCGCTGTACACCCCTGTCTTTTTGGAGCAGGTGCACCACACGCGAAACCGGCTGCACGACCTGATTGCCCGCATGCTCAAGCGGCTGCAGACGGAGCGTGGAGCCGCGCTTGCCGTGGACGTGAGCGCGGCAAGCTCGATCCTCTATTCCGTGATCGACGGCATGATCTTGCAATGCTTGCTGGACGAATCCCGGACGGCCGCAGAAGCGATCAGCCGCTTTCAGCTTGCTCTCCACCATGTTCTCGAGTCGCTTTTTTCTTCTGGTTCACCTGCCACCCATCCTGTCGAACGAGGTGATTGATAATGTCCGTACTCCCTCTGCGCAATCCGGCCACTGGCGAGACATTCGGCTCCGTGACTGAAGCCAGTCCCGCCCAGGTAGACGCGGCAGTCGCCAAAGCCCGGCTCGCCTTTGAAGCGTGGTCCGCTACCTCCCTGTCCGAACGGCTGCGCTACTTGACGCGCCTGCGCCACTATCTCGTCGAGCACGGCGAAGAACTGGCGGAAAAAATCAGCCAGGCCACCGGAAAAGTGACCATCGAAGCGTACATGACCGAAATTTTTGTCACTGCCGATACGATCCGCTTTTACGAGAAGCACGCGCCGCAAATGCTGGCTGCCCAGCCCGTGCCGACCCCGCTCGTGCTCTGGCCGAAAAAATCGTACATTCACTACAAGCCGATGGGGGTAATCGCGGTCATTTCGCCGTGGAACTATCCGTTTCAACTGGCGATCATCCCGATGCTGTCCGCGCTTGTCGCGGGAAATACGGTCATTCTCAAACCGTCCGAAGTCACCCCTTCTACTGGCCTGCTCATCGAAGAGCTGTTTGCCGTTGCCGGGCTGCCGGAAGGAGTCGTCACCGTCCTGCACGGGGGACGCGAGGTCGGCAGTCGGCTGGTGGCGGCCCGCCCGGACAAAATCTTTTTTACAGGCTCGGCCGCCACAGGCAAAAAAATTATGGCCGCAGCAGCGGAGCATCTGATTCCGGTCTCGCTGGAGCTGGGCGGAAAAGACCCGATGATCGTCTTCGAAGACGCGAATCTGGAGAGGGCGGCAAACGGAGCGATCTGGGGCGCTTTTACGAACTCCGGCCAGGTGTGCATGTCCGTTGAGCGGCTGTACGTGCACGAGCGTGTGTACCCCGAGTTTTTGCGGTTGGTCACGGAAAAAACGAAAGCGCTGCGCCAACGGTTTCCCGCTCAGGCGGAAGTCGGCTCGATGACTTCGCGTGAGCAGCTCGGCATCGTCCGGGCGCATATCGAGGAAGCGCTCGCCGCCGGAGCCAAAGCCGTCACAGGCGGGCTGCCGCAAACCGACAGCATGTTCATCCCCCCGACCATCCTGACAGACGTCACGCCGGACATGAAGATCATGCGGGAAGAAACATTCGGCCCTGTCCTGCCGATCATGACGTTTTCCGACGAGGCAGAAGCTATCCGCCTGGCAAACGAGTCGCCCTACGGCCTGAATGCGTCTGTCTGGTCGTCTGACAAACAAAGAGCGCAGCGCGTAGCAGAAAAGCTGTTGAGCGGCAACGTGTGCATTAACGACGTCATCATCAGCTACGCCAATCCGCACCTCCCGTTCGGCGGGGTCAAAGAGAGCGGCATCGGCCGCTACCGCGGGCCAGCCGGGCTGCAAGCGTTCACGCACAGCATCTCGGTCATTCACGACCCCGGCTCGAAAAAACGCGAGTTCAACTGGTACCCGTACACAGAAGACCAGCAGTTGATGTTCAGCGGCTTGACCCGTTTTCTGTACGGAAAGCGGCCAAAATGGGACCGCCCGACGCTGAAAGCGATCTGGCGGGAGCTGAAACGGTTGCGATAACGCGAGCGGCCACGCTTACTTGATCGTGCCGTAGCCGAGTATATCGAGCTTGACCTTGATGTTGAATCCGGCCTGCTGATAGAGCGCGAGCCCTTTTTCCCGCGTCCATTTTCCGTAGTATTTCTGGCGCAGGCTCTCTTCGATTCCGGCCGGATCAACGCCCTCTTGTTGAAATTTTTTCAGCATCACAGCGGTCTCCCGTTTAATCAGCGCTTCCATCTGCTTCACGAGCTTTTCCATTTGCGGTCGTTTGTCCAAATTTTTCTTGCCATCGTAGCCTACCACCACTCCCCGCAGTTCGAGGTTGATGTCAATGACGGGCTTTTTCTGGTTGCCGTTGCTCCGCACTTTTGACTTGGACCAGACAAAATCGAAAATGATCTCTTCCAGACGCTCGCCTTCGTTCGTCTGCTCCGTCAGCTCAAACTTGACGCGGGGAAGCCGCTTTTGTCCGAGCAAGCATTGCACCAGCTTGCCTTCGCGCTGCGAGTAGAAGCCGATCAGCTTGTCTTTGCGCAGCAGAGCGACTTTGGCGATCTGAATGTTTCCGTTTTGCTTGATTAAATAGGGCAAGTTCGGATCGCCCGTCTTGCTGGTCATCATGAACACAAAGTCGTGGATCGTAGAAAAAGACGAAAAAGCCGTTTCCACCCGCGGACGCAGCAAATCGTTCAAATACGTGTTCACTTCCGGCTTGTTTCGGTACTCGCCCCTGATGATATCTTCCGCTTTGCCTTTGACAATTGCGATGAATACGTTCTCGCCCACAATCGGATTCCGGTACAGGTCGAGCACGACTTTGCCGATGCCGACTTTGCGCACCAGCTCCTCGCTGAACAAAATGACGCGAAGCTGTGACAGCGTCATCGTCCGTTCGGATTTTGTGGCAAGCTTCAACATCGCTTCGCTCGTCATGGAAGCTTTGGTCGAGTAAACTTGTGTCGATTCCTTTCCTCTGGCGGGAACGGGGATGGCGACAACGACGTTCATTTGCTTGTCGTCGATGTAGTCAAAGCCCATGACGCCGATCATCGCCATGTCTTCGAGGGCTGGCCGCTCGAACTCTCCCGTGCATCCGGCAAGCGCCAGGGAAAAAACCGTCGATATCAAATACCAGCAGATCCACCTCATCATGCTCCCTCTCCCCTTCCCGAACGCAGGGCGTGCAGCAGCAATAAAAAGATCGGCCACAAAATCAAGCCATACCCCAAATAAACGGTCACATAGTCATAAATGAACCGTTGGTCTTCCACCGCAAGCGGGCCGCGAATCATGTAGTAGGAGATCGCCGTCGGCAACAGAAGATGCCAGAGCCGCTGTTTTCTTGCCATGTCTTCTATCCCCGTGCGAGCCATCCACAAATACGTCGTGGACGTGCTGAGAATGAGAAACACCCACAAGCCGATGCCGAGATTTTCGATCCGCTCCATGAAAGACAGCTCCACCGCCTTGAACAGATTCAGGATCGGATAGACGAGATTCGCCATCTGCCATTCGGAAAAGTAGGCCACACTCGTAATCAGCACCAACACGTAAAACAAAACCACTGACCATACGCCGATCAGCACGTGCTTCAACGCCTTTTTCTTTTCGACAATAAACGGATAGTAAATCAGCAGCACCTCATATCCGAGCATGCTCCCGAACGATTGGTTGAGCGCGTCCAGCACGCTGGCCAGATCCGTATTGAACAGCGGAAAGATGTGCGTGATTCCCCCTTCCTGAAAGCCGTATTGCAGCAGCAAGAGCATCCAGCCCGTAAAGAACAGCGCCAGCAGGCAAAACCTGGCGACCAGCTTGATTCCGCCGTTGGTAATGTAAAACATCACGAGCGTCAGGCCGAGCAGCGGCACGGTGATCGTCTGGTTGTTCAGCATCGACGTCTGCAAAAGCCGCACATAGCCTTCGTTCGCGGTAGAGGCGTTCAAGATGGCGTAGACAATCACCACGACGTTGATCCCTCTGCCCAGCCACTTGCCGAGCAGCTTTTCATGAATCCGAAAAAGCGTGTCCTCCGGGTAGCGCCTGCACAAAGCGATCATCGGAAAAATCGTGAGCGTGACGATCAGCCCCATCAAAATCGGCGACCACCACAGGTTGTATCCCATTTTGCTGGCATAATGGGCAAGGGACAGCAAATTGACCCCCACCATCGTATTGATTACCAGTCCTACAACAAGAACCGGACGCAGGCTGTGAATCTTTCCTCTGTCCATCTATCTACTCCTCACCAATGGGACGCGTCTGTTTGCGTTTTGCTCGGGACATGCGGTTGCGATAGACGATGAACTTCATCGGTGCGCGCACGAGGCCGTTCAACAAGTCTGTCCACTGACGCGGCACACCGGGCGCCATGCACGGAGTGCCGAGCGAGGTCAGGTTGAGCAGATGCGCGAACAAAAAGGCCAGCATGAGCATCTGCCCGTACATCCCCATCAAGCCAGCCATCAAAATAAAGCCGTATCGCACCAGCCGAATGGCGTTGCTCATCAAAAAATTCGGCGGCACAAACGAGAGCAGCGCTGAGATGGACACGAGAACGATCAGAATGTTGCTCGCCAGACCCGCCTGCACAGAGGCCGTCCCGATCACGATACCTCCGACGATACCGATGGTTTGCCCGATTTTCGTCGGCATGCGTATCCCGGCTTCCCGCAAAACTTCGATGACCAGCTCGATGAACAGCACTTCGATCACAGGAGGAAACGGAACCTGGCTGCGCGACTGGGACAAAATCGTCAACAAAGCGGGAGGAAGCATTTCCGGATGAAAGGTCAGGACAGATACGTAGCTCGATGTGAGCAAAATCGTGACAAACAGTCCGAAAAAGCGGATCATCCGCAGCAGGCTGGCGGTCGACCAGCGGTTGTAAAAGTCTTCGGGGCTGCTGAACATCTCCAGAAAGGAGGCGGGACAAATCGCCGCATCCGGGCTGCCGTTGAGCATAATGATGATGCGGCCGTCCAACAGCGCTGCTGTCACATTGTCAGGCCGCCCCGTCAGCCCGAACTGCGGGAACGGCGAGTACGGCTTGTCCTCCAGCATCTGCTTCAACACGGGCATCCCGACAAAGCCCTGGTACTCGACGTTTTGAATCCGCGTTTTTACCCGCTCCACGTTTTCGTCATTCGCGATATTTTCCAGGTACAGCACGGCTACCCTGTTCTTCGTCTCGGTGCCGATCGTGTAGGCGAGTATTTTCAGATTCGGCGTGGTCAGCCTGCGCCGCAGCATCGACAGATTGATTTCCAGCATCTCCACAAACGAATCCTGCGGCCCGAGCACAGTCGCCTCGCTCTCCGACTTCGTGATGGAGCGATGCTCGACCTGAAACGTATTGACGTGCAAAATCAGCTCCCTGTCCAGGAAAAACAGGATCGTATGGCCGCGCAGCAAATTGTTCATCAGCCTGCCCATGTCATCGGACTGGCACGGCTGCGCATAAGGCAACACCCGCAACGGGTCTTTTCCATCCGAGCGTTGCAACGGCAAAAAGACGGTTTCGTACACTTGCGTCAAATCTACCATCGTATCTAGAAAAAAAACGTGTACCTCTTCCTCATTGATCGTCAAGGACAGACTGCTGAGGTCATCCACGTTCGCCAATTGTTCTTTTACCATGTGCGGCGTGATGCGTTCGCCGCGACCAGACGGCTGCTCGTGCCTTCTGGCTTCTGCGACCTTGGTTACTTGCTCTCTCCACCAATCTGTCGGCCTCATGTTGAATCCCCTCGATCTGCAGGAAAATCCTTCTTACTTTGACCGATACGTGGTGATTTTATCCATTGGCGTGTGCTTTTGAAGGGAGTGGAGTAAGAGGCATTCGTGATCCGAAACGAAAAATAATTCTGAATCGGCTCGCGCCAATGGACAATTGTTTTTGCAATCGACTGAACCAGGCTTTCAATTCCTCTTGTTCCTCAGGTTTTCGTTTATCGGGAGATGTGTGGAGCAGACGTTGTTCATGTCTACCCCGGCGATGAGTTGCCCGCGAATGGGTACGTTTTCGCGTAGCTTCTAGTGATTTGGAGAAAAGTTGAATGACATTGAACTTGTCTGCTACTACAGTTGCATCCTTCCAAACGCTTCGAACTATCTCAGCCATTCTATGAGCCAAGTCGGTCACAACAACTTGTGGAGGCGTAGCAAAGGGCCAGTTCATGAGAGCGTTACGAACCTGTTTACGTGAACGACCTTCTGTGACCTGTCAGATATGTCCACTTTGTGCATCCATGAGGTTGACACCGTACTTGTGTCCTATTGGTAGAGCAAATTCGTCCAAGCAGACCATGGTAGGCGCAAGACGCTCCTGTGGTAAACTTGTTAGACAACGTTAGATTTCATCTCTTTCAATGGTTTGTCTCGACAACAACCACGATGGAGGAACATCTACGTTTTTTCAATGTCTATCACGGATTTATGGTGATGAATCTTTAAATTGCAATTTTTACCTATATTTGTTATATTGTAAACAAATTACAAATATGGAGTTGTTGGAAGTGAAAAAGTTTTACTTAAGTGTTTTGGCTTTGAGCTTATCCCTATTAACTTTCGTTGCTCCTTCTACTGCTAAACAACCGCCGTCATGGGAAGAAGAAACTACTTTAACAAAAAAAGAAATCAATCGTATAGTTGACGATATAGGGTTAACAGAAGAAGAACTTGCGAATTTCCCAGATGATGTACTCAAAGAATTACTTGAAAACAACGCTAAAAAGTTGGCATCTAATAGTAAAACTGTAAGAGAAGAAGAATTTATGGATAAGAATACAATCACACCTCAAGTAGCTTTAGATGGTGGAATACTAGATTTAAACGCTACCGCATTTTCGGTAAATAGTGACATGACTGGTTATAAAAAGTTTTATTTATATGGAAGTTACGAATGGTCAAAAAGTCCTAAATGGGAACTTACAGACGGCTTGAGTATTGGTTTTCCAGTTACATCAAAATGGTTCCTCCCGATGTCATCACGTGGAAAAGTTCAGCAGCATGAATACAGATATTGTTATAGACCTGACAACAATACTTCTGCTAAATGGAGTTGTTCAACCTATACTACCCCTGATGATTGGGATCCTGGTGTTGGCGTAGGATCGAAAATTGATTTGGAAGCAATGCCAAGTAATAATGCTCACAAAGGGTATATATCACAGTATGTATACGTCGAAAAAAATGAGTCTGGTACAGTAAACGTAAAATTTGAATATGGTCATCAAACTTGGACTTTGGGATCTGTTGCCTTTGCTGTCTATCCAGCAGGTTTTGCTATTGAACCGGCATCAGTTACTAAGGTTGAAGACTTCGGTATTGTGTTTCGATACTAATCTATATAACTAAAACTAGATCCTCCCTAAAGTAAGAGAGGATCTAGTTTTAGTTATGGTGAATTTATTACAATCAGAAACAATAATTGGCCAACTTTTTTGGGGAGTGATTACTTTTGAAAATTTTCTACTTATCATTCTACCTATCAATAATGGTTATCGTAGCGTTATCATTCATATGGAATCTTATTGAAGTAATGAAAGCATTAACTGAAAAAAACAATACAAGATTTAAAACCGCTAAAACAGTATCCATAATTAGTTTCTTACTTCTCCTTGTCCTCTATATCATTATTTTTGAATACATCGGGCGTTAACCATGACGATCAAAGCATTAGCGAAAGATTGCCGAGCCATCGAGGACGTTCATGAGATGCTCAAGAACCTCTTCCGTGACACCATCCAGCAGTTGTTTGAAGCGGAAATGGACGATCATTTAGGCTATGCCAAACATAATGCTGACGATGCCTTACGGAAAATTATCTAACTGGCAACCATGGAGGCATCAAATAAATGAACCATGCCACTTCGGTGCTGGAAAGAATGTATATCGCAACTGGCCATCCATTTTGGAAGCCGCTTGCAAGGGGAACTGTCCGCATAAAGAGGCTGTTAGGTCGGCCTGACATGGAGCCTCTGCGGGCATGATTCCTTGCGATTGGGCGATGCCAGTCAACCATGCATAGCATGGCTAACGAATCTATCATGCCCGCTCCTCCATGTAAAGCCGTTGACGTAACTATTCACCTGTTAAAAACCCATTTACACAAAAAAAATTACATTACTCTTCCTACCAGGCATTCCCTTTACTTTCCTTCATTGGTTTAGCACTTCATTCACAAAAAATATCAGCCAAATAACATGAATCAAGAATGGGATCTATGTGTGCTTTCGGGCAAACGAAAAAACGGGAGCCGCAGCCCCCGTTTCGCACCCAGACAAGCGATTCGTGTCGCTTAGGCGAACTGTTTGGACAGGTTCGCCATTTCAATGGCGGCCGTTGCCGCTTCCCAGCCTTTGTTGCCCGCTTTTGTCCCGGCGCGCTCAACCGCTTGCTCGATGTTGTCCGTCGTCAGCACGCCAAAAATGACCGGAATCCCCGTGGAAAGCGACAATGATGCCACACCTTTGGCTACTTCGTTGCAAACGTAGTCAAAGTGCGGAGTCGCCCCGCGGATGACCGCGCCCAGTGTCACAATCGCATCGTAGCGGCCGGATTCGGCCATTTTTTTGGCAATCAGCGGAATCTCAAAAGCGCCGGGCACCCAGGCCACATCTACGCTGTCTTCCTCTACGCCGTGGCGCTTCAACGCATCGAGCGCACCGCCTACCAGTTTGCTGACGATCAGCTCGTTAAATCGTCCCGCTACAATCCCTACGCGCAAACCCGTTCCTACCAGATGTCCTTCAAATGTTCTCATCTTCTCCACTCTCCTTAGCCTTTGATATGCAGCAGGTGTCCCAGCTTTTCCTGCTTGGTCGACAAATACCGTTTGTTGTGCGGATGCGTCGGCATTTGCAGCGGCACCCGTTCCTCCACTTTCAGTCCGTAGCCGTCCAGCCCCCGGATTTTGCGTGGGTTATTGGTCAAAAGCCGCATTCTCTGCACGCCCAGGTCGCGGAGAATTTGCGCCCCGATGCCGTAATCGCGCAGATCGGCAGGGAAGCCGAGCTTTTCGTTCGCCTCCACCGTATCCAGCCCTTCCTCCTGCAGCTTGTAGGCACGCAGCTTGTTGATTAGCCCGATGCCGCGGCCTTCCTGACGCATGTACAAAAGAATGCCGGAGCCCTCCGCCTCGATCTGCTCCAGCGCCGCATGCAGTTGCGGGCCACAATCGCAGCGGTGGGAGCCGAAAATATCTCCTGTGAGACACTCGGAATGCACCCGGACGAGAACGGGCTTGTCCGTACCAATTTCGCCCTTGATAAGCGCCACGTGTTCTTTGCCGTCCAGCTCGTTCGTATAGGCGGCGATCCGGAAATCGCCGTAGCTCGTCGGCAGGCTCACTTCGATTTCTTTTCGCACGAGGGACTCAGTGCGCATCCGGTAGGCGATCAGATCGGCAATCGTAATCAGCTTCAAGTCGAAGCGGCGAGCGATCTCCACAAGCTGCGGCAGCCGTGCCATCGAACCATCCTCGTTCATGATTTCGCAAATGACCCCTGCGGGCACGCTCCCCGCCAGCCGGGCGAGGTCCACCGCCGCTTCAGTATGGCCCGCCCGCCGCAGAACACCTCCGGCTCTGGCAATCAGCGGAAAAATGTGCCCCGGCCTGCGGAAGTCCTCTGCCGTTTTCTGCTCATCCAGCATCGCCAGCACGGTCTGCGAGCGCTCTTGTGCCGAAATGCCGGTATGCGTGCTCACCTCGTCGATGGATACGGTAAACGCCGTCCCTTGCTTGTCCGTGTTATGCTCGACCATCGGGGTGAGCGCAAGCCGCGCCGCCCGTTCCTCTGTCACCGGGACGCAGACAAGACCGCGCCCGTGCGTCACCATAAAGTTAATCATCTCCGGCGTAGCCGCTTCCGCCAGGCAGACGAAATCCCCTTCGTTTTCCCGATCCTCGTCATCCACGACGATGACGGCTTTTCCTTGCCGCAAATCTTCGAGCGCCTCTTCTATGCGATGAAACATGGAACTTGTCCCTCCTCGTTCAGACGAATCCGTTTTCCTGCAAAAAAGCCAGACTGAGTTTCCCGCCTTTTGCTTCGACCTGATTGCCTGCTGGCTGGCCACGATAGCCCAAAAGCCGCTCAACGTACTTGCCGATGATGTCTGTCTCCAGATTCACCTGATCGCCCGCGCGCCGATCCTGCAGGCTGGTCGCTGCCAGCGTATGCGGAATGATCGACACCGAAAAATGCGCATCGGCAACGTCTACGACCGTAAGACTGATGCCGTCGACGCAGATCGAGCCTTGCCTGATGACGTATCGTAACAGCTCTGGCGCAGCTTCGATGCGAAACAGCACAGCGTTGGCGTGCGGCTCGCGGGACAAAATCGTGCCTGTTCCGTCCACATGCCCGGAGACGATATGCCCGCCAAAGCGGTCGCCCAGCCGCATCGCCCGCTCCAGATTGACCCGCTGGCCTGGGCGCAAGTGGCGCAGGCTCGTCTTTTTCATCGTCTCCGGCATGACGTCCACGCTAAAATGCCGCTCCGAAAAAGACGTGACCGTCAGGCAAATGCCGTTGACAGCAATACTGTCGCCGAGCTTGACGTCTTCCAGCACCCGCTGCGCCCGAATCACGAGCCTGCTCGCCTGATCGTTGCCCGTGATGGATGCCAGAACCCCTACTTCCTCCACCAGTCCGGTAAACATCGGCCTTTCCTCCTTTTGTTTCCTGAAAACAGCTCCCTGCTACTACTTCTCCCACAGCGGATAACCGCTTATGCACACATCGCTTTCATCCAGCAGCTCGACACTCGTATTTTCAAGCCGGACAGCCTGATCCATCGTGGCGAAGCCCTGTCCGCCAATTGGCGTGGGTGCGCTGTTTCCGCCGATCAACTTTAGCGATACGTAGCTAATCATTTTCTGGATGGCGCGCGCCTGCAAAAACGCTCCGTTCACAGCCTGCCCGCCTTCTACCAGCAGAGAAGTAATGCCCTGCTCTCCCAGCGTGTCCAGCACGTATTCCACCGTAATCTGTCCGCTTGCCACAAACAGCCTGACACCTTTTGCCGCCATTGCCGCACGCTTCTCTGCCGGGGCCGCCTCTGTCGTGAAAATCCAGGTCGGCGCATCCGTATTCGCAATCACGCGCGCTGTGAGCGGCGTGCGCAGTTGGCTGTCCAGGATGATCCGCACAGGCTGCCGTCCATACAGTTGCTCCCCTTGTCTGGCCGTCAACAGCGGATCATCTGCCAGCACGGTTCCGACGCCGACCAGAATCGCGTCGTGCTGTCTGCGCAGCTCGTGCACCTCCGCCCGCGCCCGCTCCCCCGTGATCCAGCGGCTGTGCCCCGTGACCGAAGCGATTTTGCCGTCCAGGGTGCTTGCCGTTTTCACCGTGACAAACGGGCGCTTCGTCGTGATGTAATGGAAAAACACTTCGTTGAGCCTTTGTGCTTCCGACTCACCGACTCCGACAACCACTTCCACGCCTGCGGCGCGCAGCTTCTCCACGCCTTTTCCAGCCACAAGCGGATTTGGGTCCAAGGTCGCAATGACGGCCCGGCGAACGCCCGCCGCGACCACCGCATCGGCGCAAGGGGGCGTTTTTCCGTAATGACTGCACGGCTCCAGCGTCACATACAAGGTAGCGCCAGCCGCCTTTTCCCCAGCCATGCGCAGCGCATGCACTTCCGCATGCGGCTCGCCCGCACGCAGATGCGCTCCCATGCCTACAACAGTTCCGTTGTTCACCAGGACTGCACCGACCAGTGGATTGGGGCTCGTCTGACCTTGTGCCGAACGCGCCAGATCCAGCGCCAATGCCATGAACCGCCTGTCCTGCTCCATGTAAAACCTCCTCTTTCCTGCATGGATTCCAGCCAAAACAAAAAGCCCTGGAAACTTCAGTGTCTCAGGGCATAGGGAAAGAAGCCTTCTTGCATTCGTTTTTTGCAAAAAACGATGCCAAAAAGCTTGGGTCAAATCTTCTTCCATCCGGACTTTACCGTCGGCTCTGGATTTGCACCAGATCAGTCGCCGACCGTTACGGTCAACGAGTCGCGGGCTAAAGACGATTGGATCGCCATCACCGCCGGTCAGGAATTTCACCTTGCCCTGAAGATTTTGCTATGAAGTTGTCCAACAAAAAACGCCCACGAGCACATACTCAGGGCGTAGAGAAAGAAGCCTCGTGACTGCCTGTTTTTGAAAAACAGCGTCGAGGCCATGCCAATACCTTCTCCCATCCGGACTTTACCGTCGGCCTTGGAATTGCACCAAGTCAGTCGCTATCCAGTTGCAATAGCGAGTCGCGGGCTCAGACGTGCGTTCGTCATTACCGCCGGTCGGGAATTTCACCCTACCCTGAAGGCTGGTATTCAGTTACCGTAAAGTATAACACATTTTTCACGTTCACTGTCATTTTTTTAAAACAGAAGTGTCAGTCCGCACCCGCCAGACCCGCTACAAAATGTGCAGCAGCTCGCGCAAATCGGCGATATACGCCTGTGGCGCCACGTTATGCCGTTCCATCTCCTGCGGGTTTGACTGGTAGGCGATAAACGCCACCTCCCCGTCCTGGGCGGCTTTTCCGTCAATCCAGGAATCCCCAACCATCGTCCAGGCTGTCGCAGGCAGCTCGGGATACTGTCTGCGAATGTAGTGAATCCCGGACGGATGCGGCTTCAACGTCGTCATCTGCTCGCGCGCCACGATCTCCTCGAAGCAGCCCGCGATGCCCGTGCGGCGCAACGCTTCCTCTGCGGCGATATAAGCGTTGTTCGTCAAAATGAACAGATGATGCCGATCCTTGAGTATGGCGAGCACTTCCTGTACATGGTTCTCCAGGACAGCTTCGTGCATCCCCGCCTTTTCGATCTCCGTCACAGCTGCCCACATCTCCTGTTCAAGCCGGCTGGTCAGCCTGCCCGATGTCCGGCCGATCTCGATCAGCTGCGAAGCGGTGTGGCTCTGCCAGTCGAATGTCGGTTCAATCAGGCCGTGCTCCGTCCATAGCCGAAAAATAGCCTTTTTCATCTCCGAAAAGTTGATCCTCGATTGCAGCAGCGTGTTGTCCATGTCGAAAATGACGCCTGTTGGAAAATGTCTCTTCATCGCCAGCCTCCCTGTCTCGTCCTTTCCCGTCTCTTGTACCCTGTCAGCCACATTGTCTTCAGTATAGCAAACAAGCTGCTTCCCCGATCACTGAAAAAAGCGACAGCCCATGCGCTGCCGCTTCTTCCTTTTCCATCGCACCTCTACGGAGTGTCGTCTGCCCCTTCCATCGGTGCCCGCGGGACATCCGGCTTGCCTTCCGGGTTGTTGTACAAATACTGCGGCACATCGCCGATGATGAGGGAGTGCGTGATCGGGATTTTCGTCGTAACCGTCTGCTCGTCGGTCGCGAACGGAATGACGATGCGCAAGTCGACCTCGACGAAAATGTAGACGGTTGCGAGCACCATGTTGATGCCCGCCTCTTTCAACTCTGTCTCCAGCTTCGTTTTCACGGAGCCGATCGGCACGAAGGTCACGGGCAAGTTCGGCCCCATTTGTGCCAAAAACGCATTGCCCGTCGCCAGGCCCAGCGGAATCGTGCGGTCGACTTTTTCCGTCTCGAACTCCTGCAGTTTGTTCTGGACGCGCGAGGTAGTCTCGCCGACAATTCTTGCGTATTCCTTGTAGTTGAACTGATACGCCTGAATCTGCCCCTCTTTGTTTTTTTCAATCTTCACGATCTGGTTGAAGTCGACGCCTTGTTGGGAAATCCGCTTGGTGACTGCATCCGTAATTGCTTCCTTCGCCAATTGCTCTGCTTTTTGAGTAGCCAGGATCAACAGGGTCGGCTCCAGCCGATGCTGCAAAAAAACGAGCGTCTGAATCGACAGCAGCAAAAAAATCACCAGCGCGATCAAAAACGCTTTCGTTCGGGAAAGCGGGTTTCTCCAACGCCGACGGGGTCGGGGTCGAAATATGGCCACTCCCGTCACCTCCCAACTGGTACATCCTATGGTGAGCGACGGAAAAAAAGACTACCCGCGCCGAGAGCAGCTCGCGCATTGCCATTCAATCGGGGAGAACTGCCTTGTCACGCAAAACAAACAAGCAGTACGCCGCCAACCGACAGACGTACTGCTTGTTTAAGAGCTACAAGTTTTCCGTGATCTCCGACAGCTCGTCTGCGGAGCTGGCCACTTGCGCCACAGCCTGGTTCATATCCTCCATGACCTTGAAGAAGTTTTCCAGCTCCTTTTGAATGTGTGCGCTTTGCTCCTTGCTGTCTGAGACAGCGCTGATAATGCCTTCGAAAAACTCATTCGTCTCGTTCGTCATCGCGGTGCTCGACTCGACAAGCCCCTGAATTTCCAGCACAACCGAAGAGAGGACAGTCGTTTGCTGATTCGTTTTCTCAATCAGCTCCCGCACGCCGAATACCGATTTCTTCGTCTGCTCAGCGAGCTTGCGCACCTCGTCGGCCACGACCGCAAAGCCGCGCCCCTGCTCTCCGGCTCTCGCAGCTTCGATCGCCGCGTTGAGCGCCAGCAAATTGGTCTGCTCTGCGATCGCTGTCACCACGTCGACAATCCCGCGAATTTTTTCGGCGTTGTCCTCCAGCGTGTTCATTTCTTCGGAAATTTGCCTCACGCTTTGCTGGATCAGCCCCATTTGCTTCTGCTGTTTCTCCAGCTTTTCCTTGCCCTCCCTGGACAAATCCTGCGCCTTGGTGGAAAAATTCGTACCGTTTTCGGCATAGCGAAGCACTTCGCGCGACTGCTCCGTCAACTGCTCGACGGACGCGCTGTTTTCCTCCGAGACAGCTGCCAGCTCATGCGCGGAATTGGTCAGCACCACCCGCAGTTCGTCCTTTTTGGCCTGTTCGGCCCGCCGCACGCGCTCATGCTCATTTTCGTACTCTTCCAGTACGATTTGCGTCTCGATGTTGAGAATTTTGCTCACCGCAGTGATCGCCAGCACAAACTCTTCCTTGTCTTCGATGTTTTGATGCAAAATTTCCATGATGGAAACGAACAGATTTTGAAACGCACCCAGGTACCACTTCGGCTCCAGTCCGATCCGCATGTGAATGACGGCAATTTTGCTGCGCTGTTCAATGTAGGCGGCATCGATACAGCCGTTGAACATTTCGGTGATGTGCCGGGTCAGTGTGCCCTTCAGTCTTGCAATGGTGCTGTTCTTGTCGACGATGCCCATGAGCAGAGGTTCATTTTCAATATTTGAATAGAAGAAGTCTACAATTTTATCAATATTGCGAACGATAAGCGGCTGAAGCGCTTTGACAATCGACAAGTCTTCCTCTGTCAAATGGATCATAGCCAGTTGTCTGGAGAGATTGGATTGCCCTTGAAGCTCTACTTTTCCCTGCTCTTTTCGCTCCTGGAAAAACGACTCTTTTTTTTCTTTTCCTTTCATACCAAACAGACTAGAAAATGGACTAAAACTCATATGCCGAACTCCTTCTTAACGAAAAAATGGATGGGTTAACCGTATCAGGTAGAGTATACAAATAAATTCCAATTCGCTTATATCTGCTCAATTATATACCCGAGTGTAATATTGTGTAAACACTGCCCCAGAGCAAATACGGTTGGCTTTGTTGCTTTCGCCCTACCTGTTTCTGCGGTCGGTCAGGCCGAGAATGGTGATACGATTCGTCTCTTTTATATACATCGGCACTTTGCAGCCGTCCTGATACGAAAACATCTCCGTTTTTTGAAAATGGCTAGATTCAGGAAAGTGCGGCACACTATTTCAAGAAACGTAAGTCCGTCTCTGGCAAGCAGACGAGCCGATTTTCATACGTATGAGAATGACAGCCAAAAAAGGAGGCGAGACAAGGGTGGATACGCCCCAAAAACGGCGGGTCGCACAAGCACCTCCCAGCCGCGAAGCACTGCGCTCTGCCTACGAGCTGATTCTCACACGTATTTTGCCGCGTCTGCCGCCATCCCCTCACTCTACTGGCAGGAGTTGCGAGCATGAAGATACGACTGATCGAAAACGGCCTCATAACGGAAATAGATGACGTGGAGGAAGCGGTTCCGGCACCCGGAAAAGGCTTTTTTTGGATTGACGCTTCTCCCTTTGACCTCGATGTATTGCAGCCGTTGTTCGGACTGCACCCGCTCGCGGTCGAGGACTGCATCGACGAAGAAGAGCAGCGGCCCAAGCTGCAAATATACGACGATCATTATTTTATGGTCCTAAACGGCATCGCCTTCCACGATCAGGACATTTTCCTGCGCGAGATCAATCTTTTTCTCGGCAGCCATGCGATTATTACCGTGACCAAACAGGAATCGCCGGAGCTTGCTTCCATGCTCGCGATCATCAGGGAAAAAGAAGTGAGCCACCCGGACACTTTTTTGTATCATCTGATCGATCAGATTGTGGATCGGTATTTTGAGGTGACGGAAAAAATCGAGGACTTGATTGAAGCGCTGGAAGAGGAAATATTGATGCACACCCGCAAATCCCAGCTCGACCAGATCATCGGGCTGCGCAGCGAGATTTTGTATGCGCGAAAAATGCTCGTGCCGCAGCGGGATTTGATTGATGCCCTGCACAAAAAAGAACTCCCGCTGATTCGGCCGAAGCTGCAAAAGTATTTTGGCGATATATGGGAGGATGCGAGCAAAATCGTGGAGAACTTCGAAACGTTTCGCGACCTCATCGGAAACTTGCGCGAAGCCTACCAGGCGGCGCTCGCCGGACGGGCAAACGATATTATGCGCATCTTTACCGCCCTGACCACGATTTTCATGCCGCTTACCATCGTGACAGGAATTTACGGCATGAACTTCGACTTCATGCCGGAACTGCACTCCCCTTACGGCTACTACATCGTTCTTGGCTGCATGGCCGCAATCGGATTGACGATGTTCATTCTGTTCAAGAAAAAGGAATGGCTGTGAACGACTAGACGAGATCTCCGCAAGCTACGATCATCAGCGAGAGCATTTTTGACAGATCGCATTCATACGGCTGTGACAACTCCTGCCCTTCTTCATTCACCAGGACGCGAATGACGGGGCGGCTTGGCATGCTCTTGTTGGAATCCACAACCACGCCGGATACCCCTGTGTTGAGCGTCACGCTCAAGCCTACCGGGTACAGCGCGATGGTGTCGCGCAACGCTTCGACATAAGCCTGGTCAAACAATATGTCTGAACCGGAATAAAGCACTTCCATCGCTTCGTGCGGCAGCATCCCCCGGCGGTAGACGCGATGCGCGGTCAAGGCGTCGAATACGTCAGCGACGGCCATCAGGCGGCCATACGGGTGAATCTCGGTGTTTTTCAGTTTACGCGGGTATCCGGAGCCGTTCCAGCGCTCATGGTGCTGCAAGGCGCAGTGGGCTGCGAGCAGCGGAATATCGTCCTGTCTGCGCAGCATCTCGAAGCCGATTTCGGCATGCTTTTTCATCACTTCATACTCTTCCGGCGTCAGGCGACCCGGCTTTTTCAAAATCTGATCCGGAATTTGCATCTTGCCGATGTCGTGTAGCATGCCGCCGATGGAAATGTCCAAAATTTCCTTTTCGGTGCAGCCTGTGTTGATCGCCAGTGCCGTACTGTAGAGCGCGACATTAAAGGAATGGCTGAAAATGTAGTTGTCGAAGGCACATGCATCTGCGAGCAGATTCATCGCTGATTTGTTGCCTTTCAGTTCATCCGCAACTGCCGACATGACCTGCTTCAGTTGACGGCCCAGATTTTTATCAGAAAACAGCAGCTGCCATTTTTGCGGCACTTCCTGAATACCGCGAAACGTATCGTGAATAATAGACATCGCCTGTCTGCGCGTGCTCTCGGAAATAACTGTATCCACCATGATGTCGTCTGTACGTTTATCTTCTATGTACAGGCTGTTGATATTTTTGTTCTTGAGGCGCTCGATCATTCGCCCTGTCAACTCTACTCCCGCTCCAACGAGTACCGTTCCGTTTTCTGCATAGATGGAACGGGCAAGCTTGTCGCCCGGCTGACATTTATGAATGGATTTCAGTCTCATTTCCAACCTTCGCCTTTCATCTGAGTATCCCTATTATAGCGTGATTCGACGTCGTTCTACATAAAAAATTTTTATCAATTTACAAAAAATTGGGACCGCAAAAAAACACCTTCGTCTCATCGACAAAGGCGTCCTTGCTTGCAGCTTTGTATCGTTATCCGTGTTCTGTTACAGCATTTTGACGACGGCTTCCCGCCCGATCATGCCAACCTTGATGCCTTGCGCCTCCGCTGTCGTCGTCACCGATTCCAGGGGTGCGTCCAGCAGCTCGTCTATTGTTTTGACACCGACGGCTCTGCCCGCAATAATTTCGCGGCTGGCCAACCGTTCATTCAGCAGGCCGACGTCCAATGCTCCGCACATGATGTAGCCTTTGTCTGTCGTCACCGCAAGCAAAGTCGTCTTGGGCAGCCGCACAGTGACTGCGATCGCCGTCCCTTCCGGAAAGTGGATAGGCTGTACTTCAACCATCCCGTTCCCTCCTTTTCACTCCTGCTTTTGCGTTACCATCCTATGACACAGGAGCAAAAAGTGTGTGCAGGGAAAAGCGCCGCACTCAATGCACGAGCGGAGCCGGGAACTGTTCACCCTCCATCGCAATCTTGCGTTTCATCACTTCGATCATGTACGTCGCCAGCATGTGAAACAGCTCTTCCTCGTCCATTTCTTTTACCAGCCTGAGCAGATCATCGCGCGTCTGCTCGTGCAAAACCCCGACGACCACTGCCGTAATATCCTCCTCGTCGCCGTTGAAGTGTCCCTTGTACAACTCGTACAATTCGTCGATAAACCTCATCGCTCATCCCCCCTGCTTCTTTCCATAGCATGCCCCGAATCGGGCGAGGGCACTTTTTCCCACCTTGGCAAAAAAGCGTTTTGCACGAGCGTCTGATCGGTAATCGTGTTTGCGATCACCTCGCGCAGCATTTCCGGAAAAAAATACTCGATCTCCCTGCCCTGCAACAAATCGGGGAACAGGCGGTTGTACATGAACATATCGACCGTTCCGACGCGATACTCCCGCTCGTTTGCCAGCGGCTGGCCGTTGACTTCAATGGCCACGATGTGCGGCTTGCGGGAGTCCTCATACTGGATACGCAGCCCGTCTACTGCCATCCAGCCTTCGATTTTGCCGCGAAAACCGTAGCCGCGCAGCTCGCGATGCACGATTTGCGGCTGGATTGCCTGCTCCAGCACCGCAGCAAGCTGCCTGCCGGTGAGCGTCACGGCGCAGACGTTGATCGGGTGTGGCACACTTTTCAGCAGTTGGGCAAAAGTCAGACTGCCGCGCTGCAAATCCGCAAGCAACAGCCCGCTGTTGGCCATTCCCACTTCGGCCCCTGTCCACTTGCGAATGCTGGCGGCAAGAAAAGAGCCATACGGAGTCTCCTCCGTCCAGTTGACGCGCAAATCCCGCTCCAGCCTGGCAATCGGTCGAATCAGACTCGCGTTTGCCCGTTCCTGCTCTTTTTGCAAAAAAGCGAGCAACGCCTGATCCGGCTCGTACCGCCCGGTTTCAAACAGCTCTGCCGAAACATCGACGATCTGTTTGGCCGCGCGGTCCCAGATGAGCCTGACGTGGCCCACATGCTCGCCAAAGCGGCCTGTCTGGGCGATCAGCGTACTTCCCACCCGCTCGCCATACGGCAGCGTATGATGGGTATGCCCGCCAAGGATCACATCCAGCCCCGCGACCTCCTGCGCAAGCATGCAATCTGTCTGGTAGCCAAGATGAGACAGCAGGATGATGATGTCGACAGAGGAACGGAGCGCGGCGACTTGCTCGCGCAGAACAGGCAGCGGCTCGCGAATCTCCCAGCCCATGTTCTGATAGGAGAAAAAAGGGATCGTCATGCCGAGCAAAGCGATGCGCAGCTCTCCACACGTATGAATGGCGTACGGGACCGCCCATGCCGGAGGTGCCATCGTTGATCTGTCCAGCAGGTTGCCGACGATGACGGTGAAGTCAGCTTGCTCGTACATGGTGTCGAGCTTGCTTTTCGGCAGTGTGAGGCCCTCGTTGTTGCCGATCGTCGCGTACTGGTAGCCGCAACGGTTCAGGACGCCCACATTCGTTTTGCCGAAGCTCGCCTCCGAGCAGCTGTCCATCCTGTCCATATGGTCCCCGATGTCAATGGTCAGCACATGCTCCTGCCGGCTCTCCCACTGCTCCCGGCTCGTTCTCAGGCAAGTCGCAATCTGCGGCATTTTTTCGAAATGGCTGTGCAAATCGTTGGTGTGCAGCAAATGCAAGGTACAGGTGTCCGCCACGACTTTCCCCTCCCTTTGTCTCACTTCGTTATCCGATAACCGATTTCATAATCATTTGTACAGCAATCGCCAGAATCAAAATGCGCAAAAACAGGACAATCGTGCGCCCTTTCAGCTTGCTCGCGATGATGGCTCCCAGCTTTCCGCCCGCCCATGCACCGGGGGCGAGCATCGCGGCGTACAGCCAGTTCACATGGTCGTGGAAAATGTTCGTCACCGAACCGACCACCGCCGAGAAAAAGATGACCAGCATCGAGGTAGCTGTGGCGATATGCGGAGGAAAGCGGTACAAGAGCATCATGGCCGGAACCATCAGCACGCCGCCACCCACGCCGAAAAGCGAGGACGTGATCCCGACAAAAAAAGCGATCGCAATCACGCTCCACCTGCTATATCCATACTCATATTCCTTGCCTTCGTTGTCGACAAAGTGCCGCTTCACTTCCCAGTCGATCTGGCGCGGCCGCAGTTTGTCCTTGACCATCAGAACCACGAACATGCACAGTTGAAACAGGCCAAAGAGCAGGGTAAAATCTTCCGTTTCCAGTAATGTATTAAGGTAGACACCGACGATAGCACCCGGTGCGCTGCCGATAAAAAACAGCAGGGCACTCTGCATGTCGACCTTTTTTTGTTTGATGTACGAGATGGATGATGACAAGGCAGTGACCGCAATCACGAGCAGGGAAGTCGCAGCGGCCACCTGCGGAGGCATCGAATTCGGCTCATACCAGTTGGCGAAAAACATCAGGGCCGGGACAAAAAAGATGCCGCCGCCAAGCCCGGCGATACTGCCGATCACACCGGCGCCCACCCCGATCAGCAAAAATAAAAAAGCGATGGCTACAAGCATGGCTACCCTTCTTTCTTCCTTTTAGAACAACTCCATCTGTCGAGGGTTCAAACCGCTTGGCTCAAGGCCGAGCATGTCTGAAAACTGCTTGGCATTCGCTGCCGCATCGCCTCCAGAGTTATTGTTGAACAAAATGCAAACTTCATCCGCTTCCTGCTCGATCTTGCGAATATGGACAAGCCACTCTGTCAGCTCCTGCTCGCTGTAGCGGTACAGGTAGCGCACGTCGCGCCAGTTTTGGCCTTCGCCCGGATCGCGCCACCCCGCTTTGTTGCGCCCGTGGAACCGGACAATCGCCAGAGCAGGATGTGTGACGGCCGGCACGATTGGAACCGAGCCTTTTCCGGCCTGCGGCTCGTCGCATACGACATGCACGGCGTTGATCTCACGCAAAAAGTCCAGGGTTCGCTCCGCAAACCGCTCCTCAAACCAGCTCTGGTGGCGAAACTCCACGGCAAACGGATAAGCGGCCAGCGCCTGACGGCAAGCCCGGATATACTGGACGTGCTCGCGCGTGCAATCGAACCAGGGCGGGAACTGAAACAACAGTGCCTTCAGCTTCCCTGCCTCTACCAGCGGCTGAATGCTCTCCTCAAACTGCGCGAACAGCTCGCGGCGGTTGACAGGGGCATCTCCCCGCTGGTGCCCCGTCATCGCCTGATGCGGCTTCACGATAAAGCCAAAGCCATCCGGCGTATCCCGGACCCATGACTCGTAATTGCGCTGTGGTAAAATGGCGTAAAACGAGCTGTCCACCTCCACAATCGGAAAGTGGCTGGCATATACAGCCAGCTTGTCACGGCTCCGCACGCCCTGAACGTACAGTGTGTCATGGTCGCCCCACCCGCAGACTCCCACATGTATCGTACTCATGGCACAAATAAACCTCCGGATTTCACTGGATATGGCAAAAAGGAGAGCGACCCCTTATGCAAGCAACGAACTGGTTGGGTGAACCCTTTGCGTCTAAGAATAGCAAAATATTTTTGGACCGAAAAGTAGCGAAACGCCTCCTGTATGCTGCTCAAGAGGCGTTTCCCTATGAATATTCCGCCTTGCTCATCGGCAAAGGGGCAACGATTACCGATTTCCTTTCCATGCCAATCTCCGCGGACAAGCACGCCTTTTCCTGGGACGGCCCTGCTTTTTTCAAGGCGATTGGCGACATTCGCAAGCGCCATCTGCAATGGCTGGGCGTCCTGCACACCCATCCGCACACTGCCCCCATCCCTTCTGCGCGGGACGTTGCAGGCTGGCACTACCCTTCGCTGTCCTACTGGATTGTCAGCCTGGCCCTGGACGTTCCGGATTGGCGTGTCTATCAATGGCAGGACGGCGGCTTCGTTGGGCGCGACTACACGCTAACGGACGCAACAGAAGTGGCAGACACCTCGTCAGCCGACTCCGCGTCGTCGCCAAAAAACTCCTGATACAAGGCGATAACCGCGCGATTCGCTTCGGCTGCCTTGACGCCGAACATCATGCTGACCTCCGACGAGCCTTGGTTAATCATCTCCAGGTTGATTTTCGCCGCCGCGAGCGCCGTCGCCGCTCTGGCTGTAGTGCCGACTGATTGACGCATTCCTTCCCCGACAATCATCACGAGCGCGAGGCTGTGCTGCACGGTGACATCATCGGCCTCCAACTCGCGGAAAATCCGCTCGATAATCCGCTTCTCCTTGTCTTCGGTGAGGTCTTTTTCACGCACGATCACGGAAATGTTGTCAATGCCCGACGGGGTGTGCTCGTAGGAAATGCCCTCTTCCTCGAAAATTTGCAAAAGCTTGCGGCCAAAGCCAATCTCGCGGTTCATCAAATATTTACTGACGTAGATGCTGCAAAAGCCGCTGTCGCTGGCAATCCCCGACACCTGGTTGGTCGCGCACAGACGCTCGGCTACGATCATCGTTCCCGGCGCGGACGGATTGTTTGTATTTTTGATGCAAACAGGAATGTCCGCCTGGTACGCCGGAATCAGCGCTTCCTCATGAAAGACGCTGAAGCCCGAATAGGACAGCTCCCGCATCTCGCGGTAAGTGATTTCCTTCACTTCTCGCGGATTGGCGATCAGATTGGGATTGACGACGTACACGGAATCGACATCCGTGAAGTTTTCGTACACGTCCGCTGTCACCGCTGCGGCCAAAATCGCACCGGTAATATCGGAACCGCCCCGCGAAAACGTCACCAGCTCGCCGCTCGTCGCATAGCCAAAGAAGCCGGGAAAGACTGTAATCCCCTCTCTCTCCCGCAGCGCGGCAAGCTTCTCGTAAGCTTCCGGCAAGACGTGGGCGTTGCCCGCTTCATCTGACACCAGCAATCCGGCGTCTTTCGGATTCACATAGCTGGCCTCTTCACCCAGGCTCCGCAAATAATGCGCCACGATCTTCGCGCACGTATCTTCTCCCGCAGCCTTGACTGCATCCATAAACCGTTCGGCTGACAGCCCCTTCCGGTTGCTCAGCACCGCGTCAAGCTCGCCTTCCAGTTGCTTCCCGATGTGCTCGCCCAATCCAAGCTCTGCCACGATCTCCCGATAACGCTGAAAAACAGCCTGTTTCTCCGCGTCAGCCAGTCCGTCCTGCAAAAAACGGGTAGCGTAGCAAATCAGCAGGTCGGTCACTTTCGTATCATCCTTATGTCTTTTGCCGGGGGCCGAAACGACGACAATCCGCCGCTCCCGATCTGCCAAAACGATGTTGCACACTTTTTTGATTTGCTCGGCATTCGCCAGGGAAGTGCCCCCAAATTTTGCTACTTTCATCTCTACTCCTCCATCTATCCGCTCTTGGCCGTTCTTTTTCTTTCTGAAAGTCTGTTACTAGCTTAATGTATCCACCCAAAAAGTACAAGTGTCTTTTTCAGAAGGACACAAACAGTGGCGCAAAGCTGCAGGAGAGAGAGTCGGCTGCCGCTTCGTAACCGCAAGCAACTGATGAGCCTATCCGGCCACTGGAAGCAGTTGGACAGTGCCGATGAATACAGCAAGGGGCTGTCTCAAACTACCATGGCCTGACAGCCACCACAT
>NZ_RHHS01000080.1 GCF_003710935.1 Brevibacillus gelatini
AATTTAGTTTAGCAGTTACAAAAGCGACAATGACCGGTCAAACACTGTTGCTTATCCATTACTCATAAAAGGAGAAATGAAGCATGGCGAAAGGCATTGATTACGCAGGTAAGAATAACTCAACAAAAAGCAATTTGAGAGCTATTAAGGATGCAGGGTACAAATTTATCGGACGTTATTATGGTGAGTCGGATTGGAAGCGCCTGACCAAAGAAGAGGCTAGGCTCATTTCTGATGCTGGATTATATATTGTAACTGTTTATCAAAATGGCGGACGAGATATCGATGAGTTTACGTATACTAACGGGAAAAAGGCTTGCAGGAGCGCCATTCGGCAAGCAGAGGAAGTTGGTCAGCCATATGATACTCCAATTTATTTTGCAGTAGACATGGAGATTAAAAATAACAGTGATTTCGAAGCGATTGATGATTACTTTAGAGGCATAGTAAAGGAAATGAGCAATTACAAGCGAGATAATAATGGTGATGGTTTTAAAATTGGGGTATATGGAAGTTACTATGTTGTGAAGTACATTGACGAAGAGGTAAGCGGAGTCACCTATTTATGGCAGTGTAAAGCATGGAGTTATGGTAAAGATTACAAGAATCGTGACTTGTACCAATATAGTATTGATAAGCCTTTGAAACTAAATAATGGAAATACCATCTACGTAGATTTCTGCGAATCAACTGGAAGTGCGGGTGGATTCCAAGTAGATTAAAAATGCTCCCAACGGATTTCTTCACGAATCGAGAGCGTAAAAAGTTTTGTGTAAATGGTTAAACTTCCCATTAAGGAGATGATCATTTATGCAAGACAAAAGAGACATGACGATCAAGGAGTTAGCGAAGGATTGCCGTACCATCGAAGACGTGCACACCATGCTGAAAGATTTGTTCCGTGACACCATC
>NZ_RHHS01000081.1 GCF_003710935.1 Brevibacillus gelatini
TGTTTTTCGCAAGTCAAAAATACAGAGAATCGCTGCGGATTTGTGCATAGGCACGGCCAACGCTGAAGATTATGACGATCTCACTCCGGATAGCGCATTTCGTAGCCGGTAGCTCTCGCCGGTGAAAGCCAGGACGTGTGCGTGGTGAACGAGTCGGTCCACGAGCGCTGCTGTCAGTCTGGCATCTCCAAACACCGTGTTCCACTGGCCAAACTCAAGGTTAGAGGTGACAATCACACTCCTTTGCTCATAGCATTCGGAGATGACGTTAAACAGTAGTTCAGCTCCGTCTTTGTGAAAGGGCACAAACCCCATTTCGTCGAGGATGAGTAACTCAGCCTTCTGCAATTCCCGCTGAAAACGGCTAAGCGTCCCGGATTGGTACTTGTCCTGTAACGCGGCCACAAGGTCATGCACCCGAAAGAATCGTACCTCGTACCCTCGTCGGCAAGCCTCTACGCCTAGTGCCGTTGCCAGGTGGGTCTTGCCTGTTCCCACTTTGCCCAGCATCATCACGTTCTCTTTCCGCTCGAGAAATGCCAGATCCGTTAGGAGCTCACGACTGCAATGCGCTGGGAAGGTGACTGCTCCGAAATCATAATCCTCTAGTGTCTTCATCTGTGGAAACCGGGCTTTCTTCATGAGTCTGCGAATCCTGGATATCTCTCGGCCCCGCAGTTCCACTTGGAGGACTTCAAGCAGGTATTGCGAGCGGTCATTGAACGCAATCGCCTCGTACGCTTCCATCACATACCCCAAGTGGAGGTTCTTGCATGCAGTAACCAATTCGTGTTTCATGCTCTGCTCACCCCCAGAATGGCGTCATATTGCCTGAGGTCCGGTGTGTGCCCGTGAATCTCCATCGGTGTATGAGCCTCCGCAAACGGCTTAGGGTGAAACTCAGGATGTTTCATCGCATATAGCGCATGCTCAAGGACTGTGTCAGGATCGAAATGCCCAGCCAGTGTATCGAGTGCAGCACCCATGTCGGACATCTGGTGTGTATCTAACAATCGACGAATCAGAGCCACACGAGATTTCCTCAGATCGATATCCTCCACTTGCACGAATCTGCGGACGGAAGCAGGCATGAACCTCGCCAGATCGGAGTACATCACCATCCTTGGCTTTCTCAGGTAACCCTCAAACACATCTGTCCACTCAATCGGGATTGCCTTTTCCGTGTACGGGCGAGGCAACGTCCCCAGGTGTCGGTACTCTCCGTCGCCCGACAAAACCTCGATCTCGTCCCATTTCACCTTGAGCAATACGGGATCTAGCGCACGGCACTGCGGTAGTGGATATGTGGTTGTTTCAAACCGGAGTTCCCGATATTTGTTCAAGCGGGCCGGTTCAAGCCTGAAAACCTCAAACGCAACGGTTGGCATAGCCAAAAGCTTCTTCCGTTCTTGCTCCCACAAGTCGACGATACGCTCTTTCTTGGCATAGTGTGGACGATCCATGTCTGCCTCTGCTGCCTGGGCCAAGTATGTCTCAAGGTCAGCATCCGTTTCGCAAATCGGTGGTGGTACGAGCCAATTACGCCGACTGTACCCCACCTTGTTCTCCACATGCCCCTTTTCGTGACCACGATAGGGATTACAGAATTCTGGGTCGAACCGGTAGTGGGTAGCAAACCGCAGGAACTGATCGGTGCATGACCGCTTTCCATCACGGCCAATCGAGACCACCGCCGCCGACAAGTTGTCGAACCAGATTTTCCTCGGAACGCCTCCCATCCGTTCAAAGATGCGCTTCATTGCCTCCAGAAAACACTCTGTGTTCTCCTTTCGAACCGGAAAGGCGAAGGCCGCATTGCTAAACGGGAAGGACATAATCAGCACTTTGCGCTCCACGAGTTGACCTGGTTGCCCAACATAGGCTGTACCAAAATCAACCTGTGCCTCGCCGCCGGGGTGTTCGAGTCGTTCATAGCTTTCGGCACGTTCCAGCTTGAGTTCTTTTCGGCGTTTGGCTACATATTCTTCAACAGTGCGTCGTCCGCCCTCAAACCTGTATTCATCACGCAGACGATCAAAGATTCGCTTCGCGGTATAACGCTGTTTGCGGGGCAACGCCTGCTCCTCCGTTAACCAAGTATCAATGATGTCAAGATACGGACCGAGAACGGGATATCGTCTCTTGCGCCGACAAACGGGTTCATTCCAATCGTCCTTTGTGGCGTATTTCTTGGCTGTCCTCCAATTGACTCCCATGGCTCTCGCAATCTCCGAGATTGAATAATCCTCATTCTCGTACAAAAATTTGATATACTGTTGCTGTGGCACTTTCAACATTCCTCTCACATCTCCCTGGTTCTTCTGGACAAAGACCAAGGTAGACTTAATAGAGTGATGTTGGCAAGTGCCTATTTATTTTTCCGCCTTGTAAAACGCAGGCTAGCTCTGCATTTTTACGCTGCGATTTTCTGTACTT
>NZ_RHHS01000082.1 GCF_003710935.1 Brevibacillus gelatini
CTCCCACTATAAAGTAATGTTTTCTCCTGTTTTCTCGCTCATTCTCTGTTTTTTAACTTTGACATCTTAAAGCTCTTGTCGGAAGATTGAAGGAGATACAAATATTTCTGTAAGGGCTGTGGCGGGAATAGAGCCTGCAATCACCAGTTTCCAGACTGTGGATAAAAAGGTATGATCGCACAGTGGATCTCCACATCCGCCCTCGGGGTTTACCCTCCCATGTCACGCTGGGTCTATGCCCTTACATTCCTTCGTTCTACCTCTCAAGGGGTGGAGGCCGATTCTAGCTCCTCGACTGGGTCGTTGCCCTTATGGATTATAATTCTTCGGCTTCTCCGGTGCTTCCGTTGTCATGGTTGTACACATGTGAATAAGCGAGATGACAGGTTTGTTGATAAGCTTTATGCAGCACTTTGTTGTAGCTGGGCTTGTCGAATCGGCCCCAATACTTCGTTTGCGTTATACTCTTTCTGCTTTGTCCCCAGTGTATAGAGGACGCGAACCAGTTTTCCACATAAGGCGATAATCGATTGCTTCTTCTTGAGCGGATTTTGACTACGCGTTGTATAATACTCGTGGAGCGCTTTAAACTCTTTGTTTTTGGCTACCATCGGCAGCATGCAGCGGAACAAGATGCCTCTTAGGCGAGAGCGCCCCCGCTTGCTGATTCCGGTCTTTCCCTTACGTTTTCCAGAGCTGTTCTCCGTCAGATTCAGCCCAGCCAGACGGATGATCTGCTGTCCATGGTCGTAGTTGTTCAGATCGCCAACCTCCGCCAAGAAGCCGGCGACGGTCAGAATGCCAATCCCTGGGATGCTCAGCATTTGCTTCGTTCCGGGGATCTTCTCCAGAATCTGCAGGACTTCCGTCATAATGCTTTCTTCTTGCTTGCAGTACAGATCGTACTGCTGCAGCAAGGCGGCAAGCTCGATTCGGGCAGCTGTCAGCCCCTCGGTAAGCCCGATAGAGACCGTAGCGGCAGCATAGAGCTGCTCCGCTCTCTTGATGCCCACTCCACGCTTGATTTCCGTCTTCCAATGTGTGAGAACGCCTCTGGCGCCTATCGAGACAATCTCCTCTGGAGTGGGAAACTGGCGCATGGTCATCAGTGATGCCTTGCCTTCCCAGTCCTTAAACACTTGTGGATACTCCGGAAAGTAGCGGTCAAACCAGTTTGTAATCCGAGCTTTCACTTGATTCAAGCTCACCATGACCTTCTCCCGAAAATTCATCAGAATGCGTAGCTCTGCATATTCCTTGGTCGGCAAATTGGGCTCTGAATATTTCCCGCTCCGAATCAGGTCGGCAATGACCTTCGCATCCTTGTAGTCGCTCTTGGTCTGCGAGTTGTCCTCAAGTTCTTTGCTCTTGTTCACATGGTGCGGATTCACGACGACGACCCTGATGTCTTGCTCCTTCAAAAATGCCGCTAACGGGAACCAGTAGTGTCCGGTAGGCTCGATGCCAAATACGATGTCGGTTTTCTCATGTATCCGGCCAAGCTCCTTCATCCACGCAGCCAGTTTCGTTAGCCCCTCCTGATCGTTGTGGAACACACATTCTTTCCCAAGCTCAATGCCTCGGAAATCCACGGCTCGAGCTACATGAATCTTTTTGGCGATGTCCGCGCCAACAACCAGTGTTTTTTCGGTAATTCGTGTAATCCGTTGATTCTGTTTCTGTTTCAGCTTATACTTCATGTAGAGCGTCCTCCTTTTCATTAGGGCAGTGAATGTGACCATTCCAAGACCCAGCATACAGGAGGCGCTTTTTTCTTTCAAAGCTCAAATTTCTTCATTACAGGAATGGCTC
>NZ_RHHS01000083.1 GCF_003710935.1 Brevibacillus gelatini
ATCCACACATTTCTTGGCAAACATGCATATTCAGTTTTGAAGGAACATATAATTACGGAGAGTTACCCAAGAGGCCGAAGGGGACGGTTTGCTAAACCGTTAGTATGCGCAAGCGTAGCGAGGGTTCGAATCCCTCACTCTCCGCCATTTTTTATTACGGCGGCGTAGCTCAGTTGGTTAGAGCGTTCGGTTCATACCCGAAAGGTCGGGGGTTCGAATCCCTCCACCGCTACCAACAAATTGATATGGCGGTCGTGGCGAAGGGGTTAACGCACCGGATTGTGGCTCCGGCATTCGTGGGTTCGAGTCCCATCGATCGCCCCATGCATGGGAGTATAGCCAAGTGGTAAGGCACGGGTCTGCAAAACCCTCATCCCCGGTTCAAATCCGGGTACTCCCTCCATACCTGTCCCAGTAGCTCAGCTGGATAGAGCAACGGCCTTCTAAGCCGTCGGTCGGGAGTTCGAATCTCTCCTGGGACGCCACTTATTGAAAAGACCTCCTACAGACTCAAGTTTAGCATTTGAGTTTGAAGGAGGTCTTTTTATGACAGATGACGCATACCGCAAATAACTCCCCATCTTTCCCCAATCTCATCAGCATGTATACAACATATGTGTATCTCGTCCATGGCAAAACAAGATTTTTAATCGACAGAAAATGACCAATAATGACATATATAATAAGGAAGCTTTTCGTCCAAGAGCACATGTTCATGAGTAGATTCCTCTGAAAATCCCCTCGCTACTCTATATGACGAATGAAAAGCAAAAAAGATACGCTTCTCTACAAATTTGATTTCGGACTTCTTTTTTCGGTGGAGAGGGGACAAAGATAAGCCGAAAGCGATACACGCATCCGTTGCCAAACAATTCCGTGGACAGAACCACTGGCCGCGCAGACCAGAAAGGAAGACCACGAGCACATCGTGGTCAAATAAAAGGATTGTAGTAGTAGAGGCCATGCAGGTAACGTCGCTCTGCTTTTTCTAGCGCCACTGCCTTTTCGCTCTCAAGCGAAGCACGAAGCTTCTCCCAATAGTCGGGAGTGGCATCGCTCAAATCGACCTCCAGCTTGTCACCAACCAGATTGCGGATCAGCTGCCAATCATCCGGATGCTCATACTGCTTCATGCCGCCGCCAATTAGCCGAATATCGTGCAGGAGTTGTTTAATATCCTCGGGAATCATGGTTTTCCCCCAATGACGAAAAATTTTTTTGAGAAAGGGTGTCCTCCACTACTGGTCATAATTTGTCTTATTCGCCATAAAATATGTAAGAGAGCCGGAAAATATGGCGGCGCGATCGATAGATGATTGTGTCGAAACGAGGGGGACTGTCTCCTGAAATGACCTTGTTTTTCTGGAAAAACCAACAAAACAAGCGCTTTTTCGACAGGAACAGAGAAGACATACGATTTAACCCAAAGATATTTGGGGCATTTGACAGGAGGAAATCGCTATTGACTTCGAAATATGGATTGTGTATACTCAGACACGTGATTCTGTGAGAGGTTAGGAATGGCTTGCTGCGCAACAGGTCAAGGACAACAGGCGGTCGTGGTGGAATTGGCAGACACACCATCTTGAGGGGGTGGCGGGGCGACCCGTGCGAGTTCGAGTCTCGCCGACCGCACCATGGTATCCAATCGAGGACGCAGATTGGTTCTCGTGTTTTCGAAATAAATCAAGCCTTTTCGACAAGGGCTTTTTTTTCTGCTCACGTTCAGGGCTTGTCGAATAGATAGAGAAAAAGATGGGAAAGGTGATAGGAGTGTCGTCTTTTTTCCCACTTTTGGGTCATTGATCTTGAACCGCTTTTGATGTACACTCCCAATTGGGAGAAATAAATAGAGAAATATTGGAAAAACAACACTACCTGAATCAGATCAGACCCAATTTGATTCAGGTCGAGGAGAAGAACCCATGAGTGTATTTAGAGAGATCATTGAGGGATTATTCATCGGATTCACTTCAACGGTAGGTGTGATTAGCACGTACCAAACACTGGTTTCATGTGCGGGCCTGTTCCGTAAAAAGGAGCAGGTGACAAGCGAGCCACAAAAAACATTTGCGGTACTGATTGCGGCGCATAACGAAAGTGCCGTAATCGCTCCACTGATTGAAAACCTGAAACAGCTGGACTACCCACGCGAAATGTACGACATCTTCGTCATTTGCGACAACTGTACAGACGACACAGCCGAGATCAGTCGGGCACACGGAGCCATTGCGTGCGAGCGTTTTGACTCGTCCAAGCGCGGAAAAGGCTACGGGATTGAGTGGATGCTGGAAAACCTCTGGGCAATGCCAAAGCAGTATGATGCTGTCGTCATGTTTGATGCCGACAACCTGGTGGAAAAGAACTTCCTGAAAGTGATGAACGACCGACTGGTCAAAGGGGCGCGCGTGATCCAAGGCTATCTGGATTCGAAAAACCCATTTGACTCCTGGATTACCCTGTCTTATGCTGTTACATATTGGTTTACAAACCGCATGTGGCAGCTGGCCCGTCACAACCTTGGCCTGCCAAACACATTGGGCGGTACGGGCTTGTGTATCGAGAGCAATCTGCTCAAGGAGATGGGCTGGGGAGCGACCAGCCTGACGGAAGACCTGGAGTTTGCTACGCGCTGTATTGAGCGCGGAATCTATCCGACCTGGGCTCATGATACGAAGGTTTGGGATGAGAAGCCGATTGACTTGAAGGCTTCGATGCGCCAACGATTGCGCTGGATGCAAGGCCACTACGATGTGGCGGGACGCTACATTGCAAGTGTAGTGAAAAACGGCCTGAAGTCAAGAAGAGTGGGAATGCTCGACGCGGCCTTCTATCTGTTCCAGCCGATGTACGTGCTGATGGTGACGATGATGTCTTTGCTGTTCGTGGGCCGATATTTTGACATTGCGGCTCTGACGCCTGCTGCGACCATCCTGCCAGCCTGGCTGGTGTACGGATCCACAGCTGTGTTTTATTTGTTGCCGTTTCTTGCGCTTTACCTCGAAAAAGTGCCGCTCAAGGGATATTTGGGACTGCTCCTGTTGCCGTTCTTTTTCCTGACCTGGCTGCCGATCCTGTTTTACGCATTTTTCACCAAGAAAAATCAGGTGTGGAGCCATACGTCCCATACCCGTGCGATACGCATCGAGGAGATTCAGCAATAAAACCATGGAGCAAAACCACAGGGCGATATGCACCTGTGGTTTTCTTGTTAGGGAGAGTGTAATCTGGTATAATGACGCGATCCTATCTGCGATAGCGATACAACAGGCAGCAAGGCACTTGAGCGTTGGCTGTGAGACAAAACACGAGCACACAGCCGGTCTACGAGGAGGTATGCAGTGATGAAGGTGGCACCACAACATTGCGATCACGACACTCCCATGCTGTGGGGAGACAAGCGATACCATACATGGAACTACCACCTGCGCTCCACCTTTCACGAAAAAATTTTCAAGGTTCCGCTGGACGGAGGCTTCACCTGTCCAAACCGTGACGGTACGGTCGTGACGGGCGGCTGTACTTTTTGCAGCGCACGCGGCTCCGGTGATTTCGCTGGCGACCGGAGAATGGACCTGGAGCGCCAGTTTCACGAGGTGAAAACACGGATGCACGCCAAGTGGCCCCAGGCCAAATACCTTGGCTTTTTCCAGGCGTACACGAACACGTACGCCCCTGTAGACGAACTGCGCGAGATGTACGAGGTCATTCTCCGGCAGGAAGGGGTAGTCGGCCTCTCGATCGCAACGCGCCCTGACTGCCTGCCAGACGATGTGGTGGAGTATTTGGCGGAGCTGAACGAACGGACGTACCTGTGGGTGGAACTGGGCCTGCAAACGATCCACGAGCATACCGCGCAACTGATTAACCGGGCTCACGACTACGCCTGCTATGTCGACGCAGTGGAGAGGCTGCGCAAGCACAACATTCGCGTCTGTACGCACATCATCTACGGGTTGCCGGGAGAATCGCACGAAGAAATGATGCAGACGGCAGATGCAGTCGCCCACCTCGATGTGCAAGGAATCAAAATTCACTTGCTGCACCTGCTGCGCAAGACGCCGATGGTCAAGCAGTACGAGGCGGGTCTGCTGGAATTTCTTTCACAGGAGGAGTATACCAAGCTCGTCGTCGATACACTCGAAATTTTGCCGCCGGAAATGATTGTCCACCGCATCACAGGCGATGGGCCAAAAGACTTGTTGATCGGACCGATGTGGAGCCGCAAAAAATGGGAAGTGCTGAACGGGATCAATGCCGAGCTGAACCGACGAAACAGTTGGCAGGGAAAATTTTACGTTCCGCACCCGTAACAGTTGAGTACAAAAAGGAGCCTTCCGCAACAGGCTCCTTTTTGCTTGGCTATTCGGCCTGGATGATTTTTCTGGCGCGTCCCGGATAATTGGTAATGATCCCGTCTGCGCCCATATCGACCGCCCGCTGGATTTGCCGACTGCTGTTCACCGTCCAACTGTAGACAGTCAGTTGGCGCTGTCTGGCCTGTTGGACCAGCTCGGGAGTCAGTTGGTCGTACGGGACGTGCAGTTGCTCGCAGCGGTACTGGCTTGCGACTGCCCAAGGCTTTGTGATCGGGCCGACGTATAAAAGCCCGGTCGTTTGCGCAGGGTCCAATTCCTTGATTCGCAACAAGCTGTCGAAGTTAAACGTGGAAATGACCGTTCGTTCTGTCAACTGGTAGCGTCGGATCAGCTCGATGACTTTTTCTTCAAGGTGGGGCTGGTTCTGAAAAAAGTTTTTCAGCTCGATAATAAAACGCAACGATGTATCCGAAAAGGCTTGAAATACCTCACGCAGAAGGGGAATCCGGGCTTTGGGAAAACGCGTGGAGCAAGCTTTGTCGGCACGCAGCTGGCGCAGCTCGCGCATCGTATAGCCGCGCACAGGCCCGGAGCCGTTTGTCGTCCGTTCCAGTCGGTGATCGTGAATGACGGCCAGTTTGTTGTCGCGGCTTAGCTGGACGTCCAGCTCGATACCGTCCGCCCGCTTGCGGACAGCAGCGTGAAAAGCTTCCATCGTGTTTTCCGGATACAGGCCGGAAGCGCCGCGATGCGCAAACACAAGTGTAGACACGTGGGCTTCCTCCCTTCTCAAGACGTGTCATCCCTATTACATGCATATGTAGGTGGCCCCTCGATACTACCTATCCTGAGGGGCACAAAAAAGATCTTACGAGATTGAGACGAGAACGATGACGAGGAGAACGAACAGAACCAAAACAAGGGCAAAATCGTTGTTTCTGCTGCAGCTCATAAATACCCCCTCCTTCCCAGATGGAGCAACTCCCTTCATCTTATGAACCCATAGGGAAAATGGCGCTCGTCGAATGCCCAACCTGGCCGCATTTGTGCCTGACTGCCCACTTTTTATACAGATTGGCAGATGACGCAGTAGCTCTGTTTGCTACAATGAAAGCACAAGGAAACAAGGGAGGGGTCGTTTCATGACACAGGCACAGATTGAGGAAATGCTCGCGACAGGCGATTTGGTGGACGATCGGCAAAACCGCAGGGTCAAGCTGCATCTGTACGACCGGACGCGGCTAAAGGAATACGACCAGATGCTGCGGCAGGTGGCAGAAAAGTCGGGTGCGACCAAGCTGATCGTCTACGGGAAAAAGCGGGATGTAGCGGAGTGGCTAGCGCTTGGTTATCGGCAGGAAGGGGTTATTGACGGATTTTTTCAAGGAGAAAATGCCTACATGCTCACGGCGTATGTGACAGAGGAACGGGCGACGTCGACAGCGCCTGAGCTGGCGGAGGAAATTTTGGCGCTCAGTCTGGCAAAGGCGGGAGCCGGGGAAGCAAAGCCGCTGCCGGAAGGGTACAGCATGCGTCCGGCAACAGAGGCGGATGCAGAGGAACTGGCGCGTCTGTACAGTCTTGTATTCGCGACGTATCCTACCCCCATGGATGATCCAGAGTACGTGCGCAAGACGATGCAGGAGGGGACCGTCTACTACGTCGTCGAGCATGCTGGCAGGATTGCCTGCGCCGCGTCTGCCGAAGTGTCGAAGCGAATGGGTTCGGCGGAGATGACCGACTGTGCCACTCACCCGGAGCACACGGGAAAAGGCCTCCTCCAGCCGTTGTTTTGCGCTCTGGAAAAAAAGATGGAGGAGGCAGGGATTTACTATCTCTACACCTTGACCCGGGCGCAATCGGCAGGGATGAACGTGACAGCGGCCAAGATGGGCTATCAGTACCGGGGGCGGCTCATCAACAACTGCACGATTTTTTCCGGATTCGAAGACATGAACATCTGGGTGAAGCCGCTGCGGCAAACCAGGGACGAATAGGGCTACTCGCGGGAAGGAAACAGCTGCTGCTGCAGACGGCGGGCCATGAGCGCCAGTTGAAGCTGCCAGCGCTGGTTGGCATCCTCCAGGCGGTAGCCTGTTTTTTCTTCGATCTGGGTCAGGCGGTATTTCAGGGTGTGGCGGTGAATATATAACGCTTGGGAGGTTTGCAGGCCGTTCCCGTTATGGGCGAGGTACACCTCCAGCGTTTCCAGCAGTTGCTGGTTGTATTTGCTGTCGTAGCGAATCAAGGGCTCCAGAATCGGCTTCCACAGGTCGTACATGCTCTGCTCGTCGCGGTGGTAAGGAAACAGGAACTGGTAGCCTTGCATGTCCCGGTAGCGCAGCATTTCGGGGGCGCGGGCGAGCAGGGGATAGGCCTGGAGCGCAAAAATGGCTTCCTCGGAGGCGCCAAAAACGTCGGTTAGCTGCTCGCGCGGGTTGCTGATGGCGATCTGCAGAGTCGCAGAGGGATGCAGCCCCTTCCAGCGCGCTGTGAACTGCTCCAGGAGAAGCAGGCTTGTCCGGTCATCGGGCAGCACGAACAAGAGGCAATGAGGCCGTTCCCGCAGCAAATACGAGCGCTGGTGGAGGTCGCACAGCCTGCGCATCAGCGTAATGGCGCTTTGGTGCAGCTCCCCGCGTCTGGCATGTTCGCCGGTGTCCACCTTGACCGCTACGACGAGATGCTTGCCCGACAGCGGGTACCCCAGCATGCGACAGCGGCTTTCCAGCTCTTGCGGACTCATCGGCTTTCCGTTTAAAAGCTCCTCGACGAAGTCGCCCTTCAGCCGCCACTCGGTTGCGGAAACGGCGCGTTCTTTTACGTATTCCAGCGCACACAAGGTAGCTGCGTGCTGGAGCGCTACATCGTCCAGCTCCTTCCACGCTTCCCGTGGCTTGGCCAGGCTGAGCGTGCCGAAATGCTCGCGGCTGGCGCGGATCGGCACGGAATGCACGTGCTCCCTGCCTTCGTCACGGGACTGCTCTCTCGGGCAGCCGTGCTGGGTCACTTCAAAGCCGAACGCGTCCAAAATCGTCACCCCGCCACCTGTCAGTTCTGCCAATTCGGCGGCGATGGCGGGCAGTCCGCCTTTGGACAGGGCTGCGTCGATCATCCGGTTGTGGATCGCCTGCGAGTAGGCGAGCGTCTCGAACTGCCGGTTGACGATCGGCTGCAAAATGGCTTTCGTTATCGTCGAGAAGTTGATTTCGGTCGGAATTTCAATGAGCGGGAGCTGATGGCGATCAGCCATTGCAAGAAAGCTTTCGGGAATTTCCCGCAAGTAAAATCCGGTGTGGATGGCGACTCCGCTCAGCTTTTGCCGCGCCAGAGTCGGAATGAACGAGCTTTGCCGCTCCACATTTTCAGCGAGGCCGAATCCGGTCGTAATCAAAAACTCGCCTTCCTGCAGTCTGCTGGCGTCTTCGAGCACCTCGACTATCGTCACCCAGCGAATTGGATTGTCCAGTCCGCCCGCTCCGGCGATCAGCCGCGTCTGCACCATGTCAGGCAGCTGCAGAGCCTCTCGAATCGTAATCGTCACAAGGCACACCTCCGTGTCGCAAAGTTCTTTATACAAAATGTACAAAAGATTATGTCTCTTTTCCATATTTTTTTGACAGCGCGTCGGATGGATGAACGGCACAGGTCAGCTAGGATAGAGGGAGAGAAAAAGCGAGGTGGCGACGATCATGAGCAGAAGCTATGTAATCAAACCGGAGTTGGGCAAGACGTATCCGTTCATTTCTCATGGCAAAGGCATTTATTTATACGATAAAGAAGGCAACCGCTATATCGACGGCTGCAGCGGGGCTGTAACCGCGAGCATCGGCCACGGGGTGGAAGAAGTCGCCGAAGCGATGTACCAACAGGCCAAACAAGTATCGTTTGCGTACCGCTCGCACTTCAGCAGTGACGCTGTGGAGGAACTGGGAGCGAAGCTGGCCGAGTGGGCACCGGGCTCGCTGAACTGGACGTTTTTTGTGAGCAGCGGCTCCGAAGCGACCGAGACCGCGCAAAAAATCGCAATCCAATACTGGCAGGAAAAAGGCAGACCGACGAAAAACCGGATCATCTCCCGCTGGATGAGCTACCACGGGATCACGATGGGGGCGCTCTCCATGTCGGGACACGTCCTGCGGCGGAAGCGCTTCGTTCCGCTTTTGGAGGACTATCCGACGATTACCGGGCCGTATCCGTACAGAAGACCAGCAGGCATGTCGCTGGAAGCGTACGCGCTGGAATGCGCGAATGAACTGGAGCGGGCCATCCTGCGCATCGGAGCCGAGCAGGTGGCGGCCTTTATCGCGGAGCCGGTCATCGGGGCTTCCGGCGGTGCGGTCGTTCCCCCAGACGGCTACTTCCAGCGGATTCGTGAAATTTGCGACAAGTACGAAGTGCTGTTTATCGCTGACGAAGTTATGACAGGGGTTGGCCGCACCGGAAAAGCGTTCGGCGTCGATCACTGGGGCGTCGTGCCTGACCTGATGACGCTTGGCAAAGGCATGAGCGCCGGCTATACGCCGATGGCTGCCACAATGGTGACCGATGAAATTATCGAGACGATCACCAAAGGAAGCGGCCTGATTATGGCAGGACACACGTACAGCGCCAATCCGCAGTCTGCTGCTGTTTCGCTTGCGGTTTTGCAATACGTCGAGAAACACGGCCTGATCGAAAAAGCAGCCGAGCAAGGCGCTTACTTGCTGTCTCGCCTGCAGGAGCTGGCAGAGGAATTGCCGCTAGTCGGTGAGGCGCGCGGTTTGGGTATGCTTTGCGGCCTGGAATTTGTCAAAAACAAAGAAACGAAAGAGCCGTTTGCCCTGTCAGAGGGAGTGGCCGCAAAGATTATCGCGAAGGCATTTGAAAAAGGGCTGCTCATCTATCCGGCCATCGGTGGCATTGATGGCGTGGCAGGCGACTCGGTCATTGTCGCTCCGCCACTGACGATTACAAAAGAGCAGATCGACGAACTGATCGCCCTCTTGAAAGAGGCGATTGTCAGCGTCCAGCAGGAGCTAAAAGACAAGGCGCTGATTGGCTAGAGGGAGGAGACGGCAATGACGAACCGTTTTGATAAAGTAGTGACTCTACAAGAAGCGTTATCCCATTTTCGCGATGGGATGACGCTTCTGGCAGGCGGTTTTGGCGGAGTAGGCAATCCGCCGACACTGATCCAGGGCATTTTGGACCTTGGTGTGCGCGACTTGATTCTGATTAGCAACGACACGGCGTTTCCGCACATCGGGATCGGCAAGCTGGTGACAGAGCGACGCGTGAAAAAAGTAATCGCCTCTCACATTGGCTCCAACCCGAACGCAGGGGCGCAAATGACGGCAGGCGAGCTGGAGGTCGAGTTTTGTCCGCAAGGAATTCTCGCCGAACGTGTACGGGCAGGCGGCGTCGGTCTGGGCGGGATTCTGTCTGACGTGGGCATTGGCACGATTGCGGAAAAAGGCAAGCAAAAAGTCGTGCTGGACGGCAAAGAGTACCTGCTGGAGACGCCTCTGACCGCCGAAGTGGCGATTGTCCACGCGAAAAAGGCGGATCGCTTCGGCAACCTGGTGTACGATACGAGCGCGCGCAACTTTAATCCGCTGGTGGCGATGGCGGGCGACATTACGATCGTGGAAGCGGATGAGATTGTCGAGGTTGGCGAACTGGACCCAGAGGAAATCGTCACGCCGGGCGTCTTCGTCAACTACATCGTGCAAAGTGAAGGGGTGAACTGGCGATGGGCGTGGGAGAAGTAAAAGAGACCGAGAGCTACCGCGAGCGAATCGCGCGCAGGGCGGCGATGGAAGTCGAGGACGGCATGATTATCAATTTGGGGATCGGCATTCCTACGCTGGTGGCCGATTTCATCCCTGCGGACAAACGTGTCATGTTTCACGCGGAAAACGGCATATTGGGTACCGGACCGAGCCCGGCCAAAGGAGAGGAAAACGCCATGCTGTGCAATGCGGGCGGCTTTCCGGTCACGCTGGTACCGGGAGCGTCCTTTTTTGACAGCGCCACGGCCTTTGCGATCATTCGCCGCGGCTTGCTGGACATGACGATTCTTGGCGTCCTCGAAGTGAGCCAAAACGGGGATATTGCCAACTGGATCGTGCCGGGCAAACGCGTGCCAGGAATGGGCGGAGCGATGGAGCTGGCGCAAAAAGCGAAAAAGGTCATGGTTGTGACCACACACCTCGACAAAAACGGCCGCTCCAAAATCGTGCGCGAATGCTCGCTTCCGCTGACAGCAAGCAAGGCGGCGAACTGGATCATCACCGATATGGCTGTGATGGAAGTGAAACCGGACGGTCTGTATTTGCGTGAGGTCATGTATCCGTACAGCGTGGCCGATGTGATTGGAGCGACCGAAGCCGAACTGAAAGTAGAGGGAGAAGTCGGCGTTTTCCGCTAGGCAAAGACGATTTTCCAAAAGAACGGGGGAAGAGCATGGCGAACTGGCAAGCGCTAATACGAGAGCAGTTGGAAAAAGATCGGGAGGCTTCCGTCAAGCTGCTGCAGGAATGGGTGCAAAGCCCGAGCGTGCAGGGAGCGGAGGAATCCATTCAAAAAAGTATTGCCGAGCTGTTGACGAAAATGGGGCTCGCAGTCGACATGTGGGTCATGGAGGGAAAGGAACTCGTTTCTCATCCTTACTTCGTGTCGCCCCGCCAAACGTTTGAGGGCAGCCCGAACGTAGTCGGTGTCTGGAAGGGTGCAGGCGGCGGCCGCTCGCTCATTTTGAATGGACACGTTGACGTCGTTCCCCCAGGCGATTACGCGCAGTGGAGCGACGATCCGTTCAGCGGAAAAGTAGTGGATGGGAAACTGTACGGACGGGGCGCAACGGACATGAAGGGGGGCAACCTGTCCTCGCTGCTCGCCATCTCCGTGCTGCAAAAGCTGGGGGTCCGACTCAAGGGAGACGTCATCTACCAGAGCGTCGTGGAGGAAGAGAGCGGGGGAGCAGGAACGCTCGCTACGATTCTGCGCGGCTACAAGGCAGATGCGGCACTCGTTCCTGAGCCAACCAACATGAAAATTTTTCCAAAACAGCAAGGCTCGATGTGGTTCCGTTTGACTGTCAAGGGGCGTTCTGCTCACGGCGGCACACGCTACGAAGGCGTGAGCGCCATCGAGAAAAGCATGCTGGTCGTGCAAGCGATTGGCCGCCTGGAAAAAGAGCGCAACGATCGTTTGGACGATCCGCTGTACGCCAAGCTGCCGATCCCGATTCCGATCAACATCGGGGTGATCGAGGGAGGAAAATGGCCGTCGTCTGTCGCCGATCTCGTCAAGCTGGAAGGCCGGATGGGCGTAGCGCCGGGCGAGCAGATGGACGATGCCAGGGCAGAGATGGAAGCAGCGTTGAAGCGTCTTGCGGAAGTCGATCCGTGGTTTGCCGAGCATCCTGTCGAGCTGGAGTGGTATGGGGCACGCTGGGTGCCGGGAGACGTCCCGCAGGATCATCCGCTCATGGAGATTTTGCAGGACAAGTTCGCAGCAGTGACAGGCGAGCGAGCCATCGTGGAAGCTTCGCCGTGGGGAACGGACGGCGGCTTGCTGACGGCGCTGGCCGATACGCCTGCCATCGTCGTCGGGCCAGGCGTCACACAGGTTGCGCACTACCGGGACGAGTACATCGTGCTCGATGACGTGTTCCGCTGCGCAGAGATTTTTGCGCTGACGCTCATCGATTGGTGTGGCGTTGCGGAAGGTCCATTAAAGTAGACGAACCCGATGCCGGCAGCTCTGACGCCAAGAGCTGCCTGTGTCGATTCCAAGGCGAAACCGGACGCGTGTGTGTCGCGCTGGCTGTTCGGAGCGGTTGTCGTGGTAGCCGCAGGTTGCGGTGTCCGATTCAGCCCCGCCTGGTATGAGTAAAATGTTC
>NZ_RHHS01000084.1 GCF_003710935.1 Brevibacillus gelatini
TCGTAAGGAAAGGGCAAAAGTTAGAGAAAATCGTAACAGGTGATCAGGTAATGTATTTCAGTTTACTTTTTTCCAATGAAAACGAAAATACCTACCTGGAGATTCAAGAGTCACCAGAAGAAGTTTTGTTGGGTGGTGTTATTATCGCAGAGAAAGACACAAAAATAAACAACGACATTCCGGCCAAATGGATATCCTTCTCTAACCATAAAGATAATATCGAAGGAGCTTCAGCAGGACTATACTTCCAGCAGGACACTACCTTTATTATGATTAGTGAAAAAGTGAATAGGAAGAAAAATGAATTTACAAAATCTGCTGAGGAAGTTGCTACATTTCTAAAACCTCTCATAAAATAAAAAACATCCCAACGGATTCGTGAAGAAATCCGTTGGGAGCATTTTTAATCTACTTGGAATCCACCCCATTTTACTAAATAATTCCGCCTTCACTCGTTTATGCAAACTTTTGTAAACCTATGTAAACTTACATACTTGTATTTGACAAACGAAAAGTGCCGAGTTTGGCAAAGAGCGTTATTCACGAATATCACGAATATACAGTAGAAATTCATAATCATACGAGATTTGACACGAAGCGCCTACGGGACGATTTCTTGCAAAAAGTCGGTATACCAAGGTTTCGCAAGGGTATGAAGCCTATCATGCTCGCCT
>NZ_RHHS01000085.1 GCF_003710935.1 Brevibacillus gelatini
CGGTCGAGGACTTATCCACATATGCCTGGCAAACATGCAGATCCAGTTTTGAAGGAATAAGAAAAAGCTGTATTCCCGATTACTTTTGCGAGTAATGGAGAATGCAGCTTTTTTTGTTTCCATGGGAAACCGCAACATACGGACACAGAAAGCAACTCAGCAGTCAGGAAGGGAGTCCTTGCTTGCGAGAACGAAGCGTTGCTTTGCCGTACTTGAGCAGGAGCTTGCTCCTGTGCTTGCTTTTCTTCTCCATTTTCCTCCTCGTTCTTTCTCCCTCATCAATATTTTAAATGAGTAGCATGGAAAAGTTCATTTTTACATTGGGGGCTTGCTCCACTATAGTAAAGAATACTAGGATAAGATACTGAAAATTTTTGATGTTTGCGGACAGGAAAGGAGTATTCATGAAACAGGCTGCTTCTATGCGTTTCCACTATGCCTGGGTGATTGCCGCAGTGACTTTTTTCATCCTCTTGATTGGGGCTGGAATTCGCTCTGCACCTGGCGTGTTCATGGTGCCTGTGGAACAAGAATTTGGGTGGAGTCGTTCTTCTATTTCCTTTGCGTTGTCTGTCAATCTGTTGTTATACGGTTTGGTGGGGCCGTTTGCCGCAGCTGTCATGGACAGATTCGGGATTAGGCGGATTACGATGATTGCTTTGCTGATGCTGGCACTAGGGGCTTCGTTGACAACATGGATGCAGGCATCATGGCAACTGACTGTACTGTGGGGAGTGGTTGTTGGCCTTGGATCAGGCTGCACAGCATCGGTATTAGGGGCGATGATTGCCAATCGGTGGTTTGTACAGCAGCGAGGACTGGTTATGGGAATTTTGACGGCGAGCGGTGCTACGGGACAGCTTGTGTTTCTTCCTCTTCTCGCCAGTCTGGCTGAATCTGAAGGTTGGCGTACAGCCTCCTGGGTAATTGCTTCGGTAGCACTCATAATGGTGCCAATCGTTGCCGCATTGATGCGGGATCGCCCAAGTGACAAAGGGCTTACAGCATACGGAGCAACAACTACTGACCAAGAGCTTGCGGCTCCAGTGCAAAATCCATTCCGCGCAGCAATGAACGGACTTTTTACTGGTTTTCGTTCCTTTGACTTTTGGTTGTTAGCTGGAAGCTTTTTTATTTGTGGCTTGTCTACAAACGGGTTGATCGGGACACATTTTATTGCGGCCTGCATGGAGCATGGGATTCCAGCAGTGACTGCTGCCAGCTTGCTTGCCCTGATTGGGGTTTTTGACATAATTGGAACGACGTTTTCCGGCTGGCTGTCGGATCGCTACAATAACCGCTGGCTCCTGTTCTGGTACTATGGGCTGCGTGGGCTCTCCTTGATGTTTCTGCCGACAGCTTTGTCCTCTTCAACATTTAGCCTTGGCTTATTCATCGTATTTTACGGTTTGGACTGGGTTGCGACGGTTCCTCCTACAGTGAGGCTGACGACAGACATTTTTGGCAAACAGCAGGCAGGAATTTTGTTTGGCTGGATATTGGCCGCCCATCAATTAGGGGCTGCGGCAGCCGCCTACGGTGGTGGCGTCATCTACACAGTATTAAACAGTTACTTCTTCATGTTCATAACCGCAGGAGCTTTTTGCTTGCTGGCTTCCTTCATGGTCATGCGAATTGGCAGGAACGCGCTCCGTGCAAATGTTTCCCGGAATATGTAGCAGCATTTGGCCCTTCAAGAGCACGGTCCACTAATTGAAGATAACCATGCTTTTTCTCGGGCTGCTGATCGATACCAAAATGTTGATTCGCACATCCGTGTGGACAGGATCGTGTGAAGCTGCAACTGCAACAAGACGTCGGCGCATATCCGGCGTCTTTTTTTCTGGATAAGGCTTTGGATTGCTCCCTAAGGTGTAAAGTGCACAATAGGGGATTCGGTGGGTTGACTTTTTATACTTTACATATATTATTGTATTGAAAAGAAACCCGGTTTCCTATGGGAGTGAACATTGATGGCAGAAAAAAAGGCGTTGTGGACAAAAGATTTTGTAATCCTGGCACTCTCCAATTTTATGTTGTTCGTCTCGTTTCAGATGCTCCTTCCGACGCTTCCCGTTTATGTGACAGACATGGGGGGAGACCAGTTGGCGGTAGGGTTGGTCATTAGCCTTTTCACCGTATCAGCCTTGCTTGTGCGCCCTTTTACCGGGAAAGCGCTGGACACCATCGGAAGGAAGCCTGTCTTGCTGATTGGATTGGCCATCTTTTTGCTGGCGGTCGCCGGGTATTACTGGATGGTCAGTGTGGCGTTGGTGTTGGCGATCCGCTTTTTGCACGGGATTGGCTGGGGAATTGTCACTACCACCTACGGAACGATTGTGTCCGACATCATTCCCCGTGAAAGAAGCGGGGAAGGAATGGGATACTTCGGGATGTTCAGCAACCTGGCGATGGCTTTCGGGCCACTTCAGGGCTTGTGGGTGTCGCAAAACTGGGGATATGGTTGGCTTTTTGCCATCTCTGCAGGATTGACTGCTCTGGCGATGATCTTGTCCAGGCTGGTAAAAATCAAGCCAATTGTTCCCGGGAAAAAGCCGGGTGGAAGCGTGCTGAGTGGGCTTATTGAAAAAGCGGCGTTGTTTCCGTCTCTGTTGAATCTGTTGATCGGGATTATTTACGGAGGGATATTCAGCTTCATTACCTTGTTCGGTCTTGAGGTTGGCATCGCAAATATCGGCCTGTTTTTCCTGTTCAATGCAATTGCGCTGATGGCTGTCCGGCCACTGGCAGGAAGGCTGTTTGATCGCAAGGGACCGGTCTGGATTTTGTTGCCGGGTGGATTTATCCTTGGCGGCGGACTGCTGATGCTGTCGTACAGCACGAGTGAATGGCAGCTGATTTTTGCCGCAATCCTGTTTGGCGTCGGTGTCGGCGGCGTGCAGCCTTCCTTGCAGGCGTGGACGATCAAACGGGTAGACCCGACGAGAAGAGGGGCAGCTACCGGGACATTTTTCTCGGCGTTCGATCTGGGAATTGGCGGAGGAGCAATGATTCTCGGAGCAGTTGCCAAGATGACCAGCTTTGCGGTGATGTATCGCTATTCTCTGGTTGCTCTTGGGCTGTACTTGCTTGTTTACATCGTATATTTGGCCCGGCAAGGCAAAAGGACAACTGTGCCCGAATCGATTTCCTCCTAAAATCGGTTCGGGTTTTTCTATTTCTGAATAAGAAAAGCGATAAGGACAAATCATAAGTGAATGCAAAACAGTAATGGAACAAAAAGGAAAGCGTTTTCTAGGGAAATACGAGGTCAAAAGTAAAGAGCAAAACCAAGGGGAATCGATTGATTCGGCTGGTATGAGTAAAATGTTC
>NZ_RHHS01000086.1 GCF_003710935.1 Brevibacillus gelatini
CAAAAAAATTTACATTCCCTCCGAGAGTTTTCATAGGTAAAGGCCCCCCAGTTTGCCTTACAAACTGGTGTGGGCCTCCTGTCACTTCAACTTCGCTTTCTTCCACTCCTCATGGTAGCTCCATACTCGCTTCCATAATTCATCGCGCTCTAGCCAGCTATAATTCACCAGATGCTCCTGAAACACGTCGCCCAACACTTCCAGCCATTGTGATTTCGTGCGGAGTTCTATTTTCTCGGTACCATCGCTATCCCGCTTGCTCCATATACAACCTCTCAATTCATTACTGCCCGTGGCGTGTCTATGCCGTACAAGAAAGAGCTGAATCCAGGGCGACTCCGGTGACAAGCTGTAAAATTCGTGTTTCGGTTGAAACTCTTCCAGGTCTTCCAAGTCATCAGGAGCAAAATCTACACCGACAAACGATGCCTGCGGATCGTGGACAAGCCGCCAACCGCCTTGAGCGACGCCGGAGCTTTCGACCTGATAGCGCAACGGCCCTTGTTCGTAAGTGCCGATCTGCAGCGGGATCGGATCATAGGGCATATCGCCCAATCCCACATCGACGATGTATCGTTGTTCTTGTTGCTGTTCATTCATCAAGCTGACGGTTAACCCAAGGTGAAAGGAATTGATTCGAGGTTCCTGCCCCAGTGGCTGGACGCCGGCTCTATGCCAGAAAACACGGAAGCCAAGCGAACGCAGCAGCACGCTGAACGCGCCGTTCAAGTGAAAGCAATAGCCGCTTCGGTTACTCAGCATGAGACGGACGCACTCGTGCAGATCGATTGAAGTCGGTCTGCCGGCGACGATGTCAATTGTTTGCCAGGAAATGGTCGACACGTGCGCTCTGTGAAGCTGAGTGAGATAGGAAAGGGTTGGCGGCTGTATATCCGTAATGCCGATTCTTTTCAAGTAAGCTTTGATTTCGGAGCGGGTCATCATGATTCCATCAATTCCTTCACAGGTTGTTTGCTGCCGTCTCCCAACTTCCGCACGAGCCCGATAAATTGTTCGACGGCTTGGTCGATGCGCTGTATGATCTCCATATCTTGAGGAACTCCGTCCCGGTCAAAAACAGGTTGGCCGTCTCCGATGGATACCCATTCCGGGCATAGAATGCCGTGAAGATTCCGGATGATGCCTTGCAAATGGATCAGCGAACTGATACCGAGAGGCCCGCCTGCCGAACTCACGGGCAAGACCGGCTTCCCCGCCACGTGGCTGTTGTCCAAATAATCCAGCGCATTTTTCAGCGAACCGGATAGGGAACCGTGGTATTCGGGAGTGGCGAGGATGAGACCGTCGGCTTGTTTGACCGCAGTAATCAGAAGATCGGCTTCCGGGGGAACAACCTCCGAATCGGGAGAATAGAGCGGTAACTGCACAACCCGCAGATCGATAAATGAGACCGGAATGTTTCGGGCTTTCAGAATGGTTTCGATATAACGAAGTACACTTGTACTGGTAGCGTTTTGCCGGTTGCTTCCGGCGATCATGGCAATATGCATCGTTATGACCTCACTTTCTTTGTTTGCTGAAGTTGCTTCGGGGATGTCGCAGAAAAATTCCACGGCATATTCACCCCAATTACCCCGAAGATAATCATGGCAGCGCCGCATAGATGACTCCATGTAACGGCTTCCTGCAAGATCAAAGCTCCCGCACCGATGGCGATAATCGTCGACAAGTGGGAGAATACGCTCATCTTGGCGGCTTCCATCCGGGATAAAATAAAGTTCGCCATAAAGGTAGTTGCCAATCAAGGCGATAAAGACACTGCTCGCAAGCGGAGCGACAAAAGCATCAATCGTCCCTGCCGCCGCATGGGTGCCAAGCGATGCAGCCAAAAATGAGAAGAATGCGAACCCTACCATAAAGAAACTGATTTCCATTGCACGGAAATGTCTGGTTACCAATCGGGCCAGCACGTTGTACCCGGCTAATGTGATGCAAGCGAGAACGAGTAAGACGATTCCGGTGGTATGTGACCAGTCGCTTGTGCCATTCATGGCATAAATGAACACAATGCCGCTCGCAGACAGAAGGAGAGACAGCTTCTGCATCAAGGTGGTCTTTTCTTTTAAAAAGATGGAAGCGAATATCATCGTGACGGCTGGCGTCATGGCGCTGATGATGCCGCCTTCTGCAGAAGTGGCATACTGGAGCCCAAACGTTTGCAAAACAAAGTAAGCGATTGGGTACAGCGAAGCTAGCAGCAACAAGGACAGCATCGGTTTTCCGCGCCAGCCCGGTTTGACGAATCCAGCCAATGCAGGAACAAGCAAGATGGCAAAAGCGACTGCAAAACGGTAGGTCAGAGTATCGAGCGGATTTGCAAATGTCAACGTCAGTTTGACAAGCAGAAAAGTCACGCCGATCACTGCCGCATTAAGGATGGCAGCGAAATAAGCAAGTTTCAGTTGCCAAATCACCTCCGTTGCAACGTGGTGGCCGCCGGCGGAACATCAAGTGCTTTTGTATATGTGACTAAATGGTCACTTTTAATATATGTTACTATATGGTAACATGTCAATGGTTATCGAGACCTTATTGCCTATTTCTTACTTCGTTGACGTCATGGAGGCATATCCATATGGACGATATATTTAAAGCACTGGCCGATCCAAGCAGACGCACACTGCTGGATTTGCTGTATGAAAAGGATGGCCGAACGTTAAACGATCTCTGCACTCATCTGCAGATGTCCCGCTTCGGCGTTATGAAGCATCTGCGTATTCTGGAAGAAGCGGGCCTGCTTACTACCCGGAAGGTAGGTCGGGAAAAGTACCACTACCTGAACCCTGTATCCATTCGCCAAATTTACGATCGGTGGGTAAGCAAGTACGCCGAACCGTGGGTGTCGGGATTAAGCTTGCTAAAAAAAGAGTTGGAGAGTGAACCAGTGATGGAACAAAAGCCAAGGCATATCAACCGCATTGCGATCAAAACAAGTCCTGAACAGGTTTGGAACGCGCTGACCAATCCCGAGCTGACCTCGAAATATTGGTATAACGGGGCCATTCGCGGCGAACTCAAGGCAGGCAGTCCGTATGAGATATGGAATCCGCAAGGGCAGGTGCAGGCAAAAGGGGAGTTTCTTGTCGTGGAGCCGCCTTGTCGGCTGGTTATGACATGGCAACTGCTTGTACAAGCCGAGACTGCGGAGGAGAAGCCTTCACGATTGACGTGGGAAATCGCGCCGCATGCCGGGTTCCCCGGGGTGACGTTAGTGACTGTTGTGCACGACGAGTTCGAGGAAGCACCGCATACCTCCCGTGTATTGGAAGAGGGATTGCCGATTGTTCTTTCCGGTATGAAGACATTGATTGAGACAGGCGGGTCATTGACTTCCTGATGTAAGTTAGGCTGGCTTTTCGTATTCTCAAATCTGATAAAAACAATGTACTGATGTATAAAGGGTTCTGAATGATAGATGATTTTTTTTGTGAATTCATGAAACTTTTTATTGATTGGGTAGTCTTATATAACGGGGAATAAAAAACATTTAAGGGAGGAATTTACAATGAACAAAAGGTTGGTAGGTCTCTCTGCGCTTGCAGTTGCTGTTCTTGCAGGTGGATTGACTTTTTCTAACATCTCCAGCGCCGAGGAAGATCCTCAAAAAGAAGCAGAGAGAGTAGTTCAAAACTTCGTAGCTCTATTGGCTAACGAGGAATACGAAAAGGCTGCAGCTCTAGTAGATGATCCTAGATTTGCAACGGAAGAAGAACAAATACAGGCTTACAGGGAAAATGAGAATTCTGAAGAAAAAATTGAGGGGTTTAAAATTGTGTCAGTGGATGTAAAGAACGATAAAAAAGCCGAGGTAGATGTTGAATTTACTACAAGAGCAGTAGGGACTCAGCATGTGACATTACCAATCGAAAAAAAGGGAAAGCAATGGAAAATTGTTTTCAAGAAAGTTAAGGAATTCAAATATTCCAAAAGCAAAAAAAGCGACTTTCAATAAATAAGATGCATTGTAAAGGAGGAATTAACGTTATGAAAAAACTATTAATCGCCGGAGCATTAGGGACTGTAAAATATTCTGTGTAAACTCTCAAAACCTATTACAATAAAAGAAAGGTTGGTTTGAGAGGATGACACCTATGGCGAGATTTAGTAAGGAACAAGTGAAGGCGTTTGTGAAGGAAAACAACCTCAAGACGATGGACGATGTGCAGTCGGCACTGAAGGAACTGTTTGCAGAAACGCTGCAGTCGATGCTAGAGGCGGAGCTTGACACGGAACTCGGCTATGAAAAGCACGATGTGAAGCGAAAGAAAACAACAAACAGCCGTAACGGGAAGACAAAGAAGACGGTGACAAGCGAATACGGCGAGGTGGAGATCGCGGTGCCACGTGACCGTAATGGCGAATTTGAGCCCGTTATCGTGAAAAAGCATCCGTCTACCGTTACCGGCATTGAGGACCAAATTATCGCCATGTATGCCAAAGGTGTCAGCACACGGGATATTCAGGACCATCTGAACCATCTGTATGGAATTGACGTTTCTCCTACCATGATCTCCAATGTGACGAATAAGATCGTGCCACTCATCAAAGAATGGCAGAACCGACCGCTACAAAGCATCTATGCGGTTGTATTTATGGACGCCATTCACTACAAAGTCAAGCAAGACGGTGCTATTGTGAACAAAGCGGCTTATATGGTCATTGGCATTGATTTGGACGGCAACAAGGACGTATTAGGCATGTGGATTGGAGAGAATGAATCCTCAAAGTTCTGGCTGAGCGTACTGAACGACTTACGGAACCGTGGGGTTCAGGACATTCTCATCACCTGCGTGGATAACCTAACGGGCTTCTCTCAGGCCATCTCTGCCTGCTATCCGAATACGGAGATCCAAAAGTGCATCATTCATCAAATCCGCAACTCGACCCGTTATGTTTCTTATAAGGATCTTAAGAAAGTGACGGCGGATTTAAAGCCAATCTACAAAGCGGCAACAGAAGAGGCTGCCTTACTGGAATTGGATCGTTTTGAGGAAACATGGGGTAACAAATATCCCCTCATCGTTCGCTCTTGGCGTACCAACTGGGACGAGCTAGCTACTTTTTTCAAGTATCCACCAGAGATTCGTAAATTGATCTATACGACCAATATGATTGAGAGTTACCATCGGCAACTCCGGAAGGTGACGAAGGGCAAGAGCATTTTCCCCACCGATGAAGCCCTGCTCAAAATGCTCTATTTGGCTACCATGGACGTCACCAGGAAGTGGACTGGACGAGTGCAGAACTGGGGGCAAATGCTCCTCCAGCTCTCCGTGTTCTTCCCGGATCGGATCGGCCAATACTTACGCTAGTTTTTTATTCCAAAAGGGTTTACACAAAATACTGGACAGACCCGAGCATTACTTGCTGCTACCTTCTCTATGGTTCTAGGAGCCTCAGCTGCTCCTGTCTCGACTCTTTCGACAATTGCCACTCAGTATGGGATGACACTTACTCATGATGGTTTCGATGTACAAGTATACACTCCAACGTTTACAACTAATGATCCGACAGAAACGATTACGGTTTCTGGATGGCAGTTATTTGAACCGGACGCTAGTTACACTCCTAAAATTAAATATTCAGCTGTAAAAAAAGGAACATTCAGCGATACAGTATACAGCTCCACCACTGTTGATGGCAAATACACGAGTTCTTCTTGGTTTGCTGCAAGACAGTTACCTAGTGTGCCTAATGGATCAGGGAAAGCGGTAAGAATTAATATGACGACAGGGAACTACAATAAATTAAAACTTGGTGGAAATGTTTACGATGGCTTGTAAATTTAAAAGCCTGCTAATGTCTTCTATCGTCTGAAGTATTCAGAGACCCACCCGAGCAGGTGTTTTTCGCAAGTCAAAAA
>NZ_RHHS01000087.1 GCF_003710935.1 Brevibacillus gelatini
AAGTCCGCCTCATTCAGCTCGGTACGAACGCACCTCGTTCCGACCAGCACGCTCTCCCGCAGGTTGGCACCAGACAAGCGACTGTTGCCCAGATCGGCATAGCGCAAATCGATCCCCGCAAACTGCCCCTTCGCCAAATCGAGACCAGCCAATACTTTGTAGCCGTATTCCTGCTCCAGCCCTTCCTCCAGCCAGACGCGGATCTGCTGCGAATCTTTTGGGCGCACATCGCGGCAGTATACGATTTCGCTCTGGTCCAGGTACTCGCCGACGCGCACCTCCAGTTCGTCTTCCATTTCCACCTGCCAAAACGCTTCCACAGAATCTATCTGCTGCAACGCATACCGTCCCAGACTGACGACGTACTGGTGAAACTTCTCCGCCTGGGCGAGCTTGATCCGTTCGATCTCTGCCGGACCGATCTGTCCGGCATACGCCCGCGCCGCCTCCGTCCACTCCGCCGCAAGCTCGTCCAAAAAGCGGAAAGCCCAGCTCGCATCGTAAACCGCCTGGCATTCGACGGGGTCAAAAAACCAGCGGCTATCCGTTGCTTCCAGCAAATAATGGTTACTCCCGGACAGCAGCTCCGTCCGCAGCATGGAGTAGGTCAAATAAGCCATTTTGCCTTTTTCCCCTTGCTTTTGCATCACGGCCATTTTCTTGCATATCTCTGCAAACGAACGAAGAAACGGCTGCGCCAATCGCTCTTTTTCCGCCTGGTAATACGCATCCAGCGCATGCAGCCGGGCGATTGTCCGTTTTGGCACCTCATTTTCCCAAAAATGCTGCAAGGCTTCCTCTCTGCCCACGTCCTAACCCCCTTTGCCACTGATCTAAAAAAAGCTCTTTGCCTGTTTTGCTAACGAAAACGAACCTGACATGTGTGCAAGCCGCTTTTTTCGCCCTGTTTTTTGCGCGGCAAACACACAGTTACCTGCTGGCAACCATGTGTGTCAGTTCGTCTTGAGCTCCTGCCCGCTGATGCTTGTATTGCCATCCATCTTGATGCTGCTTTCCTTGCAGGTCAGGCTGATCTCGTTTTTGGCCGAGATAATCACCTTTGTCGCAGAATCCATCATGATGTCCTGATCGGAGACGACTTTGATATTTTTTTTGCTGAGGATCTGGATGCCATCCGCCTCGTTTAGACGAATGAGAATTTCCCCGTCCTTCGCGCTGATGACGATCTCTTGCGGAGAAAACATCAGCTCTTTGCCGTTGGCTGTGCGGAAGTATTTAATATCGGGGTTGCCAAGCTTGTTCGTCTCGCCTTCTTCCGAGTTTTTGCGCACGGAGCTGATCGCAATTCCGTCTTCTTCTTTGTTCGTCGGAAAATAGATTCGGACGTAATCGTCCAGCTCCGGCATGCAGTACCAGCCGCTGTTTCCTTCCGCCGTGTAGACGGACGAGTACGGGAACCAGTGCGCTTCGCTTTTGCTCTGCTTCTCGTCGATGTCGAGATGCACCTTGACGTTGTCTTTGGCCACGTCAATGACGCGGCCCTGGACGGACGCCCCGACGATCAGCGACTGAAAGATCGGCTTCTGGCTCATGCCTTTCTTGGAGGCGAGCAAATATTTGTGCTTGAGCAGCCCCTTTTTCATCTCGGTATGCGCTTCATACACATACAGGCTCTTTCCTTTGAAATCGACGCCGTTGCCCAGATCGAGCACCCGATCCGTCT
>NZ_RHHS01000088.1 GCF_003710935.1 Brevibacillus gelatini
GTGATCTCCATGTCTTTTTCCGAGGAAAACACAATCGGGTGCTCGCTGTGGATTTCAATCCCGTCTTCTTCGTGCAGCTTGATGAAAATTTGCCCTTCCTCGCTCTCCTTTGCCGTCAGGACGAGTTCTTTTCCGCCCATCATCAGCTCTTTGCCGAAGTTGGTTCCCCAGTATTTAATGCCGGGATTCCCGGTCTTCGCGGTGCTGCCTCCGCCTTTGCGCACGGAGCTGATCGCCATGGCTCCTTCTTCCTCTGGAGTCGAGAAGTACAGCTTGACGGCGTCTCCGAGTTGCGGCATGCAGTAAAAGCCGCTGTTGCCTTCCGCTGTGTAAAACGTGGAGTACGGGAACCAGCTCGCCGTCGCTTTGGGCTGCTGCGGGTCGATGTCCAGATGGATTTTCACCGTATCCTTGCGCACGTCGATGATCCGGCCTTCCAGCGCCGCCCCGCAGATGTCCTCGTTGCGGATCGGGTTTTGCCGGATGCCGGCCTCGGGCATGAGCTGGTACGTATGCGTCAGGATGGCGTGCTGGATCGTGGTTGTTGCCTGGGCCACGACCAGCTCTTTGCCGTGGAACTGAACGCGGTCCCCTAGTTGCAAAATTTGTTCGCTCTCGACCTCATAGGAAAGAAAATCGTTTTCGCCAAGTCCGGAGGCGTATTCGTTCTCTGTCGTTTCCATATAAGGCGACAGCCTTTTTCGGACGGTAAAGTGGTGGTCCGCCACCTTCGCCGTGCGCCCCTCTGGCAAGCCAAACCAAAACTTGGGCGTCTTGGCTGCGGCTTCCGGCACGAGGACGGCTCCGAACCGCGAAGCCATGCGCTTGAGAAACTGCCAGTCTGTCTCCTGGTATTGAATCGCAATCGTTCCGAGCGGGGCTCCGTTCGAGGCGTAGTCCAAATAGTCCGAACCCGGATACGCTTTCGTGATGTCATCGAGCAGTTCGGCATACGACATTTGCTTGTTTTGAAAAGAACGCTGCTTGCGCTGGACGTCCATGCGCTGTGTGACAG
>NZ_RHHS01000089.1 GCF_003710935.1 Brevibacillus gelatini
TTAACCACCTTGCTGCCAGTTTTCGTCGCTTTCATCGCCTTGGCGGCCTTCCCTGCCAGTTTCGCCCCCGTCGCTGCCGCTCCGGCAAACGGTATGCATGCGGCAAGCGACAAAGCGGCTCCGGCATAGTCACCGCGCGCCAACGAGATCCCCGCATTCGCCAGGTCGGCGATTTCCCCAATCCCAGGGATGAGCCCCACAATATCCAGGGCCAACTGCACGCCATCCAGGAAGCTGCCCCAGCCGGACTCTTCCTCTTCCTGCTCTGGCTCTTCTTCCTCTTCCTGCAGCAAGTCCTCGACAGTAACCGGAGCTTTGGTCAGGCCGACGACTTCCACCTTGGGGGCCTGAATATCGACTTCCCCGTCCAGAATCATGCTGCTGGTGCTGCACATGAGGTAAATCGCTTCCTTGGCCTTGATCTCCAGCTTGTTTTCCGACGTGATTTCCATGTCTTTTTCCGACGAAAACACAATCGGGTGCTGGCTGTGGATTTCAATGCCGTCTTCTTCGTGCAGCTTGATAAATATCTGTCCCTCCTCGCTCTCCTTCGCCGTCAGGACGAGTTCTTTTCCGCCCATCATCAGCTCTTTGCCGAAGTTGGTTCCCCAGTATTTCACACCGGGATTGCCTGTCTTCGCGGTGCTGCCTCCGCCTTTGCGCACGGAGCTGATCGCCATGGCTCCTTCTTCCTCTGGAGTCGAGAAGTACAGCTTGACGGCGTCTCCGAGCTGCGGCATGCAGTAAAAACCGCTGTTGCCCTCCGCTGTGTAAAACGAGGAGTACGGAAACCAGTTCGCCGTCGCTTTAGGCTGCTGCGGGTCGATGTCCAGATGGATTTTTACCGTATCCTTGCGCACGTCAATGATCCGGCCTTCCAGCGACGCCCCGCAGATGTCCTCGTTGCGGAGCGGATCTTGCCGGACGCCGGCCTCAGGCATGAGCTGGTACGTATGCGTCAGGATGGCGCGCTGGATCGTGGTCGTGGACTGGGACACGACCAGTTCTTTGCCCTGGAACTGGACACGGTCTCCCACCTGCAGAACCTGTTCGCTCTCGACCTCATAGGCCAGAAAATCGTTTTCACCAAGGCCCGTGGCGTATTCGTTTTCCGTTGCTACCATATACGGCGACAGCCTTTTTCGGACGGTAAAGTGGGGGTCGGCTACCTTCGCCGTGCGACCCTCCGGCAAGCCAAACCAAAACTTGGGCGTATTGGCTGCGGCTTCTGGCACGAGAACGGCGCAAAAACGCGACGCCATGCGCTTGAGAAACTGCCAGTCTGTCTCCTGATATTGAATCGCAATCGTGCCGAGTGGTGCTCCGTTGGAGGCGTAGTCCAAATAGTCCGAACCCGGATACGTTTTCGTGATTTCATCGAGCAGTTCGGTATAGGACATCTGCTTGTTTTGAAAAGAACGCTGCTTGCTCTGGACATCCATGTCATATGTGACAGAGACGGCTTCCAGTTCCAACTGGTACACGCCCCGCACGACATTCACAGATACGGATGCGACCAGACCTTGGAACAGCGTGCGGACAAGCGCACCGTTTTCCACCAGATTCAGGGCGACAATATCCTTACTCGTTGCCATCTCGATGCACCGATCGCGCTTTTCCTCCGGGATGATCGCGGTGACGTACAATCTGGCATGGTCATTGATGGTTTTGATCAGTTTGACATCTTGCAAGCTCTGAACTTCAAAGGGTGAGGCCAACTGGATATTTTCGTACCCGGCCAGCTTCTCGGTCGTGCTCATGCTATCCCCCCTCACTCCCTCAGGAGTTTGCCTTTTCTGCTGTCCTGAACCGGCTTTTTTGCCGCAGCAGACTGGATTGTTTCCGCCTCCTCGCCAGCTTTTGACACGACGAGGGCGGCATCTACTACCAAAGACATCGTTTGGTTCTGTTATACTTGCTCGACTTTTTTCAGGCGAATCCCGATGAAATCCCGGCGCAGCAATGCCTCCGCCAGCCGAAGATCGATGATGATATGCGGCTCCAGAATCCCCTCCACCTGAAAAATGGGGTGGCGCCTGACTTTTTCCTCATCGATGACCAGTCGCTTGAGCGAGCCGTTTTGGTAAAACTCACTTTGCTCTGAGAGACAAGCGATGCGCGGCAGGATCAGCAGCCAGTACGCGTCCTGCCTGGTTCTCTCCTGGTCTGCGAGAACCACGGATTTGGCGAAAAGTTTGGGAGCGAATTTGTGGATGAGTGTCTTCAGCCGATCAGAATAGAGCGGAATCGGTCGGTCGAGAAAATCGAGATAGACGTTTTCGCTTTTCGGCTTGATGTCAAACTGGAGGATGGCCTCTTCCAGCTCCTCCTGGTAATCCGGCGTCAGCCACTCCGGACGCATGGCATCAAAAACGCCCGTGGGCACAACAGCCTCTGCGATCCGCTCGTCCTGTGTCATGATGAAATAGTTCATACCCGTTCCCCTTCCTGCCAGATGAC
>NZ_RHHS01000009.1 GCF_003710935.1 Brevibacillus gelatini
ATTCAGTTTTGAGGGAATAAGAAGAAAAGCTGTATTCTCCATTACTTGCAAAAGTAATCGGGAATACAGCTTTTTTGCATAGATTAGACAGCAGCAAGGCAACGGAGCGACGCCCAGCTTTTTTCAATCAAATCCCATTCAAAAAAACGAATGCTCTAATGAAAGTGTCTGTCTATTTGCGGGCATTGTGAATCCGGTCGTTTATGCTATGCTGGATAAATAACGATTGATGCTGGAAAAGGGAAAGCATATGAACAGCAACAGCTAGCTGTTACAGATGAAAGGGGATATACATGCTGATTCTTGCAGTCGAAGATGAACAAGCCCTGCTACAGACGATTGCTGGTGTTTTGAGGGATGAAGGCTATCAAGTAGATACGGCTGATCGGGGAGATGATGGCTTGTTGCTGGCGCAGCGAGGCATTTATGATTTGCTTGTACTCGACATCATGATGCCGGGCATGGATGGCCTGACTTTGGTAAAAACGCTTCGCGCCAAAGGAATGATGACCCCTGTTCTGTTCTTGACGGCAAAGGACAGCGTCAAAGCAAGAGTCGAGGGATTGGATGCAGGAGCTGATGATTATCTGGTCAAGCCTTTTGCAGCGGAAGAACTGACGGCGAGAGTGCGAGCCTTGCTGCGGCGCAACGGAAAGACCGGTATCGAAGGTGAAATGGCATACGGCCCTATTTCTTTAAAGGTAAACGAGTACGACGGCTTTGTGGATGACGAGCCGATGAAGCTGACATCAAAAGAATACGAGCTGCTCAAGTATTTTTTGCAAAATCGGGAGCAAATCCTGACGCGCCAGCAAATTTTTGACCGCGTATGGGGCATTGATTCAGAGGCGAATTACGGAGTAGTCGATCTGTATGTCCACTATTTGCGCAAAAAGCTGGGAGCTTACGAGAGCTACATTCGCACGATTCGCAACGTGGGCTACATTTTGAAAAAGGAAGAACGGTAATGTTTCGAAAAACGCGGATTCGCCTGGTGACGTTGAATGTCATCGTGGTATTTCTGCTGCTCAATGCGCTGGGGAGTGCCGTTTACTACACGATGAAGTATCGGCTTTATTCGCAAGTAGACCGCGAACTGGCGAAAGTGAGTCAGCGGCTTACAATAGATCCTTTGCCGCGATTGCACCGGATCAATGAGGATTCTTTGCCGTACAATCGCCTGGAGAGGAAAAAGTATATGGATCTTGATCGCAGGTATGCCCTGCTTGTCTGGGATAGCTTTGGCCGAGTGATCGGGACGGCGTTTGGCGAACGTTTGGAGCCGGAGGAACTGCCGAACTTTTTTCATATCGGCAAGCCGGACGGTGTCGAGACCGTGACAATCAAGGGACAAGAATATCGGGTACAGACGGTTACTGTGCCCAAAAAAGTCATCGTGGGCGATCGTTTGCAAGTAGCCTACCAGTTTCAGTTGATTTACAATCTGGCACCCGAGCGGAACATGTTGAGCAGCTTGTTGTACGTCGTGGTGATTGGCGATGCAGTGAGCATTGTCATCGCCATCATCGCGGGATGGTTTTTGGCGAGACACGCCCTCATTCCGATCCAGGTTTCGTGGGAAAAGCAGCAGCAATTTATCGCGGATGCCTCGCATGAGCTGCGTACGCCGCTGACAGCGATCATGGTCAATCTGGAGCGGCTGTTCCGACATCCAGATCATACCATTGAGCAGGAAAGCGAGAAAATCATGATCGGCATGCAAGAAGCAAAGCGGCTGAGCAAGCTGGTAGCGGATCTGTTGACGCTCGCCCGCAGCGACTCCAATGAGCTGCAAATCATGCGCAAAAAAATTCGGTTGGATGAAGTGGTACAAAAATGCACCCAAGTATTTTCCCAACTCGCCATCGTGAAGGAAATCAGCCTGGAGACAGCAATCGAGGAACCGTTGGAGATCGTCGGGGACGGGGAGCGTCTGCATCAACTGATGGTCATTTTGCTGGACAACGCGCTCAAGTACACGAACAAAGGCGGCACAATCTTTGTCTCGTGCAAAAAGGAAGGGAACCGCGTCGCCATTCTGGTGAAGGACAGCGGCATCGGCATATCCAAAGAGAACATCCCGTTCCTGTTTGACCGTTTTTACCGGGTGGACAAAATGCGTTCGCGTGCGACGGAAGGAACCGGGCTCGGCTTGTCCATCGCCAAGTGGATCGTGGACGCTCATCACGGCAAAATTACGGTAAGCAGCGAAGAAGGCAAAGGAACGAGTTTTTTGGTGACACTTCCATGGAAGTAACAGAGGACCGCTTTTCTGAAAAAAGGAAGGCGGTCTTTCCTTTCCGTTTTGACGCACGGTTCGAGTGTGAATAATATACTTTTTTGCTTTACATATTTAGAAAGTAAGGTAAACTACAAGAGAAGAGAGGAGTGGCGAACAATGAAACTGACGGTAACGGCCCCAGCAGTAGCGTGGTTCAAGGAAGAGTGGGGATGCAAAGAAGGAGACAGCATCCGCTTTTTTGTCCGCTATGGCGGCGTGAGTACAGTGCAGGATTCGTTTTCCATGGGGATCGCCAAAGAGCAGCCGAACGACATGGGGATTTCTACAGTCATAGACGGCATCACCTTTTACATGGAGCGGGATGAGCTGTGGTATATGAATGGACATGGACTGATCGTGGATTACCGTCCCGAGACAGATGAAGTGGATTTTAAGCTGGATGATAAAGAATGACTCCCGACAGCAGGAGTCATTTTATTTTTATACTTAACAAACTAAAATGTTTAATATATAATGAATCTATAGCTAGCTGGAAAAAGGAGGATGGGGTATGCGGCTATTGGATTCGTATCTGGAGCTTGGTGTAGTGGGGATGGCGCGCGCTGCGCAGGCAGGGTGGTTCAGCGGGCATTACGGTGCGGCTTTGCTGGCAGGGTATTACATGGATCGTGAGCATGAGCTGCCCGAGCATGTAAAAGAAGGAATTGAGCGGAACTGCGAAGCTTTTCGACGCCTGAAGCCGGAATGGTTTGCGCCGCTTGGTCAAGAGGAACAGGCTGATCCGGCTTTGCTGCAGCAGGTCGTTGACGGGCTCGCGCAAAATGTGAAGCAGCTGCGGACATCGGGGCACGGTCTGGCGTTGGGTGTGCTGGCGTTGAAGGCGCTGCGGGAGCGTCCTGATCTGATTCGTCCGAGTATCGTCGCCGGATTGGTCGAACTGCTGAAAAAGACGACAGAAGACAGGCCGACACGCTATTGGGGCATCGACAATTACTTTGCCGTCACCACTGCCGATGTGGCGGAGGAAGTGGCTCCGTATGACACGACCGAAGAGATGGCGCGAAGGACGTTTGCCGAGCTGCATACCGTCGTGCCAAACCGAGTGATCGACGGGCAGCGCTACTTTTTTGCAGGCGAAGTCGTCCACAGCGTGACGCACGCGCAAGCTTTGACGGACCTGGAGCGCTTCGGGTACGGAGAGTTGGTGCAGGCAGGCATCGTGAACCACCGGATTCAGACCTACCTCAATCGGCAGCTGCCGGAGTTTGTTTTGGTGGATGAGGTGAAGGAGCCTGCGTTTGCGCACATTTTTTCCCCGGCTTACTGGGAAAAGACGTACAGCGACCCGCATGCGCTGAAACTTCCGTATGCGGCGCTGGATGTGCTCGGAAGACTGCCTGCCGGGGAGCGGCCGGAAGCCGAGCGTAATCTGTGCAAGCTGTTGACGACGATGGAGTAGACAGACGAGCATATGGGCGTTAAAAAAACCAGGGAGGCTGCTGCAGCGCTCCCTGGTTTGCATGTGGTCTACCAGTTCGGAATGACGGTAGTGGTAGATTCCTGATTGGCGTAGTAGCTCTTGTGCTGAACGAGTGCGCGGAGAATGGCGGCTTCATTGATCGTATAGCCAATGCCGGCTCCGGTCGGGACGGCCAGTACGCCCGGTGAAACGAAATCGATCATCGGCGTTACCACGTCTTCCGTAAAATAGCGGTGCGAAGGGGACGTGTCGCCTGGGATGGTGAAATTGGCCAGCGAAGCGATTGCGATGTTGTGCGCACGACCGATGCCGACCTCCTGCATGCCGCCGCACCAGACGGGAACGCCTTTTGCCGCGCACAGGTCATGGAGCTTTTTGGCATTGGACAGGCCGCCGACACGCCCGATCTTGATGTTGATAATGCGGCAGCTGCCCAGCTCAATCGCTTTGCGCGCATCCTCCACTGTATGGATCGACTCGTCGAGGCAGATCGGCGTTTTCAGCTCTCTTTGCAATGTCGCATGGTCGATGATGTCGTCGTGCCCCAGCGGCTGCTCGATCATAATCAGGCCAAAGTCGTCCAGTTGCTTCAGCAAGTCGATGTCAGCCAGCGTATAGGCAGAGTTGGCATCGGCCATCAGCGGAACGTCCGGTCCAAAGGTGTGCCGGATCGCCCGGATCGGCTCTACGTCAAAGCCCGGCTTGATCTTCACCTTGATTTTTTTGTAGCCGTCGCGGATAAAGCCGTCTACGCGCGCCAGCAGCTTGTCGATTGTCGGCTCGATGCCGATGCTGACCCCGACATCAATCGTCTTGCGCGTGCCGCCGAGCGCTTGGGAGAGGGACATCCCGTTCATTTTCGCATACAGATCCCAGACCGCACCTTCCAACGCCGATTTCGCCATCTGGTTGCGGCGCATCCAGGAAAAGATTTGCGATACTTCATCGGGGTGTTCGATTTCACGGGAAAAAAGCTGCGGAATCAAGTATTTCTCCAGCATGTACCAGACGGTATCGACATCTTCCTCGTTGTAAACGGGAACGTCCATCGCGACGCTCTCGCCGAAGCCGACGTGCGCTCCGCTGTAAGCGCGGACGAGAATACATTCCTTGTGCGTTTCCAGGCCCATGCTGGTGACAAAAGGGGCTGTCAGCGGGATTTTGATTCTTTGCAGATCGACGCGTTCAATTTTCATGGAACTCTCTCCTTGGACATGGATTCATATGAGCGGCTGCGGCGCACAGACAAAGTTACTTGCCTGCGTGCCGCTCAAACGTGGCGAGTACAGTACGGGCCAAAATCTCGATGCCGGAAAGCAGCGCTTCTTTTTCAAAAGTCATTTGCGGATGATGCAGGCCAGGCGTCAGACCGCAGCCCAACCCCAGCATCGTTGCGCGCAGGTGAGGGCGTTCCTTGGTGTAATAGTGAAAATCTTCCGCACCAGGTGTCTGAATCGGCGCTTCCAGACGGTCTTGGCCGAGCGTCTGCACAATCGCTTCGGCCATGATTTGCCGGGCCTCTTCGTGAACCTCGGCGGCGTACACCCGCTCGGTGATGTCATAAGACAGGTCTACTTCGTACAACCGGGCAACATGCTGCAATATGTGTTCCACTCGGGCAAACAGCGCGTCAATGACAAGGTTCGTCTGGGCGCGCAAGTCCAGATGGAACTGGGCAGACCCGGGGATGATGTTGCTGCTTTTGCTGCCCGCAGACAACTGCGTCATTTTTACGGAATAAGGGACGAGCGGATCGAGATGAATCCCTTTGAGCTGCTCGACGATGGTTGCTGCAACCTCGATGGCATTGACGCCAAGGTGCGGACGTGCGCCGTGGGCATCGGCACCCTTGATTTGCCCGGAGATGGTGCCTGCCGCGCCGTGCATGATGGCGGGGGCAGCGGTGCCTAGGGGTATTTCCTGGACGGGGCGCAGGTGGACGCCGTACAAGTAGTCGATGTCATCAACCACCTGTTTTTTCACCATAGCCAGAGCGCCGTTTCCGCTTTCCTCCGCCGGTTGAAAAATCAGCTTGAGCCGGCCGGGGAGCCGGATGTTTTGCGCCTGCAAGACCATGAGTACGCCCAGCACCATCGTCATATGGGCATCGTGTCCGCAGGAGTGGTTCGCCTGGAAGACGCCGTTTACCTCCTGCCAGAGTGCATCCATGTCTGCCCGCACGCCGACCGTTAGTCCTCCCGGTGTCAAATCTCCCCATTCCGCCACCACTCCGGTTACGTCGTCAAACGTCGTAACCCGGCAATGACGCTCCTGCAAAAAACGGGCGATATAAGCTGTCGTTTCCACTTCCTGCCAGCTAACCTCCGGATGCCGATGCAAGTGCTCGTACAGAGAAAAAATGGCGGGCTGCAATTGTTCGATAGTTGTGCGCATGGTTCCTCCATAGGTTTGCGACTGGGGCTGCGCCATAGCGGGAAGCATACAGCGCAGCCAGCTTGTTTTGAAAAAATCCTGTGTCGTCTCAAGGCTAGGAAACGCCGATGGTTACAGCGACGATCAGGGCGATGGCGGCGATGACGGCCCAGCCGAGCAGCAGCTTCCAGATGAACTTGACCCATTTTTCATACGGAATGCCCGCAACGGCCAGATAGCCCATCAAGGCAGAAGAAGTCGGGATGATCGAATTTGTCACGGCATCCCCGTATTGGAAGGCCAGGACGGCAACCTGACGGGAAATGCCGAGCAGGTCAGCGATTGGCACCATGATCGGCATCGTTGTCGCCGCCTGACCGCTGCCAGACGAGATGAACAGGTTCAACACCGCTTGAATCAGGAACATGGCCAATACGTTAATGGCGTCCGGCAAATGGCCGATGGCGGAAGTGAGCGCGTAAATCATCGTGTCGATAATTTTTCCTTCTTCCAGCACGACGGTGATCGCCCGGGCAAAGCCGACGATCAGGGCGCCGAAGGTTACGGCTTTGGCCCCGGCGACAAAAGCGTCAAACAGCTTGTTTACATTCAGACCGCCGACGAGGCCGGCTATCAGCCCCATGATGAAAAAGGAAGCTGTAAGCTCAGTCAGGAACCATTCGTATTTGAATACCCCGTAGACGTTGAAGGAAAGCCCACAGGCCAGGACCAGAAAGACCAGCTTGTGGCGTCCGTTGAGATCGGGAATATCGACGGCTACCTGCTCTTTGTTTTCCTGCTGCTCAATGGCGTAAATGACGCTCTTGGTCGGGTCTGCCTTTACCCGATAGGCGTAGCGCATGACGTACCAGATGGCAAAGCCGAGAACAAAGACGTATACAATGGCGCGGAAGGTCAGCCCGGAGAAGAGCGGCAGCTGCGCCAGAGACTGGGCGACCCCTACCGTGAACGGATTGAGCATGCCGCCCATGAAGCCAGCCGCTGCCCCCATCGTAATCATGGCGGTACCTGTGACGGCGTCAAAGCCCATCGCGCGGGCGAGAGCAATGCCGATTGGCACGAAAATAATGCTTTCTTCCGCCATCCCCATCGAAAAGCCGCCGATGGAGAAGAGGAACATGGATGCGGGGATCAAAAGTTTTTCCCTGCCCTCCAAATAGCGGACACCTTTGTTGATGCCCGCCTCAATGGCCCCCGTCTGGCGGATGATTCCGAAGACGCCGCTGACGATGAAGATGTAAAAGATGATTTGCGAGCCTTTTTGCATCCCTTCAGGAATCGCCTTGAACATGTCGAAAAAGCCGACAGGACTGCTCTCGACAGCGTGATAGCTGCCGTTTACCACGATGGTTCGGCCCGAGGCGTCGTCCTTGATGCGTTCGAACTCGCCCGTAGGGAGCACGTAGGAAGCAAGCGCCGCCAAAATGATAATGATGAAGAGAATGGCATAAGTGTGCGGGACGGAAAAGCGTTTTTTGGCTGGCGCTGCCGGAGAAGAATGATTTGTAGCCATGAGATCACCTCGCTTTTTTTGCCCTTACTATAAGCAAGTGGCGTGCCAACTGTCGGAATTTCGCGAAAAAGGCGCTTTCGCTGGACGGAGGGTGGCAACGTCCAGACAAAAGCGCACTTTTTAGGAATGTTTATTAGGATTTATTCAACCTAATGCAGCCTAATATTCATTTTCCTTCGCCTATATTTTTCCATATCTTTTTAACATTTCGATGCCGTCGCGGGTGATCGAGGTCCCTTGACGGGTTGTGCCTGAGCGCACCAGTCCAAGCTGCTCAAGCTGTTTCAAACGCTTGCGGAGCGCGGTTTCCGTCCAGCCGTTTGCACGAAGGATGGGGGTGTTCGCCAACTGATAACGCCCGACCGGTTTATTGGTGAGGTAATATTGATACAATCCGAGCAAAATATCCAGATTCCGTTCATCCTCCAGCGGCACGGTCGCCGCCGAAGCTTGCTTTTGAAAAATTCGCTCTGTCAAACGCTTGGGCAGGTCGTAGATGCCGATGACCGGATGCTCGCTTACCGTAATGGCGTAGTCCACGACGTTTTTCAGCTCGCGAATGTTGCCGCGCCAGTCGTGGGCGAGCAACAGCTCCATGACTTCCGGCGACCAGCTTTTGCGAATGCCTTGCTGCTTCAGGTGATCGTCAATCAAAAGCGGAATGTCGCTCGTCCGCTCGCGCAGCGGCGGAATTTCGATGGGTAAAACCGCCAGGCGGTAAAACAAGTCTTCGCGAAACGTGCCATCCCGGACCGCATCTTCCAGATTGCGGTTCGTGGCTGCGATCACCCGGCAGTCTACGGACAAAATCCCTGTGCCGCCGACGCGGATCACCTGCTTTTCCTGCAGGACGCGCAGCAGCTTGACCTGGATCGCGGGGGAAATATCGCCAATCTCGTCGAGAAAAATCGTCCCGCCGTCCGCCTGCTCGAACAATCCGGGCTTGCCGCCTTTGCGCGCGCCTGTGAAGGCTCCGTCCTCGTAGCCGAACAGCTCGCTCTCCAGCAGGTTTTCCGGCAGGGAGGCGCAGTTGATGGCGACGAACGGGCCGTTTTTTCGCAGGGAATGCTGGTGAATCGCGTGGGCGAACAGCTCTTTGCCCGTGCCGTTTTCGCCTGTGAGCAGGATCGTCTGGTTGTTTTTCGCCATCTTCTTGCTAAGCTCGATGGCGTGCAGGAGCGGCTGGCTGTTCCCTTTTATGTCAGCAAACGTGTAAGTGGCAGTGTGACCGCGCAAGGCAAGCTGGGTGCGCAGGCGCTGGATTTCCGTCACATCCTTTAGCGTACAGACGAAGCCGAGATGCTCCTGGCTGCGGCGAATGCTGTGGCTGCTGACGATGAATTGCCGCTGGTCGATGGTGATGAGTGAGTCTTCCTGGTCCTCCTGTTCGAAAAAGGGTGCGAGCAGGCTGTGTTCTTTCAAAATGGTATAGGGCTTGCCGATCACCACCGATTCGTGCGGACAGAACAGCTCGACGGCGACATCGTTGATGAACGTGATGAGGCCGTCTTCGTTACAGGCAATGACCGGGTCCTTCACCGCCTGAAAGGTGGATTGCAGCTGGCTGTTGAGCTTTTGCACCTCGGCATAGGAGGTGCCGAGCATTTTGGCCAGCTCGGACATTTCCACGATGAAGGCGGAAAGGTATTGCCGCTCCCATTCAATCGGGACGCCCACTTTGCGCCCGGTATCGATCAGATCGTGGATGCTGACTTTGCGAAACCCAAGGTCGATGACTTCCACATGCGGGGGCAGCGGCACATCGGGTACGCTCATGATGATCGCGTAGCGAAAGTGCTCCTCGAACGTACTGCCTGGGTGAAAAGGGACGTAATGCAAGTGGTCGATCTTGACTTCCAGCAAGTTTTGGATGACCTCTTGCGCCGTGATCGGCGAGTTGTTCATGACAGGCACGGTCGTTCCGGGCGGAATTTGCATCAGCGCCTTGATTTTGCGCAATTCAAAAAAACGGTTCAGCACGGTAATCGGGACTGTTTCGGGGACGGCCTGACGGGCAATCGTGTACAACTCTGGCGCCCGCGTCGTAATGAAGACGTGAGACACGCCGGAGAGGTCAGGGATTGGGTCATGGCTGGCATAGCCGATCACCTTGCAATAAGGCTCAAAATACGCCCGCAGCTCCTTGAGCAAAAATGCGAGCGTGTCGGTTCCTTTTGCAATCAAGACAATGGTGTGGTCCATGGTGCACCGCCCTTTTCGAAAAACTGTTGATACCATGATAGCACAACAGTTGTCCGGCAACGTCTGGATTCCTTTGTCTGTGCAGGAAAGACAAGGACGGACCTGCCTGTCGGGAAGTGTGGTTTAATAGAAGAGGGAAGAAAAAAGGAGCGGGAGGAATCAGCATGGAGAATAAAATTGTTCCGGAAGTGCTCCAGATGATTGGCCAAGCTGTGCCGGAAGAGGTATCGATTGCAATATCGGACGGCACGCAATACTTGTACTATCAGCCGAGCGCAAATATTGATCTGAAGATTGCGCCTGGCGATCAGGTGCCGATTGGCTCTGCCACGCACAAGGCGCTGGTGGAAAGAGGCAAGGTCGGGCACGAGGTGGAAAGACGCGTTTTTGGCGTGCCGTACTACGGGTTGTCGCTGCCGCTGTTTCACGATGGAGAGGTCATGGGCTGTATTACCGCCATCTATCCTTTGCCAAGCGTGCCGCTTTCGAATCCGCAGCCACGGCTGTCTTTTTTGATTGGAAAAGGGGAAGATGGCTGGCTGCCGATCCCGCTGCACGAGATTGTCTACATCAGCTCGCATGAGGGCAAGACGCTTCTGCATTCGGCAAACGGGTCATACGCGAACAAGTACAGCATGTCCGAGCTGGAATGCATGCTTCCGCCCGAGCAGTTCGTGCGCTGCCACCGCTCTTATTTTGTCAATCTGGAGGCCATCGGTTTTATTCATCCGCACTTCCATTCGACATTCATGCTGGAGATGAAGGACAAGCAGAAGACGAGAGTCCCTGTGAGCCAGACGTATGCCAGCTCGTTTCGGCAACTGCTCGGTTTTTAGCTTTTGCAGGTGCTTTGCCGGCGAGAATCGTTCGCTGCCTTTTTTGCTGGCTGGTCGCCCTGATATGCTGGTTTGCCGAAAATCGAGTGTTCGCTCAGAATACTTGTGCTAGTGTAGGAGCAAGAAAAGATGGCATAGGGGGTCACAATGATGTGGGAGCGCTTACGCGATAAACGGATGGCAGATAAAATCGTGACAGCTGAGGAAGCGGCAAGTTGGATCGAGGATGGCATGACGATCGGGTTAAGTGGTTTCACTCGTGCAGGAGATGCCAAGGCTGTGCCGCTCGCATTGGTCGAGCGAGTCAAGAAAGAAAACAAGCCTTTTGGGGTGAATGTATATACAGGAGCTTCGCTCGGATCAGACGTGGACGCTGTGATGGCGGAGGCAGGCATTGTGAAAAAACGGCTGCCTTTTCAAGCGGACCCGGTCATGCGCAAAAAAATCAACGACGGCAGCATGGCGTTTGTGGACCAGCATTTGTCTCATACAGCCGAGCTGATTCGCCAGGGAGCAATGGACGCAATTGATTATGCGATTGTGGAAGCGGTTGCAATTACAGAGGACGGCATGATTATTCCCGCCACTTCTGTTGGCAACTCCAACATTTTTGTCGATTATGCGAAGCATGTCATCATTGAACTGAATCTCGCCCAAACCGCTGAACTGGAGGGCATTCACGATATTTACACGCCAGAGGTCCAGGGGGAGCGCGAGCCGATTCCGCTCACGCGAGTAGACCAACGAATGGGCACAGCGGGCATTGTGGTCGATTTCGATAAAATCAAAGGAATTGTGCTGACGAGCCAACTGGATTCGCCATCGACGATTGTCGAGCCGGATGCGGAAACGGCTGAAATCGCTGCCCATCTGATTGCGTTTTTGCGCGAGGAGGTCAAGGCGGGACGGCTGCCGGAAAATCTCGCACCGCTGCAATCGGGGGTCGGGTCTGTCGCCAACGCCGTGTTCAACGGTTTTCTCGATTCCGAGTTTACCGATCTGACTGTTTATTCGGAAGTGCTGCAGGACGCAGTCTTTGACCTGCTGGATGCGGGCAAAATCTCGTTTGCTTCCGGCTGTTCGATCACGCTGACGGCTGACAAAATGCAATACGTCAGCGAGAATTTTGCCAAATACCGCGACAAGCTGCTGCTTCGTCCGCAGGAGATCACCAACCATCCGGAAATCATTCGCCGCCTGGGGCTGATCGCCATCAATACGGCGATTGAGGCAGACATCTACGGCAACGTCAACTCGACGAACGTCTTGGGCAGCAAGATGATGAACGGCATCGGCGGGTCTGGCGACTTTGCCCGCAATGCGCGCCTCAGCATTTTCGTAACCAAGTCGATTGCCAAAGGCGGAAAAGTCTCCAGTATCGTGCCGTTTTCCTCCCATGTCGATCATACAGAGCACGACGTCGACATCATCGTCACCGAGCAAGGGCTGGCTGATTTGCGCGGCCTGGCGCCGCGGGAGCGCGCCTTGAAAATCATCGAGAACTGCGCGCACCCGATGTACCGGGAGCAACTGAAAGCGTACTACGAAGAAGCACTTACGCGCGGCGGGCACACTCCCCACGTACTGGAAAAGGCGTTTTCCTGGCATGTGCGCTATGCGCAGGAAGGAACGATGCTGGAGAAAAAGGCCGCGGTGGTATAAGCCTGTAGGGAACAGGACCATATCAAAAAAACAAACCCGCTCGGGCGTTGCTGCCTGAGCGGGTTTTGTACTGAAAAAGCGGGATACGCTTACTTGCGGTACAGCGGATAGTCTACTTCCAGTGGAACCTGAATGAGTACGATCCGAAACGGCGCATCTGCTTGTGCCCGATAAGTGACGCTGGTCTCATCGTCAGCAGAGATTACGGCGAAATCACCTTTGCCTGCGACTGCCTGTGGCTCATTAGCTTCATCTTGCCCGCCAATGCTTCCGCTTCCGTCCACGACGACGACAGCGTGGGCGTAGCCAGCCGGAAGCCGCATCGCGTAAGCTTTGCCTGCGGGAATCTCCACATCCTTCATGCGCGAATCGGTCACGAGCGAAATGGGAGCAGAGGGACCGATGATGCTTTTCACCTGCACACCGTCAACAGTCTCGCTCGGAAACTCCTTGTGGTCGTACTGGTTGTACGTCGGCGGGGTTTTCGTCGTTTTGGCGAGGTGCGGCTCAAACCAGATCTGGAACATCTCGGTGTCCTTGCTCAGCTCTTCGGCATGGTAGACGCCTGAACCAGTTTGCATGATCTGGACTCCGCCCGTCGTCACCTGCTGCAAATTGCCCAGCGTGTCCCGGTGGCCGACTGTCCCTTTCAGAACGTAAGTCAAAATTTCAAAGCCGGAATGCGGATGCAGGGGAATCTCAAAGGTCTTGAGCGACTTTGCCCACGCCCAGTAAAAGAGCGGTCCAACCCGTTTCACAGCGGAGTTTTCATGAGGGAAGCCGATCGGCTTGTTTTCGACAATCTCACCGTCGCCAAAGTGTCCTTTTGCCTGTTCGTTTTGTGTATAGACGCGAATTTCCATCTGTTGTATCCTCCCTTGGTGGAATGCTGGCTTACGGGCTTGCGAGCGATTGCTTAGAACAACACGTATGCGCCTGGGCCGATCAAAGCGACACCGATTGCGACCGCGATCAAGGTCAGGTTGTACTCATAGCCGTTTTGCGTTATCCAATATCCATTTTGACCGTGTACCTTCACAATCGCAACAAGCATGGTGAGGACGATGAGCAGAGCGCCGACCCATGTGCCGACACCAGCCGCGAACAGCAAGCCGCCGATGAGTTCAGCCAACCCGGCAAGCAGCGCCATGGCCACACCAGGTTTTACCCCGATTGATTCCAGCCAGCCGCCTGTGCCTTTCAGACCGTAACCCCCAAACCAGCCAAACAGCTTTTGCGCACCGTGACCTGCGAACGACAAGCCAACGACCAAACGAATAATGAGCAAACCAAGATCCATCATTTTTTCCTCTCTCCTTAATTGTTTTAAATTCTAGTATTTTGAATTTGAGATATTAGGACAAGAAAGGCTGGCGGGCCTTAGAAGGTTTCCGCCAGTTTTGCTGCTTTTTCTACGCCTGCTGCTACGATTTCTTCTGCTTTGTCAGGGAATTGGTTGTGACCTTCCACGACCACTTCAGTAATGTTGCTGATTCCCCAGAAGCCAAGCAGTGTGCGAACGTAGCGGTTCGCCAGCTCGATTTCTGCCATCGGGCCTTCGGAGTAGACGCCGCCGCGTGCGCTCAGGAGAGCCACTTTTTTGTCGCCCATCAGACCTACAGGGCCTTCAGCGGTGTATTTGAATGTTTTGCCGGCTTGCGACAGGTAGTCCATGTACGTGTGCAGTACGGCTGGAACGGTGAAGTTCCACATTGGGAACGCGATCATCACTTTATCCGCCTCAGCGAACTGGTTCAAATATTTGTTGACCAGTTCTGCGCCTTTTTGCTCTTCGCTCGTCAGCTCCATGCCGTGTCCAGCTTTGAACATGGCGGTGAGCAGATCGTTACCGTAGTAAGGAAGGTTTTCAGCGAACAGGTCCAGCTCGGCGATTTCGTCGTTTGGATGACTTTTTTTATACGATTGGACGAAAGCATCGTACAGCTTTACACTCACAGCCTGCTCAGCAGGGCGATCGTTGGCTTTAATGAAAAGTACTTTACTCATGAGAGAAATATTCCCCTTTCTTTTTGTAAGCATCTAACCTTTAATGCGTAAATCTTGATTTTAAGATTATTATGCGCCAAACGTTTTGTCAACACTTTTTTTGCACCTGGTGGGTGCTGCTCAGTCTAATACGTTTCCTGAGCAGCACGTCCCAACTTTTTTAACAACCCGATGGCTTGCTGCTGTTCTTCCTCTGTGAGTCCTGCGACCGCTTTTTCAATCGCCTGCTGATGAGAAGGGAAGATTTCTGCCAAAAAAGCGTGTCCTTTCTCCGTCAGCTCGGCGTAAATGACACGACGGTCCTTGGGACAGGGCTTGCGAATCAGCAGTTGCTTCTTTTCCAGCTTGTCCACAACGTACGTAATATTCCCGCTGGAGATCAGGATTTTTTCGCCGATTTGCTGCAAAGGCTGCGCGCCTTTATGATAGAGCACTTCCAGGACGCCGAACTCTGTAGGATTCAATCCGTGCTGGCGGATGTGACGATTGGCATGGGCCGTTACCCAGTTATACGATCTCGACAGGACGACAAACAGGTCGAGGGCATTGTTTCGCTCCATGAAAAGCCCTCCTTTCCATCGATGTTTTAATATCTTGAATTTAAGATAATCCTACATGATACGGTTATCCTTTGTCAAATGACGAAAAATCATCCCTCTTTCAAAACAAATGTTTTTGTGGTAGACTTTTGTTTGTAGACGAAGCTGTGAATGCGAATGATAAGAAAGGAGGATGACCGTGGAAAAAGACAGGTTGATCCTGCACTATATCCGGCAAAATCCGTTCATCTCCCAGCAGGAGCTGGCCGACTTGATCGGAATCTCGCGTTCGGCTGTAGCCGGGTACATCGCCCAACTGACCAGGCGCGGCGAGATCAAAGGCAGGGCGTATATCTTGCGCGACGAAGGCATGATTGCCTGCATCGGCGGAGCGAACCTCGACCGGAAAGCGCGCAGCAAACAAGCGGTGCGGCTGCACTCTTCCAATCCGGTTACGATCATGGAGTCGTGCGGCGGGGTGGCCCGCAATATTGCGGAGAATCTCGGCAGGCTCGGCTGCAATACGGCACTTTTCACCAGTGTCGGTGAGGACAAGGAAGGCGAATGGATTTTGCAGGAGACGAAAAAGCACGGCGTAGACATCAGCCAGGTGTGGCGTCTGCCGATGCAGCGCACAGGGACGTACACCGCGCTGCTCGATATAGATGGGGAAATGGTCGTATCGTTAGCCAATATGGATATTTACGACGCGCTCACGCCGGAAATGTTCGCGGAAAAATGGTCCCACCTTGCTGCAGCCTACGCGATTTTTGTTGATACGAACATACCGGAGGATTGCCTGGCCTATATTATCGGCCGATGCCGGGAGGAGAACATTCGCCTTTTTGTTGACCCGGTTTCTTCTGCAAAAGCGAAAAAGCTTCCGCAGCAATTGGACGGAGTAGAAGCGATCCTGCCCAACCGGGAAGAGGCGGAGCTTTTGGCTGGCATGGCGATCCAGTCGGTTGAGGATTGCGCCGAGGCGTGCCGCAAAATCAGGGAGCGCGGCGTGAAGCATGTCATCGTGACCATGGGCGAAGCGGGCATTTACTATCAGTCGGAGGATGTATCGGAGCACCTGGCGCCATACCCGACCGAAGTGGTCGATGTGACAGGGGCGGGCGATGCGTTTGCATCCGGCCTGCTGTATGGAATCGTGAACGGGGAGTCGTTTCAGACTGCTTGCCGTCTCGGCCTTGCTGCCTCGGCCCTGACCCTGCAAACGGAGCAATCCGTTTCCCCCTTATTAAAACCGGAACAACTGCAACTGACGGTTGCACAATACGAAAAGGAGCGATAAGTGATGAAACAATACCTGACCTTTACGGAGGAAGTACGCCACGCCCTGGAGAACAATTTGCCGATCGTTGCCCTGGAGACGACGATTATCTCGCACGGCATGCCGTATCCGCAAAACATCGAGATGGCCAAGGAAGTCGAGCAAATCATCCGCGACAACGGTGCAGTGCCTGCGACCATCGGGATCATGAACGGCAAAATCAAGATCGGCTTGAGCGAGAGCGAGCTGGAAGAGTTTGCGACCAACAAGTCGGTAGAAAAAGTGAGCCGCCGCGACTTCCCTTACATTTTGGCTAGCGGCAAAATCGGCGCGACGACGGTTGCGGCTACGATGATCGCAGCAGACCTGGCGGGCATCCGCGTGTTTGCGACTGGCGGCATCGGCGGGGTACACCGGGAAGGCGAAATCACCTGGGACGTATCCGCAGACCTGACAGAGCTGGCAAAAACAAACGTCGCGGTTGTATGCGCGGGGGCAAAATCGATCCTCGACATCGGACGCACGCTGGAATACCTGGAGACACAAGGGGTTCCGGTTGTCGGCTACCGCACTTCCGAGTTCCCGTCCTTCTTCGCCCGCGAAAGCGGCTTTGGCGTAGACTTCCGTCTGGATACGCCGGAAGAAGTCGGCACGCTGATGAACACCAAGTGGAATCTGGGGCTGAACGGCGGCCTGATTATCGCCAACCCTGTGCCGGAAGCGGATGCGCTTGACCACAAGCAGATTGAGGGCGTCATTCAGCAAGCGCTCAGCGAAGCGAAGGAAAACAACATTACAGGCAAAAAAGTAACGCCATTCTTGCTCGACAAAGTGAAGCAGCTGACAGCAGGCAAAAGCTTGCAAACCAACATCGCACTGGTGCGCCACAATGCGGAGGTAGCGGCGAAAGTGGCGGTTGCCTATCAGCAAGCGGTGAACCAAGGAAAATAAGCAAAGGACAGCCAACCCCCGGTGGTATCCATCGGGGGTTTTTGCGTTGGTTTTTTGGGAACAATCGAGGTGCGGGAGAAATTTTTGCAAAACCACTTGATATACCCTATGGGGGTATTGTATATTGAAGGTGTGCTAAAAATGAACCTCAGGGAGACCATACAATAAAATATACCCCTTGAGGGTATCTGGAGGAATTGGTATGAGTACCAAAACGGCAGAAGCTACCGTGCCGATTTCCGGGATGACGTGTGCGGCCTGCGCGCTCCGTATTGAAAAAGGCTTGAAAAAGCTCGATGGTGTCGAGACAGCCAATGTGAATCTGGCCTTGGAAAAATCGACGGTCGTCTTCGATCCGGGGAAAACGAGTCTCGACGATATTCGCTCGAAAATTGAAGCGCTTGGCTATGGTGTCCCCGCAGACAAGGTGGAACTGAACATCACGGGCATGACGTGCGCAGCCTGCTCGACTCGCATCGAGAAAGGCTTGAACAAAATGCCCGGCGTCCTGAAGGCGAATGTAAATCTTGCCATGGAAACGGCCACGGTTGAATACGATGCTTCACAGGTGGGCGTGGCGGATCTGGTTCGTCAGGTGGAAAAGCTTGGGTATCAGGCGGCGCGCAAGGAAGCAGGCAGGGAAGAGGAGCAGGTCGATCGCCGGATGGCAGAGATCAGGCGGCAGACGCAAAAGTTCCTGATCTCGCTGATCTTGTCGCTGCCGCTGCTCTGGGCGATGGTCAGCCACTTTTCCTTCACCTCGTTTATCTGGCTGCCGGACGCTTTGATGAACCCGTGGGTGCAGCTCGCTCTGGCGACACCTGTGCAGTTCATCATCGGGGCGCAGTTTTACGTCGGGGCGTACAAAGCGCTGCGCAACAAAAGCGCCAACATGGATGTGCTTGTTGCGCTGGGTACTTCGGCTGCCTACTTTTACAGCTTGTACGTGGCGATTTCTTCCATCGGTTCCGGCGCGCATATGCTGGAGCTGTATTTTGAAACAAGCGCGGTGCTGATTACGCTGATCTTGCTGGGCAAGCTGTTTGAGGCGAAGGCAAAGGGACGTTCCTCGGAAGCGATCCGCAAGCTGATGGGCCTGCAAGCCAAAACGGCTGTCGTCGTACGCGATGGCGTGGAAATGACGATCCCCGTCGAGGAAGTACGGCCGGGAGACGTCGTGCATGTGAAGCCCGGCGAAAAAGTGCCTGTCGACGGCATCGTGCTGGAAGGCCAGTCGGCCGTGGATGAGTCGATGCTGACGGGAGAAAGCATCCCGGTAGACAAGACGGCGGGCGATAAGGTTATCGGGGCGACCTTGAACAAAAACGGCTTCCTGAAAGTTACCGCGACCAAAGTCGGCAAAGAAACGGCTCTCGCGCAAATTATCAAGGTTGTGGAAGAGGCGCAAGGGACAAAGGCGCCGATTCAGCGGCTGGCCGACAGCATTTCCGGAATCTTCGTTCCCATCGTCGTCGGGATTGCTGTTGTGACTTTTCTCATCTGGTACTTCGCTGTCATGCCCGGCAACTTCGCCGAAGCGCTGGAAAAGGCTATTGCCGTACTGGTGATCGCTTGCCCGTGCGCGCTTGGCCTGGCTACCCCAACCTCGATCATGGCTGGCTCCGGGCGCGCCGCTGAGCTGGGTATCCTGTTCAAGGGCGGAGAGCATCTGGAAACAGCGCACCATCTGGACACGATTGTCCTCGACAAGACGGGGACCGTCACCAAAGGGGAGCCTGAGCTGACAGATGTCATCCCCGTTGATTTTGCCGAACAAGAATTGCTCGCACTGGTGGGGGCTGCGGAGAAAAACTCCGAGCATCCGCTGGCCCAGGCGATTGTTCGCGGCATTGCAGAAAAAGGCGTGGCGCTTTCCGAACCCAGCTCGTTTGAAGCGATCCCCGGCTTTGGCATTCGGGCCACCGTTGCGGGCAAGGACGTGCTGGTCGGCACCCGCCGTCTGCTGGAGCAGCAGCACGTATCATATCAGGCAGTAGCAGATGTCATGCTCTCGCTGGAACAGGCGGGAAAAACAGCGATGCTTGCTGCCGTAGACGGCAAGCTGGCCGGGCTGATCGCCGTGGCCGATACGATCAAGCCGACCTCGAAGCAAGCGATTGAGCGGCTGAAAGCAATGGGTCTGACCGTCATCATGATGACGGGCGACAACCGCCAAACTGCGGAAGCCATCGCCCGCGAGGCAGGAATCGGGCACGTCATCGCCGAAGTCCTGCCCGAAGGCAAGGCCGCCGAAGTGAAAAAGCTGCAAGCCCAAGGCAAAAAGGTCGCCATGGTCGGCGACGGAATCAACGATGCCCCGGCACTTGCCACGGCTGACATCGGCATGGCAATCGGAACCGGGACAGATGTGGCGATGGAAGCGGCAGATATTACTCTCATGCGCGGTGAGCTGACCAGTGTCGCCGACGCCATCGAAATGAGCAAGCGCACCATTCGCAACATCAAGCAAAACCTGTTCTGGGCTTTCGCCTACAACACATTGGGCATCCCGTTCGCCGCCCTGGGCTTCCTCGCCCCGTGGCTCGCCGGAGCGGCAATGGCGTTCAGCTCCGTCTCCGTCGTGCTCAACGCCCTGCGGCTGCAGCGCGTAAAGCTGTAATGCAAAACGGTAACAGGCGGCTTAGGCCGCATCCCTATACACCTAAAACCATAAGGAGAGATTGAGAATGAAAAACGTAACATTGAATGTAGAAGGCATGTCTTGCAACCATTGCGTGAACACCGTGGAAAAAACGTTGAAGGAGCTTGGCGCAGAGGGCAAAGTCAACCTCGCTGCCAAAACAGTCGAGGTTTCCTACAACGAAAGCACCCTGACGCTGGAAGCGATCAAGGAAGCGATTGAAGAACAAGGATACGACGTAGTTGAATAGCTGTCAGCACCCCAAGCCCCTGTCTGGACTGCAAGTTCGGGCGGGGGCGTTCTGCATGTGTATCCTGGTACGAGTCGAGTGGTTTTCTGCTCTTTTCCAAAAGGTGCATTTCGTGCGGGATACAACCGAGAGCAGGCTTCGTGCCCGCGGATTAGCTGCTCGCATTACCGGCTCTTTTTCTGCTACACTATAAATATAAGGTATTGCTTATATTTGGAGGAGAAGCCGATGTTCAAAAAGCTGATGGCAAAATTCGGGGTAGGAGCGGCAACGGTTGATCTCAAGCTGGACGCCCCTGGCTACCGACTGGGAGAGACGATGACGGGTGTCGTGCGGATCGAGGGCGGCAACGTGGAGCAGCGCATTTCCGAGCTGAGCGCTGTCCTGCTGATGAGAGTGAATCTGCGCGGGCAGGAAGTAACCAGGCAGGTGCAGGTTTATCCGATCAGCCGCAACTTTACGGTACAGCCAAAGCCGTTCGTGCAGGAGATTCCGTTTTCGTTTGAGATGCCGCCCGAACTGGCTGTGTCGACGCCAGCGGTCCAGTACGCGCTGCAAACCAGACTCGATGTGGAAATGGCACTCGACCCGACCGATTTTGACCGCGTCGAGGTTTTGCCGCCGGAGCCAGTGGAGCGCGTACTCCGTGCGTTTGACCGCCTGAACCTGCGCCAGAAGCCGGATTCCGGCAAGCTGACACCGTACGGGCAAGAGTTCTCCTTTTTCCCGGCAGCCAACCTGGGCATTCCGCTCAATGAGCTGGAAGTGGTCTTTTTCACCTCGCCAGACGAGCTGCGCATGCTGGTAGAGCTGGACCTGGCTACAGGCTTTATGCGCCGCGAGAAGGAGTACAAGGCCGAAATCGTGGTGCCGCAGCCATTGCTCGCATCTGGACAAGAGGAAGAACTGTCCCGTTATCTGCTGGAGAAAATTCGCGAATTTGCAAACAACCCGCAAGCGATTCCGTACGTGTCGCTCGCTTCCTACCGTCAGGGGCATTACGGTCATCACGGCCACCACGGCAGCGGCATGGGCGGCATGATCGGGGGCATGGCAGCCGGGCTGCTGGGTGGCATGCTGCTTGGCGAGATGATGTCGTCCGTTGAGGAAATGGCCTTCGATGATGGCGGCGAGGGCGATGAGATGGATTTTGACTTCGACTTTGGCGGTTTTGACGAGTAACGGGAAAAGGCATTTTTCATACGCATACAGGAAAGAAAGCCATTGCTTGCTGGACGACGGCAGGCGATGGCTTTTTTGCAGCAATCCGGCGAAAGCGGGCGTGGTCTCCCGGGTCGCCCGTCCACTCGCGGACTTTTCGCAAAACGCGGAGCGCTCGGGAATAAGCCGCTCCCTTGTATGGTTGCACGCGAAAAGCCCTTTTTGCGTATATCTAATAGGCAATGGGAAAGAGGTGACCATATATGAGCGGATGGCTCGCACTCCTGCTCGTTTCCCTGGCCATCAGCATGGACAGTGTCAGCGTTGGATTGACGTATGGTTTGCGCAACATGAAAATGCCCTTTTTGTCGCTGGTCGTCGTATCTGGATGTTCGTTTGCTGTTGTATATGGTGTCATGCTCGTGGGCGCTTCGCTGACGGATTGGCTGACGCCTGAGATTGGCAAGTATATTGGCGCAGCCGTCCTGATTTTCATGGGCTTGTTTACGCTCTGGCGGCTTTTTTCTTCGCGCCAGGGGCGGGAAAAGGCGCCTGATCTGCCGGATCTGTCGTCTGTACAGTCCGGTATGCTGGCGAGTCAAGCAGACGCGCAGACGGCTGCTGGCAGAGAGACGGCTGTTTTCGCCAAAGAAACGCAGGTGGAACTGGATCGCACAGTGTTGACCCAATTTCGCATCTTCGGCGTCATGATTCAGATTTTGAAAGACCCTGCCAAAGCCGATGCGGATCGCTCGGGACATATCATGGGCTGGGAAGCGGTCATGCTGGGGCTGGCTCTCTCTTTGGACGCGTTTGGAGCGGGGATCAGCCTGACGTTTTTGGGCTACTCGCCACTCGTCGTCGCCCTGTGTATCGCGATGATGAGCGCGCTCTTGCTTGCAGTCGGGCTTGCGATCGGACGGCGCGCGGGAAAAACGCGGTGGCTTGCCCGCCTGACCTGGTTGCCGCCGATTTTGCTCATTTGCATCGGGTTGGCCAAAAGCTTGAAATAACCATCCCTGTAACCTGTAGTCCGCCTGTGCGGGACAGCGCTGCTTGCGTCCCGTGTAGGCGGACGTTTTGGTTTTGTGCTGCCAGGACCGAAGCGGCATTTTTTGCGAATAAATGCCAAACGACAGAAAGGAGAGTGGGAGTAATTGGATAATTATAACGATACTTACTATTCTGGATAATGGAGTGGGTGGGGCTGTGAAAGCGAGTCAAAAGCTGAAGCAAAGGTCGTTGCGAAAGGTGCAGCAAGCCGCAAAAGAAATCGAAGCGCTCTTGCAGGAAGGGACGGTCCAGGACAATAGCGCGAAAATCAGACAAAAGCTGGACGAGATGCTGGAAGGAGACGAATATATGGTTCTCGTCACGCGGGAGGGTCTTGGGATCATTCACACGAACCGATTGCGGGAAGGCACATTGTTCAACGATGAAGTCGGGTTACGCGCCGCGCGAACCAATGAACCGTTGGCACAAATGTACCACCGCAACACCGGGGAGCTTTTGCTGGACACCTCTGTGCCGATTCGGGTAAGGGGAGAGCACGCATATAGTCTGCGCTTGGGTGTGGTCGTACCCGCTTTGTCCTATGGCTGGAAGCTGGTGGGGGCCTTTGTCGTCCCTGTTTGTTTCGCAACAGTCGGTCTGTGGCTGGCTCAGTCGCCCTGGACAGAAGGAGCGGCGGCAGCGATAGGCATCGTGCTTGCCGTCTGGATCGGGCTGTTGACCCAGCGCAATTTCCGCCAAAACTGGCGCGACTGGATGAGGGTCACGAAAGCCATCTCATCGGGCAAGCTGAAAGCAAGAGTGCAGACTGCGCGGCGCGACGAGTGGGGGCAGATGTCGTTTGAACTCAACAAAATGATTATTGGCATTCATGGCATTTTGACGGAACTGCGGCAGACGGCGCAGGCGACCCGAGAGATCAGTACAAAGCAGGACGCAATGGTTCAGGAGCTGCTAAGCGCTTCCGAACAGCTTTCTGCCGGGCTGCAGCAGGTGCACAGCGGAGCGCTGGAGCAGGCGAGTCTGGTTGAAGATACGGAAGCGGTTTTAAAAAAGATTACGACGCTGATTCGCAAGGCCGGGAGTGAATTGAAAGAGACGAGTACGCTGACCCAGGAAGCGGAGCTGGCCGCCAGGGAGTGGAGCGTCAAAACGAGCCACTTGCACATGCAAATGCAGCGCATCGAGCAGGCAAGCCATACGACAGAAACCTCGATGCAGGAGCTAAAACAGCAGGCTGCCGGGATTGAGCAGATGATCCGCGAAATTCGGGAAATCGCCGAACAGACAAACCTGCTGGCGCTGAATGCAGCGATCGAAGCTGCGCGAGCGGGGGCGGAAGGACGGGGATTTGCCGTCGTCGCAGATGAGGTGCGCAAGCTGGCGAACCGGGCAGACGAAGCTGCTTCCCACATTATGGACGTCGCCGGTGCGATTACCAGGAAGTCTTATCAGACCGTGCAAGTCGTCCAGGAAGAACGCCAGGAGGTACAAAGCGGACTGGCACTCATGCAGGAACTGCAAGCAATCGTGCACGTCCTGTCCGAAAAATCAGCCCTCTCCGCCGCTCATACGGCGCGCAATGCGGAAGTCATGGGCGAAGTGCTGCGCGATGTCGACGAGGCCGAGCAAAATATCGAGAAGGTCATGCACATCTCGCAAAGCTTTTCTGTCTCAGCGAAGGAGGCGGCCGCAGCCGGCGAGGCCCAGCTAAACGCAACCGAGCAGGTAGCCGACCAGGCCAGACGACTTCACGATACATCGGTGAAGATTCACCAGATTGCCGAGCGCTTTGAGCTGTAAGCTAGCTGTACAAGCCAAGTATCATGTGGATGAAAAAAGGAAGCCGCGATCCAGGGTGGAGAATGCTGGTCGCGGTTTTTTTGGCTGGTCGGAACATTCGATTCATTCAACGTCTCCCGTTTGTTTCGCGGAAGTATGACCAATTTTGACAGAAATTCTGATTGATTATGACTATTTACGATTGTTTTTGATTGAATGTGCGTGTATAATCAAAATCAATCCGATGGCACTGCCAGAAGGGAGGGTATAATGCTAACTCCAGAACGTCATCAGTTGATTATCGCGCTTGTAAAAGAAAAAGATTTTGTGCGCATCCATGAACTTGTCGAGGCTACAGGAGCGTCCGAGTCAACGATTCGACGGGATTTGAGTGAATTGGAAGAACAACGCCTGCTCAAGCGTGTCCACGGTGGAGCGTCTGTGCTGCAGAGCAAGATCGAGGAGCCGACGATCCTGGAAAAGTCGGTCAAGCGCGAGCGGGAAAAGACAGCGATTGCCAAATACGCTGCCAGCCTGGTAAACGACCGCGATTCGATTTTTATCGATGCGGGCACCACGACGTATCAGATGCTTCCGTACTTGCCCGAGAACATCATGGTCGTGACGAATGGGGTGGATATAGCCCTCCACCTGATTAAGCGCCACATCCGAACCATTCTTCTGGGAGGTGAATTGAAAGCGGCTACATTGTCGCTCGTCGGGCGAGACGCGATCAAGTCGCTCAGCCAATATCGCTTTGACAAGTGCTTTCTCGGCATGAATGCGATCGACCAAAACCACGGCCTGACTACACCGGACCCCGATGAAGCATACGTCAAGCAGTTGGCGCTGCAGTTCTCGGATGAACGCTTTGTATTGTGCGACTCCGACAAGTTTTCGCGCGTCACGTTTGCCAAGGTGAGCGACCTGCACGGAATTACGCTCATCACGGATAACGGTATTAGCCCAGAGGAACAACAAGTGTACAGCAGAATAACAACTCTTAAAGTGGTGAAAGCATGATTTACACAGTAACCCTGAACCCATCGATTGACTATCACATCTGGCTGTCTGCCCTGTCGCAAGGAACGATTCACGAGGCGCAAAAGGAGTGGAAGGTTGCAGGCGGAAAAGGGATCAACGTCTCGAAAGTGCTCCGCGCTCTCGGTGAAGATAGTACGGCTCTTGGATTCGTCGGTGGGTTTACGGGAGTATTCATACAACAACAGATCGAGCAAGCCGGTATTGCTCATCAGTTTATCCGGATCCAGCACGATTCGCGGATCAACGTAAAAATCAAGGCTGAGAACGAGACGGATATTAGCGGGGTTTCTCCTCCTGTTCCGGAAGAAGCGCTTGAGCGCCTTTTTGCCCAGATCGACCGTTTGCAAAGCGGCGATTACCTCGTCCTCGCCGGAAGCATTCCGAAGAGCTTGCCTGCCGACATCTACCAGATGATGATGCAGCGGCTGCGCGGCAAGGGAGTGCGCATTTTCCTCGACGCCAAAGGACAGGCCCTGAAAAACGGGTTGGCGGAAGAGCCGTTTCTCATCAAGCCGAATCACCATGAATTGGGCGAATTGTACGGCGTGACGATTGCCACTCCTGCCGAAGCGATTGAGTGGGGGCGAAAAGCGCTGCAAATGGGCGCGCAAAACGTCATCGTCTCCATGGCTGGTCAAGGAGCGGTCTTTGTCAACCAAAATGAGGCTTATACCGCCCGGATTCCCCAGCGAAAACCAATCAATTCAATCGGCGCCGGAGACTCGATGGTCGCAGGATTTCTCTACGCGCTCACACGCGGGATGAATAACGAAGCGGCGTTTCGTTTTGCCGTAGCGGCCGGAAGTACGACGGCCTTGTCGGAAGGTTTTTGCACACTTGAAAAAATAGAAGCTTTTATGCAGGACGTTACCATTTCCGTCATTTCGTGAAGGGGGGTTTACACCCATGAACAATAAGATTCGCATTGCTGATTTGCTGAAATCAGACACGATTATCGTTCATTTGTCGGCTACCACAAAAGAAGCTGTGCTGGATGAGTTGATCGAGCAACTCGACAAAGCGGGACGTTTGAATGACAAGGCTGGCATGAAGCAGGCCATTCTCGCCCGCGAGGCTCAAGGCTCTACGGGAATTGGCGAGGGAATCGCCATCCCGCATGCCAAGACTGCTGCGGTCAAGACGCCCAGCATCGCCTACGGTTTTTCCAAAGAGGGCGTGGAATTCGAATCCCTCGATCAGCAAAAAGCGCATCTGTTCTTTATGATCGCGGCAACCGAAGATGCCAACCAGGCTCATCTGGCGACGCTGGCACAGCTCTCCGAAATGCTCATGGACGAGTCGTTTCGCCAGGAGCTGATGAAAGCAGAGACGAAGGAGCAGGTGCTTGCGGTTATCACGAGCAAGGAAAAAGAACTCCAGCGCGAAGATGAAAGCGTTACCGCAGACGCGGCGGCCGACCAGCAGCATGTGTCCGCCAAAGTCGTCGCTGTAACAGCTTGCCCGACTGGTATCGCTCACACCTACATGGCTGCCGATTCCTTGAAGAAAAAGGCGGCGGAGCTGGGGATTTCGCTCAAGGTGGAGACGAACGGTTCTGGCGGAGTGAAAAACGAGCTGACGCCGCAGGATATTGAAGAAGCTGCTGCTGTCATCGTGGCCGCTGACCGGCAGGTGGAGATGGAGCGGTTCGCCGGAAAAGTTGTCATCCAGGTTCCGGTCGCCGAAGGTATCCGCAATGCCGAAGACCTGCTGCAGCGCGCCGTCAAACAGCAGGGCAGCGTTTATCGCGGGGGCGCGAGCAGCTATCAGGAAAAGATTCAGGAAGGCAAGGACGCGAAAAAGTCCAAACAGCCAGCCTTTTACCGTCACTTGATGAATGGCGTATCCAATATGCTGCCGTTCGTCGTGGGCGGCGGGATTATCATCGCGCTCAGCTTTTTGTTCGGAATCAAGGCGTTTGACCCGAACGACCCGTCCTTCCATCCGCTGGCCAAAGTATTGATGGACATCGGCGGGAATACGGCATTTCAACTGATGATTCCTGTACTGGCAGGGTTTATCGCGTCCAGTATCGCGGATCGACCTGGTTTTGCGCCCGGTATGGTGGGCGGCCTGCTCGCTACTACATCGGGTTCCGGCTTCCTTGGCGGAATTATCGCAGGCTTTTTGGCCGGATATATCGTGCTTGGGTTGAAAAAGCTGTTTGCCGGACTGCCGCAATCGCTGGAAGGGATCAAACCGATGCTGTTGTACCCGCTGCTGGGTATTTTGATTACAGGCTTTATCATGGTCTATATTGTCTCCGATCCCGTCGCAGCAGCCAACACGGCACTTGGCAACTGGCTGAAAAACATGGGGACGGGAAATGCGGTTATCCTTGGTATCATTTTGGGCGCGATGATGGCCTTTGACATGGGAGGACCCGTCAACAAGGCGGCCTTTACATTTGGAATTGCGATGATTACCGAAGGGAACTACGGCCCGCACGCAGCCATTATGGCGGCTGGCATGACTCCGCCGCTCGGCATTGCCTTGGCCACTACCCTGTTCAAAAAGAAATTTACGGACGAAGAGCGGCAAGCAGGAAAAACCGCTTACGTTCTGGGGGCTTCCTTCATCACGGAAGGAGCGATTCCGTTTGCGGCGGCTGACCCTACGCGCATCATTCCTTCCATCATGGTTGGCTCTGCCGTGGCCGGCGGCTTGTCGATGCTGTTCGGGTGCACATTGCCGGCTCCGCATGGCGGTTTGTTCGTTCTTCCGGTTGTCGGCAACTGGCCGCTGTACCTCGTTTCGATTGTTGCGGGTGTCATTGTGACAGCCCTGATGATAAAATTGCTGAAAAAAGACATAACAGAGTAAAAGGAGTTGGACATCATGTTGACCAAAACATTCACCATTCAAAATCCGAGCGGCATCCACGCCCGTCCGGCCAGATTGTTCGTCGAGAAAGCGACCTCTTTTCCGTGCGACGTGAACGTCATCAAAGGCACCAAGAAAATAAACGGCAAGAGCATCATGGGCCTGATGACGCTGGGAGCAGCCAAGGGAGATCAAATCACGCTGGAAATCTCCGGAGGACAAGCAGCGGAAGCGATGGAAGCACTGGGCAAGGTGCTTGAGTCGGTTCACGATTAATAGACGAAGATGCCTCCTGCGGTGAACGGCAAGGAGTGCTTGTGATGTTGCAAAAGGGATTGGTTCAGGCGCACACTGCGTCCTGATCGGAGAATCGCCCTTTCTTCAGATGGCGGTGTGTGAAAACTGCCATTCTGCAGAATGTGGCGATTTTTTTTGCGTCCAAAAATCCGCTTACGCTGTCGCTTTGGACAGCTCCTGTTTTATTTTCCGGCTCGTCTGCATACACATGGCAATGAGTGAGAAGTGGATGGAGGAGATGCAGGTGGATACACAGCCAATTCGAAAATGGTACACGCTGGCAGCAGCCGACGTGACCGAAGCCCTTCATAGCGATGCGGCGCAGGGACTGACCCAGCAGGAGGCGGAACGGAGACTGGCTAAGCATGGGGCCAACCAGTTGGCTGAGAACAAACGCAAGCCGCTCTACGCGGTCTTTCTTGACCAGTTCAAAGATTTTATGGTGCTCATCCTGTTCATCGCCACGCTGATTTCCTACTTTCTGGGGGAGTATCTGGATGCGATTACGATTATTGCGATCATCATCATTAACGGCATACTCGGGTTCATTCAGGAGGCCAAGGCTGAGCGATCCCTGCAAGCGCTAAAAGAGCTGGCATCCCCGATGGCCCGGGTCATTCGCGAGGGGCAAATCTCCATGATTCCCGCTTCCCGTCTCGTGCCGGGCGACCTGGTGGTGCTCGAAGCGGGGGACCGGGTTCCGGCAGACATGCGGCTTTTGACCGCCAATCGGCTGGAGATAGAAGAGTCGGCGCTGACAGGCGAATCTGTCCCTGTCGCCAAAAACGTCAAAAAATTGGACACGGCCCAAGCCTCGACGGTTCCTTTGGGCGATCAGAAAAACCTCGCCTTCATGGGCACGATGGTGACAGGCGGAACAGGCAGCGGCATCGTCGTGGCGACCGGGATGGATACGGAAATCGGGAAGATCGCCCACATGATGAACGCAGCGGAAGAAGTGGAAACGCCGCTGCAAGCGCGTCTGGAGCAAATGGGCAAAATTCTCGTGGTCGTCGCGTTGCTGTTGACGATTGTCGTGATCGTCGCCGGGGTTTGGCACGGACATGAGTTGTTTACGATGTTTTTGGCAGGGGTCAGCCTCGCGGTAGCGGCCATCCCGGAAGGCTTGCCAGCGATTGTCACCGTCGCGCTGGCGCTCGGTGTGCAGCGGATGATCCGGCGCAATGCGATCGTGCGCAAGCTGCCGTCGGTCGAGACGCTTGGCTGCGCTTCGGTCATCTGCTCCGACAAGACAGGTACCCTCACCCAGAACAAAATGACGGTTACGCATGTCTGGCACAGCGATTCCACCTATGAAGTCACCGGAAGCGGCTACGTTCCGGAGGGAGCTTTTCACTATCAGGGAAAAATGGTGTCTCCCACCCGCGACGGAGCGCTCACGCAAATCATTCGCATCGCAGACCGCTGCAACAATGCCCGCCTGATCTGCGAGGAACAAGGCACACGCAACTTGCTTGGCATGGGCAAAACAACGCGGCATTGGCAGATCGTCGGCGATCCGACAGAAGGAGCATTGAAGGTACTGGCGGCAAAAGCGACAGGCCATGCCGGAGAGCGGGGCAACCCGAAACAGCAGTCGGTGCGTGTCGAAGAGCTGCCTTTTGATTCCGACCGCAAAATGATGTCCGTCGTCGAAAAAGGCGCAGACGGCGTTCACTCCCTGTTGACCAAAGGCGCGGCAGAGGCGGTGCTGGCGCGATCCACGCACATTCTCTGGGGCGGCCAACTGCAGCCGCTGACGGCTTCGCTGCGCCATCGGGTGCTGGAGCAGACAGAGCTGATGGCGGGCCAAGCACTGCGGGTTCTCGGCTTCGCCTACAAAACGCTGCAAGGCTATCGCCCTGGGCAGCCAATCGGTACGTTGGAAAACAATCTCGTCTTCGTCGGGCTGGTCGGGATGATCGACCCGCCGCGCGAAGAGGTTCGCTCCGCGATCAACCTGTGCCATCAGGCGGGTATCAAGACCGTCATGATTACGGGCGACCACAAGGTGACGGCGGAAGCGATTGCCCGGCAGATCGGGATGATGCGCGGCTACGGCGAGGTGCTGGAGGGGCGCGAGCTGGACGGGATGTCCGATGAGGCTCTGGCCGAGCACGCCGAGCGCGTGACCGTCTACGCGCGGGTGTCTCCCGAGCATAAGCTGCGGATTGTGCGCGCCCTGCAAAGCAAAGGACACGTCGTGGCGATGACAGGCGACGGCGTCAATGATGCCCCGGCGATCAAAACGTCGGACATCGGCATCGCGATGGGGATAACCGGGACAGATGTGACGAAGGAAGCCGCCGATTTGGTCCTGCGCGACGACAACTTCGCCACGATTGTCGCCGCCGTCGAGGAAGGGCGCAACATATACGACAACATCCGCAAATTTATTCGCTATTTGCTCGCGTCCAACGTAGGAGAGATTCTTGTCATGTTTTTTGCGATGCTACTCGGCTTGCCGCTGCCGCTCGTGCCCATTCAGATTTTGTGGGTCAACCTGGTGACAGACGGCTTGCCTGCCATGGCGCTTGGGGTCGATCAGGCTGAGGCTGACACGATGTATCAGCGCCCGCGCAACAAGGCAGAAAATATTTTTGGGCGGGGCCTGGGCTGGAAGATCATCAGCCGCGGCTTTTTGATCGGCGCGATGACCTTGCTCGCTTTCTGGCTGACGCTGCGCGAAAATCCAAACGATCTCGTTCACGCCCAGACCGTCGCCTTCGTCACATTGGTCATGGCCCAGCTGATCCACGTGTTCGACTGCCGTAGCCAGTACAGTGTGTTTCACCGCAACGTGTTTGAAAACAAATATCTCGTCTGGGCTGTCATTTCGTCTTTGGTGCTGGTGATTGGGGTCGTGTACATCGACGCTCTCCAGCCGATTTTCAAAACGACAGATTTGTCCCTTCGCGACTGGGCGCTGATTCTCGTCACATCTGGTGTCCCTACGTTCGTGGCCGGGATCGGCGGCGTTCTCGCCAGCGGTCGGTCACAGGCAGGCAGGGAAAAGCGTTCTGCCATGCGCACGGTACGTCCTGATTGAAAGCTGAGCTTGCTGTGTACAGCGAAACGAGGGAGAGGAAGCAACTGTGCGTTTTCGAAAAGGAGGCTGGAAAAGGCGCGGCAGACGCATCTTCGCTATGTTTTTGGTTGGCGTCGTATGCTTGTTGATCCTGTTCATGATCGTGGAAAAACGGATTGAGCCAACCTTGATGCTGATCGCCCAATCCAAAGTCGATCAGGTGGCAAAGCTCGCCATTACGGATGCGGTTACGAAGCGTCTGACACAGCAAGGCGTGGATTTCAACGAGATCGTAATGATGGAAAAAGACGAGGAAGGCAGCATCAAAGCGGTCAATTTCAATTTCCGCGAGTATTCGCGAATCGTAGGGGAGACGACCGCCCGCATTCAAAATCGGCTGAAAGAGTTCGAGCAGGAGAACGTCCAGACGACGATTCCGCTCGGCCTGGCTACCAAAAACGTGTTTCTGGAACATTTCGGCCCGGAAATTCCCGTCTCGTTCGTGCCGATCGGCGCCGTGAAGACCCGACTGGAAACGGGGCTGAAGCAGGCTGGCATCAACATGGTGCTCGTCACCGTCTACATTTACGTCGAGGTCGACTTGCGCGTAGTCATCCCGTTTGCAACCAAGCAGCAAACGGTCACGACGCAAATACCGATCAGCGAGGCATTGATCGTAGGCAAGGTGCCGAGCTACTTGTACAACAACCCGGCCGGGAAGCCGGATGTACCGATGCCGAGGAATGAGCAGATGATTCACCAGCCGTAATGGAAGAGGGGCGGCAATTTGGCCGCCCTTTGCTCGTGTTATTTTGCAGATTCCATTGTTTGTTTAAACTTGGCTTGTTCAAATGAGGGTGTACTATTTTGGAAGGATTCAGGTAATGCAAAGGTAGCCTTTTTCGCTTTTTCATCAAACTCAATGGAAAGCACTTCTATGCTGTTTGTCACTTCATTTTTATCATTGGTTTCTTCTAATTTTAGAAGCACACCCGTTTCGGTATCGACCCACATCGTAAAGTGTGTAGCTTGATGCTTTTCTGCTAAAATACGATCTTCGTGCTTGCCTTTCACCATAGCTACAGTGCGGTTAAGCAGTTTTTCTGTGCCCACAATTTCATGGTTGTCAGGAGTCAGCCAGAATGCATAGTCTTGGGGAAACACGACATCTTTCGCGCTTGCGGAGAAGGCCGGGTCAGGTCTTTTGACAAATACTTTTTCTCCTTGTTCATTTTTATACGTTCGAGGTTCATTTTTGTTAAACGCAGTTGATTCATTTGCTTTACTGACCTTGGTCTTCTTGTACGTTTTTCGGTTATGTTTAACGTCCCAATAAAACTCTCCATCAAATGCCGTTTCTTTGATGAGTTCTGCTTTCGTATTATTCAGCACTTTTACATGGCTGCGAGGGTTGTTTCCTTGTTGGACTTCGAATTCTACGGTTTCATCGACTCCAAGCGGAGCGAGAATTACCCGATAGGAGCCGCTAACATTTTGGTAATTGTCAATGGCATTGAGCATTTTTGCTTGGAGGGTCTTTGCATCCATGACCGCCGGAACTAATTCCGTCTGCTGCTCGGCTGTAACTGGTTCAGCTATTGTCGCTGATTGTGCTGCTTCCATTTTGGGTGTTTCTTCTGCATGACTTTTCACGGAATAAAAACCAGTAAGCCCCAAACCAAGCAAAGAGGTTGCCAGGATAACAGCTTGTGTTTTTTTCACGATAATCGCTTCCTTTTCCTAATTTGCATTACCGGGATCAAGAGAAAACGGGGTGGCATCTGTTGAGGTGATTGAGTAGTTGAGGTCTCGTTTTATATGACATAATATACTACATGGATTTTGGGAATTTTGTCGTATTTTGTATAACTATATTAGTTTCGAATAGGCATGGTGTTATTTTCTTTGGCGGAAAAGGAATAGCAAAACATGTTGTTAGAGTATAGATCAGTAATCAATGATGCGAATCTATTTGGGACTAAATAGATCAGAAGATTAATGGTATAATTTTTAATAATTGTTATGTAGTGGTATATTTTTAATAAAAGGAGGAGTAATTTATGAATAAGTTTTTGCTCGGGGGAGTGTTCTCCATACTTATCATAATATTCGCTATAGCAAGTTTTTATTTTCGACTAAATCCACCAAACACAGTAGGAGTTATACCTCCTGGAAATTTGACCACCGAGACATATCTTAATTTTGCAATACAGTTACTAACAGGTATTAGCTTTTTTATCTTTTTCGTTACTTCTTGGAAGAGGAAAAAATAACGACAGAAAAGCCCATAGGTGTTAAACTATCGTAACAAAAGCTACAATCTCATAATTCGTATGTCTCAAAAACAGACACACTCCTTACATTAGGGAGTGTGTCTGTTTATTGAAGTTAATATCCAGAGACTACTGTCACATTATAGTTCTCGAATTTTTTTGGATAGTTGAGAATAATTTCACGTGCACCTTGGCAAAACTTCGCAGCATTTCTACTCAGATCAAGCCTTTCTGCTGTTGCGTATGCTTTACTCGTAAGAGCAGTAAATGTTCCAAGTGCTCCAGCATAACCTGTTACAATTGCTAACCACCCTGCTGGTCCGGTACCAAATCCAGCTACGATTGCACCCAAACCCATCAAAATCAAAAACCAATCGAATGTTTCAGAATAAAGATTATATTTCATTTTAGTAATAATATAGTATTCATATTCATTTATACTTTTTTTGAATGCAACCATACTACTTGCATTTTTTGAACTCCCAACTGTTGACCCGGTAACTCTAATATATTTATGGCCAGCTACTCCCAATGCCTGCGCAGTAAAAGCACCAGTAGACAAATTGTGGTTATAGAAGTTATCGAATGCTCCTGCAGCTTCAGTAGAAGCTAATGATGCCAATTTCTTCTCATCAATCTCAATATGATTTGTCTCAGTGTTAAACTTAACAGCATTAGATTCCTTGATTTTTGCTGCTATTTTTTTTACTTTTTCTAGGTCTGCTTTCTTAATTCCCGGAACTGGTTTAAATTCTTCTTCATCAATATCACTTATAGCGCGTTCTACATTTTTTTGCACGGAAATCTTTTTTGCATTAGTAAGATCAGCACTAGATAAAGTGTTTTTTTCTGACTTGTTTACAGAAATAGTCATAGCTTCATCGTATTGCTTGGTTTGTTTTTTAGCCTTTGCTTCTCCTGTATTATAGTCGTTTTGAAATTCTTCTGAAGTAACGACAGTATTAATGTAATTGTTATTTCTATCGTAGTAATCTTCTATTTTGAACATCTTTGTTTTAATTTGGTTTGCATCTGCAGTAATTTCTGTGATCGCATTAACTTGCTTATAGCCTGTTACCTCAAATACCCCTTCATCATTAGGCTCGTCTGATAGTGTTTCAATGCTATAGGCTTCTACATTTTTGATAGTATCGCTTTCATTTGTTTTGGCTGAGGCTGGAACTAGAATCACTTGAAAGAGTAAAGCAAATGTTGTTATTAAACTAAGAATCCTTTTCATCTCTTGTCCTCCTTAAAATTTACAAAATACTCTTTTACTTTATCTCAAATTATGTAAAAAATAGTTACAAATTGGTAAAAACATACACCGAATCCCGTTCGCCTTGTCTGCCAGAACAACTCCTGTTCATTACATGTACCGCCTTCCAATCTGTCCAAGAATCCAGTCTGCGAATTTCATCAAGTGTCACAACCCTACCCGAAAAATTTGTTGAAACGTATCCAAAACTCCTCCGTCCAATGAATAGAAACACGCAACAAGTGAAATACAAGCATTGGAGGAACACAACATGAAAACAATTCGTACAGGCATGATGACATTGGCGGCTTTGGCCGTTCTGGGAACGAACATCGTATCGGCTGCCTCCGAACCGGTAAAAGAACTGTCGGTCAATGTAAACGGAAGCGCGCTTGAGCAAGCCGCTATTTTTGATAAAGAACAACAAACCGTTTTGGTCCCGCTGCGCCCTGTAGCGGAATCCCTTGGGTACAAAGTAAGCTGGAACAACGAACAGCAGGCAGCCGAAGTGCAAAAAGGCGCGATTGCAAGCTACGCCAAGGTCGGAGAGGATCGCTACCCGTTTGCGAAAATGTACAAGACACTCGGAGCAAAACCGCTTCTCGTAAATGGCAGCACCTATGTTCCGGTCGCTTTCGTGGATGAAATCCTGCAAGCAGAAGTCCATGTGACAGACAGTGCGGTGACGGTTGTGGACGAAGAGGCAGAAAAAGCGCCAGTGCGTACGGGCACGATCACGGCAATCAACAAAAAAGACGATGGCAAAATCTCGATTGCCTTGAATGGATACGAGACGGGAATCATCCTGCACATCAGCGCGGAAACCAAAATGACTGACGCTTCCGGCAAAGAGCTGAAGCCGGAAGACTTGAAGCTGGGCATGGAAGTGGAAGCGACACACCAGCAAATGATGACGATGAGCATGCCGCCGCAGACAGGCGCGCTCAGCATCGTTGTCAAGAGCAGCCTGGAATCTGCGGAAGTCATCGGGACAACCGGAAAAGTAACAAGCATCGAGCCTGACCAGCAAGGCACCTACAAGATGGTTGTAGAGGGCCGCGGCCTGACAGCGACCTCTCCGGAAAAAGTAGCGCTGATTATCAACGACAAGACCAGCATCGTCAATGCCAAAGACAACAAGGCACTCAAGCCGGAAGACCTGAAGGCTGGCATGAATGTGTTCGCGTTCTACGGACCGAAACTGACGCGCAGCCTGCCGCCAATCGGTGTGGCGGAGAAAATCGTCGTGGAAATCACCGAAGCCGAATAAAACAGGTCAACCGGAAAACACCCAGGCTGACCTGCTAATAGAAAGGAACGGGATGGCACTTGCTGTCCCGGTTTTTTTGTCAAAAATCAATCGCCCTGTGCGAATGCTCAAGAGCGGAACGGCAGCGACCGGGTCGCCTTTTTTGTTTCGGGGCAGGCGCAGGCTGCACAGACCGGCAATCAGGGGAATCCCGGACGTTTTCCGTTCAAAAAGCGTATGCCATGCAAATGACCCGGCCAAGTCGCTCATGCTCCCGTTCCTCGTAGGCAGTGAAGCCGTACTTTTCATAAAACGGGACGACCTTGCTGTTTTTGGCGAGGACGGCAAGGTGCAGGGACGTATAGCCGTTTTCCCGGTACCAATCGATCAGGCAGTCGAGGAACTCTTTGGCGTAGCCTTTGCCTTGACAGTCGCTGTGCAGCATGATAAGCCCGAGCCAAGGTTGTTTGTCCCGCGGATTGCAGAGAATAAACTGTGCAATCCCGATGATGTTGCCGTTGGCAGATTCGCGCAGCGCCATGCTGTAGGAGTCCTCGAGGGCGAGGTTTTCCAGGTGATCGGCTTCTATCTCCTGGACAGTGACGGCGCGTTTTCCGAAGGCGCACTCCATATAGTCGGGGTTCGAGTTATAGACAGCAAGCAGCTCGGCAAAATCTGCGGGAGTGACTGGCGAAAAATGCAGCCGCTTGCTGGAGGGGATAAAAGCAGGAGAATGTGGCATACGAAGGCTCCTTTCTCGTCATTTAACAACAATCTAATTAGATGGTAATCTAATATAGGAAAATGTCAATGCCCTCAGCGTGCCAGTCAAGCAGGTTAAGGGAATTCCCTGATACACAACCGCCCCTGTAAACTCTACAATAGCACTTAGATGATTGTCTCAAAGGAGGAGCGCATGAGTACGTGGAGAGAAGACCTGGGGACATCCTATGAAGCCATATCCCTGATGCAGTCCATCTTTGCCAACGTCAGTGACGCCATCCTGGTGATCGACCATGAGGGCCGGATCGTCCGGGCCAACGCCGCGTTGGAGAAGATGACGGGGTGGACCGAAGACGAGCTGATCCGGGAAAAGCATATTTGCGAGCTTTGCCTGGGGATGGCAACCTGTATGGAGGAAACGAGCTGTGCGGACTGTTTTTTCAAACGCGTACAGATGCCGTCCTTTGAAATGAAGCTCCGTACAAAAGACGGTCGTGATTTTCCCGTAGCCGCCAGCTCCGCCCGATTGCCTGAAGAATCAGGGGGCAAGCTGGTGTTGATTTTGCGCGACATGTCGGCTCAGCAGCGTGCGGAAAAACAGCGTTACCAGCACAAGCTGACCCACTTTGCCATTCAGGCTCAGGAAGAGGAACGCAAGCGTATTGCCCGCGAACTGCACGACGGCATAGGGCAGGCGCTTTACAGTATTTTGGTAGGGCTGAATGTGGTCAGGCAAGGCAATCCGAGCGAAGCCGTCATGCAGCATGTGACGGAGCTGGTGAACATGACGTCGCGGGCGATGGAGGAAGTCAAGCGTATGGCACTGGAGCTGCGCCCGTCCGCTCTCGACGACCTTGGCCTTCTGCCTGCCTTGCGCTCGTTGATGAAGCGGCTGGAAAAAACATTCCACCTCCAGATCGAGCTGCATGTGCAGGGAGAGAAGCGACGGTATTCCGCCCCGATGGAAACAGCGCTGTACCGGATCGTGCAGGAGGCCATGACCAATACGGCGAAGTACGCGCAGGCGAGCCAACTCGGGATCATGTTCGAGAATCGGGAAAAAGAAGTGGTTGTAACGATCGTGGACGACGGTATCGGCTTTGAGGTGGAGAAGACGTTGAATTTCGGCAAGGGGCTTGGCTTGTTCGGCATGAAGGAACGGGCGCAACTGCTCGGAGGGACGGTCGATATTCGCTCGGCGCCCCAGGAAGGGACGACGGTCATCGTCCGTATTCCGTTGCCTGAGGAGGGGAAGTTGGATGACGATTCGCGTCTTGATCGCTGACGATCACGCGATTGTACGGTCCGGGCTGGGGATGCTAATCAATGCCCAGGAGGACATGGAGGTCGTCGGCTATGCGGCTGACGGCAAGGAGGCTTGCGAAAAAGCGCTGGAAATCCGCCCGGACGTGGTGCTGATGGATTTGAGCATGCCGCCGGGGGAGAACGGCCTGACGGCTACCGCGAGGCTGAAGGAAGCAGCGCCAGACATTCAGGTGCTCGTCCTGACCATGCACGACGATGAAGAATACTTGTTCCGCGTACTGCAGGCCGGAGCTGCCGGCTATATTTTGAAAAGCGCTCCCGATCTCGACCTGATCTCCGCAATCCGCTCCGTGAACAACGGCATGGCCTATTTGTATCCGTCAGCGACCAAATCGCTGATCGAGGAATTTTTGCAGATGGTCAAAAACGGCGAGGAGCAGGCCAAGTACGAAATTTTGACGGATCGGGAAAAAGAAGTGCTCGTGCTGATCGCCAAAGGCTTCAGCAACAAGGAAATCGCCGAGCAGCTCACCGTGTCCGTGAAGACCGTCGAGTCGCACAAGGCGCACATCATGGAAAAGCTGCATTTGCGCACGCGGCCTGATCTGGTACGGTATGCGATTAAAAAAGGCTGGCTTGATTTTGAATAGCTTCATGCTTTGACACGCCATTTTCGCGATGCGAGGGCGTGTTTTTTTTGTTTGTAAAAGACGAGGTAAATATGTAACTTTTTGGGTATCCCTCGCGTCTTTTTGTTTGTAAGTGTAAAAATATTTTTCATGCAAGGTTCAGGAGGGCAAGATGAAGAAGATCCATCAGTCTGTCATGACAGTTGTTGCAGCTTGCCTGCTCGCTGCAACGCCAATATGGACAGTGCCAGCGAACGCAGCAAATGGTACACAGGAGCAGCAGTCTCAGCAAAAGGAATTTTCCCAAGAGGTGCAAAATACGCTGGACAAATTGAAGGAAGCCATTCCGGAATTGAAAAAGCTTCGTATGAAAAGCAAAACGGAGAGAACACAGAGCATTCACTATTCGCATCCGGTTTGGGACGTAATACTGACAGATGAGCCGGAAACAGGAGCAGAGCAAAACAGCTTTGCCTATACTACCGCAAGAATCGTAATCGATTCCCAGAAAGGGCGACTGCTTTACCTGGACGTGCAAAATCCAGCCTGGGCATCTGCTGCCTACCCGGACGAAAAGCTGGCGCGCGAAAAGGCCGATGCGTTTCTCGCCAGCATGATCGGGAAGGATGTCAGTCAATTCAAGCAGTCCAAGTTGATGTCCAGGGGAAAAGCAGGGATGAGCGACGAAAAAGGTACAACGCTCGAATGGGCACGCTCTACTGTCCACTACAAGACGCTCATCAATCAGATTCCGGTTGAGGACCATGCGCTCTCGGTTTCTGTTGACCACGCCGGACACATTATCCGTTATGATGCGTACAATCAAGTCTTGCCTGACGAGGCAAAATGGCCTGACCCGAAACAGGCAATCCCGCTGGAAAAAGCAAAGCAGGTTTATCAGGATAAGCTGAAAATGGAGCTGCAATACGTAGCCGAGCAGCCGCTTTCCTATTCAGCGCCTGGCAACGTAAATGAGAAGAAGCCGATGCTAACTTACCAGCCGAACGAGGTGCGAACAATCGACGCCCTCACAGGAGAGGTGCTGGACCAGCCAGCCCAGCAGGCCAAGGAGAACGTTCAGGTAAAAGGCGAAGGAAAGTCCGTCAAAATCGCTTCGCAAAAAGAGGCCGAGCAATGGCTGAAGTCCCAGTTTGGCATTGATGTTTCCGGTGCTATTTTTGAATACGACGATCACAAGGACAATCTCCAAAGAGGATTACAGACGATTGAGTCGTATATATGGGATTTCTCAAAAAAAGACGACCATGCTTTTGATACCATTTCGCTTACCACTGATGCAGCCAGTGACCGTCTGATCGCCTTCCATCTGAATCTGCGGGAAGGACAGGAGCAGAAGAACAAAATCAGCGTCGAAGAAGCGAAGAAAAAAGCGCTTGCCGTGTTGCAGCCATACCTCGATCCGGCTGTTACCGAGCTGACGCTGTTCACGTTCGCGTATGATGATAAAGCAATTCCGGCCTGGGTGGACAAGAGCAAGCTGAGACCAAGGAACGAGCGGCGTACGGTTTCCTTCCATTTTGAGGGAAAACGCAACGGAATCCCCGTATCGGATGAGTTTTACCAGGTTGAGATCGATCTGGTGACAGGCGCCGTTATAGAGTTGAATCTCCATCCGCTCCATCCTGATATCGTCTTGCCCGCTGCCACAAAGCTGGTTAGCGCCCAGGAAGCAAAAGAAACGTACCAAAAGGAAGTCGAGCTGGAGCTGGTGTATTACTGGGAGCACTACGAAGATCAGCGTGCACCTGAGCCAAAGCTGGTCTACCAGCCAAAAAGAGAGGGCAGCTACCGCTTTGTCGACGCAACTACGGGCAAATTAATCGAATTGAAATATCAATAAAAATACTACAAACCACGAAAGCCGATCTCTGCACTTGCAGAAATCGGCTTTTTTGTCGAACATGTGACACAAACCGAGCAGAATCAGGAGTTTCCCCGACCAATTTAGGGGATTTCCCCGAATTACTTCCTTCTGGTTCCAGGAGTAGAATGAAGGCGTGAAAAATATGATGCGCCTGCGCGGCACACAGAAAGGAGAAAAGTGCGATGGAGACGCAAATCGACAAATTAAAGCAAGGCAAAAAGTCGAAAGAAAAAAAGACGCAGCCCGAGCAAGAGGAACTGAAGGGGACGTTTGCCGCTGTGCTAATTGTGGGGGGCATCATTCTCGTCGGTTGGCTGGGTGTATTCGGGCTTTTCCTGGAACGGGCGTAATAGAGGAAGAGAAGGAGGATACTTATGCATTTGCACCGTTATGAAAAAATATGGCTGATGCTTGGTGCAGGCGGTCTGGCGCTGTTTGTCGTGTTGCTGTGCGTCAATGCGTTTGCGATGGGAATGGCCCCGCCAAGCAGTATGGAAATGATCGACCCTGAAAAGGTGATGGAAACCCCTCCTTTTGATAAACCGGGACTAGTGCAGGTAGGAGACAAGGAGTACGACGCTTACATGACGGCGTTTGCCTTTGGCTTCGCGCCGACGAAGATGGAGGTCGAAGCAGGCTCTACGATCAACTTCCACGTCACAAGTCCGGACGTGATTCACGGATTCCAGATTCCGGAAACAAATGTCAACTTCATGGTCTTGCCGGGACATATCAGCTCGGCCAGCTATACGTTTGACAAACCGGGCGAGTATTTGATTCTTTGCAACGAATACTGTGGCGCAGGCCATCAGGTGATGGCAACCACGATTATTGTGAAATAGAGGTAGGTGAACCCTATGGTAATCGCACGAAAAATAGACGATTCGATTCCCCACGTTCCAATACAGCGGTCAGCGGCAAAGCTTAGTCTGGCGTATGTGTGGGTGGCGTATATCGCCTTCGGGCTGGCTGCATTGGCAGGTATGCTTCAGGGAATGGTGCGCGGCGGTATCATAGAACTGCCAAGCTGGATGAACTACTATCAAATCTTGACAGCTCATGGCGTATTGATGGCACTTATTTTTACCACGTTTTTCATTGTCGGGTTTATCTTTTCCGGTGTAGCCCGAACGACAGGCGGTTCCTTGCACGGAACGACGCTGAAACTTGGTTGGGTAGGCTGGATTCTCATGGTGACAGGTACGTTGATGGCTGGTGTCACAATTGTGATGAATGAAGCTTCGGTCCTGTACACCTTCTATGCTCCATTGAAAGCATCGCCTTATTTCTACATTGGTGCGGCCTTGCTCGTAGTGGGCAGTTGGCTGGCAGGCGTCGGGGTTTTTGCCAGCTACCGCAAATGGAGACGGGAAAATCCGGGGAAAACCTCTCCGCTGTTCGTCTTCATGTCTGTCGCCACTTATATTCTGTGGATCATCGCGACACTTCCGGTAGCGGTTGAGGTGCTGTTCCAACTCATTCCGTGGTCGCTCGGACTGGTACCAAGTATTAACATCATGCTCAGCCGCACGCTGTTCTGGTTTTTTGGTCACCCGCTCGTTTATTTCTGGCTGCTGCCGGCTTACATGGCCTGGTATGTATGCGTTCCGCGCATTATTGGCGGTCATGTTTTCAGTGACTCGCTCAGCCGTCTCTCTTTTATCTGTTTCTTGCTGTTCTCCATTCCGGTTGGGTTCCACCACCAATTGATGGAGCCGGGAATTTCCGCCGGGTGGAAAATGATCCACGTCGTTCTGACGCTGATCGTTGTTATTCCGTCGCTGATGACGGCGTTCTCGATGTTTGCTGTCTTCGAGACAACAGGCCGCAAAAAAGGTGGCAGCGGACTGTTCGGCTGGTTCAAGAAGTTGCCTTGGAGTGACGCTCGCTTCTTCGCTCCGTTTATGGGAATGCTGTTCTTCATTCCTGGTGGTGCGGGCGGAATTATCAACGCAAGTAACCAGCTCAATGCAGTCGTACACAATACGATTTGGGTAACAGGACACTTCCACATTACAGTCGGTGCTGCTGTTGCGCTCACTTTCTTCGGTGTCAGCTTCTGGCTGGTGCCAGCCTTGACGGGACGCAGGCTGACCAAGACGGCAAATCGCATGGCGATGGTGCAAACCGTATTCTGGTCGGTAGGGATGTTCCTGATGTCGTTTGCCATGCATACGATGGGGCTGCAAGGCGCACCGCGCCGGACAGACTACACGACATACATGGATCATCCGACCGCGCTTGGCTGGATGGATTACCAACGCGTCATGGCCTTTGGTGGAGGGCTGCTGTTTGTATCCGCGATTCTGTTGATTCTCATTCTGCTGTACCTGACATTCTACGCACCAAAAGGAAACACCGAGTATCCAATTGCTGAAACCGAGACTAATCAGACAGTGCCAGGCATTTTGGAGCGTTGGCCTGTATGGATCGGGCTGCTCGCCTTCCTGATTGTTCTGGCCTACGGCTATCCGATCATGGAGCAGATTCAGCATCAAGCGCCAGGCTCGCCTCCATTCCGGACCTGGTAAGATTAAGAAAACGAAAAAGCCAAGAGCCACTCTCCATATTATATGCATGGGAGTGGCTCTTTTTGCTTTTACCAGTATCCAAGAGCGGCCAATTCGGTGAAGGCGAGAATCAAGTAGCCAATTGCTAGCAGCCAGAGAGCGAGCAGCCTGAGATCATCCTCTTCAAAAGACATGGAACTCCTCCTTTATCTCTTGTTACTTCCAAAGTATTCAGGAGGAGAGGCATTGGTTTGGCTTTATGGCTCGTAAATCATTTTGCGGGTCATGCCGCCGTCCACCACCAGCTCGGTTCCGGTAATAAAGTCGTTTTCCTTTTGCGTCAAAAAGAGGCAGGCGCGGGCGATGTCGTCGGGCGTACCGACGCGACCTGCGGGATGCTGCGCATGATCCTGGGGGCGCAGCGCCGTATAATCGCCGTTTTCAATCCAGCCTGGCGAGATGGTGTTGACGCGAATTTTGTCGGGACCAAGCGATACGCTCAAGGCGTGGGTGAGGGCCAAAATACCTCCTTTGGACGCTGCGTACGCCTCGGAATGCGGCTCAGACATGTGGGCTCTGGTCGAGGCCAGATTGACGATGGCTCCGCCGCCGTTTCGCCGCATGAGTTTGGCCGCTTCCCGCGAAGCGAGGAAGACGCTGCGCAGGTTTGTGTTCAAAATACGGTCCCACGCTTCGACAGTCAGGTCGTAAGGAGATTCCCAGACGGACAAGCCGGCGTTGTTGATGAGCACGTCAAGGCGGCCCCAGCGGGCGTCAACGGTTTGCATCAGCCGCTCGATCTGCTGCGGCTCGCTCACATCGGTTTGGACAAACGAGGCTGAGCCTGTCGTTGCTTCTGCTCCGTTTATTTTCCGGACGGCAGCTTCACCGGTCTCGGAACTGCGCTCGGCAATGATGACGTGCGCACCGTGAGCGGCGTACATGGTGGCGACGGCAAGCCCGATGCCCTGTCCGCTGCCTGTGACGATGACAATATTATCCGTGTATTTCAAGCAAAACTCCTCCCAACAATATAGGATGTAATACCATGTCCCTGTCCGTCTTCCGGCAAACTGCAACCGGGAGGAAAAAGGTGGTTGTAAAATGTTTCTAACTATATTAAAGTAAGTGTGTATCAGGAATAGGAAATGAAGATGGAGAGGAGAAAATTGTATGAGTACCGAACTGAAAATGACTGCTGAACAAGTGATGGAAGCTCGCCATAGCGTGCGCAAATACGATCCGAATGCCACAATCCCACAGGGCGACCTGAACGAAATTTTGCGTCTCGCGGCAAGCGCTCCGTCCTCCTGGAACCTGCAGCATTGGCGTTTTCTCGTCGTGACTGATTCGGCGATCAAGCAAAAGCTTCTGCCGATTGCTTACAACCAGCAGCAAGTCGTGGATGCGTATGCCACCATCATCATACTCGGAGATTTGGAGGCGTACAAGTCGGCGCGCCCAGTGTATGACGCTGCCCTCGAAAAAGGCTACGTCACCGAGCAAGTGCGTGACACCCTGATCGGGCAAATCGAAGCAGCTTACAAAAACAATCCGGAGATCGCCCGCGACGAAGCGATCCGCAACTCTTCCTATGCGGCCATGCAACTGATGCTGGCGGCAAAAGCCAAAGGCTACGATACATGCCCAATGGGCGGATACGATCGCGACGCGCTCATCAAAGAGCTGAACATTCCGTCGCGCTACATTCCGACGCTGATGCTGTCACTCGGCAAAGCAAGCGAGCAAGCTCATCCGACAGCCCGCTTTGGACTGGATGAGCTGGTGATTACGAACAGCTTCTAATCCAACCTTTGCAAGTCCCCCACATCGACAGAGTAAAGCAAGGCCTTACTCTGTCGATGTGGGGGGATTTTTTTAAAAAAAGTATAGGTTCATTAAGAAACAATATGCCATTCTCACACGTCATAAAATATGATTCATCACCATAACCCGTGCTAGACATTGAAAAAACGCAGATGTTCCTCTATCGTGGGAGTTGTTGAGACAACCACTGAAAAGGAGGAAATCTGCGTTGTTCCTTGATTTTAGCACAGACTTTGTCAGACTTCCATCATTCCATCTCACTCATTGGGAAAAAACAACGGAAACGGATTGGATCGCTGTTCTGGAACCGAATTCTGCTTGTTATCTTTGTCCGCTCTGTCTCCGAGCTAGTACCAACCATGCCCGTCCTGGACGGCGTATTCTTCGTCATCGTTTCGTTCCTTCTTGGGGAACCGTCTGGGTATCCGTTCCCATGTATCGCCAGCGCTGTGCGAGTTGTGGGCTTACATGGACAGTGGAATGGAACGGTATCCCGCCTCGAGGATCGGTCACCTCTGCTTTTCAAGAGATGGCAGTGGATATGTGCCGCGGCCGGGATTTGCTCTCGGTTGCCAAACAATTGAGTGTGGCCTACTCGACACTCGAACGCTGGTACTACCAACTAGCCCCCCAACGCCTTGCTCAACCACAAGAACAGGAAGCTCCTGAAGTGGTCTGTCTGGAGGAGTTTGCTCTGCAAAAAGGCCATAAGTATGGCGTGAACCTCATGGATGCTCAAACCGGTCATATCTGGCAAGTTACAGAAGGACGTTCACGTGAACAGGTACAAAACGCCCTGCAGCAATGGCCCTTTCGTAAGGCTCCTCATGTCGTTGTCACGGATTTGGCTCCAGGAATGGCTGAAACCGTACGCCAAGTCTGGAAGCATAGCCTTGTGGTAGCAGATAAATTTCACGTGATCCAGCTTTTCTCGAAAGCGTTGGAAGCTACCCGAAAACGCACGCATGCTCGTGGAACACATCGTCGGGGTAGACATGAGCAACGCCTGTTCCATACGATCCCTGACAAACTGAAGCCCGAAGAGCTTCAGGAACTGAAGAATTGGTTAGCAGAAGATCCACACCTCAACGACTCTACTTTGCGCTTCAAGACATCAGAGCCGTGTATGCCGTTCAAACCCAAGAAGCAGGTGAGAAAGCACTTCAGAAATGGATCGACGACCATCTCTATTCTCCGACTCCTGCGGTTCGTTCCATTGCCAAAACGATTGTCCAGTGGAGAGAGCCCATTCAGAATTATTTTTCCTTTCGGGTAACGAATGCCAAGATTGAAGGGACACACAACAAAGTGAAGGTGATCAAACGAAGAGCCTACGGCTACCGCAATCTAGAGAGATTCAAGATTCGCATTAGACTGGAGTGTAAACCGGCTATATAACTACGAAAAACTGCGCTAGAGGAAGATCAAGCACGTTTTACGGTGAAGAGCTATAAAAATCCATTTAAACATACTGTTCTAAAGATGCGAAAGTGGCTTCTTGGCATCGGCTAGTTTAAGATTAGAGTGATATGAAGTTGCTCTGGTATTTTTATCAACAATTCTTCATGGCTCGTACTGCTCGATACTCTTCACTATATACTCCGATCCCGATCATATTGCCACGAGGTGAAACTTGACATGGATTTGGAGAAATATCACATCGACGAGTGCAAGGAAATGTGACTGTCTTGAGGTGATGATTCCAAGTCCTGATGATCGGGGCCAAATAAGGAACATTTCAAAGCTCTGTTCCTTACAATTTTGCATGCGCTACTTTTCGTACAGGCACACTGCTGTAACTATCCTCTATCTTTTTGACAAGATAAACGCGTTTTCACACCGCTAGTAACTCATTAAGAGCTTTGTCGAAAATTTTCCACCAAGAAATTCGAGGAATAATCAATGTGATGGCTTCAACTAGGGAAGATGCTGTTTGAGCATTCTTTTTTCGCCCATCTGTTTGCTCGTAGCAGAAACGCCCATTTGTTCCTATCCTCTGCGCTTGAATGACTTGATTTGGTACGTATTTCCGCAGTTTGGTCTACCACCTATAATTTCCATATTTTACATAAATAATTAATACTGAAGCACTGATGTTGTATTGAACATTATCAAAATACTGGTTCCAAATCTATCGGTGGTTACGTGTGATGCTCTGGGAGGATAGCCGAATCTGGTGGGAGCGATTAACCTCGAAACGAAGAAAGCCTGATCCATAAGCAGGAAGGAAACGGTTGTGTAGCATCTGGTTTAAGTGTATATAAATGCCAAATGGACGGAACTACCTTTGTGGGTCACTCCGTTCTTTAGCCATTTGGAAGTGGAATTTAGTTCAGAAAAATCAGTTTATTAATCCTGGCGATTTTTATGCAACGCTAGTGGAGCCATTTGTATTTTGCAATGGTGACTCAAGATTACCATTCTAACCGAGAGTTTTGAAAAGGGTTCATCTTTTTTACTTAAATAGACTTAACTTTTTGTTGAAAATACATTGAGAATATTCAGATAAAACTATATAATAAAAACCTATAAAGTAAAAATTTTACAGGAGGAGCATAGCAATGAAAAAATTACTTTCAAGGATGGTATTTACATTAACTCTAGTTGTTTCTACACTTTCTTTTGGACACGGATATGCCGCTGAAAAGCAAGAAAAATTGCTTTATAAAGCGGAAATGAAATCAGAAAAAGAGCTTAGAAAAGATGCCTTAGCGGGGAAAAAGGATTACGACTTTAAAAAGATTAAGATTCAATTACGAGATGAAAAAGGAAATGTTGTAAAAGATCTTACCGAACACAGCTACTATACAGTACAAAAATTGAAGGAAACGCAAGTGGGTCAACAGGTAATTAGCGATTACGTAGTATATGCAGTTTCAGATCCATCTGATTATGACCAACGGGATCGGGATAATAACTCAGGTTTAAACTTTCAACAAACCGTTTGGATGTGGACGAGTATCATTAAACAGAATGGTATTGATATGTGGGGAAAAGCAACACGATATGAGGCGAGATGGGATTTGTTGGATAGGAACGGCTTGACAATACAGTCCGGGGAATTCAATGCCAAAGCAATAGGCAAAGGTAAATCTAATAATCAAAACGTAAATTACAGTGATTCAAAACCATATTATCCCCCGGTCTGGGGTCAAAGCTATGTAAAGAATCCTACAGCGGATTATATTCGCCTGGACGATTCGATTGGTGCCTTTGGTGCTAGATTAAAAACTTCGTACACTGCTCGTTCGAGCACTGGTACTCTGTATAGCACGGTTATGGTTGGGAATGGCAGCATCCCCTGGTAACATACACTTAGCTTATTGTGTTTAGAGATGAGATCCTTAAAAAGGTGGTTCTAATCTGAAATGAAAAAATTACTTTCAAGGATGGTATTTACATTAACTCTAGTTGTTTCTACACTTTCTTTTGGACATGGATATGCTGCTGAAAAGCAAGAAAAATTGCTTTATAAAGCGGAAATGAAATCAGAAAAAGAGCTTAGAAAAGATGCCTTAGCGGGGAAAAAGGATTACGACTTTAAAAAGATTAAGATTCAATTACGAGATGAAAAAGGAAATGTTGTAAAAGATCTTACCGAACACAGCTACTATACGGTACAAAAATTGAAGGAAACGCAAGTGGGTCAACAGGTAATTAGCGATTACGTAGTATATGCAGTTTCAGATCCATCTGATTATGACCAACGGGATCGGGATAACAACTCAGGTTTAAACTTTCAACAAACCGTTTGGATGTGGACGAGTATCATTAAACAGAACGGTATTGATATGTGGGGAAAAGCAACACGATATGAGGCGAGATGGGATTTGTTGGATAGGAACGGCTTGACAATACAGTCCGGGGAATTCAATGCGAAAGCTGCTGGCTATAGCAAATCTAGTGGAAAGCTTGTTAGCAATAGTGATCCAAAGCTGTATACCCCTCCCGCCTGGGGCCAAAGCTATATAAAGCTACTTTCATGGGACTATATTAGAATGGATGATAACCTTGGAGGTTTTGGTGCAAGACTAAAAACATCATATACGGCTCGATCGTCAACAGGTACCATTTATAGTACTGTTTCAGTAGGTAATATTGGTTGGTAGTACGTTCTTTTAAATCAAGTAAACGGTCGTTCTGGCCGTTTACTTGGCAAGTTATCAATAAGTTTCTTTGGTGTGACGAACATCAATCGCTCCCATTTCCTCTTAGTTAATCTGGCTAAGATCATTTTTGATTGAAATAGGAGTATACCTCTTATTTCAATGTTGAAGATTTTTTGCACGAGCACTAAACAATCGAAATAATGGGTATCTTGAACGGTGGGAAAATGTTGATGCACCGCTAGCATATTGCCATGAATATTGTAGTGTAAGGCTAAATAATGTTGTGTAAAGGGAGGAATACAATGTGAAGAAGAACATAGGCTTTGTATTTTTGATTATTATCTCCCTTTTTTCATTCGTTGCTTGCTCTGAAAAGGAATGGTCCTATCGGTACGAAGGAACAACAGAAAATTGGCATGGTGTTACTGAAATTATTCCAGATCAAGAGAATGGAGCACGCTTTATTGGGAAAATTAAGTATCTCGGGGATAAAAAGGTGAATACAATTCGTTTTGTATCTAATTTAACTCAAACGAGTGAACAAACAGGTCATGTTCAAAATCCTGATTTTAAAGATGGCTATCTCACCATTTTTCAAGATGTACCTAACTCAGAAAGCACGAAAAACGAGTTTAAAAATGGTGTAACCCCCGAAGAAATTACCCTTTTCTTCGGGGAGTATCCAGTTTACAAAATAACTTGGACAGATGTTGAGGGTATTGAAAATACTGAAATTATTAATTTAAAGTACGCAGATCAAGAATGAAAGTACATTAAATAGGGTGTGTAGATTAAATTTTTGAATGATATGTACAAAGACCAGACATGATCGATAGTGTGACTTTCGGGCTGATCGAGGAAGATGGGTGAAGATGCTGTTCGCTAAAATTGGCGAAGCGGCAAAATGACCAACCAAGGACAAACGGAAAGCCGTTGAACAGCGGCTTTCCGTTACGGCGGGAGGAGGACAAGCGAACCGACTGCCTGGTCAGCCTGCTGAATAATTTTCCTCAGAACCACATACACAAGGTAGCTCTACCATGATCGAAGTACCCTGTCCTTGCTTGCTATTGACCAAAAAGCGTCCAGTATGCAACTGAATGATCTCTTTGCAGATCGCGAGTCCAAGTCCGCTGCCTGAAAGCTTGGAGCTTCCTTTGAAAAACTTTTCCGTGACATGCGGCAGATCATTCGGGTGTATCCCTTCTCCGCTGTCTGTGACAGTGACGGTCAGCTTGTCCGCGGAGGCCTCTGCTGCTACGGAGATAGTGCCACCCTTTGGCGTAAATTTGAAGGCGTTGTCCAGCAAGTTAACGAACACCTGCTTCAGCCTGTTGCGGTCGCCCATGACAGTGAGCGGGGAGGACGGGAGCGCCAGTTGAAACTCCATCTGCTTTTCCTGGGCGCGGATCGCGAACTGTACGTGCACGTCGTCCAAAATCTCGCGCAAATCGAGCAGCTCACGGGTGAGCTTCATTTCACCGGACTGAAACTTCGAGAAGTCGAGCAACTCTTCCACGAGACCGATGAGGCGGTCGGTTTCCTTGGAGATGACCTCCAGCCCGAGCATCGTTTCTTCCGGGTCTTCCAGGCCGCCGGAGATGAGCGTCTCCCCCCAGCCTTTGATCGAGGTCAGCGGCGTGCGCAGCTCGTGGGAGACAGAAGAGATGAAATCGTTTTTCAGCTTTTCGTTTTTGCCGATCTCTGCTGCCATGTAGTTGAACGTATCGGCGAGCGTCCCGACCTCGTCGTCGTACCGCTTCGGAGCGCGGGCGGTGAAGTTGCCCTCCGCCATTTGCTTCGCGGCATTCGTCAGGTCTTCGATGGGGTCGACGATCCGTTTGGCCATGAGCAGGCTGAGGGCAAAGGCCAGCAGGACGACGCCAGCCCCAACGCCCAGCCCGTACAAGGCGATGCGATTGACTGCCTGATAAAAAGGCTCTGCCGAGATCGTGTAGCGGAGGACGCCGACGTACTCTGACCCGAAGGTGAGGGGATTGGAAACGGCAATGACCCGTTCGCGAGACTCGGACGTTCTGCCCACGAACAGACCTTTTTGCCCCCTGATCGCTTCCATGACGTCGGGGGTTTGGACAAGCTCTCCTGTCTGGAAGCCGTACGAGTTGAGTATGACTTTGCCGTTTAGGTCGAGCACCTCGATTTTGGCGTATTCCTGGCTCGATACGTTCTCCAGAATGTAGCGGGCCTTGTCTTTCAAGCGATAACCGGTTGCGTACTTGTTGATAAAATTGGTGAAGGTCGTGCTGCGCGTCTCCAACGCTTCGGTAGCCGTTCCGAAGTAGTACGTATGGACGGCCCAGTAAAACAGTCCTTCCAGCAAAAGTACGATCAACAGCAGGATCATGCCGAAGTAAAAGACGAGCCTGCTTCTAATTCCTTTCATCAGGAGCATCCTTCCGCCAGAGATACCCGTACCCCCAGACCGTTTCCAGGAAGGTTGGATGGGCAGGATCGTCTTCGATCTTTTGGCGAATTCTGCGGATGTTCACATCCACGATTTTCAGGTCCCCGACGAAAAACTGCCCCCAGACCTTCCTCAAAATCTCATCGCGACTGATCGCTTTGTTGGCATTCTCAGCCAGCAGCTTGATAATGGAAAACTCCTTGGGGGTCAGGACGATTTCCTGATCCTTTTTGAGCAGTTTTCGCTCATCGAGCAGCAGGGTGAAGGGAGCAATGTCAATCGTATTTTTGTCCTCCACAGCAGCGGGGAGGGGTGTCAGCCTGCGGTGCAATGCCTTTACGCGGGCCAACAGCTCAGCCGGACTGAACGGCTTCGACACGTAATCGTCGGCCCCGAACTCCAGCCCCATCACTTTGTCCAGCTCCTGGCTTTTGGCAGTAAGCATGATAATTCCAAGGCGCGGGTATTTTTTGCGCAGCTGCCCGCACACTTCAAAGCCGTCAATGCCGGGCAGCATCACATCGAGAATGGCAATTTCAATATCGCTTTGTGCATGCGCGATTTCCAGCGCTTCTTCGCCTGTCGCTGCTTCAACGACATCCCAGCCTTCACGCCGCAGATTGATGCGGACAAAATCACGAATGGATTTTTCGTCTTCCAGCAATAAAACCTTCATAAACAAATCCCCTTGGTCTGATTTTGACTTTTTCGCTCTCAGGTGGATTGGTACAGGAAAAACCGCTTTGGCCTTTATCACGGAATGGATAAAGGCTTGTAGAGCTGACGTATCTCGTCTGCCGTGAGCTGCATGGAGCGGTACTCCTGCATGGCAGACTTGCCAAGGCTGGGTGTCGCTTGCGGAAGGAGCGCGATCAGAACCTGCTTTCCTTCTTCCTTCAACAGAACGTAAGGCACTTGCTTTTGTTTGAGTCCGTTCTCGAATTTGTTCCATTCGGTTTGCGGAATGGTTTGGAGCGTCAAAAGCTCGGCTTTATTTTTTCCGTTTTCTCCGTAGTAGAAAAAGCGGATGGTGTGCGAACTGGCGTTGGGAATGGCGGATATGGTGAATTTTTCGCGCCATTTTTCCGGAATTTTCATATCCAGTCCAAGTGAATAGTTTTGGTAATGATCTTCCACGTGCTTCAGCCCAGTCTTGCCGTCCCATTGAAAATAGGAGGAGATCCAGGGAATTTCGGCCATGGCCAGCTCTTCTGTGCCAGGCGGCTGCGTTCTGGTGCCGATCTCGATAATGCCGTCTCCGTTAATATCCTCACTGTACAAGGCATAGGCCTTGAAGGTGACATCCATTTCTCCCTCTGCCTTGGCCAGTGGGTTGTGCAAGGTGCCATTTTCCCAGATCAATAGGTCGGTGGATGCCGAGTGCGCGCCTACCCCGGCTTCAATGAACAGGGCATTTTTCTCAGGAGACGCTTTTCCGATGATCGCTTGCTCGTATCCGTTCACATAGCCGTCGAGCGCTACCTCGGCCAGCTTGGTGATTTGGCCGTCTTTTGCACCAAACAGCTCTGCCTTGGAGGTGAAATTGTTGTGATCGTGCAGGACCAGAGCAAGCTCAGTCTGCTGATCTCCGGTCAAATCGCCAACCGCCATGACGGAATAGGGTTGCTTCATCAGCTCCCTGGTATTGTCGTCGGTAATGGAGTACACCGACAGCTCCCGGTTCAGACCGTCGCCGCCGCCCAGGCCAATCAGCATCTCGGGAACCTGGTCGCCGTTGAGATCGTGAAACGAAACGTAGTCCAGCTCATTGCCAATCCCGGTAAAGGAGGTCAGCTTTTGCCAGTTTCCTTGCTTTTGCGTAAGCACCAGCACACCGATTTCGTAATCGGTTTTTTCCGACTTGTAAAAGGCGACGACCTCGGGAGTTCCATCGCCGTTCAGGTCTTGCAGAGAGACGGCGCTCGCCTCTGCGGGGTGGAGCGGCATCGCCAACTGTGAGCCCGCAGGCAAAAATTGCATGACCGCCTGATTGATCGATTTTTGATCGCCGTCGGCAGCGGGCGCGCGCATCAGTTCGTTAGGGGTATCTGCCAGGCCGCAACCGCTCAGAAGAGAAGCGCAGATCGCGGCAGGCAAAAGCCAGGCCTTTTTCATTTGTGCTTGTTCCTTTCTACAGCTACTTCCGTTTGACTATATTGTAGCCTGCCTTCTCCGTGAAGTTGTTGCAAATCGGTAAAAATGGCGAGAAAACATTGGGGTTATTTCCTAGCAACATTTGAACGGTTCATCTCGTTTAGAAAGAAGAGCAGCGAAGAAAAGGCACGGGTGTAACCTTTGGCAAGAAACGGCGTGCCTGTTACATAGGGGGAGAGAATCATGAGACTTTGGCAAAGAACGATGGCAACAATCGTATGGAGCGGTGCTATTCTCATGGCATCAGGACTGGGGGTTGCTCCGGTTCATGCGAATGTCCTTCCGTCACAGTCCCAATCGTATGCTACCGTTGCCCTGTTGCAACCGCAGCACAACATTCCGTTTTCCGTGCAGTTTACCGACGGGTTTTGGGTAAAGGTAACGAATTTGCAGACAAAAGCAGTCAGCACGTTTGATTTGTCTGCCAATAAAGCGACATACCTGCATCAAGGGATTTATCAGGCAAACGGCAAGCTGCAAAAGCCGACGAACGGCTACGTGCAAAAGCTGGTGGAACTGGTGCCTTTTCGCGATGCCAAAGGCAATCTGCGCTGGATGGGCAAGCAAAATATTTGGGGAGTAAACAATCAGGACCATATTGCCGTAGCGACGAGCGTGTGGAATATCGTGGACCAAAAGCCGCAACTGCTCGGGGTCACGCTGGAAAAAACCGATGTCGACAACTTGCCTTCGCCGGATGTCTCAATCAATAGCGGGTTCAGCATGAAAAGCGACAGTACATTTGTGCTGGATACGAAATACGCAGATGTGACAGGCGACGGGATCAAGGACCACATTTTTTTGGTAGGCGACAAGATGGGATTGGCGATGAACCAGACGGCCGAGAATTTGCGCATTGTGGTTCGCGAAGGGAAAAACAACCAGCAGACGTTTGTTTCGGTGGGCACGCGCGACAAAGGTTTGCTGCCGAAGCTGCACATAACAGACGGCAACAACGATCAGGTCAAGGACATTTTGGTCACGATGCCGACTGCCGCGGGCCATGTATACAGCCAGATTACATGGAAAGGGAATCGTCCGACCCCGGTAGTGGACCAGGATCAGTTGAACAACCGCAGCTTGTATCAGCCGGTCATCGGCGCGTATGGGGAAGCGGTGGCGATGAAGCGGGTGAAGTAGCGGAAGGATCGACACACGTAAACAGGGCTTCGCTGAAAAGCTGGGCGAAGCCTGTGTTTTCTCTCTTGTTATGCTTGACAACTTCCTTTTGCAAACGTACAATTATAGATGTGGATTTGCTCGCACGTTGTGTACGACTAAATCCACACGATAATTAAGGCATTCTGTACGTAGCTCATGCATTGACCTATGAACAGAATGTCTTAATTTATTTTGACATATCGTCCGGTGATTTTGGATAGGGTAGAAATAAGGTCGCACGTTGTGTACGACCGACAAGAGGAGTTCGCACGTTGTGTGCGTCCTCCTCTTTTTATTTGTATTCCCAGATGATGAGCTTGGAGTCCAGATGCCGCGCATATATATCGAGGATGGCGGCCTGGTGTCGTTTTCGCGGAGGGAAGCCGTAACGATGCCGGAAATGAACAGAGGTGATGAAGTTAATCATATCAGCCAGTTGAATCAGGTTTCCATTATGATCGTGCGACAGCTTTACTTGCAGGTCGGGATACACTCTGCGATTGAGCGGATTTCGCAGGGCGTCACGAAAATGGTTGAGCTCGCTCGGCTTGCCATCGTCACAAATGACAAACGCATACGAGTCAGCACGGCTCAGCTCGTTGGACAGGCAGCGAACAAGCTCCGTATACGCGTGGAGATGCATGCGGTTATGGTTGGTTTCACCCGTCCGGGTCTGGTAAAGCTGTTTGTTGACGAGAGCAGCCACTACCTTTACTTCCGAAGCCTTCACTAAAGACAACAAATTTTCCACGACTTTGAAGCGTTGGCCATCCGATAAGTTATAGTAGAAATTTTCCCCGTCAATAAATGCCTTTCCGTGGATTTCAAACTTTTTAAAAAAGTCGATATGGGGAAACTGCTCTGCAGGTATGCCGTGAATGGTGGCTTTTATATCTTTTTCCAGATTGTCTTTGATTTTCTGGACTTCATGATGCAAAAACACCTGGTAATGGATGGGGACCAGGATGCCTGCGTAACAGAGAACGGGTTGATTTCTCATATCATTGAAGCCGTTGTTTCCTGATTCATCTGTGTAAAATCCGTATAACGTCACATCTGTCCCTACTTTCCATTGCGACATAAATTGATTATAGCAAACGATGAAACAAGAGCGGGCAGAAAAAAGAGCGAGGATAGGGTCACTTCATCGTTTTGTTGTGTCTAAACGTAATCATTACGATTTGTCTTGACAAACGAAAGAGTGTTGCGTTAGCATGTTTATTAAATCGTAATCATTACGTTTTGTTAAGCGAAGGAGATTTGCTTATGACCGATAAAAGAATCCCGGTAACTGTCCTGAGCGGCTATCTGGGAGCAGGCAAAACAACCTTGCTCAATCATGTCTTGAACAACCGGGAAGGCATGCGCGTCGCCGTCATCGTCAACGACCTCAGCGAGGTGAATGTGGATGGCACGCTGGTATCGCAAGGAGGGGGTGTTTCCCGTGTGGATGAAAAGGTCGTGGAGATGTCGAACGGCTGCATCTGCTGTACGCTGCGCGAGGATTTGCTGACAGAAGTGGAGCGGCTGGCGCGCGAAGGACGGTATGACTACATATTGATTGAATCGACGGGGATCGGCGAGCCTGTTCCCGTCGCCCAGACCTTCACGTATGTCGATGAGGAAAACGGCATCAACCTGTCTGCCTTGACCCGGCTGGACACAATGGTGACGGTCGTGGATGCGTACCGTTTCTGGCATGACTTTTCCTCGGGGGAAAGTCTTTTGGACAGGGGGCAGGCAGTCGGGGAGGACGATACGCGTGAAGTGGTAGACTTGTTGATCGACCAGATCGAGTTTTGCGACGTTCTCATTTTGAACAAATGCGACCGGGTAAACCCGGAAGAGCTGGAGCAACTGGAGGCGGTGCTGCGCAAATTGCAGCCAAAGGCCCGCTTGATCCGGGCGGTGCGCGGACAGGTCGATCCGCATGAGATTTTGAATACCGGACTGTTTGACTTTGAGACGGCCAGCCAGTCGGCAGGGTGGATTGCCGAGCTGCAAAAAGAAGAACATACGCCCGAGACGGACGAGTACGGTATTTCTTCTTTTGTCTATCGCGCGCGCAGGCCGTTTCACCCCGAACGGTTTGGCGAGTGGCTGGCCGCCTGGCCGGAGGAAGTCGTGCGGGCGAAAGGATTTTTCTGGCTGGCTACCCGCAACGATCTGGCGATGACGCTCAGCCAGGCAGGGCCTTCGATTGAGATTGGAACCGCCGGATTTTGGGCGGCGGCATTGCCTGCCAAGGAGCGGGAAGCGCTGTTGGCAGAGGAGCCGGATATGCGGCAGACGTGGGACCCGGTGCATGGCGACAGAATGACAGAGCTTGTGTTCATCGGCATCGGCCTGGACCGGGAAGCGGTCACAGCGCAGCTGGATACTTGTCTCTTGACGGATGAGGAGTACCATGCGGACTGGGCCAAGCTGCCTGACCCGTTGCCTACTGCAAGCACCGTCGTAGAGATGCTGCTGTAAGACAAAAAGGAGGAAAGCGACATGCGCGTCAACATTACGCTGCAATGCACGGAAACAGGAGATCGCAACTACATCACGACCAAAAACAAGCGAACCAATCCCGAGCGGCTGGAGCTGAAAAAGTATTCGCCCCGCCTGAAACGCCATACCTTGCATCGGGAAACGAAGTAGATGACGAAAAGCTCTCCCTTGGCAGCAGGTTGCTGTGGGAGAGCTTTTTTCCAGCCTTCATAAACCACTCCGGCAAGCCCAAATCCGCATAACCTGCTCGGCCGCCTGTTCCAAAAGCGCGGCGCTGTCCCGCATGGACTCATCCAGCGTCATCGGCCGATTGGCGATGCTGACGACGGCGGTGACGCCTTTTTCATACAACGCTTCGATCCCTTCACCGATGGAACCCGCCAGCACGATGACGGGGATGCCGAATTGCTGCGCGAGCTGGGCGACGCCGCACGCTGTTTTTCCTTGGGCGGTTTGCCCGTCCACCTGGCCTTCTCCGGTAATGACGAGATCGGCGCCCTGCATGGCGCAAGCGAGGCGGGTTGTCTCCATGACGATCTGTATTCCCGCTTGCAACTCGCCGCCGAGAAAGGCGAGAAGCGCCCCGGCCACACCGCCCGCTGCGCCTGTTCCCGGCAGATCGTGAATGGCAATTCCCCGACTTTTTTCTATTACGTCTGCAAAATGGCGCAAACGGTCGTCCAGGGCGAGGGCCATTTCCGGGGTAGCTCCCTTTTGCGGGCCGAATACGTGGGAAGCGCCGTTTGGCCCGACAAACGGGTTGGTGACGTCGCAGGCGACGACAAACTGACATTCGTCAAGACGCTTGTCTTTCTGGCTGCAATCAATGCGGCTCAGCCGGGAAAGCTCTCCCCCGCCAAAGGATAAGGGTTGGTCATCCTCGGTGAGCAGTCTGTAGCCCAAAGCTTGCAGCATGCCTGCGCCGCCATCGTTTGTGGCGCTGCCGCCGAGTCCGAGAATAAAGCGGCGGCAGCCCAGGTCGAGGCCAGCCATAATCAGTTGCCCGAAGCCGTAGGTCGTGGTGCGAAGCGGGTTGCGCTCCGCTTCGGAGATGAGATACAGGCCGGATGAAGCTGCCAGCTCGATCACGCAGGTAACGCCGTCGCCGAGAATGCCGAACTCGGCTGCAACAGGTCGCCCGAGCGGGTCTTTGACCGTGGCTGTCATGAGTTTTCCAGCGGTCGCGTCGACGAGGCATGGCAGTGTACCTTCTCCGCCGTCTGCCATCGGTTTGGCGACAATCTTGGCACGGGGATACACGCGGAGCACGCCGGCGCGAATCGCTTCGCTGACTTGCTTGGCAGTGAGGCTTCCTTTAAATGAGTCCGGTGCTACGACAACTTTCATGCAGACCGCTCTCCTTTGCGTCATTTTTTATACGGGCTTCGCCAGCAGCGAAAGAAGCTTTTGCTTGTTGGCAGGAACCATTTTTTTCTTCATCATAAACCGAAACGGAACCGATTGCGAAGGCGATGCGAAAGAAAAAAGCTGCTCCGACGTCATCTGACGTGGAACAGCCCGGCTTGTCGTTTACGCGTTCTTTTTCAGCAAAAGTGGTTCTTCCTGCGTATTTTTATCCGCAAACAGCCATTTCATGATCGGCGGAGTGACAATCGTCGTCAGCAGGACAACGACGATCAAGACAGCGAACATGTCCTCGGTCAGCAGGTTGTTTTCCAGCCCGATTGCGGCGATAATCAGCGCCACTTCGCCACGCGACACCATGGCAGCGCCGATGGCCAGCGAATTTTTCCAAGGGAAGCCGGTGATTTTTGCGCCGAAGGCTCCGCCGACCAGCTTGGAAACAATGGCGATCACACTTAACACGACAATCAGCCACAAATTTTCCACGATCCCGGAAAATTGGGCGGTGACGCCAATCGAGGTGAAAAAGACAGGAACGAAGATGGCGTAGCTGATCGTTTCTACCTTGTGGGTGACTTCCTGCTTGTAGCTGGTCAGGCTGATCGCGACACCCGCAATATAGGAGCCGATAATGGCGGCAACGCCTGTGTACTCGGCAAAATAGGCGAACAGGAAACAAATAATCAGCGCCGCGGAAATCACAGCTTCGCTAACTTGCAGCGGAGCGAATTTGCGCAAAACCCACGGGACGACTTTCCAGGCCAGCAGGATCACAATCGCGAAAAACGCCAGCTTTTTGGCAATGACCAGGCCAAGGTTCACATCGCTGCCAGCGAAGCTCATCAAAAACGCCAGCGCCAAAATGACGAGTACGTCGTCGATGACGGCAGCCCCCATGATGGTTGCGCCTTCTTTCGACTTGAGCTTGCCCAGCTCCTTCAACGTCTGCACAGAGATGCTCACACTGGTCGCCGAGAGTAAAAGCCCCAAAAACAGACTCTCAAATGAGGAAAGCCCCATCGTAACTCCGGCGACATAGCCGAGTGCCAGAGGCGCGATGATGCCAGCCACTCCGACACTGGTGGAGGACTTGGCGGTGCGCTTGAACTCGTCAATATCGGTTTCCAGTCCGGCGATGAACATGAGCAGAATGACGCCGATCTGGCTGATTTCTTTCAAAATTTCCGTGTCAGTCACCAGCCCGAGCACCGTTGGACCGAGCACAATCCCGATCAGCAGCTTCCCCAAAACGGACGGCTGTCCCAGTCGCACACTGATGTCTCCGGCGATTTTGGAGGCGATCAGGATGACAGCCAGTTGAAAAATAAGCATGCGGTTTCCCCCTTTTTAATCTGTGTGCAAAATGCAAAAAGAGCCCGCCATCACAGGGTTTTTCTTTTTGTCGGCTGAAAAAAGACAAAAAGAACCCTATGATGACAGGCTCCTCCATAAACAAAGTGGATATTCATTTTTGTTACGATTACATTTTAACATAGGGGGTGTGAAAAGTAAAGAAACGCTGGCGGGCTGGTTGTGGGCATGTTTACATGACTAATTACCTACGATACAATTGCTTAATAAAGTAGGCACTTTTCTGTATACATGGAGATAAAAAAATAACTACCCGATAAGGTAGTTTCTTTTCATATTCGAAGAGCCACGCGATCCAAGGAAGGAGTGGCTTTCCTTCTGAAACATGCCCCGCTATCTCATGGAAAGAGGGAAATGTTTGTATCCACATTATACGAAATTTCGTTGATGATAGTCAACGGACAACCCAAGGGTGATTCTTTATGAATGATGTAGCTCTTAGGATTTTTTTTGACGAAAGTGGAAAAAGGAATAGTAAACCTAATTTGATGGGCGGCTTCTCCATTCCGTCCGATCTGTATGAGTCTGACAAATTTCAAACTTGGACTCTTCTCATCATACAAAGTTCATTCCCCGCCCTTAACTCCAAAACCAAAAGCCTGACTGTCATCTAAAACAGACAGCCAGGCTTCCAACTTTTATTCGCCCAAAAACGGGCACCCTTATTTCCAGTTAACAAAATCAGACATCTGCGCGAAAGCCTCTGCCAAAGCATGCAGGCTCTCCCCGGTCTGGTAAGCAAAAAGCGGCAAGCCTACCACAAACAACAAAGCTTCTCCGATGTACTTGGCGATCATGCGATCTACCTCCTTTTGGATTTTGGGTCAAACAGCCAAATCCAAAAGGGAGCGGTACGAATCCTTGTCGCCACTCGTGTGCTGCGAACGCCGGATCAGGCGAAGGCGCAACGATTGCCTTGCTGTCATCGGATAAGTCTCAACCAGGCCAGGATTGATCGAAGGTCGATAGGTGTCACCAGAATTCCAACGAAACGCCTGTATTTGCGGGCGATGCCGGCGTCTGAGACAAAAAGCAGACGTAAAGCAGCCCACAAACAGGGCGAGCAAGGCAAAGAAATCCTCCAGCGAAAACAGCAACAGCATATCTTCCATGGCGATTTCCCTCCTTTCGTACCCATCATTTTATCCCTGTTCACATGATCGGGCAAGACGGAAAAGAAGGAGACTGCTTCCGGTCGGAAGCGCTGCCCTATTTGAGTTGGCCGATCGACAGGTTGACGCGGTAGTTGCCAAAGGGCAGGAGATCGTCCAAAAAACGGTTTAAGGCGGTGTGGTCCGCGACGTTGATTTTCAGCACGTAGCAGCCTTCTCCGCTGATGCGATGGGCTTCGATTACTTCGCTGCGGCTTGCGACAAAGCGGGCAAAGCGCGAATGGTCGGTGGTTTTCATGAATACAGTGACCAGCGCGGTGAGCGAAGGAGCCAGCTTGGCCTCGTCGACGATGGTCGTGTATCCGATAATGACGCCTTGCTCCTCCAGTTTTCTGATCCGGTTGCCGACGGCTTGCCCGCTCAGATGGACCTGTTCGCCGATGTCTTTCCACAAAAGACGGCTGTTTTGACGCAGCAAAGCCAGAATGGCATGGTCGGTTTGGTCGAGCATGAAAATCTCCTTTCGCGGTGAAAGTGAGGCGCTTGATTCGTTTCGCGGCTATATGCGCGCGCCTTTTACAATAAAAGCAAGCTCACAACTATTATACGACTGCGATTGGAGGACAGAGAAGACATGCAAATCCAACTTGTTCGACATGCTACGCTCAAAGTAACCTACAGCGGCCGCACGTTTTTGGTCGACCCGATGCTCAGCGCGGCGGGCGAGCTGTCTGCTGTGCCGAATACGCCGAATCAGCGGGCGAATCCGCTGGTAGAGCTGCCTTTTTCCACGGAAGCAGTGCTGGATGGCGTGGAGGCGGTTTTGGTGACGCATACGCACAGAGATCATCTGGACGAAAAGGCGCTCCGCTTGCTGCCCGCCGACCTGCCTGTCTTTTGCCAGCTCCCGGATAGGGACATGCTGCACCAGCAGGGCTTTTCCCATGTAACCGCGATTGAAAGCGAGCAGGAGTGGCAAGGGATTCGCCTCTACCGCACAGGCGGAAGGCACGGGACAGGCGAGATCGGGGAGCGGATGGGGCCAGTTTCCGGCTTTGTGCTGCAGGCGCCTGGCGAGCCGACGCTGTACGTGGCCGGGGATACGGTATGGTGTGCCGAAGTGGAGGAAGCCATCCGGCGGTTTGCTCCCGATGTGATTGTCGTGTTTGCCGGAGCAGCCCGGTTTTTGACGGGCGACCCGATCACCATGACGGGGGAGGACATCGCTCTTGTCGCCGCCGCATCGCCGGACAGCCACCTTTTCGTTGCCCACATGGAGACGTGGAATCACTGCCTGTTGTCACGCGCCGAGTTACATGCGTTTTTGGCGGAACGAAAGCTGCAGGACCGCGTGCGGGTACCTGCAGATGGAGAGATAATCGCCTATTCGGCTCCCCGGTAATATCCCGGAGGAAATAGACAGATACAGCAGCTTCGCACATAGGAGGCTGCTTTTTTCATGCTGCCATTTTTCGGGCTTGCGTATGAGTAAAATGTTCGTG
>NZ_RHHS01000090.1 GCF_003710935.1 Brevibacillus gelatini
TGTAACCGTCAAGTAGTTTTGAACACTTTTTGCTCATTAAGATTGAACACTTTTTTCTCCGAAAATAGAGCTCCTGTATTTGATTCTGTAGCTTTCTTCGTTTAGTTGGATCACTTCCACTCTGTGAAGCAATCGATCTAATATAGCCGTCGTAATTCCTTGATCACCTATTAATTCTCCCCACTGTTCGGGTCCTTTGTTGGATGTTAATATGATTGAACTTCGTTCATACAGGTTGTTTATGAGGTGGAAAAATAGGTTTGCCTCCCTTTGATCCATTGCCATATACATGAGATCATCAATAATGACCAAATCGGATTCGTTTATTCTTTTAAGCTGCGTTTGTGATTTTGTGAGGTACTCTTGGGTTTTCAATAGATGGATCAACTCTCCCATGGTTGAAAAGGTAACTTGAAAACCCTTTTGTATCGCTTCTAACCCAAGTCCAATTGCAATGTGGGTTTTGCCCACTCCTGGAGGACCAAGAAGGATCAGATTGTACTGTTGTTCTAGCCAATTCAGTTCCTTCAACTGTTTGATTTGGCGGGAACTGATTGACTTTTGCTCATCGATCTGAAATTCATCCAAGGTCTTTTGATAGGGAAACTTGGCCCATTTCAATCTCCTCTCCGCATTTTTTGCTTCTCTCCGTTTCAATTCATAGGTTAAGAGTTCTTCTAGAAATTCCTGATAGGTCCAAGAGAATTTTTCAGCTTTACGAAGGAATTCAGGTAGTTCATTGGCTGTCTCCGCCATCCGAAGATGGCGGAAGTAATTTTGCATGGTCTGTACGGTGCTGTTCAACGTCAAATGCCCCCTAGTATTTTTAAATATTTATCCATTTCCCTCGTTGGTGAAGTGGCTTGTAATGCGGAGAGGTTGCGGAAGTTGCTTGGTATTGCTTGATCGAAACGAGGTTCTGAGGAGGGCTTGGTATCTTTTAGTCGGGAAAGGTGCTGTGCAACATCCCGGAGGTCATTTGCACTCCATAAATGGTCTTTTACACATACATCCAAGGCTTCCTCAATATCAGGTTGGAAATGGGTGATGGCATATTGAACGATTTGCAAATGATCACGTACATACCTCGGATACCGAACGCTTATCTCATGAATAAACAGCATTGCTTTTTCTTGATCGTGAAATTGGCGGATAATGGTCTCCTTATAAGCATGAATCCCTTTAGATCGATCACGTGAGTGCTGTCTACTTTTTATAAGCTCTCCTTTTCCGTGGCAAAGCCGATGTCGTGCAAGAACTTCTCCTTGCGGAGTTGCTCTGACAATCAGTTCCTCTTCATAAATCTCGATAAATACTTGATTCTCTCCCCTTGGACGGTATGTCCCTAAAGGAAGGGAGTACCGATTGGATTTATATTTAATCACATTGTCCTTATGGACAGTTCTTGTTATACTGGATCCACGGTTGCTCTCGAAAGAGAGCAGGGGAGAGACTGGCTTCAAGTGTTGCTTTTCGAGGGCGTGCACTTCAACCGGTCTCTTTTTTGTTGTATGGTGCACATTGTAATTGCCTGTCCGTGATAGCCAGGCCAGAGACCGTTCGTTCCATGCATCGATATTGGAGAAAACCCTGTGTTTGGCAAAGTTTCTTTTCACGAATTTCACTACGTTTTCTATCTTGCCCTTACTTTGCGGATCTGCCTTGCGGCATAAATAAAGGCGAAATCCACGTTCTTGCTTATAAGACTGAAATTCACTCGTCAGGATAATGTCTCCTGCATTTTCACTTACGGTGATCAGGTGATCTTGGTCATAAACCAATTCCTCTGGCATTCCTCCGAAAAATACGAATGCGTTTTCATGGCATCTGATTGCATCCCTTGTGGTAAAGGGTCTGCTTTGCCACTCTACATACTTGAAACGGGAGTGGGAGAGAACAAAAGTGATGAAGTATAATCTCACGTCCTTTTTTTCCATATTTTTAACCGTGACTTCTCCCCAATCCACTTGAGCCTGTTGGCCCATTGGCAACTCGTCCACTGCTTCGTGATCACGAATATGTACAATTTTCGGAATATGGTATATTTCCCTTAGCTCACTAACATAGGATCGAACTGTGCTTCCTCCAATCTTAATGGAAGGATATTTCTCCTTTAACCAATCCTCGACCTGAGAAGAAGACAGATCTGGATGTTCATGTAACCAACTGAGAATCCTATCCCGGTAGGGATTCAACTTTTTGCTTCTGTTACCAAGGGAATTGACCCAATCTGATGCCTCCTCAAAAGTCATATCTAGATATTTATAGACCGTGTTCCTCGACAGATCCAATTTCCTTGCGATGGCTGCCACCTTAAATCCTTGCTCTTTTAATTGATGAACCTGAAGATACAACAGTAATTTTTCCACCTTTCCCATCCCCCAGCCAAGCTATGTTGAACAAGTAATCATAGCTTAACTGGGTTACCAAGTGAAAGAAAAAAGTGTTCATTTCTATTTGGCGGATACTGTTGAATTTAGTTTAGCAGTTACA
>NZ_RHHS01000091.1 GCF_003710935.1 Brevibacillus gelatini
AGTCCGCCTCATTCAGCTCAGTACGAACGCACCTCGTTCCGACCAGCACGCTCTCCCGCAGGTTGGCACCAGACAAGCGACTGTTGCCCAGATCGGCATAGCGCAAATCAATCCCCGCAAACTGTCCCTTCGCCAAGTCAAGACCAGCCAATACTTTGTAGCCGTATTCCTGCTCCAGCCCTTCCTCCAGCCAGGCGCGAATTTGCTGCGAATCTTTTGGGCGCACATCGCGGCAGTACACGATTTCGCTCTGGTCCAGGTACTCGCCGACGCGCACCTCCAGTTCGTCTTCCTTTTCCACCTGCCAAAACGCTTCCACAGAATCTACCTGCTGCAACGCATACCGTCCCAGACTGACGACGTACTGGTGAAACTTCTCCGCCTGGACAAGCTTGATCCGTTCGATCTCTGCCGGGCCGATCTGTCCGGCATACGCCCGCGCAGCCTCCGTCCACTCCGCCGCAAGCTCGTCCAAAAAGCGAAATGCCCAGCTCGCATCGTAAACGGCCTGGCATTCGACGGGATCAAAAAACCAGCGGCTGTCCGTTGCTTCCAGCAAATAATGGTTACTCCCGGACAACAGCTCCGTCCGCAGCATGGAGTAGGTCAAATAAGCCATTTTGCCTTTCTTCCCCTGCTGTTGCATCGCCGCCATTCGCTGGCAAATCTCGTCAAACGAACGGAGAAACGGCTGCACCAATCGCTCTTTTTCCGCCCGATAATACGCATCCAGCGCATGCAGCCGGGCAATCGTCCGTTTTGGCACTTCGTTTTCCCAAAAATGCTGCAAGGCTTCCTCTCTGCCCACGTCCTGTCCCCCCTTGCCGACTACCTTGAAAAAGCTCTGCTCTTCTTAGCAAACATGCACCTGGCCTGTGAGCATGCCCATTTTTTGCGCGTCAAACACACAGTTACCAGCTGGCAACCATGTGTGTCAGTTCGTCTTGAGCTCCTGCCCGATGATGCTTGTATTGCCATCCATCTTGATGCTGCTTTCCCTGCAGGTCAGGCTGATCTCGTTTTTCGCCGAGATAATCACCTTTGTCGCCGAATCCATCATGATGTCCTGATCGGAGACGACCTTGATATTTTTTTTGCTGAGAATCTGGATGCCATCCGCCTCGTTCAGACGAATGAGAATTTCCCCGTCCTTCGCACTGATGACGATCTCTTGCGGAGAAAACATCAGCTCTTTGCCGTTGGCCGTGCGGAAGTATTTGATATCGGGGTTGCCGAGCTTGTTCGTCTCGCCTTCTTCCGAGTTTTTGCGCACGGAGCTGATCGCAATTCCGTCTTCTTCTTTGTTCGTCGGAAAATAGATTCGGACGTAATCGTCCAGCTCCGGCATGCAGTACCAGCCGCTGTTTCCTTCCGCCGTGTAGACGGACGAGTACGGGAACCAGTGCGCTTCGCTTTTGCTCTGCTTCTCGTCGATGTCGAGATGCACCTTGACGTTGTCTTTGGCCACGTCAATGACGCGGCCTTGGACTGATGCCCCGACGATCAGCGACTGATAGATCGGCTTCTGGCTCATGCCTTTTTTGGACGCGAGCAAATATTTGTGCTTGAGCAGCCCCTTTTTCATCTCGGTATGCGCTTCATACACATACAGGCTCTTTCCTTTGAAATCGACGCCGTTGCCCAAATCGAGCACCCGATCCGTCT